>NZ_FCOB02000010.1 GCF_001545075.1 Caballeronia ptereochthonis
CGCTTGCCGCTCATATCGACCTCCTCGGTTGCCATAAATTATGGCTCGAAGATGTCTACGAAAGGCTGGCCGGTCCATCCTGCTTCATGCCCTCAGCCGGTACCATCCAGCCGATTGCAGAGCGCATCGCGTTAAAGGCGCGTCCGCGTGAAAGAGGGGAGCTGTCCCCTTTCATGACCATGTCAGCGGTCACTGCAATGAAGCCTCTGAATATCAGAAGCCCTTACGGCGGCGGGAGACCCCTGGCTGATGTGGGTCGATCGCCTCGACGTCGATAGTGCAGGCTACAGCGTCGGCCGCGAGAGCCCGTCTTGGTTAAGCGGGGAGTACAGCAGGATCTTCGGCGTGGTCCCATCGCGCGACCGATTTGAAGCACTGCAGCATGGCTGACTCGATTGGCCAGATAGTTTGCTCGGCGCCGCCACGTGTGGCGCGCCGGGACCGAGCAATGACTGCCCTCAGCGGCGGATGGCCGCCAGTATTTGCGTGATGAGCCGAGTGCGGAAAACCGATGAAGATGTATGCGCCTCGATCATAATGCCGTCTGGCGTCGGTCGCCCTTATTACTACAGCCGTAGATGCGCCGGGAGCACACCGCCGCGTCGTCGATAATGACACTGCCGGGCTCGGTACTGATGTCGGCGCCGCCATATTGACCACGACATTACATGCTCGACGGAGTGCAGCGTTCGCCATATCAGGCGACACAATAATCGGCGGATCTCCTGGATGCTGAATGGCAATGCACCTTCAGCCGTTTTTTTTGGCCTGCGCTCTCAGGCCAGCAAGTACCGCGTGGGCCAACAACGCCAGAGTGACGTGGCGGGACCAGCCGTGCCAGCGACGCACCTCATATTGGTCGAGGCCGCATTCACCCTTGGCGGCCTCAAAGCCGACTTCGATCTCCCATCGCCTGCCAGCGACGTTGACCAAAGTCCGACGGGTGACCTTTGCGGGCCGCGTAGACGACGAAATACGCATGCTCGCGATTCTCGTCAAGACTGCGGCGCACCAGCAGATAGTGACCAAAGCGACGCTCCTCGGCGCTCAACTGCAGGCGCCACAACGGCGTAAGTGCCCAGTCATACAGACGCGCGCCTTTTGCGCCGATTCCGGCCGAGAGGCGGCGCCAAGCCTGCGGTGGCAAGGCTTGTGCAATCTCGTCGGCGCGCATAGTGGTCGGGCCTTGCCACCATAGTGGTTCGTTCTTCTTCACCGCCAGCACGAATGGCTGCGCGCGCGACTCGAGCCACAGCCGCAAAGGACGGTCACCGCGATACACCCCATCGCCGGTGACCCCGCCGCAGGTACTCCCGCATCGAGCGCCCGTTCAAGCATCTGGCGCGCGAGCTGCGGCTTGGTTGCAAATCCGATCGTGTCAGGGACGCCCGCAACCTTGCAGCGAGGACGATCGTCGATCCATGACTGGAAGCTTTCCTGCTCGGCAAGGCGCTCGGTCTGGTCGCGTACCTGCTGGGTGAGCCGCTCGACGTCCAGGTCGCGCTGATGCAGCGCCACGCGAGTCCCGGCGTGCGCTTCCTGCTCCGCGGAAAGGGCGGCGGTCGCGCCAGAGAGTTGCTCCCGCACCGTGGCCAGATCGGCGCCGAGCCTTGCGATTTCGGACTGCGCCTGCTGGCGCTGCACAGCCGCAGCGGCGGCCTGCTGGTCGACGAGGGCTTGTGTTTCTTCGTTGCAGGCGGGCCGCGAGCCGGGCCACCAGATCCTGGATCGCGTCCGAGAGCGGCCCGGCACGTGTGAGTGACGCACCCTCATCTTCCTCAGTTCCTTCAGGTACCGGTGGATGTATCTACGTATCACTGCACGCGGTCAAGGGCGCCTGATGTGGGCATTACTGACCTGCGATACGAGCGCAGCCGCCTCGGGTACGTCCGGAACCGGGCGCTGGTGTTACTGGGCTTCTGACGCAGCTTTCGTTCCGACGAAGTCAGCCGACTGCGGATTGAGCACGTGACCGTTGAAGCGGGCCGCGGCATGACGCTGTTCCTGCCGCGAACTGCTTTTTATGGGGAAGTGCTAGCGCCAACGGGAGGCCGTCATTTCATCAATATCGTTGCGCGATACGGCGCACGCGATTGGGGATCTTTGATTCTGGTTCGTGAGAAATCTCGGCGCCCGTTTTCAGCGATCGAATATGGGGTTATCGATGCTTTAAGCAGGCATCTCGGCTGTACTTTGCGCCATGGCGGAGCCGGTGACGGACTATTTGCGGACGGAGCTAGATCCGGCATTCTGGTTCCGAGTTGGGACGGCCGCGTCCAACATCAGAGTGGCTTCTGCCGCTTCAAGTGGACCGCTTACCCTTTGGGCGATTCTGGCTGCGTCCTTCATTGCCAACACCAAGAACCGGTTCTCCTGCAGGCCCTACGAGCGGCGCGCACGGCGGGGCTGAACGACCGTAAGCAGATTGTCGCGGCTCGCCTGGCGTGCGGCCTAAGCTACCACTGAATCGCCAGTTTGCTTGGTGTAAAGGACAGTACCGTCGCGGACTGTGTGAGGAACATCTATTGTCAGCTCGGCGTGAATTCTGCAAGCGAACTTCGGCAACGACTTCTCAATAAAGATGCTGGGTACGGCCCACGATGAGACGCTGAACAGCCCAGGCAGAGTACGCCAGCCGGGTCGCGCCTTGCGTCATATTCGCATCTTCGCGCGAGCTCAGCCCTCATCCCATTCGCGGTCGCAATGCTCGCAAAGAGCATAACAAGACCGCGCTAAGCGGACGTCTGCAATGTGAATCGAGCCCCGGTCTCATGGCAAGTCGACTTCATCAGCTATACGCTAACGTGGCAGGCGCCGCTTTTTTTGCTGCCGGCTCCTGGCGGCCCACGGGCATCGGTCCAGCACGTAGTGTGATGCCGTTGGCTCCTGCGCGAATCAAGTGAATGTACCGACGGGGATGGGCGGTCCAGGGTCGATCAGCCGCTCACAGACTGTCGGCATGATCAATCCGGTTTCGGCGTCGACGAACTCACGTGTCTGATGGTTTCGCATTATCCTCAAAGAAACTCCAACACGGAATGCGCGATCAGCGCGGCCGCGGTCGCAATCGTCGCGAGCCAGCTCAGCGCGCGTAAAGCCCAGTGCGCAGCGAGATCGCCCACGGCTTCATGGCTCGAACTGAGCAAGACGAGGAGAACGAGCACGGGCGTGACGGTCATGCCGTTGAGCACCGCGCTCCAATAGAGCGCTCGCACGGGTTCGACATGAAAGGTAATCAGCCCGACGGCGACCGCCATGCCGAGCACCATGATCGCGACGAGCACCCACGCGATCCGCGTATCGCGCCGTTCGCCGCTCTCCCAGCGGAACGAGCTTGCCACCGCCTGGGCAGCCGAGCCCGCCAGCGGCGGAAGCGTCAGGAGGGCTGAGCCGAGCAGGGCGACGGCGAGAACGTGGCCCGCATAGCCATGCGCGAGCGGCTCCAGTACGCGGTCCAGTTGCACGGTGTCGCCGGCAGGCGTCGACTGCATGAGATGCAGCGTCGCCGCCGCCGCGATCATCACGCAGACCGCAACTGCATTGGACAGCAGCGTTCGCAGCAGCACTTCGCCGCGCATCCCGCCCATTTTCCGATCCAATGCCTGCCGGCGCGACGCCTCGTTTTCTTCGACGGCCCGCACTTCCTGCTCGGCTTGTGCGAACAGCAGATAAGGACTGACGGTCGTGCCAAGCACGGCGATCAACATGGTCATATAGTCTTCTGACCAGACGACACGCGGAATGAGCAGACGGCTCGCGACCGTATGCCAGGGCACGTCGACCAGCACGAGGACGCCGGCATATGCGAACATCGCGAGGGTCAGCCATTTGAGGAACTTCGCGTAGCGTGCATAAGCGATGCTCCATTGCAGACCGAGCGACGCACATCCCGACAAGAGCGTGAGCCATACGAACGACCCGCCGCTCAGTGCCCGCAGTGCGATGCCCATGGCGAGCACATCGACGGCAATGTTGAACGTATTGGCGATCAGAAAGCGCGCGACGGCAAAGTAGAAGAAGAGCGGCCAGTCGTGCTTGCGCATGTTCGCAGTCAGGCCGCGTCCCGTGATAGCCGCGACGCGCGCCGCGATGAGTTGCAATGCGACGGTCGACGGATACGACAGCACGCAAACCCATAGCTGGTCGAAGCCGTACCACGCGCCCGCGAGCGTATATGTGGTGATGCCGCTGGGATCGTTGTCCGACGCGATCGTTACGAGCCCCGGGCCGACGTTCGTCGCCCATGAATGCGCGGGGCGCGCGCTTGCTCGCATGTCGCTGTCCGATGCCGGCTTGTCGTGAGGAGAGGGCATGGGGAAACTTGTTGGCGTATCAGTCAAGCATTCGCACGAAGCATTCCCAGCCCAGATAAGATGGAAAATGCACCCGCGCGACACGTGGTAAAGAGACGACCTCGCGTCTGTCGGTGACATAGTTTCAAGTAAGAAGAAAGCCGTTGCTGAAGAGGGAATGAGCGCTCACAGGAGACTGCCATGCGTATCGGTGTACCCAAGGAAGTGAAGAACCACGAGTACCGCGTGGGTCTCACGCCGGCCGGCGTGCGAGAACTCACCGCTCGTGGACATCATGTCGTGGTGCAGTCGGAGGCGGGTGACGCCATCGGTCTGTCGGACGAAGAGTACCGGTTGGCGGGTGCGGAGATCGTGACGGAGGCGGTCGAGGTTTTCGCCCGTGCCGACATGATCGTGAAGGTCAAGGAGCCACAGGCCGCCGAATGCCAGATGCTGCAGCCCGGACAGATCCTGTATGCGTATCTGCATCTCGCACCCGACCCGGCCCAGACGAAGGCGCTCGTGGAGTCTGGCGCGGTCTGTATCGCTTACGAGACGATCACCGGACCGGGCGGTGGACTGCCGCTGCTGGCGCCAATGAGCGAGGTCGCCGGACGCATGGCGGTGCAGGCCGGCGCGCACTTTCTCGAGATCGCCCAGGGCGGGCGCGGCGTGTTGCTCGGGGGCGTGCCCGGCGTGACGCCGGGGCATGTCGCCGTGATCGGCGCGGGCGTGGTCGGCAGCAATGCGTTGCAGATGGCGGTTGGACTCGGCGCGCGCGTCACCGTGCTGGACAAGAACGTCGATCGCCTCCGCCAGCTCGACCTGGTTTTCGGCAACCGGATCACGACCGCGTTCTCCGACGCGCAGAGCATCGAGGATGCCGTGCTCGATGCCGATGTGGTAATCGGGGGCGTGCTGATACCGGGAGCGTCTGCACCCAAGCTCGTCACCCGGCAGCAGGTCGCCAGCATGCGCAAGGGAGCGGTGATGGTCGATGTAGCGATCGATCAGGGTGGCTGCTTCGAGACGTCCCATCCGACCACGCATGCCGACCCGGTCTTCCTTGTCGATGGTGTCGTGCACTATTGCGTTGCGAATATGCCGGGAGGCGTGGCGCGCACGTCGACGTTCGCGTTGAACAACGCAACGATCGGTCTTGCAATCGTATTGGCGGACAAGGGCTGGAAGCGCGCGATGAAGGAAGACGTGCATCTTCGCCGGGGGCTGAACGTTTGCGATGGAAATGTCACTTATAAAGCGGTCGCACGCGATCTAGGATATCAATACGTCGATGCCGAATCGCTTCTCGACTGAAGATTCGGCTGCTCTATGTGTGCCGGCGGTGCTTCCTAACGACTGGGATATTCAAGCGATGAAAACGGTGCCGATAGACGTACTCGGCACCCGGAAGGAAGCAGCGACGAGCCGTGTTGGCGGCGCTACTTGCCGTAGCGCGCCGCTGTGTTGAAGAAGCCACGCCACCGGGTGATCTTGCCGCCTTGGACCGTGAAGACGTGCACCCACTCGCTCTCGAAGGTCTTTCCCGTATCGAGCGCCGTCGACTTCTCCCAGCCCAGAACCGTCACATGATCACCTGCCTCGATAAACTCGCGCGGCTCGAACTCGTGTATCTGGTCGGCTCGGGGAATATCGGCAAAGAACGCGGCGACCTCGTCTCGCGTCGTGCGCCGTCCTGCATAGGGCAGTCCGGCAGAGGCGACGAACTCCCAGTCGACTTCGTCGCCAACCAAGTCGAGAATCGCCGGCACATCGCCGCGTCCGAAGGCCTCGTACGCCCGCTGGACGATTTCTTTAGGCGCTCCCATGTAGTCCTCCGCTGTGCATGTACTGCCGAGGTTCTTGACGCACGCCTCGCTGCTATCGAGACGCGTTGCTTCAGCATAGGTCATGGCCCTTCGGCTGCGCGCAAATTTCGTCGGTTTTGGCGTCATTAGAAGGATTACTGGCGTGCGCGAATCAACGTGCTCCTGGCGGTGAACCGCCGCCTGTCCTTGAGGCGCAGGCCGGGGCGCTGATGATGCAGCTCAAGGCGCTCGGTGCGACGCCGCACTGTCGCGAACACCATCATCCGCATTGGCACCGACGACCCAATCGACGTCCCGCGAAGCGAGGTAGCGAAGATAGGTCTGCTGGCTGAATTCGGTGTGGTGATCGCGCGTTCTGCGGACCGGCTTCTCAGCGCCTTGCCCCAACTGATCGAAGACATCAGGCTGCCTGACCCTGTGCGCGCCATGCTGCTGGAGGTGCGTGAGCAACTGGCCGCGCTGAACCTCCGGCTCGCCCGCTGCGACCAGCAGATCGCTACTCACGCCAGAAGCAGTGACGTTGCGAGACGCGCTGGCGAACCTGCCGCAAGCGACGTTCGCTGCGAAGATCGCGATCGCCGACGGCAAGGCCACGGTGGAGCGTGAAGTCGACGGCGGTGCGGAAACGCTGTCGCTGAAGCTGCCCGCCGTGGTCACGACGGACCTGCGCCTGAACGAGCCGCGCTATGTCACGCTCCCGAACATCACGAAGGCGAAGAAGAAGCCCCTGGAGACGGTCAAGCCCGAAAACCTCGGTGTGGACGTCACACCGCGTCTGAAGACCCTCAAGGCGCTTTCCAGCGATTCAGGCACATGGCGCAAAAGCTGATATTCGGCGACGCCCATCGGGCTGGCCACGCCGCGCAGCGCATATTCCGCAACGAGTCGGTTCTTTTCCTTGCACAGCAGCGGACCAATGGTCGGCTGGTCCTGGCACGCCTTGACCTGCGCGTCGATCGCGGACAGATAGAAGTTCAGTTGGCCCGCATATTTCGGGCTTGAACGGCGTCGTTTTCAATTCGACGACGACATAGCAACGCAGCTTGAGATGGTAGAAAAGCAGATCGACAAAAAACTCGTCGCCGCTTACCTCCAGCCGGTACTGGCGCCCCACGAACGCGAAGCCGGTGCCCAGTTCGAGCAGGAAGCTGGTGATGTGCTGGGTGAGCGCGCGCTCAATGTCGCACTCATGGGCGTTCTCGGCCAGGCCGAGGAAGTCAAAGATAAAACGTATCGATGTTCAACTCAAACATCGCGCGGCCAAATTGCGTGGTGCTATGGCCCGTCTTGCCCGCAGTCGCGTTGCGAAACACCGTGGCCTTGTCGCTGTAGAACGCGCCGGGCTTGCCGTAGCGCTCGATGCAAGCACGCGTGGCTTCGAAATAGCTGAAGGTCGATTCGGTCGCCGTGAAGTGCAGCGTCATCAACTGGCTGGTGGCGTCGTCCACGTACACCAGCAGCGTGCATTGCGGCGCGCGCGCCTCGAACCAGCGATGCTCGCAGCCGTCGATCTGGATCAACTCGCCCAGACACGAACGGCGCGCGCGGCTGATAGACCTTGGGCGGACGCAGCCGGCGCGGAACCCACAAACTCGCGTCGATCATCAGATGGCGCACGGTTTCCTTCGCCAGCCGGATGCCGTGGCATTCCGCAGCTTCTCGGCAGCCAGCGTCGGGCCAAAATCAGCGTAGCGCTCGCGAATAATCGCCAGTGCGCGATTGGCCGTCGTTGCATCCAGCCGGTTGTTGCTGGCCTTGACCCGCCGTCGTGAGCGCCAGCCGTTCGGCCGCACGCCAAGGTTTCAGCCGACCGTCTGCGACGTCCTGAATGACCTTGAATCGGTCCAGTTCGCCCGTCGTCATTGTTATCCGTTCTCTTGCGTCTGCCATCGAAGCTCCTGAAGCTGGACCTCCAGCGGGCTGGCAAGCTTACGATGAACGCGAAGCGGGCATTTGAACTTGGCTAAAAGCGGACATTACAACTTAGCCGCTACAATGAAATATGTTGATAATACTATTTATGTCAAATTATAGAATGACCGGCGTTGGCTGTTGATATGTTCGTGTTGTAGCGCCGGTGCTGCAACGAAAAACTTGCGCCCAAGAACCTTGACTGGTGGCTAGCCGCACGATTCGTGCCTTAGCCGACATTGAGGCCGTTTGCGTTTAACGTCAGTTGCTTCCAGACCTTCGGCACGCCATAGACCTGAATGTTGGCCTCCCGAAGGTGTCGCGATACTTCGCGATGAAGGCCCTCAGGACTTGAACCGGCGGTCGAGCTCCACCTTGGGCGAAAACGCGCTCGCTACCTAGAGAATCTCGTTGACACGACGCAACTCCTTGCCCTCACGCTCCAGGGCCTTGAGGCATTCGCGCTCGTCAGTGGTCATGCCATCACGCTCGCCCTGGTCACTCCGCTCTCGTTTGATCCACTCGTGTAGCGTCTGCGGCGCGCAGCCGATCATTGGCGCAATCGATTCGATCGCCGCCCGCATCGACGCATGTTCGCTACGCTGCACGCGCACAAGGTGCACTGCGCGTTCGGGCACTTCCGCCCATCAAGGACTAGCAGGCCCGAATCGCGCGCGATCTTTTCGATGTCCATTTTCTTTCCCTTTAACGCTGACGAGTGTGCAGGCCTTTGTCAGTTGGCCTCCAGGTCGGGTCGCATCATCGGCCGCTTCGAAGGAGGCGGAAAGACACGCCAGGAACCGTCGTCGTGCCGAAAAAAAAAGATCGCGAGTCGACCTGACGCGCCGAGAGACTCCGCGCGCACACAACGCGTGTGCCTGAGCGTCGAGTAAATGCACCGGTTGAAGCGGATCGACGAGGCCGACGTCGGGGTCATCCATTTGTCGACCAGGCTCCGTAAAGAGACTATGTTGTCGCTCATTTCTCGCTCCTTCAGCTTCAGACCCGAAGCCTGCGTTGTGCCCGACGCCCGGCTGTAACCCGACGTCAAGTTGGTCCGGCGCTCGTAAAACATTCGTCCGTCGTTCCGAGCCCTCGATCCGCCCGTACCGCTTGATTTCATCGTTGATGTTTAATATACGACTACGCATCATGCGTAATCGAATGATATGCTACAGCATAGAATTTTCAAGTTAATCAGGGTAATTAGCTAGCGATGGGCCCGCGCTGCTGCACCTCCCGTCAGCTACGGGAGGCCGTCTATCGCTCCAGCATGATTCCGCTCGGCTGGCTGATCGGCGGTCCAGTGTAGGCTGCCTGTCTGAGCGGATTGGGCGCCGCAAGCCCGTGCTGATTGTGGGCGCGCAGCAGATGATTGTGTCGGGCGCGGACACCTTTGGTCTTCCGGCCGGTGTGGCACCGCCATACCGGCTCGGCATCGATTTCGGTGCGGCGATGCCGAGGTTGGCTTCCTTGACCACCGTCCAGGGGAATCACCCCGGATGCTGCGCTTGTCTTCGCACTGTCGGACGGAACTCGAGGCCCGTGCTCACTAAGCGACTCGTACCCGTCGTCCAGTCCTGGCCGACTGCTCGATTGCATCGATTGTCATATGAAGTACAAGTGCGTCGTCGAAGTCGGGCGCCGTGTGGGTGCCGTTGCGCAGGTCGTTTGCCATCAACCTGTAGATACTCGCTATATTTCCGGCTGTGATAGCCTCATCGACGCCGAAACCATGCGTTCGCGGCACCTCGATTTCACGGTGGCCATTCAGCCCTTTGCGGCCCAACTCGACGCGCACCGGGAAACTGTTGGTAACGCGTATCTCGTCAACTTCCGCGGTGATACGCAAGTCTCCCTTTGTTCCATTGATCTCCCATAGCAAGCGAGCTTTGTGCTCAAATCCGCCGCGCAATTGCAGCGACAACGGGACTCCGGATTCAAGAATTGCATTGACCATTACATGGTCTGACGCTCTCATCTGAATGGTTTCCGCTGCCTTTCGGACCCTTACAGTACCTCGACTTCGCGGCAACGTGCCGCCGACTTCCTGTATGGGATCGAGCACTCGTTGTATCGCAGCGATGGCATGCCCACCGATGACGGAGAGCAGCGTCGCACCTTCTTTGAAACCCATTGAATAGGCGTCGGTGTGCACGACTTCACCGCCCCATCCGAATCCGGCAACGAGATACGTAGACGACAATACGTCTCCAACAAAACCGTTTGCAACCAGACGTCGTACACAATCGAGTTCGGGTGACACGATCGCTCGCGTTCCGACCACAGCGAGCACCCCCGTTTCATTTGCCAGCCGCGTAAGCTCTGATGCCTCAGTCAGCCCGGCTCCGAGCGGCCATTCGCAATAGATGTCCTTCCCGGCTTCAATTGCCGCGCCGACCACCTCGCGATGACGCGGCACATGCTCCGTAAACATCACGACGTCGATGTCGTCGGACGCCACGAGGTCCGCAACGCTGTCGAAAGCCCGCGGAATCCCGAAGGCAGAGGCGGCCCTCTGCGCACTTGCCGGCCCGGCGCTTGCCACGCCGGCGATATCAAAGTCGTCACCAAGAGCACGCAGTGCGTCAAGGTGAGCCGTAGCGCCCCCTCGACCGGCGACCTGGCCGACGATTCCCACACGGAAACGCCTCTTCATTGCTTTCTCGGAACCATTCAGAAGTGCGGTTGTTGATCGTAAGTCGACTCTCGACCGAAAATATCGCCGATATTATCCTCGTATCGTACGATATATATTCGTCCCTTTTAGGTTCGACTGATATACGATCATGTGATATCGAATCGACACCGTCAAGGCAAATGCAGAAATATTCTCTTGCGCGATTGCGGGTATTCACCGAAAGGGCAAACGAAACGGCTGAGTCTTCTCTGCTGATGCCAGCAGGAAAGACTCAGCCGCACCTCACGAACATCAAGCGCCGCGTGTCAACTCACGATTCAAAAACCATTCGCTGCACCCGACCGGGATGCTCCATCCGACGCCCCGCCGAACGCCGAACCTGCGCCTTGCGCGGTGGCATTTTGCGTCGCCACCCTCGCTTGCGCTGCCTGGATATTCTCAGGATAGTGCACCCAATCATGCGGGTCATAGCCCGCTTTCTCAAGCTGCGCCAATTCCTCACGCACTTGTGCGCGGCTCGTCGGCTGATCAGCACTGGGCTGTGCGAACGACGCCGCAGGTCCTGCAGCCACGGCGGCCAAAAGAAACATTCTTGCGAACGACTTCATCGGGATCTACCTCAATCGATTGTTGTGAGTGGCGCTACGAAATCCATCCGGCCACGTGTGAACCGAAGTCTAAATCGTAATTTTGATTCGGGTAACTACTAATTTCGCCAACTAATCGTTTCCTCACAGTCAACAATAGAGAGCCTGGTTGGTCGCGCCCCGTGATCCGCCGCATGTAGCTTCGAGGACGACCCCTTCTGACCCACCGTCCTTGCTTTTCGATGAATGATCCGTCGTCAAGTCATGCACCTTGAGGCGGCATATGACCGACACGCCGAGCACAACTCGTCTTCGCAGGTTTTCGCGAAGATCACTTGACACTATTCATCCTATATCACATGATTTGACATAGATTATTTTGCGCGATCGACAAGCGCACCGCTTTTGACGAATTCGCATCGGGCCAACTCACCGAGCTCTGAGCAAAAGCGCTGACACAGGACAAATGCCATGGACAAGGTTGCGACACAGGATTGGGACCGCGAAGTCGACGTCATCATCATGGGAACGGGTGCGGCCGGGATGACGGCCGCTATCGTGTCGAAGAATGAAGGACTCGTGCCGCTCGTCCTCGAGAAAACGGATAAGGTAGGCGGCACCACCGCATGGTCGGTGGGCATGATGTGGTTCGTCGACAGCACGCCGATGCGCTCCGCCGGCTTCAAGGATTCGTTCGACAAGGCGAGGCAATACTTTGCCGCGACGATCGGAGACACAGTCGACCGCTCATTGCAGGAAGCCTACATTTCACAGGGCCGTGTCGCGCTCGACTATATGCTGCGCAACTCGGAACTCGAAGTCGTAGCCGTCGAGTACCCGGACTACAGCCCGGAACTGGCGGGAGGCATGTTTGGACGCGCACATGCCCCCATCGAATTCGATGCCCGAAAGCTGGGCCCGAACTTCAATAACCTGCGCGCCCCGCTCCCTGCCTTTGCACCATTCGGCGGGATGATGCTCGACCTCGTCGACCTTCTGCACTTTCTTTCCTTTACGCGCTCGGCGCGTTCGTTCATTCACGTATTGAAGCGCTTCTCGCGTTATGCCGTGGACCGGATGAGCCATCATCGAGGCACGCGGCTCGTCGGTGGAAACGCACTTGCGGGTCGCCTGTACAAGACGATGCTCGATCGCAACATCGACATATGGCTGCGGGCGTCCGCGACCAGCCTGATTACGAACGATGACAAAGTCATCGGCGCGGAGGTCGCCCGGGACGGCCGGACAATCCGCGTTCGCGCCCGGCGTGGCGTCGTCATTGCGACAGGCGGCTATCCGGGCAATCAGGCCATGCGCCGGGAGCACTCTCGCCAACCCACGGTGGAACTCGGACTGGGACTTCCGAGCAACATCGGCGAAGGTCTTCGACTGGGTGAATCAGTGGGCGGCCGACTCGACCATAACGCTCGGGACACCAGTTTCTACGTTCCGATGTCCCTCTATCCGGACAAGGCGGGCAACATGCAGTTGTGGGGGCACTTCATGCTCGATCGCCCCAAGCCTGGGTTCATCGCTGTCGGCAAGGACGGCAACCGTTTCACCAACGAGGCCGCTTCCTATCACTCGTTCACGCTCGGCATGTTTGAGGCAGGCGCAATTCCCGCGTACCTGATGGCCGATGCCGCGACAGTGAAGAAGTATGGGATCGGCATGATCCTGCCCGGCAGTCTGTCTTTGCGGCGCCATGAGAAGTCAGGCTACCTGTTTCGCGGTCGCACGCTCGCTGAACTGGCCGGCAAGATCGGCGTCGATGCGAAAGGACTGGAACGAAGCGTCGAGCGCAACAACCGCTTCTCGAAGACCGGCATCGACGAGGACTTCGGCAAGGGATCGTCCGCATACAACGTGTACAAGGGCGATCCGACGCACGCGCCGAATCCTTGTCTCGGCCCCATCGGGAAAGGCCCTTTTTATGCCGTCAAGCTGATGCCGGGGGACTTCGGTACGAGCCGCGGCCTCGTGACGGGATCTCACGGGGAAGTGCTCGACGATGACGGCCATCAGATTCAAGGTCTGTACGCCTGCGGCAACGACATGAACTCGCCGGTAGGCGGACATTACATCGGCGCGGGCATCACGCTCGGCCCGGCGTTGACGTTCGGCTATCTTGCCGCGATGGCGCTCGCAAGGAGCGATCGTTCAAAGGAGGACGTTAATCCCGAGATTGGTTCGACAGCCGACCAAAACGTGAAACTTGCCTGATCCGGGCTTCGCTGGAGACATCCATGAAAGCTGAATCGATCGTCGACGTCGAGACGTTCATCAACGCGAACCCCTTCGGCAAGTTCCAGAAGCGCGTCTTGCTGATGTGCTTCGTCATCGTACTTCTGGATGGTTTCGATACGGCAGCGATCGGTTACATCGCCCCGGCATTGCTCGGCGAGTGGCACCTCGCGAAGCCCGCCTTGGCGCCAGTTCTGAGCGCCGCTCTGCTCGGGCTGGCGTTCGGTGCCCTTCTGTCCGGCCCGATGTCCGACCGCATCGGACGACGCGTGCCGATCGTTGCGGCTGTGCTCCTGTTCGGCCTTACGTGCTTCGCATCCGCTTTCGCGACGAGTGTGGGTCAATTGACGGTGCTGCGGTTCGTCACAGGCGTCGGGCTCGGCGCCGCGATGGCTAACGCGGTCACGATGGCGGACGATTTCAGCCCGACCCAACGTCGCTCCACGATAACTAGCTTGATGTGCTGCGGCTTCCCGCTCGGCGCAGCCGTGGGTGGACTGCTGGCAGCATGGTTGATTCCCCACGCAGGCTGGCGCAGCGTCCTGGCAGTGGGCGGGGTTATTCCGATCCTTCACGGCGTGCTGCTGATGATTGCAATGCCGGAATCGGTGCGGTTCATGGTCGCGAACGGCAAACCCGCTCCCCGCATCCGTGCCGTTCTCGCGCAAATCGGCTCCGGAGCGGCCCATGCAGAGAGGTTCACACTGACCGAGAGCGCACCGTCAACCCGATTCAAAGGGTTGAGCCTCGTCATGTCGCGACTGTACGTCCTCGGTTCGCTGATGCTTTGGACAGCTGCCTTCATGGGCCTCGTGGTCTGCTACGCCGCAATCAACTGGATGCCGATCCTGCTGCGCGATGCGGGTCTGAGCGCGACAAGCGCGACGTTATTATCGGTGCTTTTCCCGCTGGGCGGTGTCGGCGCAGTCGTGTGCGGCGCATTGATGGATCGGTTCAATCCGAATCTCGTGATCGCCGGCTGCTATGGGCTCGCGGCAATCAGTCTCTTGTACATCGGACAGACAGTCGGAAACCTCGCGCTACTGGTCCCCGCCGTACTGTTGGCAGGCGTGTTGCTGAATACCGCACAGGTATCGATGAATGCACTTGCGGCAGCCTTCTACCCGACCGAAGGTCGTGGCACCGGCGTTGCCTGCATGCTGGGCATCGGCCGCTTCGGCGGAATCGCAGGCTCGTTGCTTGTCGCCGAACTCATCAGCCGCCATTTCAGTTTCGCGGGAGTGTTCATCACGGTTGCGGTCGCTGCAGCACTGGCGTGCATTGCCGTGCTGATCAAGCACATCGCTGGGCCGCAAATTTCTTCGGCGTCGCATGATGTCGCGAGGACCATCGATCATCGAACGCAAAGCTCGCAAGTCTAGTCCCTCTGACCCGATCGCGCAGACCAAAGGTCGTCTCCGCCATGCTCGTCTGAGCATGGACTCTGCCCGCCTCTGTGCGGGCTTTTTTTTATTGCTTTCATCATGTGCAACCGTTTTATTGCTTGGCGGCCTCAAAAGCGAAGTGCAACACCTATCTCGTATAAGGTGTCGCAATGCCCGACCAAACTTCGTACCGACAGCTTCAGGGCAAAGAAATGTCGCGGCATCAAGAACTCACTGCAGCCACTGGCGTGCGCGTCTACTTCTGCGACCCACGCAGCCCCTGGCAGCGCGGGACCTGCGAAAACACCGACGGATCGCTTCGTCAATATTTGCCTAAAGGCACCGACCTTTCCGTCTACAGTCAGGACGAACTCGACGCCATCGCCGACAGCCTGAACAGCTGGCCTCGTGCGACTCACGCGTTCCATTCTCCATTCGAGGCCTTCGCCGCTACGCTCGCCTCAGCGAGCCCGCCTCACGGTTCTAAACACTAGACTCCGCGTTCCACTTCAGCTTGAAACCGCCCGCCCTCTTGATCCCGAAGACGGGAAGCTTACGAATCGATGCATGCGAACTCTCGTTTCGGCAAAGGCATGCGGTGGGGAGTCGAGGGACGAGGTGTGTTCGATGCGATCATGGAACGCGTTTTGCCCTACAACGGCGTGACGTTTGAATCCGGCTCGGTTGGAGGCATTCCAGGGCTCTGGGTCAACCCTGAAAATTGCCCACCTGACGAAGCGATACTGCATCTGCACCGCGGTTGGTTCAATTTTGGATCTGCCTTTGCATTCCGTCACCTTGTCGCCCAAATTGCCGCGAGGAGCGGAGTAAAGGCCTTCGTCCCAGACTATCGGTTGGCGCCCGAACATCCGTTTTCCGCTGCGCCGGATGATGTGCTGGCATGCTATCTCGTGCGGAAGCCGATCCGCTCTTCATGCGCGGGTGCACGTCTGGTTGGGCATGGCACACGGATTCCTTGGCAGCGTCGGAACGTTGAAGGCTTCTACACAGGCTCTCGATGCCATCCGCACGTTCCTCACTGAGAGACTGCAGTCGCATAGTGGTTATTGAAACGGCACCTGTGTCGGTTGATTGACCGGAGACGCCGGCATGTGACAGACCATGGCGACGTTCGGGATCGTGATCTCGCGAACGGAGCATCGATCGATCTTCGATCGCGAGAAACCGTCAACAATTTCGCTCAGAAGAAGTGCATGATCCCAAAGTAGCCACCTTGTTGATTGTGTCCAGGAAGCGGCTGTGAATCGGCCGTCTCGACCGGGAACGCCGAAGATTTTCCGTTGAACATGGCGCCGACCGTCATATACAGAAACGTTCGCTTCGACAGATAATAAGTTGTACCAAGCGCCGCAAGGTTGCCCGTGCCACCGCCATGGTTGACATTTCCGTGATACCAACCGGCCTGCAGCGCAAGAGCGGGAGTCGCCTGATAAAACGCACCGATCCACTCCTGCTGACTGCGCGTCGCCGCGAATGGATTGAAGGTATCGGCCACGGTGTCCTTGCCTGACGAGACGAGTTGCTGGTAGCCGGCGTAGAATTTCACCGGACCCAGCGTGTATGTGGCGCCTGCCATATATTCACGCGACGCGGTATAAAGACCAGAAAACTTGCCATTGGCGTCGCGAAGTTCTTCATACACGCCGTAAGCCGCGAAAGCCGCCGACGTGTATTGTGCACTTACACTGAATTGCCGCCCTCCACGAAAATTTCCCGCTTCGTTACCGAAACCGTCCTGCACCCGGAAAGAGAAGCCAGCCCAAGTGGGCGAGTTGTAAGTGATAACATTCGATCGCGGACCCCACGCTCGCCCGTAAGCAAAGTTTGCAATCCCTGTTCCCACCTGTTCGCCAAGTGGGTCAATGTACCAGCCGGTTTCGTCCGTGAGACTCATGGCCCGCCCGAACCAGATGCTTCCGTATTGGTCGTGAGACAACCCGACGTAGGCGTCTCGGGTGAAGATCGTGTCGGGCGGGATCTGACCTGTGCCTGAAGTGAAGAGGCTTTCGAGTTTGAAGACCGCGTGAAAGCCTCCTCCAAGGTCTTCATCGCCTTTCAGTCCGAACCAGCTATATCCATATTGATTGCTACCGAACCTGTAGTTATTCTTCGATTGGCCGTCTGGCGTCGCAACGTTGGTGACGAAATCAAGGCCCGCGGCAACGCGCCCGTACAAGGTCACAGAACTCTGTGCATTTGCGTTGCAGATCCCGACCGCCGCCAAAGCGGCGGTTATTGCTATTCTCTTCATTTCCAATCCTCAACGAAATAAGATCTCCATGACTAACGCGGAGGCTTCTCTCGGGGCCGCACCGGACGAACTTCGTGGTCTTCCCACTGATTCGCACAGAAAGATCTGTATGGCCGCTCAATCGCCTGGATCCGCCTCCGACGTAAGTCGGAGGCAAACAAAGCAAATCATTGCACTGCTAACGAAGATTCAGTCCGAATAACAGATTATTTCTGGATGCAGCAGGTGCATCGTTGACGCGCATTTCTATATGCCGGCTCGCCCAACGCTCAACGAACCTTCGAGCGGGCACAAAACTACCCCTTCCTGGACCTTCGAAGTGTGCGCAGGAATCCCGGAAAGTAGCGTACCGTCGTGGCCAGCAGAATGGCGCATGCCTGGACGAGGAGCTGAACAGCGGGGCCGGCCCCGAGCGCCAGCACGAGCTGACCAAGTTGAGCCATGAATAACGCAGCCGCGGCGCTCGCGACGACGCTCCCTCTGCCGCCCGTGAACGGCGTACCTCCGACCACCACCGCCGCGATCGCAGGCAGCAGATAGTCGTTACCCGAAGTCTGCGATGCGCTGCCGATGAATCCGGCGAGCAGCATGCCCGCCGCGGAAAAGCAAACGGCAGAGGCGACGTACGCTCCAATCCTGTACTTCAAAACATTGACGCCTGCGGCTTCGGCGGCGCGCTGGTTCACCCCCACCGCAACGAACCTGCGTCCTACCGTGGTCTTGCGTGTAATGATCCATGCGACCGTCACGAACACGAGGGCAAACCAGACGTTGGCAGGCAGTCCAAAGAACTGAGCATGCGAAATGGTCTGCATGACGGTCGGAACGTTAATCGGAACCGTGCCGGTCAACGAGCGTGCGCAGCCGATCAGCAGCGCGTTGACGGCAAGCGTCGCTACTAATGGCGTAATCGCGACCCTCGAAACCAGCGCACCGTTTACGATTCCGATAAACCCGCCGACGCAGACAGTAAGAATGACGGCGAGCACGATGGAATCGAACGCGAATCCTGTTTTCGCCATGACAATGCCCGCGAGCGAAACAGTGCCGATTGCGGACATGTCGAGCCCGCGCTGCTGAATGACCAGCGTTTGCCCCGTCGAGACAATCGCAAGAATTCCGGCGAACGGAAGCATGGCAAGAATCGAGCCCTGCGTCATCGTGCCCGGAGCAAGGATGGAGCTGCACGCGAAGAGCAGGATCAGCCCGACCCAAATCCACGAGAATTCGTCGAACGCTGGCGGCCGCGCGGGTTTTGATTTTGTTTCCGACTTCGAGGGCTCAAGGAATTCCGACATAACTTCCGCCTGGTTGTGCATTGAATTTCTCATTTCGCCACCGCCATTTCCCTGCTCTTGGAATAGAGCGCGACTGATGTGAGGATCATCCCGCCGAGGAGGTACGACTGCCACGAATCCCCGATATCGAGGAAGGACGTGACGACGTTTACCTGAATGATGAGGAGCGCACCAAGAAGTGAACCGACGAAGGAACCGCGTCCGCCGAATAGGCTCGCACCGCCGATCACCACCGCTGCGACGCTTCCGAGCGTGTAGTTGATGCCGGCATTGGGGTCGCCGGATCCGACTTGCGCCATCATGGGCACGGCAGCGACGCCCGCCAGGAACGAACATCCCATATAGGCGGCGAGCGACGTCAGTTGGGGTCGCGCGCCCGACATACGCGCCGCTTCCACGCGGGAGCCCACGCCACGCAGCGTGAGACCGAACCTAGACTTGAACAGCGCTATTTCGAGCACAACGCCAGCCACGAGCGACACGATCGCGACGACGGGTACGCCGCCGATCTGGGCCCCGATCGATTCCACGATGGGGTCCGCAATCAAGCCGCCCGGAATCGGGCGCAGGAGCAGTGACACCGCTTGAAGCGCCATGTACGTCGCGAGCGTCGCCACCATCGGATGCAACCGGAACGGACCCACCAGCATCCAGTTCACCAGCCCGACGGCGAGGGCGACGAGCAATACGATCACCCACCCTGAAAGCTGATGACCCAGCGAAGCGCCGTCGTTAAGGAAGAACGACTGAATAACGACGATCAGCCCCATGAGCGGCCCGACCGACAGATCAATTCCTCCGACTAGCATTAGTATCTGCTGCCCGTACGCGACGATGGCCAGAGTCGCCACGAGCGCCAGCATGCCCCCAAGGTTCCGCGCAGAAAGGTAGGCCGGATTGACGTGCGACGCATACAGCCCGAGCGCACAGACTGCAATCGCAAGCATCACGAGCGGCGCCCAATCCCCTGCGGCCCACTTCCAGAGTCCGGAGGTACCGGAAGCGCCCTTTTCCCGCTCGGTAGTTGAAGTCAGCACGGCGGAGGTGATGTTGTTCTCACTGACGGCGTTTCCATCCAATTCCTTGACGACATGGCCGCGCGAGAAGATGAGTACGCGGTCGCACAATCCCGCCACCTCATGCGCATCCGACGAAACGACAATGACGGCGGTGCCTGCCGCTGCTGCCTCGCGAAGCACTTTATAGATTTCCATCCGCGCACCAATGTCGACGCCCTGTGTCGGCTCGTCGACCAATAGCACCTTGGGATGACTGGCGAGCACACTCGCGAGCACCAGCTTCTGCTGGTTACCGCCAGACAAGGTACGAATAGGCGTGTCGATCGACGGCGTCTTGACTGCGAATCGTGTAACGGCATCCCTGCCACGCCTGGCTTCGCTGCGCTGGCTCACCCACCCCTTGACCGAATCGAAGGGGAGACTTCGAATCGAAAAGTTCTCTCGAACCGACAAGTCTCCAAAGATCCCCTCGCGATGACGGTCGCCCGGCAGATAACGTATGCCCGAACCGGCGGCAGCCTGGGAGTTGTGAAGTTTGGCGGGAACGCCGACGACCGTTACGCTACCGCGGCTTCGCGTCAGCCCCGCGAGGGCACGCAGGAACTCTCTTTGGCCGTTGCCGTCGATGCCCGCGAGGCCGACCATCTCGCCTTTTCTCACCCGAAGCGATATGTCGGTAAAGCCGGCGCTACGCAACTTGGTCACGTCAAGAATGATGTTTGCGCCGCCGTTGTCACCCTTGGCCGGGAAGTCGCGATCAAGCGCACCACCCACGATCAATTCGACAATTTCCTGTTCGCTGAGGCCCGCGGCTTCGTAGGTACCCTGGCCCTGGCCGTCGCGAAGAACGGTCAGACGATGCGCAATTCTCTGTACCTCTCGAATCCTGTGGGAGATGTAGACGACCGAACAACCCGAATTCGTTATCTTACGAATGCGCTCAAACAAACGGTCGACGTCTTCCGCCAGCAAATGTTCTGTGGGTTCGTCAAGGACCAGAACCTTGGGCTTTGCAGCAAGCGCTTTGACGATTTCGACGATGAACCGCTGCTCGGGGCCCAGACTCACCACGCGCTCGTTCGCATCGATCGCAACATCGTCGCTCCATTGATTCAGAAGACCTCGCGCCCACTGCGCGACCTCCATCAAGGACGGACGCTGCTCTGCAGGCACGCCGAGATAGAGGTTTTCCGCTACGGTCAGATCGGGCATAAGTGCCGGCTCCTGCCGTACGATAGCCAGCCCCAACCGGCGTGCCTCCTCCGTGTCACCTCGCGTCTCTCTGCCGTCGATCAAAACACGCCCCATTTCCGGAACAAGAGCGCCGGACGCGACGGCCATCAGCGTGGACTTTCCCGCCCCGTTCTCGCCAACCAGACCGTGTACCTCGCCCTCGACCACCGAGAACGTGACGTTGTCGAGCGCCCGGACTCCGGGGAACATCTTGGTGACACCATCGACCTGCAACAGCGTTTTCTGGTCATTCATGGCGATAACTCGAAAATAAACAAAAGGAATATGGTTCGCAGTCTGGCTCGCGGGCATAGCCCAAGACCCGGCTGCTGAATCATGTCGTTCATGTCCCCGCTCGAGCACCTACCAGCAAGGAGACCGGACAGGCTGTCCTCTACTCGCGCCATAGAACAAGCACGAATCAACTGCAACTCACCAGTCAGCTCTCAAAGCATTGCGCCTGATAGATTGTCTTGGCGGCTTCAAATCTTTTGTTAGTAATACGAATTTCTATATCGTACAAACGAGCACTGAATTGCTGGATATGAGGCCGGAACACCTCAGGGCGACCGACTCATATCCTTTCGATCGCAATCGTTCCAAGTACGATAGATTTATATAGAATGATGTGTTTGAAATTGAACAAAGTCAATGACCCTCGGGAATCTCCCTAGCCGCGTCACGAATGTCGGGGATCACTCGGGTTTCGTCTCAAACCTGCCGCGACTGCGGGTTTCTATGGCGCAGCCAATTGCGCCACGCATAGACGACCGCGCCACATCTACTTCATCGACGTAAGCGACCATGGGATGAGATTCATAACGAGGCTGATCCCTATACGCCCCACGCCAGGTGAGCTGGGGGTGGCATCCGGACTACCTTGCAAATAGCCCGGTGACAGGACCGGTGACTTGAGGTTGGCTGCCGAGGCGACAGTATAGGGACACGGGGCCGACGTCGACAGAATGCACTGGCGAAATCCGCGCCGCGCTCATTCCGTCGAAGCGCACGGCGGCATGACGTGACGTTATGCCGAGCAGAGCGCGGTGGTTGATGAACACGGTGCTGGGCAACAGTGAATTGGATTCCGCTCAACCAGCCGGCATCGTCTTTAAGGCAAGCACAATCTACATTCTGGATGCCGTTAGTCGATTCGCACCCGCTTGCCGGTCTGGTCGGATTTCTCAATGGCATCAATCACTCGATGAAGGGCCACAGCGTCATCGAAATCAGGTGCGATGCTGGTCCCCCGAGCCAGATCCTCGGCCATTTGCCGATAGATGGCTGCCACATTTCGCGAAGCAACGAATTCAAGGTCGTGCGATTTTTCGATCTCAATGTCGCGATAGCCCTGGTCTCCGTTCCGGCCAGCCTCCACGCGCAACGGCGTGATATTGATGACGGGAACCTCGTCATTCGTCGCGGTAACGCGTATATCGCCAAGCGTGCCGTTGATCTCCCATAACAGCCGGATGCCACGCGGCAAGCCACCGCGAATTTCCACCGACAACGGCGCTCCCGATTTCAAAACGGCATTGACCATCACATGATCGTGCGTCTGCATCGGAATCGTGTTCCCGGTCTCGACAATGCGCACGTTTTTGCGGCGCTGCGACAGCACGCCATGTACCTCGCCCATCGGGCCGAGCACACTTTGCACGGCGGCAATTGCATGCCCACCAATGATCGCCAGCATGGTTGCGCTGTTGCGCGAATCCATAACATAGGAGTCGCCGCGTGTGACTTCATCGCCCCAGGTAGGACCGCTGCCGAGATAGGTCGATGACAGGACGTCGCCCACATACCCGTCAGCCACGATCTTGCGTACCATTTCAACCTCAGGTGACGCGGTGGCCTGTGTGCCCACCACTGCTCGTACTTTGCCGCGCCTGGCGAGTTCTGCAAGCTCGGTCGCTTCCGCAAGTCCGGTTCCGAGCGGCCATTCACAGTAGACATGCTTGCCCGCCTTCAACGCCGCTGCGACAACTTCGCGATGGTGAGGGACCTTGACCGTTACGGCCACGACGTCGATATCCTGAGAGGCCACTAGCTCCGCCACGCTCTCGAACGCACGCGGAATACCAAAAGCAGCAGCGGCCGCCTTTGCGCTCGCAAGACTCGTGTTCGCCACACCAGCGGTTTCGAATACATCGGATAGCGCGCGCAACGCGGGAATATGAGCTGTCGTGCCCCAACCACGCTCCGTGCTCACTCCGACGATACCCACTCGGAAACGATTTTTCATTGCGACCTCGAACCATTGAGTCGTTTGGTTTGCGTTCGGCCGCCGCCTTGCCGCAGGTAGTGACCGAAGCGAATGTCGCGCGGAACTTGATCCGCCCCGGCGCGCCCGCTGACACGCATCACGGCCAACGCATTGGCGGCAGCGCATCATCCGAGCCGCTCGATGCGGCCCGGAAAGGGTGAGATAGCGGCGAATACGACGCCGGTTATTTCGACAAACTCGAGTGCGGCCTGTATTGGCCTGTCTCCATCAACTCCGAAGCGGCAAGGGCCTGCGGTGTCCAGCGCAAAGTCGCACGCGTTTCCAGCAACCACGCCTGGTAGCCCTCAGGGACGTCCTCCGACGGCCCGTGGTGGATAACGCCCTTTGGCACACAGGTCAACGTGCCTGGTTCCGTGCAACCGCCCCAGGCGCCGGGTCCTCGCACATAGCAGATCACCTCGTCGAAATCCGCGTTGATGTGCACGGGTGGCCGCCCTCCGGGACGCGCGCTGAGATTGAACATCAGCAGGTCACCCGTGCTCGATGACAGAAACTGGCTGGGCGGACCGCCCTCCGGCAAGTAGGCGTGAAGCTGGATATTGTCCAAGTTCAGCTTCCATACGGGCACGGACTCCGACAAGCGCACACCAAGCGCAAGCGGATCATGCGGCAACATGAAGACCGTGTTCTCGGGGTCGAGGGTTTTCAGCACCAGCCGCGTCGGGCCGCCAGCCGGCATGGCGGGGTCGATATCGGCAAACTTCAGGTCCCGCGCAACATTGAGCAACCCGCTTGGCGCGGGAGGTGCGAGCTTCAGCGCCGAGGGACTCTCGACGATGACGCTTCGCATGGCATTGCCCGTCGGTGCATATCGGTACGCGACGGAACGGGGAATGCAGACGAAGTCACCTTCGGTCGCAATAAGACATCCCACCTCGGTTTCAAATCTGACCGTGCCGGACTGAACAAAATGAATTTCGTCCGCTTCAACGTTGCGCACCACGTATGGCATGGGCTTGCGCCGTCCAGACGCATGCAGTTTGACGCCCAGTCTGGAGCTCGCCACGGTGGTCGGAAGCGCCTCCGGGTCGTCCTGATCATCCGGCGTCAAGCGATCAAGGACGGCTCGCCGCGGTGCGTGCGGCCCCTGCACGGAAAGATATTCAGGCGCATACGTCGGCCGGGTGACAACTGACAGCGCCCCTTGAAATCCATCACGGCTCCAGAGTTGAACCGGCGGGGGCGCTGCGTCATGCGGATTGCCACTCATCTATCCACCTCCTTCGCTCTAAAACACGCCTGCATCGCCATACACTTCACCTGGTCGACGTCGGCAGAAAATTCAGTGGGCAATTGGTGTGCCCGCGACTCGATCGTCTCGCCCATCATCGCAAAGTGCTTCGTGCTTTCGATGACCAGGAAATAGATCGATTTACATCGAATGATGCAGCTGAGAACAACCTGCGTCAAGAGCGCTAGGGAATCCCCTAGGCAATATCGAAATTTGAGTTGGCGCTCAAGCCGCCTCCCCTCGTTACGAGGCGACGATGAACTTGGCAGACGCAACGATTCGCTCCGGATAGTCAGTCCAAAGTCGTATCGTCCTTGGACATCCGGATCAGATTCTTTTCAATCTGATGTGCCACTCTCCAGAACACCTGCATGTCCCGGTCCGAAATCCCGTCGAGCGACGCCGACATCATGTCTACGAGTTGCGGCAACATGCCGTCGACGAGGCGCCTACCCTCGTCCTTGAGCGTGACGTAGTACTTTCTTCGGTCCTTGGGATCCCGAATCCGTTGCACGAGCCCACGTTTTTCCAGGTTGTCGAGCGCCGGCACCGCGGTCGTCGAGGCAATTCCCACTCGCTTGCTTAATTCGAGCTGATTCAGCATGCCACGCTCGGCCAGCACGCGGAGGTAATACCAGTACGAAATGGCAAGGTTCTCCCTATCGAGGATTTTCTGACCCTCTGCATCATAGAGCCGCCGCATTGTTCTGGTCATCCATGGAACGGTTCGGCCACGGTCATCAAATATTTCAGGGGACAGCGTGGAGGATCCGTTCTCAGGGGCCATGCAATCCAAAGCTGTTTCATCAGCGCTGAGATTCGACTTGGACATTTCGACATTCCTTTATGTATGGCCAACCGGCGCAGAATCCGGGCTCCGCACAATCGATAGTCAGGGCACACCCTACCCTCAAAGCCCTTACGTTGGATTATACTTTAACCTATGATTCGATGTCGATTGAGTATTTGTGGTACAGCTACTTTAACCAGTTGACCGAGCGATATCTGACCAGCAGTCGTTGGAGCCCATCGAAACGCAGTTTTACTCAGGGTTGAAAGCGCCATGCAACGAAAAATCCTCATACTTATCCTCTGGCTCATGCCGGCCGTACTGCGTATTGCGGCCCGAAAGTTCCCGTCCATGCGCGCGCATCTCGCGACAGGAAGCGGAGTCATTCAGCTGCGACTCAGGGACAACACCCTCTCGCGGCAGCTCCATTTCCAGAACGGCACCGTATCGGGGAGCTGGGGTGTGAATTCGAAACCCGACGCGGAGCTTGTCTTCATGGATGTGGCAACAGCTCGTCAGATGCTCGCGCCGAATACCAATCATGCGTTCCTCATCGATGCACTTAAGAACTTCAAGATCACGCAGGGTGGAAGCGACCAAAAGCTCGTGTGGTTCGGCCAACTCGTCAACACGATGAAAACGGCTGCGTGGCGAAAGGGAATGGCCATGAAGGACGGCACTACGCGCTATGTCACCCTTACGAATGGCGGACCCGTGTTCGTCTTCGTCAAGGATGGCAAGATCGTCCGCACCACGCCCATCGATCTCGAAGAAGACGATGGACCGAGTTGGAGTATCACAGCGAGAGGCCGTCGGTTTTCACCGGCACGTCGCGCGACGGTCAGCCCGCACGCCCTCTCCCTCAAATCGCTCGTGTACTCCGAAAAGCGCCTTCTCTATCCGATGAAGCGCGTCGACTTTGACCCTCACGGTGAACGCAATCCTCAGAATCGCGGGATTTCTGGCTATGAACGGATTAGCTGGGACGAAGCGCTGGATATCGTGGCCGGAGAGATCCGCCGGATGAAGAAAGATTACGGCCCCGGAGCCATAGCCATGGTCACAGGCGCCCATCACCAGTGGGGGAATATCAACTACTACCTGAGCGCATTCCTGCGCTTCGGTAACCTGATTGGCTTCACCCGCGTCGAACCGAGTCCGATCAGTTGGGAAGGCTGGTACTGGGGAGCCATGCATCACTATGGCAACAGCTTGCGCCTGGGCACGCCCAGCTTTTACGGCACGACTGAAGACTGTCTTCAGCACGCCGAGGTCATCGTGTTCTGGTCGAGCGACCCCGAATCGACCAGTGGGGTATATGGAGGATTCGAAGGCACCGAGCGCCGGCTGTGGGCCAAGCAGCTTGGCATCGAATTCGTACACATCGACCCTTATCTGACGCACTCCGCGCAGTTCCTTGGCGGTAAATGGCTGCCGATCAAACCTGGCACCGACTCGGCGCTCGCAATCGCGATCATGCATGAATGGATCGTGAGCGGCAGCTACGACAAGGAATACGTGGCATCCAAAACAACCGGATTCGATGAATGGAGTGCCTACGTCCTCGGCAAAGAAGACGGAGTACCGAAAACGCCGGAGTGGCAGGAAGCGGAAACCGGCGTGCCCGCCAAAGACGTCTACAGTCTTGCGCGATTGTGGGCGTCGAAAAAGACCTATCTTGCGGCGGGTGGCCTGGGCGCCGGCTTTGGTGGCGCATGCCGCACCGAGACGGGTGCTCAATGGGCGCGAAGCGTCGTCATGATGATGGCAATGCAAGGGTGGGGAAAGCCCGGGATCAACTTCGGCAACTTGCAGATCGGTGCGCCGCAGGACCTCAACTTTTACTTCCCCGGCTACGCCGAGGGTGGCATCTCGGGTGACCTGAACAACACGGCGAGCGCGGCCAACAACTACTGTCGCATGCCCCACATCATCACGATCAACCCAGTCAAGCAGGCCATTCCCCGACAACGGCTCGCCGAAGCCATCGTGGACGGGCACTCGCACGGCTACGCGTGGGATGGCTTCTCAACGGAAGGGCAATTTGCTGAATACGCGTATCCGAAGCCGGGCCATTCCCGCATCCACATGCTGTACCGCTACGGCTCGTCATCCTTTGGCACAACGCCGGGATCGAACAGGCTCGTTGAAGCATATCGGCATTCATCGCTCGAATTTATCGTCAACCAGTCGATCTGGATGGAGAACGAGGCTCAGTTCGCAGACGTCATTCTGCCTGCGTGTACCGCACTCGAACGTGATGACATCTCCGAATGGGCGAACTGTGGCGGCTACATCCAGCATGCACAGAGCCAGCTCAATCACCGTGTGGTGACCATGCAGCATAAGTGCATCGAGCCTCTCGGCGAATCGAAGTCGGACTATCAGATCCTTTTGGACATCATGACGCGACTCGGATACGGCGGAATGTTCTCGGAAGGCGGTTGCTCCGAACTGGCCTGGTGCGAACGGATGTTTAATTCAACCGACTTGCCCAGGCAAACCACATGGAGGAAGTTTCTCCGAAAGGGCTATCACGTCGTGCCGCCCCCGAAGGATGACGACAAGCCGCCTGTCGACATGCGCTGGTTTGCCGATGGAAGGTCAAAGGATTTGCCGGAGCCGAATCCGCTGCCCGCCGCCTACTCGCTCGGTTTCGGCGACGGCCTGCCGACACAGTCGGGCAAGTTCGAATTCGTGCCGTCGAGCCTCCGCCGCATCGAAGAAATCGATCCTGCAAGGCCGGCCGTCAACCGCTACATAAACCGCGCCAGCATCGGCGAGCAACCGTTTCCGCTGCAGCTCGTGACCAATCATCCCGTCTACAGCTTCCATACGCATGCGGACGGAAAGAACAGTCACGTGAGCACGATCGACGAACACCGGATGGAAGTCGACGGATATCGCTATTGGGTTCTGCGATTGAATGCGCTGGATGCGCAGACTCGGGGCCTGCAACGCGGCGATCTGGTACGGGTCTACAACGCGCAAGCTTCAGTCATCTGCGCCGTGGACGTTTCTCACCTCGTCAAGGCGGGTGTGACGCGCGGCAACGAGTCCTGTGCCGAGCTCGACATGATCGAGACTTCGATGGGACTGGTCGATCGTGGAGGCTGTCTCAATCTACTCACGCCTGGTAGAAAAATGAGTCGGACAGCGGACGGAATCATGCCAAATACTTGCTGGGTAGAGGTGGAAAAATGGAATTCAAGTCTGGAGAAGGCAGCGTGAACACTTGGGCATTGGTCGTTGACGTGTCACTCTGCATCAATTGTAGAAACTGTGTACTCGCGACAAAGGATGAGTACACCGGCAACGCCTTTCCAGGTTATTCCGCATCACATCCGCCGGAAGGCCTGGAAACGATCCGGATCGAACGTCACGTCCGCGGAGAGGGTGCGCTCGTCGATGTCACCTATATCCCGAAGACCTGCAATCACTGTGACAACGCACCCTGCATCAAAGCGGCACCGGATGGCGCGATCTACAAGCGCCCGGACGGCGTCGTGATGATCGACCCGGTCAAGTCGCACGGTCGGCGCGATCTGGTCCGGACATGTCCTTACGGCATGATCGAATGGAATGAGCAGGAACAGGTTCCGCAGAACTGGAATTTCGATGCGCATCTGCTCGACGCCGGCTGGAAAGAACCCCGCTGTGCGCAGGCCTGTCCCACCAAGGCGATCCGCGGATTCAATGTCCCGGACGCCCAATTGGCAGAAATGGTTGAGAAGGAGCGCCTTTCGGTCATTCACCCCGAGTTCGGCACCAGGCCGCGCGTTTTCTACAAGAATCTGGATGATGCGCTAAGCCATCTCGTGACGGGCAACGTCTGTGAGGAACGGGAGGATGGTCAACTGCGCAATCTCGAGGATGCTGAAGTCATCCTCCGGGACGCTGCCGATGCAAGCGAGCGCACAACCAGGACTGACCCATTCGGTGACTTCCGTTTCTCCGGGCTTACGGCACCATCCTCGCAAGTTGAGATTCGAGTGCGAAAAGATGGAACGGAAAAAGTTATCGCTACACGAGATCGTACGGGAAACCTCAGCCTCGGCACATTGCTGTTCTGAAGCCAAGGCTCCGAAGCGAGCGCGAAAAACCGGATTGAACCAATCATGCTCTACCGTCTAGTGTGAGGCACACTGAATCCCCATACTTCAGGTGTTACACAGTAACCCGCTTGGAGACGAGCCTCGTGAAACTGCTACACGTAGATTCCAGCATCCTTGGGCAAGGTTCCGTCAGCCGTGATCTGTCAGCGCATGTCGTCGCGACTTTTCGGGGCCGCCATCCTGACCTTGCCGTCAGTCGTCTCGACCTTGCTGCAACACCGATCGGCCATCTGACCGCGGCGCATCTCACCGCCGCGCAAGACGCGCCCCTCGACGACGCTTTGAAGTCCGACATCGCCCTGGGCCAGGTGGCGCTCGAGGAATTCCTGGCCACCGATATCGTGGTCATCGGCGCGCCGATGTACAACCTTGGGGTGTGCCTTCTCAACTGAAGGCCTGGATCGATCGCGTCTCCGTCGCCGGGAAGACGTTCCGCTACGGGGAGCACGGTCCGATCGGACTGTGCGGCGGCAAGAAGCTGGTCATCGCCTCGTCGCGTGGTGGCGTGTATAGCGACGGATTGCCGCCGCTTTCTTCGATCATCAGGAGACTTATCTGAAGGCCGCCTTCCGCTTTCTTGGCATCACAGATATTACTTTCATCCGTGCGGAAGGCGTGGCGACGGGTGAGCAGGCGCGCAGCGGAGCCATCGCCTCGGCGAAGAGAGAGAGCGCCGCACTCGCCGCGTGAGGCGGCGTCGCGACACGGCCCGAGAGGAAATTCTGGGCGGGGGTGTCGGGGCAGCCGCGCCGCCCCGTATGCGATCTGTCGTACCGATCAGATCTTGAAGCTTTCAAGGCTCGCCGGGTGAAACAGCTCATGCGGCTGCAGCCGCCGATTGGAAAGCCCCTCCGCATGATGCTGGGCAAGGAAGCGGTCGATAGTCCGCTCGTTTTCCGCAAAGCCGTATGGCCAGAAATCGAAGCCCATTAGCTCGCGCGCCGCCCGCAACTGGTCTTCGACGAACGGCAGCGTCACCTTGGTCGCCCCAGTCTCGCTGAGCCGCGTAAGCGCGAGGGCCTTCGATTTCTCGAATGCCTTGACGAGCGCACCCGGCAGCCACGGATGTTCGTCGGCAAGTGTCTTTCTGACGCCGAGCGTGTGCATGATCGGAAACAGCTTGGTGCGCGAATACCAATCGGCTGCGGTCTTGTGCGGATCCTCGAACAGGTATCGAACTTGCGGATGGCCCTGATCGAAGCAGGAAGGGGCTCGCGGCCCGATTACGGCGTCGATCTTCCCTGCCGCCAGGAGGCTGGAAATTGTTTCGCCTTCGGGGGCGTCTTCAATCCGGACGTTGCCCGGCAGGTTCAACGCGATCTTTTCGACTCGCGTCGGATCTTCGTAGCCGCCGCGCACCCAGGTCACGTCCGATGCCTTGACGCCGTACTCCTCTTCGAGAAAGAGGCGGACCCAGACGTTCGCGGTGAGCTGGTATTCGGGTACGCCAATGCGTTTGCCTTTCAGGTCCTCAGGCTTTTCGATTCCCCGATCAGTTCGTACATAGATAGCCGTATGCCGGAAGGCCCGCGACGGAAAGACTGGCACAGCCGTATAGGGCGAGGTGCCTGCGGCAGTCTTGACCGAGTAGCTGCTGAGCGAGAGCTCGCAGATGTCGTAGTCGGCGTGCCGAAACGCGCGAAAAAAGATCTCCTCAGGCTCCTGCAGCATGAAGACCGGATCGACTCCGTCGATCTGGACATCTCCATCGACCAGCGGACGCATGCGATCGTAGTTACCAACGGCGATGGACAGCCGAAGTTTGTGATTTCCCATAATCCCCTCTCCTTGTTGCAGAACAATCGAAACGAAAGCGTCGCTACCGGCCTGGTCAAGCGACTGAAAGGCCTATTAGAACGTCATCGTTTTATACTATATAGAATAATCAGCATACACACAATACGTCACGAGTTGTTGGCCGTCAGCATGGGCACGGTGCACGCGAGGCCGCCAAGTTGTCGAAACCGCGAATCGCCTGATAATTGGAGATGGCATTACGTAGATAAGGATTGCGAACCGATAAGCCGAAAGCGGGCTTGCGAATCATCGGCAATGACTATGGTTGATCGGGTCGCTGGGCTGGGTAAATGACTTCCGGCGTCCAGCTTTCGCGCGGTTGAGCATACAGATCCCAGAACGCTTGAGCGACACCGCGCGCTTCGGGCGAGTCGGCTGAGACGAATGTCGCCACAGTGACGGAAGCGACGTGGACGCCGCGCTCCTTGAAATTGTCGAAAACCCCATACGCCAGGTTTTTGATCCCGGCCTTGCCAATTCCAAGTAACAGGTAGTCGGGATGCGGATGTGTGGCCAATGCGCCGCCAGTCAGCAGGATCGCACCACTTCCGCGCGCCAGCATGCCGCGCGATGCCCCTTGCGTGGCCACGAGCGCCGCACCGATGTTCACCGTCAGATCGGGCACGAAGGTCTCAATTGATTGCGTCTCGATCGAATCGGAATGCATCGACGCCGAATTGAAATGCAGAACGTCGATTGCACCGTACTTCGCTTCCGTTTCGCGAACGAGTTGAAGCACACTGTCCAGATTCCCGGCATCGACCGAACTGATGCCAACGGTGTAGCCTCTGTCCGACAATTGCGTGGCCCTCTCGGCAAGATTCTCGGGATTGCGCGAGGTCAGGATCACGCGGAAGCCTTCTTGCGCGAAACGCGTGGCAGTCGCGATGCCGATGCCCGGCCCTGATCCAATACTGAGAAAAGTCTTCACTGTTAAGTCTCCTATGAGTAGTGAAAAGGTGTTATCAAAACTCGGGCCATACGGCACCGGTAGGTCAATCGGTATGCACGAACGCGTCGCTGAAGAAGTCGTCTTCTGGCAAACCGGCCTTCAGGAAGGTCTCGCGTGCGGCACTCGTCATCGCCGGATTCCCGCATGCGTACACCTCGTATCCCGCAAACGAGCCAAGGTCTTCGAGCACGGCTTCGTGCACCAAACCACGTCTTCCCGTCCAGGCTTCATCCGGTTCGGACAGCACCGGCACGAACTGCACGCGGCCGCTGTCGTGCCACTTCTGTGCGAGCGCTGAGAGATAGAGGTCTGCGATCCTGCGTGCGCCCCAGTACAGATACAGCGGCCGCTCCAGCCTGCGCCTGAGTGCGTCTTCGACGATCGACTTCACCGGCGCGAACCCCGTGCCTGTCGCGAGCATCAAAGCCGGCCTCTTCGACCCTTCGCGCAGCGTGAACTCTCCAAACGGTAGCTCGATGCGCAGCCGATCGCCCTTCGCGATGCTGCCGAGCACGTCTTCGGAAAAACGGCCGCCGGGCACGTGGCGCACGTGCAGTTGCACGCCGTCGTTTTCGTGCGGCGCATTTGCCATCGAATAGTTGCGGCGCGTGCCATCGTCAAGCTCGATCTGCAGATACTGGCCGGCACCGAACTTCACTCGGACGCCAGCCGGCAGCCGCAACTGAAGGATGGTGACGTCGTCTGCCGGCTGCGTGATGCGGTACACCGAGGCCTCAAGCGTCTTGCGCGCTACGGGGTCGCGCTTCTCAATGCGACGCGGCGCGATTGTCAAGTCCGTGTCGGGGCGCAGACAGCACAGCAGCGTCCTCTTGGCTGGCCCGGCCACTGCTCCCTGAACCGGAGAACGCCCCTCGCCCGTCACAAGGCGTCCCTCGCAGGACGAGCAGACGCCCTTTCGGCACGAGTACGGCACCGCGTAGCCGGCCCTTTCGGCCGCGTCGAGCACGGTTTCACCTGCCGTGCACGAGAACGTTATATCGCTGTCAGCGACGAAAATCTGAAAATCCATGATATAAGCTCGATAACTTGTCGACCGTCGTCGGGCAAAGTTTGGGGCGGGTTCGCGGGAATCACAGGGGCAACGCGAGCAGGGTATCGACACGCGAGCTATCGCACACGACGATGCGCTCGCGCAACCGTACAGTTGCTTCTTCGCGCACATATATGTCGCAATAGCGACCCGTTGCGAACAGGTCGGTGCTTCCGTCGCGCATGACGCGCGCAACCATGAAGGAGGTTTCGCTGTGTGCCTCAACGGCGTCGTCATGGATCACATACGGCTGCCCGAGCAAATGACGGTAGACGTGCCGTTCATAGATGTTGGCATCGCGCAATGAGGCGACCCTGTCGACCAGCATGCCGTATGAGGTCGCGTAGATCATGCTGCCCGCGAGACCACGGCGATGGTTGTCGGCAGTCGTGACCCTGTAGAGACATGACTTTGTGAAGAACCCGGGCCACTGGCCGAGGTCGCCGTCGTCGATGCAGCGCGCGTAGTCGGCCTGCGCCCGCGCGATCAGTTGATGAATGTCCTGCGTCATCGCCAATATCCCATTGCGTTACGGTAGGCCTTCCAGAATCCGCGAATCGAGGCTTCGGTTACGCGGCTGACGCTGCTTGTCGTGCCTTCGCCGCCCATCTCGACCATTGACCGGGCGTCGCTGGCCCCATTGATGCCACGCTGCACGAAGCCACCTACGCAGCCGTCCTCCATAGAGACATAGGCCGCCGGTCCGACGAGATTTGACTGGAGCAGACGCATTTCCCGCAACTCCGGTGTATCGTCCTCGAAGCCGAGATAGGTCCAGTTCAGTTCGGTTTGGCGCACACCATGCGGCAGGATCTGCCGCACCGCAATGGCGTTCTGAATCTGCTGCAGCACGAACCCCGGAAACACTGAAAGGATCTGCAAAGTGATGCCGTCACCGAATTCGTCGGCACCCGCGAGGATCGAGGCATCTTCGAGGCTGTGGCCGCTCTCCGAGCGGATCTTCTGTTCCGCGTAGTCGTCCGCGGCCGTTTGCTTCGCTATCTCAGCAACGTGATTGACCGGCGAATAGCTGACGTGATGCCCGCCGCTAGCGTCGACTATGATGCCGCCGCGCTGGGACAGCTTGTTTAACTGGAATGTCGTAAAGAAAAGATGCAGGATACTCGCGTGATAGGAATCCTTAACATTCTCGACATAAAGCCTCCAATTGTTCGGCAGCATCTGCGTGAAGCGGCCGAGCACGACTGGCGAACGACTTTCAAGCACGCGCGCAATGCGTTCGACAATCTCTTCGCCGAGATATTCGTCGAGCGGCGGTACATCGTCGGAGAAGCTGCGAACACGAGACCGTGCAGCGTGGCGACGCGCAGCTTGCGCAAGCCGTGGTCGCCGAGGGGGAAATCTTCCTTCATGCCGCCCTAGCCGTTGATGCCGTCCTGAAACGCAACGCCGCGCAGATCGCCTTGCAGGCTGTAGGTCCAGGCGTGATAGACGCAACTGAAGTCCTTTGCGTTGCTGTGTCCTCCAGGCAAACCATCGCGCCGCGATGAGCGCACCGGTTTTCGAATGCATAGAGCTCGCCGTCCGTGTCGCGCGTGACGACCACTGGAGCATTGCCGACGAACGTACTGCGGAAGTCGCCCGAATTCTGCAACTCGGCTTCGAGACACAGATAACTCCAGTGCGGACCACGAAAAATCGCTACCTGTTCATCCGCATATACATCTTCGCTCTGGAACAGTGCATAGGGTACGCGCGTGACGCCCTCGACGGGCCACTCGACAGTGGCGCGGCGCGCCGGTTGGATGGGAATGATGTTCAAGTCGCTGACTCCAAAGCTGGCGTTTGCCGAACGCAAGATTCCGAGAGACCGAGTCGAGGCCGTCGTTGACAACCTGCCTTCCATGTGTTCGAATACCGTACATTGTTCGATATTGGAACCAATATGACATGCATAAAAAGGCCTGTCCATACGCAAACCGATGACTCGTCGCCTGTGACGGACGGAGACGCGTCAACCGAGAGCCGGGCGAAGGAAGGAATGGGGGGCTAGCGAAGGGGTTGGCGATCATCGAAGCCTTCGGCGCGAACACCACACGCATGACCGTCGCGGATGCGCTGCGCAGCTGGCTGACTTGAGCCGCCCCGCGGCGCAGCGTTGCCTGCTGACGCTCGTCGATCTCGGTCATCTCGCGCACGACGGAAAATTCTTCACGCCGTTGCCACGGATGCTCAGGCTGGGTGGCGCATACCTCAGCACATCGTCCTTACCGCAGATTGCGCAACCGCTTTTAGCGATCGCGCGCGACAAGCTGCAAGAGTCCGTGTCGCTGGCCGTGCTGGACGAGGGTTATCCGTGTTCATCGCGCGCGCCGAGGCAGTCCGTATCGTGTCGACGGGCGTGAAGCTCGGCGGTCGCCTGCCCGCCTATTGCTCAGCCACAGGGCGCGTTCTGCTTGGCGATCTTCCTGAACAACAGACGCGGGCACATCTGGAAAGCGTGCCCATGAAGCGCCTCAATAATCGCACAGTGGCGAACGTCGACGGCGTACTGAAGGCGATCCGGCGCGCGGTGGCGGACGGTTACGCGATCAGCGACAAAGAGTTGGAAATCGGTATGTCGGCGATGGCCGTACCGGTGAAGAACGGCGCCGGGCAGATCGTGGTGGCGCTGAGCGTGAGCGTTTTTTCAGGGCGCGTGAGCATCGAAACATTGCGGGAAAGCTTTTTGCCGACGCTACGTGAGACGGCCGGGCGGTTGCAACGCTCGCTGTAGGACACCTTGCAACACGGACTTCCCTATGCTGTCCGAGATCGAACGAAGCGTTACAGCAATGTGGCAAGGTGTCGCCGTGCGATCTCGAGTTCCGGCAAGAGGTGCTCCACGACACCTTCGCGGCTCATCCGGCTTGTAGACACCGAAAGGCTCATCGCTGCGATCATTTCCCCCCGTGCATTCCTAATCGGAACAGCGATTGAGCGAATACCGATCTCCAGTTCTTCATCGATGATCGCATACCCGTGTCTACTCGCAAACTCGATCTCCTTCATGATGCTACTGGTCGTAGTCCGGGTGTGAGGCGTCAGCGCGGGACGCGCCATTCTGTTCAACATGAATCGCACCTCGGCAGATGGACGGCCTGCCAAAAGAACACGTCCTGTGGCGCTACAGTAAGCAGGCAGGCGCGAGCCAACACCGAGACCGCTTGACAGGCTGCGCCGGTGCGTCGAGCGCGCGACGAAGACCGCATCCTGCGAATCCAGTACAGCGATCGACGCAGACTCTTGCGTACGCTCGCTAGTGATCTCCAGGACAGGTTGTGCGATCTTGGTCAACGGATCCGAGACAACATACGCGTAGCCCAGCCGCAACGCGCGCGGCGCCAGGACATAGCTGTGACCGTTCTGCGCGGCATAACCCAACCTGCACAAAGTTAGCAAACTGCGCCGTACCGAGCCCTTCGTATGGCCGGTTATCTCAGCAGCCTGTGTCAGTGTCAACGGCCCCTTTTTCATCCCGAATGCTTCGATGATGGATAGCCCTTTTTCCAGCCCCATCACGTATTCCGGCTCGCTTTCGGGTGATTCTTTTGCGCCTGTCTTTACTGCCATAGATCCTCGCAGAATTCGAATTCCGTACAAAGGTCCGGTATCCGGACAGTTTAGTCGAGATCTTTGACATCTGATGAGTCTGTAGCGCAATGTCAATCGAACGCCCTCAACCTTGCTTGAGGCTCGTCCTCATACTGACATCCGAATCTTATGAACTGCGAAGGGAAATATGAAACCTGAATCACCTAAGCGCCTCATCGTCACGGGCGGCGCCAGCGGCATTGGCTATGCCTTCAGCGAGCACCTTGCGCAGTTGGGACACCGCGTAGTCATCGCCGACTTGCGTGGCGCCGAGGAAGCCGCGACACGGCTTCGTGAGTCCGGACATCATGCCATCGGCGTGCGCACGGACGTCGTCAGCGAGACGGATGTTGCGGACATGGCCGCCGCAGCGGTCTCAGAGTTCGGTGGAATCGACGGTCTGATCAATAACGCCGCTCTATTTACCACCCTGACACTCAAGCCGTTTGAGCAGATCACCAATCAGGAGTGGATGCGGGTGATGGAGGTCAACACGCTCGGCCCCTTCAACTGCGCCAAAGCGGTGTTGCCGCAACTTCGACAGAGCGGTCGAGGACGGCTGGTGAATATTGCATCAACCGTACCGATCAAGGGGCCCGTGAACATGGCGCACTACGTGGCCAGCAAAGGTGCCGTCATTGCCTTCACGCGCGCGCTTGCGCGGGAACTGGCGAAGGACAGCGTTACGGTCAATTCGATTGCACCAGGCTTCACGCTCAGCGATGGCGTGCTGCAGACCGATCTACAAGACCGCATTGGTGAAAATGCCCGTACTGCCGGCCGCTGTATTCAGCGCGACCAAGTGCCAGCAGACCTCGTGGCAGCGCTCGCTTACCTGGTTAGTGATGGAGCGAGCTTTGTCACCGGTCAGACCCTCGCCGTGGATGGCGGTAGTGTATTCCTCTGAGTCAGAACGCCATGAACACCACAACAGCACCTTACGAAACACTCGCGCTCTACATCAATGGCCGTTTTCTAGGTGCCGACGGGCGGCCGGAACAGGATGTGATCAACCCCGCAACTGGCAAGGCGTTCGCCCGCTTGCCGCACGCTACGCCTCAGGATCTGGATGATGCTGTGAGCGCAGCGGCCGTCGCATTCCAGGTCTGGCGGCACACGCCTGCAACCGATCGTTCAGCGTTGCTGCGCCGCGTTGCTTCCTTGATCCGGGAACGGGCTCCGCAGATCGCTCGTAACATTACACTCGACCAGGGCAAGCCCTTGACCGAAGCGATTCTGGAAGTTCAGAGCTGTGCCGAGCACGCAGAATGGCACGCGGAGGAGTGCCGGCGCATTTATGGGCGCATGATCCCGGCACGTGCGCCGGGCGTGCAGCAGATGGTCTCGCGGGAACCCATAGGAGTTTGTGTTGCGTTCACACCCTGGAATTTCCCCTTCAACCTGGCGCTCCGTAAGGTGGTCGCTGCTTTAGGCGCGGGCTGCACAGTGGTCCTCAAGGGCCCGGAGGAATCGCCAAGCGCGGTGGTGGCGCTGGCGCGCATTTTCCACGATGCAGGTTTGCCAGCCGGATGCCTCAACATCGTGTGGGGCGTGCCTTCCGAGGTTTCCAAACATCTCATCAACGCTCCGGCGGTGCGGAAGATTTCGTTCACCGGCTCGATCGCCGTTGGCAAACAACTGGCGTCACTCGCTGGCGCGCACATGAAGCGCATGACCATGGAACTAGGCGGCCACTCACCCGTGCTGGTGTTCGACGATGCCGACGTCGAAGGAGCAGCGCGATTTCTGGCCCGTACCAAGACACGCAATGCCGGTCAAGTCTGCATGGCACCAAGCCGCTTCTACGTGCACAAAAAGGCCTATGAGCGATTTGTCGATGCCTTCGCTGCCGAATACGCGCCGCTGCGTGTTGGAGACGGCCTCGATCCCCGGACCCAAATGGGACCGCTGGCGCACGAAAGACGCGTCGAAGCGATGGAGGCGTTGGTGACGGACGCGCAAGAACGCGGTGCCTCACTGATTTGTGGCGGCAGCCGTCTGGCCGAGACAGGGTATTTCTTCGCCCCGACAATTCTCACCGGCGTGCCCGACAATGCACGCCTGATGGTCGAGGAGCCGTTTGGACCGGTTGTGCCGGTAACGACATTCACTACCGCCGATGACGCTCTGTCGCGAGCCAATGCGCTGCCGTACGGGTTAGCCTCCTACGTTTTCACCAGTTCGATCGCGACCGCCGAACATGTTGCTGGCCGCATCGAGGCCGGAATGGTTGGCATCAACCATTTCGGTCTTGCACTTCCCGAGACGCCGCTGGGTGGCGTGAAGGATAGTGGCATAGGCAGCGAAGGAGGCAGCGAAACATTTGACGCCTACCTTGTAACCAAGTTTGTGTCGCAGGCGAGTCGCGTTCCCTGACATCAGTACGACCCCGCTCCTTCGTTGGCGCCGCCGTACCGGCAAGCTTTGCTGTTGCGGCGGACACGACCAACACAGTAGTCTTCGCTGACCCGTTTTAGATCGGGGTGCCTTCCATCCTCTCCCCAGCTCAGCCTCAGCTTGTGAGCGGAGGCGCTAGCACCCGCGCCTTCTCATCGCTTCACGCGAAGCAAATCCGGTCCGCACCCATCACGTTCAACGACGTCCGCACAGGGACTTTCCCCAAGGGTACTTGACTTCATTCGTCCCGACAAACATTATTCGATATGAATCTATCTAACTATGCATCGATTCATATGAGTTAAGTTCCGATTCCGGCACACGGATATTCCTTTTGTCCAATCGGGCTCCCCCCATCTCTCATCCATCACCGACGGCGAGGATCACCATGTTCTTCAAGCTTCGCGTTTCGCAAGCTCCATTGCAGGAAGTGCAACGTCCGCTCGTTGCCCAAGAGACTGTTCGCTCTCATCCGTACGGCCTCAAGAACCGTCGCGATCGATATTGGCCTGGCAAGTATTTTTCCTCGACCGCGAAGATGTGCACCGGACTGCTTCTCTCCCTTGGTTTCATCTGTACCGCCCACGCGCTGGAAGATTCCATCACCAATCGCCAAGGCGACATCACGCCGATGTGCGGCACGAAGCCGATGATAGTCGGCGTATCGGATGGCTACGGCGGCAATACCTGGCGCAAGACGGGTCTCGCTGAAGTCAAGGACGAACTGAGTCGATGCAAGAACGTCACACGGATCATCTACAGCAACGCTAACGGCGATCCGCAGAAGGCGAATTCCGACATCAACAGCATGGTCGCGCAGGGCATCAACGTCCTCGTTCTGCTTCCTGATTTTGGCGCGGTCCAGCTTCCCGCAATGCGGGCTGCCATGAAGGCCGGCGTCGCGGTGGTCCCGTATTCGGCTCAGATGGCTGGCGTGCCAGGCCGCGACTACGTCATAAACGTGGTCGGCGATACGAAGCAGATCGGTGTCCTGTGGGCCGACTGGCTCGGAACCACACTCAAGAAGGGCAATGTCGTGTTCATGGGAGGATCGCCTGGCGCGACCACCTCTCAGAACTTCATGGACGGCCTGAGAGGCGGACTCAAGAAATACCCGGATCTGAAGTTGCTCAACGAGCAATATGTCGTGACGAACTGGAATCCTGTCGACGCACAGAAGGCCACCGTCGGTCTCATCGCGCAATATCCGAAGATCGATGCCATCGTGACGGATGGCGGCGAGACTGCCCTGACCGCCGTCAAGGCATTCGAACAGGCTCACCTTCCGGTCCCTGCGATCGCCACGATAGCAAGCGACAACCAGGTGAACTGCCATTTTGTCGCGGCGAAGCAATCGGGCAAGCCCTACCCCTACTTCACGCTCGATGGCACGACGACCTACGTACGCTTCGCGGTACGCCAGGGTGTAGCCGCATACCAGGGAACCGTCAACAAGGAATCTCCTTCGATCCTTCCGTTCGCGTATGCGGATAGCGCAAAGGGGCTCGACCCGAAGTGCGACCCCACGGCACCACCGGATGCGGACCTCACTTCCGCGCTCCCGCCAGAGAAATTGAAGGCTGTGTTTGAGCGCTGATAGCCGAGGACGCGCCACGAACCAACAGCATAAACGTCGCAGGGGCTCTTGGCATCAAGCGAGAACGAAATGCCAGCGGAGCGACAGCAGAATCCTGCGCGAATGGTTATCGACTGGAAGCACCGGAATACCGCGCAAACATTCATCAGGGTATTCCCTGAAAACCTTGATCTTATTCATTCTATATAGCATGATCCGATAAACATCAATCTGATGACGCACAGTATCCGCAGCACTGATTTGCCTGGGTGAAGTCGTCGCGCCGGTGCGAGCCGCCGAGTCGTATTCAGTTTGATTTTTTTCGTGGGTTCGAAAGATTCAAGAACCCAAATTCACTACCTGAGTCGAGGATCATCATGATGGAAAAACTGCCGCTCTGGGAAGCTGCCAAACGCGAATTGGAGGAGTATCAATTCATTGCGGGAGCCGACTTGCAGCCGAAGTGGAATGTGTCAGAGAAAGTGGCAATCAACGCCGCGGTTTCGGGACGTTTCGAAGACACGTCGTCCTTCCAGGCGTATGTTGATGAAGCAACCGCTGTGATCGAAGCGGGCGCGTGCGGGGTCCACATCGACTTTTCATTCATGACCGACGCGCAGGGGCGTCGCATGGATCGCGATTACCTCCCGGTCGAAGCCTATAAGCAGGTTATCGAGCCGCTACGAGCTCGCTTCGGCAACGACTTCGTACCGAACGTGAACGTGCTGAACGGCACGACGTTCGACATGTGCCTAAGTCCCGCTCGGGAAGGTCTGACGGAAGTCGCACCGTGCGCGCCGGGGCATCCTGAGGCCTTTGCGTTGCCGGCTGTCACGACGCTGGAAGAAGTCGGCGTCAAGCCGGAGCTCGCGGTTCACAGCTCGGGTGAAATCGAACTCGCCAAGCGCAAGCTGATTGATACCGGCATTCTCAAGAAGCCGTACAACTGGTTGATCCTGTATGGGCTGCCGTTCAACGTCGGCCGGACACTCGTGTCGGGCACCTGGGTCAGTGACGCGCAGGACATGACTCAACACCTGTTCCTGATGGTCGACCAGATCCGGAAGATCGATCCGACTTCTGTGATCAGTGTTTGCGCGGCCGGTCGCGCTAGCCTGTACATGACGACGCTGGCGACGATGATGGGGCTGCATATCCGCGTCGGCACGGAAGACACACCCTGGAAGTATCCGAATAGCGACGAGCGCCTCAAAAGCAATCTCGAGATGTTCACAATGGCGCGCGACATCGCCGGCCTGCTCGGCCGCAAACCCGCAACAGCCAATGAATATCGAGAGCTGATCGGCAAGCCGGCGCGAACTTGAAGGTATTGCGGGGCCATGTCCACGCACACAACGGCGGTGCCGGAAGAGCAGTAGAGGGCGACAGATGCGAGTTCCCCACAGACGAAGCCCTCTCTGCAAAGCAGACATCGCCGTACCGGGTTGGACATGGTTCGACCGCCTCGCCATTCATGAAAGTGATCGCCAAGTCCTCCCGGAATGAGCACGCGAGACGGAAGAATAGATTGCGCTCGCGGTCGGTTTCGAACCTCACACCGCAGCGGCGCGGAAGCGATTTGCCTGAGGCACGGCGATTCAACCAAGGAGATCGAAGTTGGAAGCGAAACTTCAGCAGCTACTAGATGAAGCCGAGATTCGCCGCGTTCACATCCGGTATTGCCGCGGCATTGATCGGATGGACTGGGATCTCGTTCGGTCGTGTTATCACCCGGACGCGATGGACAGGCACGGTGCCTATAACGGAAGTATCGAAGGTTTCATCGACTGGGCGACCGAACTATTGCCGAGCTTCGAATCGACGCAACACTTCACCGGCAACCAGTATGTCGAGGTGCACGGCGATGTGGCGTTTGCGGAGCACTATGCCCAGGCCCACCATCGCACGAAACCCGACGGCGACAAACCGGCGATGGATTGGGTGGTGAACATTCGCTACGTGGACCGAATGGAGCGGCGCAGGGGTGAATGGCGTATCGCCGATCGGTTGGTCGTGCTCGACTCCCAGCGATCGGACCCTGTTCCCCAAGGTGTGGCACCGCTCGAGAATTTTACTGTCGGTCGCCGCGACAAGGACGACCCTTCGTACAAGTACCGGGTCGTTTGACGGGTGGCCGTCTTTGACCGCCCCCCATAACGTCAGTATTTGAGAGCACGCGCTCAAGATTGAAGCCATGCCTAAAGATTCGAGGAGGAAGCAATGGAAGGGAAATATCGTGTCGGCATTGTCGGCCTGAGTCCGGGACGCGGTTGGGCGGCTACCGCCCATATTCCGGCCTTGCAGGCCATGTCCGACATTTTCGAGCTCGCTGGTGTGGCGAATACGAGTCTCGCGAGCGCGCAAGCGGCCGCCGCCGCGTTCAACATTCCGCGCGCGTTCAGCAGTGCGGCAGCACTGGCCGCGTCGCCGGACATCGATATCGTCGTCGTCACCGTCAAGGTTCAGCACCACAAGGAAGTCGTTACGGCCGCCTTGCTGGCAGGCAAGAGCGTGTACAGCGAATGGCCGCTTGGCAACGGACTTGAAGAAACAATCGCACTTGCCGAACTCGCGCGCGAAAACAACGCATTGGCCGTCGTGGGCGCGCAGGCAATCGCCTCCCCGGAAGTGCAGTTCATGCGCAAGCTCGTCGCGGACGGCAAGATCGGCGATGTCCTGTCTTCGACGTACATCGGCTCAGGTTTCAGTTGGGGCGACGACATCCTGCAGGGTGACGCCTATGCCATGGACAACCGGAACGGCGCCACACTGCTCTCCGTGATTGGCGGCCACGCGATCTCTGCTATCGATACGGTCCTCGGCGACATCGAACAGATCGACGCGGTGTTGTCACAACGCAGGCGAACCGTGCGCATCATCGAAACCGGAGAAACTGTCGAGATGAAAACGCCCGACCATCTCATGGCAAGCGCGATTCTGCGCTCTGGCGCCCCGCTTTCATTAGAACTCCGCGGTGGCGTGCCGCGTGGGACGAAGCTGCTATGGGAGGTCAACGGAAGCGAGGGCGACTTGCGCGTCACCGCAAAAAACGAGTACGTCCCCGCGGTCAACATCTCCCCGCTGCGCATCGAGTTCGGACGCAAAGGCGAGAGCGGTTACGAAGAACTCGAGGTCCCGGATCCGTTCCCCATTGACGCCAGCGAGGCCGTTGCTGCGCGCAATGTTGCCGGCGTTTACCGGTTGATCGCTGATGACCTGCGACATGGCACTCGCACGGCGCCCAGCTTCGACCATGCATGCGACCTGCACAAAGTGCTCGATGCAATCGAGCAGTCAAGTAAAACGGGAAATCGGATCAATCTAGGCAAGTAGCAAGCCAGCGCGGCTGTTGCACGTGCAGCACACTGACAAGCACCGGGCAGATATGAGTATGCAGCCTCCCCTCCTGACACGAGCGGAGCGCTGCGTTCAGCGTGCGAAGCGACAGTGTTCGCGAAGGCTGCTTGAAGACAGGCACGCGAGCAGCGACAGCGCGTAATCCCTCCCGACCGCACGCATTTGCCGCAGGATGAAACGATTCGCAAAGTAGTCCCCCGGACGCGGAGGACGAAGAAATTAGTCAGTCAACGATCGTATCGCCTTGTGCCATCTGAATCAGGTTCGCTTCGATCTGGTGCATGACCTTCCAGAAAACGCGCATGTCCCTCTGCGAGATTCCGTCGAGCGAACCCGAAATCATGTCGGTCAGATCGGGCAGCATTCGGTCGACGAGACGCTTTCCTTCATCCTGTAGGACGACGAAATACTTTCGCCTGTCATTTGGATCTCGGACTCGCTTCACCAGACCGCGCTTCTCCAGATAGTCGAGTGCGGGAACCGCTGTCGTCGACGCGATGCCCACGCGCTTGCTCAGCTCGAGCTGATTGATCTCGCCGCGTTCAGCCAGCACCCGGAGGTAATACCAATATGCAATTGGAATACTCTCCCTGTCGAGAAGCTTCTGTCCCTGTGCATCGTAGAGGCGATGAATCGTTCGTGCAATCCACGGAACGGTTCTGCCGCGATCATCAAAAACGTCTGAAGGTCTCGTCGCTGCTGCCTCTGCTATCTTCGGAGCGCTCTTGGCTGCTGCGACTGCGGATGCATTAGATTTGGGCATTCCCTTGTTCCTCGCCATGACATCGAGCCATCGGTCGCTACTATTCGTTCGACATAGATTCAGCTAGAGTGAGATCATACTACAGGAATAGTAACGCCTCCATGGACCGGCGGCGAAGCAAAGTCGACAGCCGCGGTCACGACTCCGGTCGCCGCAGGCCGTACGCCTCGTAATCGAACGGTTATATGAACCGCAGTAGCGCATCAAGTGGCCAGGAATCCCCCGTCGACCACCAGTTCGTTTCCCGTCACAAAGGATGCCTTATCCGAAAGAAGCCAGACGACCGCAGCGGCAATCTCCTCCGGAGCGCCGATTCGTTCCAACGGATGACCTGCTCTAATCTTCTCGATCAGACCGGCGAATTGCGGATCGGACACCAGCGCCTGAACCATTGGAGTGTTCACCACACCCGGGAGGATGGTGTTGACTCGGATATGCTTGTCGCCATAGTCGACCGCGGCGCGATGGAGCACGCCAACGCCGCCGCGCGCCCGATTCCGGAGCCGCCACCGGTGGCGATGATGGTCCTCCCTTCAAGATCGCGATTCATTTCCTTGCCCTTCGATCAACGTTCGAACAACGGAGAAGCATCAACGTATATTTGGCATTCGTCGATCAGTTCCTCCTGCAATTTCCAGATGGTCACAGCCGGAACCGTCAGCGTTGACGCATCCTTACGTGTGTAAGTCACAGATATCTGGGAAACGATGACATCTTCGAAGGCCCACACAGTGAGGATGTGATGCCTGATCCGCGCAAGTTGCTTGAGGAAATTCTGCGAGGTTGCAGCCGTTTTTGCGCGATCGATGACAGGATCGCTGTTTGCGTAGACGAATGTGCAGTTCTCGGTCAGACAGTTTGCGAACCCTCCTCGTCCATCGAATCGATCGCGTGGTAGACCTTCGGAACAAACCGTAGTGCTGCTGTTGGTGTTTGCGTATTCAACATCGAGAATCCTCCTTTCAGATGATGTAGCCCGTCACGGCAGACGTGCATCGCAGGGTCTGCACGATACGTATTGGGGGCGACACAGTTGTTGGCTCACGCGTGAATTCGCCGTGCCGGGTGCGCTACGGCATACCATTCAAGATCCCGTCCATAAAATACTTGCATTCTATATCGCTCGATGCATTATAAGATGATAATGCCTCTCCCCTGACAATCGCAGGGGGTATCTTCTTTCACGTCTCGGCGATACCTGTTTGTTCCGCGGCCACGCACGCGTGCAAGTCGAATTGCATCGCGTGACTGCGGTGTGATAGGCGACATCCCAGAAGAATCCGCTGTGGTTCCTGCTTGGCCTCGGCGCCCTCAAGCTCCCGGTACGGACCTCCGGCGCAGGGTCGATCCCAATCCGCACGACAATCACTGCGCGGTCTGAACCACTCCATTGAAATCATCAGCGTGGCACCGTAGAGGGCTTCTTGGAGTTGACCCGCTTTCGTGGACATCTATCTTTTTGTTCAGGAGGTGCCCATTATGGCGAAGCACCGTACCCCGTACCCGGCGGAATTCCGGGCCCAGATAGTCGAACTGGTCAAGGCCGGTCGCACGCCGGAGGAACTGGCCAAGGAGTTTGAGCCGCTTCGCGACACTCGAATGTGAACTGCTCGCCCGCACACACTTCCAAACCCGCGCACAGGCGCGGCAAGCGCTGTTCTCATGGACCGAAGGTTGGTACAACGTCAGCCGTCGCCATAGCGGCATCGGTTACCGCTCGCCGATGCGCTACGAGCAACTTCACGAGGAACAAAACCGAATCGCCATCACTGGCGAGTTGTCCCCCGCCGGCCGGCGTCGTGGTCGTAAGAGGCGACCCGCCGACCGGCCGTGGACAACTCGCGGCACTGCCCAAACCGGAGGGAATCAATCCATTCAAAATTCAACTGCTTAACCATCCACGGAAGCGGGTTACCCCCAAAGCTGTAGTTGACGCCTCCCTCGAAATCGCCGAGAAAATAGCGATAGCTCACCGAGTTATCGGCGCGTGCGTTGGCGATGCCGTTGTCGAGTGTCGTGAGACCTTGCGCGCCCGTGCCGAACGGATTGATGAACGGGATGCCGAAGAAGCGCATCGTGTACTGGCGGCCGAACGTCAGACGGCCGTACTTCCCGTCGATACCGACATAGGACTGCCGGCCGAAGATGCGCCCGCCCTGTCTCGATGCGCCGGTCGTCGGACTGAAGCCGCCCTGCAAGTCGAAGATCGCCTTGACGCCACCGCCCAGATCTTCACTGCCTCGGATGCCGAAGTAAGAGGTGGCGGTGCCATCTCCCGTGCGCCATCCGTTCGCGGTCTTATTCTTGCCATTGGCGACGTTGTTGACGAATTCGACACCCTGATCGATCAAACCGTATAGCGTTACTGCGCTCGCGCCGACGGGCTTCGGGGGCGGTGCGTCCTCTTCCTCGTCTTGCGCCCAAGCGGACAAAGCGCTCAGAAGTGCAGCGCAGACGCGTATCGCGGTCCGGTATTTCATTTCTCTGTGTCTCCGTCATGTTGCTCACTGAGCCGGTAAAGCGGCGTCGGGATGGCCGCTCCCGTGGGCTTTTTTCGATGTGTTTTGGCAGTGGTCAAATTCTGCCAGCGGGATGTCATCTGCAAGTTAAAAAAACCGCGTCGCGATTGAGCAAATGGTTAATGCAGCCGCGCAGGAAGAAATGAAGCGATAAGCCAAGGGGCGTTCTAATGGGATGCCGCAGACGGGCCGAACGAATGTCTCGCGCCGGATGGATCGATGCGCGCACGCACGCGCGCCATGTTCTCGCGCATTCTCGCGGCCAGCCGGCGCGTGGCGAGCGTGCCACGACTACTTCCCGGTGGCGACCGCGAGGGGCTTCTCCAAATATTCGGTCGTCTATACCGACCGATCGATCAGTCCTATGTCGGAGCGCTAGCAGGGCGTCGTGCGCGACATTTCCAAGGGCCGGAAGAAGGTCTATCACGCGAAGTCCGTCGTTGTCGTTCCGGGCAGTGGGACACTCGACATGGAAGCCGTGGCGCGGCAGTTTGCGATGAACAAGGAGTGTCTGGTCACCCGCAATGGCTGGTTTAGTTACCGCTGGTCGCAGATTTTCGACATGGGCGGCATTCCGTCGGAATCGGACGTGTCGAAGGCACGACCGGTCGACCAGGGCAGGCAGACTGCGCCCGCCGGTTTCGATCGGTTCGTCCAACCCTGCGCGGACCTGCCACCGGCGCCGTTCGAAGCGCTCGTGTCAAACGAAGCTGCGAGGGTACCTCCGTTGGGTGATGGCGTCTCGACCGGGGAGTCGAGGGGTCTTTTAGGCGTGCACGCCTTTTTTCATCGGAGCGCGTTGCTGGTCTTACATCCATTCTTTCTTGTGAATGGATGCCAATCGGGATGGTGCCCGAGCCGGACCTGAGCCCGGCCCAGGAACGTCCCAATACCGCTGGGCGACTAACGATTCGACTGCCGCTTCGAGTACGACAGGATTGACGGGTTTTTGAAAGTACATCGTCCACGGCGTTGGAAGCACGCTCGGCCGTGGCTTGGCCGAAGTCACGACGACCGGGATCAACTGAGGCCATTTCGTGCGCCTGCTTCTAAACGCTTCCTTGCAAATACGCAACGTACGTGCCATATTCCTGCGCATATCGCACTGAGCGCCTGCTGCCGCGGTCGAGCGTCCTATCGATTGCCTTCGCAAGTTCGTTTTTAGGATCTCCGCCTTTACCCGAGATGCTCGTTCAGTACACGGTATGCAAGATGTGACTGGAAAGTTGGAAGGCGAGCTCCTTCTCGTGATGCTTCACGAGCACAAAGTCGTCTGTGCATCGTGCCTTGGCGAGCGCCTCCTCTGCCTTGTTCGCCGCTGCCACCGCAGGCTTGTGGTGAAAGTTGTAGTGCCGTTCGACGGTGCGCGCATCAATGACCGGCTCAAGTGCATCGGAGGCATACGGTAACGGCGCAGCGGCATACTTGCCGTCCGCATCGATGATGCTTGTCGACATAGCCGAGGCTCTCGGCCGCGCCTGCTGAATGCGCATTCGCCATGAGCAGACCTGCGCCGATAGCAGCGGAGTCTTGAAGGAAGGCGCGCCGAGTTGCCATGATGTACTCCTTTAGCTCCGATGCCCGCACCGCTGCTCAGTGCGCGTACACGTGATAAAGCGGAAAGACGGCCAGACCGATGAGCGAAGCGGTCGCCACGATGACAGGCTCTTGCAGCTTCCTGAAGCGCCACAGCAGCAAAACTGTCGCGACGGCGAGCAGCGCGGTCGGCCAGTCAACAATCGACCGTTTCGCGATTACGATCACCGAACCGGCGATGGCGCCGATGGCCGCCGCAGTGATGCCATCGACGAACGCTTTCACGGCAGGAAGCCTTCCGTACCTCTTGAAGTACGGCGCCGGTAGCACGGTGAACAAGTAGCAAGGCAGGAACGTGCCTAGGGCGGCAACACAGGCACCAGGCAAACCCGCCACAAGATAGCCGATGAAACCCACGGTAATGACGACTGGCCCGGGCGTGATCATCGCCACGGCCACCGCATCGACAAACTGCTTTTCGTTCAGCCAGTGGTGTTCGGTGACGACTCCGCCGTAGAGAAAAGGAACAATTGCGAGTCCCGAACCGAACACGAACGCGCCGGCCTTCGCGAAGAACAAGCCAATCTGACCGAGCAACGATAAGTCGAGACTACTCAGCGCACCGCTTAGCGCGGGTGCCTGGGCTGAGACCAGCGCATTCGCTCCGTCTTTGCCGAGCCACGCAGGCGGCGACCGGCGGAACATGTTCGCAAGCCCGCCGGCAATGAACAGCCAAGCGATTTCAGACTCTGTCACGACGGTCACGACTGCGAGGACCAGAAAGATTCCCCATAGTGTCTTGTCAGCGCCGAGCGTCTTGTTGGTCAGCTTATACGCGCTCATGGCAATGATGCCCACCACTGCCGCTCCGACGCCGTAGAAGACCGCCTGCATCCACGGCAGCCCGCCGAAATGCACGTATGCCCATCCGAGCGCCACGACCATCAGAAAGGAAGGCAGCACGAATGCAACGCCGACCGTCGTCGCGCCGATGATGCGGTAATGCACATAACCAAGGTAGATCGCGAGTTGCGCGGCTAGTGGTCCGGGCATCATTTGCGCGAGTGCGAGGCCTTCACGATAGTCGTCTTCGCCGATCCATCCGCGCCTCTCGACCAGATCCCGGTGCATGTAACCGACCAGCGCGACCGGTCCGCCGAAACCAAACGTCCCGAGTTTCAGCATGTACAGCATCAGTTGACCGAGTGAATAGGAAGGCGTGGCCGTCGCGGTCGTGCTCATGGTCGGCCTCCGTGGTCAGCGCTTTTCGCGATCGCTGCGAAATGCGTATACATGGAATCAAGCACACGACTCATCTCGTCGAGTAATGCGTCGTCGTCAGCAACGCGTTCACGAGCGCCCGCCATGATGGCCTCGAAGCCGATCGCCTCGGGAACGGGAGCGCCGCCTACATCGAGCGCGTGGACCATAGCAGCCAGCCGCAGCAGAGCCGGATCGCTCTCAAGGTTGAAGCTCGCCATCAAGACCTCGAACGTGACGCGTTCGCCTACGTGCGTGAATGCCGCGCCATCGAAGTCAAAACCGAGCGCATCGGACGGGCAAGCGTCCGGCGATGTGAGCCAGATGAACCGACCGTCGGGATCAATGAAGCGGCGGATGAGCCAGGCGCTCGCCACCCGATCGACCCAGATACGCCGCCGTGTCGCCCACGTGCGCCCCCGGTAGTCCTTGAGCGCAAGCGTTCGGATCGCGCGCTCGGCCGGATGCGGCTCGCCAGGAGACATCACAGTATCGACATGTGCCACGAAATCCTGCCAAGCCACTTCGGCGCGGGTGGAAGCCTCAGTGGGGAAAAAGTCGATCGCAAGGATGCTTTCGTAATCCTTTCGCAGACGTCGCATCAGTCGCCTGAGTTCCGTTTCTGCCTGTCCAAAGACGATCTTGCGCGCGTCACTGAGCGCGCTAATCAGGGCGTCGTAATCGTTAGATCGGTCGAACAGGTCGCGAAACTCGGCTTCCTGTTCCTGATCCAGACTGGGCGCCCGCAGTAGATGCGCCGTACCGCCGCTCTCCCCGATGGCGGTCGCAAGGTCCCGGAGCGCCGTTTCCCGGTCGACCGTGAAGGGGAGCAGGTAAATGCCATCGCGCAGGACCGCGCAACCCTTGGCCTTAAGCGCCCGCCAGAAACGCATACGCGCTGTCGCGTTCTCGGTGGGCAGCGCCAAAACCAGTAGCGACCATGTGGAAAGCGTGTTCATGTAACATATGCTACGTCTCTGTTCTTATCTCTACAAGTTAACTTTCCCACTGCGGTCGTCAGACGCAGGAAGACCTGCGGAACGCGGAATGCGTTCTGCGCGGCTATCTTCAAGTTACTGAATCCACGCCTATCCAATGAACGGACAACTCAGAGCGATCGCAGCAGGAGGTGTTGCAGGCCCGGCGCTATCGAGCTCGGGCTCTCCAGCACGCCGGCCGCGACCACGTCACTGCTACTGAATCTCGAGGGCGTCCTGACTGCCTTGATCGCCTCGGACGTCTTTCGCGAGAACGTAGACGTACAAGTCTTTCTCGACATGGTGGCGATCGTCGCGGGTGGCGTCATCCTTTCGTGGCAGCGACCGGGTGGGGCAGGCATTCCTGTGGGAGCGCTGTTGGATGCCGGCCGATCCAAGTAGCGCCCCTGCACTACGCAATCGATCGGCGCACGTGAGTTTCATGGACACCGTCGGGGACTTAAAAAGTTGAATGAACCAAACTGCGGATAGTTCAAACTTAAACGAACCGAGGGTATCGAAGCGAACTATTCAAAGGTCAGTGAATCCCGCCAGCCGGATCGTGGCGCCCCAGTTGGACGTCCTCCGCGCGTCGATCCGGCGCTGGCCGATTATCACCAGCGTAAATCACGTCCGACCGCCCTTCGCAAAAACCACACCGTTGATAACGCGAATTATCACGCGTACGGTCTCACCTTTCATCGGAAATCTCGGACGGCGACTACTTCGCGAGACGGCCATCCAGGAGTCTTCTTGAGGCGGCTAGCGAATGCGAACTTATAGCTGTCCTTGTCGATACACGCAGGCAGGGTTTCTAGATTTTCAGCGAATGCAATGCGATGGACAATGCCAACAGCACGGCTGATATCTGTTCGTGGGCGTCCAACATACAGACCATCAAGGTCAAAGGCAAATGCGCGCCGAATACGCGCACGGGACCATCAAATAAGGCCTCGGCGCATTCATACGTGCGCTCGGGGATATTGGCATAGGCCTTGCAAAAACCGAGGCGAGCACTCCGTGCTCATCCAGATCTCACGATCCTTCGCATTCGTATAGCCCGGAGAAACATCATGAAGAGCATTCTCGTCATCGCCGACATTCCGCACGATCCGCTCGCGCATAGCGACGAAGCCACGCTCACGCGCGCGCAAATGCAGCGCATCGTCGGCGGACGCAGTGTCCTCGCCACGGTCAATGGCGGTCCCTCCACGACGACCGTTGACGATTTCGGCATCAACAACGCCATCTGGGAAGGACGGATCAAAGGCCCGATGATCAACTGAAACGCATCCCGGTTTCTGCGCTGATGCCCCTTCGTGCGCGCGCGGGAAGGGGTACCGGCATTCATGCTGCCGCGCGTTGCCTTGAAAGCACATCGGAGCAGGCGACGAAGGCAAGACGAGCCGATGGTCATCAGTTCTCGGCGCAGACCAAGCGGCGGCGCTGTATGCAACTTACTTGAACGTGTATGCCCGTTCCGCACCGCGAAGCGGTGCTTGCCGGGACCCACTGTATCGCTCGCGATGGCTTTAAGCGGTCATGACTCGGCCACCGACTTCAGTCGGGCCACGTTTGCATCTGCAGAATGCATGTCGATTGACTGCACCGGAGATCCAATCGGCGGGCCGAGGCCGGCTATCACGATACGACAAGGCACCGATGTAACGGTCTACGTCGCTGCCGACGGTCCGGTGCAGTCCTTTACAGCTCGCTCGCTCCTTCTTGCGGATCCGCCCGGATGCATCAGCAATCAAGTACCGGTCACGGTGGCGGGTTTCCCGACAGGCGAAAAAGTGTCGATCAGTCGGAATCATCCTGAGCCGCTCAGGATAGGATTTTGAAGCGCTCGAATCGTAGCCCGAACTCAGCCGCAAGTCCCTGTCGCAAAGACGCCTAAAGACGCCTCGTCCGATCTGACGCGCGCTCGAATCCGGACTCAGGCGTGCAACTCCCCGGTCTTTTCGCCCACCGCCGACGGGCATCATCTATCCGGCCGCGTCACGCACAGCCGGACCACCGGGCTAACGCCAAGCCTGCGTGAACTCGCCGACCACGCGCGCGAGATGCGCCTGCATCGCCGCGCGCGCCGCGCTCGCATCTCGCGCCATGATGGCCGAAAAGATGCGCTGATGGTCATCTTGTGAAGCCTCCCGCAACGCGGGAGTATGGAAGTGCTCCTCGATCTTTTTCCAAAGCGGGTCGGCGCGGGAGCTATCCCACATCGCGGTCACGACGAATTGAAGTACTTCGTTTCCCGTCGCCCGTGCAATCGCCAGATGGAAATCGCGGTCAGCGGCTTCGTTAGCAGCCTTGTCATCCATGTTTTCGCGCATCGCGCGCAACGCGGCGAAGAGGCGGTCGAGGTCCGAATCCTTGCGTTCGGTAGCTGCGAGCGCCGCGATCCCGCTTTCGATCACCGCCCGGGCGCGCAGCGTCTCGATCGGGCCCAATCCGCGCGGCAGCTTGAACGTGACGGCCCTCGCCTCCGGTGCTTCGGCCACGTAGATGCCTGACCCGACACGGACCTCGACGACGCCCTGCACTTCCAGCGCGATGATCGCCTCCCTCACCTGCGTGCGGCTCACGCCAAAACGCTCGGCTAGCGCGCGCTCGGAAGGCAGGCGGGCACGAGGCGCGATGTCGCCAGCCGCTATCAACTCGTAGATCTGATTCGCCAAACCGACATACGAGCGATCGGCCGCGTCCGCGTCGGCCACCCGGCCGGTTGGCGCGTGCGAAAGGTCGGCCATCTGGAACTCTCGAAATCGTCAAAGCCGCCGGGCGACGGCCGAAGTTGGTCAAAATGGTACACCAATCCCTGTGCGACGCAGCATCTGTCTACCACAGCTCAGCCTTTATCCACCAGGCGTTTCAGCCCGAACGCGCCATGTATCGCGTACGCTGGTAAACCACTATCGCGCGTGCATTGGTATGCCAGTACTGTCAGACGCGAACGCGTACGCGCGTGCCCTTCCTTTCGCGTCGAGGGGGCATCTTTGAAATGGTGCTTCGGCTAGTTCGATCCAGTCCCGCTTAGCAAATCCACAAGGTTCCGTGCTCCCCGCACACCGTGTCGCCAACCCACGACGAGCATGTGCGCCAGCAGTCGGTAGGTTCAATCCAAAAAAAAGGAGACAACATGCTTTCAGGAATCCAAGTGCTTCGAGCGGCGGCGACCGCGGCATTGGCGCTATGCGCAAGTGCGGCTTTCGCGCAGGCATCGATTGTTTCCGGTCCGTCCAGCGATCCCACATGCATGGTTCCCTGGAAGAGTGACACGAAGTTCATCAAGTATCCGAAGAAGAACGGACCCTATCGGATCGCACTCGTGAATGGCTATATCGCCAACACGTGGCGCATCCAGATGATCAAGACAGCAAAGGCCTACACGGCACAACCGGCGGTCGCCGCGAAACTGAAGGAATTCAAGGTCGTCTCGACCGGCGAGGATGTCCCGGCGCAGATCTCGGCCGTCAACAATTTCATTGACGCCGGGTATGACGCGATCATCGTGGACGCGCAGAACCCCTCCTCATTCGGCCCGGCGATCCGCCGCGCGAAGAAAGCCGGCGTCGTGCTGATCGCGTTCGACAACACGCTCGACAGCGAAGACGCGATCAACGTCGACGTCGACCAGTACGGGCTCGGCGTGCTGTGGGCCAAGTGGCTCGCGGGCCATGTGCCGAACGGAGGCAAGGTGCTCGAGGTTCGCGGGGTGGCCGGCACGTCGGTCGACACGGATCGGCACAATGGTTTCCAGAAAACGTTGGACGAGACCGGCAAGAAGTGGAACGTCGTCCAGGTCTACGGCAAGTGGGACGACGGGGTCGCGCAGAAGGCCGCCGCCGACGCAATTGCGGTGCAGGGTCATTTCGATGGAATTTCGGCGCAGGGCGGCGATACGGGTGTCGTGCGCGCGATGCTCGACGCCAAGCATCCGTTCGTCCCGTTCGGCGGCGAGACGGAAAACGGCTTTCGCAAGTTCTGTGCGCAGTACGGGAGCCAGGGCCTGAAATGCACGTCGGCGGGCAGCGGTCCCGCTCAGGTGGCCGTGGCGATCAAGACGGCGCTCGCGGCGCTGGACGGTCAGACGGTTCCGGTGGCAATCAAGCTGCCGCTCGACATCACAGACGCGGCGAACCTGAAGGCGGGCGTCAACTACTTCCCGAACGAATCCGATAACTTCTTCGTCGGCAACTCGTTTCCGACTTGCGGTATCAACTTCTCCGCGCAGGAAATCATGAAGCAGAGCCAGGGCAACCAGTGACTGGATGGCGGCCGGCGACGTGACGGGAGACGAAGCATGCGGCAGGACGCAGAGCGGCCGTTCTTTCAGATGTCTGGCGTGTCGAAAAGCTACGGCGGCGCCGTCGCACTGGATCACGCGGAACTTGCAGTGCGCAGGGGACGCATCCACGCGGTCCTCGGCGAGAATGGCGCGGGCAAGTCCACGCTACTGAAGGTGATGTCCGGAGTCGTGCAGCCGGACGAGGGCACGATGCACCTCGATGGTCGTGAAGTCTCGTTCGCGTCGCCCGCCGCGGCGAACGCGGCAGGCATTGTCTGCGTGTATCAGGAGCTGTCGCTGATCCCTGACTTGAGCGTGGCGGACAACATTTTCGTTTCGAACCCGCCACGACGCTTCGGCATGATCGACCGCCGGGCCCAGCGCCGCCAGGCCGAGGCCGCGCTCGCCCGCGCGGGCGCGGCCGACATCAATCCGCTCACGAAAGTCCGCGATCTGCCGCTGTCGCGCCAGCAGATGGTCGAACTCGCGAAGGGGCTTGCGCATGAGCCGCGCATCCTGATCCTCGACGAAGCCACGTCGGCGCTGACCGCGGCCGACGTGGCGCGCGTCATTGAAGTGCTCAAGCGCCTGCGCGAAGAGGCGCTCGCGCTGCTGTTCATCTCGCACCGGATGCACGAGGTGAAGGCGCTCGCGGACGAATGCACCGTCTACCGGAACGGTCGTCATGTGATGAGCTTCGAGGCAGGCACGCGCTCCGACAATGAGGTCGTCGAGATGATGATCGGCCGCAAGTACCAGCATGTGTTTCCTGAAAAGCCCACGGACAAGCCCGAATCCCACGGCGCCGCCGGGCCGGTTCTCGCCTGTCGCGATCTCGCGTGGAACGACACGCTGCGGGGCGTCAGCTTTTGCTTGAGGCCCGGCGAGATCATCGGGCTGGGCGGCCTCGACGGACAAGGCCAGCGCGAGCTGCTGCTCGCATTGTTCGGCGTGCTGCGCGGTTGCGCCGGTGAGATCGAGATCGATGGCAAGGTCGTGTCGATCGGGAGCCCGGTGGCCGCTCGCGCCAACAGAATCGGTATGGCGCTGATTCCCGAGGATCGCAAGACCGAAGGGCTGATGCTGCCGATGTCGGTGCGCGAGAATCTGTCGTTTGCCGCGCTCGATCGCATGTCCACCGCAGGCGTGATCGATCGCGACCGCCAGCAGTCGTTCGTCAACCGGATGATGGGGCTCCTCGCGATCAAGTCGTTCAGCGTCGACGCGGCCGTGGGCTCCTTGTCGGGCGGCAACCAGCAAAAGGTGGTCATCGCGAAGTGGCTGGTCCGGCAGCCGAGAATCCTGCTCCTCTGCGATCCTACGCGCGGCATTGACGTCGGCACCAAGCAGGAGATCTATCAGTTGCTCAGGCGCCTCGCCGACGAGGGCGCCGCGATCGTCTTCTATTCGACCGACTATGACGAGCTGATCGGCTGCTGCGACCGCGTGCTCGTGTTGTACGAAGGCCGGATCAAGAAGGAACTCGCCGGAGCGGCGATCACCGAGCAGAACCTCATTGCCAGCGCGCTGGACCTGCCCGTCGGACAGATGTCGGCTTCCACAGGAGTCGCGCGATGAGCGGCTTGCGTTACTGGTATGCGGAGAATCGCGGGGCGGCGTTCGCCTTCGGCCTGTTCGTGCTGATGTTCGCGATTTACCTCTTCAACTATCCGTCGACGTTGTCGGCGAATGTGTTTCAGACGGCAGCGAACAAGGCGGTACTGCTCGCGCTGGTGTCGATGGGCCAGGCGCTCGTTGTGCTGACCGCTGGCATCGACCTGTCGATTGGAATGATGCTCGTGCTGACGAATTGCCTGGGATCGTGGATTGTCACGGGCGACGCGCCGCACAGCGCGCTCGGCATCGCCGCTGTGCTCGCGGCGGGCGCGCTGTGCGGCGCGCTCAACGGCGCCATCATCATTTTCGGCCGTCTGCAGCCGATCGTGACGACGATCGCAACGGGCGCCGTCTACTATGGACTGGCGCTGCTGCTGCGCCCGGTCCCCGGCGGAGCCATCAACGAGGACCTCGCCGACGCACTCACCGGAAAGGTTGCGGGCGTCGTCCCGGCGAGCCTGCTGATTCTGCTCGCGGCTGTGGTGATCGTCTGGATTCCTTTCAAGCGCTCTGCGGTCGGGCGCGCGGCTTATGCAACCGGCTCCTCCGAGCCCGCGGCCTTTCTGTCCGGCATGCCGATACGCCGCGCGAAGTTCGTGAGCTATACGCTCGCCGGCCTGCTCGCCGCGATTGGCGGCCTCTTTCTGACGTTCTTCACGGACACCGGCGAAGCCAGCCTCGGCAGCGCCAACTCCTATACCTTGTTTTCGATCGCCGCCGTCGTCATCGGCGGCGTGTCGCTGCTGGGTGGCCGGGGCAGCGCGATCGGCGCGGTCTTCGGCGCATTCGCCTTCCGCTCGATCGGCGACCTGCTGTTCGTGTTCAACGTCGATGCGCTATGGCAACCGTTGTTCCAGGGCGTGATCCTTCTGCTCGCCGTCTCGATCGGCGCGTGCGGGCTGTTCCGGGTGCGCAACCGCCTGGAGTGGTTCCAATGAGCGACGTTTCCGCAAACGGCCGGACCACGTTCGTGTCGAGGCTCGCGCGCAGAATCGACAAGCCGATCGTGATCGCGTTCGCGTGCATCGTCGCGCTACTGCTTGTCGGCGGAATGTATTCGCGCAGCTTCACGTCGCCGGAGTACATCCTGCTGCAGTTGAAGGTCGGCGCGTTCCTCGGCATCATCGCGACCGGCCTGATGATGGTGATCCTGCTCGGTCACATCGACCTGTCGTTGCCGTGGACGATCACGGTCGGCGCGATGATGGCGTGCGCCGTCGCGGGACACGGCGAACTCGGACGCGCGCTCGCGATTCCGGTCGGGATTGGTTGCGGCGTGCTGATCGGCATCGTCAACGGCATTCTCGTCGCGCTCCTGCGCATTCCGTCGATGATCGCGACACTCGCGACCAATGCGGTTGCGCAGGGCATCATGATCGTCTACACGGGGGGATCGTCGCCGCAGGATTCCGCGCCGGACGTGATGCGGTGGCTCGCGGCGGGCTGGCTCGTGCCGGGCGTGCCGAACGCGGTCGCACTGTGGGTCGTGATCGGCGGCGTCACGATGTTCCTGCTGTCGCGCACGACCTTCGGCCGCACGCTGTACGCGATTGGCAACGCCGAACGCGCGGCGTATCTTTCCGGCATCAATACGCGGCTCGTGACAGTGGCCGCTTTTGCCGTGTGCAGCGCGTTCGCGGCGTTCGGCGGCGTGCTGCTCGCGGGTTATGCGTCGAAGGCCGCGCAGTCGATGGGCGATGCTTACCTGTTACCGGCGATCGCGGCGGTCGTGCTTGGCGGCACGTCGATTCTGGGAGGTCGAGGGTCGTATCTCGGCACCGTGGCTGGCGCGATCCTCATCACGCTGCTGCAGTCGATCCTCTCAGTCGCACAGATGCCGGAGGCGGGGCGTCAGATCATCTACGGCGTCGTGATCGCGGCGATGTTGCTGCTGTATGGGCGCAGCAAGCCGGAGGCGTAGGTTTTGAGGGCGAACCGCAGAACCGCAGGTGGGTCGCCGCCCCGGCCCGCCAGTGGCACTCGATCGGTGCGCTCCGTGCGCCGCTTCTTCCCCGGCAACGAATTCCGCAAGCTTCGGCGATGGTCTGGCGACTACGCTCGTACTCCGCAATCGCGTAGTGGGTGCGATCGCGGAACAACATCTTATCAAGCGTCAGGATTTTCTTGCGCGTGATGCGCGGTTCGCTGCGCAGCGTGAGCGACGAGCGGCCGAAGTCGTCCCCGTCATGCTCAGCTCGATGATGTCACCATGGCGCGCCGGGCTGACGAAATCTCTCCGACATAGACTCGGTCGCGAGGCACCGGTTGCCGAGTGCTCAGCGCCGAAAAAGCCGATAGGGAATCGTTCGCTTCGGATTCGCAGTCGTTTCGTCGGAAACCTGTAGGACGTCGGGCACCTCGCGCAGCGCGGACAAGAACGCTCTCGACGGAAAATCCGGCGCCACGCAGCCTTGCACCACAATCCAGCGCTCGTAAACCGTGACCCACAGCGTGCTGTGCTGCCATGCCGGCAGGCTGGATGACAGCCATTGCAGACGCCGGCGCGTGGACTCGGCTATTTCGTCGTCGTATTCGAACGCGCTGGGCAAACGGCAACGGCCTTCGAGCCAGCAATCGCTGCCATGCTCTACACGATGGTGCGACTCACCCTTCCATTCCGCTTCGCTCACGCGCGGTCCAAGCGGTTCGGGGCAGTTCCCTATCGCCGAGGAGATCTGGAAGAACGGATCGTGGCCGCGGTTTTGCAACGCCTCGTCGGCACAAACACAGCTGCTCTGAAGTCCGAGCGCACAGAGCAGGAGCGCGAACGCACTAGGGAACGACATCGGTTCCTCCACGCGAAAAGCGATGCGACGTGGAACACCGCGACCTCCTCATCCAGCCGAATATTCGTGCCCGACGCGGGTCGCCCGTGGCTTCCACCCTACATTCGACGCAATCGCGCACGGTGGCTTAGCAAGCCCATAGATAATCCAGCCATTTTGATACTGATTCGCGATTAGCGGTGTCCTCAAGGCACGGCGGGACAGCCGGCAGGCCGTGCGCAGAGCTTAAAAGACGTGTGGCGTCGACTTACTGAATTCTCTTGACCGCGCGCACGGCTTCTCGCCCGAACTCTACGAGTGGCTGGAGGTGATACCCACCTTTAGTGCGCGCACCGAACTGCCCGATCGGGTCGAACATGCTGAAGCGATTCTGTTTGCCGCGCGACGTGCGATCGTGCAGCTATGCGGCTGGTCGAGCGCAGCAACTCGCGCTCACGCAGACGACGGTCACGCTCGAACATGAACGCGACCATCGCCCGGAAGTGACAAAGCCGCTCGGTATAGGGGCAGCCGGCATGGAGCGCGGTCCGTTCCTGCGTCAACGGGTCATGCCATCCCTTGCCGCTGCGATATTCCCACATTTCGAGCCGCGCAAGCGTCAGCGAAGCGTCCGTATTGCGCGAAACGGCGCGTCAGGTATGCAAATCGATGCTGCCGATCATCAGCCGCCCCGGACTCGTGATGCTGAGAACCAGGGCTTTCGTCGAGAAGAGTCAAACTGCGCCTGCAGCGTAGCTCGCAATGCGCTCCATCATCGAATCGCAGTCTCGAAGCTGTTCGACCGTCACATATTCGTCAGGCTTGTGCCCCTGATCCATGCTTCCGGGACCACAGACGATCGTCGGAATGCCTGCCTGATTGAAGAGTCCGCCCTCGGTGCCGAAGGCGACCGTGCCGAACTCGGTCGAGCCGCTCAGCAGCGCCAGCAGACGCGCCGCTTCGCTTTCGGGCGGCGTCGCCAGTCCCGGATATGCGGAAAGCGGTTCTAGACGAATGTCCGTGTCGGACTTCACCGCGCGCATCTTCGGCAACAGTTCAGCTTGCGCGTAGGTCTGCAATTCGTCGGCCACTCGATTCGCATCGAAGCCCGGCAGCGCGCGCACCTCGAAATCGAACTCGCATTCCGCCGGCACGATGTTGAGCGCGCGGCCGCCCTTGATCACGCCGGCCTGCACCGTCGAGTACGGCGGATCGAAGCGCTCGTCATGGTGCTCGGGCTGTGCCAACTGCTCGCCGATCTCTTCGAGACGATTGATGAGACGCGCCGCATATTGAATCGCATTGACGCCGTACGGCGCATACGCCGAGTGGCAGGGTGCGCCTTTCACCTGGCAGCGCATCGCGAGCTTGCCCTTGTGGCCCAGCACCGGCTTCAACGCGGTCGGCTCACCGATCAGGCACAGCACCGGCTTGTGCGTGCGCTTCTCCAGCTCCGCCAGCATCGGCCGCACACCGAGGCATCCGACTTCCTCGTCATACGAGAACGCGAGATGCACCGGCAGCTTCAGCTCGCGCTCCAGAAAACGAGGCACCGCCGCCAGCACCGAAGCAAGAAAGCCCTTCATGTCGGCGGTGCCGCGCCCATACAGGCGGCCCTCCTTTTCGGTGAGACGGAACGCATCGACGGTCCACGGCTGGCCATCGACCGGCACGACATCCGTATGACCGGACAGCACGATGCCGCCGCGATCGCGCGGACCGATGGTCGCGAAGAGGTTCGCCTTGGTGCGCTCATCGTTGTAGAACAACTCGCTCTCGACGCCCAGCTCCGCAAGATACGTCCGGATGAACCCGATCAATTCCAGATTGGAGTCGCGGCTGACCGTCGCGAAGCCGATCAGCCTCTCGAGCAGATCGCGGCTCGTCAGCTCATTCATCGCCCGGCACTCCGTAGCTGGGCGCGGCGGTCGGGTTCAACGCGCGCGTCACGTAGTCCTGCATCTGCGGCTTGTACGCCTGCCAGAGACCGTCGAGCTTGCCGATGGGATCGTCATCGGCCCAGTCGACGCGCAGATCGACGAGCGGCCAGCTCATCTCGCCGGCGATCTTCAGCGCGGCCGAATGCACGGGGCCCGCTTCGCCGCCAGCCGCGATCGCGGCGTGCATCGCCGCGAGCAAGCGATCGGCGAGCGCGCCGGATGCCTGCTCGAACGCGGGAATCATCGCCTCGATCACGTGGACGCCCGCCAGCATGTTGCCCGCGGCGACGCATTGCTTCCCCGCGACCGCGTGATACGTGCCGAGCGCTTCCTTGCCGCTGAAAAACGCGGTGCGGCCTTGCGCATCCACTACCGTCACCTGCCGGTACTCGCTCCATTCGTTCGCGGTCAGGGCGCGCTCCAGCGCCGCGGCCGGAGCGAGCCGCGCGTGCTCGAGATGATCGAGAATCTGCGGGCCGAGCGCGGGCAGCGTGACGTTCTGCGTCGCGACCGCGCCCACGCCCGCGCGCACCCACGGACAGCGCGCGCCCACCGCGATGCTCGAAGAACTGATGGCGATGCCGAGCTGGCCCGTCTGCTCGCAACGTCCGACGATAGAAAATGTCATGTGCCCTCCGTCAGGCCTGAGGCGACGTCCATCCATCCGGAATGACGGCGATCACGTCGATCTCCATCAGCCACTCCGGCTGACCCAGCGCGACAACGGTAAGCCCCGTCGAAATGGGAAACACGCCCTTCAGCCATTTGCCGACTTCGCGATACACCGGCTCGCGAAAGCGCACGTCGGTGAGATAGGTCGTCGTCTTGACGATATGGGACAGGTCGCTGCCCGCTTCTTCGAGCAACTGCTTGACGTTCTTCATCGCCTGCTCGGCCTGCGCGCGCGGATCGCCAAGGCCGACGAGATTGCCGTCGAAGTCCGTGCCGATCTGACCGCGCACGTACACGGTGTTGCCGGCGCGCACGGCCTGGCAGAGATCGTTGTCGAGCGACTGGTTCGGGTACGTATCCTTCGTGTTGAACATGCGGATACGGGTATGCGTAGATTGGCTCATCGATGCACCTTGACACTGGAATTAGTCGGATTCAGTTGACGCCCATCTCGCTGACCTTGTGGACGCGCGAGTCGTCGGGGCCGCCCTCGGCGCTCTCGACGCGCTTCGCGTCCATATGGCGTTGCGGCGTATCGTAATAAGCGAGGTATTTGCGCTGCGTGACGATATGGTCGGCGATATGCTTGGCGTCGTGCCACACGCCCCAGATGAAAGCGGAGCCGCGGCGCGACAGCCACGGCAAGCCGAGGAAATAGATGCCGGGCTCCGTGGCCACGCCGCGCTGATGCTTGGGCTTGCCTTTTTCGTCGAAGGCATCGACTTGCAGCCAGCCGAAATCGACTGCGTAGCCCGTCGCCCAGATGATCGACGTTACGCCCGCCTTCGCCAGATCGAGCTCGAGAACCGGATGCGTGACGCATTCCGGATCCGCGGGAATGATGCGGGCTTCGGGCTCTTCGGGAAGATCGAGGCCGTTGCGTGCGGCATAGGCGTCGGCGGCGTCGAGCAGCGAGAGGTAGTTCTCGTCGCCGCGCGCGATGTTCTCGGCGAGATCGGCTTCGAACTTCACGAGGTGATCGTCGAATGATTTCGTCAGACCAACGAGCGTGATGCCCTGTTGCGCGAGACGCCGGAAGTCCACCGTGTGACCGCCGCGCGCGCCGCTCACTGCAATCGTGACGTGCTCGCGGCCAGGCTTCATGACTTCCGCGTCCCATTCGCCGAGCACGCCGAGCCACCAGCAGAAGTCGCGTCCGCGATACGCGCGCGGCGGACGATCGTGCGCGCCCACCGACAGATACACGCGCCGGCCCGCGCGCTGCAGCTCATCGGCGATCTGCACCCCCGACGATCCCGCCCCGACCACCAGCACGCCGCCCTCGGGCAGTTGCGCGGGATTGCGATAGTCGGCGGAGTGAATCTGCGTGAGACTTGCGCTCTTCGGTGCGATCGGCGGAATGACCGGGCGCTGAAAAGGCCCCGTCGCGACGACGACGCGGTTCGCCTCGATGATTCCCTCCGATGTTTCGACCGTGAAGCCCTGGCGGCCCGCGTTGCGCACAACCCTCTTCACCTCGACGCCGGTGCGGATGGGCGCGTCGAACTTTTTGGCGTAAGCGACGAAATAGTCGGCGACCTCATCCTTCGACGCGAAAGCATCCGGATCGACCTGGGCGAACTCGAGATTGGGGAAACGGTCGTGCCAGGCGGGGCCATTGGCAACCAGCGAATCCCATCGTCCCGTGCGCCAGCGTTCGGCGATGCGATCGCGTTCCAGTACGAGATGCGGCACGCCGAGCTTGCCCAGGTGCTCGCTCATGGCGATGCCAGCTTGCCCGGCGCCGACCACGAGCGTATCAGTTGCCTTTATTTCGACTGTCATGGCTTAGTCCTTCGAAGGAGCAGAGTTCGGTGTGTTCCCGTCGGCCTCTTGCAGCCTCCCGGGGTACCACGGATGTGCTTTCGCATAGGAATCTACGCCGGCTTTCAGAATCCGAAAAATATATTAAAAAAATGCAAAGCATCGGATCCACCTATGCAATCATTTTTGATCACTTCACAATGCGATCGATCTGACGGCGTCAACCCGGAGCGAAGTCCATGGAAAGTCAGCCGCTGCGTTACTCACTGCGTCAGTTGCGATACTTTGTGGTGACGGCGGAAGTCCTGTCCTTCACGGCCGCTGCGAAACGGCTACACATTTCTCAGCCGTCCATCTCGACCGCCTTGGCCGACCTCGAGATCTCCTTCGGCGTGCAGCTGTTCATCCGGCATCACGCGAGCGGCCTGTCCCTCACGCAGGCGGGGCGCGATCTTCTCGGACAGGCGCGCAATCTCCTGAAGATCGCGGAGGAACTGCAGATGGCCGCCACCGAAATGGACGGCGGCATGACGGGAGCGATCGCGCTCGGCTGCCTCGTCTCTTTAGCCCCGCCGCTGATGCCGGGCCTGATCAGCCGTTTTACGAGCGAGCACGGTGGAATCAGCTTCCGCACCATCGAGGCGCATCAGGACGAGCTACTAAAGGGCCTGCACGACGGTTCGCTGGACATCGTGCTGACCTACAGCCTCGATCTCACCGAGGACATCGTCTTTACACCCCTTCTATCCTTGCCGCCCTACGCGATTCTCCCAGCCACGCACCGGTTGGCGCGCGCGCGAAAAGTGTCGCTGCAGGATCTGATCGACGAACCGTACGTGATGCTGGACCTGCCGCACAGCCGGGACTACTTCGCCGCGCTTTTCGATGCCGTCGGAAGCCGGCCCGTGCCCGCTTTTCGTTCATCGCAACCGGAAGTCGTGCGGGGGATGGTCGCGAACGGGCTTGGCTACAGCATCCTGAACTTCCCGCTGAGTTCGACGCGAACCGTCGATGGTGGCGAGTTCGTGATTAAGCGCTTTAGGGACAACGTCAGCGCGACGACGCTCGGGATCGCCCAATCGAAAACGATGAAGGCGCGGCAGGTGGTGTCCCGATTTTCATCCTTTAGCGAAAGCTATATACGCCGCCTGCGGCTCGACACGTAATGGGCAAGCGCGATGGGGCCCGCGTCGCGTGCCATGCATAGCCAAATCCTTGCTTTAGTATCCAAAAACAATATTTTGACTGGTAATTTGGCTTGGTAGATTAAACGTCAGTCGAGCTGACGGCAGCGCAGATCCTTCCCGCAGCGCGTATGCACACGGCTTCAGGAGCGTCTCATGGAAAACCCCGGCAGGCAAACGGCAGTCCACGCTTTGGTCGACGAACTTGCGACGGGCTGTGAGCGACCGTTCAGCGATGCACGCGCGATGCCTCCTGGCGTGTACACATCGGCCGATTTCCTGTCTCTCGAAGAGCACGCGATCTTTGCGAAAGAGTGGCAATGCGTGGGCCGCGCGAGCGCCCTCAGGACGCCCGGCGACTATCTGACCGCGAGCATCGCGGCTCAACCGATCGTCGTGGTGCGCGATGAGAAGATGGAGCTCCGCGCGATGTCGAATGTCTGCCTGCATCGCATGTCGGTTCTGCTCGAAGGCCGAGGGAACATACGACGGATCATCTGTCCGTATCACGCGTGGAACTACGGACTCGACGGCGCACTGAAGGGCGCGCCGCTGATGGATCAGCAAGCCGGTTTCTGCAAGGAAAGCTATAAGCTGCCGACGATTCGATGCGAGGAGTGGCAAGGCTGGATCTACGTGACACTCGATCAAAACGCAGCGCCGGTTCGCCAGCAGCTCGCGCAACTGAGCGAGCTTGTCGATGCGTACGGCATGACGAACTACGTCGAGACCTTTTATGAAGAGCACGTCTGGGATACCAACTGGAAGATCCTCGCCGAAAACTTCATGGAAAGCTATCACTTGCCGATGCTGCATCGCGCAACGGTCGGGCCGCACTCGCGCCTCGAAGAAATGGAATGCCCGCCGGGTTATCCCGCATTCAACTATCACTGGATAACAAAGGAAGCGTCGCTTCCCATCGGGAACGCCCATCCGGAGAACAGCCGCCTGACCGGACACTGGCGCAAGACCACCGCTTTGCTCGCGATCTATCCGACGCATCTCGTCACGCTCACGCCCGGTTACTTCTGGTATCTCGTGCTGCAGCCGCAAGGCGTCGGCAAGGTGCATATCCGCTTTGGCGGCGGGCTTGCGCCTGAGTTCATCAGCGATCCCGAGGCCAACGCGCACATGGTGACGCTCAAGACATTGCTCGACGAAGTGAATGCGGAGGACAAACGCGGCGTGGAAGCCGTGTTTCGCGGTGTGCATGCCCCGCTCGCGAAGCCGGGGCATCTGAGCCACCTCGAACGCCCGAACTATGACTTCGCTCGTTATCTCGCGTCGAAGCTCGCTGCGCGTTAATCGAAGCACTATCGACAGGACGCTATCAAGATGTCAAACCCATCCTTCATTTCGTTCTCAGGTGTGAGCAAGTCATACGACGGCGTGAATTACGTCGTCGATGATTTGAACCTTGATGTGCGAAAGGGCGAGTTCCTGTCGTTGCTTGGTCCGTCGGGCTCGGGCAAGACGACCACGCTCATGATGCTCGCCGGCTTCGAGTCGCCCACACAAGGCGAGATACGTCTCGACGGAAAGCGTCTCGACGACAAGCCGCCGCATCAGCGCGACATCGGAATGGTCTTTCAGAACTACGCGCTCTTTCCGCATCTCACGATTGCCGAGAACGTCGCATTTCCCTTGTCCGTTCGACGTGTGAGCCGTGCCGAACAAAAAGCGCGTGTGAAGCGCGCGCTGGAGATGATCGAGTTGCCGCATCTCGCGAACCGGCGACCGGCGCAGCTCTCTGGCGGACAACAGCAGCGCGTCGCACTCGCGCGCGCACTCGTTTTCGAACCGAGCGTCGTTCTCATGGACGAGCCGCTCGGCGCGCTCGACAAGCGCCTGCGGGAGACCATGCAGTACGAGATCATGCGGCTGCATCGCGAGCTGTCGCTCACTATCGTCTACGTGACGCACGATCAGGCAGAAGCCCTGACCATGTCGAATCGGGTCGCGGTCTTTTCCGATGGACGCATCCAGCAGGCCGCGACCCCCACGGAGCTTTATGAAAACGCGCGCAACGCCTTCGTCGCGAACTTCGTGGGCGAGAACAACGGCCTGCGGGGACGCGTCGTGACGGTAAGGGACGACTGGGCGACCCTGGCGCTCGCCGATGGCAGCATCATTCGCGGCAGATGCGAACAGGGCCTGAGCGCAGGGGACGAAGCGATGCTCGCCTTGCGTCCGGAGCGCGCGCATATCCATAGCGCCGAGGGTACGCAGGCGGACGCGCACAGCAACGTCGTGCACGCCAAGGTGCAGGAGCTCGTCTATTGCGGCGATCATCATCGCGTGCATTTGACGCTCGGTTCGCGCGACGCGCTCGTCGTGAAGGTTCCCAACACGCAACGCCACGCCTTGCCTTCGGCTGGTGACACCATCGAGGTAGCCTGGCGCCACGACGACTGCAAGATTCTCGCCGCGAGCGCGCCCCGCAGCGCACCCGCGGTTCATCCCCCCGCATCGCCCTCACCTTCCCTCATCTCGACCGCACCCGCAGGAGCCAACTGATATGCGCACTCACATCAAAGCACAATGCGCTGTATTCGCCGCGATTTCTCTTTACGCCTTCGCCGCAGTTTCGGCGCAGGCCGCGGAAACGCTCAATGTCGTCACCTTTGGGGGCGCCTATGAAGCAGCGGCGAAAAAGGCCTATTTCGATCCGTTCACGCAGGCGACCGGCGTCAACTTCTCGCTCGAATCATATGACGGCGGCCTCGCAAAGCTTTCCGCGATGGAGCAGGCAAAGAACACGACATGGGATCTGATCGATCTCGAGAGCAACGACGCGATCACGGCATGCGACGAAGGGCTGCTCAAGAAGTTCGACAAAAAGAGTCTCGGCAACACGAGCGACTTCATTCCCGGGTCCATCAGCGACTGTGCGGTCGCGAGCATGGTGTGGTCCACGGTCTATGCCTATGACGCGAGCAAGCTCAAGACACCGCCGAGCACCATCGGTGATTTCTTCGACATGCAGAAATTCCCAGGCAAGCGCGGACTGCGCAAGTCGCCGAAAGGTTCGATGGAATGGGCGCTCATTGCCGACGGCGTGGATCCGAAAGACGTCTACAAGGTTCTCGGGACACCCGTTGGGGTCGACCGCGCATTCAAGAAACTCGACACGATCAAGAAGAACATCGTGTGGTGGGAATCGGGCGCACAGGCTCCGCAGTTGCTCGCCGATGGCGCGGTCGTGATGACGCAGGCCTACAACGGTCGAATCGACGACGCCGCGAAGAAGGACAAGAAGCCCTTCAAGATCGTCTGGGATGCGCAGGTCTACGACTATGAATGGTGGGGTATTCCGGCGGGAGCAAAGCATGCCGACACGGCAGCGAAGTTCATCGTGTCCGCGTCGCAGCCTAAGGCCTATGCCGACCTTTCCAAGTACATCGCCTATGCGCCGCCGCGCAAGGATGCCATCCCGCTCGTCGAAAAGCAGCGACTCGCCGACCTGCCGACCGCGCCCGACAACTTCAAGCGTGCGATACAGATCAACTCGACGTTCTGGGCGGATAACGCCGACGAGATCAACAAGCGCTTCCAGGTCTGGCTGACACAGTAACACCCCAACCGAACGAGAGCCCGCTGTGACCGCGACTACCAATACGCCCGTAACGGCCCATGCTCCGGCCACGGGCTCTCAGACGAGAGCCGACGGCCGCGCGTCCTATCAAAAGGCGCAACGCCGTGCATCGACTCGAGCGCTGTTGCTGGCGCTTCCACTGATCGTGTTTCTGCTATCGACGTTCATTGCACCCATCGCGCTCTTGCTCGCGCGCAGCGTGCAGAATCGGGAAGTGCCCGACAGCATGCCGGCCCTTTCCCGCGCCCTCGACGCATGGGATGGCCATGGCGTCCCCGATGAGCACACGTTCGCCCTGCTCGCATCCGACATCAAGCACGCCCAGGAAAGCGGACAACTCGGCACCGTAGCAAGGCGCATGAACTTCTCGCAATCCGAATTCCGCAGCCTGTTGCTGAAGACGGCACGCGGCATTCGGAACGAGGCGCCTCCCGCCTGGAAGCCGGCCTTGATCGAGATCGACGATCGCTGGAACGCGCCCGAGACATGGCGCTTGTTGAAGCGCGCTGCCGCCTCGCCTACGCCCGACTATCTGCTGAATGCCGTGGACGCGACGGTGACACCGCAAGGTTCGATCGCCTCGCTTCCGGCGAACGCCACGGTCTATCGCGAAGCCTTCGTGCGCACGATCTCGATCAGCTTCACCGTGACCCTGCTCTGCTTGCTGCTGGGTTATCCCGTCGCTTGGCTGCTCGCGAATCTGCCGGAAAAGAGCAGCAACCGGCTGATGCTGTTCGTCATCGTGCCGTTCTGGACTTCCCTGCTGGTGCGCACGACGGCCTGGTACGTGCTCCTGCAACCGGGCGGCGTCGTCAACAGCCTGCTGTTGAGTCTTGGCATCGTGACACATCCCGTACCGCTCGTCTTCAATCGGACGGGCGTGCTGATCGGTATGACGCACGTACTCCTGCCCTATATGATTCTCGCAATCTTTTCGGTGATGAAGGGCGTGTCTCCCGTGTATCTGCGCGCAGCGAAGTCTCTGGGCGCTCATCCGTTCACGGCCTTCGTGCGCGTCTATATTCCGCAGACCTTGCCGGGAGTCGGAGCGGGATGCTTCCTGGTATTCGTGCTGGCCCTCGGTTACTACATCACGCCTGCCCTGCTCGGCGGCGCGGGCGACGAGATGATCAGTCAACTCATCGCGATCCAGACGAATACGCAGCTCAACTGGGGACTCGCGGGCGCGCTCTCCGCTTACCTCGTGATCTTCACGGCGATCTTCTATTTCATCTTCAACCGCATCGTCGGAATCGACCGTCTGCGGTTTGGTTGAAGCACGCAAGCCCAAAGGAATGGTCATGCAAGACAAACGCAATACGGTGCTGTCGGAGCGCGTCGCTTCCCGCTGGGTACGCGTGCATTCCGCGCTCGTGCTCTTCTTTCTGGTGGCGCCGATTCTCGCGATCATTCCGCTTTCGTTCAACTCCGGCTCGTACTTCTCCTATCCTCTGCAGGGCTTCTCGCTGCGTTGGTATGAACAGGCACTCACCAGTGCGGACTGGCAACGCGCGCTTCTGAACAGTCTCGCAATAGGCGCGGCGTCCACACTGATTGCCACCTGTCTCGGGACGCTGGCGGCGCTCGGCCTGTCGCGAACGCAGTTTCCGCTGCGCTCGATCGTCATGCCGATCATCATCTCCCCGATGATCGTGCCGATCGTCGTGGTCGCGGCGGGCTTCTATCTTGTCTTCGCTCCGCTCGGGCTCGTTAACTCCTACCCTGGTGTCATTCTTGCCCATGCCGCGCTCGGCACGCCGTTCGTCGTCATCACGGTGACGGCGTCGTTGTTGTCTTTCGATCAGAGTCTGCTGCGCGCAGCATCCGGGCTGGGCGCGCCGCCGTGGGTCGCATTCACGCGCGTGACGCTTCCGTTGATCACGCCCGCTGTCGCGACGGGAAGCGTCTTCGCCTTCGCAACCTCGTTCGACGAAGTCATCGTGATTCTGTTCATCGGCGGCCCGGATCAAAAGACCGTCCCGCGACAGATGTGGAGCGGCATCAGGGATTCCATCGATCCGTCGATTCTGGCGGTCGCGACCATGTTGATCGTGTTCGCAGTGCTGCTGTTCGCGAGCATCAACTGGCTGCGCAGTCGCGCGGCGGCCGCGAATCAGGCGCTGATCTGACTCGGCCGAAGGCGTGCAAAACCGCTCAGGCGCTGGACATGGATCTGAATCGAGCCTCCGCGTATTCCATGAACAATCGAGCGGGCACGGTCAATTGATTTCGCTTCAGCCACGCAGCCACGAGTCCTGAACGGGCAACCGATTCCGCGATCTCGACCGCGACGACTTCGCGGCCGTCATAGGTGGTCGGCGCGTGCGGACGCGTGACGAGAAGCGAGTATCCGAATCCCTGACCCACCATGCCGCGAACCAGTTCGAGCGATGGAGAGCTGAATCCCACTTTCGGGCTCAAGCCGTAAGGTTCGAACAGACCGACGAAATAGTCCTTGCTCGGCGTCACATCGAGCAGAATCAACGGCTCATCGCACAGATCGAAGAGGCTTGCCTTATCGGCGCCGGCGAGCCGATGAGTCGCCGGTAACAAGGCATACGGAGGTTGCCCGGGCGTCAGCAAGTGCGTGGAGAACGTATCGTCGAGTCCAAGCTCGTACACCAGGACCAGATCGAATCGACCTTTCCCCAGCCCTTGCAAGAGCTCCTCCTGATCGCCGTCTCGCACTCTGATTTCGATGCCGGGATACACGGCGTTGAACCCGCGAATCAGACTCGGCAGGTACAGCGGCGCGAAAGTCTCGAAACATCCAATGTCGACTCGGCCAGATGACACGTCTCCATCGGCGAGCGCGTTCTGCTCGAATTCGTGCGCTGACTTGAGCAGTGCCTTGGCGCGCTCGTAGAATCTCGCGCCGGCCGGCGTCAACGAGATTCCCTGCGCGTGGTGCCGAATGATGAGTTGCGTGCCGAAGCCTTCTTCGAGTCCTTTGATGGCGACCGAGATCGACGGCTGCGCGATATAAAGCTTTCGCGACGCCTCGGCGACGCTTCCGTTGTCCACCGTTGCGACGAAATATTTTAGTTGGCGCAACGTGAAGGAAGATGACATAGGTGATCGCGATGCTTTTATTCACATCATCTTAAAGCATAAAAGCGGCCGGCATGTTTCGGCCGGGCGAAGACACCGGTTTGCAGAGCATCACCTGCATAGGAGGAAACTGGGAGGCACATTGAAAAACAATGTTTTCCTCGATGTTTTGACGAGTTTATTTTATGAGTGTCGGCAGTCTGTCGAAGCAGGCGGCATTGCAGGCGTTCACCATATCGAGGGGAAGACATGGCGTCAAACACCAATCCGGATGCTGCCTTGGCGATCGCCGAGCTGAATATGACCTGCGCTCGTCCCTTTGATGATGCGCGCGCGATGCCTCCGCAGGTGTATACGCAAGCGTCGTTTCTCGAAGTGGAGCAGCAGACGATCTTCCAGCGCGAATGGCAATGCGTCGGTCGCGTGAGCGCGCTAGCGAGGGCCGGCGATTACTTGACCGCGGATATTGGCGGGCAGCCCGTCGTCGTGATCAGGGGAAGCGATGATTCGCTGCACGCGTACTCCAACGTCTGCCTGCACCGGATGTCCGTGCTCCTGGAAGGGCGCGGGAACGTCAGGACGATTGTCTGTCCTTATCACGCGTGGAGCTACACGCTCGCGGGCGAACTTCGGGCCGCACCGCTGATGGATCGCCAGGCCGGCTTCTGCAAGGAAGCCTACCGCTTGCCGAAGATCCGCTGCGAAACCTGGCAAGGCTGGATCTACGTGACGCTGAACCCCGACACGCGCCCGCTCAGCGAGCATCTGGCTGAACTCTCCGCGCTGATTGCGCCGTACGAGATGGGCAATTATGTCGAGACGTTCTACGAGGAGCATGTCTGGGACACCAACTGGAAAATCCTCGCGGAAAATTTCATGGAGAGTTACCACCTGCCGATGCTCCACAGGGCAACCGTGGGTCCGCATTCGAAGCTGGAGGAAATGGAGTGCCCGCCGGGGCACGACGCGTTCAACTACCATTGGATCACCAAAGAGGCGACGTTACCCATAGGAAACGCGCATCCGGATAACACGAGGCTGGAAGGTCACTGGCGCAAGACGACCGCGCTGATCGCCATCTATCCGAGTCATCTGATCACGCTCACACCCGGCTACTTCTGGTATCTGATTCTTCAGCCGCGCGGCGTAGATCAGGTTCACATTCGCTTCGGCGGCGGGCTCTCGCCTGAATTCGTCTCCGATCCGAGTGGACGCGAATACATGAAAACGCTCAAGGCCTTGCTCGATAAAGTCAACGCGGAAGACCGCAGAGGCGTCGAAGCTGTTTTCCGTGGTTTGCATGCGCCGCTCGCGAAACCGGGCCACCTCAGTCCGTTGGAGCGACCGAACTACGACTTTGCGCGCTATCTTGGACAACGGGTTTCGGATGAAAATCGCGCATAGAAGAGTCTTTGCTCCGGCTCAGCCAGCTTGTGTCTGGGCAGCCTGGTCGTCTGCAACCGTTCAGGAGAGAGGGTCGTGATGAATGTGCCAGCGTCTCTATTTGCCGATACGCTTCCGCCGCGCGACCGATCTCTGCTGGATACGCTATCGGCATTATCGCGGTCCGGGGATCGGGCGACGCACGGCATGCCCGGAGCGTTCTACACGTCCGCCCACTTCGCTGAGCTCGAGCGTCAACGCGTCTTTCGACGCACTTGGGTTTGCATTGGCCACGTCGGGGAAATCCCCAAGAACGGCGACTACTTCACGACTGAAATGGTCGGAGAGCCGTTGCTGGTTCAGCGTGACGCGCAGGGCGAGGTTCATGTGCTCGCGAACGTGTGCCGACATCGCGGCAATCTGGTTGCAGTCGGCCGTGGAAATGCGCGAGTTCACGCCTGCGCGTATCACGCATGGAGCTACGAGCTCGACGGCAAGCTGAAACGTGCTCCGCTGATGCAAGCCTGCAAGGATCTCGACGCAGCGCGATGCGCGCTGCCCAAGATTAACTCGACGATCTGGCAGAACTTCATCTTCGTGAACATCGATGGCAACGCTGCGCCGCTCAGCGAAGCGCTTCGCCCTCTCGAGGCTCACATACACAACTATCACAATGAGGATCGCGAGCTTTATCACTTCCAGGAGGAGGTGTGGCGCACAAACTGGAAATGCCTGGCGGAAAACTTCATGGAGGGCTATCACCTCAACGCCACTCATCCGCGAACCCTGAGGCCCGTGACGCCGACCGAGCTGTGCGAATACGTGCCCGGGAACGGGTACTTCTCGGCCTATCGCGCGCACTACACGCCCGAGTCGCCGCAGCGCACGCCGTTTCACGAGGACCTCACGCAGGGCGAGCGTCGATCCAGCTTTCTCTTCAGCGTCTTTCCCAATCTCGTCGTCACGTACATGCCTCATCAGACGATCTATCTTTGTCTGAGGCCCGCGGCAACCGATCAAGTCGCGCTGAAGTGGGGTATCGCCGGACACGAGCGCGCGCCCGGTCAGGACAGCATCGAACGATACGTTGCGTTCGCCAACTCGTTCAATGCCGAAGACCGCACGAAGCTGGAAACGCTGCAGAAAGGACTCGGCTCGACTTTCTATTCGCCGGGACCGCTCGCAGCGGAGAATCTGGAGGGCACGCTTCGAGACTTCTACAGCTTCATGGCATACCGTATCTGCGACTGATTCCGAACATGCATTCCGCCACTTTCACCGTCATCGTCGACAAGGTTCGCGTCGAAGCGATGGACACCGTCAGCATCGAATTGCGTTCTTCAGATTCCAGTCCCTTGCCGTCCTTCGATGCCGGCTCGCATATCAGTTTGCATCTGCCGAATGGCATCGTGCGAAGTTACTCGCTCGTCAATGCGACAGGCAACCGTGATCGATATGTCCTCGGCGTGCTTCGTGCGCGCGACAGTCAGGGGGGTTCGGCTTTCGTCCACGAGAAATTGCGCGTGGGTGATGCTCTCGCGATATCGGCGCCGCGCAACAACTTTCCGCTGGATGAAACCGGCGAGCGGTTCGTTCTGGTCGCAGGCGGTATCGGGATCACGGCGATCTACAGCATGGCGCAACGGCTCGTCGCACTCGGCAAATCGGTGGACATGCTCTATTGCTGTCGTTCGCGCGAGCACGCGGCGTGGCTCGATTCCATCCAGGCGCTCGGCATTCCGCTGAAGCTGCATTTCGATGCGCAACATGGAGGCCCACCTGACCTGCGGGGCTTTCTCGACGAACGCGATCCTGAAACGAGATTTTATTGTTGCGGTCCCACACCGATGCTGAGTGCATTCGAACGCGCATGCGCCGATCACGGCTACACGCACGCTCATATCGAACGGTTTTCCGCGGACCCGAATGCCGTCAAGGAAGCGAGCAACGCGGGATATGAAGTCCAGCTCGTGCGAAGCCGAAAACTGGTGCGCGTCGAACCCGGCGCGCGCCTGCTCGATGTTCTTCGCGCGGCGGGCGCCGACGTGCCGTCAAGCTGCGAACAGGGCGTCTGCGGTACTTGCGAGCTATCGGTCATCGAGGGAGAGATCGACCACCGTGACAGTGTTCTGAGCGAGACCGAGCGCGCGGAGGGCAAAACGATGATGGTCTGTGTCTCCAGTTGCAAGGGCGGCCGCCTGGTCCTCGATTGCTGAGCAGGCCGCCTCCGGAGCACGATCAGACGACGAACGGAAATTCCTCCTCCGGCAGCGGATCCCCCGGAGCCAGCCGTTCGGCAAGGTGGCGGTAGGGAGGCGATGTCTCGCCACCTCGGTCCACATACACCGCGTTGTCGCCGAGCCAACGAAACGACACCACGCGCCGGGAAACGGACCCGGAACGATTTCCTGGCGCGCCGTGCACTGTGAGATAGTTGAAGGCGACCGCATCGCCGGGCTTCAGATCCCAGCCGAGAATTTCGTAGTCGCTTCGATGTCCTTCGATGTCCGGCATTTCTTCGAGTTCGCCAGTGCTGCGGTCATAAGCGACGCCCGTAAACTTCCGCGGCTGAAAAAGCTTTCCCCAGCGATGCGAGCCAGCGACGAACTCGAGCGTGGTTTCGCGCGGCACTGGATCGAGCGGCACCCACATGCTCACCGACTGCTCGGCGCTCACGCAATAGTACGGCTCGTCGTGATGCCAGGGCGTGACCTTGTCCGCGCCCGCCTCCTTGACGAGCACGTGCTCGTGGAAGATTCGCGCGCGCTTCGAGGCCATCAGCTCTTTTGCGATGCTGCCGGCGGGGCTTTCCTCCACGAACCGACGAAACGGCTCGATGCGCTGCCAGTTGCAATAGTCTCCGAAGAACCGTCCCGATGCCGTGCCCTTGGTATAGTCGCGAAAGTCAGGTCCAGGGTGCTTCTCATTGAAGTCCACGCCATCGCGCAGCAGGTCCACCCACTCAGTGAACACGCCGCGCAAGACGGTCACGCCATCGCGTGCAAACGCCTCTCGCTCTGCCTTCAACATGCTTCTCTCCCGTTTGGAATTGTCGATGCAGGTTGAGCATGACATGACATATTGCCTCGTGAAATTATCAAAAATCTATAGCCGAGGAAGCAAATTTGTATCTTGCCGCGATGACCGCAACGAGTTCACGGTAGATTGTTGAAGACTGAAAGTCGCCGCGAGCGCGCGTGAGGATTTGTTACGGATCGCCTGCTCCCCTGTCCGCCCCTGGTGTGAGAACACCCAGTGGTCTTCCACGCTTGCCGCTGATGGGTGGAATAGCCTCGACCAGCGCCTGGAGTTGGGTCACGTCGTTGTGGTTCGCGCCGGTCCGTATCACCGCGAGCGAGATGTCCCGCGCTTCGGTGATGAGGTGGTGATTGCCTCCTCGCTCATCGCGACCGAAAAAATTTCAGCTTCAGCGATGGACGAAGTCCTGCCCGGACGTCGCGTGTATTCGGACACCAAGCGGAATCGCTGGTACTTCAGGCCGTCGCCTGAGGGAGACAAAATCTTGTTTGGTGCGAGGCCACGCGCCTGGGCGAAGATCATCGAGGAAGCTGCGTCTTCGCTTCGCGGGGCCCTGATGCAGGTCGTTTCGCAACTGAAGTCAGTCCGCGTGTCGCATTGCTGAAAAGGCTACCTAGCCATGATCAATGATCATTTGCAACACCTTGAGGGCAGCAAGCATGCGTTCTCGGCCGGCACTCGATCAATGGATGTATGACGGACCTGAAAACCGGGTGCCGTTCGATCTCGGCGCGACGCCGCCACGCCATGCATGTGCGATTGATAACTGGGCACGATGTCTCAGCCCGCTCCAATGAAGCAAGTGCCTACCGGGGCCACGAACCGAATTGGCTGAATAACCCAATATGCGGGACGACCCGAATTGCCGCAGGCCATTGCCGCGTCCTAAGATCAAATCCCGCTGCTAACGCAGCCCGAGGTACCCCCGGTGATGCGTCGTGATACGAGAGCGCTGAAGACGGTCGGCCAACGACCCGATCGACAGTAGTCGACGCAGACCTAAATACATTTATTCGAACGATCGGGAGACAGGTATGCTCAGCGCCCATGAATTCGCGACACTCATGCTGGTCAAGGATGCCGCGGATCAGATCATCGACCGCCACGAGCTCGATACCTTGCTGGAACGCCAGTTGGTCGCCATGGAGCAACTGGTGAACGGGGCTACACTGCCCCGAATCACGGAGCATGGCGATTCACTGCTGCGTGCAGTGCGTCGTATCCACTGAGTTGTCGTCGAGTCCCGGGCAAGCGTCGCTGGCAATCATCGGCCGGAGTGTCCTCGCACGTCGCATCAGACGAGAAGCTTGTCGAGCGTGATCGGCGAACCGCGTACGCGCTTGCCTGTCGCATGCCAGATTGCAATCGCGACGGCCGCCGCCACGCCAGCGCTCCAATTTCGCCCAGGCCTTGGCACCGAGCGGACTGACTACGTCATCCTATTCGTCGAAGAAAATCACGACGATGTTGTGAACGTCGGCGTTGACCGGCACGTGATACCAGGACAGGTTGTAATTTATCTGCCGGTCGAACTCGCGGTCGTACTGTTCGTGCTCGTGCAGCGCCGTGCTGTGGGCGCGAATCGACCACACACCTGCCGTTCAGCGAGCAGGTACGTCGCCGCTACACCAACCAAAATCTGACGGACGACATACGCGCGCGATTCGGCTTTGCGGCCGCTAGTCGATCGGCAGCGTCAAGCGGCGACTACCCATATTCAACGGTGAAATCGACCCGCAGCTGCCACCGAATTGGCATCGTCTCAACGGCAACTATCAAGTGTGAAGCGGCCTAAAATGCGCTCCATCTTGATGGCATTCATGGCCGCAGCACGCCGCGTGTCGTTGGACGAAATGGGTACGCCACGTGCTGGCTCGCTTGTGTCACGTTTAAACTCGGAAGCGCAGATGGAAATCAATACCACCGAGTGGTTCCCCTTGGACAGATATGCACCGGCTCGCGACGGCTGGTATGAAGTCAAGCTCACAAGCGGAGAAACGGCATTCTCCCGCTTTGTCGACGGGCATTGGACCGAGCAGCCCATACTCGTCTTCACGCACTGGCGTGGCCTGAGCGCGGATCCGGGCATCTCGCCGGACACCGAACACATGGACGCGCAGGCCGCCGCCGCGCAAGGCGTACGAGCGGTGTGGAACGCGTTCTTTCCTGGGATTGAAGGGACAAATCCGTCCGAGGAATGAGCCTGTGGCGCATTTCGTTATCTACCTAGTGAACGCTGCCTGGAAAGCAAAGGTAGGGCCCTAGAGAGCTACGCGACGCAAGAGTTTGGGGATTTCCAGATTTCGGGGATGGGCAGAAATAGCCAGTTTGTTACACATCTTACCGCCGATGGCGGACGGCGTTACGAAAGCCTTTCGAAGCTGCGGTTATACTCGGCGCCGTCTCAAAAACAAAGATCCGAACTATGTCAAAGCGAACCATTCAGTTTGTTGCTATCGCGGTGCTCACGGCTGCGGTGTCGGTGCCGGCCATGGCCGGCGACATGAACAATGCGCTCGGCGGCGCACTCGGCGGTGTAGCTGGCGCAGCGCTGGGCGGCGCCGTAGGTGGCAGTACAGGCGCGGTGCTCGGCGGGGCCGTGGGCGGCGGCGCCGGCGGCGCGGTCACGTCGAACCGTCGCGAGCGCACGGGCGCCATCATCGGCGGCGCGCTGGGCGGCGGTGCGGGCACGGCCGCAGGCAATGCGATGGGCGGCCGTGGCGGCGGCCTGGTCGGCGCGGCGCTGGGCGGCGGCGCCGGCGCGGCGCTGGGCGGCAATGTTTCGCGCTCGAACTCCTACGCGGACGACCACAGCCGCGGCTACCACGGTAAGCGCCACAAACGTCACTACCACGACTGAGCCGTGAGCGTTGAACACAGCGCGGTTCCGGCGCGAGCCGGAGACCCGCGCGGCGCCTGCGATAAGTCATCGCGGCAGGCGGCGCGCATCAAAATCCGGATACGGGAAGGTTGAATGTAGTCTCGCGAATCCCCTACTTTCCGGCTGCGTCGACCTGCCCGTCAACTGTCTTCGCGGCTTCTCTTCGGGCGTTCGCACCGACGCCGCCAACCGGCGGCTCCGCCTCGCACTGGCAGGCGTCGCAGGGGCGGCGAACGCGCGTGGATTTCGCGCGATCGGCCAGTACACGTCGCACATGTCGGGCACGGTGTCGTCGCTGGCCGACAATCTCGCGCTCGGCAATCTTCCACTCGTCCTTGCGGCCGCGAAAAAGCGCGAGACGAACGTTCACCGCCAGGGCAAATTCCTCGACACCAGCGTCGATCACTTCACTTGCGATATCCCATGGCACGCGAGATGTTGAGCGCGGCATTCTGAACCGCCGGCGCGAGTTCTTTCATGCGCTTGACGCTCAGCCGCTCCAACGGCCCCGAGATACCGATCGCCGCAGCAGGAAGGCCGAACGCATCGAAGATTGGCGCGGCGACGCCGCCTACGCTGTCCCGCCATTCGCCACGATTGATCGCATAGCCATTCGCCGCCGCGCGCGCGAGCTCGGTCTTGAGCGCCTGCAAATCCGTGATGGTGGCCTTCGTATACGCGGTGAGATTAATCAGATGCCGCGCGAGGAATTCCTGCGTCTGATGCGCGAGAAGGATCTTGCCCGTCGCCACGCAATACGCAGGCGCATGGCCGCCGAGCACGGAGTAAGCCCGCACGGGCTGCGCGCTCTCTATCTTGTCGACATACACGACCGAGGCGCCATCGAGAATCGACAGGTGCACGGTCTCTTGCGTGAGATCGACCAGCGCACGCATATGCACAGCCGCGAACTGCCGCACGTCGATCTGCGCCATCTGCTTCGCGCCCAGTTCGAAGAGTTTGAACGTGCTGCGGTAGTTGCCCGTAGTTTCATCGCGCGTTGCATAGCCTGCATGCGCAAGCGTCTGCAACGTGCGGTGTGTGTTGCTCTTCGTGAGTCCGACCTGCTCGGCCAGCACCGGAATCGTGACGGGCTTGCCATTCTGATCTGCGAGCGCCTCCAGAAGCATCAGGCCCTTCAGCAACGTCTTATCCATTGTCCTAAGATTTAGGATTAAAAGCTCATTCTACACCGCGCATACCGCCGAGGGCCGCGTATCAGTTGGCCGCCGCCAAGAAATGTTTCGCCGGCAATTTGTGCGTCATTCCCATCGTTACACATTCATCATCCTATTTCTTAGGATGTGTATATCATTTTTTAGTTTACACATGTGGGGGATCGCGCCACAATCGAATCGACGCGCACGAACGCTGCCGCATGCCAATGGGATTGCCGAGGAAAACACATGGATCAGCCACTTCAAGGAATCAGGGTCATCGAGTTCTGCAACGTCGCGGCGGGGCCGTACTGCGGAATGCTGCTCGCGGACATGGGCGCGGACGTCATCAAGGTCGAGCATCCGCAAGGCGGCGATACGTTGCGCGCGTGGCCGCCCATTTCCGAGGGCTATAGCGAGAATTTCGCGTCGCTCAACCGCAACAAGCGCTCGGTTACGCTCGATCTGAAAGATCCTCACGACATCCTTCAGGCGAAGTTGTTGATTCAGACAGCCGATGTCGTCATCGAGAACAATCGTCCCGGCGTGATGAATCGCCTCGGGCTCGGTTACGAGGACGTTCGCGCGATGAAACCATCCATCGTCTATTGCTCGATCTCCGCGTATGGTCAGACCGGACCGCGCTCGCAGGAAGGCGGTTTCGATCTGACCGTGCAAGCGATGAGCGGCATCATGAGCATCACGGGCGAACCCGAGGGCGCGCCGGTCAAATGCGGCGTACCGCTCGCGGATTTCTCCGCCGGACTGTATGCCGCGTTCTCGGTGGCATCGGCGTTGCGCGGCGTTGCGGCAACGGGCGAAGGCACACATATCGATGTGCCGATGCTCGGCGCGACGCTTGCCATCGCTGCATTGCAGACGTCCGAATACTTCGGCACGGGGCGCGATCCGCAGAAGCTCGGCTCGGCGCATCCGCGTAACGCGCCGTATCAGGCGTTCAAGGCGCGCGACACGTATTTCGGCATGGCGGCAGGCAATAATGCGCTGTGGGAATCGGTGTGCAAGGTCGTGCAACGCGATGATCTGAAGGCCGACGCGCGTTATGCGACGACCACGTTGCGCGCGCAGCATCAGGTCGAATTGCGTGACGCGCTGGAGACGATCTTCGCCGCCGACGACGCCGAACACTGGATCGAGCGTTTTCGTGCAGCGGGCGTGCCATGCGCGCCGATCAACACGTATTCGCAAGTGTTGAAGGACACGCAGGTCGAGCATATGGAATGGGTGCAGCCGCTCGAATTGCCCAACGGCGTGCAGACGAAGACGTTCGCATCGCCCGTCAAATTCTCCGGCAAAACGCCTGAAATTCGCCTGCGCCCGCCGGGGCTCGGTGAACACAACGCCGAGTTGCTGAAGCGCTCGGAGGTCGAGGCATGAGCGGTATCATCGTCGAGAAGATGCCGACGCACTGGTCGATCACGCTCAATCGGCCGGACAAGCTCAATGCGTTATCCGCGAGTATCGTGGAAGAACTGATTCAGGCTTTCGACGCTGCCGATGCCGCGAAAACGCCGCTCGTCACGCTGCAAGGCGAAGGCCGATGCTTTAGCGCGGGCTTCGATATGAGCGACGTGCAAGCGCAAAGCGAAGGCGATTTAGTGCTGCGCTTCATCCGCATCGAAACGTTGCTGAACAAGATTGCAAGCGCGTCGTGCTTCACTGTGGCGCTCGCGCATGGCCGAAATTTCGGCGCGGGTGTCGACCTGATTGCGGCGTGCAATCTGCGCGTGGCCGCGCCCGGTTCGACGTTTCGCATGCCGGGGCTGAAGTTCGGTCTCGTGCTGGGTTCGGCGCGATTTGCGCGTATCGTCGGCACGCGTGAGGCGCAGCGCATTCTCGAAACGGCGGCCACGTTCGATGTCGAACGCGCAAGCGCGAACGGTTTTATCGAACGCGTGGCGGGTCCGGAGCAATACGCGGAAGTCGTCGCCGAAGCGCTGGAACGCGCGAACGCGTTGCCCGCCGAAATCCGCGCCTTGTTGCGACGCGCGCTCGACACCGAAGAGGCCGATACCGACCTCGCCGCGCTCGTTCGATCGGCGTCCACGCCGGGCATTCACAAGCGCATCGCGGCGTATCTGGCGTCGTCGAAGAAGGCTTAGGAGACATCTCGCATGAGTTCGGGATTCGCAAGCAAGGACAAACAGGTCTCACTCGCCGAACTGGTCGCGCTCGTGCCCAATGGCGCGTCGTTGGGCTTGGGCGGCAGCTTTCTGCATCGCGGGCCATTCGCGTTCGTGCGCGAACTGATCCGGCAGGAGAAGCGCGACATCGAGATCATCAAGCAATCGCCGGGTTACGACATCGACATACTTTGTCGCGCGGGCGTCGCCTCGCGGGCGCGTTGCGGCATCGTCGCGATGGAAGGCAATTTCGGGCTTGCGCCGTGGTATCGGAGCGCGGTCGAGAAGGGTCATCTGAAGCTCGAAGAACACGCATGCGCGAGTCTCACGGCGGGACTGCGCGCGGCTGCATTCGGCGTGCCGTTCATGCCGTGCGGCGGCTTGCATGGCAGCGATCTGGTGCGGATCAACGACTGGAAATGTCTCGACGATCCTTACGGCAGCGGCCAGCAAACCTACGTGATTCCCGCTATTTCGCCGGACTTTGCCGTGATTCATGCATCGAGCGTCGATCGCGATGGCAACGTGCGCGTGGCAGGCACGTATCACTGGGACCGTATCATGAGCCGCGCCGCCAAAAGCGTGCTCGTCGTGGCCGAAAAGCTCAGCGATACGAGCTTCGCCGATCAACCCGAGCTCACGATCGTGCCTTATTTCATGGTGCAAAACTATGCGATCGTGAAGAACGGCGCATGGCCGGGTTCGTGCTGGCCATCGTATGCAATCGACTATCAGGCAGTCGATGCGTATCTTCAAGAAGGCCCCGAAGCGCTCGCGCGCCATATCGATGCCGCGCCCGAAGCGGAGGTTCATCGACATGGCTGAACAATGGAGCGGCTTCTCCTACATCGTCACGAATCTCGCGCGCTTCATCCGGCCGGACGAGATCACGTTCAGCGGCGTGAACTCCACGCCGCCGATGCTCGCATGTCTGCTCGCCAAGCGCGCATATGACTGGGACTTCGTGTATATCAACGTGGCGGGCGGCGTCGATCCGTCGCCCTCTTCCATTCCGATTTCGAGCTCCGACCCATTGCTTGCGGAAGGCTCTGCATCGATCTTTGCCAACGAGGACTTCTATGATCTTTGCACGCGCGGCCGCATGGATCTCACGTTCCTCGGCGCGGCGCAACTCGATGGCGCGGGCTGCGCGAACAACTCGTGTATCGGCGAATGGGCGCATCCGAAAGTGCGACTACCGGGCGGCGGCGGCGGCGCCGTCATGCTGCCGACGGCCAAACGCGCCTGCACGTGGCGCACCGAGCATTCGAAACGCACGCTCGTGGAGAAGCTCGACTTCGTGACGTCATGGGGCGGCATGCATGGCGTGGTCACGCCGATCGCCGTATTCGTGAAGCGCGACGGCAAGCTAGCATTGCAATCGTGGCATCCGGAATCGAGTCTCGATGAAGTGCGCGAACGCACCGGATTCACGTTCGATGCAAGCGGCGCCGAGCCCACTGCGCCGCCGACATCGCGCGAACTTGAAGCACTCGAATCACTCGATTCGCAAGGTCAATTCGAGCGCGATGCAGCCGTTCGACTCAGGTAGCGAGAACGAGACAGTGACGAAGACCACCGCGTTGAATTTCGATGCAAGACCGACGAGCCTCGCACAAGCCTTCGAACAGTACTGGCACGCGCGCAATGTGCAGGGCCTTCCCGCAATCGGCGATGGCACGCACTCGCTGACGTATGCCGAACTCGCGCGCGAGACCGGCAGCGTCGCGGCGCACTTGTCGGGCAACCATGCGCGCCCCGGCGATGTCGTCGCGATCACTATGTCGCGCTCGCTCGATGCCGTCGTGTTGTTGCTCGCAGCGATACGCGTGGGAATGTGTCCGTGCGTGTTCGAACCGAAGCTCGCGCCGGACGAAGTGAGCGCGCGACTCATCGAAACAGGCGCACGCTTTCTCGTGCATGACGACGACAACGCATCGCTCGTGAGCGGACTTGCCATTCCCTCGCATACGACGATCATCGACTTCGCGCGTCTGACGGAAGCGTCATACTGGCCGCCTGTCGATGTCGCCGCCGATTGCCCCGCGCTTCTGCTCTTCACTTCGGGCAGTACGGCTCGTGCAAAAGTCGTGCAACTCACGCAAGCCGCGCTGCTCAACAACGCACTCGGCGTGCTCGAACAAAGCGCGTTATCGAGCGATGATCGGTTGCTTCATGTCATGCCGATCTATCACACGAATGGCGTGAACAATCAGTTGTTCGCGCCATTGCTTGCGGGCGCGAATGTCGTGTTTTGCCCGCGTTTTCGCGCGGAAGACATGCCGGAGTTGATGACGCGTTTCAAGCCGACCATCATCACCGGTGTGCCGACGATGTACTCGCGCATGCTGGCGCAGCACTTCGACGCCGACTCGCTCGCAACACTGCGCATGGCGCGCTGCGGTTCCGCGCCGATCACGGAAGCCTTGCATCGCGAAGTGGAAGCGAAGCTCGGCTGCCCACTCGTGATTTCCTATGGTTTATCGGAAGCGACGTGTACGAGCACGCTCAATCCGCCGAACGCGCGACGCGTGGGTTCGGTCGGCAAGGTCGTGCCAGGACAGACGGTCAAGCTGCGCGCAGCCGACGACACGATGACCGATACACCGGACGTCGAAGGCGAAATCTGCATTGCGGGGCCAAATCTCATGACAGGCTATCTGGGCGCCGCCGATGCAACCTCGCGGACGGTCATCGATGGATGGCTGCGCACCGGCGATCTCGGACGCTTCGACGACGATGGCTATCTCTACGTGACAGGCCGCATCAAGGACGTGATCATTCGCGGCGGCGAAAACATCTCGCCGTTGCTGATCGAGAGCGTGATCGTCGCGGAAGGCAATGTCACTGCGTGCTGTGTCGTTGGCCGCGCGGATCGCGATCTCGGTGAAGTGCCGGTTGCGTTCGTCGTGCCGAAAGACCTTACCGCGATGCATGCCGAACGCGTGCAAGACGCCGTAAGAAAGCGCCTTTCGCGCATCTATGTGCCGCATGACGTGGTATTCGTCGAGTCGTTACCGGAGACGGCGGTCGGCAAGGTGGACCGCAAGGCGCTTGCAGCGCGCCTTGCCAAAGGCTTCTACGATACTCAGCCGTTATAGAACCGCCGGCGTGCATCGCGAAGCCACAAACGCACGAGATGTCGCTTGCGACGCTCTTCGTCGAAATCGACGAAGTTCGTGCGTCGATGCCCGCAACGCAAGTTGTCGACGATCTGAATCTGGCCCGGCTCGAAGAAGAATTCGCGTGCCCATTGCGGTTCGCGCATGACGGCTTCGAGCGTTTCCAATGCTTCGAGGGCCTCCTCGTCCATGTCCCGCTGCGCCATCCGATAACCGTTGATCACATGACGATGCGACAGCCTGCACACCACGCCATCGGCTTCTTTTGAAAATAGAGGATGGCTTATGATAGTCGCGTCGCCGGGCGCGTGCTCGCGCTGCCGATCGAAAAGATATGGCCGATACAAGCGCGCAAGCAGATGCGGATAACGCTCGATCATCTGGTTGTAGACGGTATAAAAACTGACGATACTGCTCACGCCGCCTTCCTTCGCGGGATGCAGGCACAACAGCGCGACGAAGTCCGGCGGGCAGACGTTATAGCTATTGTCGGTATGAAAATTCTGTTCCGCGTTGGTGATGTCGGGACGCACGCCGTTGCCGGGCGGCTTGCCGAGATCACGCACGTCGTAAATCATCTTGCCGTCCCAGCTTTGCGCAACGGGACGCGAAACCATCTGCGCGAGCAGCCAGTAGACCGCGGTCGCTTCTTCCTTGCTCCACAGTTCCATCGGCAAGCGATCGACGATCACGAAGCCCGGCCCGTCGCTCAGCAATTGCGCCGCCTCGCGCATCATCGCGCGGCAGCGTTCGAGCGAAAAGTCATCGGGACGCAAAAGCGGCGTCGGCAGCGGATTCGCACGCAGCGTCGCCACGGCTTCATCGAGTTCGCGGCGGCACGCATCGTTGATCTTCACGATGCCGTCTTCAGGCGAAAGACTGTCACGCGTCCACGCAATCGGTCCGGTGAAAGGCGTCATGCGTACCGGCTCGCTGAGATCGTGCGCGGCTTCTTCTTCCAGTATCATCGTTTGATCAGTCATCTCCCGGGCTCCTTTTTTTTGCGGCGCAATGTTGTGCGTTGTGGCATGTGCCGCAATGCAAACCAGTCTAGGGCGTGCACGCCGCGCTGGATAGCGAGACTTTCCGATCGTGCATCATCGAAATAAGCGATGAAGTTACGCAGCCCAACCGCCATGAAGAGCAATGGACATTCGACAGTTGGAGACCTTTTTGCGCATCGTGGATACGGGCAGTTTCGCCGCCGCCGCGCAAACGCTCAACGCGACGCAATCGACCGTTTCCGCGCGCATTCGCGAGCTCGAACGCTCGCTCGGCGTCGATCTGTTCGATCGCAGTCAGCATCGCGCGCGGCTCACCGCGAAGGGACAAGATCTCGTTGCATCGGCGCGCGAGATCGTCGCCCTGGCATCGCGCGTGCGGCACCGTATCGGCGATAAGGACGCGCTCACGGGTACGGTGCGCCTCGGCGTCGTCGGGCTCGTCGCGATTACGTGGCTGCCGAAGTTGATGAGCGCATTGCGCGAACGCTATCCGAACCTTGCGGTCGTGCTCGACATGAGTCTGACGGCGACGCTCGTCGATAAGCTGCGCAACGGCGATCTCGATCTCGTGCTCGTGACGGGCCCTGTTGTGGAAAGCGGTCTGCAAGCCATTTCGCTTGGCTATGACGATTTCGTCTGGATGTGCTCGCCCGCGCTTGCCGTGCCCGCGCGCAAGCTATCGCCCGCCGAGCTCGCGACGTGGCCTGTGCTGGGCTTGTCGTCGCAATCGCATCACTATCCGGTCATCGAGCGATGGTTCCGCGATGCGAGCGCCGAATATCGTCCGGTCATTTCGTGCAACAACGTGCGCGTGCTCGCGGAGTTGACCGTGTCGTGCCTGGGCGTGAGCCTCTTGCCACGCCTGTCGTATCACGCGGAAATTGCAGCGGGCAAGCTGCGTGTAATCGATACCGCACCGCGGATCGGTCCCGTGCAATTTGTCGCGCTGCATCGGCATACGGCAACCGATCCTATCGTCGCGGCCGTTGCCGAACTCGCGCTGGAGACGAGCGAGTTCGAGCGGCCGGGCAATGCGTAATCGCGCTGTGTCAGCGTCAAGGCAACGCGGTTCGGGGCTCGCCCGAAGGCCGCGCGAACATGCGGAACGTCGCGAACAACGCGATCAGCGCGGCGAACGAAAGCCACAACGCAGGCACCGCTCGATTCTGCGTGACCTGAATCAACGCGGTGCAGATGAACGGCGTAAAGCCGCCGAAGATCGCTTGCGCGAGACTCCACACGATTGAGAAGCCGGTGCCACGAATGCTCGCGGGCATGATCTCGGTAAGTGCAACCACCATGCCCGCCTGATACGAGCCGTAGATCATCGCGTACCACATCTCCACGGCGAGCAAGCGCGTGAAACTGGGCGCTTGCACGAGCCATAACATCGCCGGATAAGCGGTCAGAATCACGAGCACCGCGCATACGGTGAGCACCGCGCGCCGCCCGACCTTGTCCGAAATCGCGCCGACGATAGGCAGCATCGTGAAGTTGATGATGCCTACGGCCATCGTCACGAGGAACGAATCGATGGCGGGTAGATGGAGCACGCGCGACCCATACGTCGGCGTGTAAGCGGTGATGAGATTGAACATGACGGCGGTGAGCGTGACCAGCATGATCGCCCCGCCGATGAGACGCGCGTTATCCCGCAGCGATGTAAAGATCTCCTTGCTCGTCGGATGCCGCGCGCGCGATTCGAACTCTTTCGTTTCGCGCAGACGGCGGCGAATCATGAAAAGCACGGGAATGATCAGACAGCCAATCATGAACGGAATGCGCCATCCCCAGCTATTCATCTGTTCGGCTGTAAGCGTGAAGCGCAAGCCCACGCCGAGCGCCGCTGCAAATACGACTGCCGCCTGCTGGCTCGCCGATTGCCAGCTTACAAAGAAGCCACGTCGTCCGGGCGGCGCGATCTCCGCGAGATAGACCGATACGCCGCCGAGTTCCGCGCCTGCGGAAAAGCCTTGCAACAAGCGCCCCAACACGACGATGATCGGCGCGGCGATGCCGATGGTGTCGTAGCCCGGCACGAACGTGATCATCAACATGCCGACGGACATCAGCGCGAGCGTGAGCAAGAGGCCCGCGCGCCGTCCACGACGGTCGATGTACGAACCGAGCACGAGCGCGCCGATCGGCCGCATCAGAAAGCCGACGCCGAAGGTAGCGAACGACAGCATCAACGAGACGAATTCGTTGCCGCGCGGAAAGAGCGCTTGCGAGATCGAGAGCGCGTAAAAGCCGTAGACGGAGAAGTCGTACATCTCCAGGAAGTTGCCGCTCGTGACGCGCAGGATCGTTCTTGCCGATGCCTCGTGCGCTTTACCCGATGTGCCTGATTGCATGACGTGCGTCTCCATTTGTTCGCGCTTCTCGCGCCGTTCTTTTTCTTTTATTCAAGCCGTCTTTATTCACATTCCGAATGATTCCGTTCCACCGCCAATCATCCGGTTAAGTACTAGCTCCAAGTTTGCGGGCCTTTTGCTTGACCACATTCTGCGACGGTGCGAGCATCGTGTAAACCACATTTTGAATTGTTCGTCCTATTTTATAGGACTTTCGTTATTCACGTTCCTTATAACGGAGCCCGAACCGATGTTCAAAGCCATGCTGCTGGACCGCCAGGAAGATCGCTCGACAGCGCGCATCGCGGGTCTGGAGGACAGTCAGTTGCCCGACGGCGAAGTCACCGTACGCATCGCGTTTTCGACGCTCAATTACAAGGACGCGCTCGCGATCACCGGTAAGGGTCCGGTCGTGTGCAAGTTCCCGATGGTGCCGGGCATCGACTTCGCAGGCACGGTCGGCACGGCGGGCTACACCGCAATGCTTTGCGTGCAGGCCATCGCCGTGCACGGCGTGAAGCCCGGCGGCGGCGATGTGCTCGTGACCGGCGCGAACGGCGGCGTCGGCGGCGTGGCGACTGCGTTGCTCGCGAAGCGCGGTTATCGCGTGGTGGCATCGACCGGACGCATGAACGGGGCGTACCACGACGTCGCGTCGTAACCGGGCACGCTTTGCGCGACGGCTGGCAGATCTGGTGTGAGCGACGAAGGCTTCGCGCTCGTCACGGCCACGCCCGTCAACTGATGATTATTGATGTACGGCAGCGCCTCGCTCACGACCGCGACCGTCACGCGCCCGCCGATGGCATCCTGAATCGCGGGAATGCCGCCCTGATAAGGCACGGTCGTCATCTGCACGCCGGCCATGCGTTTGAAGAGTTCACACGACAGAAACGGACTCGTGCCGACGACGGATGTCGCGCACGTCGCCTTGCCGGGATTCTGCTTCGCGTAGCTGATGAGTTGCCCGAGCGAATCGATTTTCGCGGCCGGACTGACGGCGAAATAGTTCGGCACGTTCACGAAGTCACGCCGCCCGGTCGCAGCGAAGCGGGATTCGCCGGCCTCATGAACGCGTATAACGCGCAGCGCGTGGGCGCGGCGACGGTTGCGCTCGGCATCGCACAGGGCGCATTCGAACTCGCGCTCGAATCCGCGAAAAAACGCGAAAAAACGCGAGCAGTTCGGCCGCCCGATCATGGAGTTTCAGGGCTTGCAATGGATGCTCGCCGACATGTCGATCCAGCTCGAAGCCGCGCGTCTCATGATCTGGAAAGCGGCGACTTCGAGCAGCGGGTTTCCGTCGATGTTCGAAGCCGCGCGCGCCAAAGTGCTGCCGGCGGAAACCGCCATCAAGGTGACGAACGACGCCTTGCAGATTCACGGCGCGGTCGGCTACGGACGCGACATGCCGCTCGAACGCATGGTGCGCGATGCGCGCATGTTCACCATTTCGGGCGGCACCGCGCAGATTTTGCGCACGCAAGTGGCCGGCACGTTGCTCAGCATCAAACTGCCGCAACGACGCCAGCCGTGAGCCCTATTTGCCGATGAATCGCGGCGCGCGTTTCTCTTTCTGCGCCGCGAAGCCTTCGCGAATATCCTCGCTCTGCGCGATCACTTCCATCTGCCTGCGCGTGCGGCCCAGCGTTTCCGTCGGCCCGTGCGCGAGCACGCCTTCATTGACGAAGCGCTTCAGCGTTGCGAGCACGAGCGGCGCCATCGTCGCGAGTTCGCGCGCCATGGCGAGCGCTGCTTCGACGTGGCCGCCCTTCGGCGTGACTTCGTTGACGAGGCCCGCCTGATACGCGCGTTGCGCGTCGACGGGGCGCGCAAGCAGCATCATCTCCATCGCAACCTTATGCGCGATGCGGCCCGCGAGTCCCGCGATCATGCCCTGCGTGAGACCGAGTTTCGCTTCGGGATAGTAGAACTTCGCGTCCTCGCTCGCGACGCATAAATCGGCCATCATCGCGATCACAAGACCGCCGCCGACGCACCATCCCGACACCGCGCAGACGATCGGCTTCTCCGTCGTGATGCCGACAGTGGGCACGCAGCGCCACAGCTCGGGCATGTTGTTGACGTCCGCGCCGGCCGAAAACGATGCATCGCCCGCGCCCGTCAGAACGGCGACGCGTTGCGACGAATGATCGAACGCGGCGAACGCGTCTTGCAGTTCGATCGCCGTCTGCGCGCTGATCGCGTTGAGCTTTTTCGCGCGATTGATGGTGATGAGCGTGACGCCATCGTCCATATTTTCGATCAGCAGATTGTCGTACTGAGTCATGCTCGTCTCCCTGTTTTATTCAACGCGTAGCCGCGCATCGACGGCCCAGCACGCGCTTTTGCCGACGATCAGCGGATTGATGTCCAGTTCGAAGCCGCAATCGGTGCGTTCGGCGAGATCGGCGGCGAGCCAGCTCACGCGCGCGATGGCATCGACGACCTGTTCGACGGCGAGCGCGCCGCCGCGATAGCCTTCGAGAATCTTCCAGATCGGCAAGGTGGCGAGCAGCGCGCGAATCTGTTCCGTCGATGCCGGCGCGCATGCAATCGCGCGTTGCGCCAGCAGTTCGACGAGCACGCCGCCCGCGCCGAACACGACGACCGGGCCGAACTGCTCGTCGCGCCGCGCGCCAACGATCAGCTCCAGTTCGCCCTTCACTTGCGCCTGCACCGAAACGCCGTCGATGCGCGCATCGGGTCGCGCACGCCGCGCCGCCGCGCATAGACGCTCGAAGGTTTCGCGCACGTGCGCATCGCTCGCGACGCCCACGGCCACGCCGCCGATATCGCTTTTATGCGTGATATCCGGCGACGCGACTTTCATGACGAGCGGATAGCCCGTTTCCGCTGCGAGACGCACGGCGTCGTCCGCGGTCGCGGCAATCGCGCCCGCATTTACCGGAATGCCGTAGCGCCTGAACACGGCCTTGCTCGCGTCTTCATCGTAGATGCCGGGCGCGGGCGGCGGCGGCAACGCGTCCGGCCGCGCGGGCTTCTCGAAGAACCGGCGCTGCGCATGACGACGCCACGCGCTCCACACGTTGACGGCTTCATCGAGCGTATTCGTGTACGGAATGCCGCGTTCGCGCAAGAGCGCGCGCAGCGGATCGCTCGTCACGCCAGCTTCGACCGTGAAAAGCGCGGGCTTGCCGGCCGCGCCTTCGAATGGCGACGGCGGCGCGAGCGCCATCTCGCTCGTCAGCATGAACGGCGCCATCGTCACGGGAACGAAAATGCCGTCGGTTTCCGCGTCCGACTGCAAAGCCGCGACGGTGTCTTGCGCGGCCTTCGCCGGATCGACGGAAATACGCGAGCCGAAATCGATCGGATTATTGGCCTGACCTTGCGAGTAATGCCAATGCAAGACATCGCGCGTGGATTCGCTGAAATTCGCAAGCGGAAAGCCGCGTTCGAAGAGCGCATCGGAGGCGAGCGCGCCACCACCGCCCGAAGGCGTGAACACCGCAATGCGCTTCACCGTGCGCTTCGGGTAACGCACCATCGACGCGGCGAGCGTCATCATCGCGCCGAGATCGTTCATCAGCGTGATGCCGTTTTCCTCGCACACCGCCGCGAATACCGCGTGATTGCCCGCGATGCTCGCCGTATGCGAGAACGCTGCGCGGCTGCCCGCTTCGGTGCGGCCCGCCTTCACCGCGAGCCACGGCTTGCCCGCCGCGCGCGCACGGTTTGCCGCCGTGACGAAACGCGCGGCATCCTTCACGCCTTCGATATAGGTACAGATGACTTGCGTGTCCGGATCTTCGGCGAGAAATTCGACGAAATCCGCAAGTTCCAGATCGGCCTGATTGCCGACCGAAATACCATGACTAAAGCCGATGCCATGCGCCCACGCGCGGTCGAAAAACGTCGTCATGAGCGCGCCGCTCTGACTGACGAGACCAATAGGCTGCTGCGGCAATTCCGCAATTTCCAGCACCGGCGACGAACACGCCGCGAGCCGGTTCGCCGCGCTGATCAGTCCAAGGCAATTCGGCCCGATGAGCCGCATGCCGTGTTCGCGCGCGATGCTCACGATCTCGCGTTCGGTTTCGCGGCCCGCTTCGCCTGCATCCGAAAAGCCTGCCGTGATGATCAGCCCGCAGCCGATACCCATTTTCGCGGCGGCTTCGATCGTGCCTTTCACGCTCGGCTGCGGCACGGCGAGCACGGCCATGTCGGGCACGGCGGGCAGCGCGCCGAAGTCGGGATACGCCTTGATGTCGAAGAGCGTGTCGCGCTTCGCGTTGATCGGATAAACCGCGCCCGCGAAGCGATGGCGCAGCACCATTCGCAGCAAACGCCCGCCGAATTTCGACTGATCCTCCGACGCCCCGACGATCGCAATCGATTCGGGCCGCAGCAAGCACGCAATATCCGTGGAACTTTGCACCGTGCGTGTCTCCTTTTGGTTTTCGGGTGTTTCTGCCGCATCATCAGTATTCGCTACAACGCGCGCCGGGTCATGCGTTCTGGAATGCGGAACATCGGCGGACGATGGCAAAGCTGTCATATTGTTCGATAGAGGCCGGCTCGATGTTCATGGTTCATGCACGAAGCCGGCTGGACATGACAAGGAGACGCCGTGAAAACGTTGAAGCTCTGGCGCGCGCTGGCGAGCGCCGCGTTGACTCTCTCGCTCGCGCCCGGTCTGAGCCACGCGGACTCGGACTATCCGTCGCGGCCCATTCGGATGATCGTGCCGTTCGTGCCCGGCGGCGCATCCGACAATCTCGCTCGCGCGCTCGCCGCCGAACTGACGAAGAAGCTCGGCCAGAACGCCATCGTCGAGAACAAGCCGGGCGCTGGGACGGTGATCGGCTCGCAATACGTGGCGCATGCATCGCCCGATGGCTACACGCTTCTTTGGGCGACCGCGCCGCTCGCGATCAACGCGTCGCTGATGAAGCATCTGCCGTACGACACGCTGCAAGACCTGACCGCTGTCGTCGATGTCGCGTCGTCGCCGGAAGTGCTCGTCGTGAACAAGTCGGCGAACATCACGACGCTCGCGCAGTTGATCGCGAAGGCCAGGCAGGAGCCTGGCAAGCTGACTTACGGTTCGTCGGGTATCGGCGGCTCGCCGCATCTGGCCACCGTCATGTTCGCCAACGATGCGGGCATCAAGCTCACCCACGTTCCGTATCAAGGCTCCGCGCCTGCGGTCACGGCGGCGATGTCGGGTCAGGTCAATCTCGTGATCGACACGTTCCTGACGTGTCTGCCGGGCATCAACGCGGGCACGCTGGTTCCGCTCGCGCAGACGGAAACCAAGCGCTCGAGCGTGCTGCCCAACGTGCCGACGATGGCCGAATCGGGGCTGAAGGGTTATCAGGCGAGCGCGTGGTTCTCCATGCTCGCGCCCGCGAAGACGCCCAGGCCGATCATCGACAAGCTCAATAACGCGGTGAACGAAATCATCAGACAGCCCAGGTTTCAGGAGCTTTTTGCGAAACAGGCGATCTTCATGGTCGGCGGCACGCCCGACGCCGCCGAAGCGCATCTGAAGAGCGAAGTCGCGCGCTGGCAAACGGCGGTGAAGGAATCGGGCGCATCGATCGAATAAGGTCAGGCACCGCGATAAACCGGCGCGCGCTTCTCGCGAAACGCCGCCGGTCCTTCCTTCGCGTCTGCGCTTTCGGTGATCGCCGTCAACTGCGCCAGTGTGCGCGCCATGCTTTCCGCAGGCGATTGCGCTACCACTTCCCGCACGACACTGCGCTTCAGCATGGCGAGCACGAGCGGCGCGGCTTGCGCGATCTCACGCGCAATCGCGAGTGCGCCGTTCACATGTTCGCCGCGCGGCGTGACCGCGTTGACGAGGCCCATCTGCATGGCGCGTTCAGCGTTGAAGCGGCGGCCGAGCATCATCACTTCCATGGCGAACTTGTGCGGAATGCGCCCCGCCATCGACGCGATGATGCCACCGGTAAATCCGAGCCGCGCCTCCGGATACTGAAAAATCGCGCTCTCCGATGCCACCGCGAGATCGCTCATCATCGCGAAAACGAGCCCACCGCCGATGCACCAGCCGCCTATCGCCGCGATCACCGGCTTCTCCGTCCGAAAGCCGACGGTCGGCGTGCAGCGCCAGAATTCGGGTTTGTCGTTGAGATCGGCGCCCGCGCAAAAGGCGTCGTCGCCTGCGCCCGTGAAGATCGCGACGCGTTGCGCCGAGCGGTCGAATTCGTCGAATGCGCGCTGAACGTCGAGCGCGGCCTGGCGGCTCATCGCGTTCTTCTTGTGCGCGCGATTCAGCGTGATGACAGTGACGCCGTCGTCATGATTCTCGACGATAACGGGTGCTTCGCTCATTCGGGTTGACCTTTTCCCATGCGCAGACGCGCATCGACGGCGCAGACGCGCTCGCTCGATACCATCAGCGGATTGATGTCCAGTTCGAAGTCGTGATCGGCAAGATCGGCGGCGAGCCAGCTTACCCGAACGATTGTCTCGACCACGCCCTGCAAGTCCAGCCGCGCGCCGCGAAAGCCTTCGAACAGCGGCCAGAGCGGCAAGCGCCGCAGCAATTCGATCACGCGTTGCTCGTCGACGGGCGCGCGCGCAATCGCCCGCACCGGCAGCAGATCGACCATCACGCCGCCCGCGCCGAACACGACGATCGGCCCGAATGCCGCATCGCGCCGCGCGCCGACGATCATCTCCAGCTTGCCTTTGAATTGAGTCTGCACGGAAAGGCCGTCGATGTGCGCCTGCGGCGCGCGTTCGGCCACGTCCGCATGGATGCGGCGATAGGCGTCGCGCACCATCGCTTCGTTATAGAGATCTATACGCACGCCGCCCACATCCGACTTATGCACGATCTGCGGCGACACGACTTTCAGCACCACCGGAAAGCCAAACGCTTCCGCAAGCGCGACCGCTTCTTCCTCGTTGCGCGCAAGCCGTTCGCGATTCACCGTCACGCCATGGCGTTCGAGCACGCGGCGCGTCTCGCCTTCGCCATACACGCGGTCTTTCGTCATATCGCTCGCTTCACTCGGACAGCGATGCGGCCGCTCGGTCCGTCCTGGCGATGAATACGTCGAACGCGCGTGCCACGCGGCGAGCACGTCCACCGCCTCGCGCAAGTTGTTGCTGAACCAGCGGCCCCGTTCGCGCAAACTCGTGCGCGCGGCGTCCGCGAGACGCCCCGTCTCGAACACGTAGAGCACCGGTTTTTTCGGCGTATGTTTCGCGTCGATGGCGAGCGCGTCGGCGACATCGGCGGCAAGACGATCGAGCGTCGGCGATGTCGTGATGGCGAAGAGCAGCGCATCGACCCCCCCATCGCCCGCAACAACCGAGGCCGCCGCGCCGACCACATCGGGTCCGTCGCCCACCGTGCGCCCGCCGATATCCACAGGATTGCACGATTGCGATGGCGGGAACCACGCGCCCAATTGCTCGCACGTGGCGTCGGCAAACGAAGCCATGTGCATGTCGCCCACTTCGATTTCGTCGGCGGCAAGCGCGGCTTCTCCGCCCGAAGGCGAGAACACGGCAATGCGGTCGATGCGCGCGCGCGGGTGATCGGCGAGACTCGTGGCGAGCGCGACCATCGTGAGCGGGCTATCCAGCAGCGTGACGTGTTCCTCACGGCACACGGCTTCGAACACGGCGCGTTCGCCCGCGATGCTCGCCGTGTGCGAGAACGCCGCCTTTGCGCCCGCGCGAGTGCGGCCCGCGCTCACCGCGAGCCACGGCTTGCCCGCTTCTCTCGCGCGCGCCGCGAGTTCGGCGAAACGGCGCGGATTTTTCAGGCCTTCGATATACGTGCAGATGACGCTGGTGGCCGGATCGTCGATCATGAATTCGACGAAATCGCTCAGTTCGAGATCCGCCTGATTGCCGACCGAAATCGCGTGCGAGAACGCGAGGCCCATTTCCTTCGCCTTGTCGAAGATGGTGCCCATCAACGCGCCGCTCTGACTCACGAAACCCACGCGGCCGACCGGCAAGCCATCGGCTGCGAGCGCGGTCGAAGGACACAGCACGACGCGATTTGCCGGACTGATAATGCCGAGACAATTCGGCCCGACGAGACGAATGCCGCCCGCGCGCGCAATGTCCACGATGTCGCGTTCGAGCGCCGCGCCTTCAGGCCCGGCATCCGAAAAACGCGCCGTGATGACGATGGCCGCTTGCACGCCGCGCGCCGCGCACGCTTCGATGGTCTCGCGCACGCGCGGCTGCGGAATCGCCATGACGGCGACATCGGGCACGTCGGGCGTCGCGGCGACATCGGCAAACGTCTTCACGCCGAAGAGCGATTCGCGAGCGGGATTGATCGGCATGATGCGCCCGCGATAACCATGCGACAGCAGCATTTTGAAAAGCCGCCCGCCGTATTTGTTCTGATCTTCCGACGCTCCGATCACCGCGACCGAAGCGGGATTCATCAACGTGCCGACCGCACTTTCGTTCATGACGATGCCCTCAGTGCGCATGCGCTGCGAGCACGTTATCGACGGCTTGCTCGGCAAGACCGATGTAATTGCGCGGATCGAGCGCATGCGAAAGTTCGCGCTCGTCGAGATGTTGCATGGTTTCGGCATCCGCGCGCAGCACGTCGCCCAGCGCGCGGCCTTCCTTGAGCGCCGTGCTGCATAAACGCGAGATCATGTGATGCGCGTTCTTGCGGCCGATCTTCGGCGCGAGCGCCATCATCACGCTCTCGGCCATCACCTGGCCGTTGGTCACCGCGAGGTTCGCGCGCATGCGTTCCGTGTGCAACACGAGACCGGACAGCACGACGTTCATCTGCGTGACCGCCGCGTGCGCGTGCTGAAAAATCTGCGGCACCGCGATGGTTTCGAAGTGCCCTTGCCAGTCGCGTTCGAAGTCCTGCACCATCGATTCCATCACGACCGGTATCTGCTGCGCCGCCATCTTGCCGTGCACGATCACGAGTTCCGGCACGACCGTGTTGTGCTTGTGCGGCATCGCGGAACTGGTGCCACGGCTTTCACCGCCGCCTTCGGACGCCTCGCCCACTTCATCGCGGGTCATGATGGCGAGCGTCTTCGCGATGCTCGCCATCGACTGCGCGATCGATGCAATGCCGAACACCACTTGCGCCACGCGATCGCGCGACGCGAACCACGCGATCTCCGGCGCTTGCAGACCGAGTTCGTTCATCAAGGCGCGTTGCACGTCGATGCCGCGCGGACCGACCGCCGCGAACGTGCCGATCGCGCCGCCGAACTGCCCCGCGAGCGTGTCCGCGCGCAACGCGGCGATACGCTTGCACTGACGCTCGACCTCGCTATACCAGACCGCGCAGCGAAACCCGAACGTCGACGGCAACGCATGCTTGCCGTGCGTGCGCGCGATCATCAGCGTCGAGCGATGCCGCGCCGTCATTTCGCGCAGTGTGCGGCGCACTGTGTGCAGATCGGTTTCAATGACCGCGAGCGCGTCGCGCACTTGCATGATGAACGAGGTATCGGTGATATCGCGCGTGGTCGATCCCCAATGCAGATATTCGCCCGCCGCGCCGCAATGTTCGGCAAGCTGTTCGACGAAGGGCATCACCGGATAACCGACCGCTTCGACATCGATGCGAAAGCGTTCCCAGTCGATGTCGAACGATGGCGCTTTCGCCGCGATATCGCGATACGCGGCCTCGGGAATCACGCCGAGCTGGGCCTCGACTTTCGCGAGCGCGATCTCCACTTTCAGATAATTGGCGATGCGTGTGTCGTCGGAAAAGATCGTACGCATGGCGTCGGTGCCGAACAGATTGCGCACGACTTTCGATGTGAAAACGGACATGAAATCTCCCGGAACGATTGCGGCGGAACTATTGCGGCTGGATGCCGGCGGCCTTGATGGTGTCGGCCCAGCGACGCGTGTCGTCGGTCAGATACTGCTTGAACCACGCGGGCGATTGGACCGTCGGGTCCGAGCCCAGATTGACGAGCTGCGACTTGAGCGGATCGTTGCCAACCGCCTGATTCACGGCTGCATTGAGCTTCGCGACGATCGGCGCGGGCGTGCCCGCGGGCGCGAGCAGGCCATACCATGCGGCCACGTTCATGTCGCTGATGCCGGCTTGCGTCATCGTCGGCACGTCGGGAAGAAGGGGCGAACGCTGCGCACTCGTCACCGCGAGCGCCTTCAACTGATGCGACAGCACGAGCGGCTTCGCACTCGGAATGTTGACGAAGCTGTAGTCCACTTCGCCGCTGATGACGGCGGCAACCGAAGGCGCGCTGCCCTTATACGGAATGTGCGTACTCTTCACGCCCGCGCGCATCTTGAACAATTCGCCCGACAGATGTTGCGTGCCGCCATTGCCCGATGACGAGAAGTTGCCGCCATCGGCTTTCTTCTTTTCATACGCGATCAGTTCGGCGACCGAGTTGACCGGCAGCTTCGGATTCACGACCAGCAGATTCGGACTTTGCGCGAACACGGCAATCGGCGCATACGCGGCAAGCGGATTCTGGCTGAGCTTCGGAAAGAGGCTCGGATTGACCGCCAGCGCCGACGACGCGACGAGCAGCGTATAACCGTCCGGATCGGCGCGCGCGACATACGTGTCCGCGATATTCTGTCCCGCGCCCGGCCGGTTCTCCACGATCACCGATTGCTTGAACGCAAGCGACAGTTGCTTTTGCAATAGCCGCGCCATGATGTCCGCGCCGCCGCCCGGCGGATAGCCGACGACGATACGAATCGGATGATCGGGATAATGCGCGATGCCGGCATCGTCGGCATGCGTGCGGGCGCTAACCAGCCCGGCAAGTGCGGCGATCATCAGCATCCGTCGATCGATCTTCACGCGTGAATCCTCCTCTGTCGTTTAACGTTGATCCGCGCGCGCGAGCGGCGGTTCGCAGCCGTCGTCGCGTTGCACGTCGTTCATCGTCGGCACGTGCGGCAGCACGTCGGACTTCATGCCGTTTCGCTTTCTCAACGTCGCGCGCAAGGCGAAGAACGCTTGCAGCACGATCAGCAACGCGGAAACAGCCATGAAACACGCGCTGATCGGCTGCGTGACGAACACCGTCAGATCGCCATGCGAGAGCAACAGCGCGCGCCGGAAGTTTTCCTCGACCATCGGCCCGAGCACGTAGCCGAGCAGAATCGGCGCGACCGGAAAATTCAGCGCGACGAACACCGCGCCGATCAGACCGAACACGAGCACTTCGGACACTTCGAACAAGCTGTTATTCGTGCTGTACACGCCAACCGCGATAAAGAACAGCGCCGCCGGATAAAGAAAGCGATACGGCACTTGCAACACCTTCACCCAGATCGAAATGAGCGGCACGTTGAGCAACACGAGCAGCACGTTGCCCACCCAGAAACTCGCGATCAAGCCCCAGAAAATATCCGCGTGCTGGCTGATGAGCTGTGGCCCCGGCTGAATGCCCTGAATCAGCAGCGCGCCGAGAATCAGCGCCATGACGGGATCGCCGGGAATGCCGAGACTCATCGTCGGAATGAAGTCGACTTGCGTCTTGGAATGCGACGACGCTTCCGGCGATGCCACGCCTTCGAGCGCGCCCGTGCCGAAGCGCTCGGGATTGCGCGATATCTTCTTTTCCAGCGCGTAGGCGATGAACGTCGTGATAGTCGGCCCCGTACCCGGCATCGCGCCGAATAATGTGCCAACCGACGTGCCGCGCACGATCGGCCAGAACGCCTGTTTCAGTTCCTTGATGCTCGGCCGCATGTCGCGCAGGCTCACTTTCACGCCGCTGCCCACCGCGTGCATGCGGTTCACATTGCGCAAAAATTCCGTCACGCCGAAAAGACCGAGCGCAAGCGCGACGAGCTGCACGCCATCCGCGAGTTCGGTGAAGCCGAAGGTGAAGCGCATCACGCCGGTGTTGACGTCCGTGCCGACCACGCCTGCGAGCAAACCGATCACGGTCATCGAGACGCCTTTGAGCGGCGAACCGCTCGACATCGTGCCGCCTGCGATCAGCCCGAGCAACATGATCGAGAACAGCTCGGCGGGACCGAACTTGAACGCGATCGACACGAGCAACGGCGACGCAAAAATCATCACGATGATGCCCACCGATGCCGCGAAGAACGACGCGATCATCGTAATGCCGAGCGCGGTGCCGCCCTTGCCCGCGCGTGTCATCGGATAACCGTCGAGACAGGTGACCGCGTGCGGCGGGTGACACGGCAGATTCAGCAGAATCGCGCCGATCGCGCCGCCATATTGCGAGCCGTAAAAGATGCCCGCGAGCATCAGAATCGCGGCGACGGGATGCATCGTATAAGTGAGCGGCAGCAGAATGGAGATCGCCGAGAGCGGTCCCATGCCCGGCAACACGCCGATGAGATTGCCCACCATCACGCCGAAGAACGACCACATGAGGTTGTGCCATTCGAGCGCGACGCCGAAGCCCTGCCACAGGTCAGCCAGGGAATGTCCGATCATGTGCGGCCCCACGTGAGAAGCGGAAACTGCAATTGCAGCGCCCACCAGAAAACGACCACGGACACGAGCGTGATAACCACCGCCAGCGCAAGCGCGCTCTTCCAGGTGTTGTCGCGATCACCGAATGCGGAGATGAATGTCACCGCGAACGATGCCGGCAAGAGACCGCCCCATTTGCCGAGCACGACGAACGCCACGATGCTCGCGACGATGCAGAACCAGCCGCGCCATTCGGGACCGGTGTCGTCGTGCTGCATGCCTTCGTGCTTGAGCGGCCGCGCCGAAGGGCGTCTCGCCGTGCCCGCAATGCCTAAACCCAGCAGAATCAGAATCGCGCCGAGGCACGTCGGAAAGAAGCCCGGCCCCATGTGTGTGAGGCTGCCGAAGTGGTAGTTGAGGCCTTGCGTGACCGCGCCCGCGCCGATCAGACACATCAGCGCGCCGCCGTAGTAGTCACGCCGGTATCCGCTCAGAAAGCCCGGGCGGCTGGCATCGGCTGTTGCTTGTCCGTTCATGTTCGTCTCCATGTCTCGGTCAGGTTTCGCGCGCTGTTTTATGGATGCGTCTATCGCTCATGGTGCTTGACGCGTCACAGCATGTCGGCGACCTCCGCGATATCGTCGGCGGTTTCGAGCGCCCACAGCCGTTGTAATGCGCGTGTTTGCCGGCCTGCGTCCAGAATGCCGCCGACGTTCGCGCAGAACTTGCGCACGAGCTCTTCATCGGAGAGCGGATTGGCCAACTGTCCGCGCGGATGGTCGACACGAACGCTCACGGTCGAGCCATCCCGAAGTTTTGCCTCGGCGATGCATTGGCCGCGTTCGAGCGTCTTGTCCGCGACGAAATCGATCGCCCGGCGCAGCGGCGCGAGACGCGCATCGCGCACGCGTTCGTCGGTGTATTGCGCGAGGCCCGCTGCATCGTCGGTGAGCGCGACCGCCGCCGAATGCCGCGCGCTGAACTTGCCTTGCAGACCGGTCGAAGGTTCGTCGATGCTCGTCGATGCGTCGAGCGTGCCCGCCGGCATTTGGCACACGATGCGCTCGACGTGTTCCGGCATAACGCCATGCTCGTGGCGCAGTGCGAACATCGCGTCGATTGCCGCGTGATGCGGCAGGCAACACGCATACGGCTTGTACATGTTGCGCTGAAGCTCGAAGCGGTCGCCGAGCCCGTCGACCGCGCGCCGCAGGTCGAACGTGCGCGCGGTGAGCATCGCGAAGCCGAGCGGCGCTTCGATTGCGACCATCGAGCTCGTCACGCCCTCGCGAGCGGCCAATGCGGCGAGCACGCCGTTCATGGCTGCCTTGCCAACCTGAAACGGCTTGCCCATCGAACCGTGATTCTGGCGCGAGCCGCTCGCCTGCGACGCCGCCATGCCGAGCGCGTGACGCATCTGATCGGCATCGAGGCGCAGCAGCTTGCCTGCCGCGACCGTGGCCGCGAAGGTGCCGCTCGTCGGCGTGTTCTGCCAGCCCTGATCGTAGATCGACGGATTGAGCGCGCGAGCGATACGCGCGCCCACATCCCATCCGGCGACGAACGCGAGCAGCACGTCGCGCCCGCTCGCGCGCAGCATCTCGCCTACCGACCACACGGCCGCCGCCACCGGCACGGAACCGTGATAGAAGAAGTCGGCGTGCGTATCGTCGAAATCGAGCGCATGGCCCGACGCGCAATTGATGAACGCGGCGGTCAATGCATCCGTCTTGCGATCCTCGCCGATGAGCCGCGCTTCTGGCGCGCCGCCACGCACGGCATAGACGCGCTTCAGCTTGCCGATCAACGGCTCGCGGCTGCCCGCCAACGCCACGCCCTGATAGTCGACGAGCGCGCGTTTGGCTTCGTCGACCACGGCGGGCGGCACATCGGCATGAACGAGCCGCACGGCGTGCTCCGCCAGGAGCCGCGTCACTTCGATATCCCGTCCCTGCCGTGCGTCGTCGTCCACCGTGATCTCCTTCACCGCGTCACGCGTAGCGCCGCCGTGAGTTCCTCCGTGTGCTCGCCGAGCGCGGGCGGCGCGCTTCGCACCGGCAGATTGCGCCCGTTCACGCGAATCGGCGACGCGAACGTGCGCGTCTGAACGCCATTGGGCAGCGTGAGCGGCTGCACCCAGCCCATGTGTTCGAGCTGCGTGTCGGCAAGCACTTGCGAGTACGTGTTGATCGGCGCGCACGGCACGCCCGCGCCGCGAAAGGCGTCGAGCCAGTGCGGGGCATCGTGAGCGGCGAATTCGGCTTCGAGCAGATCGCGCAATTCCACCTGATGACGCGCGCGATCGCCCGTGTTGAGAAAGCGCGCATCCTCGCGCCGTTCGGCACGATTCATCACCTTGCAGACGGCCGCCCACAGCGAGGCTTACTTGAGGCCTTGCATCGCTTCCATCGCGTGGAGCGAATACACGTAGGCCGCGCCCGCATTCAGCGCGATGGCCGTGCCGCACGCATCCGACACTTCGGCTTCGGTCGCGCCTGCCTGGATGGCCGCCGACACATGCGAACTAATGCAGCCATCGCAGCGCGTCGTCACGGCCACGGCGATCGCGATCAGCTCGCGCGTTTTCGCATCGAGCGCGCCGTTCGAGCCTTGCGCCGCCGCGACACTGCGATACGCCTCCAGCATCTTCGGATTGCTGTTGCCGATGAGGCCGGACGAACGCTTCAGGGTGCCGAGCAACTCACTCCAGTTGAGGAACATGGGTGTTCTCCTTTTGACAGTTGGCCTCGCCCTCCCGGCGAGGGCGCATGGTTGAAACCGTGCAACTGGAGACGATGTTAGGGGCGGGACATCGGGGAGAGCGAGCGTTCCATTTGGTTGAACCGCGGCTCAATGTCCCGCGAGTTCGAATTCGGGTTGATGCCGCGCGTCGCGAGCTGCGTAGGAAGGCGCGGGCGCTGCGCTCACGTCGTTCCAGTGATTCGTGACGCTCAACAGCAACGCATGCGGCGAGACCGTGCCGGACATCGTCGATAACGTCTGACCCGCGTCGAGCACCTGTGCGATGAGCGCGTCGCGGCGCGGACCGTCGAGCCGCGACGCCGGTCCCGAAATGCCGATCGCGCCGACGACCGTGCCCGCATCGTCGAAGATCGGCGCGGCCAGGCCGTTGATGCCGAGCCGCCATTCGCCGCCGTTTCGCGCGTAGCCGCGCGCGCGAATCTGCGCCATCTCCGCGAGAAACGCGCGCGGCTCGACGATGGTATTCGCCGTGGCGGGCGCGAGATGCCCGGCGGTGATCGAAAGCCAGCGCGGCCCGCGAAACGCCATCATCGCTTTGCCTGTTGCAACGCAATGCGCCGGCACGCGCCCGCCGATCTGGCTATACGCGCGCACCGGATTCGTCGCGGCTTCGAGCTTGTGCACGTAGACGACATCGCGCTGATCGAGCACGGACAGATGCACGCTTTCGCCGGTGTCTTCGAGAAGCGTATGCATCACACTTTCGGCGTGCCGGCGCAGATCGAAACCCGGCAGCGCCGCCGACGCCACTTCCCACAGCTTGATCGACACGCGATACCGCCCCGTGCAGCTCTGCTCGACGTAACGCTCGTCGACGAGCGCCTGCAGCAGACGATGCACGCCGCTCTTCGGCATCCCCGCCGCGCTCGCCAGTTCGCTCACGCCCATCGGCTCGCCGCGCCGCGCGAGCACTTCCAGCAGGCAGAGCCCTTTGATCAAAGTGTTGTTCATCGACGACCTCATCGGTTGCGCGATTCAAACGGCACGCGATTCCGCGCGAGTTGCAGGATGACCGCAGACACACCGTCACGAGACATTATGCAAAGAGCAGATAAAAATTCACTTCGAAATTCCGATAATGGATATTTACGAAAAACTGGCCTATGCTCGAATCGGAACTGCGCATGGGTCATCGAGGGCGAATAGATGAAACTGGAAGACATCCATGCGTTCGTCGCGGTGGTACGAAACGCGTCGATCACGGGAGCCGCCGAGGCGCTGCTCACGCGTCAGCCCGCCATCACTCGGCGAGTGCAAAGTCTGGAGAAGGACTTGGGCGTCGTGCTGCTCGACCGCAACGTGAAGCCGAGCCGGCCCACGCAGATCGGCCGGCGCGTCTACGAACTGTGCGTGAATGTCGTGCGCGATATCGAGCTGATTGATGAACTCGTGCGCGAAGATTGCGCGCCCTCGGGCCGCATGCGTCTGGGCGTCGCGGAAGTGCTCGCGGAACTGGCGCTGCTCGATGCCGTGCCCGAACTGCGCCGCGAATATCCGCACATGCAGATCGAAGTGGCGTCGGGCTGGAGCACCGAAGTCATCGCGCGTCTGCGTGAAAGCGCCGTCGATGCCGCCATCGCCGTGCTGCCCGAAAACACGCGCTTCGAGGCGGGTTTTTCGGCGGCGTCGATCGGCGTCTTGCCGATGGTCGTCGTCGCGCAAAAGGGCACGATCTCCGGGCGCAGACGGCTCGCGGAATTGCACGGCATGGAGTGGATTCTCAATCCGGAAGGCTGCGGTTTTCGCGACATTCTGCGCCGCGCGTTCAGCGAACAAGGCCTGCCGTTTTCCGTGAAGATTTCGACCTTCGGCACTGAGCAGAAGCTGGGACTCGTCGCGAGCGGCGCGGGCTTGAGCTTCGTGCCGGAAAGCATGCTGGACGCGAGTCAGTACGCACCGCAATTGCAGCGCATCGAACTCTCGGACTTCACGCCGCGTCCGCATATCTGGTGCGTGCATCCCGAGAATCTCGGCCGCTCAGCGGGCTGCGTGGCGCGCTTCGGCGAAGTGATCATCGAGGAACTGGCGGCGCTCAGCGCACGGCGCAGTCCCGCCAGACAGACAAGGAGACCAGCATGAGCATTGCGCGTTTGCGCGATTTCGTGAGCGAGCTCACCGATATCGTGCATGACGGCGTACCCGAAGCCGCCGTGCTCGATGCCCTGCACGCGCCCATGTCGCGGCTGCTCGACAAGGACGACTGGTTGCCGGAAGCGTTCGCGGCGCCGCATCCGGAGTATTACCAGCAGTACTTGCTGCACTGCGATCCGAAGATGCGCTTTTCTGTCGTGAGTTTCGTGTGGGGCCCGGGCCAGAAAACGCCGATTCACGATCACACCGTATGGGGCATGATCGGCATGCTGCGCGGGGCGGAGGAATCGACGCGATTCGAGGCGCGCGAACCGGGCGCGCCGCTGCACGTCAGCGAGACGAGCGTTTTGAAAGCGGGTGATATCGATTGCGTGTCGCCGACGGTCGGCGACGTGCATCAGGTGCGCAACGTGTACGACGATCGCGTGTCGATCAGCATCCACGTATATGGCGGCAATATCGGACGCGTGCGGCGTCACGTTTATGACCGCGCGACCGGTCGCGCGAAGGAATTCGTGTCGGGGTTTTCATCGAACGTCGTGCCGAACTTGTGGGCGGCGTAGCGTTCATATTTCAAATGAGCCAATGCCCGCGCGAAGGGGAATCGCGCGGGCATCGCTTTGGTGAGTCAGAGCGCCTTGACTACGTGCCCGCCCAAACCGGCACGACGAACAAATACACGAAGCCGAGCAGCGACCCCGCCGTCAGGAAGATGACGAGCGTGAAGCCAAGCACGCGCTGCACGCCGACGCCCGCAATCGCGACAACCGGAATCGCCCAGAACGGCTGCAACAGGCTGCCGGCCATTTCGCCGGCAGCAATCGCCATCGACGTGCCCGGCAACGACGCGCCGAGCTGCATGGCGGCGGGAATCGTGAACGGCCCTTGCACGGCCCAGTGACCGCCGCCGCTCGGAATGAATAGCGTGATCACGCCCGATGCCAGATAGCTCAGAAATGGCAACGTCGTGCTCGAAGCAACGTGAATGTAGGCATGCGCGACGGTTTCATCGAGTGCGGTCGCGCTCATGATGCCCATGATTCCGCCGTAGAACGGATATTGCAGCAGCATCGGCCCCGTGACTTTTGCGGCCTCCGTCACCGCGCCGACATAGCGGCGCGGACTGCCGTGCAGACACAACCCCGCGAGCAAAAAGATGAAGATGACCGTGTTGATGTCGAGGCTCACGCCGTGACGCGTCCACTGCATCGCGAGATAGCCCGCGCCCGCGAGCACGAAGACCAGTGCGCAGATGCGGGAGCGTTCGAGCAGGCCCGCGAAGGTGTGGGCGCGTGAATCGCCGGTCTCGTCGTCGACGTTTTTATCCTCTGCTTCGAGCAACGCGACGTCGGCGGCGATCACGTCTTTATCGGCGGGTCGCATGAGGATGAACACGACCGGAATCAGCACCATTGCAGCAACGCCCGCGAGCAGGTTCCATCCCGCGAACACCGTATGCGCGAGCGGCACGGCCGAATGCGTATGCTGCTCGACGATATTGAGCGGATTGCCCGGCGATGCAATCGACAGCGCGATCGAACTCGACATGCCCGTGAACGCCCACAGCACCCACGAGCTATACGCTGCAGCCACGAGCCACGCGAAATCCACGCGCACTTGCCGCGCGACCTGCTTCGACAACAGCGCGCCGACGACGAGGCCGAAACCCCAGTTCAGGAACGTCGCGACAGCCCCGACACTGAACACGAGCAGCACGGCGGAAGCCGGCCCCACCGCGAGCTTGCTCACGCTGCGCAAGGCTGCCTTGATGAGCGACGCGCTCGCGAGCGCATAGCCTGTGACGAGCACGAGCACCATCTGAAACGCGAACGTGAAGATGCCGAAGATACCTTTGTACCAGCCGGTCAGAATCACTTCGGGCGTGCCCTTCGGTGCAAAGACGAGCGCGAGACACGCGACCATCACCGTGAGCAAAATGACGATGACGAACGGGTCCGGCATCACGCGTTCGAACAGATATACGCACGACGACACCGCGCGCTGCAACAGGGACTTGCCTTCGTTCGGATGATCGGGGACGGCTTGAGGCCTCACAGCGAGCGGCGGGGAATCGTGGGTTTCCATCGTATGTCTCCTGAACCAGGGTCGATGTTCTCGTATGAAACCTTGTTTGCAGGCCTTTCACGCTCCATGGCGGGTAAAGGCGGCAGTGACCTCGAGGATTTACGCCATCGCGGATTCCTTCGCGGGCGCATTCTGTCCCGCCGATGTGATCTGAAGCTCGCGCTCCTTGCGTTGCAGACTCACGAGAATCTGGCGAGCGCGGCGCAATGCCTTGTCGGTCTTGAGAAAGAGTTCGGAATAGCCATCGTCCGGATACTCCATCATGCGTTGCTGGCGCTCCAGCGCCCATTGATCCTGCGCGACGACCGCCGGGAACATTTCCGCGACCTTCTTCGCGGTGGGCATGTTTGCATCGCTCAACGTGGTGTGCCAGTTCTTGCACGACACATTCCAGCGCCACACGAGATTGCGTTCATCGACCGGCAGGTGGAGATGCAAGAGCGTATAGCCGCGTTCTTTATCCGTGCCGAGTTCGCCTTCAGGCGCGACGCGCATCACCACGCGCGTGAGTCCTGGCGTGACCATGCAATGCGTGTGCACGCGCTCCACTTCGTCGTACAGAAACCATTCCTTCAGATACGGCGGCTGGCGGTAGCCGTGAACGTGGCGTGTCGTACGCACGAACGTATAGCCTTCGCTGTCGCCTTCCTCGAGATCCACCGGAATCCTGCTGTTTTCCTTATCGCCGATATTGCCGTCGTGCAGCGGATAAAAGTGTGTGATGTCCAGCAGATTTTCGATCAGCAGCAGATAATTCGCGGGCACGTGAAGCGGTTCGGGCGAACCGATCGACAGGGTCTCCGCATCCGTGACCTCGGGCGTGCGCGGCGGATCGCAGCGCTGCGAAGCCGTGACGTTGCCCGGCCAGATCCAGACCACGCCGTCCTGTTCGCGCACGGGCACGACGCTTAAGCGCGCTTGCGGCGGAATCGGCTTGTCGGGTGCGGAGGGTATCGCCACGCATTGGCCCGCCGTGTCGTAGCACAAGCCGTGATACGCGCATTCGAGCTGACCGTTATCGAGCAGCTTGCTTTGCGAAAGCGGAAAGCGCTTGTGACAGCAGCGATCGTCGAACGCGACGACTTCGCCGCTCTCGGCACGCCACATCACAATGGGCCGATTGACGATCTTGTGTCCCTGCAATTCGCCGACAGCAAACTCCGAAGAAAAGCCGATCGGGTACCAGCAGTCTTTCACGTATTCGAATGTGCTCATGACGCGCATCCTCTTCTTGACGAGTGGGAAACGTTGAGTTGAGCGGAGCCATTCACTCCGCGTTTTCTTTATTGAACAGCCTGAAGCAAGGCGTTTTATAAATCGAGCACCAGCTTCGTCGACTTCGAACGCGAGCAGCAGATCATGACGAATTCCTCGCGGTCCTCGTCGTCGAGCACGCTGTCGCGATGCAGCGGTTCGCCCGCGAGATAGCGCGTCATGCACGTGCCGCAATAGCCTTCGCAACACGACGTATCGACTTCGATGCCGTTGGCGCGCATGACATCGACGATGGATTCGCCCGGCGGCACCGTCAGGGTTTTTTGCGAGCGCCGCAGTTCTATGTCGAAGGCGGCTTCAGCTTCGGTTGTCTTGATGAGCTCGCTTGCAGTAAAGCGTTCGCAATGACGCGTGCCTGCGGGCCAATGCGCGCTGGCGGCTTCGATCGCGTCCATGAAACGGCCGGGGCCGCAATAGTAGAGATGCGTATCGGCGACGTAGTTCTCGAGCGTCGATGCGAGATCGAGTCCGTTGCGCGGATCGCCGTTATCGAAGTGCAGCGAGACATCGCCGCGGTCGACGAGCGCCTTCAGCCGATCGAGAAACGCGGCACGTTGCGAGGTGCGCGCGCAATAGAAAAGATGGAACGGTTCGTTGCGCTTTTGCGCTTCAGCGATCATCGCCATGATCGGCGTAATGCCGATTCCACCCGCGATAAACACATGTCTGCGCGCCGAATCCGATAACGCGAAGTGATTGCGCGGCGCTGAAATAAAGAGCTTCTGGCCCGCGCGCAAGGTGTCGTGCATCGCGACCGAACCGCCGCGCCCCGCCGGATCGCGCAGCACGGCGACCACATAGCGATGCCGTTCATCGGGCGAATTGCAGAGCGAATATTGTCGAATGGTGGCATCGGGAAGATGCACGTCGACGTGCGAACCGGCCGTGAACGCGGGCAATGGCCTGCCATCGGCGCTCACGAATTCGAATGCGTTGATGTCCTCGGCGAGCGACGTGATGGACTTCAGCGTGACGTGCAGTTTCTTCTGCCGCTCGTCGTCGGGACGAGCGACGGCCTCCTCGCGCATGAGGACCGCTTCCATGTGTCTTCCTCCTTGTCTCGCAGCAACAGTCAGTGCGAGTCGTGTGGGACGCACGCTGTGCTTGAAGAAAGGTTAGGCGCGAGGGCGCATGAACTCAAACGAGTAATTTGCGCGAAAAAACATCAGGAAAGTTGATGTGTCATGACGCAACGCACCATCCATCGCGATGAATCAGGCGGCCTTTACGCGCTCGAAATCGCTGACTTCGCGGGCCAGTTCGGCAATCGCTCGAGCGAGCGAATACGAATGTCCGGCGGGACATGCCGCGATGAATTCCACCGGCTCCAACGGATTTTCCACATGCACGATCGCGAGTTCGTTCCGCTCGATTTCCTGCATATAGGAGCGCACCGGCAGATACGACACGCCCATGCCCGCTATCGTCATCGACGCCGCCACGGCCACGCTCTTGCAGCGCGCGAGATAGCGGCATCGCACGTGTTCGGTGAGAAACCAGTCCTCCAGCGCCGCATAATGAAACGACGATTGCTTCATGCCGATGATTGGGTAATCGGCCAGTTCATGCGGCTTGTACGTGCGCGCGGCGAGACCCAGTGCGGGACTCGCCATCCACTGAAAATCCACGGTGCCGAGCGAGAGTGTCGATAACTCCGGCGTGCGCGTGTGCCCCGGCGCGAGCACGAGTTCCAGTTCGGCCTGATGCAGGCTCGCCATTAACTCAGCGGTCAACGCTTCTTCGATTTCCAGACGCACATTCGGATAGCGTTCCGCGATCACCGTGATGAGACGCGGCAGCCATGTCGTCGTGACGACTTCCGCGACGCCGAAGCGCACCGTGCCCGACACCGCTTCGGGCGCACCGATCCGATGTTCCAGTTCCGTCGAAAGGTCGAGAATGCGGCTCGCGTAGTCCATGAGTTCGCGGCCCTTCGGCGTGAGCCGCGCAGTACGATGCGTGCGGTCGAACAACTCGACGCCCAGCGTGCGTTCGAGTTCGCGCATGCGCATGGACACCGCGGATTGCGTCGCGTACAGGCGCTCGGCGGCAGCAGCAAAGCTGCCGAGCTTGACGGTCCAGAAGAAGGTCTCCAACTGTTGAAGAGTCATGATCGCGCTGCCTTATGCCGATCTGGGCGTAGCGCGAGAGTTTACGGATTCCGTCGCGATGCGTCAGCCGTGGAAAGCCCTAGCAATTGCAACTTGTATGAGCATGTCTTATTATCAGAATACATGTGCGTCACGTGTCTTGTCACGGGCGAACGACGCTACCTCAAAGGCAATCCATGGAAGGCAATTCCAGCAAACGCACCGCCGCTCCGAAGCGCTCCAAATCGACTAACGAACCGCTGCTCAACCGAGAGAGCGCAACCGCGCTTTACATGCAGATCGCCGAACGCCTGCGCGCCGAAATCGACGCGGGCACCTTCGCGACCGACAGCAAACTCCCCGCCGAAAGCGAGTTGACGCAACGTTTCGATGTGAGTCGCGTGACCGTGCGCCAGGCCATCGCGCAATTGCTTGCGGACGGGTATGTCGTCAGCAAGCAAGGCAAGGGCACCTTCGTCTCGCGCAACAAGTTCGTACATGATCTGAAGCCGATGCGCGGCTTCTACGATGCCCTCGTCGCGCAAGGCGTCGAACCGAAAACGAAGTTGCTGGAGTTCGGTCCCGTGACGACGCCGGAACCTTTGCGGCAAGCATTCGGCGAAGATGGAGGCGAAAGCGACTGCTTCCGGCTCAAGCGGCTCTATCTCGTCGATGGCGAGCCGATTGCGCTCGTCGTGTCGTATCTGCCACCGCAGGCAAGCGGGCTTACGTGGGAACAGGTGAACCGCAATCCCATCTACGTGCTGCTCGAAAATCTACTGGCGATGCCTGTTGCCAAGGCACAGATTCGCATTCGTGCGTGCTCGGCGGGCACGTCGGTCGGGCGCGCGCTCGGGCTGTCTCCGCGTGCCGCATTGCTCGTGATGGACCGCGAATCGTTCGATGGAAACGGCATGCTGCTGGAACGCACATCGTTTCATATTCGTCCCGAGAACTACGAATTTACGCTGAGCGTGCAAGGACCATTGCCGGTCGGTTCATCCATCAAGAACGTGAACGGCGCGGCATCGCACGATCACGCGGAGTGACCGTGCGATGCTTGCGCGTTTAACGATGCGCAGGCTTCACATGCACCGTCGACGTGCCCTGCTGCCCTTGCGCGAACGTGGCCGAAGCAGGTTCGCCCGCTGCCGCACGCAACACCCGCAGCGTCTTCGTCGCAGGATCGATCTCGACGAGCGCGCCATGCGGCACGACCGCCGTCACGTCGCAATCGAAACCCGCGAGCATCGAGATATCGCCGAGCGCCGCGCCTTGCGCGAGAATCGGGTTCACCGTGTTGAACACGATCGCCACCGGCGCCATGTTGCGCGACTGCATCTCGTGCAGCATCCACGCGCTGGCCACGCCGCCTTTCGCGGTATCGAGCACCAGCACGCGGCCGATGTATGACTGCCCCACGAGCTTGTGTGACGGCCGCGAGAAAACGCCTTCCAGACGGTTAAGATCGTAACGGGCCGAGAAGCCATCGCTGGCAACCAGCGCCTCTGCCGACACTCTATTGCCGAGCGCGTGACGCGCGGTAAGCACGATTTCGTTCATGCGAGTTCTCCTGTCACGGCTGCATCGACGCATGCCTGCATCGATGCGAGCATCGGTGTGTAGCCGTATCCGCCGAGAATATTGACGAGCTTGGCGCTGTTGGTGGCGAGCGTTTTCCAGCCCTTCGCCTCGGACATCTCGCGCGCATACGACTGATAAAAGCACATGCCCGCGAGCACCGTGCCACCCGCCTTTTCGATGCGGCGCGTATAGCCGAATCGCTCGGCATCGGGCGCGACTTGCGGGCTCGTGATGGCGAGCATCGGCACCTTGAAGGTGCGGCCATCGCAGATTTCAGCGAGCGCGCGCAACTCGTAAAGGCTCAGTTGAGGCGCGGAAAACACCACGACATCCACTTGCTTCGCAACCGCGTAACTCGCGGTGAGCGCTTCGATTTCCGCGCGTCCGATGCGATGATGCACCGGCAACATATCGCCGCCGACATCGTCGAGCCGCGACGCTTCCGGCGTAATGCCGACGATATGAAACAGCGCGATCGATCCGAAACTCGCCATCGCCGCGCCGAAGTGTTTCAGATCGTCCGATGTCGGCGCGGCCTCGATGCCTTCGATCACCGGCACTTCCCAGTAATTGCCCGCAAGACGGCCGATCACGCCACCGAGCGCGCCCCATTCGTTGAGCGTGCGGGGCGTGAAGCCGACGCGAAAGCGCTTCGTCGCGCGGCGTTTCTCATCGAGATGAAAGCCATAACGCGGCGTGCGTCCGGTGAGACCCGCGGACAATGCCGACGGACCGCCTTCGAAATTCGTGCGCGCGCCGCTTACCGAGTTCGAATAGATCACGACGCCGGTATCGCCGAACGCGACGTGTTCGCCGCGCGTGGCAGCAAGCACGGTCTGATAGTTGATGCAGGTATCAGTCATGCTGACGCCGAGCCGCTCGAACGCGTGTATCGTGCGGCGTTCGAGTTCGAGCATCCAGTCGCGCTGACCGAGATCGCTGGCTTTCGAAAAATCGGTGCCACGCGGATCGGTAATGGTCGGAATACGCACGGTGTGGCGGCCATCGCTGAATTCGGAAAGCCGCTCCAGCCACATGACGCCCGCCTGACCGAGACTTTCGGTATCGGCCATGATGTGCGCCTGCGTGACGGGCACGAAATCACGCGCACCGAAGAATTCGCCGACCTGCACCTGATGGCGCATGGCCATTTGCAGGACCTTGCCTCGCTCGCCATCAAGCATGGCGGTCTCTTCATCGTTGAGCAGCATTCGCAATCTCCCTACGGATATCGTCGCGGAACTACGTTTTTCTTGTCTTATCTTGTATTAAGACAAGATAGGCGGATAGTAGCGATCCGTTTCGCCGATGTCAACACGCGTCGATCCGTCGTTTCGCACCGGGCGTCGGTCGGACGGTGTTGGCGATTCCACTAGTTGACATGCGCGGAAGCATGGCGATAGCATGCCTCACAATGTATTGATACAAGCTAATACAACATCTGGGCCACATGTCTGGCCAAGAACATCGCAGTAGTTCGTTCCCGCTGGCGTGAATCCGCATGCGCTTCAATGCGCTGACTGTTCACGCGACGAAAAACAAACCAAGGGGAGACACCGGTATGACCAACATCCATATCGTTGCGCTTGTCCTGCTGGTGGTCGTGTTTGCGATCAGCCTGTGGCGCGGCATCAACCTCGGGCTGGTTGCCATTCCTGCAAGCTTCTTGCTGGCGGTGCTCGCGGGCGTTCCGCAAAAGCGGATATTCACGTCCTTCCCGACCGATCTCGTCATGCTGATTCTCGGCGTGATGTACTTGTGGAATCTCGTGCGCGATAGCGGGCTTGCGGAACTGATCGTGCATCAGGCTGCCGCGATGTCTCGCGGACGGCCGTGGCTGCTGCCGTGGACGACGTGCGCCCTCACCGCCTTTATCTGCGCGCTGGGCGCGTTGCCGATCGCCGCGCTCGTCATCACGTTGCCGGTCGCCCTGGAGATTGCGCGGCGCGAGAAAATCCGCCCGGCGCTGATGGGCATCGTGACCATTCAGGGCGGGTGTATCGGCGGATTGTCGCCGTTGAATCCGTGGGCCAAGGTGGTCGTCGCGCAAGCGGCCAAGGGCGGCGTGACGCTGCTTCCCATGCACTTTTTCTTCTGTCAGCTCGCGATCAATTTCACGTTCGCGCTGCTGGCGTTCTTCGCGTTCGGCGGCGCGGAACTGATCGGGCGCGGTAGAAGACGCAATGCCCCTTCAGAATGTGCTTCAGGAGTGGGCTCGTCGCGACTCGCGTTGACCTGGCAGCAACGGGCCGCGCTCGCCGCGTTGCTTGGCTTTATGGCGTTGGTGCTGACGCGCCACGATGTCGGTCTGAGCGCGTTTTCAATGGGCATTCTGCTCAACATGGCGGTTCGGGCGGACCCGCGCAAGGTCATCGCCGATCTGCCGTGGAGCATGGTCGTGATGATCTCGGGCATTCTGATTTATATCGGCATGCTCGAAAACGTCGGCGTATTGAAGGCGACCGGTGAGTTGCTGCAAAGTCTGGAGCAACAATCGTTGGTACGCGTGGGCATGACGTACCTCGGCACGTTGATGGCGAATTTCGAGGCTTCGTCGGTGGTCGTGCTGGGGCTTGTCATTCCGGTGGTGACGCACTCGCTGGCAAACGAACCGTCCGCGTTGCTGGCGTCGATCCAGTTGGCGCTGTCCGCGACGAGCATCGTCGTGATTACCGCGAGTCCGTTTCATCTGGGCGGCGGACTTGTTCTGGCGGAGTTGCATGGGGATGACCGGACGTTCAAGGATCTTTTGAAGTGGACGGTAGCGTTGACGCTTTTGGTGCCGTTGGGTGCGTTTTTGATTTGATGGGATGAGCCGGTCAATCGGGTATACCCGCCTCATCGAACCATTGCGTAAACGGCGCCGAACGCATACCGTTCGATAGAACTATATAGTTCTATGGTTTCCACTCGATTCAGGTTCACTACGAATGCAGGCCGCCGCCGACAACGCCGACATCTTTTCCACGCTCACGCGGCCCGACCGCAGCGGCGCGCCCAAATACATGCGTCTTTCCACCGTGCTGATGCAGGCCATCACCGCCGGACACTGGAAGGCCGGCGACAGATTGCCGACCGAAGAAGAGCTGGCGGTCATGACGCCGTTCAGCCTCGGCACCGTGCAGCGCGCATTGCGCACATTGGTCGATCAGGGCGTGGTCGTGCGGCGTCACGGCCTCGGCAGTTTCGTCGCGGAAAACGATTTGCGCATGGAAGATCCGTGGCATTGCCGTTTTCTCGATGCCGACGGCGTGAGCTTTCTGCCGGTCTATTCGAGAGTGCTGAGCCGCGAACGCGTAAAAACGCGCGGCGCATGGACGCGCTATTTTCCCGATGCCGGCGGCAATCTCATGCTGATCACGCGCGTCATCAACGTGAACAGCGAGTTCGACGTGCTCGTGCGCTTCTACATGGATAGCCGCATCTTGCCGCGTCTGTCGAAGGCGTCACTACGCTCGCTGGACGGTCTGAACTTCAAAACGGTGATCGCGGGCGAACTGAGTGTTCCGATTACACGCATTACCCACGACATGAGCATCGTCAAGTTCGACGCCACGACAGCCGAAGCGATTGGCGCACGAAAAAATGAAAGCGGTCTCTTCATGCAAGCTGCCGCCATGATGGGCGAATCCGCATGCGTGTACTACCAGGAGTTTTTCATTCCGGCGACAGATCGTGTACTCAGCATTCCGGATCAGTTGCCGAAGATGGCGCATCAATCGCGTTAGGTTTTTCATCGGGGCAGAACATCGCCCCGAAAAAATTTTGCTCTTCTGGAACTATAGTCCTACATAGTTTAAGGAAATCATGAAAGAATTTCAGAACCTGCTCATCATCATGTCCGACGAGCACAATCCGAAAATGCTCGGCTGCGCGGGCAACGAGATCGTCGAGACGCCCAATCTCGACGCCCTCGCCGCGCGTGGCACGCGCTTTCGCTCCGCGTATTGCACGAGCCCTGTGTGCATTCCCGCGCGTGCGTCGTTTGCGGTCGGCAAGTACATTCATCAGATCGGCTACGCGGATAACGCCGACGCCTACGACGGCGCCGTTCCAAGCTGGCACCACAAGCTGCGTGATCGCGGCCACAACGTGACGTCGATCGGCAAGCTGCATTTCAAGCTGACGGGCGAAGACCACGGCTTCACCGAAGAGATCATCCCGATGCATATCATCGAGGGCAAAGGCGATCTGATGGGCCTCGTGCGCAGCGATCTGCCGGTGCGCAAGGGCGCGTACAAAATGGCGAACATGGCCGGTCCGGGCGAGAGCCAGTACACGTTCTACGACCGCGAGATCGCGGCGCGCGCGCAAGTGTGGCTGCGCGAGGCCGCGAGGAAACACGCGGACAAACCGTGGGTGCTGTTCGTTTCGTTCGTCGCGCCGCATTTCCCGCTCACCGCGCCGCCGCAGCATTTCTACAAGTACTACGATCGCGATCTGCCGCTGCCCAAGCTCTATCGCAAGGAAGAACGGCCGACGCATCCGTATCTGGTCGACTATCGCGGCAGCTTCAACTACGACGACTATTTCGACGAAGACAAGCTCAAGCGCGCGCTCGCGGGCTATTACGGACTCTGTTCTTTCCTCGATGAAAACATCGGTCTCGTTCTGAAGGCGCTCGGCGACGCGGGCCTCGCCGACGACACGCGCGTGATGTACACAAGCGATCATGGCGACAACCTTGGATCGCGCGGCATGTGGGGCAAATCGACGATGTTCGAGGAAGCGTCCGGTGTGCCGCTGATCGTCGCGGGGCCGGGTATTGAACCGGGCAAGGTCGTCGATACACCCGTGAGCCACGTCGATGCCTATCCGTTCATCCTACGCTCGGTCGGCGAAACGGACCCCGCGCTGACGACGGGCTTTCCCGGCGTATCGCTCGAAGACATCGCCGATGGCGCGAAGCCGGATCGCAACGTCCTGACGGAATATCACGGCATGGGCTCGTCGACCGGCGCGTTCATGATTCGACACGAGCAGTACAAGTACGTGTACTACGTCGACTATCCGCCGCAATTGTTCGATCTCGCCGCTGACCCCGAAGAGTTGCACGATCGCGCGACCGATCCCCGCTATGCGAGCGTGCTGCGCGAATGCCACGCACGCCTCTTGCGCATCTGCGATCCGCACGACGTGGATCGCATGGTGCGCGAGCGCCAGTCCGAATTGCTCGCCGCGAATGGCGGACGCGAAGCCGTGATCGCGCGTGGCGATCTCGGTTTCAGTCCGCCGCCGGGCGCGCCGGTCGTGTTCGACTGAACGCCGCCGCACGAACGAAAGCGCCATCGGAACGCGTGCCGTTCGCGCGGCGGGCGAATCCATCGTGGGAGACATCGAAGTCCGGGCGCGCACGATTTTATCGGAATGCGCGACCCGTGCTCAGGAGTGAGGCACGTATGAACGTTTCGAACCAAAAATTCCAGTTCGCGTCGATCTTGTTCGTTTGCTGGTTCGCGAGCTATCTGGAGCGTTTTCTCATCAACATGGCGCTGCCTTTCATCGGCGCGGAGTTCAAGATCGACGAAGCGGGGCTCGGGCTTTTGCTGAGCGTGTTTTTCGTCGGCTACGCGATCATCCAGTTGCCCGGCGGCTGGCTCGCCGACAAAATCGGAACGCGCAAGACCATTCTTTTTTCTGTCGGCATGTTCGCGATTTTCACCGCGGGCAGCGGGCTCGCCTGGTCGCTCGCCGCGATGTTCGTCATTCGCTTTTTGTTCGGCATCTTCGAAGGCTGCTTTCCGACCGCGGCGTACAAAGCCGTCGCGGAAGGCTACGCGAAGAACGAGCGCGCGCGGGTCCAGTCGTTCATGCTTGCGACCAATCCCCTGAGTCTCGTCGTCGCGCCGCTGATCGCCGTGCCGTTGATCGCGTATACCGGCTGGCGAGGGATGTTCATCGGCGCGTCGGCGGCCGGTCTCGTCGCATTCGCGCTGTATTTTTTCGGAACGCGCCGTTCGCATCCCGCGCCCAGCAACCAGCCGGCGGCAGGCATCGCCTTCGAGCCTCCGCGCGGCTTTCGCGATCTGATCCGCGACAGCAACATCTGGAAAATTTCGGTGATCAATTTCGGGGTCAACATCCTGATCTGGGGATTCTTGTCCTGGCTCCCTTCTTACATGATCAAGGTGCAGAAACTCGATCTCGCGCATGCCGGCTTTTTTTCCGCGCTGCCAGGCGTGGCGGGCATCGTTGGCATGCTCGCGGGCGGATGGCTCGCCGACAAAGCCTTCGCCGGACGTGAGAAGTATCTGCTGCTGGCAAGCGTCGTGCTCGCGGGCGCGAGCCTGTTCGTGATGTTGAACGTGCCCGCGTTGCCTGTCGTCATCGCGTGTCAACTGGTACTCGCGTTCAGCATGAAGATCTCCTTCATCGCGCTGTGGTCGTTGCCGCTCAAGCTGATCGAGGCGAAGGACATGGGCATGGCTTCGGGCATCGTCAATCTGGGCAGTCAACTCGCAGGTGTCGCATCGCCGGCGGTGATGGGGTTTCTCATCGTCGCCAGGCATGGCTCCTATGATGGCGCGTTCACGTTTCTCGCCGCCTGCACAATGTTGTGCGCGATTGTGACACTGACACTACCAGGGAAGGTAAGTCAGGCGCCGATTCTTCAACGCGCGCCCGAACTGGCGGCCGACAAGCGCTGATTCCAGTGAGTCGGATGGACATGCGGCGCTGGTCGAAGCCGCCGCGACGCGTAGATGAAAACAAGTTCGTCGCCAATTGCGAAATAGATTTGTCAACTGAGAATAGGATCGCGCGCCCCGAGCCCGCCGCGCGACCAACGGACGCACTCACGCTTTTCTCAAGTCAAATGATAAAGACGAATCGGCGCGACTGCTTCCGGCAGTGGGCGCCCGCACAGTTCAAGAACAGAGCGTTCGATATTTCGCGCCATGGCGTCGAGCGCGAGGGCGTTAGGCGCGACGGTAAACGGTTCCGCCACTTCGCTGGCGATCGCTTCGAGCGCGATCAACGTGTAGGAGATGAACACACACAGCAGAGGCGTGAAGAACTCCGTCGAATCAACCAGTCCGAATGGCAGCATGATGCAGTAAGCATAGACCGTTCTGTGTAGCAGCACGCTATAGGAGAATGGGACCGGGGTGGAGGCGATGCGTTCACATCCTCCGACAGCTGCGCCTAATTCGTTGATCTGCGCATCCAGCATCCAGAGTGTCGTCTCCCCTGCTCGTGCGCGCAGTTCCGATTGAGCGAGTTCGCGACGGATTTCGTTGAGAAGGGCCGTGGGTTTGTAGTGCTTCAAGCGTAGCTGCTCGGCCTGATCGAGCCCGAGCAGGCGCACGAAATCCGGCATCGGATCTGTGCCCCGGAGTTCATGCTTGAGTGCGTAGACGAAGGCAATCGTCATCTGGGTCAGTTGGAGCTTGTTCGCTTGGTCCGGCACGTAACATAGTATTTGTGACGTCAATGCTCGCGTGGAGATCAGCAGGCCGCCCCACAAATGACGTGCTTCATTGAACCGCCCATAGCTCGCGTTGTTGCGGAACGCTAGAAAGATAGCAAGGGCGAGACCGAACAACGTAAAGGGAGCGGTGTTGAGCGGGATCTTCTCCCCGAAGATCCTCCCGTGTGTGAATGCGGCGATGATACTGATGACTGCCATGAAAACCAGCTGCGGAATAATCGATTGAAGAACAGAACCGTTCCATACAAACAGCAGGCGGAACCAGTTTTCAGTTGGTCTTACGATCATGATGTGCTCTTGTCATGTGCTGAATGACGCATCCAAAAGTCAGGAGACTGTCTCAGTTCGCACACGAATGGAGCTAGGGCGCGCGCGCCTCTGGATGCGATGACCGCCGGCTTCCCTCTCCGCGTCAATGGTAGCCGGGGTCGCCTTCGCGTACTTTCCCCCGAAATACGCGATATTGCATGGCGTTATAGACGAGAATGACCGGCAATACGATGACGGTGCCGACAAGCGCAAAGAGCTGGCTTGAGTGACTCGACGAAGCGTCCCAGATCGTCAGCGATGGCGGGATGATGTACGGCCAGATGCTGATGACGAGGCCGGTATAGCCGAGAAAGCAGATGGCTAGCGTCAGAAGGAACGGCATTGCTTCGTGCTGAAGCCGGATCGAGCGAAGGATGCCCCACACGCAGAGAATGACGAGTATCGGTACAGGAAGAAACCATCCAAGCAGGCCGCTTCCAAACCAGCGTTTCTCCACGGCAGGCAATCCGATCACGGTCCAGAGACTGACGATCGCGATCGTTGCCAGCAGGGCAAGCACGAGGGGACGCATCAATTCCCGCATCTTGCGCTGCAGTTCCCCGTCCGTTTTGAGGATGAGCCAGCCACACCCCAGCGTCGCATAGGTCATCAGTACGCCAATGCCACAGAACACGCTGAACGGCGAGAGCCAGTCGAACGGCTCGCCGACGAAGCGTGAGTCGGCAATCTTGATCCCCTGTAGCAGAGAGCCCAGCGTGATGCCTTGGCAAAACCCCGCGAGCGCCGAGCCGCCAATGAATGCGAGATCCCAGGCGTGTTGCGTGCGTTTGGCCTTCGCGCGCAGCTCGAACGCCGCCCCGCGAAAAATCAAGCCCACGACCATCAGCATCAGCGGCATATAGTTGGCCGGCAGGAGGGTCGAGTAGACAACGGGAAAAGCGCCGTAGAGCCCGGCGCCGCCAAGGACCAGAAACGTCTCGTTGCCGTCCCAAACCGGGGCGACGGTATTGAGCATGACGTGACGATCGCCCTTTTCTTCGAAGAATGGAAACAGCAAGCCAATGCCCAGATCGAAGCCGTCGAGCATCACATAGATAAAGACGCCAAGTCCGATAATGAACGCCCAGATGACGGGAAGATCGATTTGCATGACATTATTCTCCTTCCAGCACGTCGAGGGCACGGTTGTGCAATTCGGGGTATTTCAGCGACTCGCGGGTTTCGAGGCCTGCTGCAGGACCTGCCTTCATCATCTTCAGCATGTAATAGACGCCCGTGCCGAATACAAGGAAATACACGATGATCAGTATCAACAGAGTGACGCCCGCTTGCTGGCTGCCGATGGGCGAGACCGAGTCCACGGTACGTACGACGCCATAGACCGTCCAGGGCTGGCGGCCTACCTCCGTCGTGATCCACCCGGCCAGCAATGCCACGATGCCGGACGGTCCCATGCACAATACAAACCATTGATACCAGCGGGCCTCGTAAAGTCGGCCGCCCCGCCGCAGCAGCAGCCCGACGATAGCGGTCACTAGCATCAGCATGCCAAGGCCGGCCATGATGCGGAATGTCCAGAACACGATAGGCGAATACGGGCGATCCTGCGGCGGAAACTCCTTCATGCCGCGGATCTCGCCGTCCCAACTATGTGTCAGGATCAAGCTGCCGAGATGAGGTATCTGGATCGCGTATCGTGTCACCTCCGCGTCCATGTCGGGCAGACCAAACAGGTTCAGTGCGGTACCGCCATGCTCGGTTTCCCACAGTCCTTCGATGGCCGCGATCTTCACCGGCTGATACTCGCGCGTGTTCAGTCCGTGCGCGTCACCGACGAAAATCTGTATCGGCGTAAGTACGAGCAGCATCCACAGCGCCATTGAAAAGCTGCGCTTGACCGGTACGTCGCGCCGGCCATGGAGCAGGTGCCATGCACCGCATGCCGCGACAATGAAGGCCGCTACGATAAACGCGGCGATTGTCATGTGAACCAGCCGATAGGGAAACGATGGATTGAAAATCACCTTGAACCAGTCGACAGGGACAATACGGCCATTTTCCATGGCGAACCCCTGCGGCGTTTGCATGAAGCTGTTTGACGCCAGAATCCAGAACGTCGAAATCAGCGTCCCGACCGCGACCATGAGCGTCGCGAAGAAATGCGCCCGGGGACTCACCCGATGCCAGCCAAACAGCATGATCCCGAGAAATCCGGCTTCCAGAAAGAAAGCTGTGAGGACTTCATAGGTCAATAGCGGGCCGGTGATGTTGCCGGCGATCATGGAGAACCCGCTCCAGTTCGTGCCGAACTCGTAGGCCATTACGACGCCGGAGACGACGCCCATCCCGAAGCCGACAGCAAAGATCCTCGACCAGAACAGGTACATGTCCTTGTACGCTTTGTCGCCAGTCAACAGAAAGCGCCACTCGAGCACGGCGAGGAAGCTGGCCATGCCAATACTGATCGCCGGAAAGACGATATGAAATGAAACCGTGAACGCAAACTGCAGCCTGGCGAGATGAAAGGCGTCGAAGATTTCCATGATCGGTCAATAGCTCCAGATGATGACATCAAGCGTGTGACGACAAACGTCATGCGGCGGTGCTACGACTACGCGATGGATTTGACGCCCGTTGGACCAGATTTCACCGTTTTGCGAAGGAAATGGCGGGGTGGCGCGGCTCCGCTTTTGTCGCGCGGTCTTTCTCTTCGCCGCGCGACGCCGCGCCCGCCCCAGCCGCCTGAATGCCGACCGATCGGACGGCAAAGCGCGGCATATCAGGCAAGCAGCCAATGCAAGGTCAGTTCGTCGCGACGCGCTCCACCCGTACGGGCACTGACTTGTAAGAAGGTGTACCGCTCTCCTTGTCGATATAGTCGAGTGGCACCAGAACGTTGGCTTCCGGGTAGTACGCCGCGACCGAGCCCTTTGCGATGTTGTAGATGATCGCGGTGATGTTTTTCAGTTTGAGCGGCCTACCGGAAGTGATCGTTTCAATGTCTACCAGATCGCCGTGTTCGATGCCGTGTTCGGCCATGTCGTCCTGGTTCATGAAAAGGACATCCCGCCTGCCAAACACGCCTCGATAGCGGTCGTCCATCGCATAGATGGTGGTGTTGTACTGATCGTGGCTGCGGATCGTGATGAGTCGCAGCACGTTCTCAGCGCCGAGGACGTCGGCATCTTCCTTCACCCCGCTGTACACGGAGAACATTGCCTTGCCCGTCGGCGTATGCCACTGTCGCTCGGTCGGCGGAAGCGGCAGCCTGAATCCACCGGGAACTCTGATGCGCGCGTTGAAGTCCTCGAAGCCAGAAACGGTCTGTTCAATCAGGTCACGGATCTTGTCGTAGTCGGCGATCAGTTCCATCCACGGCACTTTGGTATTCGGCAATGTGGCGCGTGCGATGCCGGCGACAATTGCGGGCTCCGAGCGCAGGAACTCCGACGCGGGTGTGAGCTTGCCCGACGACGCATGGACCATCGACATCGAGTCCTCAACCGTGACCGACTGCCGTCCTCCAGTCTGCACATCAAGCTCTGTTCGTCCAAGGCAAGGGAACAGATACGTTTCCTTCGCGACGAGGAGGTGCGTGCGGTTGAGCTTGGTGCCAATATGCACGGCCAGATCGAGTTTGGACATGGCGGGGAACGACTGCTCGGGGTCCGGCAGCGCAACGGCAAAATTTCCACCGAGGCAAAGGAGTGCCTTCGACGATCCGTCGATCATGGCCTGCATGGCCTGGACCGCGTCATGCCCGTGCTCGGAAGGCGGCGTGAAGCCGCACGCGATTTCTATGAGCTTGAGAAATTCCTCGGAGGGCTTTTCGGTAATGCCGACGGTGCGGTTTCCCTGTACATTGGAGTGCCCGCGCAGCGGACAGATTCCCGCGCCGGGCTTTCCGAAGTTTCCACGCATGAGCAACAGGTCGGCAATCAGCCGGACGTTGGCTGTTCCCTTGTTGTGCTGCGTGACGCCCATGCCATAGCTCACGATGGTCGCGTTGGATTTTGCATACGCGACGGCCACGTGGTCAAGGTCTTCACGCGTGAGGCCGCTTGCTTTTTCGATATCCTCCCACGAGGTGGCTTCGAGGTCCGCGGCGAAGGCATCGAACCCTTCCGTATGTGCGGCAATGAATTCCCGATCGAGGACGTCGCCCTGCTCGGCTTCCATCTGGAGCAACGCCTTCATCACCCCTTTCAGCGCCGCCGCATCGCCGCCGGCGTCGACTTGGAAATAGGTCGACGCAATTCGGGTGGACCCGAAGGTCGCCATCTCCAGCATGCTCTGCGGATCGGCAAAACGCTCCAGCGCACGCTCGCGCAACGGATTGAACACGATGATCGGGACGTTTCGCCGTGCGGCTTCATGGAGTGTACCCATCATGCGCGGATGATTCGTGCCGGGGTTGTGGCCTATCGCAATGATGAGCTCCGCCGAATCGAAATCGTCCAGCGATACGGTACCCTTGCCGATTCCGATCGACAGCGGCAATCCCACGCTGGTCGGCTCGTGGCACATGTTCGAGCAATCGGGGAAATTGTTCGTGCCGTATTCGCGCGCGAACAACTGATACAGATACGCAGCTTCGTTTGAAGCGCGCCCCGACGTATAGAACTCGACCTGATCCGGTTTTAGCGCGCGGAGGATCTCGCCGATGCGCGCGAACGCATCTTCCCATTCGACGGGGCGATAGGTATCGGTTGCACGGTCGTAAACCAGCGGGTGTGTGAGCCGTCCCATGTCCTCCAGTTCATAGTCGGTCATCTTCAGAAGCGAGCTGACGGTATGGCTAGCAAAAAACTCCGGCAGCACACGCTTGGTGGTCGCTTCCCACGTAACGGCTTTCGCACCGTTCTCGCAGAACTGGAAGGTGGAGCGGTGTTCCTTGTCGGGCCAGGCGCAGCCCGGGCAATCGAATCCGGTAGGCTGATTTGTTCTAAGCAGTGTGATCGGTGCCTCTATGCTATCCATCTGATCGTGGATCGCCTGAGCGGTCGCCCTGAGTGCACCCCAACCGCCAGCGGGACCTTCGTACGGCCTGATACCTGGCACGTCGCGTAGCTTGGCCACATGAACCTCCAATGAACGAGCGTAGTCCTGCTAGGGACGGGATAGCCTGTAGGCTTAAAGACTTCGCCGCCTCGCGGCTTACGAGATGGCTGTTCCTGCGATTAAGCTTAGTTAATCTAAATTCTTGTGCAAGAGAAAAATAGGCGTGCGTTCAGATTAACCAAAGCAGCGTTAGGTTTTACTGTATATAGCGACAACCGAATAAACCCGTCGTCCCGGCTATTATTAAAAAGTTTTTATTGTTATAAAAAAACGCGCATTTAACGGGCTGCTCCGTGCGTGCCAACCTCGTGACGTCGAGGTCGATAGCTCGGAACATCGCCGCCTTACATCCGCCAGGCTGAAGCGTGTCATTGGTGGAGCACGCGACAGGAGGCTTGGCTTGGCGGATATCACAGAGCATGTGTATGGTCGACTCATTCCGTTCGTCGATTGATTTATCTTACAAAACACATCGACACCCTGGATACGGCATGGGATGGCGAGATGATTCGTAGCCCCTCCTCGCAGGCTCGTCTCTCAAGGTAGTCCATGCGCGCCGAAAGCGACAGCCGATGGCATCAGGCGTGCGAGCGAGGAAGAACGCCACGAGGCCGCGCTATTCCCGGCAACGCTCGATGTGAAAGCATCACGAGCACACAGGGGGCGCCTCTGTACCGCTGTCAACGTCTGTTCACCCGATACTATCTATCGGAGTTCGCACTCGGAAAGTAGCTCCGCTAACCAACATGCTGGACATTGCCGCCGACTTAATTGGCCGAACCACGGTACGGGCGCGTCGCGTGGTCGCGCGTACCCGGGGAAATGGGGCGGCATCGCTAGTATTTCCGCATCATGGCCGCTATCAGCACACGGATCGGCAATACAAGGAGTGCGGTAGCGCCCACTCCCAGGAGCCAGAGGATCAACATCCACTTCAGGTCGCTTAGAAAACCCGTAAGCCGACTTGATGGTTCCTTTTTCATGGTCAACCTCTGCCTGTTCATCCTTCGTGAGCGTTGTCTGCTCGAGCATCAAAAATTTCGAGCAGACAACTCATGGATGCTGTTCGATCGGTCTCGGTTACGTATCAGCATAGGCGGAAATTGAGAAGCCCATTCTGTCCGACTCAGAAAGGAAACGAGCGTTGGCTCGTCTGCACCACATGGTTGGCGTCTCGTGCTTGTTGCCGATGCAAGAAGCGCAGTGCGATTACCTGAAAAAGCGGAGTCAGACCGTTTTTTCGTGCTAGGCTTTTTGGACAGCCAGCATGGAGGCGACGATGGCCGACACCATAGAAGGTATCAGGATCGTGCATATCGACGGACACGATGCCGTTAAATTCGGCATCAAAGTGGACAGCGTCCACTATTTTTGCGTCATGACTGAGAAGGTGCTCCACGAGTTGTCTCAGCCGGGCGGTCATAAGTCCGATCTGCTGCGGGAGTTCGAGCTGCACCGTGAGCTGATATACGAGAAGGCCGCGGCCGCGATTCGGGGCGGCTTGAGGGGTGAACCGCTGCTGTTACACGGCGAGGTCTTCACATCCTGACTCAGCTTGAAGCGTAGCCCCTCGATGAAGCGGCGACGGTTTGACGAGCCGATACAAAGTATGGGGTACCGCCGCATTGACCGTCAGGCCTGCATCCAGTTGTCTCTCAGCCTTGCGAGTTTTCGCCGAGAAGCTTGGGCACGGTGCTCATCAAGATTGACACGATCGTCCTCACCCGTTGCGGGACAGGGCGCTGGGCTTGAATGAGGAGGTTCAGGTCCAGCGCAGGAATCTGAAATCCAGGCAGCAATTCAGCGAACTGTCCTGTTGCAAGTGCTTCTGCGCAGGCATGCTGCTCAAGCACCCCTATGCCTATTCCCATCCGAATCAACTCGTAGGCGGGGCGCCAGTGACTGGCCGTGATCTCGCTGCGAACGAGTACACTTTCAACGATGCCAGCGTCGCCGATCAGTGTGATTTGACCGGTGGAGAATACGCCATTGACGCCGATAAACGAATGCGCCGCAAGGTCAGATAGGGTTGCTACGGATTCGTGCCTTTTTAGGTAAGCACATGACGCGACGAGACGTCGCTTAACTTTACCGAGAGGATAGGCGATGAACCCGCCTCCGCCCAGGCTACCGATTCGGAACGCGATATCTACGCCCTCCGCCACGAGGTCGACCACCTTGTCGCTCAATATCAAGCTCAAGCCAATTTGCGGAAAATTGGTGCGCAGATACTGAACGAGGTCCGGCAGCACGATCTCGCCAAAGCAATACGGAGCAGCAATGCGTGTCGTGCCGTTGGTCCGCTGCCGGTCCCCGGAGACCTCGGAAATCGCTTCCGATGCGGCCAGCAGAATGGTTTTGCTCCGTTTATAGAAAGCCTGTCCTTCCGGCGTGCATTTGAAGGTTCGCGCACTTCTCAAAAGAAGGCGACAGCCGACGAACTTCTCGAGTCTCTCGACCCGCTCACTCGCGGTGGACTGCCCTATTCCAAGATCACGAGCCGCGTCCGAAATGCTGGCGCGTTCAACCGCCCGGACAAAGACACGCATGCTTTCAATCAGGTTCACCTGAACGGCCCTCCCGTCATTCAAAGCCGAGAGCTATTCAAAAACGTCGGACGATCAACCGATGCGGACACATTCAGCCTGCTCCTCAAAATAGGGCCACGTACCATGATCCTACTCTGGCTTTTGTCATCGGCCACGAACGCCGTTCGAGCCGATTTCATTGTGGAAAGGTAGATCGAGAACGGTATGAGTTGGAGCACAGGCTAACGAAATTATGTGGAGTACAGCTTGGGTAGCGGGAAGTCGGTAGCGCTCAGACCACCAACAACGGAACCGATAGTGAATATCGCATAAAGCGATCAACACTTCGACATGTTTGCCTGCAAAGTTCCAGATCTGCTTCGCTATAATCAATCGATCAAGCACTCACGTCGGGGCTCGCCTTCCAAACTCGCTGCCATCGCCGAGGTATGGACCATGAACGATCCTGCTGTTGACCCTTCCCCTCCTGGTTTCCGTTGTGGAGTTATCGCTATCGTCGGGCGGCCGAACGTCGGTAAGTCGACACTAATGAACGCGCTCGTCGGACAGAAGATCAGTATTACATCGCGTAAGGCACAGACGACGCGTCATCGCATCACAGGTATCAATACGACTCCGGACGCGCAGTTCATCTTCGTCGACACGCCCGGCTTCCAGACCCGTCATGACGCCGCGCTGAACCGGTCGTTGAACCGCGCGGTTACGTCGACGCTGACCTCGGTTGACGTGATCCTGTTCGTGATCGAGGCTGGCAAGTTCGTGACGGATGACCAGAAGGTTCTCGACCTGATTCCACCCGGCATGCCCACGTTATTGATCGCGAACAAGCTCGACTGCGTCAGGGACAAGGAGACGCTGTTTCCGCTCATGCAGCAGATGAGCAAATTGCGGGAGTTTGTCGAGATCGTGCCGCTGTCGGCCACCAATCCGAAGGACATCGAGCACCTCTTGGAGACGATCAGACCATACCTGCCGGAAGGAACGCCGATCTACGGCGAAGATGACCTGACCGATCGGAGCTCGCGATTCCTCGCCGCCGAGATCCTGCGTGAAAAGGTGTTCCGCTGGACCGGCGACGAACTGCCCTACACGAGCACGGTACTGATCGACAGGTTCGAAGAGGAAGGACGCCTCAAGCGCATCTTCGCGACGATCCTCGTAGAACGCGAATCACAAAAGGCAATCGTGATCGGCAAGGAAGGATCGAAGCTCAAGCAGATCAACACCGACGCACGGCTTGACATGGAAAAGCTGTTCGATGGCCCTGTATATCTCGAGACATTCGTCAAGGTGAAGAGCGGCTGGGCGGACAATGAAGCAGGACTTCGTGCCTACGGATACGAATGACGCTCGTAGCCACGGGTATCCGGAACGGCACGCCCTGTTGGATCCGTTGCAGTGAGCCGGTCCGCGATGATGTGCGGAACGACATGACCGACGAAGGTAATAGAAATCATCAAGCCAGGGAGGCGGATGTGTTGGCTCTCGACGCGGGGCCCGTCCGCCGAATGGCTGCTTAACTACTCAGCGAGCATCTCAAAGTGGCCGGCGACGGACCTGGGGATTTTAAAATCCGAGTCTGGGACCGATGGCGCGCCAGCGCGGGCCGTTGCACAACATCTCCAAGAAGGCCGGCTGCAGAATGCCACGGCGACGGAGACTACGAACGACTCTTTATGGCCGTACGCGGCAGCTCAGCTCCCGTTGCATCGAATCCCGTTGCCTCGGTGCTTCACAAACGTGTTTGCCAGACGGTAGCCTTATTCGAGGACTCGCGTGCGTTCTGGCACGCGCCGGATCGACGCACCGAAGCGGCTCGTTTCAATCAGCCGCACAAGCCGCTCGACGATCTCGTGTACGGTTGTCCCCGGTCCGAAGATTTCTGCCACGCCTATGTTCCGTAGAGAAAGCGCGTCCTTATCTGGCACGATCCCGCCGACGACTACGGGCGCACATACGTCTCTTTCTCCAAGTTCGCGCATGAATTGAAGTACCAGCCTTCCATGCGCTCCGGCAAGCGACGAAACGCCGATCACGTCGCATCTTTCTTCCGCGGCAAACCTCGCTGCGCGCGTCGGCGAAGCAAACAGGCCGCTCATCGCTACATCAAAGCCCGCGTCCTTCAGCGCCGCCGACACCACGTTCGCGCCGCGATCGTGTCCGTCGAGTCCGAGTTTTGCCATCAGCAGACGTGGTTTTCTGCCCAGCTTCTTCGCGAGTCGCGCAACCTGTGCGATCGCCGCATGCCATGCCTCGTCATCTCCGTATTGTGTTCCATACGCATTCGACATGACGCCCGATGTCTGCACATGGCGCGGCCAAACTGCTTCAAGGGCACGCGTACATTCACCCACCGTCGCCCGCGCGCGCATGCAATCGATTGTCAGTGCAAGCAGGTTGTCGGCATCGTCGTGTGCGGCGCGAGTCAATGCCGAGAGCGTCGTGCTCACGCGATATTCGTCGCGTCGGCGTTTGACGTCGGAAATTCTGCGCGACTGTTGCACGCGCACATGCTCCCCATCGATTGCGATACATTCGGGAGCATCATCATCTGCCTCGATTGCCCGAAAGGCGTTAGTGCCGACGATCACCTGTTCCCCCGCATCGATGCGCGCTTGCGTCACCGCCGCGCTTGCTCGAATCCGCTGCTGAACCCAGCCCGTGCGAATCGCCTCACGAGCGCCGCCGCCCGCCTCGATTTCGTCGATCATTTCGCGCGCCCGCCCGGCAAGTTCCGCCGTCAGCGATTCCATCATGTACGAGCCGGCCCACGGATCGATCACGTCGCACAAGCCCATTTCGTGCTGAAGGATCAGTTGCGTGTCGCGCGCGAGTTGCGAGGCCGATGCGGATGGCAGCGCGAGCGCCTCGTCATGCGCATTCGTGTGCAGCGACTGCGTCCCGCCGAACACGGCCGCCATCGCCTCGACGGTCGTACGCACGATGTTGTTGTGCGTGCGCGTCGGGCTGAGCGACCAGCCCGAAGTCTGGCAGTGCATGCGCAGCGCACGGCTTTTCGGCGTGCTCGCACCCTCTTCCGCCGCGATTCTCGACCACAGCAAGCGCGCCGCGCGCAGCTTCGCGATCTCCGTATAAAAGTCCGTTCCGGCGCCGAGGAAAAAGCTCAGTTGCTCGCAAACGGCATCGGCCTCCAAGCCGCGCGCACGCAACGCGCGAAGATATTCGCGGGCATTCGCGAACGTGAGCGCAAGTTCCAGCGAAGCATCCGCGCCCGCTTCCTGAAAGTGATAACCGGACACGGAAAGCGCCTTGAAACGCGGCATGTGTTCATTCAGAAACTGCGCGACATCCGCGACGATGCGCATCGACGGTTCCGGCGCGAACACATAGGTATTGCGCACCATGAACTCCTTGAGGATGTCGTTCTGCACCGTGCCCGAGAGCGAATCCATCGCGATGCCGCGCTCTTCGGCCGCGACGATGAAAGCGGCGAGTACCGGCAGCACTGCGCCGTTCATCGTCATCGAGACGGATACGCAATCGAGCGCGATGCCTTCGAAGAGACGCGCCATGTCGTCGACGGTATCGATCGCCACTCCTGCGAGGCCTACGTCGGCGCGTGCTTCGTGATCGGTGGAATCGTAGCCGAGCTGCGTCGGCAGATCGAAGGCCACAGACAGGCCTTGCGCCCCGTGCGCGAGCGCCTTGCGAAACGCGAGATTCGAATCTGCGGCGTCCGCATAACCGGCGTACTGGCGAATGGTCCAAGGCTTCGACGTGTACATCGAGGCATACGGTCCGCGCACGAATGGTTGCGCGCCGGGTTGCGAATCGAGATGCTCGATGCCGTCAAGATCCGCCGAAGTGTAAAGCGGCTTCAATGGAACGCGTCGCGGACGGCTCATGCACGCCTCCGTGTCTTGTGCGTGAGGACGTCGGCGATCTTCCTGCCGTCGCTCGTGCGTTCGATCTCGCACCAGTGCGCCACGCGCGTCTCGCCGACGAATGCGCGCCGAAACGTCAGTCGCAGGCTCTCGCCGACATTGATGTTCCCGTGATAGTGCAACTCTCGAGAGACGATCGCAGGTGTGTCGGCGAGGCGCCATGTCTGCCACTCCGCCCGATCGACAAATGCCTGGAAGCTCGCGAAGTAAAGAAAGTCCGCGCCGTTGAAATCGTTGTATGGACAAGGCAGAAACGTTAGTGGCGCACACGTCGTGTCCTCGTGCAGCCCGAGTTCGGCGATGCGCGCATCGGCCTCACGACGACGCAACTCGCGCGCGGCCTCCTGCATGTCGGCGACGGCCGAGTTCATCGGAACGATATCGCCTTTCAGCATCGCGAAGCTTGCACGCGCGACCGAGCGGTTATTCCGCTCCTCGGTGCGACGCACGAAGGTGGAGATCATCGACACGGCGGCGCTCATTCCGTCGCGCCCGCTCACACGATGTTCGCTCAGATGCCGAACCGGTCCGACACGCGACAATTCCGTGCGAATGTGGAATGTATCGTTCTCCCGCGCATCACGAATGCCTTGCGCGCGCAAACGGATCGACGTGAACGCGGCATACGCGCGGCTGCCTTCATCGGAGAAGAAATCGCTCGGAGTTTCGCGCGCGAGCGCATCCCAATGCCGGTCGCCACACTCCTTCAGCAGCCAGCTCTCCGACAGCCCCGCGAAGTTCAGCTGCGGCATGCCGGCGCGATATGTGTCGTCGTGATGAGCCATGACGCTCCTTCAGGCACACGCGATCGACACGCGATCCGGCGTGCTCGCACGCTCGGCGCAGATCGCATCGACGATGTATTGCGCATCGCGCGCAACGCCCGAGAAGCGGCCCGAACCCCATGTGTGCAGCCACGGCAAGCCCACGAAATAAAGCCCCGGCACCGCCGTCACGCCGCGCATGTGCGACGGATATCCGCGTCCGTTGAATACCGGCGCGTCGAGCCAGCCGAAGTCCGGCGTGAAGCCGATGCACCACACGATCGACGTAATGCCGCTCGCCTGCAGATCGAGTTCCACGCGTTCGTCCTGCGGCTGCCAGAGCGGCTCGTAACGCATCGCGGACGGCGCGTCGATGCCGTGTTTCGCGATGAATCCATCGATGCTCGCGTTGATGCGGTTATACGTATCGTCTGCGTCGTCGAGATTCGCGCGCAGATTCGCCGCGAAGCGCAGCTTGCCGTCGCGGAAATCTTCCAGTCGCCCGAACAGTTCCATGCCCTCGACCGCGAAACGGCGCAGGTCGATGTCACGTCCGCCGTCCCGGCCCGTGACATAGTGATTGGTGTTGTCGCGCACGCCTTCGCGCAGCGGATGATCGGTCACGGGCATGTCGTAATAGCGCATGTCCGCGAGCCAGTCGACGACATCCCGGCCGCGATAGAAGCGCGCGCAACGCGGCGCCTCGCCGACCGCGAGATGCACCTTGCGGCCCGACAGGTGCAGATCCTCCGCGATCTGCGCGCCCGACTGGCCCGAGCCGACGACGAGCACCGCGCCGGGCGGCAGCGCATCGGCATTGCGATATTCCGACGACTGCACCTGCGTGATGTTCTGCGGCAATCGCTCGGCCATGCGCGGCACGATCGGCGTGTGATAGCCGCCCGACGCGACGACGATCTGGTCCGCCGTGAACTCGCCGCGCCCGCTCGTCACGACATAGCGTCCGTTTGCGTCCCGCGTCACGCGCATCACCGCCGCGCCTTCGAGCACTGGCGCCTTTACCTTCGCGATGAACGCATCGAGGTATTCGATGATCTCGTCCTTCTTCATGAAGCCGTGCGGGTCCGCGCCGGTGTACGGATGCCCCGGCAGCGCGCATTGCCAGTTGGGCGTCACGAGGCAGAACGTGTCCCAGCGCTGCGTGCGCCACGTGTGCGTGACCGTATGCTTCTCCAGCACGAGATGGTCGATGTTCGCCTGCTGCAAAAAGTGGCTGACCGACAGCCCGGCCTGCCCGCCGCCCACGACGATCACGCTGTAATGGGCCGGCGCAGCCTGAGTTGAATCCATGTTGGACATTTCGCTTCCCCCTCCACAAGATAGTCAATCGAGCGCGAGCACGGTCACGCGTGCGTCATTCGCTTCACTGAAACGGCTCGCATCCTCTTCGATGCGTGCAAGCTGATCGAGCGCGGCCGAGCACGCGAAGCCGTACTTGTCGCGCACGCGTTCCGAGCCAATGTTCAATGCCTCGCGCGAGCGCGCGACGAATTCGTGGACGGAGTAGCTTTCGCCCGCAGCAAAATATTCGCCGACGACCGTCGAAGGCGAATAGCAGTTCGCCTCTACGCCGTCCGGCCAACGAATCAGGAAATGCATGACTGGCATGTTGGTGCCCCGGTTATGGGTTGAGCGCAAGCGGAGCGCGGACGAGCCACTTGCCGTAGATGTCGAGATGACGCGCGGCGCTCGATTGCCAGGAGAAGCGCCGCAACAGCGCGGGGGTCGCATCAAGGAAGTCGATGCCGCTCGCGCCATCGATCGCCTTATCGAGCGCAACGGCGATCGACACGGCGTCGTTGGGATCGGTGAAGACGCACGTCCGGTCGTCGAGATACTCGGTGAATGGCGCGATGCGCGAGACCACGACCGGACATTCGCTCGCAAGCGCTTCGAGCACCACGAGGCCGAAGCCTTCTCGAAGCGAGATCATCGAGACGACATCGGCGAGACGAAAAAGCGCGGGCATCGAGGCATCGGGCAGCGCGCCGGTGACGATGACCGGCGTGCCTTCGCCGCTGACGTCGAGCCCCAGTCCGGCGGCGCGGGAAAGAAAGCGGCGTGTGTAGTCATCGTGATCGAGAAGGCTCGCGCCGCCTGCCAGCATGAGTTGCGCGGTCGGCCGTCGCGCGCGCAGCAAAGCGAACGCTTCGAGGAGCATCGACGTATTCTTGCGCTCCTCGATGCCGCCCACCGCGAGCACGACGGGTCCCGTGCCGATGCCGAAGCGTTCGCGAAGGCAGCTCGTGTCGCCATCGGCGCAAGCGCCATAGCGCATTCTGTCGATTCCGTTCGCGACTGTCTGAGCCTCGACCCCGTACGTCTCGCGCATCGTGCGCGCCCACGCTTCGCTCACGCAGAGCACTTCATCCGCGTCCTGCCATGCGCGACGCTGCCAATGCGAGAGTTGCGCGTCGTCGAAGTGATCGAGATGATGAACGGTGCGCACGAAGCCGCGAATCGCGCCTTCTTCCTTGAGTTCGGCGAGCGTATTCCCGCCAATGCTGTCCTGCGCATGCAGCACATCGAAGCGGCTCACGTCTTCATCCACGAGTGCGCGCTTCAATGCGACGATACGTTCCTCGACCATGTGGACCATGCCCTGCCGTTCGCCTGTTACGCGGGACAATACGACACGGCACGACGACGCGCGAAACATCGTCTCTCCTGTGCGCGCCGGCGCGAACACCGTGACGTCCTGACCAAGTTCATGCAATGCGCGCCCGAGTTCGAGCGTATGCACCACGCCGCCGCGCGGATTCACCGAATGCGTGAGCAGCGCGATACGCAGTCTGTTCATCGCGCGCATATGAACGGCTCCTCCTGTAGATTCCACAGCAATGCGGTCTCGCCACCGCGCGTTACGACGACTTCACGCGATGCATCCACCTCGCCGATCACGGCGCCCGCAATTTCACGCGATGCGAAGCGCGCGAGCACTTCATCGACGTGTTCCCCGCGCACGGAGAGCACGAAGCCGAAGCTCGGAAACGCCGTGAGCCAGCGTTCGAAATCGACATCGGCGGGGCGCGGCAATGCATCGAGATCGATGCGCGCGCCAACCTCCGAGCATTCGAGCAGCATCAACGCGGTGCCGAGCGCGCCCGCCATGCTGATGTCCTTCGCGGCATCGCACAGGCCGTCTTCTGCGAGCGCGGGCAACAGTTCGAAATCTGCACGAGCGCGGCCTGCCGGCGCTCCGACCGACGCGTTCCAGAACGGATACGGCTCCTCGAACCGGCCTCTCAGATCGACGGCCATCACGAGCACATCGCCGGGGCGTGCGTCGAAGCTCGTCAAAAGCTTGCGCGCCCGCCCGACTATCGCCACCGCGAGTTGCGCGCCGTCGCTGCGCACGTTGCTGTGACCGCCGACGACCGGCACGCCATATACAGCCGATGCCGCCGCCATTCCCGCGAGCACTTCGCCCGCGTCTTCCGCATTGCCGCTCCACAGTGCATCGACCACGGCGAGCGGGCGTCCGCCCATCGCGTAGATGTCGCTCACGTTCACCATCACGCCGCTGTAGCCGGCGAACCAAGGCATCGAACGAACGAAGTCGCTGATCATGCCTTCGATCGCGAAGAGCAGGTAACCATCGCCGTCGGGAATCGCTGCGCAGTCGTCGCCGATGGCAACCGACTGCGCAGCCGAAGGCAAGCGAGAGAGAACGTGCGAGATATCGCGCTTGTGGCGAAAACCGCGACTCTCGCGCAGACGTTCGACGAGAACGGCCAGCGTATTCACGGCAACCTCCGCGCCAGCGCCACGAACCCGCTCTGCGGCGTGACGCATGGCGGATACGCATCGAGTTGCGCGCGCATCAGATGATGCGCACGTCCGAAGAGCGTTTCCTCCTGTTGCGTGTCCCAGCGCAGTCGTCTGAAGAGCGGGACGTTTTGCGCCTGCACGTGCGCGAGAAACGTCTGGCAGCCGATCGCATGCGCGCTCGATACCGCGAGACGGATAAGCGTGGAGCCGATCTTGCCGTGCGAGCGGAACGCCGCGTGCACCGCGAGCCGCGAGCCGAACCACACGCCGGGCTCGGTTTCATGGATACGCACCGTGCCGACGACCTGTTCCGGCATGCCGGCCACGCAACTCAGCGCGACCAGCAGTTGCGCGCGCTCGTCGATCTCGTCACGGTCATCGCCGACGAACACGCCCTGCTCGATGCAGAACACGGCGCGCCGCAGCTTGTACGCTTCATCCTCTTCCCACGGCAGCGTCGCCCATTTGACGCGATATTCGACCGGCGTGTAGTCGAGATCGAACGCATCGCCTTCAATGGCTTCGACGAACATGGTCACACCTCGTACGAAGAAAGCGACGAGCACGCGCCGCATTTGCCGCAGCCCGCCTTGATGTCGGCGGAACGCATGCCCGCGTCCGCGAGCATCCTGCCGATGGGTGCGAGCGCGGCGCGCATGAATTCGGGCGTCGGCGCCGGATGATCCTCGAGCGGCGTACCGCTAATCGGCACGAAGGGCACGACGAACGGATACACGCCGATCTCGATCAGCTCGCGCGCCGTATCGACGATGGCCTGCGCGCTGTCGCCCAGTCCGGCGAGAATGTACGTGCTCACCTGTGCGCGTCCGAACACGTCGACCGCCGCCTCGAAAGCCTCCATGTAGCGCGACACCGGCACCGTCGCCTTGCCGGGCATGATGCGTTCGCGCACCGCGGGTGTCACCGCTTCGAGATGCATGCCGAGCGTATCGATGCCGCTCGCTTTCATGCGCTCGAACCAGCGGTCGTCGTCGGGCGGCTCGCATTGCGCCTGGATCGGCAGATCGACCGCGGCCTTGATCGCAAACGCGCTTTCGCAGAGGATCTGCGCGCCGCGATCCGGCGTCGGCGGTGTGCCGGTTGTCAGGACCATGTGCTTCACGCCATCGAGCAGCACGGCGGCGCGCGCCACCTCGGCAAGCTGCTCCGGCGTCTTGCGCTCGATGGTGCGCCCGGCCGCCAGCGATTGCCCGATCGCGCAGAACTTGCACGATTTGCGGCGGCTTTCGTAGCGGATGCAGGTTTGCAGGACCGTCGTCGCGAGCACGTCGGCGCTGTGCAGCGTCGCGATGTGCGAGTACGGCACGCCGTCTAGCGTCTGCATCGCGTAAAAGCGCGGCGCCTTCGGAAAGCTGATGCTCGCGATCGGAATGGCGTTGCGCATCAGCGCGCTGGTGCCGTTCTCATCGGGCTGGCCGGCGACGAACGGCGACTCCCATGCGGTGCTCGTGTGCACGGGCACCATGATGGTCACGCCATCGACGGTGACCGCCTTGTGATCCGACGGTCCAGCGCCGCCGCGTCGGCTCGACACGCCCGCGCGCGGATCGACGAGCCGCAGGCCCGTCGACTGAAGCTCAGTCATCAATTGCCGGGTCGATGCCGGCAGGTTCGCGCGGGCGTTCATCGTCGTAGGTGTCCTTGAAAGAAGTGACGGGCGATGCCGGGCGGTCGTTGATCGCAAGGCTCAGCAACTCGGGCCGCGCGTAGTGACCGACCGAATCCATCATGCGTTTGCGCTTCGTGATGAGCGACATGTCCAGATCGGCGATCACCATGCCCTCGCCTTCGCGCAAGGGCTCGGCGAGATGCTGGCCTTCGGGCGAGACGATCGCGGTGTTGCAGCCGCCGCGCAGCGCACGTTGCAGATTGGGATCGGGCGTGACGGCTTCGATCTGCGCATCGGTCAGCCAGCCCGTGGCGTTCACGACGAAGCAGCCCGATTCGAGCGCGTGGTGACGGATCGTGACCTCGATCTGCTCCGCGAAGATCGGACCAACGAGCGAGCCGGGAAACTGGCTGCAATGAATCTCTTCGTGCTGCGTCATCAACGCATACCGCGCGAGCGGGTTGTAGTGCTCCCAGCAGGCGAGCGCGCCCACGCGGCCGATACCCGTGTCGACCACCTTCAAGCCCGCTGCATCGCCTTGTCCCCAGATCATGCGTTCGTGAAATGTCGGCGTGATCTTGCGGCGCTTGAGAAGCAGCGTGCCGTCGGTATCGAAGATGAGCTGCGTGTTGTAGAGGCTGCCATGATCGCGCTCGTTCACGCCGAGCACGACCACCATGTTCGCGAGCCGCGCGCGCTCGGCGACCGCCTGCGTGACCGGTCCCGGCACCACGACCGCCTGCTCGTAGAGCTTCATATGGTCCGCGCCCGATGCCACCGGCGCGCGCACGAACGAGAAGTACGGGTAATACGGCACGAAGGTTTCGGGGAACACGATGAGCTGAACGCCCTGCGCCGCCGCTTCATCGATGGCCGTGCAGACGCGGTCGAGCGTGCCGTTCGGGCGCTCCAAATCCGGCGTGATCTGCACGGCGGCGGCGCGCACGATGCGCTTTTTCGAAAGGGCGTCGGACATGATCGTCACACGGTCCACGTATGGATGACGAGCGCGTTCTCCTTGCGATGAAGCAACTGGAGATCGAGCACATCGAGCGGGTTGATCGGACGAATGCCCTCGATGAGCGACGCCTCGCCGTGTCCATAAAGAGCCTGCAATGCGAAGCGGCATGCGTAGACCTTCCCGCCCTCAGCCATGAACTTTTGCAGCTGCTTGTTGAAGTTGAGATGGCCGGGGAACGCTTCGTCGCCGAGCGTCGGGAAGCCGCGTTGCAGGCCGAGCGTCACACCCGGTCCGTAGAGCAGCACGGAGGTATCGAAGCCCTTGCGTTGCAGACGCGTGGCTTGCAGCAGATTCACGAAGCCGATCGAGCCTTCGAACGCGACCGTATGAAACGTGACGAGTGCTTTCTCGCCAGGTTCGGCCTTCACGTCTTCGAAAACTTTCTCTTCGTAATCGACCAGATAGTCGCCGTTCTTGTGAAGCGGTTGATTGACTGCGGGCATGGCATTCTCCGATGTTGGGTTCACGTCGATACCGTCCCGTTTCATCGCGACGGCGAACGCTCAAACGCAACGGATATGCCAATGATTGGCTCGTAAAATGCAATCACTTTGCAATCAAGCAAAACGAACTTGCATGCGCGACGCGAAAAATTCTCGTGCAAGCCGTTCCGGACGAGCTTTCGCCGTCATGCGCGGGAGCCTTGCACGAGCGATGCGCGCACGCTTTCGGCGCAGGAAAGCCTGTGCGTGGTGCGCAGTACACCGAAGCCGTGCATAAATGCGATCAATGCAATCAACTGTGATCAGCGCATGCGATCTCTTTTCTTTTGATTGATTTGTCATGCTAAGGTGAATCGAACCTTTGCCGAGGACATCGCGGTCATGAATCAGCCGGCGCATCACTGGATCAGAAAGCTTGAAGAGAGTAGAAAGCCCGCTTATCTGACGATTCCCGATCTGATCGAAGAGGACCTTGCGACCGGGCGATTGCGGCCGCGTGATCGATTGCCCGGTTTGCGCGATCTCGCCGACCTGCTCAGCCTCAACTACACGACGGTCGCGCGTGCCTACGCGGAAGCGCGCAAGCGCGGGCTGCTCGATGCGCGCGCGGGTAGCGGAACCTTCGTGCGCGGCAGGACGCAGACGTTGCCGCTCGCGGGGGGCGGCAGCGTCGAGATGTCGATGAACATGCCGCCCGAACCGCCGCTGCTGGCAGCGCGACTGCGCGCGTCGGCGGCGAACCTGATGGAGCGTGCCGATCCGTTCCAGTTGTTGCGCTATCAGGATTTCGGCGGAACGGCCGCGGATCGCGCGGCGGGACGCGAATGGCTTCGGAAACGCGTTCCGGATTGCGATGTCGATAACGTGCTCGTTTGTCCGGGCATTCATGGCGCGCTCGTTGCGCTGGTGTCGCAGCTTGCGCGGCCGGGCGAGATCATCTGTCTGGATTCGCTCGCTTATCCCGGGATCAAGGCGATTGCTTCGCAACTGGGCGTGCGCTTGCAGGCCTTGCCCCGCGATGACGAAGGGCCGTTGCCGCATGCGTTCGAAGCGTTGTGCAAGACGGAGAAGCCGGGAGCGTTCTACTGCAATCCGACGCTGCAGAATCCGAGCACATTGACCTTGACACGGCAGCGGCGCGAAGCCCTTGCCGATGTGGCCTTGCGTTACAACGTGCCGATCATCGAAGATGAGCCTTACGGCATGTTGCCTTTCGATGCGCCCGCCACGCTCGCGGAACTTGCGCCCGAACTGACGTATCACGTGACCGGTTTATCGAAGACGCTGGGTGCGGGGCTGCGCGTGGCATATCTCAAAGCGCCTACGCCGCGACAGACGCAGCGGATCGCGGGAGCATTGCGTGCGACGACGGTCATGCCGAGTCCTTTCACGGTCCTCCTCGCGACCCAATGGGTCAACGACGGCACGGCTTCAGACGTGCTCGAAGCTATTCGCGAAGAGGCATCGGCCAGACAGGCGATCGCGTCGGACGAGCTTCGAGGCTTCGCGTTCGACGCCGACCCGCACGGGTTTCATCTCTGGCTGCCCGTGCCTTCGATGTGTGATTGGAGTGTGCCGGAGTTGGCCCTCCAGCTGCGGAATCAAGGCATCGGCGCGGTGGGCGGAGCCGCATTTTCTACAGATGGGAATCCGCCGAATGCGCTGCGGTTGTGTCTCGGTGGACCTCAGGACCGGGAAGATTGCCGCGAAGCGCTAAGGCGTGTCGCCGATATGATAGGCGATCCGCATCATCTTCATATGCCGATGCTTTGAAACGTTGCTCACAATACGCTGCGAGCGAGCCATCGCCTAGGTGAACGGGCGAGTTCGACCCCAGGCCGCCCCTCAATGCCACGAGACTTCAATGCCACTTCTCGGCGGCGGATTCAACCGGTCGATGCAACGATTTGGTTAAATCGCTCAGCCGTCATTGCCGCGCTTGCCGATATCAAATGCTCTCGCCCACCTCGAACGCCCCGCCACCCGGACGCGCCCGCATGCCTCGCGCAGGATGTGTCCACGGCAAGTCAGCCGGGTCGGCCACCATCGGGCCGGGCGCCTTCGCGACACGCACGGCCTTGGCGATCGGCTCGAAATCCGCACGGAAATGCGCCGAGCTCTTGTTGACCAGAATCTTCATGTCCTCGGACTGGATGCCTGTGGCGCGATAAAGATTTCGATCCAGCATCTGCGCTTTGCCCGAACTCACCGCGATCAGCACGCCATCGAAACGCAGACACGCCACCGGGCCGAGCTCGGCCTGCATGCCGTTCATCATCGGGCCGTCCTAGCGGCAACGTCCTTCGGATCGGACTCGGCGCGGCGACGCCCCGTCAACACTCCAAGACGCCGTAGCTCTGATACGTTTTTTTTTTCGCAAGCTGCTTCTATCACAAGCGCTTGGGCACTGGCAAAGTACGGAAGTTCTCTCAGGTTCTAGCACGGCCCTCGGAAAACGCTAGAACCCTTTAGCCGCTCTGTCAGAGCGGCTTTCTTTTTGTGCTGAGTCGGAGGAGGTTTTGCCTCACTGTCTCACAAAGATGTGTGAGGCTGTACAGCAAAACGGACATCGCTGAAGCCGCTCGGAGATGTGAGCAGCGATGCGCCAACAAAGCATAGCAATTGAATCAGGTGCCTCACGCCACGTGTGCGGGGGAAACACCGTGGAATGTATTCCCTGGATAGGGTAAATGAACTGCAGATTTCGCCGCTTCTCTTACCGACTTGAATGAGGGGTTGTGCGAAAAGGGACCCATCGGAGGAAGCACACAGCAACAGAAGTCTCGGTGCTCACCGGGTGCGACCCCGACGCTTTTAACGCTCCCTACGGCCTTACTGATCGGGCTGCAGGCAAAGTTGACTACTGCAGTTCGTCGGCCGAATTTGTCAAGAGCGGCGGACACATTGGATGTGGCCCACGACCGGGCGGGTCGCCTTCAATGCCTTCCCAGGTGTGCTTGAATTTCGCGCGCATCGAGGGCCGAGAGATCTTCGTTGATCTCCTCGAAAATCATCTGACGCGTCTGCTCGCTCAGGCGCTCGCGAAGCATGCCTAGAAATTTCGGCTCAGCCGCAAATCGCAATCGCTGATACCGGTGATGAAGCCGGCCCTGTTCGACGCGGTCGGCGACGGTCTTCGCGAATTTCTCGCGATCCTTCTCGCTCAGCGCCGGCCCACTAGGGGCGACATTGACGAGGTCTTCGATTTCCCGCAAGTCTAGTTTAAGTCCCGGGGTCTCGAAGATTCGAGCACGGCTGCCGTCGGCGACGACAACCCAGGTTATGTCAGCCATGGTGCGCCTCTCAGCGTGATCGGTCGCCAGCTCGGCGGCCATCGCAAATCGTCGCATGACGCCAGCGGGCTTGCCGGTCAGCGACAGTCTATCTCCAGCGCCCATCGGTGACGGACCGTGGGACTTCACCGCGCTCCTGCGCGAGCGACGGATAGTCGGTGTATCCGCGCTCTCCGCCCCCGTAGAACGTGGACGGATCCGGCGAATTGAGCGGAGCGTGCGACCGCAAGCGGTCCGGCAGGTCGGGATTTGCAATGAACAAACGTCCGAACGCGATCAGGTCCGCGTTGCCCTCCTCGAGCCATCTTTCCGCGCTGGCGCCGTCGAACCCGCCGGCGACCATCAGCACACCCCGATAAGTGCGGCGTATCATCTGGCTCATGTGTTTCGCGCGCTCGATGAAAGCCACATCCTCACCGGTCGCCGCTAGCATGGGATTGACGATGTGCAAATAAGCCAGCCCGTATCGATTGAGCTTTTCGATGACGTAAGAAAAGGTCGCTTCGGGATCGTCGTCGTGCATGTCGTTGAAGGTGCCAAGAGGAGAGAGCCGTACGCCGACCTTTTCTGGCCCCCACACTTCGCAAACCGTCTCGATCACCTCGAATAGCAGCTTGGCCCGACGCTCGCTCGATCCGCCGTATTCGTCCGTGCGGCGGTTCGTGCCGGACAAAAGGAACTGGTCGAGCAGATATCCGTTCGCGCCATGTACTTCGACGCCGTCCATACCGGCAGCCTTTGCGTTGCGCGCACCCCTCATGTATTGGCGCACCAGATACGGCATCTCTTCGACCTGTAGCGCACGAGGCTTGACGCATGGCGCGACGACACCTTCGCCCCGCTCGTTCTCAATGAATGCCTCTGCTTTCGGCTGGACAGCAGAGGGTGCAACGGGCAGCATTTCATCGGGCTGCAAGGAAGGGTGTGATATGCGTCCTACGTGCCACAGCTGCATGAACATCAACCCGCCCGCCTCGTGCACGGCGTCCGCCACGAGCCGCCAGCCTTCGACCTGCTCGCGACTATGGATGCCAGGCGTCCAGGCATAGCCCTGTCCTTGCATGGACACCTGCGTCGCCTCGCTGATAATGAGCGCGGCCGCTGCGCGCTGCGTGTAATAGCAGGCGTTGAGTTGCGACGGTATGTTGCCTGGTCGGTTCGCGCGCGAACGCGTCAGCGGCGCCATTACGACACGATGCCGAAGGTTGTACGGTCCCAACTTTACGGGTTCGAACAGCTTGTGTAGGGGAATTTGCGCGTCGTGCTGGCGGGCTTCTCGGGGTGCGATTTCCGTATCAGGCATATTTGCTCCTTGCGTTTTTGGATTCGGCCCGAAAAGTGCTGCCATAAACGCATCAAAGCGTCGGCCTCGATCACATCGACAGGATCCCGCTCTACCGGCAGTCTAGCCATGACCCCGCACGGGCTTCTTTCCGGTTTCTGCTCAGATGTGTCACGATCCTGCGGTCATCCCGGTCCTTCGCTCTATCGGGGGCCATGCGGCCCTGCCGTGTCTCAGCTGCTCTGCCGTTTTTGAAAAATTCACGTCGGAGCGTGCGCCTCGAACTCGGCACGGGGATGTATCATCCGGGCCGGGAAGAGGGAGCGCCCTAGTCGCGATGCAGCGAGGTCGTCGTTGGGCGAGAGAAGGGCTTTCTGCCTGCCGGCCAGTCGCTCACGGTCCGGAAGAACCCGATGCCTATCCGAATTAGCGACTAGACTTAAAAGATCGTCAGCGCATGCTCCGCAAGAGGACGTATGCGCCCATTCCGTCCCGATCCGGACGTGCGACCGAAGGAGGTAGTCCGATGCCAAAAACCGTTCGAACCCCTGAGCAGATTCGCGACGAACTGCAAGACCGCATGGCGAAAATCGCCGCTGACGCGCCGGGAGCTTTGCACATCCGCATACCGCTACCAGAGCGTCACCCGCCTGACGCATCCGGCCGCAACTGGAACATCGTGCCGCTCAATGACCTCGGCGCCGATTGCGTACATCACATCCAGAAGGTGATCGAAGACATGCGTACCGAGTTCGTGCTTCCCGATTGACGCCTTGATACGAAACCGGAGCGGCTCATATAAACGCACGTGTTTGAGCTTCGAGCCCAGGAGTTGGTGGTACAGCCGGAGCAGAACGGACACGGCGCGTGGCAGGCACGCATTGAGTGTGCGTCATGCCGATAGCCCCTGGCGGAATTTCGTCCAGAGACGGTTCAGCTGGAATAACAGTCGCACGACCGATGTTATGGAAGCATCAGCAGAAAGCCAACAAAACCCGGCAGGAACGCGAAAGACACCGCCCTATGATGCGATTACGGTGCAGGGATACGGTCGATCACTGTTATGTAGCCGCGGGCTGCTTGTGAGGTGCACGAAAGGAAGGAAACGCCTGAACGTCCTCAAAGGCGGATATTCATGGTCAGGATCTATGGACGCATGCGCAGCGCTAACGGCTATGCGATACGCGACTTCCTGCATCGCTGCGACATACCGTTCGAATGGATCGAACTGGGCAGCGATAAAGAAGCGGAGGAATTGGCGCACGTGCAGCATCTTTCCGATTCGCGATTGCCGGTCTGCGTCTTCCACGACGGCACGCGGCTCGAGTGTCCCACTATCCGGCAAATCACCGAGAAGCTCGGCTGGTTTGCGAGTCCATCCCGTGAGGCCTACGATCTGGCGATTTACGGCGCGGGACCGGCGGGGTTGAGCGCGGCCGTATACGGAGCGTCGGAAGGGCTGCATACCGTACTGGTGGAGCGTTGGGCCCTGGGCGGTCAGGCAGGCAGTAGTTCAAAAATCGAGAACTATCTGGGCTTCCCACACGGCGTGTGCGGCGCGGACCTGGCAGAACGAGCGCGCGTCCAGGCCATCAAGTTCGGCGCCGACATCCTGATAGCGCGCGCCGGCGTGCGCGCGGAGTTTCCGCCCGGCCAGGGCATCGTGTATCTGGAGGACGGAACACGTATTACGGCGCGCACGTCGATCTGCGCGACCGGCGTGGCGTATCGCACGCTCGGCCTGGAAGGTGAAGCGCGCTTTCTCGGCGCTGGCCTTTACTACGGCGCCGGCGCGAGCGAAGCAGCGCTGATCCATGGCGAAGACGTCTATGTGGTGGGCGGCGGCAATTCGGCGGGACAGGCCGCTATGCACTTTTCGCAGTCCGCCAATCGCGTCTATATGCTCGTCCGTGACACTTCGCTCAAGAACACGTTGTCCCAATACTTGGTGGATCGCATCACGGCGGCGCCGAACATTGAAGTTCGGACCAGCACCGAAGTTACCGCGCTCGCAGGCAGTGACACGTTGCAAGAAATTACGCTGACCGATGTGCGCACGGGACGGCAAATCTCGGTAAAGACAAATTGGCTATTCGTCTGCATTGGCGGCGTGCCCCAGACTGAATGGGCGCAGGAGGTTGGCATTGTCCGAGATGAAGCCGGTTATCTAGTGACTGGTCCCGACTTGCAGGAATATCGGTCGAGTCTGAAATGGCCGCTCGAGCGCGCGCCGCTGCATATGGAGACCTGTGTGCCTGGCGTATTCGCAGCGGGCGACGTGCGTCACGGGTCGATCAAGCGTGTCGCGTCGGCCGTCGGCGAAGGGGCGATGGCTGTCGCGCTGGTGCATCGCTATTTAAATAACGCGTGAGCGTAAGTGCAACCTTGATTCGCATGCCTGCGCGCGCCTGTCCGAGGAGTACGATCATGACCCCTGGTTGCACGCATCTAGGCGAGGCCCGCATTCTCCACACGGCCATTAATTATTGCGAGGACTGCATCAAGCTTCGCCAGCCGTGGGTACATTTGCGGCTTTGTCTTTCATGCGGACACGTCGGCTGTTGCGATTCGTCGCCCAACCAGCACGCAAGCAAGCATTTTCACGCGACCGGCCATCCGCTGGTGCGCTCAATCGAACCTGGCGAAACTTGGATCTGGTGCTATCGGGACGAGATTGTCGTTGGTGAACTTGAATCGTGACAGACGCCGCCCCTGCGGGCGGCGTCTCGTTCACGCAATGCCGGACTCACGTATGCGCCGGTTCTTGCTTCGCCCCTTCGATCGTCGCTTCTGCGGGTGCTGAGCCCTTCTGCACGAGCACAGAGTGCGAACCCGAGTCGTAGGTCATTGTGACCTTGTCGCCGTCGCGAACATCCCCCCGCAGCAGCGCATCGGCGAGTTGCGATTCCACTTCAGCCCGGATCTTGCGCTTGAGCATCCGTGCGCCGAACTCGGGGTCATAGCCGATCTCCGCGAGATGATTACGCAGCGAATTGTCGAATGTCAACTCAATGTTCTGCCCTGCCGCAGTGCGTTGCACGCGTGCGAGTTGCAGGTCCACGATGTTACGGATTTGCTCCTTGCCGAGCGCATGGAACACAACGACTTCATCGACCCGGTTCAGGAACTCGGGCCTGAAGTGATGCCGCAGTATTTCCATCAGACGGTCGCGCAGCGCGGGGTAGTCGAGTTGCTTCTTGTCGGCGCGCACGTTGTCCTGGATCAGCTGCGAACCAATATTGCTCGTCGCAATAATGATCGTGTTCGTGAAATCGACGAGACGGCCCTTGCCGTCGGTGAGGCGGCCTTCGTCGAAGAGCTGCAACAGGATGTTGTGCACCTCCGAATGCGCCTTTTCGATCTCGTCGAGCAGCACCACGCTATACGGGCGACGTCGCACGCGCTCGGTCAACTGCCCGCCTTCCTCATAGCCGACATAGCCCGGAGGCGCGCCCACCAGCCGCGCTACGGTATGTCGCTCGGAGTACTCGCTCATGTCGATGCGCACGAGCGCGTTCTCGTCGCCGAACACCGTTGCGGCGAGCGCCTTGGCGAGCTCGGTCTTGCCCACGCCAGTCGGTCCGAGAAAAAGGAAGCTCGCGGTCGGCTTGCCGCCTTCGGTGAGACCGGCGCGTGAGAGTCGGACCGCCTTCGCGACGGCGCTGACGGCCTCGTCCTGACCGATCACGCGTTCCTTCAGGCGATCTTCGAGACGCAGGAGCTTCTCGCGGTCCTCGGCGGTGAGTTCAGACACCGGCACGCCTGTGAGCGACGCCACGATCTGCGCGATGTCCTCCGCTGTGACCTCTTGCGAACTAGTGCCGCGTTCCTTCTTCCACGCTTCGGTCGCATCGTCAAGCCGCTTCTGTTCTGAAACGAGCTTGTCTTCAAGTTCCTTTGCCTTGTCGAACTGCTTGGCGGCGCTTGCCGCGTCCTGTTCCTGACGTGTGCGGCGGATGGTCGCCTCGATGTCATGCAACTGCCCCGGCCGGGAATTTGACGAAATGCGCACGCGAGCGGCCGCTTGGTCGAGCAGGTCGATGGCCTTGTCCGGCAGGAAGCGTGCTGCGATATACCGGTCCGACAGCTTCGCAGCGGCGGCGATGGCCTCCTCGGTGATCTTCACCTTGTGATGCGCCTCAAGGCGGTCACGCAGCCCGCGCAGGATTTCGATTGTCTCCGCGACGCTCGGCTCAGGTACGTTCACCGGCTGGAAGCGCCGTTCGAGCGCCGAATCTTTCTCGATGTACTTTTGGTATTCGTTGAGCGTCGTCGCGCCCACGAGATGCAATTCGCCGCGCGCGAGCGCCGGCTTGAAGACGTTGCCGATATCGAGGCCGCCTTCGCCGCCGCCCTGGCCAGCACCGACGATCGTATGCAGTTCATCGATGAAGATGATCAGCCGGTCCTGATTCTCGACGATCTCGTCGAGCACCTGCTTCACGCGCTCTTCGAACTCGCCACGATACTTTGCCCCCGCCACCACGCTGTTGATATTTAACTCAACGACGCGCTTGCCACGCAGCACTTCTGGCACTTGGTCCTGGGCGATGCGCTGCGCGAGTCCTTCGACGATCGCCGTCTTGCCGACGCCCGGTTCGCCGATCAGCACCGGGTTGTTCTTTCGCCGACGCGCAAGGACTTCGATAGTCGTTTCGATTTCCTTGTCGCGGCCGATCACCGGATCGAGCTTGCCGCGCCGAGCGAGATCGCTGAGATCGCGCGCGTACTTGTCGAGCGTCGGCGTGGTGGAGCGGCCCTCGACGGTGCCTTCCTCGGCGCCCTTGCCGACCACCTTGACCGTCCGCTGCCGAAGCGCATGCGACGATAACCCGTATTTGCGCAGCAGCTCACCCGCGAAGCCGTCTTCCTCTTCTACGAGCCCGATCAGGATATGCTCCGGTCCGACGTAGCTGTGGCCCAGTTCTCGTGACGCGGTGAGCGCGTTTTCAAGCGCACTCTTCGCGCGCGGTGACACGCCGATGCGTTCTTCGTCCGTCTTCCGCGCGCGGTTGCCGCGTGGTGCGTTCTGATCGATGTTCTTCTTGATCTCCTCGGGATCGAGCTTGAATTCGCGCAGAATCTCCTGCACCACGTTATTGCTGACGAGTGCGAGCAGCAGGTGCTCGGTATCGACTTCGGACTTGCCGAACTCGACCGCCATCTGCGCGGCCGCCTGCAAGCGGTCCAGGCCGCTTTCGCTCAAGAACGTCTGCAGGTCGACGGCTTCGCGCGCACGGCGATGCCGGCGCGGCCGGCCGCCTGCGTGTCCGCCCGGGGATTCACCCATTTGCCCGCTATCGGCGTCTGTACCGTGATCCGAGCCGCCGGATTGTCCGGGCGAGCGTCCGATACGTGACCGGCTACCATCGCCGTTTTCGATCTGCGGCCACATGTCGTCGAACAGACTGTCGAACAGTCCGCCGTGAAAGAGGGACTCAAGCGGCGACAGACGGCGCTGATTGCGCGCCATGAACTCCATGTAATGCTCATTGCACAGCATCAGCTGACGACGCTGGCCGTTTTCGGTGATCGTGATCTGCGAAGTTGCCGGTTTGCCGCAAACGCTGCAAGTAGGCATGATGTTCTCCGGAGTGTGGACAGGGGATGGTCCCTGTCGTTACGCGCGCACAGCCTGACGAGTTCCGTCGCGAAGGCGGGGTATCGTCAAGGGCCATGGAAGCTGTCGAGCTGTCGGATGTCGCCGTGTGCACACCGCGCTATTTGATCTCGAGGCGCCGCTTCGCCGCGGGTTCATTCGCCGCTTTGGGCACCCGCACGGTGAGCACGCCATTCTCGAAATTCGCCTCGGCGCGTTCGAGATCAACGCCAGAGGGCAGCGGAATGGCGCGCTGGAACTGTCCGAACGCCCGCTCCACCCGGTAGCAGCCCTTCTCGTCGCTCTTCGATTCGATGCGCTTCTCGCCGGTCAGCACCAGCATGTCCTCAACGACTTCCAGCTCCACGTCCTCGCGAGATAGTCCTGGCAATTCGACCACGATGCGAAGCGCATCACCGTCGTCGACCACGTCGAGTCGCGGCTGAAAGCGGCTCGGACTGAAGTCGCCAAACCAGTTGCCGAGCGGTCCCATCCCGCCGAACGGATCGCGTATCAGGTCGGTGAGAAGATGCAGGGGGTCGGGCAGCGGCCAACGCGCCGCATCGAACGATGCTGGCCATGCGGACGCGGCCGCATCTGAGGTCGACGGCGCGGGGGCTTGCTGTGGGGACGTGGCGTTCAGCTTCACGCCTGCGCCCTTTTCCTCGGGACTCTTGCGCAGGAAGCGAAAGGGGTTCCACTTATCGAGGTCCAATAGCATCGTTATGCTCCTTGTTCCGATGAGCCGTCAGAGCGGCCCGAATCTTCAGTGACTCCTGCCCTGGCGTTCGCGGTCGATGTCAGCCCTTGGCATATTCGAACTCCGGCAGTTTTTTCAGCGCATCCTTGTTTGCGCCGACCACGATTGCCTTCGGCGCTATCTGCTTGAACTGCTGAATGGGGATGGCGACTCGGTGCGCCGCCATCCCGAGAAAGCCACCGACGTCGATAATCGCGGCCGAGAGCGAGCCATCGGGCGCGACAATCAGGTCGTCGACGCGGCCGATCTTTTCGTTCTTTTCGTTGTAGACATCGGTGTGGATGATCTTGGATGCCCGCCAACCCGTTGCGACCAGTTGCGCCTCGGTGACGGTCACGCCGAGCGTCGCCTTGCCGGCGATGGGCGCATCCTGCGCGGTCGCGCCGCTGGCCACAAAGCCACCGGCGGTCAGCGCAAGCACGAGTGTCGACCGCCTTGCGGCCGATGCGAAGTTAGTCTTCATGGCGTTCTCCAGAATGCCCAACGGGATACAGGGACGCCGCGCGCAGGACGCGCTCAGGAGTGCAGCGGCGTGTTTTGCTTGTCGCGAAGGACGGCGCTGCGCCAATTCCGTGCGCCGAGGCCAAGGACGAACAGAAGCGCACCGGTCACGATCGCGTAGGTGCCGATCATCCAGACGAGGGCAAGCGCTCCAGCACCCGGGACGGCCAGCACGAAGATGCCAAACAAAACCGACAGGCTACCGATGAACAACAGCAGCCACTGCGTGCGGCCGCGTCTTTTCAGCCGAACCCAGGCGATGAGGTCGAGCACTCCGGTGACGATGGCGTTCGCGCCCATCACGGTGATCAGCACGAGCGCCGTGACGCCCGGCGCCGCGACGGCGATCAGGCCCGAAGCGATCATGCACAGCCCAAGCAGCAAGGGGAGCCACCAGTCGGTGCGGATCGAATGATGTCGTATCGCTGCGCTGACCGCCGCGACGCCTCCGATGAGTGCATACGCCGCGAACATCGCGACAAAAAGCAGCAGCGTGAGACCAGGCCAGCAGAGCGCGAGGAGGCCGAACAGGATTCCCGCGGCGCCGCGCAGCGCGAGCATCCACCATGCGCGTCCGAGCAGTTCGTCCATCGTTTGGGCTCCTCAGGCGGATCGCCGATATACGGCTGACGCAGCGCGTGCAATTTCTATTTGCTCAAGCCTACGTCCGCGAGGCGCGCTCTTCTTTCGAGTTCCTACCCAAAGGTGTCGGATTCCTGCGTTTGTTGGTTGCTCACCGATTCAGTCGAAAAGGCCTCACGCCGGATCCTAGGGGCGGTAATGCGCAATGCGGAAAGCGCGGGGCGTACACCCCACATATCGATGAAATACCGCGGTGAAATGCTGCTGCGTTTGAAAGCCGACGCGTGCTGCGATATCGATCAGCGGGAGGCTCCCTTCCGAAAGCATCGACTGCGCTAATCTCAACCTTTCGGTTGTCAGGTAGAAGTGAGGCGGATGCCCTGTCGCGTTCTTAAAAGCCCGCGCAAAATGCGACGGGCTCATGTGCAGGAGCGCGGCGAGGTCCTCGATCTGGATATTGTCCGCGATGTGCTCGTGTATGAAATGTTCCACGACGCTTAGCTTCGAGTGGCTGAGGCTCGCAGCCGCGTCGCGCGTATCAGCGGTGTGTCCATACCGGTGCACGAGATGAAGTGCAAATACGTCGGCGAACGCGGCGAGGCATCTAGGGTCCGGGCTACTGTTGGCATGCATTGCGGTAAGCGTGTCGCCCGCTTCGCGCAGGAAAGGATCCCACGCCTTGAACCAGCAAGGGATCTCGCAAGCCGTGGTGCCGAGCGCTTTTCGAGCGGTTTCTCTCAGCCCAGCCCAATGGAGCGCGACGACGAGGCCGCACGGATCGTCGTCATTGACGAGCTTGACACGAGCCCAGGCCGGCACGATCGCGATAAACGGGGCGCTGACGCTTAGATGCTGATAGGGGCGCGCGCTGCTGCGGACAGTGGTCGCGTGCGCGGTGGTCCGGTCCGCCGGGATGATACACAGGATCCATTGCGCCGACGTCGGGGCGCAGTCCGCGAATGACGCGCTGATCCAGTGGCAGCTAAGGTTTTGCAACTGTGGAGAACGCTCTAGTTGCTCCATTGCGCGCGTCCACCCGGGGTGGTCTCAAGGTCGTTAGGCATTGAATGATAGTGTTCGGTTTCTGTCTATGCGAGCTTGTTTTGTCTGTGCATGCCTTCCGTACAACGCCGACAGAGATGCAGGTCGGCCCGAGGCGCGCGAGGCGCAGGGCCGACGTCGAGATAGGCCCTCCGCCCGGGGCCTGCAGCCTGCGCGAAGATCGAGCAAAACTTGCAGATACTCGATGATCTTTGAGAGAAAGTAGGTAAATCAGTCGCGCTTCTCACGATCCCGCACGGCGCGCTCCGCAATCGCCGCATCGACGGGATCGTCGCGTTGCCGCATTAGCCAGTAGACGCTGCCAAGCGCGAGCAGCGCGGCCGCGAGCGCGGCAATGCGTCCCGGGTCCGTGGCGGGATCAAGGATGATGAACTTGCGTGCTATCGCGAGCATCGCGACAAGGATCACTGTCTTGACCTGCACGATGTGATCGCGTCTCAACATGACGCGGGTGATCGAATGCTTGAATTCCATCGCGATCAACAACGTCATCACCATCCCGAAAACCGCTTGAAAGATCGCATGATCCAACGGATTGAGGGACCCCGACAGCAATAGCACCACGACCGCGCGAATCAACTGCCACAGCGATACGACGATGATCACCGAGATCACGACGCTCAGGATATGGGCGATGATCTGCTCGAAGCGCTCGTAGAAGGTCAGCACGCGCCATTGCAGCCGAAGTTCGTTCAGCTTCACGCGAATTTGCGTTGGTTTGCTCATGGATCGGTTCGCAGGAAAACTCGGGCATGGGGTGACGCCGATCATGGCGGGATGCGCGGTGACGGCGGCAACGAAAGCCGACCCGGCCCCGTGATGTTAACCCATGCGGGCGGGCGTTTCTTTCGCCTTCGTGCTGATTCATTTCCCTTTTCTGCTGTGCACAAGGTGTCTCATCATGCGACGCCGCAATCGCTGCGCCGCCAACGCAGGCGCGAAGAAGGCATGCGCGGCGGACGCCGCGGACGCGGAACGTGCGGCCGCCCAACTCGCGTAGCATTCATCTGGTGTCCGGCATCCTCCGGTTGCCAGAAAATGCGACCATTTTCCACCTTGGGCACATCGATGCCGTTGGCCCGCGAGGATCCACCGTCTTCTGCTCATACGTTCACGGGTGGGACGCGTTCATTTCATTGCGTACAGCGATCGCCACAACTGGGCATGCAAGGTCCGCCACAGTCTTCTTGAGTGCGTTGGCCACCGTGAGTTCCGTAGCCGGCCAGCGCGGGTCCGTCTTTCGTGCGCGGAATCAGTCCATAGCCTTTCTCACCAGGTAAATGTATGAAACGGCTTGAACTTTCTACCAGCGTCCCGCTGGTGGATCGGCCCAGGCCAATGAGCAGGTCGCCTTCGGTTACCGCCGACATGGTACCGACTCTGGCGCTTGGAAAGAACGACCGTTTTGGTCGACTGCCATCCCGGCCGGCTCAAGCTTGCAGAATCAGCAGAATCAATCGGCGCGATTGCGATCAATTAGGAATGAAATCGTGGTGCATGAGATTCACGGTTCGCCGCGCCGCATTCTCCGCCGAGTTTCAGTGGCGGCACTCACGCCGGCTGAACTGGGCCGCCCAGCATTGCCCCGCAGCGCGATTCATCCATGCATAACGCACCAAGCGTCGCAATCGCCTTCTCCAGTTGCGCGGACCACTGATATCCGTAGTTCAGACGCACTTGGTGTCGATAGCCGCCGTCCGCCGAGAAGATCGGTCCGGGCGCAATGCTGATGCCGTTTTCGAGCGCTATTTGGAAAAAGCGTATCGAGTCGATGTTAGCCGGGAGCTGTACCCACGTGAAATAGCCTCCGTCAGCCCGCGTCGCCACCGTATCGGCTGGGAAGTAACGGCGAATCGCATCAAGCATCTGCGATTGCCGATGGGCCAACTCGCGACGTAGTTTGTGCAGGAAGCGATCGTAGCCGCCGGTCTGCAAATAGTCGGCGATTGCTCGCTGTGCCGGAACGCTGGCCGAAAGCGTGGTCATCCATTTTGCACGTTCCAGCTCGCCCGCGAACCGTCCACTCGCGGCCCAGCCGATACGGTAGCCCGGGGCGAGGCACTTTGCGAACGATCCACAGTGGATGACGAGACCGTTCCGGTCGAAGAACTTGGCTGGACGCACCGGCTCCGGAGCGAAGTGGAGTTCGCTATAAACGTCGTCCTCTATGAGCGGTACACCATGTCTACCCAGTAGCTCGACCAGTGCCTGCTTCTTGGGTTCGTCCAGCGTCACGCCCGTCGGATTGTGGAAAGAGGTCATGAACCAGCACGCGCGAACGGGACGATCTTCCAGCGCCCGTTGCAGCGCAGCCAGATCGTGACCCGCCACGGGGTCAACGGGAATCTCCACCACCTTCAGGCCTAGCCGCTGGATCGCCTGCAGCGCTGCATAAAACGTTGGCTTTTCGATCGCGATAAGATCGCCTGGAGCGGTGAGCAGTTGCACGCTCAGCGTTAGGGCTTCGAGCGCCCCACTCGTAATGATGATTTCGTCGATCGGCACCGTCATTCCCGCCATCAGGTACCGCAGCGAGATCTGTCGGCGCAATCCTTCGTGTCCCGGCGGTAGCGCGTCAACCATCGTCGCCTGGTCCGTTGAGCGATTGACCGTCGCGCAGGACTTGCCCACCCGGGCCATCGGAAACAGCGCCGGGCTCATGAACGCTGAACCGAGCGGGATGGTCTCGACTTGCCTGACCGTGCGAAGGACCTCGAAAACGAGATCGCTGATATTGACTGTTTTTATGCCAGCCTGCGACGTCGCACTGGACGTTTCCGGCGGTAATTCTTCGGCTGTGCGCGACACAAAGTAGCCGGACCGTGGGCGCGCGTTAATCAACCCCCGGCTTTCGAGCAGGTAATAAGCACGGAATACCGTCGCGGGGCTTACATCCCAGGCCCTGCATGCCGCCCGAACTGAGGGTAGGCGGGCGCCCGGCGGTAAATCAGCGTGCCTGATAAGTTCGCTGATCTGCTCCGCTAACCTCTCGTACCGTTTCAAACTTCTCCCCCTGCGTGCGAACTCCGTTGCCGTGTCCGATCGGCGCGGCGGCGCCCCCGTCAACACTACAACGCGCCGTAGATCTGATACGGCCTTTTTTTCGCAATCTGCTTCTATTACGAGCGCTTGTGCACTGGCAAAGTGCCGCGGTGCGTCTTCTCTTTCTCCAGATGTTTCCAGCGGCCCCGCGTCCGGCGATTCTAGAGCCGGATCTTTTTCTCGATACATCAATGGAACTTGCGTCCCTGGTAGCACCGTTCGTGGACAGCGCGTTCATCGCGCTCTTTCCGTCCTCGCGACGCGCTGCCGCAATGTTTTTGGTCATATGGGCTGGCGCCTCACTGGCTAACCCAGCTCCGGCCGAGGGTGCTGCCAGCCGCGGTCGCGCGGAGGAGGGAGTGCAGCGGCAGCTGACGGACTGGCTTACTGATCCGCAAGCGGACTCGCTTCACTTCGGCACAGCTTGCACGCCCATTAGGCGCTGGCCCGCTATGCCCGCCGCTCTCGGCGGACCGGTCGCTAGCCCAATGCTTCTTGCACCCATTGCTTGCGATTTGCTGAACGCTCCCCGTCTGGACGCCACCGACACCGCTCCAGCTATCGTCAGCCTGAGCCGGACGGTTGCGCCGCTGACCGGCGAAGTGCGCTGGCAAATGAGTTACAAGGCGGCAAATCAAGGCGGTATCCCGGCCTCTGGCGCAGTGGTGGCTTTCGCATTACCGGTCGACCTGGCGGACGGGTCAGCGGAACCACCGACGACGCCCGCGGCCGATTGCTCGTTGGACGGGGAGTGTGGAACGCGAGCGACCACGCCTTCGAACGGCGCCGACGAATTCGATCGGGCGCGGTTCTCAGCGGGTCCGACTCAGGGTTCTTCAGCATGGACCCTATTGAGCCACGTATTGTGGCCGATCCTCCTGTTTCTGTTAGCCCTGGCTGCGGGCTGGAGTCTCAAAAGATGGTTTAGCTACGACAAGGCGCTGTTGCGTGCGGCCCGAGCAGGGCTGCGTCGCGGCGAGTTCCACGTTGAGTACCAACCGATAGTTGACATCAGGCGGGCCTTATGCGTTGGCGTCGAAGCATTCCTGCGTTGGGACAACCGGAAGTATGGCGCGCAAGGTCCGGCACACTATCTGGAGTTCATTGAAAACAGTAGTTTGCTCGACCGGATGACGCGGTTCGTCGTGTCGCGGGCCGCTCAGGATCTTCGTGAGATCGGAGCTCCGAAGTCGCTCTACGTAGGCATTACCGCTCCGGTTTCTTACCTTCTGGATTCCGGTTTCACGGCGGACCGGACTGTAGTCGGCTCACATGGTTTTCCACCGCTGATTCTGAATGTCAGCGCAAGCAGCGTGAGGATGTTCAAAAAACGTCTTACTCCGATGATGACCCAGGCGCGTGAGAAACGGGTGCGCTTCGCCCTCTCGGGCGTGCGTCCCACTGATTGCGAACTTGCACTGCCGACAGGGATGACCTTTGAGATAGTCAAGATTGACAGGGAAGTACTCGGATTGGACCCCGATGAGCGTGCCAAACACCTCGATGCGTTGACGCGCATGGGCCACGATTTCGGCGCGGCGGTGGTCGTCGAAGGTGTTGAGCACTCGGCACACCACAAGCTCGCGCGAGCGAGCCGGGCCGAGTTTGGTCAAGGCTTCTTCTACAGCCGTGCACTCGACGCCACCGGGTTGAAGGTCTTTCTCGAGACCGCCAACGCGCCGCCCTCAAATCGGGCTGGAGCTGCGACCGTGCTCGGCTGGCGCGTTCGACACTCCTAAGAGAAACATCAAAAATGCTAACAATAATTCCCGCTCACACTCCGTCATCGCTCGCATTAATTCGTATCGCAAAGTAATGAAGCGATATCTTCAGCTGGTTGCGCAATTCCAAAAAGTGATCGCGGACGGCACGCTTGAGCCGGGCATGCGACTACCATCAGTGCGCCGGGCGAGCAGCTCATACTGCGTCAGCCCTTCAACGGTTTCCCATGCTTACTACGTCCTTGAACGATTGGGCCTGGTAATGGCGAGACCTAGAGCGGGGTATTTCGTTGCACGTCGGCCGGAGACGATGCAATCGATAACGTTGGCGTCGGGGCGCACTTTCGACGAGGTTGATGGAGACAGTTTAATCGTCCGCTTCATGAAGGCGCAGCGTCGTTGCAGACATCCGGGATTGGGTTCATCGGAGCCGAGTGCGCAATTGTTCCCGTTCGCCCGTCTCTCGCGCTCGTTGACGGTGGCGACCCGGAAGATGGCGCGTAGCCAGAACGTCTTGCCTGAAGGAAAGGCGGAAGAAGAGCTTCGCCGCCAGATCGCCCGGCGCTACATTGTCACCGGCGTTTCTGTTCATCTCGATGAGATTATTGTGACGAACGGATCTCTCGATGCGCTGACACTGTGCCTGCAAGTTCTCACGCGGCCGGGTGATACTATCGCAATAGAACGGCCGGCTTCTTATGTCGTGCAAGGCGTGGTTCGGCGCATGCATTTGAAGGCCGTGGAAATTCCAGTCGACCCGCAGTGCGGCCTCGATCTCGGGGCCTTAGCGGCTGCGTTGCGCCAGCATCCAGTGCGGGCTTGCTGGTTTATGACGACGCTACATCATCCGACTGGCGCGACACTTTCAGATACGCAAAAGAAAGCCCTCGTCAGCCTACTGACGAAACATGACGTGCCGCTGATCGAGGACGATGTTTTCCGTGAACTGCACTTTGGTTTGACAACTGCGTGTCCGGCCAAGCACTTCGATCCTAACGGCCTCGTGCTTCACTGCGGTTCGTTTTCAACGAGCCTCGCGCCGGGACTCCGCGTGGGTTGGGTCGCGGGAGGGCGTTACGCCGCGAGAATACAGCACAGCCGGATGCTGACAATGTCCTCGGCGTCCGTGCCCTCCCAATACGCAATTGCCGACTACCTCGAGCACGGCGACTACGACCGAGTTTTACGCAAGCTTCGTCGCGAACTGGCATCCCTTCAATACCAAATGGTGGCCGCCGTAGCCAAATATTTCCCCAAAGGTACGGCAGTTAGTCAGCCGCCCGGCGGATTTTTTCTATGGGTGGAGCTTCCGGAAGGCGTCGAAGCAGTTCAACTTTTCGAGACGGCGCAGAAGCACGACATCGCAATCGCGCCTGGGGCAATCTTTTCACGCAACCCCGAATTTCGCCGCCATATCCGACTTAACTACGGCCGTCCGTGGTCACCGGATGTGGAGAGGGAGATACGCACTTTGGGCATGTTGGTGGGGCGTGCAACGAAGTATTTGTGACGTTGCGCGGCAAGCCTCGGAGCAGCCCGTCTGCGACACCGGTCTCGATGGTTCCTCCTTCCATTCCCGGTCCGGTGCGCCGTTGGCGCTGGACGTGACGCAGATAACGATTGTGCGAATCATCACCGGTACACATCGGTTGCTCCCCGCCAGTTGGAACCCGCGCACGGCCCCTACCCTGCGCCCCAGCACGCAACGCAAGCATGGCAAAAAGCAAATCCCGACTCGCCCGGGCCGGCGCCCTATCGGATCAGGGGAGCGCTCGTCGAAACAGGTTGACCCTTTTTATCCTGCTCAACCGAGCGCTTGCGACCCACAGCGGTCTTCCGAACCAGTGGTTCGGAAGACCGCAGATTCAGGTTTTCTCTTGTCGGGCTATCCACCGCCGATATTTTCGGGCGCGACACGCCGTAGTCGCTTGCTGAACCAACAGGGCCCGCAACGGAGAGACCGTCGGATCTGTTCGTCTCCCCTTGCTCAATTTTCGAAGCTGAAATTTCACCGCCGCCATATTGGCCAGCGATGCCATGGCCTTGTTCTTCCAGCGAATGGGCGGCAACTCGGGCGCCGCCTCCTTTCCGAGCCGCCAATCGTTCGGCAACGCAGGATCGATGGCCAGAGCGGTACCGATTCCGACCATGTCCACGCCGCTCTCGATCACCTGGTCGGCGACTGCCTTGCGGCGAATACCGCCCGTGACCATCACTGGCATCCTCGCCACCTTGCGGATATCGCGAGCAAAATCGACGAAGTAGGCCTCGCGCGCGAGCGTACGACCGTCTCGCGCTTCGCCTTGCATGGCAGGAGCTTCATAGCTGCCGCCCGAGAGCTCGACGAGATCCACCTTCAAGTCATTGAGCATCATCACGACCTGTTTGGCGTCGTCCGCGCTGAAGCCCCCTCGCTGAAAATCTGCGGAGTTGAGCTTGACTGCAACCGCGAATCCAGCCGATACCACTTCGCGAACCGCCTTCACGATTTCCACCAGCAAACGAGCCCGGTTCTCCAGCGAGCCGCCCCACTCATCCGTTCGGTGGTTTGCGAGCGGCGAAAGAAACTGACTCAGCAGATAGCCGTGGGCGGCGTGAATCTCAACGCCGGTAAAGCCGGCCTGTTCGGCAAGCGCCGCGGTCTGTACGAAGCGTCCGATAACCTCCGTGATGCCCTCGGACGTCATCGCATGAGGGGTGTTGAAGTGCTTCGACATTCTTCCCAGTTCCAGGGGAACGGCTGAGGGCGCCCACGTCGGTTGCCCGAGATTTGCCGTCATCTGCCGGCCAGGATGATTGATCTGCAGCCAGAACTGCGCGCCTTTCGCTCGCCCGGTCTGGGCCCAACGCCTGAACTTGGCGAGTTGCCTGGCGTCTTCCAGGACGACGCCGCCGGGCCCGGTCATCGCTCGGCCATCGACCATGACGTTGCCTGAGATGAGCAGACCCGCACCGCCGTTGGCCCACGCCTCATAAAGACGGATCAGGTCATTGGATGGCCCTTGGTCCGCGTCCGCCATGTTCTCCTCCATCGCGGCCTTCGCGATGCGATTCGGAATGATGGAACCGTTGGGAAGATCGAGCTTGTCGAAAACGTTCATGTAGCACCTCACAATATTGAGCACCGACTTTAAGGTTAAAGTCAACTTTAATGTCAAGCGCTTTTCGGGCAAATGAGATGTCGACGGTTGGTGGCGTGCAGGAATGCCAGGCGCAGAATGACGAAAGGCCGCCCGAAGGCGGCCCATGTATTCCCGTGCGGCATAAACTGCTGCCGCAGACCGTCAGCTCTTGATGAACGCAAGCAGGTCCGCGTTGATGGTGTCCGCCTCGGTAGTCGGCATACCGTGCGGAAAGCCCTTGTAAGTCTTGAGGGTACCGTTCTTGACGAGCTTTGCAGAAAGGAGACCGGCGTCTTCGTATGGCACGACCTGATCGTCATCACCGTGCATCACCAGCACCGGGATCGTCGCGCCTTTCAGGTCTTCCGTGAAATCCGTCTGCGAAAACGCCACGATTCCATCATAGTGGGCCTTGGCGCTGCCCATCATTCCCTGCCGCCACCAGTTCCAGATGATCGGCTGCGAGGGCTTCGCGTCCGGACGGTTGTAGCCGTAAAATGGACCTGCCGGGACGTCGTAGTAGAACTGCGACCGGTTCGCGGCGAGTTGGGCCTGGAAATCGTCGAAGACCTCCTTGGGCGTTCCTCCCGGGTTCGCATCGGTCTTGACCATGAGCGGAGGGACTGCGCTGATCAGCACCGCCTTCGAAACGCGATCCTCGCCGTGGCGGGCGACATAGTGGATCACCTCGCCACCGCCTGTCGAGTGCCCGACGTGAACAGCCTTTTCGACGCCCAGTTTTTTTACGACCGCCGCGACATCGTCTGCGTAATGATCCATGTCATGTCCGTCCCATACCTGAGACGATCGCCCATGTCCCCGCCGGTCGTGCGCGACTACCCGATAACCCTGAGCGAGAAAGAACAACATCTGCGCATCCCAGTCATCTGCACTGAGCGGCCAGCCATGATGGAAGAAGATGACCTCGGCGTCCTTGGGACCCCAGTCCTTATAAAAGATTTCTACGTCGTCCTTCGTGGTGACATAACCCATGATCGCATCTCCAGAGTGATGTGTTTGATATCAATCGGTGTTGCGCCTGCTGGTCGCCTCGATTCCGCGTGGAGTTTATGCTCGACAGTGTAGGTATAAATAAGTCGCAGGTTGAGGACACGCGGGACATGCTGCTGCTCGATGCAACTGTCTGACGGATCCGTGGATCAACGAACGCGCTTCTCTGCTCGAAACGTCGAGTTCGCCTCGCCGCCGCTTTGAGGAGAGGAGGCAATGCGCAGTCTACCGACGAAGATGGCAGCGTCCGCGTCCAACGTCTGAAGTTGACCCGTCACTCACTGTAGGATTAAAGTGCACTTTAAGGTCAACCTTTTTTTAAAGTGCCACATGCGAATCGGTGAACTGGCGGAGCTGTCTGGCCTCACGGCTTCGCGCATCCGTTTTTACGAAGCGAGCGGACTCGTCAAGGCGGTGGAGCGAACCGCGAATGGCTATCGCGACTATTCGCCCGAGGCGGTGTCGATTCTGGCGATCATCGACAGTGCGCAACGCGCTGGCTTCTCTCTCGACCAGATCCGTCAACTGCTACCGGTAAGCAAAGGGTCGTGGGATCATGACGAACTGTTAAAGGCCCTCAGGCAGAAAGTCGCCGACATCGAAGAGATGCAAAAACGTCTGAAACAGAACAGGGCGAGCCTCCTGGTGGCAATTGAGAGCATTGAGAATCGGCCCATGGACCTGAACTGCACCGAGAGAACAAAGTGGGTGATGGGCAAGCTTTCCGAAAACGGAGTAGTACCGAAACCAAATAAGAAAACGCGTACAGGGAATGGTCGCACTTGAACATGTCGGAACCACAACGCGTTTGCTGCAATGCTTGACCTTGAAGTGGAGTTGAACCTTAGAGTGCTTCCTGTGGGAACAAGGCGCGCGTCGCGCGCCCCACTGGTCAACAGCGCTAAAGGTCAACTGGGATGGATAGGCGTCTTACGCAAGTCGAGTTCGGTGCGCAACGAGTCGAGGTCATAGAGGGTGGGTACTACGACCGCTACCGCATGAACCCGAACCTCGACGAAGTGGCCCGCGATCCGGCGGCGGGAAACATCGATTTTTTTCGCAGAATTCCGAAGCAGCAAGTCGCCTCGCGCGTGGGGCCGACGTGGGCACCAAACTTCTACTATCGTGCGAGCAGCATTCAACTGCTGCTTCTCGCACCGCTGGAGCGGCTTCGGGCCACCGTTCCGGTACCGCTCGAGCCCTTGCATGCGGTACCGGGACGCGGACTCGTTGCGCTCACTTTTTTTCGTATGCTGTCTGCGATAACGACCCATACGACGAAGTGTCCGTTGCAGTGGTGATTCGCCGGCCCAGTGCGCATGGATCGCATACTTTGGAACTGTTCGACTCGGTTCGCCGGCGCAATTTCTGCGCGCATGTGCTGGCGCTTCCTGTCACGACCGAAATCGCGAGAGTGCGTGGTGTTTATGGTTATCAGCTACCGAAGTGGCTTGCGGAGATCGACGTGAGCATCGAGTCTGATGTGACAGCGAGCATATCCGCATTGGGCGGAAAGCCAGATCTGTCTGTCAATGCCCCGCTTCCCGCCCTGCGTACGGTCGCGCCGCAATCGCACTTGGGTACCACGACGATGATCAACCGCATCGACGGCGAGTGGCATCAGACGCTGGTGCAGACAAATACGCTGACTTACGCCGAACGCTTTCTGCCGCGCAACGTTTCGTTGTTGCGTCATGGCGGCCCGCTCAGTCAACTACTGGATGGTCTCGGCGCCACGACCATACTGCGCCTGGATATTGTCAAGGATGCGCAAATCGTGCTGAACATGCCGACGCCGCTTGAAGCATCTAGGTCATGAGGATCGGCGAACTCTCCGAGCGCACCGGTATCGCCTGTTCCCGGATACGGTTCTACGAACGTATCGGTCTGTTGAAAGCGGTCACGCGTCAACCGAACGGATACAGAACTTATCCGCCGGAGGCTGAGTTCGCGCTTGACCTGATAACGGCAGCGCAGCAAGCCGGCTTTAGCCTCGACGAAATCGGCACGTTGCTGCCACCGGATCTGACGTGCTGGGAACACGGACTCCTGCTCGATAGACTGCGCCAGAAGGTCCTGGAAATCGAGGCACTTGAAGCGCGGATGGCGCAAAGCAAGGCGCATCTCTTGTCGCTGGTCGGTCAGATTGAGGGCAAGCCTCGAGGAATGGACTGCGCGACGAATGCAAGACGTGTCCTCACGCAAATGCGGAAGGGTATGGCCGCGGGCAGGCCGCCCACCGGCCGCTCCATGAAGAGCAAGCCTCAGTAACCGTGGAAGACGGGAGAAACGATCTGTGTTTTATTAACCAGGTTGACAGTGTCGACGCCGATCTGGTCCAGGAGCAAGACGATGAATGCATATGCTGAGCCGCCCCCGACCCGCTGCCTGACGAGCGTGCTCGATCAGCAAAGAAAAGCTTTTCTCAGCGAGCCGACACCGGATGTCGCGACACGCAGGACGCATTTGGCGAGATTGCGCCACGCTGTCCTCGCTTACCGCAGGGAAATGGAGACTGCGATAAGCGCCGACTTTGGGAACCGCTCACGACACGAAACGGGCATCATGGAACTGGTGAGCGTCATTCAGGCGATCGACTATCTGTCTCGCAAGCTGTCGCGCTTCATGAAACGTGAGCGGCGCCACGTAAGCTTCATCTACCAAGCTGGCCGAGCGTACGTGGAATATCAGCCGAAGGGCGTCATCGGCATCATGGCGCCATGGAACTATCCCATCGCACTGACCATGATTCCACTGGCAACGGCCATCGCGGCTGGAAACCGGGTGATGCTGAAGCCGTCAGAACTGACTCGACGCACGAGCGAGGTGATCCACCGGATGCTGTCGGAGATCTTCGCGCCGGAAGAGGTCGCGGTAGTGCTTGGTGGTCCGGAGGTCGGTGCCGACTTCAGCCACCTTGCGTTCGATCATTTGCTTTTCACCGGCAGCACGCAGGTCGGAAAGAAGGTCATGGAGGCGGCAAGCAAGCATCTCGTACCTGTGACGCTGGAATTAGGCGGAAAGAGTCCCGTCATCGTATCCCGCGGTCACATCAACCAACGGACCTTGAATAGCATCGTATTCGGGAAGCTATCCAATGGCGGTCAAACATGCGTGGCACCAGATTACGCGCTAGTTCACGAGGACGATCTCGATCGGTTTGTCCAGGCATACACGAACACCGTTGCCCGCTTCTATCCGGACGGGCCGACAAGCGACGATTACACGTCCATCGTGACCGACGGGCACTATGCCCGGCTTCTCAACCTCATTGGCGATGCCAGGCGGAAGGGGGCGAAGGTAATCGAGGGCGGGGTGACGCCTGAAAGGGCCGCAACGCGCACCCGGACCATCCCCCCGATCCTTATCACCGAGGCAAACGACGAGATGAAGGTCATGCAGGAAGAAATCTTTGGGCCGATTCTGCCTGTCCGCACTTATCGCACCATTGATGAAGTCATCGACTACGTGAACGCCCGACCTCGGCCGCTCGCCCTTTACTACTTCGGATCAGACATCGTTGAGCGCGACGCTGTGCTGATGCGAACTACTTCTGGCAACGTCGGCGTGAACAATACGATCATGCACGTGGCCCAGGACGACCTCCCTTTCGGTGGCATCGGTCCAAGCGGAATGGGCGCCTATCACGGTATTGAGGGATTTCGGGCAATGAGCCACGCCAAAGGCGTGTTTGTCCAAGGTCACTGGAGCCTGGCAAGGTTGCTTCACGCTCCCTTCGGAAAACTGGCCGAGTTCGCACTCGCAACAACATTGCGAAGGCCGGGCAAGAATGTTGGAGACCGCAACTTCGTTTTAGGGCGTTAGTCGCCGCGACGGGTGGGCTTGCTCAATACCTCCGCATATCCATGAAGCATCCGACCCGGGGGCGGTTCTCCAAACCACAGTGACCAGAATGGCTGCTTCTGAGGGTAAGGAGCCTCCGAAAAATCGACGAACGTACCGAACGGTTAAAATAAGACACTAAGCTCGATTTGCCATCAGCAGTAGCGTTTCGCCATCCTGCACGACATCCCCACGTTGATTCAGCACGCTCAGCTTGAGCGTTGCGATTCCCCGGTCGATGCGTTTCGTCACGCGCTTGCCGACGACTTCGATGTCGACCTGAATCCGGTCGCCAATCAGAAGCGGCGCCCGGAACGACCAGTTCCAGCTCAATGTCGCAAGTGCGCTCATGCGGACCGGAGAGCGCGTCTTCAGGCCGTCGGTGAGTGCCAGGCCAAGCAGTCCGTGCGCGATCCGGCCGGGAAATCCCGCCTGCTGCGCGGCGACGTCGTCGAGATGGATGTCGTACATGTCGCCCGAGACGCCGGCGAAATTGACGATGTGCGCTTCCGTCACCGTCATGCCGGACGTGGCGAAATGATCTCCTATCTCGATGTCATTCAGGTCATACATGCCCGGCGCAAGCAAACGGCCCCGCCGTACGGAGTGACCATCGTTCTGTAATTGCGTCATGTTCCTCTCTCCTTGTGCCTGTCTCGATTCAACCGCCTTCAACAAACCAATTGCAACCTCTGCGCGCACACCGACAGCAGTTCGTCCGGCTGCACCTTCCACCAACGGTCACGTGAAAACAACTCGACTTCCACCATGCCGTCATATCCGGCTTCCTCCATCCGGTGACGAAAGTGCTTCAGATCCACGACGCCATCGCCCATCATGCCGCGGTCCATCAACATGTCTTTCGTGTCAGCGAGCCAGTCTGAGACGTGATAAGCCAGTATCCGACGCGCTCGGCCAGCATCGACGATGGACTCGGACAGCAGCGGGTCCCACCAACAGTGATAGATATCGATGGCGATACCCAGAATCGACGGATCGTCCGGCGCGATCGCCTCGCACAGCGCGAGCGCCTGGCCAATCGTGTTGACGACCGAACGGTCCGCCGCATACATCGGATGCAAAGGTTCGATCGCGAGCGCAATCCGCAGCTTCCGGGCCTCTGCGAGCAACTGAGCAATGCCCTCCTCGACCTGCGTTCGCGCGCCAGCGAGATCGCGCGAGCCCGCACTCACGCCGCCCACGACCATCACGAAACAGCGCGCATCGACTTCCGCCGCGTCGTGCAGCGCCTTGATGTTGTTGTCGATGCTCGCGCGCCGCTCCGCGTTCGTCGCGCCGGTCAGATAAGTCGAGCGGCAGTAACCGCTTACCGTGAGTTGCAGCGCCCGAAGCTGACGCGCCACGGCGGACGCCCCGATCGCCTCGACCTCATGCCGCCACGGCGCCACACCGCCGAACCCCGCACGCGCTATGCGGTCCAGCGTGACATCGAGCGGCTCGCGATGCCCGAGCGTCGCGGTGTTGATCGCGCACCGATGCAGCCTGTTCTCGAGAGATTCCATTCAGGTCTCCTCGTTGCTGGTCATCGCCCGAACGTTTGCATGACGAGCCGCATGCGCTGCACCGCGAGATCGGGATCGCGCAGCAGATTCGCCCTATCGGCAAGGCGGAAGACCTCCGCCAGATAAAGCGGAGGACGCGCACCGTGATGACCGCCGGGCATGAAGAAATGCGGCTGAAATCCGTTCAGGTACGCGAGAAAAACCACGCCCGTCTTGTAGTACTGTGTCGGCGCGCGAAAGATGTGACGCGAGAGCGCCACGGTGGGCTGCAATACGCGCTCGTAGCGTGCGAGATCGCCGGCGGCAAGTGCGGCAAGCGCCTGAGAAGCGGCCGGTGCGATCGCATCGAATATGCCAAGCAGCGCGTGCGAATAGCCTTGCTCATCGCCCTTGATGAGCGACGGGTAGTTGAAATCGTCGCCGGTGTACATCCTGACGCCTTCTGGCAGGCGGCGTCGGAAGGCAATCTCCCTGGCATCGTCGAGCAACGATATCTTGATGCCGTCGATCTTGCGCGCGTTCTCCTCGATGACGGCGAAGCACGCGTCGGCTGCTTCGTCGAGATTGTCGCTGCCCCAGTAGCCTTTAAGTTCCGGATCGAACATGTCGCCGAGCCAGTGCAGTATCACGGGCTTTTCGCACATCGCGAGCACCTCGCGGTACACGCGCAGATAGTCGTCGTGATGCCGGGCCACGCGGGCCAGCGCGCGGCTTGCCATCAGGATCACCTGACTGCCGGTTCGCTGAATCGCTTCGAGTTGCATGGCATAGGCGCGGATGACGTCGTCGCACGAAGAGGCCTGATGCGCGGGCAGATGATCGGTGCCGCAGCCCGACGCGATTCGCGCACCGGGCAGATCGCGCGTTTCGTGCATCGTGCGCTCGACGAGTTCGCGCGCGGTCTCCCACGTGAGGCCCATGCCGCGCTGCGCGGTATCCATCGCTTCGGCGATGCCGAGCCCCTGGCCGATCAGATAACGCCGGTATTCGATGGTGCGCGCCCAGTCGAGCGCGGCCGGCTGGTTCAGCTCGCCGCTCTGAAACGGATCGGCCACGACGTGCGCCGCCGAATACGCGATGCGGTTGAAGGGCGCACCCGCCGGCGCGCCGCTGATCGGGTCGCCTTTGAGCGTGTAGTTTTCGAACGCGCCGGAAGCGGTCGGAAGAACGATATGCATGGTAGTGAAGGCGAAAGGTGTCGGTCGCGCGGCGTCGCTCAGACGCGCGCGTCGGAAAAGCAGGAAAACGATGCGGGCATGTCGAGGCCGAAGAAATCCGCGAACGCCGCGAGTTGTCCTTCGATCATCGGCCGTCCGTTGGTCGCGCGGCAGCCGCACTGCCGCGCGTGTTTCAGGAGCGGAGTTTCGGCGGGCGTCATGATGATGTCGACGACCTGCAACGCGGCCGGAAACGCTCCGAAGGAAGCCGGCATGCCGTCGCCCGGCTTCATTCCGACGGGCGAGCAGTTGACGAGCAGGTCCGCGCCCGCGACGTTGGCCGGATCGACATCGACCTTCGCCGCACGGCGGGGGTAGAAGTGATTCAGGCGCGCCGACAGCTGCTCGGGCAACTCGCGTTGTGGATCGCTCAGCGCAATGCTTGCCGCGCCCGCCTCCGCCAGCGCATGTGCCACGGCCGCGCCGGCGCCGCCCGCGCCGAGCTGCTTCACGTGCTTGCCGCGCACGGCGAAGCCGAGCCGCGTCAGTCCGTGCACGAGGCCGGTGCCGTCGAACATGTCGCCGAACCACGTTCCATCCGGCTGTTGCCTCATCACGTTGATCGCCCCGACGCGGCGAGCCGTGTCCGACATCGCGTCGACCATCGACATCGCCCGGACCTTGTGCGGCACGGTGACGACAAGGCCGTCGAGGTTGTCCAGCGCCTGTAGCCCGGCGACGGTCGGCTCGAACACGTTCACCGGCACATCGAACGGCAGGCAGACCGCGTTGACGCCGCCGGCGTCGAACAGCGCATTCATCAGTTGCGGCGTCTTCACCTGGGTCACCGGATTGCCGACGATGCCAAAGAGCCGCGTGAATCCGTCGATGCGATCGGCGTGTGGTTCGCGCCTCACGGCTGACGCTCCACGAGCGCAGCCAGACGCGGATGCCGCGGCCAGCCCTGCGACGCCATGTCGGCGTCGAGGCCCATCGGCTCGGGACGGAACAGACGCGCGTCCATCAGCTTGAGATCCGACGAGATGACCGGCCGGAACGCCATGTGTTCGAGCACGTCGCGTTCGAGATCGATGCCGGGCGCGATTTCGATCAGTTCCAGCGCGCCGTCGATGGCGCGGAACACCGCCCGTTCCGTGACAAAGAGCGTGGTCTGATTGCGCTCCCGGGCGTAAGGCCCGCTATACGACACCTGCTGCAGTTTCGATACGAACTTGCGGTGCGCGCCCTCCTTAAGGATCTGAAGTCTGTCGCCTTCACACGCCACCTGCAGGCTGCCTGCCGTGAACGTGCCCCCGAAGACCATCTTGCGAGCGTTCTGGCTGATGTTGACGAAGCCGCCCACGCCGATGAGCTTGTTCGCGAAGCGGCTGATATTGACGCTGCCCTGCGCGTCGATCTCCACGGCAGAGAGAAACGCGATGTCGATGCCCCCGCCATCGTAGAAATCGAACTGGTACGGCATGTCGACGATCGCGCTGTAATTGCGCGCGGCGCCGGCATCGAGTCCGGCGGCGGGCGCGCCGCCGATCAGCCCCTGCTCGTTGGTGAGGACGATGTGATGCAGCACGTCCTCTTCGGCGGCGACCAGCCCGATGCCCGTGCAGACACCCGAGCCCACGTTGCAGACCGCGCCGACGCGCAGTTCCATCGCGAGACGCCGCGCGATGATCTTGCGTTCGTCGAGCGGCAGGCGCGGAAAGCCGCCGAGCGGAATACGCATCTCGCCTGTAAACGCCGGGTCATAGGCCGTTTGATACGTCACCGGCTGATCGGCCTGGACAACCACCGCGTCGACGAGCATGCCGGGAATCTTCACCGACTTGGCGGGCAAGGTGCCACGCTTCGCGAGCCGCTTGACCTGCACGATCACGAGGCCGCCGTTGCGCTTGGTCGCCTGCGCCATCGAGAGCATGTCGCCGAACACGGCCTCGTGCTCCATCGATACGTTGCCGTCCTCGTCCGAAGTCGTTCCGCGCAGGAACGCGACGTCCACTTCGAACGGCTTGTAGAACAGCCACTCGCGGCCTTCGAGCTCGATCAGGCTGACGAGCCTGTCGTCGCTCGGCGCACCCTGAAGGCCACCGTCGTTGCGTGGATCGACGAAGGTATGCAGTCCGACGTGACTGATGAGCCCCGGCCGGCCCGCGGCCATCTCACGCGTAAGCTGCGAGAGCGCGCCCTGCGGCAATGTCCACGCTTCGATCTCCTTGTTCAGCGCCATTTGCGCGAGCGGCGGCGAATCGACCAGCGTGCCGCACACGACGCGCTTGAGAAGACCCGCATGCGCGAGACGGGACGCGCCGCGCTCGCCGCGATCGCCGAGACCGACCGGATGCACCGAGGTCAACTGACGCGGCTCGCCTTGCGCGAGAAAGCGCCGCTCCAGCGCCTCGATCAGCGCCTCCGGCACTGCGTGTCCGCTTCCCGATCCGCCGATCATCAAGGTGTCGCCATCTTTCAGCAGGGATGCAGCCTGGTCGGCGGTCAAAATTTGCATGTTCTCTTCTCCGGTTCTGTCTGTTTATGCGTGCGCGATGCGCTTTGTCAGGCCATCGCGATCTTTCGAGGTCTCACACCGCCGAGCGCGGCTCCTGGAACACGGGATGATCGTCCCGATGGCGCGAGAGCTGCTTGCCGATCAGCGCCGCGATCAGGGTGAGCAGGCAGAAGACGGCCAGGAACATCATCACGTAGGTAGGCTTGCCGTTCGCATAGGCGACGAGCGCCGTCGCGATGAACGGCGTCGGCCCGCCTATCAGCGCGCCGGAAAACTCGCGGCACATCGCGATGCCGGAGAAGCGATACTGCGTCGGAAACAGATTCGACAGGAACGCGCCCTGCGCGCCGCACGTGCAACCCCAACTGATTCCGTAGACCGCGCTCATCGCGATCGTGGCGAGCACGACGTCCTTCGAATCGATCGCATGGAACAGCGGCCACACGAGCGCGAGCGCGATCAGCGCGCCGGCCGCGAAAATGTTGCCGCTGCCGTACTTGTCGGCGAGCATGCCGCCGACGGGCGCGCAAAAGAGCGAGAAGCCCAGCGCGATGATCAGTACGAGGAGACTGTCCGACTTGGCCATGCCCACCGTGTTGGTCATGTAGCTCAGCGCAAAGGTGTTGAGCACGTAGCTGAGCGCCTGATGGCCTCCCATCGCGAAGAAACCGCACAGCAGTTCGCGCCGGCTGTTGCGAAACAGGTCCGCGACGGGCACCTTCTCCGCTTTGGCCTTCTCACTTGCCTTCTCCATCGCGGCGACGTATTCGGGCGTTTCGTCGAGTTTCGAACGGATGTAGATCGCGACGCCGAACAACGCGAGCGACAGGATGAACGGCACGCGCCACGCCCAGGTGAACAGGATGTCTTCCGGCACGTACGAGATCATCAAGAACGTCGCGATCGCGATCATCACGCCGAAATTGGTGGCGGCATTCGGAATCGATGTGAAGAACGCGCGCCGGCTCGGCGGCGTGTACTCGGCGATCAGCGTGATCGCGCCGGCCAATTCGGCGCCCGCGCCGAAGCCCTGCATCATGCGCAGCAGCACCAGCAGGATCGGCGCGAGCACGCCTACCTGCTGCCAGGTCGGCAATATCCCCAGCCCTACTGTGGCCGCGCCCATGATCGTCACGCAAAATACGAGAGCCGGCTTGCGGCCGTATTTATCGCCGATGTGGGAAATGACGATGCCACCGAGCGGCCGGATGATGAAGCCCACCGCGAATGTCGCGAAAGCGGCTAGCGTGCCGGCCAGCGACGACAAGTGCGGAAAGAACAGCTTGTTGATGATGAGGCCCGACGCCGCCGCATACAGCCCATAGTCATACCATTCGATGATGGTGCCGAGCGTTGACGCGAACACGGCGCGTCGGATGTTCCTGCGGTCTGCCTTCTGCGCGTGCGCTGCTTGCATGGCGCTGTCTCCTGCTTCTCTTTTGATTTTGCGCGACACCGCGTTGCTACGGTGTCCGTTGACGGAATCCGCTCGTCGCGAGCGGCTCGGCTGACTGGCTGAATCAGGATCGGCTCGTGCGGCTGCCGAACGCGTCGGCGCCCTCCTCGTAATTGCCCGAGGCGAAGCAGAGCGACGTCAGCTCGTTCTCGTAGCGAATGCCCTGTTCGACGCTCATCGAGAGCGACGCGCGCACGGCAGCCTTGACCGACTGCGTCGCGATCGGGCTGAACTCGGCCATCCTTCGGCACAGGGCCATCGCGGTTTCGACGACGGCCGCATCCGCGACCACCATCTCGACCAGACCGATGCTGTGCGCCTCGTTCGCATCGATCGTGTCGCCCGTCAGCAGGAGGCGCATCGCCTGTCCATAACCGACGAGGCGCGGCAGCATCTGCGAAGCACCGCCGCCGCCCACCCAGCCGCGCACCACCTCGGGCGCGCCGAACTTTGCGCTCTGCCCCGCGACGCGAACGTCGGCGCCGAGCATCATTTCGAGGCCACCGCCGAGCACCCATCCCTTCAATGCCGCGACGACGGGCTTCGTGAAGTCGCGAATCACCATCGCGTAATCGGTCCGGGCGCGAAATTCCCATGCCGTGCGATACGTCTTCAGCGTGTGGAGATCGCTTCCGGCGCTGAATGCGCGTTCGCCTTCGCCGCGCAGCAACACGGCGCGAATCGCGTCGTCGAGCTCGATGTCCTGCCGGATGCCGACCAGTGTCTGCGTCATTCCGGGCGTCATCGCGTTCATTTTCTCCGGGCGGTCGATGACGATCTCAGCCACCGCGCCGTGCCGCCGCAACTTCACGTATTCCTGCATTTCGCCTCCTGTTTTTCGCCTGCGACCGCAGTCGCGTCCTATTCGAGCTTTCCCTTATACTTACTTACTAGTAAGTAGCTTTTGCAGGACATTAGCACCATAGTCGGAAGTCAGGCAACGAAATTTTGAGGATGAGACAAATGGCACGCGCGCAGACGTTTGCGGGAAAATCGAAGGCACGATCGACGGACGGGGGTCGTGTAAAATCAGCCGCGCAAAAGTGCCGGAGCAGGAGCAGTGAGCGCCGCGCACGCCCGTCCGCACTATCCGCATTCGATGCTTCGCCCCGCATGAGGCCAAGTTCCCACTCCGATCCTCGCCGAGGTGAAACGTTGAGCCAGAACGACAAAACCGACAAAACCAGTTCCGCGCCGAAGAAGTCCGCGATGTACGACAGCATCAAGGACCTGGCCAAGAGGCTCCTGGTCGCGCACGGCTATCACAAGACGACGTTCGGCGTGATCGCCAAGGAACTGGGCGTCACCACGACCAACATCCACTATCACTTCGGCAACAAGAACAGCCTCGTCGAGGAAGTGGTGAAGGATTACGTGGCCGGGGCCATCGCTGGGCAGAAAAAGATCTGGCTCGACGAGACGATGTCGCTTCAGGAAAAAGTGCAGGCGGAAATCGCGTATAACCGCACTCTTTACCGCAAATACAATCCCGGCGGCCGGACGCGCAAACCGTGGAGCCTGATCGGACGTCTGCGCCTCGAAGGCGATGTCCTGACCGACGAGGCCCGCGCCGCGCTCGCGGGTTTCACGACCGAAATTCACGGGGCGATCGAAAGCGCCGTCGAACACGCGAGCCGCAGCGGCGAACTGAAACGCGATACGCCGAAAGAAGACCTGATCTTCCTGCTGACTCATCTGGTCGACAGTCTGTCGGTGTTCGCGCAGGACGCGGGCGGCTTCGAGCGCGTCGAGCAGTTCATGAACTCGTTCTCCCGCGTGGTGCTGGCGAAGTACACCAATACGAAGTGAGCGGGCGCAGTCCCGTTTCACCGTGTAGCAACAACGCCCGACGATCCGAAAACATCACTGTACTCTGGACAATTAGATCGATCTACTTTATTGTCACCTGACGGAGACAATGTATGAACGAGACCGGCTTCAACATCGCCGTGGTAGGCGCGGGCATGGCATCCGCGCCGCATCTGGCGAGCCTTCTTGAATTGCGGGATCGCGTGACCGTGCGCCACGTCGTCGCGCGTTCCGGGGAGCGGGCGGGCGCTTTCGCCCGGCAATTGCCGCACGCGCGCGTGACGCTGGATCTCGCGACCGCGCTCGAAGACGAACACGTCGACGGCGTGCTGTTGCTGACGCCGCCCAACACGCATCTCGAACTCGGCGCGAAGGTCGCGGCGGCGGGCAAACATCTGCTGGTCGAAAAGCCGATCGATGTCACGACTTCCCGCGCGCGCGAGCTCGTCGCGGCATGTGAGCGACGCGGCATCGTCGCAGCGGCGGTGCTGCAGCACCGGACGCGCGAGGCATCGCGCAAGCTGCGGCAGTTGCTCGACGCGCGCGCGCTCGGCGAAATCCACAGCGCGAGCATCGCCGTCCCCTGGTGGCGCCCGCAGTCCTATTATGACGAACCCGGACGTGGCACCCTCGCCCGTGACGGCGGAGGCGTGCTGATGACACAGGCCATCCACACGCTGGACCTGTTTCTGTGGCTAGTCGGCCGCCCGGACGAAGTCTTTTCGTACGCGATAACCAGCCGCGCGCACAGCATGGAATGCGAGGACACCGTGGCGGGGACGATGAAATATCGAAGCGGTTGCGTCGCATCGCTGCACGCCAGCACAGCCATCTTCCCAGGCTTTGCCGAAAGCATCCAGATCAGCGGCAGCAATGGCAGCGCCACGCTCAGCGGCGGCAGGCTTACCGTGCACTACGCGGACGGCTCCGTGCTCGATGAAGGTGAAACGGCTTCGCTCGGTTCGGGCGCAAACCCGATGGCCTTCTCTCACCACGCGCACCAGGCCGTCATCGCCAATTTCATCGACGCCGCCACGCACGGAGCCGAGCCGGTCGCCTCGCTGCGCAGCGCCCTGGACGTCCACCTGTTGATCGACGCGCTGATCGCGTCGTCCGTCAATCGTCAACCCATGCCCGTCAACCCAGGTTCGCCATCGTGACTTCCGTATTGAATGCCGCGGTCGCCGGAGACACTCGCCTGTTCGCCATCGTCGGCGATCCGATCGCGCAAGCGCGTTCGCCGCTGGTTTTCAATGACATCTTCCAGCGCATGAGCGTAAATGCGGTGCTGGTGCCGATGCAGATTCCGGCCGCATCGCTCGACACGGCGATCGCCGGGCTGAAGACGATCGGCAACCTCGATGGCATCGTCGTCACGGTGCCGCACAAAATATCCATGACCGGTCTCGTCGACCGGCTGCTGCCCATCGCGCGCAAAGTGGGCGCCATCAACTGCATGCGCCGCGCCGAATCCGGCGAGTGGATCGGCGAGATGTACGACGGCGAAGGCTTCACGCGCGGACTGCGCAAACAGGGCCACGAGCCTCGCGGCATGTCGGTGTTCCAGGCCGGCGCCGGCGGAGCCGGAAAGGCGCTGGCGCATGCGCTGGCCAGCGCGAGCGTGAAATCGCTGCAATTGATCGACGTGGACCGGGCGAAGCAGGACGCGCTGATCGCGGAGCTCGCGCAGGCCTATCCGGAGCTGAACGTCTCGGCCGGGAGCGCCGAACCCGAGGGCGTCGATATGGTCGTCAACGCCACGCCCTGCGGCATGGCGGGTGGCGATCCGCTGCCGTTCAACATCGACCGGCTGGACCGTCGTGCGCTGGTGGCGGACATCATCATGAAGCCGGAACGGACCCCGTTGCTGCGTCAAGCGGAAGAACGCGGCCACCGCATACATCTGGGGCGCCACCTGCTGGAGAATCAGGCGGAAATCGTCGCCGAGTTCTTCGGCTTCAAACCGATCTGACCGGAAACGGGGCCTTGCGTCGGATTCGGATACACTCCGGGCATACGACTCATCGACCGTTCCAATGACCCGAGGCAAATCAGGTTCTCCCGTCACACTGCTGGATATCGCCAACGATCTTGGCCTGTCCAGAGCAACGGTCTCGCTCGTGCTGCGCAACAGCCCGCGCATCTCCGAAGCCACGCGGGAGCGCGTGCTGGAAGCCTTCAAGCGCAAAGGCTACGTCTACAACCGCCACGCGGCGGGCATGCGCAGCAATCAGACGAACACCGTGGGCGTCGTCGTCAACGACATCGCCAACCCTTACTTCAGCATGCTGGTGCGGGCCATCGAGGCCAGCCTCAGCACGCAGGGATTCGTCACGCTGCTCGGCAATACCGACGAATCGCTCGAACGGCAAAGCCGCTTTCTCGACACCGTGCGGCAGCACAACATCGACGGCCTCATCGTCTGTCCGACCGAATCGACCACCGCCGCGCAGATGCGCCAGGTGCTTGCGTGGGGGATTCCGTGCGTGTTCGCATCGCGCTATGTCGCCGGGCTTCAGGCCGATTACGTCGGCGTGGACAATCGCCGCGGCATGGCGCTCGCGACCTCGCATCTGATTTCGCTCGGCCATCGACGCATCGCGATGATCGGCGGCATCATGCGCGCCTCCACCGGCAGCGACCGGGCCGAGGGCTATCGCGAGGCACTGCGCGCCGCGAAGATCAAGCTCGACGAGCGCCTGCTCGTGCCTTCGCCGCTGACGCGTCACGACGGCAAGCGCATCATCACCGAACTCCTCAACCTGAAGAATCCGCCGACGGCCGTGGTGTGCGGCAACGACATCGTCGCCTTCGGCGTGATGCTCGGTCTGCGCGCCCACGGCATCGAGCCCGGCGCCGACTTCGGCGTCGTGGGCTTCGACGACGTACCCGAAGCCGCGCTCTGGGAGCCGCCGCTCACCACGGTCCAGGTCTTGCAGGACGACATCGGCCGCGCCGCCGCCGACCTGCTACTCAAGCGCATGACGGAGCCGTCGCGCACGCCCACGCGCATCGTCTCCGAGCCCGTGCTGGTCATACGCAGCACCTGCGGCGCGCGCAAATAACCGTTCAAGCCTCGACGACGGCCGGTTCGGGTTTCCCTTAGCAAAATCCGCTTGCGCCGTATCGGCGCAGCTTTTACCCTATAGTAGATCGATCTAACACGCTTCCGCGGCCTGACGCGGCAGCAGATGCGGCCCGTTCCGGCCGCCTTTCCGTGCACCTTCGTCGCAGTGCAATATGGGCACAAGAACCATAGGAATCCGATATATGCGTGACTATCTCCTCTCTCGCCGCAGGATGTTGATGCTCGCCGCTGCTTCCGCGGCCGCGGGTTGCCTGCCGCGCTTCGCCAGTGCGCAAAGCCAGACGATCCGCATCGGCGATGTCGTGGATCGCCACAATCCGGAAGTCATCACGGAGAACGTGATGGCCAAACGGCTGAAGGAAACGACTGGCTTCGACGCCAGAGTGTTTCCGGACGGCGTCCTCGGTTCCCATACCCGCATGAACGAGCAGCTGCGCAACGGCACGCTCGAGGTCACGGTCACGAACGTGGCGGACCTGGAAGGCTATGACAAGCGCCTGGGCCTGTTCGCCATGCCGTTCGCGTTTCCCGACCGGAAATCGCTCTTCGCGGCCCAGGACGGCGCCCTCGGCAAGGCCTACGCCGGCATCCTCGACAATCTCGGCTTCGTGCTGCTGGGCTGGTTCGACTCGGGCTTGCGCAGCGTCTACAACCGCACCCGTCCCATCCATGAGCCCAACGATCTGAAGGGCCTGAAGATCCGCACGCAGGGCAATCAGATCATGATCGCCACGTTCAACCAGCTCGGCGCGCAGGCGACGCCACTGGACACGACCCAGATCTACTCCGCGCTGCAGCAAGGCGTCGTCGACGGCGCCGAGAACTCGGTCACCTTTTTCGTCCAGCAGCACCATAGCGAGGTGGCGAAGTACTACTCGTACACGAACCACTTCTTCTCGATCGATCCGATGCTGGCCAGCAAGAAGTGGTTCGATGCGCTCGAGCCCAAGAAGCAGGACGCCGTGAAGGAAGCCGCCGCGCAGGCTCAGCAGCACGAGCGGGATCTGTGGCTGGCCTCGGATGCCAAATATCTGGCTGAAGCCCAAAAGTCCGGCGTCGCCTTCAACGACGCGAACCTCCCAGCATTCCAGGCAGCGGTCAAGCCGGTCTACTCGAAGTACCGCTCGAACTTCGCCGAGCTGGCCAGCTACCTGCCGGCTCTCGGATAACCAGCCACAGGGTCCCCGACATGAAACCCGAACCGCATTCGCGCGTGCCCCGGGACAGCATCGGCAACGCTGCGGTGTTTCGCGTGCTCGCGAGCGCCGAAGACATGCTGATCGCGGTCCTGGTTTTTGCGATCTTCTGCGTCGTGCTGGCGGGCATTCTGTCCCGCTTCGTCTTCCACGTCTCCCTGTCGTGGAACATCGAGGTCAGCGTCACCCTGATGATCTGGATGACCTTCATCGGCATCGCGGTCGGGGTGCGCGACCGGGTCCACGTCGCCTTCGAGCTTTTCGAAGACAGGCTGAGCGGCCGCTGGTTTGCGCTGGCGTCCTTCGTCCAGATGCTGTTGATGGGTTTCCTGCTCGTCGCGCTGGCCTGGGGTGGCTGGCAGTTCATGCAGCTCGGACTCGACCAGATCACGCCGAGCGGCATCCCGCAATGGATCTCGTTCGCCGCCATCCCGGCCGGCAGCGCGCTAGGGCTGCTGCACCTGGTGGTCCACGCATGGGACGTGGCGGCCGACGCGGGGCTCGACGCCCGGGCGCCGCAGGGCCACGGCCATACCGGGACGAGGACGCAATGATTCTTACCGTCGGACTACTCGCGCTGTTCGTGCTCGTCGGCGCCCCGATCATCGCGTCGCTGGGCGTGGTGGGCACCATCGACGGCCTGCTCAACGGCCTGCCGCTGACCAACATCGCCCAGGCGATGTACCACGGCGTGGACTCGTTCACGCTGCTCGCCGTACCCCTTTTCATCCTCGCCGGCGAGATTCTGTTTCACTCGGGCTCGGCGGGCCGCCTGGTCAATTTCATGAATCTGCTGGTGGGGCGCGTGCCGGGCGGCCTGGGCGTGAGCGCCGTCGCCTCGACGATGGTGTTCTCCGGACTCAGCGGTTCGGTCAACGCCGATGCCGCCGCGATCAGTTCAGCCATGCTGCCTTCGATGGAGAAGGCAGGCTACCGCAAGGAATGGTCGTCCGCGATCATCGCGGCAGCGGCCGGGACCGGGATCCTGATCCCGCCGTCGATCACCATCATCGTGCTGGCGACCGTCGCGAACATGTCGGTCACCAAGTTGTTCCTCGCGGCGACGCTGCCCGCGATCCTGGTCGGCGTGACGAAGATGTTCATCATCATGTACCGGGCGCGCTCGGAGCCGCCGGTGGCGCCGGTCCACTTCAGCGTGCGCGAGCTGGGCCGGGCCTTCGTGCTCGCCATCCCGGCGCTGGGCGCGCCGATCATCATCCTGGGCGGGATCTTCATGGGCTTCTTCACGGCGACCGAATCCGCGGCGGCGGCGGTGGCCTACGTGACGATCATCACGCTGCTGCAGCGATCGATCCCCCATCGCGCGTGGATGGGCATCCTGATCAAGGCCGGCCGCACCAGTGCGATCGTGCTGTCGCTGGTGGGAGTCGCGCAGATTCTCGGGTACATGCTCGCGTACAACTCGGTGGGCGAGCAGGTGGCCGATTTCGCGTCGCAACTGACCGGCAACAAGTTCATTTTCACGGTATTCATCGTGGTGGTGTTCTGGCTGCTGGGCGCCCTTCTCGACGGCATTCCCGCGCTCATCCTGCTGATTCCGCTGTTCCTGCCGATCGCGCAGGACGCCGGCTTCAGCGACATCCACTTCGCGATCCTGGCCATCGCCATCGTCGGCATCTCGCTCGTGACGCCGCCGATCGGCACGGCCTGTTTCATCGTCACCGGCGTCGCCAACATCAAGATGGTGAATCTGGTACGGCCCATGCTGCCATTCATGGTCATCATGTTCGTGACCATCCTGCTGCTGGCTTTCGTGCCGGCGTTCTCCGAATGGCTACCTCATCTCCTGTACTAGCGCCGCGCCACGGACGGCCGCTGGCGCTCGTCACGGGCGCGCGCCGCGGCATCGGCGCAAGCATCGCGGCCGAGCTGGCGCAGCGCGGCTTCGACCTCGCATTGATCGACATCGATGAGGACGGTGCGCGCGAAATGCTGGCTGCCGTGGAATCGCACGGCGCACGCGCGCGCTTCTACCAGCATGATCTGGCCGATGGCGCCGCGCATCGCGCACTGGTCGAACGCATCGTCTCGGAAAGCGGCCCGATCGCCTGCCTGGTCAACAACGCGGGCGTGTCCGCCGACCAGCGCGGCGACCTGCTGGAACTCGGCGAACGGTCGTATGACCGGGTCGTCGACATCAACATGCGCGGAACGTTCTTTCTCACTCAGGCCGTGGCGCGCCACATGGCCGCGACCGCCAGCGACGACGCGCGCAGCATCGTCACGGTCTCGTCGGTCAGCGCCGAGCTGGCGTCGACGGAGCGCGGCGAATACTGCATGTCCAAGGCCGGGCTGGGCATGCTCACCAAGCTTTTCGCGCTGCGCCTCGCACCGCTCTCCATCGGCGTGTTCGAAGTGCGGCCCGGCATCATCCGCACGCCGATGACGGAAGCCGTCTCCGCGCGCTACGACGAACGCATCGCCGAAGGGATCGTTCCAATGCGGCGCTGGGGCGTTCCGCAGGACGTCGCCTCGGCCGTGGCGGCGCTGGCCTCGGGGCAGATGGCGTTCGCCACGGGCAGCGTGCTCAACATCGACGGCGCGCTGTCCATTCCGCGCCTGTGAGCCTCGACGCACTTTCATTCCAATTCATCGATCGCGACATGAACACCATTCAACTCCCGACTCCTGCCGGAGCGCTCGAGCGCTACACGCTCGTGGGCACGCCGCTGCAGGTCGGCCGCCCGGCCGCCCCCTTCAATCGCATCGCGCTGTCGGCCGCGCACGTCGTCGCCGATCCGTTCGCGGACGTCGATCCGTCCAGCGGCGGCAAGATCGACTGGGACAAGACGCTCGAATATCGCCGCTATCTGGCCAGCCTCGGTCTGGGCATCGCAGAGGCGATGGACACTGCGCAGCGCGGAATGGGCCTCAGCTGGCAAGAGTCGCTGCAGTTGATCCGCCGCACGCGCGCGGAGCTCTCCGACAGCCGTGTGCCCGTCTTCAACGGCTGCGGCACGGACCACCTCGATCCCGCATCGGTCGATTCGCTCGACGCCGTCGTCGATGCCTATCTGCAACAGGTCGACGCGATCCAGACCGCCGGCGGGCGTCTGATCCTGATGGCCAGCCGGGCGCTCGCGCGCGTGGCCCGTTCGCCCGACGACTATGTCTCGGTGTACCGCCGCGTGCTCGCGCAAGTGGATCAGGCGGTCATCCTGCATTGGCTGGGCGACATGTTCGATCCCGCTCTGGCCCGCTACTGGGGCACCGACGATCTGACGGCCGCGCGCGACGTGGCCCTGCAGGTCATGACGGAGTCCGCGGACAAGGTCGACGGCATCAAGGTCTCCCTGCTCGACAAGCAACGCGAGATCGACATGCGCCGCCTCCTGCCGGCCGGCGTGAAGATGTACACCGGCGACGATTTCAACTATCCCGAGTTGATCGCCGGCGACGAGCAAAGCTATTCACACGCGCTGCTGGGCATCTTCGACGGCATCGCGCCCGCGGCCTCCGCCGCGCTCAGCGAACTGGCAGCCGGACGTCGTGATCGCTTTGACGAAATTCTGGCGCCGACGGTGCCGCTGTCGCGCCACATCTTCCGCGCGCCGACGCGCTTCTACAAAACGGGCATCGTGTTCCTCGCCTACCTGAACGGCCATCAATCGCACATGGCGATGCTGGCCGGACAACAAGCCATGCGTCCGCTGCCGTATTTCGTCGATCTGTTCAAGCTGGCCGACGCGGCGGGCCTGCTGATGCAGCCCGAACTCGCGATCGCGCGCATGAAGACGGTCCTCGCCTGCTACGGCATATCGCAGGAATGAGCAGGACTGAGGAGGCATCGATGGGACAGATTCTTTCGCGCCGCGAAGGCGCGGTGCTCACGCTGGAGCTCAGCAATCCGGGCAAGGCCAATGCGCTCGACTTCGCGATGCTGGCCGCGCTCGACGAGCAGATTGCACGGATCGATGAGGACGACACCATCCGCGCGGTCGTGCTGCGCGGCACGGCGGGCGGCGTCTTCTCGTCCGGCGCCGACATCCGCGAATGGTCGGCGCTGGACCCCCAAGCATTCGCGACCCAATGGATCGGCGAGGGCAACGCGGTGTTCCGGCGCTTCGAACGGCTGCGCTGCCCGACCGTGGCCGTCATCGAGGGACTGTGCTTCGGCGGCGGCCTGGAGCTCGCGCTGTGCTGCGATCTGCGGCTGGCGGGCACCGGCGCACGATTGCGCTTTCCGGAAGTCGCGATCGGCGCCATTCCCGGCTGGGAGGGCGGCGACCGCTTGCAGCGCATCGCGGGCCGCGGGCGCGCGCTCGAAGCGGTGCTGCTGTCGCGCGAAATCGATCCGCCGGCCGCGTTGCAGTGGGGCATCGTCAATGCCGTCTGCGCGCCGCAGGAGGTCGAAGCCCGGCTGGAAGAATGGACCGCGCGTCTGTGCCGGATATCGCCGCGCGCCGCCGCCCTGGCCAAAGCCCTGATCGTCGATGACGACAAGGATCCGCACGCAGCCTATCCGGCGGCCGCGCTCGCGGCCCGCTCCAGTCCCGACGCGGAGCTCGGCATCCGCGCCTTCTTCGCGAAGACGGCTGCCGTCTTCTGACGCCATGAACATACTTTTCCAACGCACCCATCAACGATCTTTCGGCACCTGGCCGCTCAACGGGCGGCAACTGCTGGACGCGCTGCAGAGCGCCGTCGAGATCGGCTACCGCGCGATCGACACCGCGCAGCTCTACGACAACGAAATCGGCGTCGGCTCATCGCTGCGCGCCATCGGCATCCCGCGCGACGAGTTGTGCATCACGACCAAGATCGCGCCCGCGAACGATTCCGACGAACGTTTCATGCCGTCGCTGCGCGAAAGCCTCGAGAAGCTGAAGATCGATCGGGCCGACATACTGCTGCTGCACTGGCCGCCAGCCGACGGCAACGTCGCGCCTTCGGTGCGCCGCCTCGAAGAAGCGGCACGCGCGGGCCTGACACGCCACATCGGCATCAGCAACTTCAACGCCGCGATGATGCGCGCCGCGAAAGCCGCGACGGCGCTGCCGCTCGTCACCAATCAGGTCGAGTTTCATCCGCTGCTGAACCAGCGCGTATTGCTGGACACCGCCATCGAGACCGGCATTCCGCTCTCGTCCTACTGTTCGGTCGCGCGCGGCGAGATCTTCAAATATCCGCTCTTCGACGAGATCGGCGAGCGCTACGGCAAGTCGGCCGCGCAGGTGGCGCTGCGCTGGATCCTCCAGAACGGCGTCACGATCAGCACCATGTCGACGCGGCGCAGGAACATCGAGGCCAACTTCGACGTGATGGACTTCACGCTGTCCGGCATCGACATGAATCGCATCGACGAGCTGACCAAGACGAATTACCGCATCGTCAATCGCGAACGGGTTCCCCATGCGCCCGAGTTCGACTGATAAGGAAAACATCATGAGCACTCCCCTGCTCTTCGACGAAATCGAACCCGGTCTCACCTTCACGACGTCGGGCATCGTCGTCACCGAGAGCCATGTCGTGCAGTTCGCCGGCATCTCGGGCGACTTCTTCGACGTCCACATGGACGACGAATTCGCGCGCAGCGTCGGCTTTCCCGGTCGCGTCGCGCATGGTCTTCTGTGCCTCGCCATGGTCGACGGTCTCAAGAACCGCGCGACGACGAGCTTCGCCGCGGTCGCGACGCTGGAGTGGACTTATCGCTTTCACAAGCCGGTGCTCATCGGCGACAGGATTCAGGGGCGCATCCGCGTGCTGGACAAGCGCCCGACGCGCCGGTCCGACCGCGGCATCGTGCGCTTGCAGATCGAAGTACACAACCAGGACGGCGTGCTGATCCAGGACGGACTCAACGTGCTGATGGTCCGGGCAGGCGCGCACACGGGCAACGAGGAAAAATAAGATGAAGCGTGCAAACCTGATCGATGCGGATTCCATGGCGGCGGCGATCTTCGATGGCGCGGTCGTCGTATTGAGCGGCTCGGGCGGCGGACTGGTCGAACCCGATCACATCACCGAGGCCATCGAGCGCCGCTTTCTGCTCACGGGCCATCCGCGCGATCTCACGCTGATCCACGCCCTCGGGATCGGCGACGGCGTGACGAGCGGCATCAGCCGCTTCGCGCACGAGGGCATGGTGAAGCGGGTCATCGGCGGCCACTGGACGTGGTCCAGGCCGATGCAGAAGCTCGCCCGCGAGGAACACATCGAGGCCTACACACTGCCCGCCGGCGTGATCCAGACGCTGATACGCGAAGCCGGCGCGGGCCGTCACGGCCTCGTCACCCACATCGGCCTGGATACCTTCGCCGATCCGCGCCACGGCGGCGGCCGCGTCAACGCCCGGGCGCAGGAAGATCTGGTCGAGGTCGTCACGCTGGGCGGCAAGGAGCTGCTCTGGTACAAGCCCTTCGAGATCGACTTCGCCATCGTGCGTGGCACCACGGCGGATATGCAGGGCAACCTGACATCGCGTGAAGAGCCGGCCGACATCGACGCTTTCGCCGCGGCGCTCGCCGCGCACAACCGCGGCGGCCGCGTGTTCGCGCAGGTGCGCGACGTCTCCGCCACGCCGATCATGCCGGCGCGCGCGGTCACCGTGCCGGGCGTTCTGGTCGACGATATCTGCGTGTACGCCGACCAGAAGCAGACCACCGCCGCGGGCTACGATCCGGCCATCAGCGGCGAGATGCCGGCGCCCGACACGCGCACGCCGCCGCCGCTGCCCGAGGGCATCCGCTACATCATCGCGAAGCGCGCCGCGAAGGAGCTGGAACCCGGCGCCTGCGTCAACTTCGGCTACGGCCTGCCCGACGGCATTCCCGCAGTGGCGCATGCGGAAGGCGTGGACATCAGCTGGACCGTGATCGAGCAGGGATCGCACAACGGTGAACTGCTGGGCGGCGACCTGTTCGGCGCCACGCGCCATGCGAGCGCGATCCTGAAATCCAACGATCAGTTCGACCTGTTCAGCGGCGGCGGTATCGATATCGCCTTCCTCGGCATGGGCGAGCTGGACGCGCAAGGCAACGTCAACGTCTCCTGGCTGGGCGAGAACATCGTCGGACCCGGCGGGTTCGTCGACATCACGCAGCGCACGCGCAAGGTGGTCTTCTGCGGCACCTTCGAGGCGAAGGGGCTGGAGGTCGAACTGGAAGACGGACAGGTTCGCATCCGCCGTCACGGCTCGGTTCCGAAGCTGGTCGAGCAGGTCCGCCACATCACGTTCAGCGGCAGGCGGGCGCGCGCGGACGGCCAGAAAGTGATCTACGTCACCGAGCGCGCCGTCTTCGAGCTCGCGGCCGAGGGCTTGCGGCTGATCGAGGTCGCGCCGGGCGTGGATCTCGTCCGGGACGTGCTCGAACGCATGCCCTTCGACGTGTCCGTGCACCCGTCGTTGCGCGAGCGTGCGGAGCAGTCGTCGCAGACCGCGACCGCATCCACGAGCTGAAGACGGAGGAAAGCGATGGACTTTACGCTGAGCGACACGCAGAAAATGATGATCGAGACCGCGCGCCGCTTCGTCCGCGCCGAGCTGCAGCCGCTCGAGCAACAGGTGGAGGACGAAGGCGCGCTCGCGCCCGAGATCGCCCGTGGCCTGCAGTCCCGGGCCCGCGCGCTGGGCCTGTACGCGGTCAACATGCCCGCCGAGCTTGGCGGCGGAGGACTGAGCACAGTCGACTCGATGCTCTGCGAGGAGCAGTTCGGGCACAGCTCCGACATCCTCGTGCGGCGCGCGTTCGGCAACGTCTACGACGCGCTTCTGGCCTGCGAGGGCGAACAGATCGAACGCTGGCTGAAACCCGCGATCCGGGGCGAGCGGACCTGCGGCCTCGCGATCACCGAAACCGGCGCGGGCTCGGACGCCCAGGGCATCAGGACCACGGCGCGGAAGACCACGCTCGGCTGGGTGCTGAACGGCAGCAAGCACTTCATCAGCGATGCGCAATGGAGCGATTTCTTTCTGGTCTCGGCCCGCACCGGCGAGAGGGAAATTTCGCTCTTCGCGGTGGACAAAAACCTGCCCGGCTTCGTCGTCGGAAAGGATCAGCAGATGATGGGGCTGCGCGGCACGCCCCATCACGAGCTGTTTTTCGACGACGTCCCGCTGGAGCCGATGGCCCTGATCGGACGACAGGGCGAGGGATTCAAGCTGGCGATGAACATGCTCGGCCGTGTGCGCCTGGCGCTGATCGGCGCTCGTGGGATCGGCAAGGCTGCGCACGTGCTCGAAATGATGATCGAGTACGCCCGCGACCGGCGCCAGTTCGGCGTGCGCATCGGCGACTTCCAGATGATCCAGCAGCTCATCGCCGACAGCGTGATGGAGATCAACGCGGCGCGGCTGATGCTGCTCAACACCGCCAGCATGATGGACGCGGGACAGGACGCGCGCGACTGGATTTCGATGGTCAAGGTGCAGGCCTCCGAGACGCTGGGCCGCGTGGTCGACCGCGCGGTGCAGGTCTTCGGCGGCATGGGTTTCTGCAAGGAGCTGGCGATCGAACGCTATTACCGCGATGCCCGCGTCTACCGCATCTTCGACGGCACCTCGGAGATACATCGCTGCATCATCGCCCGCAATGCGCTCAAGCGCGGCGCGGCCCTGTTCGACCTTCATCGCTGAGCGCGGGCATCCGGCATGAATGCAATCTTTCAAGCCAGGGCGGTGAGTGCTTCCAATCAGATACGCGACGCGGCCAAAGCATAGACACGTAGCGCTTACGGATTGCTTGTAAAAACGCTGTGGGAAAGTCCGCTTTTGAAGGGCTCTTTCCTGGTAGCGGGCCTTGGCGAAGTGAGCCTTCGCGTTGGATTTGAGGTTGGCGCAACCGGATCTGCCATGCCGACACTACATGGTTCCAATCACGTATCGCCTGCGTTCCTGCTCATCCAACGGGAACATTTCCGTTGATTGCAGGCGCGCGGCGCGCTCATTGCATTCGGCCTCGCGCTGCACTAGTTTTCTTATGTCGCCGAGACAACGACGCGAGCACCGATTGAAACAGTTGAGCGCGGAGGATCCGCTCGCTCTCGCCCTTCGCGAGCGGCTGTCGATGAAGCCGATGGAGCACATACGATGCGCAGTTGCGCGGCATCCATTCTGATCTTGCTGGCCTGCGCCACCGGATTGGCGGCGCAGACCAACGCCCAGGAGCGGAACATGGCCCTGACCCTGACTTCGCACGCCTTCCACGATGGAGGCGAGATTCCCCAGCGCCACACCTGCAAGGGTGCGGACGTGTCGCCGCAGCTTGCATGGTCCGGCGTACCCGCCAACGCGAAAAGTCTCGCGCTGATCGTCGACGATCCCGACGCGCCCGACCCGGCCGCGCCACGGATGACGTGGGTGCACTGGGTGCTCTACAACATCCCGCCCACGGCGTCCGGTTTGCAGGAAGGCGTCACACCGGCCGCGCTGCCCGCAGGCACGCTGCAAGGCACCAATGACTTCCAGCGTGCCACGTATGGCGGTCCATGCCCGCCGGTCGGCCGTCATCGCTATTTCCACAAGCTGTACGCGCTCGACACGGTGCTGCCCGATCTTCACCATCCCACCAAGGCAGCGTTGGAGCAAGCGATGAAAGGCCATGTGGTGGCGCACACGGAATTGCTCGGCACATTCGGGCACTGATGCTGATGCGCCAAGGTCGAGCCGGCAGGTACAGCACTACCCAGCGGGCGCAAAAAAGTACGTGCCGAAGCGGCTAAGGAGGTCCGGTGCGCCGATGAGCAATAAACCGTCCAGGTCGGACGAAGGACTTTGCGTTCGGACCGATAACCCCGCATGGTGGGGACAATCCGTTGCGCTGCCCGTCGGCGGTCGGTCTCGCTATGGTCGGTCCCCAGTCAACGGTGGCTCGATGGGTCCAGCGAACAGGCCCCCATCGAAGAACGCGTCATCCAGTTCCATGATGGTGTCGTCTCCCATCAGAATGACGACGTATTCGTCTGACCCATCGCCAGGCACTTTGGAGATTTCCGCGATTGTTTGTTGGGGCGATCGCTCGTCGACGAAGCGCAACCAGTAGTAACCCGGGGCGGTTGGCCGTGTGTGTGTCCATTCCATGTCAAGCACTCTCGTCATCGTTTGGCGGACTATTGCGACTACATTATCGCTCCGCGACGGCTGCTGTCTTCACGTTGGTATGTATGCCACTCACGGCTCGCGCTAACGGAAACCGTCGATGTTTTTCGGCGTGCCGGGTCGATTGCCATGCCACCAGGGACGGACGGTAACGTGCGGGCATTTCGGTAGCCCGGTAGCACGCCCGACGCCATAGACGGAGAAGAGTGCACCGACATCGGCGGGAAAACCGGGCGATGAACCTCAGGTCGATGGCCGGTTCTGCCCCGTGAGGCGCACGCTGAGCGCAAGCGTGTTATCAGCCGGTTATTCCATCCCCATGACGCGCCGGTGGAAGCCCATTGAGTTCCGCCAATACATCGAAGATATGCGGCACGTATTTGTCACCGTGCCCGAGATTGGTCGCGAGCACATAGAGCTGACGCACCGCCTCCGCAATCACGGCCGTCGAAGACTGCGCCGCCGCGAGTTGCGAATACGAGCGCATGTCCTTGGCGGCATTGCGAATGGCGAACTGCTGGCCGCTGTCATCGCCTTCGAGCAGGTACGGAATGATGCGGTCGAACGTCTTGCTGTGCGCGCCGCTCAGGCGGCACACCGCCGCGAACTCGCTCAGGTTCAGCTTCGCCTTGGCCGCGGTCCCGAAGGCCTCGGCAAGAATGGCGCCGTTCGCCTGCGCGATGAAGTTGTGGATCAGCTTCGCGCGATAGCCCGCGCCATGCGCGCCCAGATGATGCACCGTCTCCGCGTACGCGGCCATCACCGGCCGCACGCGTTCGAGCACGTCCGCATCCCCGCCGGCCAACACGTTCAGCCGCCCTTCCCTGGCCTCCTTCGGCGTGCGATTCACCGGCGCATCGAGGAAGGCAGCGCCTTTGCCCGCGAAAGCAGCGGCCGCTTCGTCGGCGAATTCGGGATCGGCCGTCGTGCTGTCGATCACGATCAGCCCGGGATGCGCGCCCGCGAGCACGCCATCCTCCCTGAACACGACGTCGCGCACTTGCGGCGTTCCCGTCACGCAGATCAGCACGACGTCCGCGTTGCGCGCGAGTTCGGCGGCGCTGCGTGCTTCCGCCGCGCCTTGCGAGAGCAGCGCGTTCAGGGCGTCCCGGCTTCGATGCGCGAGCGCCGAGAGATGAAAGCCATTCTTGAGTACCTGCGCCGCGATTGCGCTGCCCATCAGTCCCAGTCCGATCATGCCGACCCGTTCGACACGCGCCGCCGATGAGTCTCGTTCATTCATGCGTTCCACGCTGCCTGTATCGTTCATTGCAATTCCGCTTCCAGTAATGTTTCGTGAGCGGACCGCGACGCGTCGCGCGGCGCCGGCCGGACCTCGCGCGGCATCCGTTGCAGATAGCGCGCGTCCAGCGCGGCGACACTGCCGCAGCCCAGTAGACCGATGACCCGGTCCACTTCCGTCCTGAGAATGTCGATGGCCCGATCGACGCCCGCGCGGCCTCCGGCCGCCAGCCCCCATGTCGTCGCGCGGCCGAGCAGCACGGCGTCCGCGCCCAGCGCGATGGCTTTCACGATGTCGGTGCCCCGCCGGAAGCCGCCGTCGAGCATGATCGCAAGACGCCCCTTGGCGACATCGACCACTTCGGGCAGGACGTCCATCGCCGAGACCGCGCCGTCCAGTTGCCGGCCGCCATGATTCGACAGCACGATGCCGTCCGCCCCGAGCGACACCGCCTGCGCGGCATCATCCGGATGAAGCAGGCCCTTGACGATGAGCCGGCCCGGCCACCGGTCGCGCAACCAGCGAATGTCGTTCCACGACAGCGACGGGTCCAGCTCCTTCGCGAGCGCCGAGGCCGCGCCGCGCACGCTGTCCTGCCCCGGCGGCAGCAAGTCGCCGAGATTGGCGAAGCGCGGCATGCCCTTCGGCCACAGCACGTCCATCATCCAGCGCGGATGCGCGATGACATCGAGCGTATTGCGCCAGTTCAGCTCGAGCGGCCTCGCGTAGTTGCGCAGATCCCACTCGCGCTTGCCGTAGATCGCGCTGTCGGTCGTGACGACGAGCGCCTCCACGCCCGCGCGTTGCGCGCGCTCGGCCAGCTTCGCGACGAAATCGCGCGTGCGGTACATGTAGACCTGCATCCACACGCGGCCGCCCGCGCGCTCGACGACACGCTCGAGCGGCACCGTCGACGCATTGCTCAGGACGAACGGAATACCCGCCGCCGCGGCCGCGCTCGCCAGCGCGATGTCGCCTTCGTGGGCAAGGAGCCCGCTGAAGCCCGTCGGCCCGATCATGAACGGCGCGGCGCTGCGCCGTCCGAACAGCTCGATGCCGATGTCGCGCTTCGACACATCGACCAGCGAGCGCGGCCGAAACGCGATATCCGCGAACACATCGCGATTGCGGCGCAGGGTGGCTTCCTCCTCCGCACCGCCCTCCACATACTCGAAGCAGAAGTTGGGCACGCGCCGCGCCGCCATGGCGCGCAGCTCCTCGATGCTATGAGCCCGGCGCGGATCGTTGCCCGTATATAAACGGCGCTGCACTTCGCTTTCTCCTCAGACCGGAAGCTTCTTCTGATAGTCGATCGCCAGCACGGCGAGCATCTGGACCACCGCCACCGCGACGAAGAACATCAGGGCCAGGAAGTACGAACCGGTCGTCTGCACGATGTAACCGATGAAGATCGGCACGAAAATGCCCGCGATATTGCCGACGAAGTTCATGATCCCGTTCAGCGCGCCGGCGCGGGCGCGCGTGGCGAGCATGGCCGGCGTCGCCCAGTTGCAGCCGCCGCACCAGCGCAGGAAGAACAGCGAGACGCACAACAGGCCCACGACGAGGAACGGCGCACGAACATAGGCGACGCCCAGCATCGACAGCGCGACGGCAGTCGCGCCAATGAACATCATGGTGCGATAGACGAGGTTGGATCCCGCGCCCGCCGCTTTCCACTTGTCGGCGATCTGACCGCCGATCACTTCGCCGACGAAGCCGCAGAAGAAAATCAGGAACGTCGCGCCGCCCAGCGACTTGAGATCGAAGCCGTGGACCTTGAAGAGATAGGTCGGCAGCCAGGTCATCAGGCCGAAGAAGATCAGGTTCGTGCAGGTGTGGCTCGCGCACATGCCCCATACCGAGCGATACCCGAAGAAGCGCAGCAGCGAGCCGCCCGCCGCGACCTTGGGCTCGCGGGCATCCTCTTCGGCATGCGCCTGTTCGATGTAGGCGATCTCCGCCTCGCTGATGGACGGATGCTCGCGTGGCGTATTGCGGATGTACCACCACGCCCAGATGCCGCAGGCGATCGTGCCGACGCCCGCGACGACGAACGCCGCGCGCCACGAGCCGAACCATGCCATCAGCGTCGCGACGACGACCGCGCCGACGCCGGAGCCGAGCGCCGAGCCGGCATCGACGATCGCCGCGCCGCGCGTCTTCTCGTGCTGGGTGAGCCACAGCGCGTTGAGCTTGCCGCCGCCCGGATAGATCGGCGCTTCGGTGATGCCCAGGCCCAGACGCGTGAGCAGCAGCGCAAACCAGCCCGTGCAGACCGCGCCGAGTGCCTGGAATGCGCCCCAGCCGATCGTCGCCGCCGCGATCAGCGCTCGCGGCTTCAGGCGGTCGGCCAGCATGCCGGACGGCACCTGCATGAAGAGATACGTCCAGAAAAACGAGCTGAGGATGAGGCCCTGACGCTCGGGCGAGAGATCGAACTCTTGCGCGATGGACGGCATCGCGACCGAAAGCGCCGCGCGGTCGATGTAGTTGATCGATACGAGCAAAAGCAGCAGAAGAAAAATCTTCCACCGCACGCTGGTCATTCCGGCCGCCTGCACACTGGACACGCTCATGTCCGGGTCTCCTGTAAGTCTTATAAAAGTAAGCCGGGCGGGCATGGCCCGCCATGACACGGTTTGCTGCAGCGTGGACGCCTATTGTCCCCAGCGCAGCACGATCGGATCGAGACGGCGCGCAACTTCGAGCAGGCCTTCCCGGGTCTTCGGATGCACGGGCGCGAGCGGGTGACGCACCGCGTCCGAGCGGATGACACCGCCTTCCTTCATCAGGATCTTGCAGGCCGCGAGGCCGCACTGACGGTTTTCGTAATTGATGAGCGGCAGCCACTGCTGATAGAGCGATGCCGCCTTCTCGCGCTCGCCGCTCATGTACGCATCGACGATCTTGCGGATGCCGTCGGGGTAGCCGCCGCCGGTCATCGAACCGGTCGCGCCGGCGTCGAGATCGGGCATCAGGGTAATGGCTTCCTCGCCGTCCCAAGGACCGACGACGCTGTCGCCACCCAGTTCGATCAGCTCGCGCAGCTTCGCGGCCGCCTGCGCGGTCTCGATCTTGAAGTACGAGACGTGGTCGATCTCCCGCGCCATGCGCGCAAGGAACGGCGCCGAAAGCGGCGTGCCGGCGACCGGCGCGTCCTGAATCATGATCGGAATGCGGATCGCGTCGGACACCTTGCCGAAGAACTCGAAAATGCCCTTTTCCGTGACGCGGATCGTCGCGCCGTGGTACGGCGGCATGATCATCACCATCGCGGCGCCGGCGCTCTCGGCCGTGCGGCTGCGGCGCGCGCATACTTCAGAGCTGAAGTGCGTCGTCGTGACGATGACGGGCACGCGTCCGGCCACGTGTTCCAGCACGACGCGGATGATCGTGTCGCGCTCGTCGTCGGCGAGCACGAACTGCTCGGAGAAGTTGGCAAGAATGCACAGGCCGTTGGAGCCTGCGTCGATCATGAAGTCGACGCAACGCTTCTGACCTTCGAGGTCGAGTCGGCCTGCGTCGTCGAAGATGGTCGGGACGACCGGGAATACGCCGCGGTAGCGGCTATCGTTCTGCATGCTCATGGAGTGCGAGGAGTAAGGGTTGAATTCGGTGGACGTCGGGATGCGCTCAGGTGATCGCGCCGATCTGCCAGGGCACGAACTCGTTCTGTCCGTATCCGTGCATCTCGCTGCGCGAGCGCTTGCCCGATGCCGTGTCGAGCATCAGCTGGAAGAGTTCGGCGCCCATCTGCCCGATGCTCTTCTGGCCGCTCAGGATCGGACCGCAGTTCAGGTCCATGTCTTCCTGCTGGCGGTTCCATAGCGCGTCGTTGGTCGCGATCTTCAGCGAGGGCGTCGGCGAGCAGCCGTAGGCGGATCCGCGTCCGGTCGTGAAGCAGATGAGATTCGCGCCGCCCGCGACCTGCCCCGTCGCGGAAATCGGGTCGTAGCCGGGCGTATCCATGAAGACGAGCCCCTTCGCCGTGACGCGCTGGGCGTACTCGTAGACTTCGACGAGATTCGTATTGCCCGCCTTCGCGATGCCCCCGAGCGACTTCTCCAGCACCGTCGTGAGGCCGCCCGCCTTGTTGCCCGCCGACGGATTGTTATTCATCGCCGCTCGATTGCGCGCGCAATAGTCTTCCCACCAGTGGATGCGCGCGACGAGCTTCTCGCCGACCTCGCGGCTGACGGCGCGGCGCGTCAGCAGATGCTCGGCACCATAGATTTCCGGCGTTTCCGACAGGATCGCGGTGCCGCCGTGCGCGACGAGCAAGTCCACGGCCGCGCCAAGCGCGGGGTTCGCGGAGATGCCGGAATAGCCGTCGGAGCCGCCGCATTGCAGGCCGACGATCAGATGCGAAGCCGGCACGGGGCGGCGCTGGACGCGGTTTGCGGCCTCGAGCATCTCCTCGATGCGTTCGATGCCGTGCGCGACGGTCTTCGCCGTACCGCCCGTCTCCTGAATGTTGAAGGTCCTGAGGAACGGTGCTTCGACGAGACCTTGCGTCTCCATGATGCGCGCGATCTGGTTGGTCTCGCAGCCGAGGCCGATGACGAGCACGCCCGCGAAGTTGGGATGCGCCGCATAGCCGCCGAGCGTGCGCTGCAAGAGCGCGAGTCCTTCGCCTTCCGGATCGACGGCGCATCCCACGCCGTGCGTCAGCGCGACAACTCCGTCGATGTTCGGATACGGCGCGAGGCTTTCTGGGTTCGTATCGCGGCGGAAGTGATCGGCGATCGCCCGCGCAACCGTCGCCGAGCAGTTCACCGACGTCAAGATGCCGATGTAGTTGCGCGTCGCGACGCGTCCGTCCGCGCGAACGATGCCCTCGAAGGTCGCCGGCGTGCCCGCATGGTCGGTTGCGCGCGATGCGGCGCAGAAACCGTAGTCGCGGTCGAACTCGCCCATCGCGAGGTTATGAATGTGAACATGCTCGCCGGCCTGAATCGCGCGGCTTGCGAATCCGATGATCTGCCCGTAGCGCCTCACGGCCTCGCCTTGCGCGATGGCGCGCGTCGCGATCTTGTGGCCCGGCGGAATCAGTCCCGAAACGGTCACGCCTTCCTCGCTCAGGCGGGCGCCACCTACGAGCTGCTCTCGCGCGATGACGACGTCGTCATCGCGATGAAGGCGAATGGTGAGGGGACGCGGCGCGGCTTCGACGAGCCCGCCGATGATGCTCTCGCTTGAGTTCTGCATTGTGGTCACCCGAAAACGGGTCCGTGATGTTGTCTCCGGGGCTGACTATACGGTGGTGCTCCGCCGCATGTATATTGAATAGTTTCCATCCCCCGATGACTTTTTCTACTCGCTGATGAACACCGTCCAGACGCTGCTGTCGAGACTGAGAATGAAACAGCTTCAATTGCTGATCGCCCTCGACGAGCACAAGTCGCTGCACAAGGCGGCCGCCGTTCAGGCCATCACGCAATCCGCCGCGAGCAAGGCGCTGCATGAACTGGAGACGATGTTCGAGGCCGAGCTCTTCGACCGCTCGGCGAGCGGCATGATTCCGAACCAGTATGGCCGGCGCGTGATCGAATACGCGCGGCTGCTCACGACGGACCTGACGCTGCTCTGTCAGGACATCACGGACATCAAGTCCGGCCGTGGCGGGCGACTCGCGATCGGCGCGATCATGGGGGCGATACCCGCCGTCGTCGTGCCGGCGCTGGAAGCGCTTCGCGAGAATCTGCCTAACGTGTCGGTGGAGATCGTGGAGGATACGAGCGCGCGCATGCTGTCGCAGCTTGACGACGGCCGTCTCGACCTGGTGATCGGCCGCTCGGCCGTCAGCGCGCAGCCTTCGAAGTATCGCTATGTGAAGCTGGCCGACGAGCCGCTGTCGGTGGTGATGGGCTATCGGCATTCGACGAGACCGCGCGGCAATATCGCCATACGCGACCTCGCGCACTGCCAGTGGGTCACCTATCCGAGCAAGATGCCGCTGCGCGAACTGCTCGAACGCGAGCTGGATCTCGCCGGTCTCGACATGCCGCTGAACACCATCTCGACGGCGTCCACCTTCGTCACGGTCGCGCTGCTGAATCAGGGCAAGGATCTGGTTTCGCTGCTACCGACCGACATCGCCGAGCTGTTCGCGCAGCACAAGATGCTCCGCATCCTGCCCGTCGACCTGCGATCGTCATCCCAGACCTTCGGTATTGTGACGCGCAAAGGCAGCGTACTTTCACCGATGGCGGAACGGTTCATCGAGTTGCTGATGGCGCGGGCAGGAAGGTAAGGCGATGCCCTGAGCGTAACGGATCGATGCATCGGGATTGTCCGTTCTGCCGTACTGCCTCTTTCTGCATTACCGCGAATGCAGTCGCGCCCGGCCCGATCGGCACTGAACTGCTGCGCTCGGCACGGCCGGGAGATATCGCACGGCTGCGGGCGGCAATCTAACGGCAGCGCAAGTACAAACATGCGTGATGCTTGCCTTCAACCGCCATGCCCAAGCGGGTTTTCACCTGATTCAACACTCGAATTCACCAAAGTACGGAACGTCCGCGGTGCACACGTTGCGCCACCTGCCGTCGGCGAGTTCAATGGATCAGCAGACCCCGCCATCGTTCAAATCATCCCTGGAATCACGCATGCAATACAAAGACTTTCAGTTCATTCTGTTCGACCGCCAGCCTGACGGCGTATTGCTCGTGACGCTCAATCGTCCGGAGGTCATGAATGCCACGAACAACAGAATGCATTGGGAACTGAGCAAGATCTGGGGAGTGGTCAACGACGATCCCACGGTCAAGGTCGTCGTGGTTACGGGTGCGGGTGACCGGGCCTTCTCCGCGGGCGGAGACCTGTCTGTCGTGGAGGAGATGTCGAACAGTCAGGAGGCAACGCTGCGCGTGATGAAAGAGGCTTCCGACATTGTCTACAACATGCTGGCCTGCGATAAGCCCATCATCTCCGCGATCAACGGGACGGCTGTGGGCGCGGGCCTCGTCGTGGCGCTCCTGGCGGACGTGAGCGTCATGGCGGAGGACGCACGCCTGACCGATGGACACGCTCGTCTGGGCGTGTCGGCGGGCGATCACGCCACCATCGTATGGCCGCTGCTGTGCGGCATGGCGAAGGCCAAGTATTACCTGATGACGGCCGACTTCGTCGATGGTAAGGAAGCTGAACGTATTGGCCTCGTGACTTTCTGTGCGCCACGCGCCGCAGTGCTCGCCAGGTCGCTTGCCATCGCCGCGAAGCTGGCATGCGGGAGCCAGACCGCGATTCGCGCGACCAAGAAGTCGCTCAACAACTGGATGCGCATCGCCGGGCCTGTCTTCGACAATTCGCTCGCCATGGAGATGCTGTGCTTCCTGGGACCGGACGTCAAGGAAGGGCTGGCTGCGCTGCGCGCCAAACGTCAGGCGGACTTCCCCTCTGCTCGGTTGCCCCGGTAGGGAACGGACGCCGGGACCGGGCATCCTTTGGCCTTGTACCTCAGAACGAAGACGTCATTCAATCCATGACCGAAATCGTGGTCGCTGCTCGGTTCAGGCACGGGCAAGCCACACATCAGCACGATGGACAGACCGTGCAAAGCATAAGAATGGAGATTGAAGAATGACGAAGTTTGCCCAGCAGGGGGTCGAGGACCCGATGGCTACTTTGTGCCGCATGGCGCTGCAGACCCAGTACGCCGACCTCCCGCCCGACGTGGTGCGTCACGTCAAACAAACCCTGCTCGATGCCATGGGTGTGACCATCGGCGGCTCGGCGATGGAAGGCATCGCCGCTATCGTGTCACTCGTGAAAGAGCGCGGGGGCAACCCGCAGACGCCGCTGCCGTTCTATGGCGGGCGCGTGCCTGCGAACGAAGCGGCACTCGCCATGGGTCCGATGCCGCGCGCCATGGACTGCGGCGACCTGCATGAAGAGGCCGGCCACGTCACCGAATACGTGGTGCCGACGTTGCTCGCGGCGACCGGCCTGCGGGGCAAGGTTTCGGGCAAGGAGTTTGTGGCGGCGATGGCGGTCGGTCAGGAGATTCTGGTGCGACTGGGGACCGCCTATAGAGTCATCAACCGCGCGATCAAACACCATGAATGCGGCGGTCACTACATCTTTGGCGCTGTGGCTGCGGTGGGTAAGCTGCTGGGGCTGACGCAGGAACAATTGGAAAACGCCCAAGGCATCGCGCGCACCATGACGCAACCCAACACCATGGGCATCTACTCGCCAGCCACGCTGATGGTGCGCATGCATCACGGTCTGGTGAGCCAGGCTGCCATCACCTGTTGCCAACTGGCTCAGCGCGGCATCACGGGGCCGCGCGCAGAGGTGCTGACCGGTCCCAAGGGCTTCCTCGCTACCGCGCGCTGGGAGACCGATCCCGGGTTCATCCTCGACGCGTTGGGTGAGCGCTGGGAGCTGGAGAACATCATCACCAAGGGCTATAGCGCGTGCTACTTTTCGCATTCGTCCATCGACGCCATCCGCGAGCTGACGAAGGAACACGAGTTTGGCGCGGACGACATCGCCAGCATCCACATCGAGACCTCCACGCCCGGCTGGCGGGCCGTGTGCGAGCCGCAAGAAAAGAAGTGGAACCCCGTCACGGTCCCCGAGTGCCAGTTCAGCCTGCCCTACGTGGTGGCGATCGCCGCTTTCGACGACAAAGTGTTCCTGGAATCGTACAGCGACGAGGCGCGTGCCCGGCCCGAGGTGCGCGAGTTGATGACGCGCATCACCGCCGAGGAGAATCCTGGTGTGTCGGATTGGGGCGCGCGCCTCACCGTCAAGCTGCGTGGCGGACGTGAATTGAGGAAGGAGTGCATCTACGTGAAAGGGCATCCAAAGAATCCGTTCACCGAAGCGGAATTCATCGCCAAGTTCAAGCTCTGCGTGCCCTATTCAGCCATACCGCTGGCTCAAAAGACAGTGGACAACTTGATCAACGACATCTTGCACTTCGAGGAAGTGGATGACGTGGTTAGTGTTCTGCTCGACCCGCTGGTGCCGCCAGAGAGCTAATGGCGAGCGAGCCGGAATTGTCTGCTACCGAAGCAGATTCCAGCCCCTCGCCATTGACGCGAATAGTCTTGGGAGACTGCATGAATTCGCTTGAGCAAGTCACGATGGAAAAGTGTTTCGACGCCTGGTGCCATTCTTCGTCCGTCGGATCATGAATGAGGCCATCACGGCCACGCTGATATCGATGGCCTTGTTGCGCTCGTTGCCGCAAGCATTGCGCTATCGATGAACGGACAAAGCCGTATCTACCGCCACGCTTGAATCGACACGCACCGGAAAATGCGAGGACCTGCCGGCATTTGACTTTCAAGGAGACAGCCATGACCGCCACACATAAAACCCTTTCCTCCGCGCCAGCGAATTGCCCCCCACTGGAACAAGCCGTGGTGCGCTTTATTCGGGACCTGAAATATGAACACCTCGACGCTCGCGCACATGCTGGGTTGAACCGGCTGATGCGCGATCAGGTCGCGCTGCAAGTCGGCATTTCGAAGATGCCTTGGTCCGAGCAGTTGCTGAAGTACGCCTCGGCCCAGCAGCGGCCGGGCAAGAGCCGCGTCAGTGCCTCGACGCTGATGATGAGCGCCGCGGATGCCGCCTTCGTCAACGGCTCGTATGGCCATGGCTTCGAATACGACGATGCGCACGGCCCCAGCTACAGCCACCCGGGCAGTTGCGTGATCCCGGCCGCGCTGGCTATCGGCGAAGAGCTCGGCTCCTCGCTCGAGGAGGTCATCACCGCGATGGTCGCCGGCTACGAGGTCTACACACGCATCGGCTTGCTGGCCGCGCCCGACCTGCTGCAGCGCGGCTTTCACCCGCACGGCACGCTCTCGAACTTTGGCGCTGCGGCAGTCGCCGCCAAACTGCGCGGGTTCGACGCCGAGACGACGCTGCATGCGCTGGCGATCGCGCTGAGCCATGTCTCGGGCACCACCGAATACACCTCCACCGGCGGCTCCATCAAGCGCATCCACGCCGGCATCGGCACTCGAAACGGCATCGCGGCTGCCGACATGGCCAGGGCTGGCATCACGGGACCGCGCGCGTTCCTGAGCGGCAACAAGGGGTTCTTCCGGACCTTCCTGCAGCGTCCGGCAGGTGAAGCCGCCGAGCAGCGCTTCGCGTCGGAGCGGCCCTTCGAAATCGGTACTGTCTGGCTCAAGGCCTATTGCGCCTGCTATTGCACGCATGCCTACATCGACGCGCTGCGCCCCTTCGCGGCGCGCCGGAACGAGATCGCCGACGTGCATCTGAAGATCACCCCACACTTCAACGTCGTTGTAGGCACAGCCAACGCCAATGCCTACGAGCCCAGGAACATCGAACATGTGCAGTTCAGCCTGCCGATCCAGGCGGCCTTCACGCTGTCGGGCAACGGCAACGGCTACCGGATCCACCGCGACTACCTCGCCGGCAAGGTCGACATGGCGCCCGTCATCGACATGGCGCGCAGCATCCGGATTACCGAGGAGCCCACGCTGGAGAAAGACTATCCGGGCAAATTCGTGGCCGACGTGACCGTCACCTTCAAGGATGGTAGCTCCGGGCATGTGTTTGTAGAAGACCCGATCGGTAGCGACACGAATCCAATGCCCGAACACGAGCAGGACGCGAAGTTCATGGAACTGACCACTGACGTATTGGGTGCGGCTCGGGCTCGGAAGCTGCTGGCCGCACTACGCGCGATGGATCCCGACATGAAAACCGAAGAGCTAACGAGCATGTGGACCATTGAAGGCTGACTGTGCGAGCGCGTCGCGGCATCGGACATCGGTGTATCTACCGCCGTCCCCGGGCGGGCTTGATGGACTCACCGTCACGCACGCGCTTCCTCACGCCCCTGATGCGGGGCATGAGGGAATCGTGTTCAGCACCACCAACTTGTCGGGCGGGCGCCGAAGCAGCGCGTGGGGCATGTCTTCCCACAAGATGACCCACGCACCGAGAACCGTTGTTCCTCGTGTCTACATGCCCGAGTAGTTGGGCCCGCCTCCGCCCTCTGGCGTGACCCAGACGATGTTCTGTGTCGGGTCCTTGATGTCGCAGGTCTTGCAGTGCACGCAGTTCTGCGCGTTGATCTGCAGTCGCTTGCCGCCATGGGCCTCGTCATCCACGAATTCGTAGACGCCGGCCGGACAATAGCGCGCCTCGGGCCCTGCGTACGTGGACAGGTTGACGTTCACTGGCACGTCGGCATCCTCAAGCGTCAGATGCGCGGGCTGGTTTTCCTCGTGATTCGTGTTGCTGATGAATACACTGGAAAGACGGTCGAAAGTCAGCTTGCCGTCGGGCTTGGGGTAGAGGATAGGCTGGCACTCGCTGGCCGGCTTCAGATATGCGTGATCGGGCTTGCCGCGGCGCAAGGTCCAGGGAATGCGGCCGCGCAGTACAAACTGCTCGAATCCGTTCATCAACGTGCCCGCCTTTAGGCCGTACCTGAACCAGTTCTTGAAGTTGCGGTCCTTGGTCAACTCGCTGTACAGCCAGCTGTTTTCAAAGGCTTCGCGATAAGACACGAGTTCGTCGTGCCGGCGACCCGCCACGACAGCCGCGAAGGCGGCTTCTCCCGCGAGCATCCCGGTCTTGATGGCTGCGTGGCTCCCCTTGATGCGACTCACGTTGAGGAAGCCCGCGTCGCAGCCCACTAACGCACCGCCTGGAAACACGAACCGCGGCAGAGCATTGATGCCGCTGGCGTTGATGGCGCGCGCACCATACGACACGCGCTTGGCCGTGATCTCGCCCTTGTCGTCTTCGAAGTAGTAACGGATGCTGGGGTGGGTCTTCCAGCGCTGGAATTCCTCGAACGGGCTCAAGTAAGGGTTGGCGTAGCCCAGCCCCGTGACGAACCCGACTGCGAGCTTGTGATCCTCCAGATGGTAGAGGAAGGCGCCGCCGTAGGTCTTGTTATCCATCGGCCAGCCGGCTGTATGCACGACGAGGCCGGGCTTGTGGCGAGCGGGGTCGATTTCCCACAACTCCTTGATGCCGAGGCCGAAGCTTTGCGGGTCGCGTCCGGCGTCGAGTTGGTAGCGCGCGATGAGCTGCTTGCCGAGGTGGCCGCGTGCGCCCTCCGCAAAGATGGTGTACCGGCCATGCAGCTCCATGCCGAGCTGGAAGTTGTCGGTGGGCTCGCCTGCCTTGTCGATGCCCATGTTGCCTGTGGCCACGCCTTTGACCGAACCGTCCTCATTGTAGAGCACCTCCGCGGCCGCAAAGCCAGGAAAGATTTCCACGCCGAGCGACTCCGCCTGGTCGGCCAGCCATTTAGTCACCGCTCCGAGACTGATGATGTAGTTGCCGTGGTTCTGCGCGAATGGCGGAAGAAAGATCTTGGGCACACGCGCAGCGGACTTCTTGCCGAGGAACACGTAGGCCTCGTCCGTGACGGGCTGGTTCAGCGGCGCGCCGCGCGCCTTCCAGTCGGGCAAGAGTTCGGTCAGCGCCTTGGGGTCCATGATCGCGCCCGAGAGGATGTGCGCGCCGGGCTCGGAGCCTTTTTCCAGCACCACCACCGAGACATTTCGGTCTTTTTCCGCCGCCAGTTGTTTGATGCGTATGGCCGTGGCCAGGCCGCCGGGGCCGCCACCCACGACCACCACGTCGTACTCCATAGACTCACGGGGGCCGTACCGGGCCAACAAGTCTTCGCTATTCATCGTGTTTTCTCAGTGATACTGGCCCAAGCGCCTGAACCATCGCGCTGAGCGTGCGGAAGGAACTGGTCGCGCAAGGTCACGGCTGGACGATCCTTCCAGCGGTGGGCGTCTCGCAGGAAGTCGCGAGGGGCATCCTGAGCTCGGCCCCGTTGGCATCGGCGGAACTCGAGCGCACCATCGTGCTCGCGGCGCCCGTCCGGTGCGTGGTCGGGGTGCTGCTGGACTGCGTCAGGACCACGTTCGAAAATAGCCGTCGACCCGATGCACTCTGGCTCGGTCAAATAATTTTCCGAGCCCTCAGATCGACGATCGCCTTCGCATCGACGCCGATATCGGCCAGGATTTCGTCCGTGTGCTCGCCCGTCAGCGGCGGCCGGAACCGGATTTCGGGCGGCGTTCGCGACAGCGACACAGGCGTGGCGAAGATGGGAACTTTCTTCGGCGCGCCGGGGTAGTCCATCCAGCGAATCACCTCGGCGGCCTTGATCGTCTCGTCCTGTAGCACCTGCCGCGGCGAATTGACGGGACTGGCCGGAATGCGCGCTTGTTCCAAGGCGTCCAATGCCTCGGCCAGCGTTTTGTCCGCGCACCATCCGGTCATCACGTCGCTCAGCAACTCGCCGTTCTCACCACGCAAGGTATCGTCGGCGAAGCGAGGGTCGTCGAGCAGATCCGGGCGCCCGACGAGCTGGGTCCAGCGTTGGAACATGGGGCGGCCGATGACCTGCGTGATGAACCAGCCGTCCCTGGCCTTGAAGATGTCGGAGGGCGCGTAGCCGGACGCGCGGTTGCGCATGGCGTGGCGGTCCAGACCCAGCAACGCTTCCTCGATCAGCGCGCCGCTAGCCATGTTGAGACCCGTGCACAGCAGCGATGCGCTCACCTCCTGACCGATCCCGCTGCGCTGGCGTTCGTAGAGCGCCAGCATGACGCCCAGCGCACAGGAAAACGCCGTGGCGAAGTCCACTACGGGCACCATGGCCTTTTGCGGCTGATCGGGCGTGCCCGCGATGTGCACTGCGCCGCTCAGCGCCTGGCCCACACCGTCGAAGCCCACGCGGTCGCGCACGGCCTCGTTGTTGCCGAAAGCGCTGGAGGCCACGAGGATGATGTCGGGCTTGATACTGCGCAGGCTTTCATAGTCCAGCCCCAGGCTCCTGAGCGTGCGCGGCGGCATGTTGGCGACCACGACGTCGGCGTTCGCGACCAGCTTGCGCACGATTTCGCGACCCTCGGGGCTGTCCAGGTCCAGTGTCATGGAGCGCTTGTTGCGGTTGACCTGCAGGAACAGCGCGCCCTCGCCCTGTTCGGTCACGGGCACGATGAAGCGGTCTTCACCGCCGCCCACGCGGTCGATGCGGATGACGTCGGCGCCATAGTCGGCGAGCAGTGCCGAGCAGAACGGTCCGGCGATGAAGCGGCCGAAATCCAGAACGTTGATGCCTTCGAGTACTTTCATCTTTTCTTTCGCAGATGGATCGGCAAGACGCAATGTCGGCGACCGATCATGTTGAATTCCGACGTAGCGCCGCGAGCAGCGACCAGCCCATGGGTGAGAACGCAATGCCTACCCGCACGTCGTACAGCGGATATCCCGGGTGCGCGAGCGACTGGGCGATGCGCAATGAGCTCCCACGGACAGGCTGTCGGCGTAGTGAGCGGCTGGCATGGTCTTGCGCAGGTCAGGCAGTGGTCGCTGCGGCGCGCACTTCGTCGAGCGCGGCCGGATTGTCCAGCGACGACAGATCGCCCGGCGGCAAGCCGCAGTACACACTGCGAATCACGCGGCGCATGATCTTGGAGCTCCGCGTCTTGGGCAGCTGTTCGACCACATGCACGCGACCGGGCCTGAAGGGCCGGCCCAGGCGCTTGTCGACGTGGCCCGAGACGATAGCCTCCAGATTGGCGCGCACAAGGCTGGCGTTCGGCTTGGGCACCACGAAGACCACGAGCTTCTGGCCCTTGTCGGCGTCCGCTACGCCGATGGCCGCCGCCTCGGCCACATCGGCCAGTTCCAGCACGACTTCCTCGACCTCGGCCGGGCCCAGGCGCTTGCCGGCGACCTTGAGTGTGTCGTCGGAGCGGCCCATCATGAAGTAGTTGCCTTCGGGCGTACGCAGCGCCAGATCGCCATGCACCCAGACACCGGGCACGGTCTGCCAGTAGGTTTCCAGGTAGCGCTCGTCGTCGCGCCAGAACGATTGTGTCATGCCCACGAAAGGCGCGCGGATGGCCAGCTCGCCCACCTCGCCGGTCACGCTGTGGCCGTCGGGATCGACCACGTCTACGGCTACGCCGGGCGAGGCGGTGTTGAAGCCGCTGGGTGGAATCGGGCGGATCGGAACGCTCGCCAGGAGCGCGCCCGAGACCTCGGTGCCACCCGTATAGTTGATGACCGGCGCCGCACCATCGCCAAATCGCTGCAAGAACCAGTTGAAGTGCTCGGGCGCGATGCCTTCGCCCGCCGTGATGAGCAAGCGCACAGTGGAGCGATCGCCTTTGAGTGCAAGTTCCTCGTGGCTGGCCATACCACGGATGAGCGTGGGCGCGGAGCCGAAATGCGTGACCTGATGACGCTCCACCACTTGTGACATGCGCGACCAGTCGGGGTAGTCGGGCGCACCGTCATAGCAAACGAGCGTCGCACCGCGCAGCAGCGCGCAGCCCAGAACTAGAGTGCCCGCGATCCAGCCCATGTCGGCGGGCCAGCAATATACGTCGCCGGGATGCACGTCGAAGTGGATCAGCGAGTCGTGTGCGATCTTGATCGGGAAACTGCCGTGCGTGTGCACGACGCCCTTTGGCTTGCCCGTGGTGCCCGAGGTATAGATCACCATGAATGGCGTGTCGGGCGTGACGGTTACGGGTGCCGTGCCTTGGCCCGATGCCGCGGTCGCGGTCTCGTTCCAGTCCAGGTCACGCGCATCCCCGGCGGCTTCCCCCTCGCCGCGCTTCCAGATCACGTGCTCGAGCAGCGGCAACTGGCGCCACGCTTCGCGTAGCGCCCCTTGCACATCCACGCGTTTGGTACGGCGCGAGAAACCCGTAGACGCGATCACCATGCGCGCTTCTGCGGCTGACAGCCGGGCCACGATGGCGTCGATACCGAAGCCGCTGAAGAGAGGCACGACCAGCGCGCCCAGATGCACGATGGCCAGCAGCGAAATGGTGGCCTCAATGCCGTTCTCCATCAACAGGCCAATGCGGTCGCCGTCTTTCAGGCCGCGCCGTGCGAGGCCGGCCGCAAAATCGCGCACGCGCTGCTCAAGCTCCGCATAGGTCAGCGCGCTCACGCTGCCGTCCTCGCGCTCGGCCACCACGGCCTTTTGCTGTGCGGTGGCTGGATTTCGCGCCCACGCGTAGATGGTATTGACCCAGTTGAGCCTGCCGCCGGGGAACCAGCGCGGAAACTGCTGGCCGCGCGAGAGGTTCACATAGCCCTTGGGCGGCTCGTCCCAGACGATGCCGCATTCACGCATCACAGTGTTCCAGTAGCGTTCGGGCTCGGCAATCGACACGCGCATCAGTTCCTCATAGGAGGGCACGTCCAGCGCGCGGATCAACTTCACAATGCCGGAGTTCCGCAGCTCGCGCTCGCCGGGCTGCCACACGTTGCCCGATTCAGGATGGGTCATGATCTGTCTCCTGCCTCACGCGCGTTCGAAAATCATGGCGATGCCCTGACCACCGCCGATGCACATCGTTTCCAGGCCATAGCGGGCCTTGCGGCGCTGCATTTCATGCAGCAGCGTGCTCATGATGCGAACGCCCGTGGCGCCCACCGGGTGACCCAGCGAAATCCCCGAGCCATTCACGTTGAGCCTGTCCTCCAGCGCTTCCATGGAACTCCCCCAGCCCTTCACGCAAGCGAGCGCCTGGCAGGCAAAGGCCTCGTTGAGTTCGATCAGCTCCATCTGATCGAATGTGAGGCCCGTGCGAGCCAGCAGCTTCTGCACGGCAGGGACGGGCCCGATGCCCATGCGCGCCGGGTCACAGCCTGCTGCCGCCCAGCCGACCAGCCAGCCCATGGGTGCGAGGCCCAGTTCTTCAAGCTTGTCCTCGGCCACGATCAGGCAGGCAGCGGCGGCATCGTTTTGCTGGCAGGCGTTGCCCGCGGTGACCACGCCGTCCTTCATGATCGGCTTGAGTCTGGCCAGGCTCTCCGCCGTAGTCTCACCGCGCACGCCTTCGTCCTTGCTCATCACCACGGGATCGCCCTTGCGCTGCGGAACGCGGACGGGAACGATTTCCGCATCGAACAGACCATCCGCGAGCGCCGCGGCCGCGCGTTGATGGCTGCGCGCGGCGAAGCGGTCAGATTGCTCGCGTGAGATGTCATACTCGCGCGCCAGCGTCTCGGCGGTTTCGATCATGCCGCTGATGCGACCGAAGCGGCTTTCGGGCTGCGAGCGCTCGCGGCCACGATCCAGACGGTCGTGCATCTTCACCGTGCCCGCGCGCTTGCCCCAGCGCATGTCGGTGGTGTAATACTCGACGTTGCTCATGCTTTCGACTCCGCCTGCCATCACCACGTCGGCTGCGCCGGTTTGCACCATCATGGCCGCCGTGGCCAGGGCTTGCACGCCACCGCCGCAGCGCCGATCCAGCTGCATGCCTGCGACCTCGATCGGAAAGCCCGCCTGCAACGCCACCCAGCGCCCGGTGCACGGCGTCTCGCCGCTCGCATAACTCTGCGCGAAGATCACGTCGTCGATGCGCGCAGGGTCGAGTTGCGTGCGCTCCACGATGGTCCGCGCCACGGTGGCGCCCAACTCCTCGACCGGAACTCCCTTCAAAGCCCCGCCGAATGCGCCCACGGGTGTGCGCAGCGGGGAGACGATGGCTGCTCGTTTCATTTCCAATGCCTCTTGAACGTCATGAAGAATCGGCCGCCATGGCTCGCGTGTCGCGCGCCGGCAGCTGTCGTTTTTGATGCCGCCGCGCGATCAGCCGTAGCGGCCGCCCGTCACATGCAGCACCTCTCCGCTGATGAAGCCGGCGCACTCGCTGGCCAGGAAGGCGACGGCGTCGGCGACGTCCTCGGGGCGTCCTGCGCGCTTGATCGGCTGTGCGGCCACAGCGCGCTCCTTGATGGTCTCGTAGGTGGCGAGCGCTTGCACCATTTCCGTGTCCATGAAGCCAGGGGCCACGCAATTCGCCGTGATGCCGTAACGGCCCTCTTCCATCGACAGCGCCTTGGCCATGCCGATCAGACCGGCCTTGGCCGCCGAGTAGTTGGCCTGCGTGGGATTACCCAGATGAGCGCGCGAGCTGATGTTGATCAGGCGGCCCCAACCTTGCCCGATGAAGTGCGGCATGACGGCTTTGGCCGCCAGGAACGCGCCCTTGAGCATCACCGTCATGACAAAGTCCCAGTCTTCCTCGCTCATCTTCACAAGGTACTTGTCGCGCGGCGCACCGGCGTTATTCACCAGAATGTGTACACCACCGAAATGCGCCACGGTTTCATCGACGAGACGCTGCACGTCGCCTGCCTGGGTGATGTCGCCCACGACGCAATACGCGGCCAGCCCGTCGTCCCGCAGCGCCTTGGCCGTGCCTTCCGCCAGTTCGCCATTGATGTCGGTGATGACGACCCTGGCGCCCTCTTGCGCGAGCCGCCGCGCGGTGGCGGCGCCCAGGCCGCGCGCCGAACCGGTGACGATGGCAACCTTGCCGGTTAAACCCAGGTCCATTTGTTTCTCCTCGAAAGAATGGTGTTCAGCGCAGATCGACCCGCGCATTGTTCAAAACGACCACGCCGCGTTCCATCGCCGTGACGCGCAGCGATACCGTGCCGCCACGCACCCACATCTCGGTTCGCAGCGTGTCCCCCGGCCAGACCGGCGCCGTAAAGCGCACACGCATGCCGGCAAAGCGCGTCTCGTCGTAATCCAGCACGGAGCGCAGCACGGCGTGCGCCGCCACGCCCATCGCGGCCATGCCATGCAGAATGGGGCGCGGGAAGCCGGACGCAGCCGCCACCGCGGGATCCGCATGCAGAGGATTCCGGTCGCCGCTCAGGCGATAGATCAGCGCCAATTGCACGGGCGTGGCCAGTTCACATACATGGTCGGGCTCGCCTTCGGGCATGACATGCGCCACGGGCGGTGCGCCGGCGCTGCCGCCCGCGCCGAAGCCGCCGTCGCCGCGCAGCAGGCTGAGTTGCGCCACGGTGGCAAGCAGCTGGCCGGTTTCGGCATCGGTGATCTCTCGCGTCTGCTGCAGCAAGGCACCCTTGCCTTCCCCTTTGTCCCAGAGACCGGTGACGCGGGTCGCGCCCTTGACGCGGCCGCTCGCCGGCAAGGGCGCATGGATATGGATTTCCTGCTCGGCATGCAGCACCTTTTGCCAGGTGATGCCGGTATCCGGCTCACGCGCCCAGAAACCCGGGTAGGCAAGCACATTCGCCATGGTCGGCATGGCGCGCAGCGATCGGCCGTCCGTCCCTTCGTAGACATAGCGCAACTGCCGCGCATCGAGCGGGTCGGCGCCCAGGCCCAGACCCAAGGCGTATAGCTCGGTATCTCGCAGCGAAAACGCGTGTTCGATCATGGGAAAAGGACGTCCCAGCAAGTGAGCGGGATTGATAGGCATGGCGTTCAAGACAACTGAAATAACATGTCGACACGATGAGACCGGTGCGTTTCACGGTCAACGGATCGGCATGGTCCGTTCCGTACCTTGGTACACGCCGGTCAGTGATTCCTTCACCAGTGTCAATGCCATCCTGGCCGCCGCAATTCCAATTTCCGGAACGCCTTGCGCCAATCCGTTGCCTCCCGTTCCTGGCAAGCGCAGCATGGCATCCTCATCCATCGATCTGCACGCTGCCATGATTCGCGACCACGAAACGCTCAACGGATTGCTCGACACCATCGCCCGCTTCGTGCGAGAACGCCTCGTACCCAACGAGGAGCGGGTCGCCGAGACCGATGAGATTCCCGAGGACATCGTGACCGACATGAAGACCATGGGCTTGTTTGGTCTCACCATTCCCGAGCGCTTCGGGGGCCTCGAGCTGACCATGGAAGAAGAAGTGCTGGCCGTCTTCGAGTTGTGTCGCGCCTCACCGGTGTTTCGCTCGCTGCTGGGCACCACGGTCGGTATCGGTTCGCAGGGCATTCTGTTCGATGGCACGCCGGAGCAACAGGAAAAGTACCTTCCGCGTCTCGCGACGGGCGAGCTGATCGCCTCCTTCGCGCTGACCGAGCCCGAGTCCGGTTCCGACGCGGCCTCGCTGCGCACGACCGCCATCAGGGACGGTGACGACTACGTGGTCAATGGCACCAAGCGCTTCATCACCAATGCGCCGCATGCGGGCATCTTCACGCTGATGGCGCGTACCAATCCGGACGACAAGGGTTCGAGCGGCATCTCGGCCTTCATCGTCGATGCGGGGACGCCCGGCATCAGCTTCGGCAAGCGCGACAGGAAAATGGGCCAAAAGGGCGCCCACACTTGCGACGTGATCTTCGAAAACGTGCGCGTCCCCGCCGCCAGTCTCATCGGCGGCAAGGAAGGCCAGGGCTTCAAGACTGCGATGAAAGTGCTGGACAAGGGCCGCATCCATATCGCCGCGGTTTGCGTGGCGGTGGCTGAGCGCATGCTGTCCATGGCCCTGTCCTATGCCATGGAGCGCAAGCAGTTCGGCCAGCCCGTCGCCGAGTTCCAGCTCGTACAGGCCATGCTGGCCGACAGCAAGGCCGAGATCTACGCGGCACGCAGCATGGTGCTGGATGCCGCGCGCCGGCGCGACGACAAACTGCCCGTGAGCACCGAGGCTTCGTGCGCCAAGTTGTTCGCCTCCGAAATGTGTGGTCGCGTGGCTGATCGCGCAGTGCAGATTTTCGGCGGCGCTGGCTATATGGCCGAGTACGGCATCGAGCGCTTTTACCGCGACGTGCGGCTGTTTCGCATCTACGAAGGCACGACGCAGATCCAGCAGCTCGTCATTGCCCGAAATATGATCCGTGAGGCGCAGTAACTCACGGTCGCATCATCGAGGATGTCAGCGTCACATGTCGAGCTGGGGGACCGCTGCTGCCGAAGGCTTGCGCGGCAACCGCTGGGAACTGCCTCCGCTGGGCAGCAAGTTGCGACGTATGTGCTCGTCGCCAAGCTGCGCTGCGTCATCGGCGATCATCAGGTCGCAGGCCGCCGCCAGCTCGAAGCCACCCGCCACGGCGTAACCGTTGATGCTGGCCAGCACGATCTGCGGCGCCGACTCCAGGCGCTCGTAGGTGTCCTGCATCAGGTCCTGGTGGTTCATATGGGCTGCGCGGTCGGCCAGCACGCCGCTCGCGAGCCACTTGAGGTCGTTGCCGGCGCAGAAGGCGCTGCCGCTACCGCGGATCACGAGCACCTTGACCTCGTCGCCAGCCGCCGCGCAGTCACGCACCGCATCGTTGAGGTCCTGCAAGGTGGGGCCGTCGAGCGCGTTCATGCGCTCGGGCCGGTTCAGCGTCAGGCGGCGCACCTGCGGCGCGGGGTTGTCGATCAGCAATGCCATGGTGCTCCCCTATCTGCTCTGTCTTGCCGGTGACGACCAGCGCTGCGCAGGTGATGAGGCTGCGGGCGCGCTTTGAAGCTCGCTGGGCCGCGGTGTTCCTGTCACGCATGCGCGCGTTGCTCAGGCAAAGCGCGCCAGATCGTCCACGCCGGCGCGCGTAGTGCGAAACCGGTTGACGGGGTGCTCGGCCTCGGCATAGCCAAACGAAATGCCGCAAATCATGTGCTGCGTATCGGGGACGCCAAAATACTCGCGCACGAAATGCGCGTGGCGAGCCAGCGCCCCTTGCGGCGTGGTCGCGACGCCATGGGCATACGCCGCAAGCAGGAAGGAAGCGACAAAGCCGCCCGCATCCACGAGCGCATACGGCCCCAGCTCCGCGGGCACCGTGACGATGGCCACGTGCGGCGCATCGAACATGCGGTAGTTGCGGAGGGCCTGCTGGGCGCTGCGCTCAGTGTCCCCTGGACCGATGCCCAGCGACGAATACAGTGCAATGCCCGCGCCGCGCCGACGCTCGCCATAAATGCCCTTATAACCGGGCGGAAACGGCAGATCGGATTCGGTTTCCGGATGGCTCCGCACGCGCCCGATGAGCGCCTCGCGGAAACGCTCCGTGCTCTCCAGGGTTTCGGTGATGACCAACTGCCAGGGCTGCACGTTGCACCACGAGGCCGAACGGCTCGCCATGCCAACGATGCTGCGGATCAAGTCGGCATCCAGCGCCTTGTTCTGATAGGCGCGGCAGGTAGAGCGGCCGCTCGTCAAGCGATCAAGGGCGGCGAGATCGGAAGTCTGCGATGTCATGTCGGTAAAGTCCTTGCCTGTTCCTTGGTCCTTGGGGGAGACGTGGCGGGATCGGCGAAGAATCGGTGTTCGGCGATGCGCCATAGGTTGGACACGTTCGTCCAAGCAACCTGTCCGGCGCTTCAGATGAAGGTGCCCTCTTCTCCCACGTACAGAGGATTGTTGCGCGCGATATCGCCGCCACCGGGCGATTCGCCACGAATCACTTCCGCGCCCAGGCCGCCCAGCAACAGCGATCCGCAGGGCCCAGCCAAGGCCACGGTCAAATCGAGAACGCGAATACCTTCCAGGGGTCTTGCAGCTGCCATGCTCGTCTCCTGAAACCTGGCCGGCCGACGCTCGCTGGCAGGCTTCTGTTCGGGAAACTGGCGGCTGTCAATGGAGAAATCGACAGGCGCCAGCGCTTTTTTTCGTCAGGCGTCAAGGCGAAGTCGAAGCCGGTTCCGCCCGGAAAAAATGGGCGATACGCCTTGCTCAATAAGACTTCGGCAACCCGAGCTTGCGCTCTGCGATGTTCGACAGGATGAGCTGAGGCGTGACGGGTGCGATGTAGCCGATCCAGGCCTCGCGCATGAACCGTTCGACGTGATATTCCTTTGCGTAGCCGAAGCCGCCATGTGTCAGGATCGCGGTCTGGCAGGCGTTCATGCAGGCCTCCGATGCCAGCAGCTTCGCCGCGTTGGCCTCGGAGCCACAGGAGAGCCCCTTGTCGTAAAGATCCGCGGCCCCGAAGACCATGTGGTTCGCCGCTTCCAGCTCCGCCCAGTTGCGGGCCAGCGGATGCTGGACACCCTGGTTCTTGCCGATCGGGCGGCCAAACACCACGCGGTCCTTGGCGTATTGGGTCGCGAGCTTGAGCACGGCACGGCCGATGCCGATCTGCTCGGCGGCGACCAGCACGCGCTCGGCGTTCATGCCGTGGAATATGTAGCTCAGGCCCTTGCCTTCCTCACCGATCAGCGAGTGCCTCGACACCGGCAGGTTGTCGATGAAGAGTTCGTTGGTGTCGACCGCGGCGCGGCCGAGTTTGTCGATCTCCCGAATCTCGACATGGTCGCGGTCGAGCCTGGTGTAGAACAGGCTCAGCCCCTCGCTGTGCTTTCTGACCTCCTCGATCGGCGTGGTACGCGCGAGGATCAGCATATGGTCGGCGACCTGCGCGGTCGAGATGAACACCTTCTTGCCCGAGATCAGGTAGTTGCCGTCGGACTGCTTCTTCGCCACAACCTTGAGCTTGGTGGTGTCCAGTCCCGTGTCCGGCTCGGTGACCGCGAAACACGCCTTGTTCTCGCCGCGAGCAAAGGGCGGCAGCCAGGCCTTCTTCTGCTCTTCCGTGCCGAAGTGCACGACCGGCTGAAGGCCGAATATGTTCATGTGGATGGTGGACGCTGCCGCCTGGCCGCCGCACTCGGCGACAGCGCGCATGAACAGCGCCGCCTCGGTCACACCGAGATTCGCTCCGCCCACATCCTCCGGCATACAGATTCCCAGCCACCCGCCGCTGGCTACGGCTTCGAAGAACTCGTGCGGAAACTCGTGATTCCTGTCCTTGTTGCGCCAGTAATCGAGCGGGAAGTCCGAGCAAATTCTTTGCGCTGCATCGACAATGGCGAGGTGATCGGCGCTGAGTTGGTAGTCCATGGCTAAGTCTCCTGCAGATGTGAAATCGAGCCTTGTCGGCGGGACGTGGCATCCAGCGCCAGCAGGAACATGCTGTTCAAGAGGCGCTGACCGTACATGGTGTTCCTGCTGTACTCGTCGTCGATATGCAGCGGCGCGCAGTTGTAGGTCATGGCCGAGAACAGGATGTTGTCGGTCTCGGTCACGGTGCGGCGGATGGCATGCTCGATCACCATGCCGGGCTTGAATTCTTCGAAATGAAGGCCTGCCATTTTCTTTCTCCTGGCGTTCCGGATACCGATCAGCTGTTGAACGACTGCGCGAGTTCGATGATTTCGCGCGCCGTCTTTGCATGGGCAATATCGATGTGCTCGCCGTCGTAGATGCAGGAGGCGCGACCTTCGGCCCGTGCCCTGTCCAGCGCGTCGATCATCCCTTGGTAAAAGGCAATCTCTTCCCCGGTGAGGCTGTAGGTGTGGTTGACGATCTCGACGTTGGAGGGATGCAGCACCAGCTCTCCGCTCATGCCCAGTTGCCGATCGTTGGCCGAGGAGATTTTGAGCCCCTCGAGGTCGTGCACCTGCTGCCAGACCCCGCCGATGGGCAGCTTGCCCGCGGCGCGCGCAGCCATGACAATGCGCGACTTGAGATACTGGGTTTCACGACCGCCCAGCGACCAGACCGTCTTGAGCGCACGTGCCACGTCCGCGTGCTTGGCCGTGGCGCCCACGATGGCGGGCACGCGTTCGTGCTGTGCGATTTCGTAGGCCAGTTGCAGCGAGCGGGCGGTCTCCAGCAGCGGAATCACCTTCGTGTGACCTACCTGGACGCCTGCTCGATATTCGGCCTCGGCCAACATGGACGAGACGGTATGGATGTCTTCAGGGCCGCAGGGCTTGGAGATCACGATGCCTTCGACCACCGGGCTCACGATGGCCAGGATGTCGTCGAAGTCGTACAGGTGCGCGCTACGGTTGATGCGCACCCAGACACGCTGCTTTTGCTCAGCCAGCCAGGCCAGCTTCGACTTGACGATCTCCCGCGCCTCGACCTTCTGGGCCGGCGGCACGCTGTCCTCCAGATCCAGGATCAGTGCATCGGCTTTGGAGTTGATGGACTTCTCAATCCAGGTCGATTTGTTGCCCGGAACAAAGAGGAACGAGCGTATGGGTTTCATCTGCGTAGTCGTGACTGTCTCGGGCTGTTGATGGTTTCATCTTACGATCGTTTTTTACCTAACGATTGGTAGTTAGTTTGTCCCTCATCGGGCAACACTGTCATTGGGGGTTTACGCCAACCCACCACTGGCTCGACTCGCTCGGCACATGGCGTTTCCCATCCAGTCGACGGCCGCCGGATCGGGCACGTCCGCACTCCCTCTGCGAGTCCGGCTGGCTCATGGATAACACCCATGGAACATCGCCCGAACACACCACAAACTAACAAACATTAGATAGCCCAAAACCACGGAATCGTGCATGCCGATGTTGCCGACTCGATGCACATCGCGCAGGGCACGGGTTTTCAGCCCGGCCCGCGGGAGGACGACCGGCATGAAGCCATCACCACGCTTGAATGATCTCTTCGGAGGAGAAGTGAGCAACGCCACGAACAAGATGCCGTCCGACGGCGTCAGCGCCAATGCGGAAGCGCTAGCGCGGCCGTCCCCGGATCGGGTCCTGCGGCTTTGCAGCTCGTCGCACCGAGCCGCATGCGCGGCACCGTCGGCGCCATCTATTCGTTCGTCGCGCAGTTGATCGGCTTCGGCGCAGGCCCGACGCTGATTGCGCTGATTACCGATCATGTGTTCCGCAATCCGAAGATGGTTGGACATTCGATCGCTATCGTGTGCGCCATCGCGTCAGCGCTCGCGGCCTGGCTGCTGCTTACCGCGCTGCCTCACTATCGGCACTTGCTGGCCGAAGAGCAAGCGGCACAGGGATGATGGGACGTCGTGCCGGAGTGAGGCACGGGACAATCGTGTGCTATGCGGATGCGTTTCGTTGTATTACTCGAGAGCGGCGGCCTCGGAGTCCCAGGTTCATCGCCGCAGGTCGCGACGCTCATGCGCTGAATATAGAGAGGCCGCGACGCAGGACACACGATCGCAGGAAAACGCAACGACGAGCTCGGCGAAGCGGCGCTGCACTTCTTGCTGCATCATACGCACGCCAGTTGAACACCCGCATGCGCGCAAGGCGCGCCGGGCTCAGGATGACGCGGCCAGTTCCTTCCTGCGGCCGCTGCGCCGCCGCTTGGCCGCTGGCTGCACGCCCTCGAAGAACATCGTGATGAACTGATCTGCGACCTTGTCGAGCGATCCCTTCTTCGGATCGAACCAGGTCTGGACCGAATTGATAAAGCCGAGGACGAAGACGCGGCACAGCGCGATATCGACGTCTTCGCGCAGAAAACCTTCCTTGCGCAGATCGTCGAAGACGGTTGTCCATAGCCGCTGGTGCCGCTCGCGCCGCTTGATCTGGCGCTCTCGCACCTTGTCCGGCAACTGGCTCAGGAGGCGGCCGTGTGCAAGCGCGTAGTCGCCGAACTTGATCAGGGCGCTCATCTGTCCGACAAGTGCCGCCTTGAATCGGTCGTCGGCGCCCGCGTTGGCGGGCAGCGCATCGAAATGCTCATTGATATGCCGCACGATGCTGTCCGCGCCGTGCTCCATCACAATATCGACAAGCTCTTCCTTCGACGAAAAGTGATAGTAGATGCTGGCGGCCTCGATGCCAGCCTGGTCGGCAATCGAGCGCATCGTCGTTGCCGTGTACCCTTGCGTCGCAAACGAGCGCGCCGCCAACCGGAGCAAGGTCTCCCGGGTATCCACGCTAGGGTTTACATTTCGTTTTCGCACGTCGGTGTCTCGGGTCAACGCTGTCTTTTTTCGGCGCGGTTCGGGCGCCCGCCGCTCAATCTAATGTTCGTTTGAAAGATTATCCTATTTCTAACGCGCGAGCCAGGGCGTTCACAGTACGGAACCACTAGCGGCCGCGCGTTGATACGCCGCGTGCGCCGGCGAGAGCGCGATCGCGAGTCAACACTCAGCACGAACGAGAATCCGGCAAGGCCTTGTGCTCCTGTCGACCAACCGTGCTTCAATTGCGGCGGCTTTGGACTCGCATGCAGCGACGCCGAACGTGAGCCTCACATGCTCCGTCGTCCTCGGCCGTCAACGCTTCGGGTTAAGCCTCCGCCACAATGTCGTTTTGCTGATGCCGAGCGCCTTGCATACCGCTTCACGATCGCCTCCGAACGCGGCCAGCGACGCCCGTACCTGATCGGCTTCGACAGAACGGCCCAGGTCGCGCAGAGACCGCGCGACGTTGGCCTGCGATTCCGCTTCAAAGATCTCAGGCGCAATCCCTTTTAGCTCATCCAGCGTCAATGCGACAGGTCGGCCGTTCTCGACGTCCAGGTCTGTGATTTCAACGGCGATGCGCTCCATGATGTTCTGCAACTCGCGAACGTTTCCGGGCCATGGATAGCGCTGCAGCGCATGTGCCAGCGGGGTAAGTATCTGAGCCGCTACGTCGCGGCTGCGCACACGTGTCGCAAGCGCCCTTTCACGCTTTGCCGCTCGCATCAGCAAGTCCGTCGCCAACGGCAGTATGTCATTGGAGCGAGCCCGCAACGGCGGTAACGCGATGCTCAGAATATTGATGCGATAAAAGAGATCGGCCCGAAACGATCCGTCGGCGACACCCGCGGCGAGCGTGCGATGCGTCGCGGCAATCACGCGGATGTCGACTCGCGTCGGTTCCGTGGATCCGAGGCGTATGACTTCTCTTTCCTGCAGCACACGCAACAGGCGGCTTTGCAGAGCGGGGGGCATCTCGCCGATTTCGTCGAGAAACAACGTTCCGCGATGCGCTGCCTCGATCAGTCCAGCCTTGCCGCCTTTGCGCGCACCCGTGAATGCGCCCTCCTCATAACCGAACAGTTCGCTTTCGAGCAACGCCTCGGGGAAGGCGCCGCAGTTCATCGCGACGAACGGAAAATCCTTGCGGCGGCTCAGGCGATGCATGCTCTGCGCGACCATCTCCTTGCCTGTGCCGCTTTCGCCGAGAATCAACACGGTGGCATCGGATTTCGCGTACCGGCGTACGAGCGCCCTCACGCGCTCCATGGACTCCGACTCGCCCACGACGTCCTCCAGGCGATAGCGCGCGACGAATTCCTGCGCGCCCTGGCGCGAGCGCAACGATCGGTCGAGCCGCTCGACCGCGCGCGATTCCTGGAAGGTGAAAATCGTGCCGCCCGATGCGCCGTCGCCCGCCAGCGGTCCGCGATGGATCGCGTAGCTCACGCCGCGCACGGTGCCGAATACATCGCCGTCGGCATCGGGCAGCACGCCATCGAGCTCGGGGGCGACATCGAGCAGCGCACGACCGACGGCGCGCGATGCATCGGCGATGCCGAGCGCGGCGGCCAGCCGCCGATTGACCGCCTCGATGCGCCCGCCCGCATCGACCGCGACGACGCCATCGCGAAGATGCTGCAGCAGATTGTCGAGGCGATTGCGCCGCGCGACTTCGCGGCGCATCGCCTGAGCGACTTCGAGCGCGGTCTCGAACGCGGCGACGACGGACGTGCGCGAGTACAGAAACACTGAACTCATGCCGGCGTCGGCCGCCAGGTCCGCGACCAGGCCCGGGCCAACCACGACGTCGACGCCCCGATCGCGCAGGTCCAACACGAGACTCTCCGCGTCCTGCGCCGAGCGATACGATTCGCAGATCATGTCGATGCCGTACGCGGCGAGGAACCGGCGTATTTCCCCGGGCGTATCGCCGTGCGTGACGAGCGCGACGCTCGCTCCCTCGCGCCGCGCCTTGGTGAGCGCGTGCATTACGTCGAAGCCGGTCGGGCTGATGACAACGACCGGCACCGACACGCGGCTCTTGAGATAGGCGCCATTCGAGCCGCCTGCCACAACGACATCGGGCCGATCGTCGTACGCGGATTCAATGCTGCTCGCAGCGTCCTCGAAGCCGAGCGGAACGACGTCGAGTTCGGCGCGATCGGCATACGCGCCGGCGATATCGATGAACAACTCTCTCAACCGGCTGATGCCGACCGCCCAGATACGCGGGCGTGACACGGTGTCTGTTTCCATGGCCATCTGCGTGAAATGAATCAACGAAGCGCCCTCAGTATGCACCGCGCATTTCATGACCGGAATGGGTGATTTCAACTATGAAATCAATCGGGAAAGCCGTAAATTGCGTTTTCAAGCAAAATCAAAGGCTTACAACAAAACAGCATCCTGGCAAGATAGTTGCATTAGAGGGCGCACTTTTCCGGGAGACAAATGTGAGTTCCGATAATCAATCCCCACGTACCGCGGGCGCGCGGTTCCGCCAGGCCCTTCGCGAGGAATCCCCCCTGCAAGTCGTCGGCGCGATCACCGCCTACGCCGCGAAAATGGCCGAAGCCGTCGGCTTCAAGGCGCTGTATCTGTCGGGCGGCGGCGTCGCCGCGAACTCGCTCGGCATGCCCGATCTCGGCATCAGCACGATGGAAGACGTGCTGATCGATGCGCGCCGCATCACGGATGCAACCTCGCTTCCGCTGATGGTCGACATCGACACCGGCTGGGGCGGCGCCTTCAACATCGCGCGCACGATTCGCTCGTTCATCAAGGCGGGCGTGGCGACGGTGCACATGGAGGATCAGGTCGGGCAGAAGCGCTGCGGCCATCGTCCGGGCAAGGAAGTCGTGCCGACCGGTGAAATGGTCGATCGCGTGAAGGCCGCCGTCGATGCACGCACCGACGACTCGTTCGTCATCATGGCGCGCACCGATGCCGCCGCCGCCGAAGGCATCGACGCCGCGATCGAGCGCGCCGTCGCATATGTCGAAGCGGGCGCGGACATGATCTTCCCCGAGGCGATGAAGACGCTCGACGACTATCGCCGCTTCAAGGCCGCCGTGCGCGTGCCGATCCTCGCGAACCTGACCGAGTTCGGCTCGACGCCGTTCTTCACCGTCGACGAACTGAGGAGCGCGAACGTCGATATCGCGCTGTATTGCTGCGGCGCGTATCGTGCGATGAACGCCGCCGCGCTCAACTTCTACGAGACCGTGAAGCGCGACGGCACGCAAAAGGCAGCCGTCGAGACGATGCAGACGCGTGCCGACCTCTACAAGTATCTCGGCTATCACGCCTACGAGGACAAGCTGGATCAGCTTTTTGCGGCACAGAAATAACCTTTGTAATGGAGACGATTCGATGAGTGAAGCAGACAACAGCACCGCTACGAGCGGCGGTTTCAAGCCGAAGAAATCCGTCGCGCTGTCGGGCGTGACGGCGGGCAATACCGCGCTGTGCACGGTCGGCCG
>NZ_FCOB02000076.1 GCF_001545075.1 Caballeronia ptereochthonis
GCGTGCGGGCAGTCAGAGCCAGGATGACCGGGCGGCGGCGCTGCACGGGATCGCAGCGGCGAGCGGTGCGGTCGATGCGTTTGGAACCGGTAAAGGCGCAATCAATACCGTGGCGAACGGCAAGACGCCTGACGTCAAACTGGAAGTCAGCTACGGCAGCAGCCACAGCGAGAGCTCGGCATCGAGCGACACGACTTCCAATCGCGGCTCGAACGTGACGGCGGGCGGCACGGCGGCGTTCGTCGCGACGGGCAACGGCACGGCGGGCAGCGGCAATGTGACGATTGCCGGTTCGAGCGTGAACGCGAACGATGTCGTGATTGCCGCCAAGAACGCGGTCAGTCTCGTCAACACGACGGATACCGATTCGAACCGCAGCGCGAGCAGTTCGCACAGCGCCAGCGGCGGCGTCTCGTTCGGCACGGGCGGTTGGGGTGTGGATGCGTCGGCGTCGAACTCGCACGGTAACGCGAACACCGACTCGACCGCGCAGAACGCCACGCACATCAATGCAGCCAAGGGCGCGACGATCCTCTCGGGCGGTGACACCAACATCACGGGCTCAACGATCCACGGCAGGCAGATCAATGCCGATGTCGGCGGGAATCTGAACATCGCGAGCGTGCAGGATACCGCGACGAGCGCCGCGCATCAGGACAGCTCGGGCGGCGGCTTCAGCGTGAGCACGAACGGCGGCGCAAGCGGCACCTATAGCACGCAGCACGGCAATGCGAACGGCAATTACGCCCAGGTCAACGAACAGGCCGGGATTTACGCGGGCGACGGCGGGTTCAATGTCAACGTCAAGGGCAATACGGACCTCAAGGGCGCAGTGATCGCCAGTACGGCGGATGCGAGCAAGAACACGTTCAATACGGGCACGCTGACCTACTCCGACATCATCAACCAGTCGAACTACAACGCATCGAGCAGCGGCTTCAGCGCGGGCGGTACGGTCGGCGATGGCGGCAACAACTATGCGACGCACGGCCCGACTTCGGGTACGAACGCGGGCGGCGGCGCACCGATGATCAGTCAGCACGACAGCGGCAGCGTTACGGCAACGACGCGCAGCGCGATCAGTGTGGGCACGATCAACGTCACGGACGGCGCGCATCAGCAGCAGGACATCGCGAGCCTGAGCCGTGACACGACGAGCACCAACGCGCAGGTGGCGAAACTGCCGGACGTGAACGACATCCTCGTGAAGCAGTCGGACACGATGAATGCGGCGAGCACGGCGGGTGAAGCGGTGGCGCGGCGCATTGGTGACTATGCGAACGCCAAGCTCGACGAAACCGGCGATCCACGGTGGGCGGAGGGGGGATCGAACCGCATAGCCCTTCACGTAGCGGGCGGCACGCTCGTCGCAGGCCTCGGCGGCGGGAGAGCGATCGGCGGTGCGGCGGGTGCGGCGATTTCGTCAATCGCGGCCGACAAGCTCACCAGCCTGAGCGGCGGCATTGCAGGCGCAGCGGGCGGAAGCGATGCGGCTAACGCGCTCGGTAACATTGTCGCCGATGCGCTCGCGACCGCTGCCGGCGGTGCGATCGCTGGAAGTTCGGGCGCGGCATCGGCGTATGACGTGGATCGGTACAATCGGCAACTACACCCCGATGAAAAGCAGGCGATCAAAAACCTGGCCAATGGGGACGCCGACAAGGAACATCGTCTGGAAGCGGCAGGTTGCGCTCTTGTTCACTGCGCGGCTGAATATGCTCCGGGCACGGCTAATTATGCGAAGTATTCGGCGCTGGAACAGGAAGGCGCAGCTTTTACCGTCGAACAAGCGCAACTGAGGAATTACAACGGAGCTTCATTCTCGACGGCAGGCTATGGCGGCATGGTGAGACAGACGCCGGGCAGCAGCTTGTTCCAGTACAGCACAGATGACACGCAGACTGACCAAAAGTCGTCACTTGCAGCAATGGCGGCACAACGGCCGGGGTCGGTCGATTATGTGACTATCCAATACGGCGCCGGAGTCGGCGGTGGGTTGACCATTAATACGCACAACGGAAACCTCTATTACGGTGCATCTGTTGCCGCGTCGCGCTCGGTGGGAGGAGCCGTCACGGCAGGAGTTATAACCGATAACGTCGGTCAGAACGCGCCCGATAAGGGGAAGCTTACGGATGAATTTCTTGCTGGTCAGTCTGTTGGTGGAAGTGGGTGTGCTTTCGGCGCATGTCTAGGTACCAATCACAGCATCGGGGGATCAACCGCGTTTGAATTCGGAGTGGGTTTCGGCGGATTTACAAAGACACCTAATATTGACGGCAATGCTGCATTCGGCTACTCCGGTCAGATTCCAAATCCACTCAAGAAACAATAAAGGACTGCACGTGAAAAAGCTTTCCGCAAGAAATTTGATACTGCTGATATTGTGGCTCCCGCTGATGATTTGGGTTGTCGCACGGACGCCCTCGCATACAGCGGCAGAAGAAAATTTGAAGACGATGGTTTCGGATTTAGATTTCATGTTCAAGAACGGGACAGTCCTGTCGAGGCATGAAAATGCTAAAACCGGTGCTGCACTTGTACTGTACAACGTTGATGCTTCGACTTGGGACGAAAAAAAGGCAGTGATGCTCAAGGATTCTCTTATAGCTAAAGGCTGGAGGTCTATCGAAGAAAATTCCCACGTGTACGTAATGTGCAAAAACGAAATGAAAGCGTCGATTTCCAGGAAAGCTGACCAGATTTCAGTGAAGGGCTCGGAGAAGACTGTTTACTCGGTAAGCATGGAATTTAATGCAGGGACCAAAGATTATTGTGGCTAATCCATGGACCGCTTCAATCGGCAGCTTCACCAAGACAGCAAGGCAAAGGAAAAAACGCTGGCTAAAAGCATAGCTGACAAGAGCGACGGCAGATACACTCAAGCCGACGTCGAAGATCAAATGCGTATCATGGGCGGGCTAATCGGTGGAGATCGGGAATCGGGTGCACCAGCAACGCTGATCGGAGAGATGCCAAGCGATTCGGGCGCGAAATGGCAGTATGCGGGGACGACCGACGACGGCAAGCCTATTCTGACGCAAATAACGCCGCAGCCGAATCCTGAATTGCAGAGCTATATTCTGGCGAACTCGGGATCAGCACAGAGCGGCGTACCGAACATCGTGTACGACCAGACGGCCAAGAAAGGCTTCAGCGTGGATGTGACGGGGCCGTTCACAAAGCTTGATCAGTCGGATACGGATTACATGCGCAATACGGTTGCGGGTGCGGCGTCGATGGCATCCACAAATATGGGGCGCTTCAGCTCTGCAACGGCTGCGTTGGCGACGATTCCTTCGCCGTATTCAGCCGGATTCTCAACCGCAGCTTATGCGGCTACGGTTGCGGGATTCGCTGATGACGTTATTGCGCAAACGGTCAAGCCAGATGTGGGTCAATACGCCGTATCGGGTGTTACTGGGTTGATCGCGGGAAATCTGTCAGATCGAGCTCCCGGTCTCGGACCGGCAATCAACGAGACTGCGAATACGTTCAACAACAGCAACGCGGGCCAACAGGCGCAGAACGCTTTGAATAAGTATTGGGCTGACTTCGTCAACTATTGGAGCGGCAAGCGATGAAAATTCGATTCATAGAGGATGGAAACTTTGCGCGGTGGGTGCGGACTGGCTTACTCGTTGTCGGAATTCTGATTATGTTTGTCGCTTACAAGTATGTCCCGCCCGCACCCTATGGAGGGTTTCTCCTGCTTTTAGGGTTAGGCGTCGCGGCTTTGGCTGGGTATGCGAGTAGGGCGCACATGCTAAAAATCAAGCCCTTCGATAACAGCTGCAAGAAAGCCCGCAAGAGCTACGAAGTGAAGGACGGGGACAAAGAGCAGTGACGAAGTACAGAAAGAGACTAGCGGCTTTGCCGCTGACAGCCTTGGTATCACTTGCGGGTCATGGACAACAAGTGCCGACGCCCGCCGACGAAGCAGCCGCAGCACGAGCGAATGCAGAGCAGAACCAGCAGGTACAGCAACAACGCGAAGC
>NZ_FCOB02000044.1 GCF_001545075.1 Caballeronia ptereochthonis
GTGGATGCGACTAAAAACGAGTTTGAAGGTGCCGGAATTCATGTTCTTATAAGTCGGCCTGCGGTCGTGACAGGCGGGCAGCACGCAGCGCAGAAAAACAATGATTGTCAGCGTTCCTAATCGACAAACAAAGACCGAAAAATCTTAAAAACTATGCTCAGCGAAGAAACAGGGCGCGCCGTCCAAATGAAAAAAGTCCCCCGCGTGGCGGCGCAAAAGAAGCAGGTCTTCGAGTGAGGTAACACGAAGATCTGTGGGGCCAAGGACCCGTGTGGCCAAGTTTTGGTTAGGACGATTTACGCGTCGAGGTTTCCGCGTTCCATTGGTGCAAACGCCCTTCAATAGCGGTGCCTTCGCCGCGAATGGCATGAGCAGGGTGTCCACGGGCGCCACGCTGACGAACGCCGGTATGATCGCGGGCAATCAGCTTGCGCTTTCCGCGTATGACCTCGTCGACCGCACGGCACGATCACGCAAGCCGGCACGGGCGCCACGTTCTTCACGGTGTCCGCAATATCGTCGAAAGCGCGTCGAACAGGCGCCTCAAAGCCCCAGACAGACCGCGCCGGCCGCGACGACCACGCACGCGATCCAGCGCCTCGCATTGACCGTTTCACGCAGAAACGTCCGTCCGATCAGCGCCGCGAACACCACGCTGGTCTCGCGCAAGGCGGAAACCGCGCCCATTGCGCCCGACTGCATCGCCCAGATGACGATGCCATATGCCGCGATCGACACGAGGCCGCCCGCGATCGATGAACCGACGGACACCGGCGCCGTCAGCACCGGTTTCCAGAGCGCATCGGCGCCGCGTCTGGCGACGAAGATCACCGGCATCGTCCAGTAGAGGAGAAACATCCACGCCGTATAGGCGAACGCCTGACCGTTGGACAGGCGCACGCCGATGCCATCGATCACGGTATAGACCGCGATCGTCACACCCGTCGTCAGCGCGGCGAGCGCGCCCGCGCGCGACACGTGCCGTCCTTGCAGCGCGAGCGCCATGATGCCGCCCGAAATCATCACGATGCCGAACGCGTGCAATGCGCCGATCGCCTCATGCGCGAACAGCGCCGCGCCGAGCGTGACGAGCAGCGGCGACGAGCCGCGCGCGATCGGATAGGCCTGCGCCAGGTCGCCTCGCCGATATGAGCGCACGAGGCTCACGTTGTAGACGATATGCACGACCCCCGACGCGACGATGTACGGCCACGCCGCGGCGGCCGGCAAGGGCAGGAAGACCACGGCGACCGTCGAGACCGCGCCGATGGCGATGCTCATCCAGGTCATCGAGAGGAAGCGGTCGCGATTGCCGTGCAGCATCGCGTTCCAGCTGGCATGCAGAAGGGCTGCAAGGAGGACGACACCGCCGGTATAACTGAGCATGCGTGTTCTTGTAGATGAAGATTGCAGATATCGTATTAAGAAGAATATCTATCTTGTAATGCGGCGACAAACCACTTATCTTAGGATGTCACGTTAGAAAATCTCTTCCGAATGAACCGCACCTTTCCGCCGCTCAATGCGCTGCGCGCCTTCGAAGCCGCCGGGCGGCTCGGCAGCTTCAAGGAGGCCGCCGCGGAACTGCACGTGACGCACGGCGCGGTGAGCCAGCAGGTGCGCGTGCTCGAGGAGTGGCTCGGCGCACCGTTGTTCGAGCGGCATAACCGGCGCGTCGTGCTGACGCCCGCGGCGAAAACCTATCTCGCGGAGGTCGGCCCGCTGTTTGAGCAGCTCTCGCAGGCAACCGCGCGCTATGGCTTGTCCGAGGCCGTGTTCCGTCCGCTCACCGTCAACGCACCCGCGACATTCGTACTGCGCTGGCTCGTGCCGCGACTGGAGCATTTCCGCACCGAACATCCCGACGTCGAGGTCAGGGTGGAGACGTCCAACGAGCCGGTGGAGGCGCTGAAGGACAGCTACGACATCGTGATACGGGGCGGACCGGACACGTTCTATGGCTACTCGATGCGGCCTTTCCTGTCCGAGGAGCGGCTCCCGGTCTGCAGTCCCGCGCTGTTGCAACGCCTGCCGTTGCGCACGCCCGAAGACCTGGAGCGGCATACGCTGCTCCACACGTCGAGCCTGCCGCGCGTGTGGCCGGACTGGCTGGCGAAAGCAGGCATGCCGTTGCTGCGCCCGGCCGCGGTCCTGACCTTCGACCACTTCTATCTGACTTTGCAGGCCGCCGTCGACGGCATGGGCATCGCGATGGGACCGACCGCGCTCGTATCGGACGATCTCGCGGCCGGCCGGCTCGTCGCGCCGTTCGACTGGCCGCGCCTGCCGTCACGAAGCTATTGCACGTACGTTGCGGATGCGAAGTCCGCGGACGACCTCATCCTGCTTTTCTGCTCGTGGCTGGAGCGCGAGGGCGATGCGTTCGCGGGTGCCGGCCGTTGAGCGCGCCCGGCAGAATCTGCTGTCGCGAGCGGCTCAAACCGCACACGCTGCCGATGCGGACATGAACATCGGTTCTGAATGCCGGGGCGCCTCACTACACTGAGATCTCCATGATCCGATATCGACAGGAACGACTGTGGAACTGACCGACTTCGACACACTGACCTTTGACTGCTACGGCACGTTGATCGACTGGGAAACCGGCATCTTCGAAGGGCTGCGCCCGCTGCTGGAGCGCGTCAAACCCTCGCTGACACGCGACCAGGTGCTGGAGGCGCATGCCCGGCACGAGTCGTCGCAGCAGAAGTACACGCCGGCCAGGCGTTATCAGGAACTGCTGCCCATCGTGTACAAGCGTCTCGCCGAGGAATGGGGCGTCTCCCATACGCACGAGGAATGCGTCGCGTATGGCCGGTCCATTCGCAACTGGCCCGCGTTCGAGGATTCGGCGAACGCGCTGCAGTATCTCAAGAAGCATTACAAGCTGGTCATCCTGTCGAACGTCGACAACGAGAGCTTCACATACAGCAACGCGAAGCTGCAGGTCGAGTTCGATGCGATCATCACGGCGGAAGACGTCGGCTCGTACAAGCCATCGCCGCGCAATTTCGAATATATGATCCAGAAGATGAGCGACCGCGGCATCCGCAAGGAAAAGATCCTGCATACCGCCGAGAGCCTGTTCCACGATCACAAGCCCGCCAACGAATTCGGCCTGGCGTCGTGCTGGATCTATCGCCGTCACTCGCAACCCGGTTTCGGCGCGACGATGGATCCGGGCGCGCAACCGAAGATCGATTTCCGCTTCAACAGCATGGCGGATTTCGCTAAGGCGCATCAGGAAGCGCTGGCGAAGAACTGAGCCAGACGCAAGCGGCGCCGGGGATGGCCGAGTCACGAGGAGGAAGGTGTGCGGTTGACCGAGTTCAAGGCACTGACGTTCGATTGTTACGGCACGTTGATCGACTGGGAAGCGGGAATCGCCGCGGGTCTCTCGAAGCTGGCGGCGCGTCTTCCCGAGCCGCTCTCGCGCGACCGCATTCTCGAAGCGCACGCCCGGCACGAGTCGCATCAACAGGTGCTCACGCCCGACATGCCGTACAACCGGCTTCTGCAGGTCGTCTACAAACGGCTGGCCGAAGAGTGGGGCCTGGCTTACACCTGGGAGGAAGCGCTCGCCTACGGACAATCCGTAGGCGACTGGCCCGCGTTTCCCGATTCCGCGAGCACGCTTCAGTACCTGAAGAAGTATTTCAAGCTCGTCATCGTCTCCAACGTGGACAACGAGAGCTTCGAGGTGAGCAACCGGAAGCTGGATGTCGAGTTCGACGCCATCGTCACGGCGGAGGACGTCGGCTCGTACAAGCCGTCGCGCCGCAACTTCGAATACCTGTTCGACGTGCTCTCTTCTCTCGGCGTAAAGAAGGAAGAGTCGCTTCACATCGCCGACAGCAATTATCATGATCTTCAGCCCGCGGCGGAGGTCGGGCTGCGCTCCTGCTGGATTTACCGGCGATTCGAGCAGCGCGGCTTCGGCGCGACCGTGAAGACGCTCACGGAACCGTCCGTCGATTTCAAGTTCACGAGCATGGCGCAACTGGTCAAGGCGCATCACGATGAATTGGCTAATGGATAGCGCGGTGACTTCCGATTGTTTCCGATCGACGTCGCAGCCGAATCGACCACGCACGATATGAGCAATCGACAGAAGCTGGACCGCATCGACATCAAGATCCTTGCCGAGCTGCAGAAGAACGGCAACATGACCAACGCGAACCTCGCGAGCGTCGTCGGGCTGTCGGCCAGCCCCTGTCTGCAGCGCGTAAAGCGTCTCGAGGCGGCAGGCATCATTTCGGGCTACGGCGCCCATCTCAACCTCGCCAGGCTGACGAGCACGGTCACGGTCTTCACCGAGATCATGCTGCACGATCACCGGCGCGAAGACTTCGTGCGCTTCGAAGCGAATCTTCGCGACTTCGACGAGATCACCGAATGTCATCTCGTGAGCGGCGGCTACGACTATCTGCTCAAGTTTCTCGTCAAGGACATCGGGCACTATCAGGAAGTCATCGAAAAGCTCGTCGACCGGAACATCGGCATCGAAAAGTACTTCAGCTATATCGTCATCCGCACGCCGTTCGTCAAACATGCCGTGCCGCTCGAAACGCTTCTGTCGGACGATCGGTAGCATCGGCGAATGGCTTGATCGCTTATCCGGTCCGATGGACTCGCCATCGGCAGTGAACGCGGAAGATCACCTCGCGTCGCCGCTTTGTATTCCTGTCGTCCGCATCCTATCTGGAACTTCCTGCAGGACGGTGGACGGGAACCCATGCGCGCGCGAAAACGGGCCGTCCCGTTGTTGATCGTGTCGAGTCTGTTCGTGGCGGGCTGCGGCGGCGGTTCGTCGCAGGATCCCATCGAGCAGGTCATGAAGAAGCCGCGCTACGCCAGCGCGAATTCCCAATGGTCGATGGTGGTGATGGACGCGACCACCGGCGCGACGCTCAACACGATCGGTGCGGATTACCGCTTCGATACGCCGGTGTACCCGATATTGAATGCGCGGGCGGGACGTTCCCGCGAAGCCGGCTCGCCGGCGGCGCTGACGGCCCGCGCTCAGGTCGCGAGCGTCGCGACCGTCACGTTCGGCAGAGCCAGCAGGCGTTGCGGCGCGAGCAGCAGCTTCGCCTCGCGAACGCCCGCGCCCATCACGATGCGCTCGCGTTCCATCACCGCGGCCTCGACCAGCACGTTCCACGAATCGGGCACGCCGAACGCGGTGATGCCGCCGTACTCCATGCCGGACAGCTCCGTCGCCACTTCGCGCGACGCGAACGAGATCCGCTTCGCGCCGAGTTCGCGCTTGACCGCGCCGTTCACGTCGAGCCGACGCGAGGCGAGCGTGACGATCGCGGCGTACTGTTCGCCGCCGTCCTTCCTGTAGCGCACGACGATCGTGTTCGCGCAGTCGTCGAGATCGATGCCGTAGCGCGCGCTGCACGCGGCGGTTTCTGAGGCGTCGTCGGGCACGCGGAACACGGCGATGTCCGTGCCGTTCACGTTCGCGTGCACGGATTGAGGCAGCTCCGACGAGACTTCGTCGGCGGTCATGAGGTCGAGATTGAGCGCGTAGTCTTCTTGAGGCGTATTCATGAGCGTTCGAAAGGAAGCCGTCAGGCATGCGCCTGAAACGCAAAAAAGTCTCAGGGTAACCGAAACGGCCGACTCACGAACGAGACGCCGATCGCCTCGAATCATCGCGGCGCGATGTATCGAGCGTCCGAGACGCAGGCGCTGCCCCCGGGGCGGGCCCTTTCGTCACGTGATCGAACGCGCGGCGAAATGACCTTCGCGTATCGCCGGTTGTATGTCGCGCGCGGAAAGCGCATCGCCGACGAGGTGAAGCTGCGCGACGCGTCCGCGCAACGCCTGCCAGAGTGCGTTCTGCGATTGCCGGTATCCGACCACGACCACGGTGTCGGCCTGAACCGTCTCCGTGGCCGTGCCGAATATCGGCCTGATTTCCGCGCGTCCCTTGTCGATCGAGACCAGCTCGGACTGCGTGACGATGCGGAATCCGCCGGCCTTGTAGAAACGTTGCAGCGCAGCTTGCGTGCGCCCGGTCGCCTCCATCGCGGGCGCGAACATCAGGTGACGCGTCACGTAGGTCACGCCCAGTCCCTTGTCGAGCAACGCTTCGCAGCAGCCGATTGCTTCGTAATGGCCCACATCGTCGAGCACGAGCGCGGTGCTGCCGTAGTCCTTCGCGTGGCTCATGACCAGATCGTACGAGTCGAGCACGTTCGCATCGTCCGCGATCCTGACCTGCGATGCCGGGTCTGCGGTCTGCGTGATCGCGCGCGCGTCGGCGGGCTGCGATCCCGTTGCGACGATCACCACGTCCGCCGCTTCGGCGAGCACGTCCTCCGCCTCCATGTAAGTGGCGAGCCTGACATCGGCGCCGAGCCTGTAGATTTCGTTCGCCAGCCAGATGGCGATGTCTCCGATGGCGTGAAGCTTCGGCATGTGCCGCGCGACGTTCAGAAGCCCGCCGAGATCCGGCGAAGCTTCGACCAGCGTGACCGCATGCCCCGCGAGCAGGGCGACGCGCGCCGCCTCCATGCCCGCGACGCCGCCGCCGACCACGAGCACCTTGCGCGGAGTCGCGGTCCTGACGATGAGGCTTTCCGACATCGTTTCCTCATGACCGACCGTCGGATTCACCGCGCACCCCATCCGGCCGCTGAACACGCCGCCGATGCAGCCCTGATTGCATCCGATGCACGGCCGCACTTCGGTGCCGCGACCCTCGCGCGTCTTCACGACGAGCATCGGATCGGCGATCATGCCGCGCACGATGTTGACCATATCGGCGTGACCGGCCCTCAGCGTCTGCTCGGCGTCGTCGAGTGTGGCATAGCGGCCCACGACGATGCGCGGCACGGTGATGCCCTCGGCGATGCGCGCGGCAAAGGGCAGCTGATAGCCGACCGGCTGATCCATGCCCGCGTAACGATCGACATGAAAGTAGTAGTCGCCGTGCGTGATGTTCACGAAGTCGATCAGTCCTTCGTCTTGCGCACGCAACGCGATTGCATTGGCGTCTTCCGCCGGAAGGATGCGCTGATCCGAGCTGTCGCCGATCCGGATGCCGAGCCCGAAGCCCGACGAAGTCGCGGCGCGAATCGCGCGCAAGGTCTCGAGCAGCATGCGGATGCGGTTCTCGAACGAGCCGCCGTATGCGTCGGTCCGCTGGTTGAGCACCGGCGAAAAGAACTGCGAGAACAGGTAGCCATTGCCCGCGAGAATCTCCACGCCGTCCATGCCCGACTCCTCGACGCGCGCCGCCGCCTTCGCATAGGCGTCGACGAGCTCGCCGATCTGGTCGGTCGTCATCGGAATTGGCGGCGCGATGGAATATCGGCCCGGCATTGCCGACGGCGCCCACGGCAGGCCGCCATCCGCGGCAGGATCGGTATAACCGCCGTGCCAGAGCTGCTGGAACAGCTTCATGCCAGTCGGCGCGGTCGTCCGCGCGAGGCGCTTCATGTGAGGAATGGCGTCGTCGTCGCGCACGCTCAGCGCGAACGTCGACGACGCATGCACCGACGCGCCCTCGATGATCGAAAGGCCCGCGCCTCCCTTGGCGCGCTCGAGATGGTAGGCAATCAGCGCGTCGTTGATGTAGCTGCGTGAGTATGCGGTCGCGTGCGCCGTTCTGACGATGCGATTGGGTATTTCGATTGCACCGATCCTGATCGGCGAAAACACGCGCTCGAACATCTCCGTTCCCTGGTCCTCGTAGCTCGGCTCAAGGTAAGCGCGCGGTGCGGCGAATTCAATTTCCCTGTGACGAACCGGTGCTTCGCGATTCGAGAAGCGCACGGTGTCCGCACGGCTTCACGATCCGGGAAGCGCGGCTTCACCACTCGTCAGTTGAGCGCCACGCGTGGTGATCCTACGATCGACTCGACGTTTCGACTGACGAGCATGGAGAGCAAGGATATGCGGTATGCGGACTTTGACAACAAGGTGGCGTTGATCACGGGCGCGTCGGGCGGCATCGGCCTGCGCGTCGCGGAGAAACTGGCGGCGAACGGCGCGACGGTCGTCATCAACAGCCGCACGAAGGAATCGGCGGAAAAGGCGGTGGCGGGCTTGCGGGCGATCTCGGATCGCGTGAGCCATGTTCTCGGCGATTGCGCGGACTACGCTGCGGCGGCGCATGTCGCGGAAGCGGCCGCGAGCGCGGCGGGCGGCATCGATATCGTCGTCAGCGCGGGCGCACAAGGTGCGGTGAGCCCACGGCCCTTTGCCGAGATGTCCGGCGATCAGATCGTCGAGGCGTTCGAATCGCGTTTGTTCGCCCGGCTCTTTCCGGTGCATGCGGCGGTGCCCTATCTGAAGGAGCGCGGCGGCGCGATCGTCATGCTGGGCACCGATGCGGGGCGTCACCCGACGCCGGGCGAATCGATCATGGGTGCGGTCGGCGCGAGCGTCATCCTGCTCACCAAGGCGCTGGCGAAGGAGTTCGCGCGCTGGAAGATTCGCGTGAACAGCGTGGCGCTGACGCTGACATCCGATACGCCTTCGTGGGATCGGATCTTCTCGCAGGAGAATTTCCAGCAGCGCCTCTTTACCAGGCTGAACGACCGATTCCCGGCAGGACGTCCGCCGACCGCCGAGGAAGTCGCGCGGGTCGCGGTCTTTCTCGCGTCGGAGGAAGCCGCGCAGGTCACGGGGCAGACGATCAGCGCAAACGGCGGTCTGTCGTTCGGGGGATGGTGATTTCTCGCGTGGCTGCGCTCAGCGCGCGGCCGCGCCGCTCTTCGTCAACTGGTCGATCAGCGCCTGCGCGGCCGCCGTCGGCGCGCGTCCGCGCAGCGTGCCGATGCAATGACTCAATTGCGCCCAGTCGCCGGTGAGCGGAACCTTCGCGAGTCGAGCCTCGTCGCCGAGCGAACGCATGCTCTCGGGCCGCACCGTGACGCCCAGCCCGGCCAGCACGAGACTGCACGCCGACTCGACGGTCCGCACGCGATACGCGACGTGCAACTCGCGGCCCACGCCGAGCGCGGCGCGCTCGATGCCCGTGATGGCGGTCGTGCTGTGCGCGATGAAGTCGGGTTCGAGCAGCAGCTCCAGCGTGAGCGCCTCGTAGCCGGCCAGGCGATGATGCCTGGGAAGGACGGCCACAAGCCGGTCCGCGCGGTATCGGATGACATCGATCGTATCCGGCTGCACGTTGTTCGCGAGAAAGAGCGCGAGATCGACGTCTCCCGACGCGAGGGCGCGTATTGCGTTCGCATTGGTGTCTTCCTGCAACTCGAGCTTCACGAGCGGAAACCGCTTCGTGAATTCGCCCATCTCATGCCCGAGAAATCCGGTGATCAGAAGACGCGGTGCGCTGATGCTGACGCGTCCGCGAACGCCCTGCTTGATCTCGCCGATCTCGCGGCGCATGTCGTCGAGATTGGTCAGCATCATGCGGATGTGTGACGCCAGCACTTCGCCGGCGGCGCTCGGCACGACGCCCTTGGGATTGCGCTCGAGCAGCTTGAGGCCCGCAAGCTCTTCCAGATCCTGAATGCGCTTCGTGGCCGCCGACGCGACGATGTGCTCGCGCACGGCGGCGCGGCCGATCTGGCCTTCTTCGACCGTGGAAAGAAAGAGCTTCAGCGTGAAGAGGTCGATGCGCCTTACCAGGGCGTGCGCGCTCAGCCCATCGATCGTGTCCATGGCGTCTCCAGATTGAATCTCTAGTGGTTGTTCGGTCTGGAAACTACCAGCGCGCGAAATGGCGGTCAACAAATGGGTGTCAGGCCGCCTGAAGGGCAGCGCCATCGCGTCCGGTGCGCATCAGTTGCTCGCGAAAATCCGGATGCGCGATCGCGGCCAGCGCCGCCGCGCGCTCGCGCAGGCTCTTGCCGCGCAGCTCCGCCACGCCGTGCTCGGTGACGACGACATCGACATCGCTGCGCGCGGTGGTCACGGTCGCATCCGCGAGCCGGGGCACGATGCGGCTTGCCGTGCCGTTCCTCGCCGTCGATTGCAGCAGCATGATCGAGCGGCCTTCGGCACAGCCGTTCGCGCCGCGCACGAAGTCGACTTGGCCGCCCACGGCGCCGATGTATCTTCCGTGCACGCTTTCGGCGTTCACTTGACCGCTCAGGTCGATTTCGATCGCGCCATTGATCGCGAAGAAATTGCGCAGCGCGCGCAGCATGCCGATGTCGTGCGTCAGTTTCGGCCCGGCCAGGAGGACGGCCTCGTTCCTGTGCGCGAAATCGAGCAGGCGCCGGCTGCCCATGAGAAGGCCGGCCACGCTCGTCCCTCGAAACATGGGCTTGCGCGCATTGTTGACGATGCCGAGTTCCATCAGGCGCGCGACGCCATCGCCTAGCACGCCGGAATGAATGCCGAGATCGCGATGATCGCGCAAGGCGTCGAGCACCAGATCGGGCAGGGTGCCGATGCCGAGTTCGAGCGTCGCGCCATCCGGTATCAGCGATGCGACGCGGCTCGCGATCACGCGTTCCTCTTCGCTGGCGCGGCCGGGTTCCACGCGCGGCATCTGGACCGGCTCGCGAGAGCTGCGGACGATGACGTGCGGATGAATGTCGGCCGGCAGTTCGGCGCCATGAACCCACGGCCAGCGATCGCTGACCTCGGCTATCACGACGCGCGCCTTTCGCGCCGCATCGACGATGTAATCGTTGACCAGGCCGAGATTGAAGCGTCCGTGTTCATCGGGTGGGCCGAGCGTCATGAGCGCGACCTCGCAGCGAAGCACGCCGCGAGCGAACAGACGGCCTAGGTCCGAGTAGTGAGCGGGAATCGGGTCGAGGATCCTCGCGGCGTGAAGAAGCGCGTTGCGCGCCGTGCCGCAATAGCTTTTGAACGCGATGAAATCGCCGTGCGAAGGCCCGAACGTGTCGCCGTAGGTCGGGCCGATGAACACGTCGATCGGACCGATTTTCCCGCGCTGCCCGATGAGCGCGCGGGTCAGCGCGACGGGCTCCGCGACGCCCTGACCGCAAACGACCGAATCGCCCGCGCGGATGAGCGCGGACAGGTCGAGTGCGTCGATGCCGTCGTGAACGATCATGCTCGGTCTCTCCGGTGATTCGCCCATGCGGGACTTGATGCAGCGAATCGTAGAGAGCGGGTCATGCACATTCAACTTCTGCGTCGAGAAACGGCGTTTCGCCAGTCGCGAGTTGAACGGCCGTGCATCGTGCGGGATAGTCACGCGGACGGCTTTTTCGCGAGCGCGACACGCGCTTTGGATTCCGGGCTGCCTTCCACGTAATACTTGTCCGCCCAGTGCCTGTCCGGCTGGAGCTTCAGCTCCGGTTTGCTCTTCCGGCGCACGGCAACTTCGATAGCGAGCGCGCGAGCCCGATGGTGCTCGTAGAGCCGGAGAAATTCGGCGAGGTAAATGGCCGCGATTCGCCTGTCGCGGATCTCAAGAAGATTCTCGTCGTTGTCGTGCTCGGAGTTGTTGCTCATGTTCGCCGAGCCCGTGTATACGACGGGATTCGCCCCTTCCGCGTCGATCACGAGAAACTTGTGATGGATGATGACGGGTGGATACGGAGGACGCGTCTCGCCGGGAAAAAGCTGCATTTCCACGTCGAAGCCTTCGGGCACCGTTGCGCGGGAGAAACACTTCCCGTCGACGACATGGCGGTTCTGCCGGCTGCGGTGATAAAGCTCGATGCTCGCGAGTTCGGTCGCGTTCAGCTTCTCGCCATCCTTCTGCTTTTTCTCGCCAGATTCGGCGGCGTGCTGCGAGATCGCGTTGTCGAGGCCGAACATCATCAGTCCCTTGTCGCCGGCGGCGAAGCATGCGTCGCGCAACGGCTTGTCCGTCGGAGAGAAGAGGCAGAAGAGCACCGAGTGCTCCGCTTGGCCGACCGCATCGACGATCGTGTCGATCTGCGTGCGTCGATCGTTCGGCTCCGGCGAAAACGAAGCGCGCAGCAAGGCGCTGCCGATCCTGATCGAATCGCTCCAGCCGGCCGTCGAGTGCGCGTCATGCGTCTTCGCGAAGTCTTCGAGCGCCGGAATCGCCCACAGCTTGTCCGCGAGATGGTAGATCGCGGACGCGGCGGGCGAGGCTCCCTGGAATACGGTCGGGAAGCTTTGCTCGATGTCGTTGGCGAGCCAGCGGCGCAGCACGAGCGCCTTGCCGGCGAGCGGCGCCTTCTTCGGGTCGAGGCCCATTGCCGCGACTTTTCGCGTGAAGGCCTGCGAACTCACGACCGCGCGATTGAACCACGTGCCGATGCCGTCCTCGATATGCGCGGGCAGGGTGATCGCCAGTTGCGTACGCTGCGCCTCCAGCAATTGCGGCGCGCTCGCACTGCCCACGACGGGCCACGCGGTGTAGCTGAACGACGTCTCGCGGTCGGGCTCGTCGATGCGCGCGTCCCACCACATGAACTTCTGAATCGAGGCCACGCTTGAGGGCGCGTCGGGTTGCCCTGCCTCGACGGGGCCGTCGAATGTCAGGCGGTTGGGCAACCAGCTTTCCGTCGCGCGATGCTTGCCGTCAGCCGACCAGAAACCGGGCGCCCGCCTGATCGCGAACCCGAGGAAGTCGCTGCGCGTCCTGCCTCCGTCCCAGTCGAGCGCGGGCAGAACGAGGGTCGGTGACAGATATGCTCGAATGTCGATGGCCTTCTTTGCCTCTTTGGCAGAGTGGCCATGCTATGAGCCTTTTATGACAGAAAGCCGCGCGAGCCGCGATCGTTTCGCGGCCGCGCTTCGCCGTCGTCACTTTCCTCGCGTGCCGTTACGCTTGTCGCCGAGAATCTTCATGATGACTTTCGTCGGCGAACTGGTCGTCAGCCGGGGAATCTCGTCGACGTGAACCCAGCGGCAGCGGGCGATCTCATTGTTCGCGCGAGCTTTCGCGCGTTTCGACACATCGCAGAAAAACACATGATGGTGCTTCTGCGTGCCGCGATAGTTGAACAGGTATTTCGCCGACTTGCCCGAGAGCCGCGTCTCCTCCTTGAGCTCGCGAAGCGCGGCCTCCGGCAAGTCCTCGCCGCGCTTGAGGATTCCGCCGGGCAGCGCCCATTTCGACTCGCGTCTCGCGACCAGCAGAATCCGCTTGCCTCTTCGACAGATGACAGTGGCTCGTTTCCTCAAGTTCGCTCCCGATATATTTTTTTCTATGCGACCGTTCGCAGGGTGGGTCCCTGTCAGTGGCGAATAGTGTACCGAAGGTGAATTTTGTTGGGGAGCGGATTGCGCGAGGTCGCGCGGGCAATCGAGACACGTTTTGTCCGCAATCGGGCGCTACACTGCAGTTCATTCATACAGTGCTTCGAACATGACAGCTTCGTTACAGCAGCCGCAAGAGATCAGCGGTGCATATGAACCGCCGAGGGATGCGCGCGCGCTGGTGCTCAACTGGATAAGACGCGCCCGCGAATCGCAGATTCGCCACTACGCGATGGCGGACCGTCTGACCGCCTATGGCAGACGGCTCGGACTGGCCGTCATCGCCATCACGACGGCGACGGGCACGTCGGCATTTCTTTCGCTCGTGGCGACTGCCGTGTCGCCGCAATTGCGGGTGGTCATCGGCCTGACGAGCATCGGCGCCGCCGTGCTCGCCTCGTTGCAGACCTTCCTGCGCTACAGCGAGCGCGCCGAGCTGCATCGCAGAGCGGGTGCTCAGTACGGCGCCGTTCGACGTCGGCTCGAAGCGATCCACGCCGGCGATCGCTACATGCACGACATGCGCGACATCGATGTCGTGCGCGACGAACTGGACCACATCGCGCAGAACGCGCCGCATTTGCCGCGGCGTGTGTTCGGCCGCATCCGTGAGACCGCATCGTAGCGGCCTGCAATCTGCCGGCAATTGAACAGCAAGAAACGGAGCGCGACTGCCGGACTCCGGCAATAACCTGACGATGCCGAGCCGACAGGTTCACATCGAACGGAGTCCAGCCATGTTGCCGCTTCTCTCGTTTCACACTCTCGCAGCACGGCGCGGTGATGGCCTGAAGCCGGAGTTGCTCGCCCTGCTTGCGCGTCACGCGGAATCGGGCATCGGCCTCAGTGCCGGCATCGACGCGGAATCGACCGGAACACCGTCGCACGATACGCATCCAACGAGCGATCCACCTCAGGAGCAGTCGTCATGGCAAGCAACGAATACGTCCTCTTCAAGGGACAGGTGAGGCTAGGCGTTCCCTTTCTCGCAGGTTACAAAGGTGACCCTCATTACGTGATCGTCAGCGAAGACGAGAACGGCAAGGAGTTTCGCATCGTCACCAATGTGAAGTCGGACAGCTCGCTGACCGGCCCCGCGGGCTATCTCGTGCTGTATGCATGGAACCAGTATTTCGAGCACCCGATGACCGCCGATCTCGGCAAGCTCGCGGCCGGCGTCTCCACGTCGGGTTTCCCGAAGCTCGACTATGTGCACGACAACCGTCTCGTCGACCTGAGCGCGATGCGCCCGATCCCGATCGACACCAAAAGCGAGCACAACGATATCAACGCGCTGCTCAACGAGATGCTGCAGCTCGACATGTCCGGCGATGGCGTCGACTATGTCTATCCGACGCCCGGCTATAGCGACGAGCGCCGCGGATGGAAGCCGACGAAGGACGTGACCGTGTACGGCTTCGGCTTCCTCTTCCAGCCGGCGATGGACGGCTTGCACGAAACGCACATGAACCAGGGGAATCCGAAGCCGGCCAAGGGCAGCAAGGTGAAGGACCACTCGAACGAGAACGGCGTCTTTCAGGACGGCGCGGTCATGGTGGAAGTGGACGGCAAGTTCCAGGCGCTGTTCGTCGCGTTCCAGACTCAGCTCGTGCCGACCGACAATCGCGGCTGGCCGATTCCGGGCAAGTCTCATCCCATTCTGGGTTAGCGGGCGAGCGTGCCGTCGATGATCACGCATCCAGGCTTTGCGAGAACGTCTTCAGATACTTCATGCCCGTGTCGCACATGATGGTGACGACCGTCGCCTTCGGCCCGAGGCGCTCGGCCAGGCGCAGCGCCGCGGTAACGTTCGCGCCGGTCGACGTTCCGCAGAAGAGACCTTCTTCGGCCGCGAGGCGAAACGCCGTCGCCTTGGCCTCGTTCGTCGATACGCGCTCGATTTCATCGGCGATCCGGTCATGCCAGAGCGGCACGACATAGCCCGCGCCGATTCCGTCGATCTTGTGCGCGCCGCTCGGCCCGCCAGACAGTACCGCCGACTCCGCCGGTTCGACGCCGACGATGCGTACGCGTTCGTCGTGCTTGCGCAGCGTTGCGGAGATGCCTCGCAGCGACGCGGCCGTGCCGACGCTTTGCACGAAGCCGTCGATGCGGCCGCCCGCCTGCTCCCGGATTTCTTCGGCCATTTTCGTATAGGCCTGAAGTTGATCCGTGTTCTCCATCTGCGCCGTGATGTACGCGCCGGTACACTCCGCGATGCGATGCGCCTCGCGGATCATGTCGCGCGTGAGCTTCTCGGTCTGCTTGCCGTTGTCGCTCGGGATGAGCGTGAGCTTCGCGCCGAGCAGACGCATGTGATCGAGCTTCTCCTTCGAGAAGGCATCCGAGCTCACGAGATGCAGCGGATGCTGCTTGACCGCGCAAACGAGCGCCAGCGACACGCCCGTGCTGCCGCCCGTGTATTCGACGACGGCGCCGCCGGGCTTCAGCCGTCCGTCGCGTTCGGGCGCCTCGATCATCGCGAGCGCGATGCGGTCCTTCATGCTTCCGGTCGGATTCTGGCTTTCCAGTTTCAGGAGGATTCTGGCGCCGTTTGACGGAACGACATGGCGCAGGGTCAGCAGCGAGGTGTTTCCGATCGTGTCGAGAATGGATTGCGGAGTAGGGTTCATGTGCGTGCTCTCGCGGATAGGGTTGAGATCGATCGTTCTCGGGCAGACGTGCAGCTAGGCGACATGACCGAGAAGGGTGACGGCAAACACGAGCGTCGCGCCGAAGCCGACGATGAACGCGAGCGTTCGGACGACCGGAATGCCGGCGGAATAGACGCCGTAATGAACGAGCCTCGCGACCAGATAGACCTTGGCCGCGAGGACGGTTGCCGGCGTGCTCGTCCCGATCATGGCTGCGATCAGAACCAGCGGCGCGAAAACCGCGAGGTTCTCGATGGCGTTCGCATGCGCGAGCCGCGCCCGCCGGGCCCAGACGGGATCGGGCCGCTTCGCGTGATCGGGATTGGCCAGCGCCGCCGGCAATCCCCACCGCACGATTCTCGCGAGCGTATACGGAATCCACATCAGGGTCGTCGCGGCGGCGACGAGCGTGAGGAAATGAAGTTCCGCCGTGAGTTTCATGAGCGCGTGCCTCGATCGTATTCGACCTGCGGCCGCGAAAGGGAGCAGCCGGATTGCTTCGCAGTCTAGACGTTGCGCGCAGTGCGGGCTATAGTCGCAAATGACATTATTAGTATCATTTACGACATGCGACTATCGATCTTCGCACTCGATGGCGTTTTCGACACCGGCCTGACGGCGCTGCTGGACACCTTCGCCACGGCGAACGAGCTGGCGGCGGCCCAGGGCTTCGCCTCCCCGCCCTTCGACGTGAACCTCGTCGGCGTGCGGCGGCGCATCCGCACGGCTCTGGGCTTTTCCGCGCCGGTCGAGCCGGTCGACGCCGCTCGTCAGCCGAACTGGGTGGTCGTGCCCGCGCTCAATGCCAAGCAGCCGGAGCCCTTGATCGAAGCGCTCGGGCGCCGCGACGTGCGCGAAGCGATCGGCTGCCTGCGCGGCTGGCACGCCGCGGGCATCGGCATCGCGGCGGCGTGTACCGGCACCTTCGTGCTGGCCGAAGCCGGACTGCTGGACGACGGCAAGGCGACCACGACCTGGTCGCTCGCGCCGGCTTTCCGTCAACGCTATCCGGCGGTCGATCTGGACGATTCACGCATGGTCGTCGCATCGCGGCGTGTCGTGACGGCCGGGGCTGCGATGGGCCATCTCGATCTCGCGCTCTGGCTCGTGCGTCAGGCGAGTCCCGAACTGGCGACGCTCGTCGCGCGCTTTCTGCTCATCGACAAGCGTTCGTCGCAGGCCCAGTACATCGTCCCGGATTATCTGGCTCACGCCGATCCGCTGATCGCGCGATTCGAGCGATGGGCGCGCGACAATCTCTCGCTCGGGTTCTCGCTCCAGGATGCGGCGAGCGCATTGTCGGTCGGGCCGCGCACGCTGCAGCGTCGCACGGAGGCGGTGCTGGGCAAGTCGCCGCTGGCGTTCTTTCAGGACCTGCGCATCGAGCGCGTGCAGCATCTCGTTTCGGCAGGCTGCGATCTGGAGACGATCGCGAGCGAAGTCGGCTACGCCGATTCGGCTACGTTGCGGACGCTGTTGCGTCGCAAGCTGGGGCGTGGCGTGAGGGAAATGCGCGCGGACATGCGCTAAAGCAAAAAAAGCGCCCTCGCGAGTCGACCCGCGACGGCGCGCACGCAACGCACGAGTCGATCAGATCAGCCTGGTGAGCTCCGGCACGACATCGAACAGATCGCCGACGACGGCATGATCCGCGACCCCGGAGAGTGCGTTGCAGGAGATGCGATAAGCACCCGACGCGGAATACTCAGCGCTTCTTCGCCTCTTCGAGGCACGCCGCCAGCTTTTCGAAATATTCCAGCGCCTTGCGCGTCGGAACCACGGTCTTGATGCGCAGGTCGTCGCTGCTCTCGTCGACGGAAACGAGGCCTTGCTTCTTCAGGCTCGTCAACTTGCGATGAACGGTGGCAGGCGCGCCCGCCACCGATAGCGCCATCGTTTCCGTGACCGTCAATGTGTGCCCCGCATGCCAAGAGGCCGTGAGCGCCTCCAGTAACCGTTCCTCGGCGGCGTCGAGCTTCGGCACCGAAGGCAATGCCTGGACCGCCTGAGCCAGATTCAGGAAGCGAAAATAGGCATCGAAGACGCTTTTTTTGGCCATGAAAGGGACATCCGGGAGAACGACGAATCATATCATCCATGAAAAATGGTCCGTGATCGCACGCCGCGCGGTATTTATCAAGATGATAAGAAAGTGATAGGATCGCGTCAAAAGGCGAGGGGCGGGAAAGACGAAGGCGGCTTTTCTTTCCCCCGGCGAATGGCGGGAGCACGAGCGTGGCTGAACCAAGCGATTTCACGTACATCACGGCGCATTTCATCGAGCGGGAAATCGATCATCTCACGCGGATGATCCGCTCGCGGCACTGGCATCGAAGCGCGGCGTGGCCGGTTTCGTACTGGCGCGGGCGCATCGAGGCGTTGCAGCATGCGCCCGCCATCGCGCCGGTTCAGCGCGTGGCGCTTCGCTCGCTGCTCGACGAACTGGAGCGCATTGCCGCCGATCTCGCTCCTTCGCCGAAGTACGGAGACATCGCGCAAGTCGAGGGGCATGCGGCCGCGAGCGCGACCATCGGCAAGACCCGGCGATAAGCGTGGTGCGAGCGTGGCATCAGGGCGCTGCGGTAATATGAGCGTCCTGCCGTCGTTCAGCTGGCACGCCACGCCAATGTCTTCCTTTCAGCTTCGCTTGTGCTCCGTCGTCGGAACGGCGCTCGTCTTCATCGCTTCGCTCTGGGTCAATCAGGAAGTCTTCGTTCACTCCGAATTCGTGCGGGGCGTGAACTGGGTGTATCTGCCGGCCGGCATCCGGCTGCTCAGCACCCTGCTGCTCGGCGCGGACGGCGCGCTCGGGCTGCTGCTCGCCAGCTGGATCGTCGACTTCTTTTATTTCTTTCCCAGCGATCCCGTGAGATCGTTTGTCGGCGGCATTATCGCGACGGCCGCGCCTTATGCGGTCTATCGTCTGGCGCGCGAGATCTACGGGCTCAATGCGTCGCTGTCGAATCTGACGGCGGGCAGGCTGATGATGCTCACCGTCGCCTATGCGATCGCCGGCCCGCTGCTGCATCACATCTGGTTCTACCTGCAGGGCGACACGGAGAACATTGCGTCGAGATTCGTCGCGATGTTCGTCGGCGATCTCGCCGGAACTGTCATCGTGATCTACACGCTCAAGGTGGCGCTGCATTTCCTGCCCGTGCCGCGTCGTCCGGAAGCGGATGGCCAGTCGAACAGCTAGCCGGCGCCCCGGCTTTTTCCCGGGCGCGCCGGCCTCGTCTCTCAGGTTCGGGCTCGTCGTCCCGTGATGTTCGTCACTCTACCATTTGCTTATCAATTTGATAAGATGACGACACGAGACGCCGGGAGGCCGCCCGGCAAGATAACGACATCATGACAATTGCTGAAGCTTCCCTGAGCATCGAAAGCGTCGCGAAGACGAATGCGTGGGAGATCGACGACCGCTACGCTCAGCGGCATTCCCTGCAGATTGCGCTGTGCCTGCGGAGCCTGTTGGCGCGCGGCGACTTCCTGACAGTCCAGTTCGACGGCACGCAGTTCGTCACCCAACTGCTCGATGTCGATTCGGGCCGCGCGCATTTTCTCTTCGATTTCGGCAGCACGCAGCGCGACAACCGCGCGCTCGTCCATGCCGACAGCCTCACGTTCCGCAGCCAGCCTTCGGGCATTCGCACCCAGTTCGTGACGGAACGCGCAGCCGCGACTACGTTCGAAGGTCGTCCGGCCTTCGAAGCGCCTTTCCCCACGTTGCTCCATTACGTGCAGCGCCGCGATTTCTACCGCGTCGACACGCCGATGTTCGACCCTTTCGTCGCCAGCGGTCTCGATGAGGAAGGCGTCGCGTTCCGGCTGGAACTGCAGGACCTTTCGGTCGGCGGCGTGGCGTTGCGCACGCGGGACAAGCGCTTCGAATCGCTCGCGCAGGGATGCGTGTGGAATGACGTGACGCTGCAACTGGGCGGACTGGGCGCGGTGTCGGTCGATCTCGAGATCGTCGCGCCTCGCCAGATGCTCACGCCGACCGGCGAGCGCCGCATCGTTCTGGGCTGCCGGTTCATCGACCTGAAGGGGAATGCGGAACGTGTGCTGCAGCGTGCGATCACGCTGCTGGAAACGCGCCGTCAGGGACGCGCGGCGCGCGCGTGATGCGCGCCGCGACGAGCTTTCGCTCTATTCGAGCTCCGCGCCTTTCAGCTCCGGGATCAGGGCGACAGTGGCGATGACATCGACGAGATAGATGCACGCCAGCGCCGCGATCGCGATGCCGAACGAGTAATGACTCGCGACCGCGCCGATGGCGAGCGGCCCGAAGCCGCCGACCGCGCGCCCGATGCTCCACAGCACGTTCTGCGCGGTGCCGCGTGCATGCGTCGGATAGAGCTCGGCCATGAGTGCGCCGTAGCCGCCCATCATCCCGTTCACGAAGATGCCGACCACCATGCCGCCGATGAGCAGCGCCTCGGGCGTCGTCATGCGCGAGTACACGAACACCATCACGAGCGCGCCCAGCTGATACATCACGAACGTGGGCTTTCTGCCGATCCTGTCCGCGAGCTGCCCGAAGATCCAGATGCCGACGAGCATGCCGAGGATCGACGCGGCCGTCCACGTGGCCGACTTGGCGAGCGTGAAGCCGAATGCCTTCGTCAGATAGCCCGGCATCCAGATGATGAGGCCGTAGTAGCCGAAGTTCTGCACCGAGCACATGATGATCATGCCGATGCTGCGGCGCGTGGTTTCCCTGTCGCGAAAGAGCGTCTTGAGCGGAAACTCGTGGCGCTTCCTCACGGCCTTCTCGATGAAGATCTCCGATTCGCCGATCGCCTTGCGGATCACGAAGGAGAGCACGGCGGGCGCGAGGCCGACCAGGAACATGCCGCGCCAGCCGATGTGCGGCAACAGAACCGGCGTCACGAGCGCGGCGACCAGCACGCCGACCTGCCAGCCCATGCCGACATACGACGACACGCGCCCGCGCTTCTCGGCGGGCCACGCCTCGATGGCGAGCGCCATGCCGATGCCGAATTCGCCGCCGAGACCGAGACCCGCGATGAAGCGATACGCGAGCAGGTCGTGATAGCCCTGCGCGAGCGCGCACAGCCCGGTGAACACGGCGAACAGCAGGATCGTGTAGGTCAGCACGCGCACGCGGCCGAGATAGTCGCTCAGAATGCCGAAGACGATGCCGCCCGCGACACCGCCGACGAGCGTCCATGTCACGAGCGAGCCGGCCTGCGCGGACGTGAGGCCGAGATCCGCCGAGATCAGGCTCAGCATGAAGCCGAGGATCAGCAGATCGAAGCCGTCCATCGCGTAGCCGGAGATGGACGCGATCAGCGCGCGTACGTGCGGCTTGCCGAACATCGACTGGTCCGACGCGTCGCGCATGGCGGCGGCGCTCTGCTCAAGGTGTTGATTCATCGTGGGTCTCCTCGTGGACGCGTTAGTTGAGCGCGTCGGGATCGTGCGGCAGCGGCTCGCCCGCACCGGTTCTCTCGACGATCAGCCCGTAATGCTCCGGGCGGCGATGCTTCGCGAAGTTGAAGACGTGCTCGCGGAAGGTGTCGCCGAGCGCGAGATCGACGTTCGCGAAGATCACTTCGTCCTCTTCGGTCACGCTCTGCGCGGCGATCTCGCCGGAAGGCGCGACGATCACCGAGCCGCCGATCATGTGGAAGCCGTCTTCACGGCCGCACTTTGCCGCGGCGGCGATCCACATCGCGTTCTGATACGCGCTCGCCTGCAGCGTGACGAGATGCGTGTGCATGCGCAGATGCACGGGCTCCGGCCAATGGATGTTCAGCGACGGCGTGTTGTAGCCGAGCACGCCTAGCTCCGCGCCTTGCAGCGACATCGCGCGCCAGGTTTCCGGCCAGCGGCGGTCGTTGCAGATGCACATGCCGAGCTTCGCGCCCATCGTCTCGACAACGGGGAAGCCCGAGTTGCCGACCGCGAAGAACTTCTTCTCCAGATGCTGGAAGGGCGCATCCGGCTTGTGATCCGCGTGGCCCGGCAAATGCGTCTTGCGATACTTCGCGACGATCCTGCCGCTCTCGTCGACGATGATCGACGTGTTGAAGCATTCGCCCTTCGCGGTCAGCTCCGCATAGCCGAGATAGAAGCCGATGCCCGCTTCGCGCGCGGCGTCGAAGAGCGGCTGCACGTCGGGGTTCGGCATCGAGCGCTCGAAGAAGCGTTCGACGGCGGCTTCCTCGCTCATCCAGTAGCGCGGGAAGAACGTGGTGAGCGCGAGCTCCGGAAACACGACGAGCTTCGCGCTGCGCGCCTTCGCTTCGTGCAGCATTTCGACGAGTCGCCTGACGACGGCCTTGCGGTCGTCCGCGAGATGCACCGGTCCCATTTGCGCGACCGCGAGCCCGATTTTGCGTGACTTGCTCATGACTTCCTCTTTCGTTTTGAGTTTCAGTTTCAGTTTTGACGATCGGTGTAGCCGAAGCCGTTGTGCGCTCGTCCATCGGCGAGTCCGCGGAAGAACCGGCCGGTCGTGGATACTTCACGCTCGCTCTGGAAAGGCAAGGGCGTCGAGCGCGGGACGAAGCGGCCGCTGCCGGGCTGCGCATCGAACCTGCCGTCATCGACGATCACGCGGCCCGCGCTCACCACGGTGCGCGGCCATCCCGTGACCCGCATGCCCTCGTAAGGCGTGTAGCCGACGCGATCGTGCAGAGCGGACGCCGCGAGCGTGACTTCGTGACGCGGATCCCACACGGCGATGTCCGCGTCCGCGCCCACTTGCACGAGACCCTTGCGCGGCGCGATGCCGTACATGCGCGCGTGGTTCGTCGCACTCAGCGCGACGAATTCGGGCAGCGTCATGCGGCCCGTGTTGACGCCTTCGGAGAAGAGCAGCGGCAGGCGCGTTTCGAGTCCGGGCATGCCATTGGCCATCTGTTTGAACGTGGTCGCGTCGCCGTGGGGCAGCTTGCCGGATGCGTCGAAACGATAAGGCGCGTGATCCGAGGACACCGTCTGCAGCACGCCTTCCTTGAGCGCGCTCCAGAGCGCCTCCTGTGCATTCGCATCGCGCAGCGGCGGGCTGCAGCAATACTTCGCCCCCTCGACGCCGGGGAGGTCCATCGCGTCCTCGGTGAGCAGCAGATAATGCGGGCACGTCTCGCCATACACCCGCGCGCCCATGCGCTGCGCCGCGCCGATGGTCGTCAGGGCATCCTGCGCGGAGACATGCACGATCAGGACAGGCACATCGAAGAGCTTCGAGAGCTGAATGACGCGATTCGTCGCTTCGGATTCGGCCAGCGCGACGTGGCTCGTCGCGTGATACTTCGGCGCGGTGCGGCCGCTTTCCAGCAGTTTCTGCGAGACCCAGCGGATCACGTCGTTGTTCTCGGCGTGCACCATCACGAGCGCGCGTTCGCGTGCGGCGAGCGCGAGGACGTCGAGCATCTGATAGTCGTCAATTTTGAGTTGCTCGTAGGTCATGTAGACCTTGAACGACGTGATGCCTTTGCGGATCTGGTCGACGAGGTCTTCCTGAAGCGTCTTTTTGTCCGTCTCGGAGACGATCAGGTGATAGCTGTAGTCGATCACGGACTTCGCCGCGGCGAGCGCCGCGTAATCTTCCGCGACCTGCCTGAGCGAATGCCCGCGATGCTGCGCGGCGAAGGGCACGATCATCGTCGTGCCGCCGCAGGCTGCCGCGACGCTCGCGGAGTACCAGTCGTCCGCGCCCATGATGCCCATGCCGGAGCGCTGCTCGACGTGGCAATGCGTGTCGATGCCGCCGGGAAGAACGTATTGGCCGGTTGCGTCGATGTCGCGCTTGCCCGCGGGCAAACCGCGCGCCACTTCGACGATGCGGTCCCCGATGATGCCGACATCGGCCTCGAAGACTTCCTCGTCCGACGCGACGAGACCATTGCGTATCGTGAGGTCAAAGTGCTGCATGTGTTTTCATCCGCTTGAAGAATCAGAATTGCGCTTCGAGTTGCGCGGGTTCGTTGCGCGCGGCGAGCCACCAGTCGACACAGGCGCGCGCGAGCGCTTCGGTGGGATCGACGGCGGGCGCTTCCAATGCGACGCCGGCCAGCGCGACGGGGATTTCCGTGCAGGCGAGCAGCAGCGCGTCCGCGCCGCGTGCGATCAGCGCCCGCGCCGCGCCGGTCAGCAGCGCGCGAGATTCGTCGATGCGCCCGCCTTTCACGGCTGCGATGCCCGCCGAGACGTTCTCCGCCTGCATTGCCTCGTCAGGCTCGATCGCCTCGATACCGTTCGCGCTGAGTTGATCGTGATAGATGCGGGCTTTCAGTGTTGCGGCCGTGGCGAGAATGCCGACGCGTTGCGCATCGGGACATTGATGCGCGAGCGCACGAATTGCCGCTTCGCCGATATGCAGCACCGGCAGTGCCGTTTCCTTCGCAAGCCTGCGATGCCACACGTGCGCAGTGTTGCAGGGAATCGCGATGGCCGCGCAACCGGCCGCTTCGAGCGTGCGCAGGCCGTCGAGCAGATGCGGCCAGGGCGCATCCGATCCCGCGAGGAAAGCCGTGCTGCGATCCGGCACCTGCGGCACGTTGTGCACGATGACGGGCATGTGTTCCTGATCGGAGGTCGCGGGCGTCGCGTGAATCAGCTTGACGAGAAAGTCCGCCGTCGCGAGCGGACCCATGCCGCCGAGCACGCCGAGACGCGGAAGCGGCGTCGAAGTCGCGTTCATGCGATGCCTCGTTCACGGCAGATCGCGAACGCGAGCGACGCGGCGGTGGAACAGGGATCGATCACCGGCACGCCGAGCGCCGCTTCCATATCGGCGCGCAAGGGCGTCATGCCCGCGCAGCCGAGCACGATCACATCGGCGCCGTCCTGATCGCGCAAGGCGCGGCCCGTTGCGATGAGCTTGTCGAGCGCGACCGCGCGATTGCCGGATTCGTCCACGCCGAGATTCACCGCCTGCTCGCCGGCCACTGCGTCCGCGACAAGCGCCGCGTGATACGTGCGCCAGTGGCGCGGCATGCCGCGCGTGCTGGCCGCGATCACGCCGATGCGCGAGCCGCGCGCGAGCGCGACCGCCAGCGCCGCCGCGCCGATGCCGAGCACGGGCTTATTCGTCGCTTCGCGTGCGGCGTGCAGTCCCGGATCGCTGTAGCACGCGATGACGAAGGCGCTCGCCCGCGCTTCGTGCCGCGCGACGAAATCCGCGACGGCGACGGCGGCGCGGTCCGCATCGCGCTGCGTCTCGATGCCGCCATCGACGGCGAAGAGCGTCTCGAACGCCGCGGGCGCGTCCGTTTCGGCGCGCAGCGCGCGCACGGTCTTTTCGATGTCTCGCGTGACGTCCGCGAGACCGTTCGGGTTGAGAAAGTAGATGGGATCGGACATGACTCGACGTGGATGGATCGACCTTCTCCGCACGATATCAACGGCGATTGGCGCCGTGAAATAGTTCAAATTTGGTGTCCCATAGACGCAATGCATGGACGCGCCGCGCGGTCCGCTGCCGCGCTACACTGCGGAGCGACGAAAACCTATCGCCCGCAGCGGCAGATATCCGATGAACTACGACGATGAAATCCCTCACTCACGCACGATGAGCCTGCGTCAGATCGAGGTGTTTCGGGCAATCATGATGACGGGCTCCATCAGCGAGGCCGCGCGCTCGCTCTATGTCGCGCAGCCCTCGGTGAGCCGCGTGCTGCAAGTGACGGAAAGCCGTCTCGGCTTTCTGCTGTTCGAGCGCATGCGCGGACGTCTGTATCCGACGCCGGAAGCGAAACGCATTTTCGAAGAAGTGATGCGCGCGTATGAGGGTATCGAGCGCGTGGACAATCTCGTGCGCTCGCTGTCGGACGGCTCGAGCGGCAAGCTGAACATCGTGTGCAGCCCGAGTCTCGGCGTGCATCTGGTGCCGCTCGCCATCGCGCGCTTTCATGCGGAGTTCCGGCAGTTGCCGATCCAGTTCGAGCCGCTCACGCACAACCATCTCGTGCCGCGCGTGCTGTTCGGCAAGGGCTATATCGGCGTGTCGATGTTCGAGGTGGAGCATCCGAATATCGTGACCATGCCGATGGAAAGCGGGCAGGTGCTGTGCGTCGCGAAGAAGGGCACGCTCGCACGGCGGCGCGCGCTCGATCCGAAGCAGATCGCGGGCATGCCGTGGATCGATTACGAGCACGACACGCCGCTTGGGCGCATCGTCGGGAAGGTGTTCAGGAACGAGCGGCGGCCCGAGCCGATCGTGCGCGTGCGCTCGGCGATCAGCGCCTGCACGCTTGCGAGGGAGGGCGTGGGCGTCGCGATCGTCGATCCGTTCTGCATCGACGATGCCATGCGCGACGCGCTCGATGTCGTGCCGCTGCGCGCGGACGATGCGCATCGGCTGACGGCGAGCCTTCTGTATTCGCATATCGAGCCGTTGTCGAACGCGGCGCGGCGCTTCGTCGAGATTCTGCATGTCGTGTTGACGGCGCATCTCGCGCCGCGGCGTTCGGTGCGGTCCGGATGGGATGTCTAACTCCGGGCTTGTCAAGGAATCCGCGAGGCGGTGAACGCGCCGATTCATGCGACAATCGAGCCCGCAAGAAATACAAGCAACGGGCTTTGGAGATACAGATGACCACGCGAGCGGACGAGATTCTGACGACGCTTGAGAGCGAAATCCTGTCAGGGCGGCTTCCGCCCGGTTCGCGGCTGGAAGAAACCGAGCTTTCCGAACGCTTCGAATGCTCGCGCACGCCGATCCGCGAGGCGCTGCGCCAGCTCGCATCGGAGGCCTTGATCACGATGCGGCCGCGCCAGCCCGCGATGGTCGCGGCGCTGTCCGCGCGCAAGCTGCTCGAAATGTTCCAGGTGATGGCCGAGCTCGAAGGGCTGTGCGCGCGTCTCGCCGCGCGGCGCGCGACGCCGCAGCAGATCCAGCGCCTGCGCGACACGCAGGACGAGTTGCGCGCCACGCTCGACTCCGGCCAGGTCGACGCTTTCTACGAGATCAACCGGCGCTTCCACGAGATCGTCTACGAGGCGAGCCAGAACGAGTTCCTCGCGGATCAGACGCGCAGCCTGCGCAACCGCGTGTCGATCTATCGCAAGATGGTCACGCAGAAAGTGCGGCGACGGCTCGATACCGTCGACGAGCACGAGCAGGTGATCGCCGCCATCGAGCGCGGCGACGGCGACGCCGCCGACAAGGCGATGTCCGCTCACGTCAATCTGCTCGGCGAACAGATGCTCGATTTCATCGCGCTCTTCCCCGAGCCCGCCGAAGTCGCCGAATAGGCGCTTCTTTCGCGCGGCGCGTCCTGCTTCCGCGCGCATTTCCCGTCACCTCTCCGGAGCGAGCCGCCTGCGATTCATGGCAGGCTCGTCGCCGCGTTTCTGAAAAACTCCTTGCATTGTATTTTGTTTGAGTATTATCTGGATACAAGAAATTCGATCAAAGATACAGCAAACCGGATTTCCACTGACACCGACAACGTACGCCAGGAACAAGGAGCAGGTGATGAGCGACACGCTGCATGCCGCGAGCGACGTAGGGCAAGCACAGAAGATCGAAGACCAGACCTATCGGAAGGTGACGCTGCGGCTCATCCCGTTCCTGATCCTCTGCTATGTGGCGGCGTATCTCGATCGCGTCAACATCGGCTTTGCGAAGCTCCAGATGCTGAGCGACCTGCAGTTCAGCGAGACCATCTACGGGCTGGGCGCGGGCGTGTTCTTCATCGGCTACTTCCTGTTCGAGGTGCCGAGCAATCTCCTCATGCAGCGCGTCGGCGCGAAGGCGTGGATCGCCCGCATCATGGTGACGTGGGCGATCATTTCCGCGGCGTTCTTCTTCGTGCAGACGCCCACGCAGTTCTACGTCCTGCGCTTTCTGCTCGGCTCGGCGGAAGCAGGCTTCTATCCGGGCATCGTGCTGTATCTGATGCAGTGGTATCCGGCGCGCCGCCGCTCGCACGTGCTCGCGATCTTCATGGTGGGCATTCCGCTCGCTGGCATCATCGGCGGGCCGCTGTCGGGCTGGATTCTCGAGGCGTTCAACGGTGCGCACGGGCATCCCGGCTGGCGCTGGCTGTTTCTCGTCGAAGCCGTTCCGTCGCTGGTTCTCGGCATCGCCGCGTTCTTCTATCTGGAGAACCGCCCGGGCGACGCGCGCTGGCTCACGCGTGAGGAAGCCGCGGCCATCACGAATGCGCTCGATTCCAGCGCGGGCCGTCACGCGCGCATCTCGGAGACGGTCGGCCAGGTGTTCCGCGACCCGCGCATGCTGCTGATGGCGCTGGTTTACTTCTGCGTGATCATGGGCCAGTACGGCCTGACCTTCTGGATGCCCACGCTCATCAAGGCGTCGGGCGTCACGGGCGCGCTCCATATCGGCGTGCTTTCGGCGATTCCCTTCGTGTTCGGCGCGATCGCGATGGTCTCGTTCGGGCGGAACTCGGACCGCACCGGCGAGCGCCGCTGGCATCTGATCGTGCCGATGCTGCTCGGCGCGCTCGGCTATGCCATCACGGCGGGTGCTGGCGCGAACGTGCCGCTCGCGCTGATCGGCCTGTCGCTCGCCGCGGCAGGCGTGCTGACGCCGGGGCCGCTCTTCTGGGCGCTGCCCTCCGCGATTCTCGCCGGAACGGGCGCGGCGGCGGGCATCGCGGCGATCAACGCCTTCGCCGGGCTGGCGGGCTTCGTGAGCCCGTATCTCATCGGCTGGCTGCGCGATCTCACGCACACATCCGTGATTGCGATGTACGTGTCCGCGGGCGTGCTCGTCGCCGGCGCGGCGATGATCCTCCTGATCCCGGCGAAGCTGGTGAACCGCTGAGCCGCTTCATTCGCTGGACCGAAACGGCATGCCGCCCGCGTATGCCGTTTTTTTTGCCTGCGCAAACCATTCTGGCAAATTTTGATTCCTGTTTGTATTCCATTGTGCTAATTTATGTATTCAGTATAGTCTTATATAGATACATGAGAGGCGAAACATGGAACTGAACTTCAGAGGCAAGTCCGCGCTCATCACCGGCGCATCGAAGGGAATCGGTCTGGCGACGGCCTGGCGCTTCGCCGCCGAGGGTATCGAGGAACTGCATCTCGCGGCCCGCTCCGCCGATGCGCTGCATCGCGCGCAGGACGAGATCGCGACGAAGCACGGCACGCGCGTGCACGTGCATGCAACGGATCTGTCGGTGACGCAGAACGCCATCGATCTGGCGCGCGCCTGCCCGAACGCGGACATCCTCGTGAACAACGCCGCCGATTCGAGCCCCGGCCCGCTCGACAAGATGACGGACGCCGACTGGCGCGCGAGCCTCGACATGAAGATCTTTTCCTACGTCACGCTGACGCGCGAGCTGTATGCGTCGATGAAGCAGCGCGGCGGCGGCGTGATCGTCAACGACATCGGCAACTCGGGCGAGAACTGGGACGCGAACTACATCATCGGCTCGACGGGCAATGCCGCGATGATGGCCTTCACGCGCGCCATCGGCGGCTGGGCGCTCGATGACGGCATCCGCGTGGTCGGCGTGAATCCGGGGCCGGTCGCCACCGACCGCATGGTCAAGCTGATGAAGCGGCGCGCGCTCGACTGGTACAACGACGAAACCCGCTGGGAAGAGCTCTTCGACAAGTATCCCGGCAAGCGCGCCGCCCAGGCGGAGGAAGTGGCCGACCTGATCGTGTGGCTCGCGTCGGATCGCGCGGCGTACATCACGGGCACGATCGTCACCATCGACGGCGGCATCGCATCGCGCCGTTCCATCATCTGAGGGGGAACGTCATGCGTCGATTCGAGGAGCGCAACGCGTATTTCGACCGGCTGTGCAACAGCGAAGGGCTGATGTGGCTCGGCCAGAATACCAACCACTTCGAGCCGCATCCGGCAGTGCGGCAAGCCGTGATCGCCGTGCTGGACGGCGGCGAGTATCACGCCTACGCGCCGCCGCTCGGTTTCGAGGAATTGCGGCAACTGATTCGCGACGACGTCGGCCTGCCCGATGCCTCGGTGATGGTCACCGACGGCGCCGTCGAAGCGTTGTACAACGTCTGCCGCAACCTCTGCGAGCCGGGCAGGGACTTCGTCACGACCAACCCGAGCTGGGCCTGGCCGATGCAGTTCGCCGCGCGCGCGGGCTCGCGCGTGATCGAATTGCCCATCTATTCGCCCGAGCAGAAGTACAAGCTCACGCCCGCGCAATTGCGCGCGGCGGTGAACGAGAACACCGGTGTCATCTATCTCGTCGATCCGAACAATCCGCTCGGCACGTGCCACACGGAAGACGAGATTCGCGAGTTCGCGGAGATCGCGCGGGCGGTCGGCGCGTATTTCATTCACGATGCGACCTACTTCCAGTTCGCGGACAGCTTTACGCCGGCGTACCGTTTCTATCCGGAGAAGACCATCGTCACGTACAGTTTTTCGAAGTGGCTCGGTCTCGCGGGCATGCGTCTTGGCGCGGTGATCGCGCATCCGGACCTGATCGAGCGCTTTGCGTCGGCGCCGCCGAACAATCTCGGCAGCAACGTGCTGTCGCAGCGCGCGGCCATCGCCGGGCTGCGCACGAAGCGCGAATGGTTTCCGGACATTCAGCGGCGTCAGCGGCGCAATCAGGCGGCGGTCGTCGAAGCGGCGAAGAACGTCGAAGGGTTGAGCGTGCCAGTGTATCCGTCGCAGGCGAATTTGCTCGTCGTCGAGACGATCGGTGCGGGCATCGCGCCCGAGGCGCTCGTCGAGGCGTTCCAGGCCGAGCGCGTGATGATTCGCCAGGGCGCGTATCACACGAAGGAATTCGGGCATCGTTTCGTGAAAGTGAGCCTCACGGTGCCGGAGCATTGGGCCGATCGCTTCTGCGAACTGCTGCCTTCGATGGTCGAGCGCGCGCGTTCGATCAAGGAACCCGCGAATCAATTCTGAAGAGGGCGAGCATGCCGTATCTGAAAACGACAGACGATGTGAACCTGTACTACGAGGAAGCGGGCGAGGGCACGCCGATCATATTCGTGCATGAATTCGGCGGCGATCTGCGCAGCTGGGAGCCGCAGATGCGCTACTTCAGCCGGCGCTATCGATGCATCGCGTTCGCGGCGCGCGGCTATGCGCCGTCGGACGTGCCGGAGGACATCGAGCAGTACTCGCAGGCGATCGCGGCGCGCGATATCCGCGATGTGCTCGATGCGCTCAAGATCGACCGCGCGCATATCGTCGGCCTGTCGATGGGCGGCTTCGCGACGCTGCACTTCGGGCTCGACTATCCGGAGCGGGCGCGTTCGCTCGTCGTCGCGGGCGCGGGCTATGGCGCGGAGAAGGCGTTCGAGGACTACTTCCGCGAAGTGTCGCTGGAAGTCGCCAAGCAGTTCGAGGCGCAAGGCTCGCGGCAGTTCGCGCAGACGTATGCGCTCGCGGCGTCGCGCATCGCGTTTCAGGTGAAGGATCCGCGCGGCTGGCTCGAATTCGCGACGATGCTGGGCGAACATTCCGCACGCGGCTCCGCGTTGACGATGCGCGGCGTGCAGGCGCGCCGTCCGTCGATCTACGACCTCGAAGCGCGCCTGCAGTCGATGACGGTGCCGACGCTCGTCGTCGTGGGCGACGAGGACGATCATTGTCTTCAGCCGGGCATCTATCTCAAGCGCACGGTGCCGGCGAGCGGTCTTGTCGTGATGCCGAAGACGGGCCACACGCTCAATCTCGAGGAACCGGCGCTCTTCAATCAGCACGTTGGCGAGTTCCTCGCGATGGTCGAGCAGAACCGCTGGCTGCCGCGCGATCCCCGCGCCGTGGCCGCCCAGATCATGAAGACGTCATGAGCGCGAACACAACGACACGCGCAAGCACGTTCGTCGATGAAAAGCGGCTTGCCGGGCGGCTCGCTGCGATGGCGCGCATCGGCGCGACGGAGAAGGGCGGCGTGAACCGGCAGGCGTTGTCGAAGGAGGACGCCGAGGCACAGCGTCAACTCGTTGACTGGGGCAATTCGCTCGGCCTGAAGCCGTCAGTCGATGCAATCGGCAATCTGTTTCTGCGGCTCGAAGGCACGGACCCGAGCGCCGCGCCGGTGTTGTCGGGATCGCATCTCGACAGCCAGCCGACCGGCGGCAGGTTCGATGGCGTCTACGGCGTGCTGGCCGCGTTCGAAGCGGTGGAGGCGATCATTGCGTCGGGTGCGAGGCCGCGTGCATCGATCGACATCGTCGCGTGGATGAACGAGGAGGGCTCGCGTTTCGCGCCGGGCATGATGGGCTCGGCGGTATTCGCAGGCGCGCGCGAGCTGGACACGGTGCTCGCCGTCGCGGATGCGACCGGCGTCACCGTCGAAAAGGCGCTGGCGGACGTGCGCGAATCCCTGCGTGACGTGCCCGAGCGTTGGCTGGGCGAACGCGCCGCAGCATATGTTGAGGCGCACATCGAGCAAGGCCCGCAACTGGAGAAGGAAGGGCTCACGATCGGCGTCGTCACCGGCATTCAGGGCAAGCGCACGTTCAAGGTTCGTGTGGACGGCGAAGCCGCGCACGCGGGCACATCGACGCGCGCGGAGCGCAAGGACGCCTTGCTTGCCGCCATCGCGATGGTGCGAGCGCTCGCCGATGCATTGCACGACGCGGAGGACATCGTGAAGTTCACCGTGGGCCGCTTCGACGTGAAGCCGAGCGCGCCGTCGGTGGTGCCGAGTTCGGTCGACTTCTCGATCGATCTGCGGCACCCGGATTCGCAGGTGCTGCAAGCGCTGGGCGACAAGGTCCGGCCACTTTGCGAAGCGCATGCGGGCGTTTGTGCCGTGCAGGTGACGGAGTTGTCCACGGCGATGTCGCTCGAATTTCCCGCCTCGCTGCGCGGACTGATTCGCGATGCGGCGGCGCGGCTCGATCTGCCGCATCGCGACATCCTCTCGACTGCGGGCCACGATGCGCGTTATCTGCATCCCGTCTGTCCGACCGGCATGATCTTCGTGCCGTCGCATCTCGGGCTCACGCATTGCGAGGCCGAGTTCACGTCGTCGGCGGATCTGGCCGCTGGGGCGCGGGTGCTTGCGGAGGTGCTGATCGAACTGGCGTGCCGTCAAGCCGTCACGAACACGATGCGCTCCTTGCCGTTGTCGTCCCAATGCTCGCTCGATTGAGGCATCGCGATTGCCTTCGCATCAATCTTCAGGCCGCCCGCCGCAGCCGCATCCAGCACCGCCTGCGCCGCAGCCAGCAGGCGCGGCAACGCGATGCTGCCGAGGCCGCTTCCAAGCAGCGTGATCGCGCTCGAGCGCAGCACGGCGGCGGGCAAGGCGATCTCGCCGCCGCTGATCGAGCCGATCTGCACGAAGCGCAGCGCGCGCTGGTCCTCGGACGCACGCGCGGCGGCAATGAGCATGGCGCGCGCACTCGGCCCCCACAGATAATCGAACACGACATCGACGCCCTCGGCGAAGGGCGCTTCGAATGCGCGGCTCATCGCGGCTTCGTCGTCGCTGAGGACGAACGTCGCATCGGCGCCCAGGGAGCGCAGCTTGTCCAGCACGGCCGGGTTGCGTCCCGTCGCGATGATCCTGCCCGCGCCGAGGCGTTTCGCGACTTGCACCGCGAGCTGTCCCGACGCGCCGGTCGCCCCATTTATCCACACCGTCTCGCCTCCGACGAAATTCGCCCGCTCGGTGAGCGCGGCCCACGAGGACATGCCGGGAATCGCGATGGCGGCGGCGGTGGCGTCATCGAGCGCGTCGGATAGCGGGAGGCAATGCTCGCCAGGCACGAGCGTGCGTTCCGCCATCGCGCCGAACGGTGCGACGGGGCTGAAGAAATAGACGCGCTCGCCATTGTCGAGACGGCCGGCGCCATCGGCGCCCGCAACGAACGGATACGTATTCGACGACGAATAATGCTGGCCCGACGCCCTCGCGCGCGTCAAGTGACTGAGCGCCGATGCGCCGATGTGCACGAGGCGATGATCCTGCGAGGCAACGGGTTCCTCGAATTCCGTCCAGACGGGCTTCGTTCCCGCCTTGCTGACGACAGCGGCTTTCATGCTTGCTCCTTGTTCATATCGGTCGATTGCATGGCGACCCACGCGCGCAGCGCGGGATCGCGGATCTGGCTTGCTCGCATCGTTCCACCCCCGGGCGATACAAGGCGGCGCGAGCAGGCGAGGGCGACTGATTTCAGACGCCGCCGGCGATGGCCTCCGGAATGTTCTCCGGCGTCACGCCGACGGCGGCCGCTCGTGCCGCAGCGCGTCCACGACGTCTTCCGCCCCATTGCTTGATGGTCTTTTGATGCATTTATGATGGTTCGCTTCTCGCCGAAGCCGCTATGCTTGTTCAAAAGTGGAGCGAGACATGAACGACACGAACTGGTATGGCGAAAGCGGCTGCTCGCTCGATGAGCTTGCGCTTCTCGTGGAGCGGGCAACCGCGCCCGAGCTGACGTTCGCAGCCGACGTCCGGCGAAACATTCCTCTCTACGACTGCGGCGCGCTCGGCGAAGCGCTGATCGATGCATCGCGGCGCATGGCGTTGCAGGCCGAATGGGCCACGGTGCTGCGCGACGGCGCGGGCGTGCTGGTGCTGAAGAATGCGTATGCGGACGTCGGACCCGTCGATGAAGCCACCGCGATTTTCGAGTCGATCATCCGGCAGGAGCGCGAGCAGGGCGCGAGCGGTGCCGACCACTTCGCGAAGGCCGGCGCGAACGATCGCATCTGGAACGCGCAGGAAAAGCTGTGTCTGCAAGCGCCTCGCGTCTTTGCACACTACTTCGCGAATCCGTATCTCACGTGTATGTCGGAAGCCTGGCTCGGTCCCTGCTTCCAGATGACGTCGCAGGTCAACGTCGTGCGTCCGGGCGGGGAGGCGCAGCAGGCGCATCGCGACTATCATCTGGGCTTCCAGACCGCCGACGAGGTGCGGCGCTATCCCGCGCATGTGCACGCGATGTCGCCGTTCCTGACACTTCAGGGAGCGGTCGCGCACAGCGACATGCCGGTCGAGAGCGGACCGACGAAGCTGCTTCCATTCTCGCAACGCTATGCGCAGGGCTATCTGGCGTGGCGGCGCGCGGACTTTCGCGAGTACTTCGAAGCGAACTACGTGCAGTTGCCGCTCGCGAAAGGCGACGCCCTGTTCTTCAGTCCCGCGCTATTTCATGCGGCGGGCGCCAATCGCACGCGCGACGTGCAGCGCATGGCGAATTTGCTGCAAGTGTCGTCCGCATACGGCCGTGCGATGGAAACAGTCGATCGCGCGCGCATGTGCGAGGCCGTCTATCCGGTCCTGAGCGATTACATATCGACCGGCCGCATGAGCGATACGGCGATCGAGGCTGTCATCGCGTCGTGCGCGGAAGGGTACGCCTTCCCGACGAATCTGGACCGCGATCCGCCGGTTGGCGGCCTCGCGCCGAAGAGCCAGCAGGCGCTGCTTCGACAGGCGCTCGACGAGCAGTGGCCGACGGAAACGCTGGCGCAGGCATTGAAGGAGCACGCCTGGCGTCGCAGCACGTAATGGTGCCGGAAGAGCCGGCAACGCGCAGCCAACGTATCGCAGGCGTGCGCGATCCCTTCGTGCCCGGCGGCTGCGCTTACATCGGGTTGCTTTGCACGAAGTCCTTGTAAGACCAGTACGCGGGTTTCTTCGTCGTGCCATCGGCTTCGATGAGCCCGTAGTCGCCTTCACCATCGTCATAGAGCTCGAAGGCCTGGATCGACTGGATGTTGTACTTCGACGCCACGCTCACGTATTGCGCCATCATCGTGTTGCCGGTTATGTACGACGCGATCTGATTGTACGAGCCATAGTCCGGACGCACGCCGAACTCGTTGATCCAGATCGGTTTGCCCATGTTGTGAAGCACCGAGAGCACGTCGTGACAGCCCGTGCCGCCGCATGCGTGCGTGATGTCGCCTTCGTTCGAATACCAGTGCCATGCGGTGATGTCCCAGCTCACCGTCGGATGACCCCAGGTGCCGTCGGGCTGCGAGCCGTCCGCGAGCATCTGGTAGAACGCATAGTGCAGCCACGTGCCGCCCAGGACGATCTTCGCCGAGCTGTCGACCGACTTCACGCCCGCGATCAGCCCGCGAAGCACGCCGCGCGCGAGGGTGTACGACCAGTTGTTGTACTGGTTCCAGAGCACGCCGTCGACGTTGCCATTGAGCGTCTTGGCTTCCAGTTCGTTGCCGACCTCGTAGTACTTGTAGCGGTAGGCGCTCGCCGTCTGCTGGCCGAGCGTGAAGCCCGCATTGTAGGCATCGTCCTCGCTGTTGTAGTTCAGGCTCAGCAGCATCACCGGATAGACCGTCACGCCGCCGTCGGCCATCGTCTTGGCGATGCCCGCAAGCTTGTTCGCCGATGCCTGGTTGTACACCTCGTTGCGGTAGATCGTCGCGCCGAGGTCCTGCAACTGCGAGAGCTGCAACTGCGGGCTCGAGATGTCGTACGCGCCGCCGCCGTTGTTATGGCCGTTCATGCCGTAGAAGATCGAGCCATTGTTGCTCGCGGCCTTCACGGTGGATTTCGGTGAGGCGGCTTTGCCCGTCGCGGCATCGGTGGCGCTGTCGCCGCCGCCGCATGCGGCGAGCATCGCGCTCACCGCGACCGTCGCGACGATGGCAGCGGTCTTGCTTGTGGACAGAGAATGGGAGAACAGCGAGGAAGCCTGGTATCGATTCTTCATAACAATAAGGATGACTAAAGAAGATGCACGTTCTTGGCGAAAACAGGGCACCGCCGGGAATCATTCAATGATGGACAAAACGATGCGAGCATTGGTCGCAAAGCGAGCGGCCAATGTCACGACGAGCAGTCGTTAGTTATCCAGATGACTATTCGAAGTCGAATTCGATATCGACCTCGGGGCACGCCATGCGCGCCGGGAAAGCCAGGGCGGTACAGATTCATTGAAGCAATCCCGAAACGCATGATCGGCATGTGTTCGGGTAGCGGGGCCGCCGAGCAAACGATTGCGAGCGCCCGAATATGATCAACGAGATGCTCGTTGTGTCATCGGTAACATGTGCAGCGATTGCGAGTCGGTGACGTCAAATTTTCTGACTGTCAGGCGAAGGTTTTTCGCCGCTGGCAACCGTTGCCGGGAATCATCACAGCGGGGGAAAGGTTACTTTGTTCCGACATGGAAGTAAACCGAACAGCAGAAAAAACATCTTGCCTTGTTCAATGTTTCAAATGCTCTCTTCTTCGATTTATCGTTGCTGCCGCATCCGTTTCTACGAACACATCGCTGCGCAGTAGGTGTGTCATCCACCTGAGCGGGAGCGAGTGATTCACTCCTCGCGCCGGGATGGCGCTACGCCTCCCGTAGAAACGTCACGAAGCTCTCGGCGACATCCGAATGGCTCTCCGCGCGCGTCAATCGCAAGATCTGCGAAGGAAACGGATTGCGGGTGAGCGGCCTGAACACTGCCTGCTGCGATTGGGCGCTTGCCAAAGCCCGAGGCACGAGCGCCACCCCCATGCCGAACTCGACCATCGTCACGACCGTTTGCCACAGACGCGCTTCGTGGCGAATCTTCGGGCTAAAACCCGCGTCCACACACGTCGCGATGATCTGATCGTGATAGTGCGGGGAAACGGCGCGCGGAAACAGAATGAAGGGATCGCGCGAGAGCTGGCTCAGGTCGATGCGCCGTCGCTTTGCCAGCCGATGCTCCACCGGCAGGCAACAGAGAAACGCCTCCGATGACCACACATGTGTCTCGACCTCGGCCGGAAAATGCCCCCAGTGCGCGAAGCCGAGATCGATATGCAATTGCTGCAGCGCGCGCGCCTGTTCAGCCGTGTTCATCTCCTTCAGCACGATCTCGACGGAAGGATGATCGGCCTCGAAACGCTGCACCGCTTCCGGCAGGCCGCGATACAACATCGAATTGACGAAGCCGATGCGCAGACGTCCCGCGAGCCCGTGCGCGGAGCGTGTAGTGACCCGCTCGACTTCGTCGGCCTGTTGCAGGAGGCGCCGTGCTTCACCGAGCAGGACATGCCCTGCGTTGGTCAGTGCAACCGCCTTGTTGCTGCGCTCGAGGAGTTTCACGCCCAGTTGCTCCTCGAAGCGCCGGATATCGAAGCTCAACGCGGGCTGAGAGATGAAGAGCCGGCGCGCGGCGCGCCCGAAATGCAGTTCCTCCGCGACCGCGACGAAGTATCGAAGCTGCTTCAGTTCCATCGGCTTTGCTCCCGCGTGACGATAAATGCATCTTATCGTACATGCCATTAATTGTATTGGACGGTTATCGAGCACGAACGTAGTCTGGTCTTCGAATCGCGCAATTCCGATTGCGCCGCACAAGAAACCAGGAGACAGTCAATGCTCGGAAACAGCCGGGAAGACGGCACATCCAACATTCCGGACAGCCGCGGCATCAATTTCTTCGAGAGCGATCCGTCGTTCAGCGCGCTGCTCAGAAGCTATCTGGGCGAGACGGCCTATCGCGGCATCGAGGCAAAGCTCGTCGATCTCGGTCGGCGCGCATCCGACGAACTCGATGCGTGGGCAACCCGCGCCGACCATCATCCGCCGGAATTGCGGCAGCGCACGCGGCGCGGCGAAGCGCTGCAGCACATCGACAAGCATCCGGATTACGTCGCGCTCGAACGCGTGGCGTACAGCGAGCTCGGGCTCGCCGCGATGAGTCATCGCGATGACGCGCCGCCGCCGCTCGTCAAGTACGCGCTCACGTATCTCTTCGTGCAGGCCGAATTCGGCCTGTGCTGTCCCGTGAGCATGACCGATTCGCTCACGCGCACCCTGCGCCGCTTCGGCTCGAAGGAATTGATCGACCGCTATCTGCCGATGCTCGCATCGCAGGATTTCTACACGCTCTATCAGGGCGCGATGTTTATGACGGAACAGGCGGCCGGCTCCGACGTGGGCCGCATCGCAACGCGCGCGATGCGCAGCGTCGATGCCAAGGGCAATGAAGTGTGGAAGCTCACGGGCGACAAATGGTTCTGCTCGAATGCCGACGCCGATCTCGCGATGGTCCTTGCGCGCCCCGACGACGCCCCCGAAGGCATCAAGGGTCTTGCGCTCTTTCTGCTGCCGAAGACGCTCGAGGACGGCACGCGCAACGCGTATCGCATCGTGCGCCTGAAGGACAAGCTCGGCAGCCGCTCGATGGCGAGCGGCGAGATCGTGCTGGAAGGCGCGCAGGCGTATCTGATCGGCGAAGTGGGGCGCGGCTTTCATCAGATGGCCGACATGATCAACATGTCGCGGCTCTCCAACGGCGTGCGCGCCGCGGGCCTCATGCGCCGCGCGCTGACCGAGGCGCTGCACGTCGCACGCAATCGCGAGGCGTTCGGCCGCAAGCTCATCGACATGCCGCTGATGCAGCGCCAACTGCTCAAGCTGATGCTGCCCGCCGAACAGGCCCGCTCGATGTTCATGCAGATCGCGACCCTGCTCGCGCGCGCCGATCGCGGCGATGCGCTCGCGGCCAAGTGCGTGCGCATTCTCACGCCGCTCGTCAAGTTCCGCGCGTGCCGCGATGCGCGCCGCGCGACGGGCGACGCAATGGAAGTGCGCGGCGGCGTCGGCTATATCGAGGAGTGGGCCGATCCGCGTCTCGTGCGCGATGCGCATCTCGGCTCGATCTGGGAGGGCACGAGCAATATCGTCGCGCTGGACGTGGCGCGCGCGGCGCGGCGCGAAGGCGCGCTCGATGCGCTCGCGCAATACGTAGGTGCGCTGCTCGACGATGCCGCATTGCCATCGGCGAGCATCGCGTCGTTACGCGACGTGTTCTCGCGCGCCTCCATCGCCCTCGACAGCGTCGCCGAATGCGGCCGCGACGAATCCGTGCGCGAGGCGGCGAGCGCGCTGTACCACGCGACCACGGCCGTGTTCATGGCGGCGGAGGCGGCGCGCGTCGCGCCGGATCATCGCAGGCTCGGGCTCGCGCATCTGATCGTGCGCCACAAGCTGATGCCGCGCGATCCGCTCGCGCCGCAAGACGCGCGCGCCGATGCGCCGCTCGTCCGCAGGCTCGTCGACGAGACGCCCATCGCGCTCGATGAAGCCATGACGCTCTTGCCGCAACGCGAAGGAGCCGCAGGATGAGCACTTCCCGTGTGAACGGCGCGCTGCATGGCCTGCGCGTGATCGATCTGAGCCGCGTGCTCGGCGGCCCATACTGCACGCAGGCACTCGCCGATCACGGCGCCGAGGTCATCAAGCTCGAACCGCCGAATGGCGACGAAACGCGCGGCTGGGGGCCACCCTTCGTCGGCGAGACCGCATCGTACTTCGTCGGCGTGAATCGCAACAAGCAGGGCATCTGCGTCGATCTCTCGCGCGAAGAAGGGCGCGACGTGCTGTGGCAATTGCTCGAAGGCGCGGATGTGCTCGTGGAGAACTTCAAGCCGGGCACGCTCGCGCGCTGGGGCATGGATTACGAACGCGATCTCTCGAAGCGCTTTCCGCGCCTGATTCATTGCGCCGTTTCAGGCTTCGGTCCGGACGGCCCACTCGGCGGGTTGCCCGGCTATGATGCCGCGATCCAGGCGATGGCAGGCCTGATGAGTGTCAACGGCGAACGCGACGGCCCCGCGCTGCGCGTGGGCCTGCCCATCGTCGACATGGTGACGGGCCTCAACGCGCTGGCCGGCATCCTGCTCGCGCTCGCGGAACGCGAGAAGAGCGGGCGCGGACAGTCGCTCGATATCGCGCTGTACGACTGCGGCGTGTCGCTGCTGCATCCGCATCTGCCGAACTACTTCGGCAACGGTCGCACGCCGCAGCGCAGCGGCAACGCGCATCCGAACATCGCGCCGTACGACAGCTATCGCACGGCGACCGCGCCGGTCTTTCTCGCCGTCGGCAACGATCGGCAGTTCGCGAAGCTCTGCGCGCATCTCGACGCGCCCGAACTCGCCGACGATCCGCGTTTCGTCGACAACAAGAGCCGCTGCGCGCATCGCCCGGAATTGAAGGAGGCGCTCGAAGCGTTGCTTCGGGAGCACGCGTGCGAGCCGCTCGCGGCGGAGCTGATTCGCGCCGGCGTGCCGTGCGGCCCCGTGCAGACCATCGATGCCGTCGCGAAGCATCCGCATACGCTGCATCGCGAGTTGCTCGTCGAACTCGGCGCGTATCGCGGCACCGGTACGCCGATCAAGTTGTCGCGCACGCCCGCGACCTATCGCACGCCCCCGCCCGCGCTCGGAGTTGACACGCGCGCCGTGCTGAATGCGCTCGGCATCGACGCGCACACGCAGCAGCGGCTGCTCGAAGCGGGCGTGCTGAAGGGCTCATAAACGCGGCATCCATCAATCGACATCGTGAACCGGCGCCCACAGACCGGTCATCATCAGGAGACGCATCATGCAGACCAACGCTCACGGCGCAAGCGCCCGCCAGCCCGGACGCGCGGCGTTCGCCGCATTCATCGGCACGACCATCGAGTGGTACGACTTCTACATCTACGCGACCGCCTCAGCGCTCGTATTCGGCAAGCTGTTCTTTCCGTCGGGCGAGCCGTTCTACAGCACGCTCGCGTCGTTCGGGACCTTCGCAGTCGGCTTTTTCGCGCGACCATTCGGCGGGCTCGTGTTCGGGCATCTCGGCGATCGCATCGGCAGAAAGAAGGCGCTCGTCGCGACGCTCGCGATCATGGGCGTGGGCACGGTCGGCATCGGCTTCTTGCCGACCTACGCGACGGCCGGCGCGCTCGCGCCCACGCTTCTCGTGCTGCTGCGTGTGGCGCAAGGCATCGCGATCGGCGGCGAGTGGGGCGGCGCGGTGCTGATGGCGGGCGAGCATGCGCCGCAAGGCAAGCGCACGTTTCTCGCATCGTTCGCGCAGCTCGGCAGCCCCGCCGGGCTGATTTTCGCGCTGCTCGCGTTTCGCACGGTCGGGCATCTGCCACGCGAGGCCCTGCTCGACTGGGGCTGGCGCGTGCCGTTCATGGCTAGTGCGCTGTTGCTGCTCGTCGGCGTGTTCATTCGCGCGCGCGTCGCGGAATCGCCGGAATTCACCGCATTCAGCAAGCGGCAGAAGCCGGTGCGCTTGCCCATCGTCGATGTGTTGCGCAACGCCTGGCTCACGGTGCTGCTGTGTCTCGGCGCGAACGTGATTGGCGTGGCGGGCGCGTGGTTCGTCAACACCTTCATGCTCAACTTCACGACGGAAACGCTCGGGCTCGATCGCGCGCTGGTTCTCGACTGCCTGTTCGTCGTGGCGTTCATCCAGCTTTTCACGCAGCTCGCGTCGGGATGGATCGCGCAGCGCGTCGGCGCGGCACGCTTCCTCGCGTGGGCCGCGTCGCTCGCGATGCTCTCTCCTTATCCGATGTTCGTGCTCGTTTCGACGGGACGTCCCGTGGCGATCGTCATCGGCATCGCGATCGCGGTGATGTGCATGTCGAGCTCCTATGCCGTGATGGCCGGACTCATGACCGACGCGTTCGACGTCGGCGTGCGTTATTCGGCGATCTCGCTCTCCTATCAAAGCTGCGCGGCGCTCGCGGGCGGCTTGACGCCGCTCATCGGCACCGTGCTGGCGCATGCGTGGCCGGGGCAGTGGTGGCCGCTCGCGTTGTTCTACAGCTCGCTCGCGGCGGTGTCGCTCGTGTGTCTTCTCGGCTTGCAGCGGCGCGGGTTGCACGCGCGCGCCGCCGCGCCGATCGCCGTGGCCGAATGACGCGCCCCCCGTCGCTCTTACGGCAGCGACGGCGCCAGCGCATGGCCGCTCAGGGCGCCGCTACCGCCTGCGTCTTCGGGCTATACGACGTGTAGAAGCTCGATCCGGTGCAGGCAGGCGCCGCGTCGTTGTAGAGCGGGGCGCCCTGGGTCCAGTTCGCGCCGTCGTGCCAGTCGCCGTTGCCGGTGTACTTCGCTACCGCCGGATACGGATAGACGGGACGCGATGCCGTCACCCTGCTCGCCGAATCGGTCTGGTAGCTCATGACCGCATTTTGGCGCCGCGCTCCGTTCGACCCCGCCGGTGGTCTGCGAGACCAGGTCGATATTGGGGAAGCCTTCGCCGCCGCCGCAGTGGCCCGCGCCCGGCACCACATACATCAGTGGGTGCATCGCGACAGTGAATCCAGCTCACATGCGCACTGACCACGCGCCAGCCTTCAGGCATCTTCACCCACGTCTGGCTCTGCCTGCCGATACGCGGCTCGCCTTCGCGCCGGAACTCGATATGCGTGACGGCGAACGCATCGCCGTAAGTCGTCACGACGCGCGCCGTCACCGTTCGCGCGAGCCCCTTGCCGGGCCGTGCGGCGCGAAACGCGCGGATCGCCTCGCAGCCGTAGAGGTTCTCCGTCGCGCCGTAGCGCACTGTGTGCGGCGAATCGAAGAACAGTGCATCGAGCATGGCGACGTCGTTGGTGACGAGCGCTTTCTCGTACGCATCGAAGGCCGCGTCGACTTCGGCGAGCACGTCCGGCCGATCGATCTCGTTCATGCGTCCGCACCCGAGGCAAGCAGCGCTTCGTCGAACGGCGGCGGCGGACAAAACGCGACGTGAGCCGCTTCGAGTCTGCGCGCCGCTTCGAAGGCGAGATCCTCGCGCCAGGGCGGCGCGATCAATTGAACGGCGATCGGCAAGCCGCTCTTCGTGCGCATCGGCGCGGCGACGACCGGCAAGCCCAGGCACGAGACCGGCTGCGTCAGCAAGCCCAGGTTCGCCCGTACCGCGAGCCGCTCGCCGTTGATCTCCATGAACTCGTCGCCGATGTGCGGCGCGACCATCGGCGTGGCAGGCGCAATGAGCACGTCGTAGCGTTCGAACAACTCGAGCACGCGCCGCCTCAACGCCGCGCGCACGCGTTGCGCCTGCACGATCCACGCCGCGGGCAGCAGCGCGCCCGCGATCAGACGGTCGCGCGACAAGGGCTCGCGCTCGTCGTAACGCGCGCGCAGGTTCGCCATGTGCAGCTGGCCGGCTTCCGCCGCGGTGATGAGAAACGCCGCGCCGCGCGCCGCATCGGCATCGGGATACTCGACGGTCTGTGACGCGTCCAGCGCGTCTGCCGCCGCATGCGATGCTTCGCGCGCTTCATCGTTCGAGTGTTCGTCGAAGTAACCGCCCAGCCGTGCGACACGCAATGCGCCGTGCCTGGTGTTCGCGGATTCGAACGCGCGCTGCGCGCACGCCGGATCGAGCGGGTCGGCGAACTGCAATGCGTCATGGATGGCGGCGAGATCCTCGACATTGCGCGCGAACGCACCCATATGATCCAGGCTCGCGACGAACGGATACGTGCCGTGCCGCGACAGGCGTCCATACGTCGGCTTCACGCCGAACACGCCGCACAGCGACGCGGGCACGCGCACCGAGCCGTTCGTGTCGGTGCCGAGCGTGACGGGTACGAAGCCCGCTGCAACGGCCGCCGCGCTGCCGCCCGACGATCCGCCCGACGAGCGCGCGAGATCATGCGGATTACGGCACGGTCCCGCGTGGTGATTCTCTGTCGTGAAGCCGTACGCGAACTCGTCCATGTTGAGCGCGCCGACGAGGATCGCGCCATGATCGGCGAGGCGCGCGACGAGCGTCGCGTCGCGGGCGGCGGGCGGCGCGTTCGCGAGCACGCGCGAACCGGCGATCGTCGCGATGCCCTCGATATCGAAGAGATTCTTCGCGGCGAACGGAACGCCCGCGAGCGGCGGCAACGCATCGCCCCGCGCGCGGCGTGCATCTAGCGCGTCCGCTTCGGCGAGCGCGCGTTCACGCGTGACCTCGGTGAACGCATTGACTTGCGCGTCGTATGCATCGATGCGCGCGAGCGTCGCTTCGATCAGCGTGCGTGCGCTGAATGCGCCATCGGCATACGCACGCGCGATGGTGAGCGCGCCATACGAAGAGTAGTCATGCGCTGTCATGGGCGATACACCGGCGCGGGTTCGTCGCCGGCATCGACGGAATACGCGAGCACGGGTGCAGCGAGCTGCGCGATGCGCGCGAACTGCGCTTTCACCCGGGCGGCGGCGCCGTCGGAGAGCGCGGGAAAGTGCAGCGCGAGCGCGGCATCGGCATAGGCGTCGAGCACGGCATCGGAGGAGGAGGAGGACATGGCATTCATGCTCACGAAAGAGTGGGAAGGAGTTGGCGCATGCGCGATCAACGCGCGATCGCGCGGCGCAGGCGCATGCTCCGGTGCGGGCGTTTCTGCGGGTGAGCGGGTGCTCGAACTCACATAAGCCCTTTTAGCGAGCGATCTTTCTTCGTTTCGCGATCGACCCGACGATCAGCAATCCGCCGATCATCACCGCGAGCGACATCAGCGTCGTCAACGTGCCGAGCGCGTAGATCACGGGCGTCGTCACCGATGTCGTCAGGCCCTGCAATTCGAGCGGCAGCGTGTTCTGATCACCGATCGCCTGCGAAGTGCGCGCGATTTCATCCCACGAGAGCGTGAAGCCGAACATGCCCACGCCGATCACGGAAGGCCCGATGATCGGCAGCACCACATGCCTGAAGGACTGCCACGGCGATGCGCCGAGATCGCGCGCCGCCTCCTCGTAGGCGGAATTGAAGCGGTTGAAGACCGCGAACATCACGAGCAGGCCGAACGGCAGCGTCCACGTGAGATGCGCGCCGAGCGCCGAGGTGAAGAGGCCCATCGACGTGGTCCAGCCATCCGCGAACGACTGGAAGCCCCATTCGTTCGCCAGATACTTGATGAGCGTGTCGAGCAGGCGGAACGTCAGGCCGATGCCGAGCGACACGATGATCGACGGCATGATCAGGCTTGCCACCGACACGTAGAACACCGCCGTATCGCCGCGAAAGCGCCGTCTGAACGCGAGCCCGGCGCTCACGGAAAACAGCACGGTCAGCACGGTCGCCGCGAGCGCGAGCTTCACGGAGCGTCCGAATGCCGCCCAGATGTCGATGTCGCCGACGCCGTCGCGCAAGGCGGCGAACCAGTGCAGCGAGACGCCGCGCATCGGGAACGTGAGACCGCCTTCCGGACCCTGAAAGGACAGAATGAAGATCGTGATGACCGGCCCATACAGGAACAGCACGAAGAGGCCGAAGACGAGCGCGAGCCAGTAGAAGCTCGCCGGCCGGTGCTCCCGGTGTGCGATGGAACCCGCCATGTCACAACTCCTTTCTGATATCGACGACGCGCGTCAGCGCCCACACGATCATGAGCACGACGGCGAGCAGGATGATCGCGTTGGCCGCCGCGGCGGGGAACTGCAGGTAGCCCGTCTGCACCTGAATGATCTTGCCTACCGATGCGATCTGCTGTCCGCCCATTACACCCACGGTAAGGAAGTCGCCCATCACGATGGTGATGACGAAGATCGAGCCGATCACGATGCCCGTTTTCGAAAGCGGCAGCACCACGTCGCGGATGACCTGCCAGCCGCTCGCGCCGCCGTCGCGGGCCGCTTCGAGCAGCGACCGGTCGATGCGCATCATCGCGTTGAAGATCGGCACGATCATGAAGAAGGTGTAGAGATGCACGAACGCGAGCACCACCGAGAAGTTCGAGTACAGCAGCCATTCGAGCGGCCGGTCGACGAGATGCGCGGACATCAGCGCCTGATTCACGAGCCCGTTGCGGCCGAGCAGCGGAATCCACGAGATCATGCGGATCACGTTCGAGGTCCAGAACGGAATGGTGCAGACGAGGAACAGCACGGTCTGCATGGCAGTCGTACGCACGTGAAAGGCGAGGAAGTATGCGATCGTGAAGCCGAGCACGAGCGTCACGGCCCAGACGATGGCGCAGAACCTGAGCGTCGACCAGTACGTCTTGAAGGTCACGCAGACGTCCGTGAAGGAACCGCAGCCGTCGAATATCGCCGCGTAGTTCTTCAGCGTGAACGCCGGGATGATCTGATACTCGTTGAAGTCCCAGAAGCTCACGATCAGCGTGATCACGAGCGGCACGATGAAGAACAGCACGAAGGTCAGCGTGAGCGGCGTGGCCTGCAGCCATGCGCTCACGCGCCGGTGGCGCACCGGCGTTTGCTTCGCTTGCTCGAGATATTCGACGGAAGCCATCGTCAGGCGCGCTCCTTTATGCAGCGATGAACTCGTTCCACTTCTGGACCATGTAGATGTTCTCGTCCATCACCGCGTTCCAGCAGGCGATGGCGCCCATGCGCTGGGTGTACGAGCCGCCGTCGCGCACCGTGCCCGCCTTCTCCAGCAGCTGACCGTCGGGCGCCTTGATGTCCTGCGCGGCGGGCTTGCCTTCCATCCAGTAGTCCCACTCGTAGGCCTGCATGTGCGACTTCGCGGTTTCGGTCACGCCGGGATAGTAGCCCTGGCGCATCAGATAGGCGCCTGCCCAGCCGTCCTGGAACCAGTTGACGAATTCGTACGCGGCATCGAGCTTCTTGCCCTGCAGCGAACGCGGAAAGCCGAAGCCCGACGCCCACGAGCGATAGCCTTCCTTGAGCGGCTGGAACTTGCAGGCGATGCCCATCGTGCGAACCTTGGTGACGGCGGGCGACCACATCGACTGGATCACGACTTCGCCCGAGGCCATCAGGTTCACGCTCTCGTTGAAGTCGCGCCAGAACGCGCGAAACTGTCCGGCGCGCTTCGCTTCGATCAGCACTTTGATGGTCTGGTCGATCTCGGCCTTGGTCATGTTGCCCTTGTCGCCGTACTTCACCTGGCCCATCGCTTCGATCGCCATCGCGGCATCCATGATGCCGATGGCCGGAATGTTGAGCAGCGCCGCCTTGCCCTTGAATTGCGGATTGAGCAAGTCCGCCCAGGTGTTCACCGGACGCGAGATGAGATCCGGACGGATGCCGAGCGTGTCGGCGTTGTAAGTCGTGGGGATGAGCGTCATCCATTCCGTGGGCGTCGTGCTGAACTCGCTCGAGCGCGCGCCCTTCAGGAACATCACTTTCTTCGGCGCGGTGCCCTGATCGCCGATCTTCTTGCCGTTCACCTCGCCCTTGGTCAGCACGGGCGTGATCTTGTCGGCGAGCTTGATGCGCTTTGCATCCATGCCCGCGAGCGTGCCGGCCGGAATCAGCTTCTTCAGCGAGAAGTATTCGGTGTCGACGATATCGAACGAATTGGGCTGCGTGATGATGCGCTTGGTGACGTCATCGGTCGTGACGGGAATGTATTGAATCTCGATGCCCGTGTCTTCCTTGAACTTCTTTGCGATCTCCGCGCTCTGGTTCACCGCGGTGCCCAGATAGCGCAGCGTGATCTTCTCTTGCGCATGCACATAGGGAAATCCGGCGATGCCCGCCGCCGCCACCGCGCCCTTGATGAAGGTGCGGCGTGAAACGCCTTTGTTCGTGATGTCTTCTTCGCGTGCTCCGGCTTGGTCGTCGTTCATTGGACTCTCCTCGAATTTGAAGTTGTGAATGCCTGAGTTCATGCCGCGAGCGGATGCGCGTTCCGCTCGTCCCACCACACGGTCACGCGTGCGTTCGGGCCGAGCCGTTGCGGGTCGTACTCGGCGTCGCTGATCATGGAGACGAGTTCCGGCGAACCGTCGAGCGGATCGAGCATCATGCGCAGATGCGTGCCCTGGTATTCGGCCTCTCGCACCGTGCACGCAAGTCCGCCGTCGCCCGCGCTCGTGCCGGGCGCGGTTCCCTGCGGCGCGATGCGCAGCTGATCCGCGCGCACCGTGAAGAGCCGCCCGTTCGAGCCGAGCACGTTGTGGCCGCCGAGAAAGCGCGCGACGAATTCCGTGCGCGGCCGGTTGAATACTTCGAAGGGCGTGCCGCTCTGCTCGATATGACCGTGACTCATCACGACGACGAGATCGGCGAGCGACATCGCTTCTTCCTGCGAGTGCGTGACGTGCACGAAAGTGATCCCGAGCTCCTTTTGCCAGCGCTTGAGCTCGGCGCGCATCTGCACGCGCAGGAACGGGTCGAGCGCGGAGAGCGGCTCGTCGAGCAGCAGGCAGCGCGGCTGGTTGAGCAGGGCGCGCGCAAGCGCGACGCGCTGCTGCTGTCCACCCGAAAGCTGTGCGGGCTTGCGCTCCGCGTAGGCCGACATCGCGACGAGCTCCAGCAGTTCGCCCGCGCGCTTCCTGCGCGCTTCCTTCGCGACGCCGCGCACCTTGAGGCTGAACGCGACGTTGTCGAGCGCGGACAGATGCGGAAACAGCGCGTAGCTCTGAAAGACCATGGCCGTGCCGCGCGCGACGGGCTGCTCGCGCGTGACATTGCGGCCGCCGATCAGCACGTCGCCTTCGGAAACCCACTCGTGGCCCGCGATCATGCGCAGCGTCGAAGTCTTGCCGCAGCCGGACGGCCCGAGCAGGCAGCAATACGCGCCGCCGGGAATGCGCAGGTCGATCGAATCGACGGCGAGCGCGTCGCCATAGCGCTTCGAAACGTGCACGAGCTCGATATCGGCTGGGCTCGCGTGAACCACCGTGGATGCCGGCTGAACCATGAAGGCTTGTCCTGTGAGAAGACGCTGATGGAATACAGCGGGCAAGCCATTGCAAGACATATGCCATTCGTATCTGGCCGCGTGGTCCTTGCATACGGTGACGAGCGCGGCAACGCGCGCTGACGGTACGCGTCGACGAATTGGCGCGCATATTGCACACGATCGCGGACCCCGATCGTCAGCACTTGCGCATGTCTCACGTGTGCGATCGAGGTGCGGATAACGTCCGCGTTGGGGCATGACCTAACCAAACCGGTTCATCCACACTCGACAATGAACGACTTCAATCCGTTGAAGACGCATGGACGCTTCGACTATTGCCCGATTCATGAGGGCGATGCGTACCGCTGGCCGAACGGCGCGGGCCTCGCGGTCTATCTCGGCTTCAACCTCGAGCACTTCGCCTTCGGCGAGGGACTGGGCGCCGCGCTCGGCCCGCTTTCGCCGCAGCCCGATGTGCTCAACTACAGCTGGCGCGAGTACGGCAACCGTGTGGGCGCGTGGCGCTGCATCGAACTGTTCGATGCGCTCGACATGCCCGCGGGCACGATCGTCAACACGTCGCTCTACGATCACTGCCCCGCGCTCGTCGAAGCATGCGCCGCGCGCGGCGACGAGCTGATCGCGCACGGCCACACGAATGCGCAGCGGCAAAGCGATCTCGACGAAGCCGGCGAACGCGCGTTGCTCGCGCACTGCCGGGCGCGCATGGTCGAGTGTTCCGGCATGACGCCTTCGGGATGGCTTTCGCCATGGATCTCCGAATCGCATCGCACGCCGGACCTGCTCGCCGAGACCGGCTATCGCTACACGCTCAACTGGTGTCACGACGACCGGCCCGTGCGCATGAACACGCGTGGCGGCCCGCTCTGGTCGATCCCGTATCCGCAGGAGCTCAACGATCTGCCGATGATCATGGCGCGGCACATGGATATGCGCGATTTCGCGGACATGATCATCGATCAGTTCGACGAGATGCTCGAGCAGACGCAACGCGCACGCATGCCGCAGGCGCTCGTGATGGGCATCGCGCTGCATCCGTATATCGTCGGGCAGCCGTATCGCCTGCGGCATTTGCGGCGCGCGCTGACGCATATCGCATCCGCGCGCAGGGACATCTGGCTCACGACGCCCGGCGCGATCGCGCGCCATGCGGAAGAAGCCGTGCCCTTGCGGGCGCAAGCCGCATGAAGCACGAGAAGGAAAGCGCGGACGCGCGCATCTATCGATCGATCTTCGAAGGCGTGCTGAACCGCAGGCTCATGCCCGGCACGAAGCTGCCCGAGCCGGAGTTATGCGCGCTGTTCGGCGTGGGCCGCGCGGTGGTGAGGCGCGCGCTGGAAAAGCTCGCATATGACGGCATCGTCGTGCTGCGCCCGAACAAGGGCGCGGTGATCGCGCAGCCGACCCGCGAGGAGACGCGCGTGATCTTCGAGGCGCGACGCTCGGTGGAGCGCGCGCTCGTCGAACTGGCGGCGGCGCGCGCGAGCGCCGCCGACATCGCCGCGCTGCGCGAGCAGCTCGATGCGGAGCACGAGGCGATGCATCGCTTCGATCAGCCGTCGTGGGCGCGGCTCGCGAGCGAGTTTCATCTGCGCGTCGCGGCGCTTGCGGGCAACCCCATCCTCGAGCACTATCTCACCGAGCTGATTTCACGCTGCTCGCTGCTCGTCGGCGCCTACGAGCCGGTGGGCAACGCGCCGTGCGAGCACGACGAGCACACCGCCATCCTCGATTGTCTCGAGGCGCGCGATGCCGAAGGCGCGATCGCGCATATGACGGCGCATCTGCGCAGCCTGGAGGCGCGCATCGAGACATCGCGCATGCCGGGCGCGAAGGGGCTCGCGCATCTGCTCGGCATCGATCCCGCGCAACGAACCGCAGTGGAGTGACATGGAAATCGACTTCGAAGCGATCACCGAGTATCAGCGCTACAAGCTGATGGCGAGCCTCATCGTGCCGCGGCCCATCGCGCTCGTGACGACGCTCGGCGCGAACGGCACCGTGAACGCCGCGCCGTTCTCGATGTTCAACATGCTCGGCGAGGAGCCGCCGATCGTCATGATCAGCATCAACCGGCTGGCGGACGGCACGCTCAAGGACACGGCGGTGAACGTCCCGCGCGAAAGGGAGTTCGTCGTGCATCTCGCCGACGAGGCCATCGCGCAGCAGATGCATCGCTGCGGCGAACGCTTCGCCGCCGATGTCTCCGAGCTCGATCAAGTGGGGTTCACGGCGCTTCCCTCGACGCGCGTGAAGCCGCCGCGCATCGCGCAGGCGCCCGTCGCCTTCGAATGCGCGCTGTGGGAGACGCTCGAAACGGAGAGCCGTCATATCTTCATCGGCAAGGTGCTGATGCTGCACGCGCGCGACGAGCTCATCGATCTCGATACGTGGCGCGTGCGCCTGCAGCACTACTTTCCGGTGGGACGCTTCGGCGCGAGCGATTATGTGACGACGCGCGACCGCTTTCAGATGTGATTCCCGGATGATGCTTCGTCGCCGCCGGGGGGTGGCCCGCACCATCGCATCGGCGGCGGCGGGCGCGTTTTCGGGGCTTGCGACCGCGGAACGGTAAACTTCGGCGGCGAACGCGTGAAGTGCCTCGGGGGGGCGCACGTGGCGTGCGGCGTCGGAATTCCGGCTTTCATCCACCCTGCATGCCTCGGTGACCAGAGAATTGGCCGGATTCAGGGGAGCGCCCGACGTTTCCCCTTGCTGCGCCGCGAATCACTATGGTAGAAGCACCGCATCGACGCGCCCGCGTTCGGCGCGAATTCAACGTTACAGGAGCACGCAGTGAGAAGGACCGCCGAAAACAAGCTGAAGGTGGTCGCAGTACGGGTCGATCCACAGTTCGAACAAAGGCTGCGACTATTGGCGGAAGTGACGGGACGCAAGCAGTCGTTCTTCCTTCAGCAGATGATCGAGAACGGCATCGGTGCGATGGAGGAAACCTGGCTGCCGCCGGAGATTCTCGAACAGGTTCGCAGCGGCACGCTGCCAACGCCCAGGGAGCGCGCCGCGACGGCCGATTTGTTCGGCGGCGAGCTCTCCGAATAACGCAGATCTCGCACGGGAGAGGTGAGTGGCAGTGCGTTCATTGCAGCATGAGAGGATCGAGTCGCGCTTCGTCGGCGTCGGGCAGGACGAAGGAAGCGGCATTCTCGGCCGGATCGTCTTTGGCGTGACGAGCGCCGCGCCGCGTATCGAGAACGGCGCGCCGACGCTGCATCTGAAGATGACCGACGAAGCGCGCGACAGCTTCGCCGAAGTCTGGAGCGTGTCCGGTGAAACGCGCTCGGGAACCGTGAACGATCTCGTCTTCGCTCACAACGATGCCTATCTCTTCTGCGCGGGTTTCATCCCGGCTTCCGATCACTACACCGAAGCCGCGCGCAAAACCTATGCGGATGCCTTCGCGCTGGTCAGGGAACTGAGCTTCCCGAAGATCTTCCGCATGTGGAACTTCATCCCGCACATCAACGGCGAGAATCCGCACGGACTCGAGGTCTATCGGGACTTCTGCCGCGGGCGCGCCGTGGCATTCGAAGAGGATTACGCGAGCACGGCAGGCATGCCAGCGGCGACCGGCATCGGCACATGGGGCGAGGGCGTCGGCTTCTATTTTCTGGCGCGCCGCGAAGGCGTGGTGCGGCACATCGAAAACGCGCGCCAGACGCCGGCGTATCGCTATCCGCAGCGTTACGGTCCCAAGCCGCCCAGCTTCGCCAGGGCCACGCACATGCGCAATACGCTGTACGTGTCCGGCACGGCCAGCATCATCGGACACGAGACAGTGCACGAAGGCGATCTCGGGAAGCAGTGGGAGGTCGCGACCGGCAACATCGCTCATCTGGTGAGCGCGGAGAACCTCGCGGCGCAGGGCGTGACGGACGGCTACACGCTCCACGATCTCGATCGGATCAAGGTCTATTACCGGCGGGAGGCGGACTTGCCATCGGTAATGAAGCTATCGCGGGCCGCGTTTCATCCGGATGCAGACATCCGCTTCCTGAAGGTCGATATCTGCCGCGCCGACTTGCTGGTCGAGATCGAGGGCATCGCGACGCATCGACACGGATCAGACTGAGGCCGACTGGCGCAGCGTCTTGACCAGCAGGCTCTGCAGGCTATCCACCGCTTTCGAGCCGCGCGAGTCGCGACTTCGGTACACGGCGACTTCCATCGGTTCGAGCGGCCCCAATCCTTCTTCGCTGCCCAGGATCCGCAGGTGTTCGGGTGCGCTGCACTGAGTCAGCGCAGCCACCGCCAGCCCGCTCTCGACGGCCGCGATCTGCCCCGCCAGGCTCGAGCTGTTGTAGACCACCTTGTATCGACGCCCCTGCTGCGCCAGCGAATTGATCGCGCCGCGCCGGGCGAGGCTCGTGCTTTCGTAGACCGCGATCGGCATCGGGTCGCGTCGCCACGACTCGAACTGCGGGGAGCCCACCCAGACCATCGGCTCATGAAACAGCAGCGTGCCGCGCCGCGAGTGATCGCGCGAGACGAGCGCGAGATCGAGATCGCCGCTCGCCACGCGCGGAATGAGTGAGGTCGACTGCTCGCAGATCAGTTCGATTTCGACGCCGCTGTGTCTGGGCGCGAAGCGTTTGAGCACCGGTGTCAGGTATTTCGCCGCGTAGTCGTCAGGCACGCCGAGCCGCACGCGTCCCGTGAGTTGCTCGCCTCGCAGCGCGACCTGCGCTTCGGCATGCAGGTCGAGGATGCGGCGCGCATAGCCGAGGAGCGTCTGCCCGTCGAGGGTCAATTCGAGCGTACGCGAGCCCCGCTCGATGAGCCGCAAGCCGAGCGCGCTTTCCAGCTTCTTGAGTTGCATGCTCACCGCCGACTGCGAGCGATGAACTTCCCCGGCCGCGCTCGATAGCGAGCCCGCATCGACCACGGCGACGAAGCACTTGAGCCAGTCCGTTTGCAGATCGCGCTGATTCATCGTTTCCGCCGCTTTCGATTTTCGAATGGATGATCACTGAATTATGCGCTTTTCGTCCTGGCGGTTGCGGGACAAACTGCCCGCATGAATACGGACCAGCACATTCACGACGGCGCATCCGGTTGCGCGCAGGGCATACGCGGCCATACATCCGGTGCATTGTCATTCGTTCTCGGCTGCGCGCTGCTCGGCACCATCGGCGTGTTCGTGTACGAGGCTCACGCCGATCCGCTGACGGCGACGTGGTTTCGCTGCACATTCGGTTTGCTCGGCCTGACGCTGTGGGTGATGCTTCGTCGACAGACGCGCCATCTGCGCCTGACCCGGGCCACCGCGCCGTGGGTGCTGTGCGCCGGCGCGTTGATGGTGCTGAGCTGGGGCTTGTTCTTCAGCGCAATCGAGCGGACGTCGGCCGGCGTGGCGATCGTGCTCTTTCACGTTCAGCCGATGTGGGTGCTCCTGCTCGGAGCGCTATGGCTGAAAGAGCCCATCGGCAGGCGGCGCATCGCCTCGGTGTCGGCCGCCATGCTCGGATTGGTGCTCGCGACCGGAATGGCCGAGCGCACGGCAAGCGGCACGCTTGTGCCGGGTTATTGGCGCGGCGTCGTCCTGTGTCTCGTGGGCGCGTTCTGCATGGCGTGCGTCACGATCATCGCGAAGCGCCTGCGTGATGTCCCCGCCGGCATTCTCGCCTGGTGGCAATGCGCAATCGGCACGCTGACGCTGTGGATCTGGCCGGTGCAACGGGGCTGGCCTGCCTGGGGCATGTCATGGTTGTGGCTGGCGGGGCTCGGCGCGATACACACGGGCATTGCCTACACGCTGATATACGGCGGTATGGCGCGCCTGAATACCGGCCGCATCGCGGTGTTCCAGTTCGTCTATCCGGCGGTGGCGATCGTCGTCGACTGGCTGTTCTTCGATCAGCGCCTGAGCGGCATGCAGTCGTCGGGGATCATGCTGATGTCGGTCGCGATCGGGTTTGCCGAACGCGCGCCTCGCCGGTAAGGGCAATGCCCGATCAGCCCGTGCCCGCCGGAAGCTGCCTGCGTCCCGCCTTGTGCGCCCGGTCGAGCATGAAGTCGATGAACGCCAGCGTCGCACGGGTGTGATGCCGATTCGGCATGTAGACCATGTACATGTGCGTGCCGAAGATGCTGAGCCGCCATTGATCGAGCGCCGTCACGACATCGCCGCGGCGCATGTCTTCCATCACGACGTAATCCGGCACGATCCCCACGCCGAGTCCCGCGAGAATCGCGTCGCGCAGGAACGTGAAGTTCTCCGAGATCAGGCTCGGCTCGAGCAGCACTTCGTGACGCTCGTCGTCGAGATAAGCGGCCACGCGCGTCTGCTTCCCCACGACGGTCGCCGTGATGACCGGCACGACCCGAAGCTCGTCGAGCTGCGTCGGCATGCCGTGCTCTTCGGCATATGCGGACGATGCGCACGCGACATAGCGCACCGGTCCCATGTCGCGCGCGACGAGACTCGGAGGCGGCTCCGGCATCACGCGCACGGCGATGTCGACTTCGTCGCGCAGCAGGTCTTCGACGCGATTCTCGAACATCACATCCAGCACGATGTCCGGATACTCCCGCTTGAACGCGATGAGCCATTCCGACATCACGAGCTGCCCATAACCGCTCGGCACCGAGAGCCGCACGCGCCCCTGCAGCCGCTGGCCGAGGGTGGACACCGATTCCTGCGCCGCGAGCAGCGCGTTCTGGATCGAGCGGCCGTGTTCGTACAGCTTCAACCCGATTTCCGTCGGCTCGACGCGGCGCGTGGTGCGCCGCACGAGCTGCAAGCCGACCGACTTCTCCAGCTGATTCAGGTGATAGCTCACGTTCGCGCGGCTCATCTTGAGCCGCCGCGCCGCCTCGCTCAGATTGCCCGCATCGAGGATTTCGACCAGCAGGGTGAGTTCGTTGACGTCCACGGCCAAGTTGGCGCAATAGCGCGATTGTCAAAAGTGATTTGACAGTCTGTCAATTGCCGCTGTAATTGTCAAGGAAGCTTGTCCCCCTGAGAATGCACTCACGCCATTGCGAACATTCACATTCAAGACTGGAGACTGCATTCATGACGCCGTTGAGCGCGCCCGACTCCGCCACCGTCGAACATCAGTTGCGCGGAAGCGTCCTCGTCGTGACGATCGATCACGCGCCTGTCAACGCGCTCAACGCCGCGGTGCGGCGCGGTCTCATCGACGCAGTCACGGCCGCCGACGCCAACGCGTCGGTGCGCGCGGTGCTGATCGTGGGCGCGGGGCGCAACTTCATCGCGGGCGCGGATATCCGCGAATTCGGCAAGCCCGCCGTGCCGCCCTCGTTGCCCGAGGTGTGCAACCGCATCGAGGCTTGCAGCAAGCCCGTCATTGCGGCGATTCACGGCGCGGCGCTCGGCGGCGGGCTCGAAGTCGCGCTGGCTTCGCACTACCGCATCGCGTTCGAAGGCGCGAAGCTCGGTCTGCCGGAAGTGCAGCTGGGGCTTTTGCCCGGAGCGGGCGGTACGCAGCGCGCTTCGCGTCTCATCGGCGCGGAAGCCGCGTTGTCGCTGATGCTGAGCGGACGTCATGTGGGTGCGCAGGAAGCGCTGCGCCTCGGTCTCGTCGATCGCGTGGGACAAAGCGATGACGTGCTCACCGAAGGCCTTGCGTATGCGCACGAACTGATCGCCACGCAGGCCGCGCCGCGCCGCACGCGGAATGCGCGCGGTCCCGCCGACCGGCAAGCGAGCGCGGACGCGATCGCAGCCGCGCGCGCCGAGACGCAGAAGAAGTCGCGCGGACTGCTCTCGCCGATGAAGATCGTCGACTGCGTGGAAGCCGCGCTGAACCTGCCGTTCGACGAGGGCCTGCAATTCGAGCGCAAGCAGTTTCTCGAATGCCGCGAGAGTCCGCAGCGCGCGGGGCTCGTGCATGCGTTCTTCGCCGAGCGCGAGGCGCAGAAGTCGCCGGAAACGCGCGACGCCCGGGCGCGCCCCGTTCGCTGCGTCGGCGTCGTCGGCGGCGGGACGATGGGCGCGGGCATCGCCGTCGCGCTGCTCGACGCCGGCCTGTCCGTCACGATGATCGAACGCGACGACGAGACGCTCGAGCGGGGCCGCGCGCATGTCGAGAAAGTGTACGACGGGCTGATCGCGAAAGGCCGTCTGCAGCAGGAGGCGAAAGCGCGTGCGTTCGAGCGCTTCAACGGCGCTACGTCATACGATGCGCTCGCCGATGCCGACATCGTGATCGAAGCCGTGTTCGAGGACATGGCCGTCAAGAAAGCCGTGTTCGCGGAACTCGATCGCGTGTGCAGGCAGGGCGCCGTGCTCGCGACCAACACGTCCTATCTCGACATCGACGAAATCGCGGCGAGCATCTCGCGTCCGCAGGACGTGCTGGGCCTGCACTTCTTCTCGCCCGCGAACATCATGAAGCTGCTCGAAATCGTGGTGCCCGCGCGCGTGAGCGACGATGTCGTCGCGACCGGGTTCGAACTCGCGAAGAAGCTGCGCAAGGTGGCGGTGCGCGCCGGTGTGTGCGACGGCTTCATCGGCAATCGCATGCTGGCCGTTTATCGGGCTGCCGCGGACCATCTGATGGAAGACGGCGCATCGCCTTATCAGATCGACCGCGCGGTGCGCGAATTCGGCTTTCCGATGGGACCGTATCAGGTCATCGATCTCGCGGGCGGTGATATCGGCTGGGCCGCCAGAAAGCGCCGGGCCGCGACGCGCGACCCCAACGCCCGCTATGTGCGCATCGGGGATCAGCTGTGCGAGCGAGGCTGGTTCGGCCAGAAGACCGGGCGCGGCTTTTACCGTTACGACGACGGCGCGCGCATCGGCAAGCCCGATCCCGAGGTCGAGTCGATCATCGACGCCGAGCGCGAGCGTGCGGGCATCTCGCCGCGCGCGTTCGACGACGGGCAGATCGTGCGCCGCTACCTGGCCGCGATGATCAACGAAGGCGCGAACATCGTGCATGAAGGCATCGCCTTGCGTCCGCTCGACGTGGACGCGGTGCTGATGCATGGCTTCGGTTTTCCGCGCTATCGCGGTGGTCCGATGCACTACGCGGACAGCGTCGGCCTCGACACCGTGCTCGCCGATATCCGCGAGTTCGCGAAGGAAGATCCGCTCTTCTGGCGCGCTTCTCCGTTGCTCGTGGATCTCGTCGCGCGCGGCAAGCCCTTCGCGAGCCTGAACCAGCCGGCTTGAGTTCGGCCCTTCTTCAATCTTCAGATGGAACAGCAGTCATGGATCTGAAATTCACCGCAGAGGAAGAAGCGTTTCGCGCCGAAGTGCTCGACTTCCTGCGCACGTCGTTGCCGGAGCGCATCGCGCAAAAGGTGCGCACGGTTAAGCACCTGACGCGCGACGACATGGTGCAATGGCACGGCATTCTCAACGCGAGGGGATGGCTCGCGAATCACTGGCCGAAGGCGTACGGCGGCCCCGGCTGGAATGCGGTGCAGAAATTCATCTTCGAGAACGAATGCGCGATTGCGGGCGCGCCGCGCATCGTGCCGTTCGGCGTGAACATGCTCGGGCCGGTGCTGATCAAGTACGGCAGCGAGGCGCAGAAGCGTTACTGGCTGCCGCGCATTCTCGATGGTTCCGACTGGTGGTGTCAGGGCTACTCGGAGCCGGGCGCGGGTTCCGATCTCGCATCCGTGCGGACCACGGCCGTGCGAACGACCGAGAACGGCAAGGAGTATTACGTCGTCAACGGGCAGAAGACGTGGACCACGCTCGGCCATTACGCCAACATGATCTTCTGCCTCGTGCGCACGGCGCAGGATGTGCGCAAGCAAGAGGGCATCAGCTTCCTTCTGGTCGACATGAAGACGCCCGGCGTCGAAGTGCGCCCGATCATCACGCTCGACGGCGAGCACGAGGTCAACGAAGTGTTCTTCACCGACGTGCGCGTGCCGGTTGACAACCTCGTCGGCGAGGAGAACAAGGGCTGGACTTATGCCAAGTATCTGCTGACCTACGAGCGGACGAACATCGCGGGCGTGGGCTTCTCGGTCGCGGCGCTGCGGCGGCTGAAAGCGGCGGCGGCCAAGGTGCGGCGCAACGGCCGCGCGCTCATCGACGATCCCCTGTTCGCCGCGCGGCTCGCGCGTGTCGAGATCGATCTCGAGAACATGAAGACGACTAACCTGCGCGTGCTCGCGGCTGTGGCCGGCGGCGGCGCGCCGGGTGCCGAGAGTTCGATGCTGAAGATTCGCGGCACGGAGATTCGCCAGGAAATCTCGTCGCTGATGCGTCGCGCGATGGGATCGTACGCGCAGCCGTTCATCGAGGAAGCGCTGGAAGACGGCTGCGAAGGCGAGCTGGTGGGGCCAGGCGAAGCGTCGAGCGCCGCCGCACAGTACTTCAACAACCGCAAGCTGTCGATCTTTGGCGGCTCCAACGAGATTCAGAAGAACATCATCTCGAAGATGATTCTCGGGCTCTGAAGGATTCGCACCATGAATTTCCAGCACACAGAAGACCGCCGGATGCTTGCGGATTCGCTCAACCGGTTCATGGCGGAGCAGTATGGCTTCGACGTACGCGACAGGATCGCGCGCTCGGAGGAAGGCTACAGCCGCGACATGTGGCGGCGCTTTTGCGAGCTCGGCATCGTCGGAGCGTTCTTCGATGAATCCGCAGGCGGCTTCGGAGGCGATGGATTCGATATCGCCGTCGTGTTCGAGGCGCTCGGCCGCGGGCTCGTCGTGGAGCCGTTTCTCGATGCGCTGATCGTCGGACGCGCGCTCGCTTACGCAGGCAATGACAGGCAGCGCGAGATCGTCGCGAAGATGATCGACGGCGCGGCGATCGCGGCCTTCGCGCATGATGAACCCGGCTCGCACTACGAGCTTGCGCGCGTCACCGCGCGTGCAGCGCGGCGCGGCGACGGCTGGGTGCTGAATGGCGCGAAAGGCGTCGTGCGGCAGGGCGAGCATGCGGATGTCCTGCTCGTTTCCGCGCGCACGTCGAGCGGCGAGCACGATCAGGCGGGTATCTCGCTCTTCGTGGTGCCGCGCGAGGCAAAAGGCGTGCACGTGCGCGGCTATCGCATGATCGATGGCGGACGAGCGGCGGAGGTGTTGCTCGAGGACGTCACGCTCGATGCCGATACGCTCGTCGGCGATGAAGGCGCGGGGTTCGGGACGCTCGAGCAGGCGGTCGGTTACGGGCTCGTCGCGCTCGCGTCGGAGGCCGTCGGCGCAATGGACGTCGCCAAAGAACACACGCTCGAATATCTGCGCACGCGAAAGCAGTTCGGCGTGCCCATCGGAACATTTCAGGCGCTGCAGCATCGCATGGCCGATGTGCTGCTCGAAATCGAGCAGGCGCGCTCGGCGGCGATCAATGCGGCCGCGGCGGTCGGTGGAGCGGGCGTCGAACGCGAGCGCGCGTTGTCGGCGGCGAAGTATTCGATCGGGCGCATAGGGGCGCGTGTCGCGGAAGAGTCGATTCAGCTGCACGGCGGGATCGGCATGACATGGGAACTGGCGCTCTCGCATTACGCGAAGCGCCTCGTGATGATCGACCATCAACTGGGCGACGAAGATCATCATCTCGCCAGATACATCGAACTGGGGCGCGCTCCAGCTGCCTGAGCGCGTGTCACGCAAGTCAACCGGGAACCGGATATGAAGATTCTTGTGCCTGTAAAACGTGTGGTGGACTACAACGTGAAGGTCCGGGTGAAGTCGGACAACACGGGAGTCGATATCGCCAACGTGAAGATGTCGATGAACCC
>NZ_FCOB02000001.1 GCF_001545075.1 Caballeronia ptereochthonis
TCCGTCTTTCGACAGATAAACCTTCCTCTGATACTTCGTGTGAGACTCTTGATTACTTTTGCCATTGCCTCAGCCCCAAAAGACTGAAACCGCACTCGCCATCAAGCGCCCACACTTATCGGCTGTTAGTTTTTAAAGAGCACATCGCAAGACCGCTACCACCTTACCACCGTCTTGCGTCGCTGCATCAGCAGCAGAGAAACGAGATTATGAAGAACGTTTCGGCTCGTGTCAACAAGAATTTCGAACTTTCTTTCTCGCTGACCGCGCTCAGAGCCCTCAATCATCCGCTCCAAGCGCCCTGCCCAAAACCCACCTTCTCCCGCTTCCTTCGCGTTCGTCGAATCGCGAAGGAACGGAATTCTAGTGATCGAAACCCAACTCCGCAAGGGTGTCAGCGAAAAAATTTGGCTGCCCCAGAACAAGGATCGTCTTCGGTAACGCACGGTACTGCAACGCGCAGCGGTAAAAGCTCGGTCGGAACGACTACAATTAATGGTTCACCGCATCAATTCACTCTAATAACCCTATGCGCTCGCGAATCGCAAAACGTACCCCCCCGGACGCCGACAAGCTTGTCAGCCTCTCCCTCGCGCTCTTCGCGTCCGGCAGCCGCGTCGAGGACCGCTTCTGGGAAGCCCGTCTCGACACGCTCATCGCCAAGCTCGTGCGCAACGGCAACCAGACGACGCTCGATGCCGCCCTCGATCATCTTCAGCAGAATCACGCCGACGCCTACGGCGCGCTCGCCGACATGGCCGAGACGCACAGCGAATCGTTCACCATCGACGTCGATGGCGTACCCCACGAGGCGCTTCTGATCGCCGCGCCCGTGCTCGCCTGGACGCGCTATGCGATCCCGTCGGGCACGCTGAAAAGCGATGCCGTCGATGCGCTGCGCACGCAGATGCAGGCCCATATTCTCGCGGCGGGCGCGCGCGTGGCCGTCGCGCCCTATCTCTACAGCATCGACCAGTTGCCGCGGCATCATGTCGACACGGCGCGCCTCGCGCAGCAACTGCTGCAAACCGTCCTGGGAGGCGCGGCGGCACGCCTGAATCTGTCGGATCTTCCGGAAACCTCGCCGATTCTCGCAGATCCCCGTTTCCTGCTGGCTCTGGTCGTCGTGCCGGAGGGCGCTGCGTTCTTCCGCTGGCAGGAGGACGAGAACGGCAGCCGCGTCGAACGGGGACAATGCCTCGAGCAGTGGGCCGCTCAAGGCGGTCCGAGCTTCGCGGCCATCCTTCCGGGATGCGAATTCGAATGTTTGCTGCCTGACGCCTACTATTCAGCCTGTCGAGATGCCGACGAGCAAGTTCGCCCGCACACCGTGCGCACCGCCGTGCGTTATCTGTTCGACACCCTCGGCACCGCGCCGCAGGATCTGCGCGCGGTCATCGCGGGGTTTGGCGAGAGGCGCATCGACGAATACCGCATCGGCTTCACGCGCCGCGGCAGCAACGACGTGATCTACGGCGTCGTCTGGCCGCTCTACGGCAGGGAAAACGGCGAGCTCGGCATGGACGAAGACGCGGCCGACCTCGAAGGCGCGAATGGCCCGGTCGAGGAAATCGTCGAATTGCTGAAGAAGGCGGGCGTGTCGGACGTGCGTCGTCACGCAGGCCGCTTCGAGCCCGAGTTTTGCGACGATTGCGGCGTGCCGCTCTATGCGGACCCGCTCGGCGAGATCGTGCACGCGGAAATGCCCGAGGACGCGGAGCCGGCGCAGCCTCACTTTCATTGAAAACGGGCGCAAAGCCTCGTCCACGCTGAACAAACCCCGCCTCGTGCGGGGTTTTGTGTATTTGTGCCTATTCCATTCGGATAGGGGGCGCAATCACCTCAAATTTGTCAATATTGCCGTGACGCCGGCGAGTTCGGCGGCAACGAGTCCCGGTGCGGAAGGCCCGCCCGGGTGTTCTGACAAGAGGTCAAGCATGAAAATCAATATCGTTGGTTCCGACGCGGAGCGCCGCGCGGGCCTGAAAACATTGCTGCGCCGTATCGCGCGTCAGGCGCAGTTCACTGAGGCGAAGGACTGGAGACATGCTCGTTCCGCCTCGAAGCGCTCGATCCCCGACATGATCGTGATCGACTGGGCGCCCGACCTGCGCACCGGCGACTTACAGAACCTGCTGGATGATGTCCCTCGCGTCCCGGCCGCCGTCATGGTCGATCGCTGCGGCGCCGCCCTGGTATACGCGCTGATGAACGCCGGCGCGATGGGCGTCGTGCCGCGCGCGCTCGATCCCATCCTGATTCTTCGCGCGCTCGAAATGGTGCTCGTCGGCGGACACTACATTCCGGCCGACATCGTCGACCCCGAACTCACGCGCGAGCTCACCGCCCGCCGCACCCAGGACGGCGCGAAGCTGCGCCTCAAGGTACGCCATCATCCCACGCTGTCGCCGCGGCAGCAGCAGATCATGCGTTGCGTGCATATGGGAAGCACCAACAAGATGATCGCGAAAACGCTCGGCATCAGCGAAGGCACGGTGAAAATCCACCTTGCAAGTATCTTCCAGCAACTGGGCGCGACGAATCGCGCCGCCGCGGTGGCGATATACAACGGCGTGCAAAACTCGCATCTCGAGATTCTGCGCAGCGGCGAAGAGCCGCCGGCGCGCGTCGTATCGGGCCAGCCGGGCATCATTCCGCTGAGACGATCGCGCAAGCGCTACCCGTCGCTTCTCGACAACGACACGGCATCCTTGCCGATCGCAGCCGAGCCGGAATCATCTTTCTAGCAACAAACCGGGCGAACGGGTCCGACCTTTGCGCACACGTTTTACGTGCAACGAGTAATATGCAAGGCATGGGGTTCTTCTACACACCGCTTCCGCTTTGGCTTACCGTCGGCAGCTGGATCGCCGTCGCGGGACTGCTCGCGCTCGTGCTGCTGCAGCGCCCCTTCGCGCGGCTGCAAGACGCCACGCTGCAGCACGTGTGGCTCGGCATCGTCGTCGCGGTCACGGTGCTGTGGGCGTGCAATGCATGGTTTGACGACGGGCCCGTGATCCATCTGCTGGGCGCGACGCTCATGGTTACGCTCTTCGACTGGCGGCTCGCGCTCATCGGCACGGCAGCGACCACCGGCCTCGCCGCCGTCGTGCTCGATGCTTCATGGCTCTCGGTGGCAACCACGTATCTATTGTTCGGCGCGCTGCCCGTCGCGGTTTCGACGCTGCTGCAACGTCTGAGCAACGCCTGGCTGCCGCGCAATCTCTTCACGTTCATTGCGGGACACGGGTTCATCGCTTCCGCCGCCGCGGTCGCCGCGGCCTGCGGCGCGACCGTGCTGCTCGAGATGGCGCTCGCCAGCGGCCCGATCGTCGTGCCTGCGGCGTTCACGCGAAGCTCCCTGCTGCTCGGCGCCGGCGAGGCGCTCTTCACCGGTCTGCTCACCATCCTGATCACGGTGTACAAGCCCGCCTGGATCACCACATATGACGTGCGCCGCTATCGCCTGGATCGCGGTCCGCGCGTCTGAATCACGACAAGCATCAGTCGCGTGCAGCCTCGCCGCCGGATATCGGATTGCGGGCGATGGAAACGCGCGCAAGGTGCGATAAGATTGAACTCCTTCCCCACACGGCGCATCTTACTTTGCCCGTGTCTTCTTAGCGCCAGACTTGATGGATAGTAACTACGCACCGCGCCGGCTCATGCGGCTCGTCGGCCGGTTGGCGGTATGCGCGTCGTTGACATGCGCGGTGTCCGCTTTTGCCGATTCGCTCGACGAGCGCAACGAACTGATTCACCACTTCGTCACCGACTTCAACGCCAATCCGCTGGTGGCGGACTGCGCCGCGCATGGCAACTTCATCGCCAGCACCTCGACGGCCTTCGATCACGTCGAGTTCCCGCCGGCATCCTTCGACCCCACTCATTCCACGATCGAGCCGTGGAACGATTCGTTCGACGAGAAGAAGCAACGCATCAAAGTGGACAATGTCGTGACCGTCGAAGGGCAAGGCATGCCGAAGAGCAGCGAGCGCGATCCCACTCCGCTCAAGTTCCGCTGCGGCTATGTCGGCAGCCAGTTGCTCGCGTTCGGCTGGAACGATCCGGTGCCGCCCTTGCGCGCCCAATCGCACTCCACGCGCAGCACGAAAACCAAGCACGGCGCGAAAACCAAGTCGTCGGGCAAATCCGGCAGCGGGTCCAAGTCGACGAAGAAGACGAGCAAGAAGCACTGAGCCGAATAATGAGAAAAGGGCGTGGCCACCTTGGGTGGCCACGCCCTTTTTTGCGTCCGCGGCGCGCGAAAGCGACGCGCGCTCAATCCTCCCGCAGCCAGACCCTCATGCGGCGAATGTCTGCAAGTGCCACAGGATCGCCTGGAGCATCGACGCACCGAGCGCCGCACTGCGCGCGCCGTTCCAGCCGACACTCTCGTCGGGCAGATTGGCGTTGTCCTTGAACGGCATCTCCAGTGTGAGCGACAGGCACTTGTACTCGTTGCCGATGTATTTCGACGCGAGCTTGAGCGCATCCGTCTGATACTTGCTCGCCTCGTAGCCGTGCACGTCCTGGAAGTCCGGACTCGCCTGCTTGAAGAAATCGACGAACGCCTTCTGCTCCTTCGCCTGCTGTTCCGTGAAGCCCGGCAGCATCTCCGAGCCCGCGACGAACACGTATGGAATCGCCTCGTCGCCGTGGATATCGAAGAACAGATCGCAGCCGATCTCCGCAATCGCCTCGCGCACGACGAGCACTTCGGGGCTGCGCTCCGCGCTCGGCTCCATCCACTCGCGATTCAGGTTCGCGCCCGCCGCGTTGGTGCGCAGGTTGCCGAGCGCGCTGCCGTCCGGATTCATGTTCGGCACGATATGGAACACGGCCCGCTCGAACAGCGACCGCGCGACCGGGTCGCCGGCCCAGTCGCCGAAGCCCGCGAGGCGCTTCACGAGCCCTTCGACAAACCATTCCGCCATCGTCTCGCCCGGATGCTGGCGCGCGATGATCCAGACGTTCTTCTTCGGTTCTGCGTCCCCGAAGTCCGGAAGCCCGAGCGTGAGCAGCGACATCGGCCGGCCCTGCACCGTGCTGCCGAGCTCGGTCAGCGTCGCGTGCGGCAATTGCTGCATCGCGCCGAGAAATTCCGAATGGCGCTCCTCGCTGTACGGCTCGAAATACGCGTAATAGATGCGGTCGAAATCGGGCGTGTGATCGATCTTCATCACCTGCCCGTCGTATTCCGTCGACACGCGGAACCAGTTCACGCGGTCGTAGCTCGCGACCGCTTCATAGTCGCGCCAGCCTTCCGCAAATGCGCACTGCGCCGCGTTCTCGAAGGTCATCACGAGGCGCTCGCCGCGCGCGCCGGACACGCAGAAGTAGAACCATTGCGCGAAGTCCGCCTGCGTATCGGGACGAATACGCAGGCGAATATCGGCGGGATCGTCGGTGTTGAGGACTTCGATCGCGCCCGCGTCGAAATTGCTTGAAATGGAGAGAGTCATCGTCGTTTCCTTGCTTGCTTTCGTACTCGCGCGTCTTCAGTCCGCGATCCGGCGGCGAAATACGTATGTCGTATCGTTCGACGCCTTCGCATCGAATTTGTAGCCTTCACTGTCGAAGCCCTTGAGCGCTTCCGGCTCGCCGATGCGGTTCTCGACCGCATAGCGCGCCATCAGGCCGCGCGCGCGCTTCGCGTGAAAGCTGATGATCTTGTAGCGTCCGCCCTTCCAGTCCTCGAACACGGGCGAGACGACCGGAGCCGCGAGCAGCTTCGGCTTCACCGACTTGAAATACTCCTCCGACGCGCAATTCACCAGCACGCGCGCGCCGCGCTGCTTCTTCAGCTGCTCGTTGAGCGCCGCGGTGATGCGCTCGCCCCAGAACGCATAGAGATCCTTGCCGCGCGCGTTGGGAAACTTCGTGCCCATCTCCAGCCGATACGGCTGCAGCAGATCGAGCGGCCGCAACAGGCCGTAGAGTCCGGACAGCACGCGCACGTGGTTCTGCGCGAAATCGAGATCGCTCGCCGAAAGCGTTTTCGCCGAGAAGCCTTCGTACACGTCGCCGTTGAAGGCGAGCACCGCCTGCTTGGAATTGTGCTGGTCGAAAGTCTTTGACCACTCCGCATAGCGTTGAAAATTCAGCGTCGCGAGCTGATCGGAAATACCCATCATGCCGCCGATCTGCTGCGGCGAGAGTTCGCGCAAACCGTCGATCAGTTCGGCGGCTTCATCGACGAACTGAGGCAGCGTGTGCTTCCTGACGTGGGCGGGCGTCTCGTAGTCGAGCGATTTGGCGGGCGAGAGAACGATTATCATGGAGGCTCGCCGGCACCGTGCCGGCGATCATTGGCATAAACCCCCGATTGTATCGAATGGACAATTCCGCCGCGCCACTGCGCGTTGTGCTCGATTCGAATGTCTGGATCGACCTCCTCGTCTTCGACGATCCCGCCACGCGCCCGATTCACGCGGCCCTCGAAGCGCGCACGCTCGAAGCGCTGATCGACTCGCGCTGCCTCAGGGAGCTCACGCGCGTGCTCGACTATCCGCAGTTCGTGCGGATGGAGGTCGACAAGACGGCGGCGCTCGCAACCGTCGAACGGCTTTCGACGCTCGTCGCCGTGACGCTGCCCGAGGACGAGCGCCCGCTGCCCAAATGCCGCGATCGCGATGATCAGAAGTTTCTCGAACTCGCGCACGCGTCGGGCGCCGACTGGCTCGTCTCGAAAGATCGCGCGGTGCTCAAGCTCGCGCGCCGCGTCGCGCGCGATTTCGCGTTTCGCATCGCGGAGCCGAAATCTTTCGTGACCGAGCTCGAAGCGCATGCGGCGGCGCTCGTGGCCGCCGGCTGACCCTGCCTTAAAATAGCATGCTGAACGCACCGTCGGCACAATCCACGCCCACATGACCATGAACGCCACGCACGAACTGCTTCCGACACCGCCCGAGTTCGCCTTCCCCTCGCGTCTGCCCAACGTGGGCACGACCATCTTCACCGTGATGAGCGCCCTCGCCGCGCAGAAGGGCGCCGTGAATCTCGGTCAGGGTTTCCCCGACTTCGATTGCGACGCGCGCATCGTCGATGCCGTCGCCGACGCGATGCGCGAAGGCCACAATCAATATCCGCCGATGGCGGGCGCCGCGCCGTTGCGTCAGGCGATCGCGCGCAAGATCGAGGCGCTCTACGGCCGCGCCTACGACGCCGATCGCGAGATCACCGTGACCGCCGGCGCCACCCAAGCCCTGCTCACGGCCGTGCTGTGCTGCGTGCACCCGGGCGACGAAGTCATCGTCATCGAGCCGATGTACGACAGCTACGTGCCGTCGATCGAGCTCGCGGGCGGCACGCCGGTGTTCGTGTCGCTGGAAGCGCCCGACTACGCGCTGCCCTTCGACAGGATCGCCGCCGCGATCACGCCGAAGACGCGCCTTTTGATGATCAACACGCCGCACAATCCGACCGGCCGCGTGTGGCGCGCGGAGGATATGAAGAAGCTCGAGGAGATCGTGCGCGACACCAACGTTCTGATCGTCTCGGACGAAGTCTACGAGCACATGGTCTACGACGGCGCGCCGCACGAAAGCGTCTCGCGCTATCCGGAGCTGGCCAAGCGCAGCTTCGTCGTGTCGAGCTTCGGCAAGACCTTTCACGTGACGGGCTGGAAAGTCGGCTACGTGGCCGCGCCCGCCGCGCTGACCGCCGAATTCCGCAAGGTGCATCAGTTCAACGTATTCACGGTGAACACGCCGATGCAGATTGGCCTCGCGCACTATCTCGAAGATCCGAAGCCGTATCTGGAACTGCCTGCGTTCTATCAGAAGAAGCGCGACTTCTTCCGCGCCGCGCTCGCAAACACGCGCTTCTCGCTCCTGCCTTGCGACGGCACGTACTTCCAGTGCGTCGATTACTCGGCGATCAGCGACATGCCCGAAGCCGAGTTCTCGCAGTGGCTCACGGGCGAAATCGGCGTGGCCGCGATTCCGGTGTCCGCGTTCTATCACGAGAGTCATGAATCGGGGGTCGTGCGCTTTTGCTTCGCGAAGAAGGAAGAGACGCTCGCGCTCGCGCTCGAACGACTCGCCAAACTCTGAGCGACGGCGCGCCTCGCCGGGCCGGTTCACCGTCGGGACCGCGCGAACACCGCGCGCGTTCCAATCCTTCAGGAGCAGAACCGCATCATGAGCCAGCACGAATACAGGATCGAGACGCTCGGCATCGTCGGCAGCGGCGCGATGGGACGCGGCATCGCGCAGATCGCGGCGCTCGGCGGCCTGACGGTGCGCCTCTACGACACGAACCCAAAGGCGCTCGCGGCCGCGCGCGACTATCTGGCGGACACGCTTGCGAAGCTCACCGCGAAGGGCAAGCTGAAGGAAGCCGATGCGCACGCGGCGCTCGCGCGCATCCGCGATGCGGGCGACACGACCGAGCTGTCCGATTGCGACGCCATCGTCGAGGCGATCGTCGAGCATCTCGACATCAAGCGCGAGTTGTTTCGCGAACTCGAAGCCGTGGTCGGCGAGCACTGCATTCTGGCATCGAACACTTCTTCGCTGTCCATCACCGCGATCGCCGCAGGTTGCGCGCATCCGGAGCGCGTGGCCGGCTTTCACTTCTTCAATCCCGTGCCGCTGATGCGCGTGGTCGAGGTCATCGACGGCTTGCGCGGCGATTCGCGCGCCGGCGACGCATTGATGGACCTCGCGCGGCGCATGGGCCACACGCCGGTGCGCGCGAAGGACATGCCGGGCTTCATCGTCAATCACGCCGGGCGCGGCATGAACACCGAAGGCCTGCGCGTGGCGAGCGAAGGCGTCGCGAGCTTCGCGGACATCGACCGCATCATGCGCGAGCAGGCGGGCTTCCGTCTCGGGCCGTTCGAGCTGCTCGATCTCACCGCGCTCGACGTCTCACATCCGGTCATGGAATCGATCTATCACCAGTTCTATGAAGAGCCGCGTTTCAAGCCGTCGCCGATTACCGGAACGCGGCTCGCGGGCGGGCTCATCGGGCGCAAGGCGGGCGAAGGGTTTTATCGCTACGTCGACGGCAAGCAGCAGGTTCCCGACGAACCCGCCGCGCCCACGCAATTGCCGACGCGCGTCTGGATCAGCCGCGCGTCGCACGCCGGACGCGAGGACGTGCTGAAGCTGATCGCCAAATGCGACTGCAGCGTGCACATCGACCCGGGCCACACGCCCGAGCCCGACTCGCTCATCATCGTCACGCCGCTCGGCTTCGATGCGACCACGACCGCCGTCGCCGAGCATCTCGACGCCACGCGTGTGATCGCCGTCGATACGCTCTTCCCGCTCGATACCGTCGCGCGCCGCACGATCATGACGACGCCCGCGACCACGCCCGCGATGCGCGACGCCGCGCACGCCCTCTTCGCCTACGACGGCGTGCCCGTCACCGTGATCCGCGATTCGACCGGCTTCGTCGCGCAGCGCGTCGTGGCGACGATCGTGAACATCGGCTGCGATATCGCGCAGCAAGGCATCGCGACGCCGGGGGACATCGATCTCGCCGTGACGCTCGGTCTCGGTTATCCGCGCGGCCCGCTCGCGCTCGGCGATGCGCTCGGCGCGACGACCATCCTCACGATCCTGCGCAACATCCACAACGTGCTCGGCGATCCGCGCTACCGGCCATCGCCCTGGCTCGCGCGACGCGCGCAGCTCGGACTTTCGCTTACCCACATCGAGGAGCTCAGATGAGCGCCGAACTACTGACAGACCGTCCCGCAGGCAGCGACACCACGCTCGTGCTGAAGCTCTCCAATCCCGGCGCGCGCAATGCCCTGCATCCGGACATGTACGCCGCCGGCATCGAAGCGTTGAACACGGCCGAGCGCGACAACACCGTGCGCGCGATCGTGCTGACCGGCGCGGACAATTTCTTCTGCGCGGGCGGCAATCTGAACCGCCTGCTGGAGAACCGCGCGAAGGACCCGTCGGTGCAGGCGCAGAGCATCGACCTGCTTGGCGAGTGGATCAGCGCGCTGCGCGCATCGACCAAGCCCGTCATCGCGGCGGTCGAAGGCGCGGCCGCCGGCGCGGGCTTTTCGCTCGCGCTCGCGTGCGATCTGATCGTCGCCGCCGACGACGCGAAGTTCGTCATGTCGTACGCGCGCGTCGGCCTCACGCCCGACGGCGGCGCTTCGTGGTTTCTCGCTCGCGCGCTGCCGCGCACGCTCGCGAGCGAAGTACTGCTCGAAGCCAAGCCGATCGGCGCCGCGCGGCTGCACGAAGTGGGCGTCATCAACCGGCTGACCAAGAAGGGCATCGCGCTCGATGCCGCCATCGCTTGGGCCGACGATCTCGGCAGCGTGTCGCCGAAAGCGATGGCGCGCATCAAGTCGCTCATCAACGCGGCCGATATGCAGCCGCTCGACGCGCATCTCGACATGGAGCGTGACGGCTTCCTCGATGCGCTCCATCACGGCGATGCGCTCGAAGGCATCACGGCCTTCCTCGAGAAGCGTCAGCCCAACTATCGCTGAGCCATGCCGACCTACGAATTGCCGAAGCGGCGCCGCATCTTCCTGATGCGCCACGGCGACGTCACCTATTTCGACGACAGCGGCCGCGCGATCGATCCGGAAAGCGTGCCGCTCAATGAACGCGGACGCGACGAAGCGAGCGCGGCGGGCCGCGAGTTCGCCGCGCAGAAAATACGTTTCGATCGCGTGATCGTGAGCGGCCTGCCGCGCACGGTAGAGACCGCGCGGCGCGTGCTCGACGCGACGGGCCAGCGCATCGACATCGAAACGTGGCCCGAATGGCAGGAGATTCGCGGCGGGCGGCTCGCCAATCTGTCGACGGCCGATATCGAGCGCGCGTTTCTCTCGGTGTTCGATGGCGTCGTGCCGGAAGACACGCAGTTTCTCGGCGGCGAGACCATCGGTCAGTTGCTCGACCGCGCGCTGCCCGCCGTCGCGCGCTTGCGTGAAGATCGCTCGTGGGACACGGTGCTGCTCGTGCTGCACGGCGGCGTGAATCGCGCGCTGCTCTCGCACGCGATCACCGCCGGCGGGCGCGCGTTCTTCGGGCACCTGTCGCAGGCGACGGGCTGCATCAACGCGCTCGATGTCGGCGACAAACCGGGCGACTGGGTGGTGCACGCGATCAATCATTCGCCGCCCTCGCCGCTGCACTCCGACGTGCGCAACACGACCATGGAACTGCTCTACGCCCAATTCGTACGCTACAAGGCCGGCGACATGAACTGAAGACGCCGGGCAAAAACGGAGGAGACGATGCAGGACAAAGAACAGAACGAGCAGTCCGATTTCTCCGCGTTCGAAGGAACGCGCCCCGTGCAGGACCGCCAGCGTTTCGATGCCGATGCGCTCGCGTCGTGGCTGACCGCGCACGTCGATGGCTTCAGCGGCCCGTTGAACGTCGAGCAATTCGCGGGCGGACAGTCGAATCCCACATTCAAGCTCGTCACGCCCACGCGCAGCTACGTGATGCGCGCAAAACCGGGACCCGCGGCCAAGCTTCTGCCCTCCGCGCATGCAATCGAACGCGAGTTTCGCGTGATGGACGCGCTCGCCGCCACCGACGTGCCCGTCGCCCGCATGCTCGCGCTGTGCGAGGACGAAAGCGTGATCGGCCGCGCCTTCTACTTGATGGAGTTCGTTCAGGGCCGTGTGCTGTGGGACCCGTCGCTGCCCGGCATGACGAGCACCGAGCGCGCCGCGATCTACGACGAAATGAACCGCGTGATCGCCGCGCTCCATACGGTCGATGTCGAGGCCGCCGGTCTTTCGAGCTACGGCAAGCCGGGCAATTACTTCGAGCGTCAGATCGGGCGCTGGAGCAAGCAGTACGTCGCCTCGCAAACCGAGCAGATCGAGGCAATGGATCGCCTGATCGAATGGCTGCCGCAACACATTCCGCAGGCGCGGCAAGCGAAGGTCAGCGTCGTGCACGGCGATTATCGGCTCGACAACCTGATCTTTCATCCGGACGAGCCGCGTGTGCTCGCCGTGCTCGATTGGGAGCTCTCGACGCTCGGCGACCCGCTTGCCGATTTCGCGTATCACTGCATGGCGTGGCATGTCGATCCGTCGCAGTTTCGCGGCATCGCCGGACTCGACTGGGCCGCGCTCGGCATCCCGGACGAAGCCGCCTACGTCGCGCGTTACTGCGCGCGCACGGGCTTTTCGATCGAAGGCGACTGGAACTTCTATCTCGCCTACAACATGTTCCGCATCGCCGCGATCCTGCAGGGCATCATGAAGCGCGTCGTCGATGGCACGGCGGCGAGCGCGCAAGCCGTCGATGCGGGACGGCGCGCACGTCCGATGGCCGAGCTCGCCTGGCAGTACGCGCAGAAAGTAGGGAAATGAGAGGAGACAAAGAATGAACTTCGACTACACGCCCAAGGTGCAAGCGCTGCGCGAGAAGCTGCTCGCCTTCTTCGACGCGCACATCTATCCGAACGAACGCGCTTTCGGGGAAGAGGTCGCGACGAATCGCGCGGCGGGCAACGCGTGGATTCCGACGCGCCTCATCGAAGGCCTGAAGGAGCAAGCGCGCGCCGAAAAACTCTGGAATCTCTTCCTGCCGGCCTCCGAACGCGGCGCGGGCCTGACGAATCTCGAATACGCGCCGCTCTGCGAAATCATGGGCCGCGTGCCGTGGGCGCCGGAAGTGTTCAACTGCAGCGCGCCCGATACCGGCAACATGGAGACCATCGAGCGCTATGGCACCGATGCGCAGAAGGCCCAGTGGCTCGAACCGCTTCTGCGCGGCGAAATCCGCTCGGCGTTCCTGATGACGGAGCCGGAAGTCGCGTCGTCGGATGCGACCAACATCCGTTGCAGCATCGTGCGCGATGGCGACAGCTACGTCATCGACGGCCACAAGTGGTGGTCGTCGGGCGCGGGCGATCCGCGCTGCAAGGTGTATATCGTGATGGGCAAGACCGATCCCGACGCGCCGAAGCACGCTCAACAGTCGATGATTCTCGTGCCCGCCGACGCGAGCGGCATCACCGTGCACCGGCCTCTGAACGTGTTCGGCTACGACGACGCGCCGCACGGCCACATGGAGATCACGCTCGATCACGTCCGTGTGCCGGCGACGAACATGCTCCTGGGCGAAGGACGCGGCTTCGAGATCGCGCAGGGCCGCCTCGGACCGGGGCGCATTCATCACTGCATGCGCCTGATCGGGCTCGCTGAACGCGCGCTCGAACTCATGACCAAGCGCACGCTCGAACGCGTGGCGTTCGGCAAGCCCATCGCGCAGCATGGCGTGACGCAGGAGCGCATCGCGGAAGCGCGCATCATGATCGAGCAGGCGCGGCTTCTGACGCTCAAGGCCGCATACATGATGGACACCGTCGGCAACAAGGGCGCGCGCGGCGAGATCGCGATGATCAAGGTGGTCGCGCCGAACGTCGCGTGTCAGGTCATCGACTGGGCGATTCAGGCGCACGGCGCGGGCGGCGTCTGCGACGACTTTCCGCTGGCCTGTGCATATGCGTCGGCGCGCACGCTGCGTCTCGCGGATGGCCCCGACGAAGTGCATCGCAACGCCATCGCGAAGCTCGAGCTCGGCAAGTACATCGCAGCGAGAGAACAGTCGGAATAGCTCAGAAAGCGTGCCGCGTGATGAATTCCGCGGCGCAAGCGGGCTTGTCGCCGCCTTCGCTCTCGACCGTCACGAGCCACGTCACCTGCACGCTGCCCGCTTCGACCTCGCTCGCCCCATCGATCGTGAACACGGCGCGCAAGCGCGAGCCGACGCGCACGGGCGACATGAAACGCACGCGATTCATGCCGTAGTTCACGCTGATGCGCGCGGTGAGCGGCACGCATTGCGCAAGCCACGTCGGCACGAGCGAGAGCGTCAGGAAACCGTGCGCGATGGTCCCGCCGAATGGCGAATCGCGCCGCGCCCGTTCGACGTCGACGTGTATCCATTGATGATCGTCGGTCGCATCGGCGAAGCGGTTCACGCGCGCCTGATCGATCGTCGTCCAGTCGCTCACGTAACGCGCAACGCCCGCCGCCGCGAAGACATCGGCGGCGCTCTTCAACGACGCGACGCTCATGCCTGCGCGCCCGGATTGCGCAGGCCGAACAGCGCGGCTGAATCCACCGTCAGCACGAGCTCGCCGTGCTGGTTGTGCGCTTCCCAGCGCGTCGACACGATACCGCGATCCGGCTTGCTCTTCGACACGCGCTTGTCGAGCACGCGCACGGTGAGCCGCACCGTGTCACCGACGCGCACCGGCTTGAGCCAGCGGATATTGTCGAGGCCGGGCGAGCCCATCGAGGTCGAATCGCCGACCATGTCGCGCACGAGAATGCCCATCATCGCGGAGCAGGTGTTCCAGCCGCTCGCGACGAGGCCGCCGAAATGCGATGCCTCGCCCGCCGCCTCCGACAAGTGAAAAGCTTGCGGATCGTAGCGCTCGGCGAAGCCGACGATCTCTTCCCTCGTGAACGTGTGCGCGCTCAGTTGAACCGCGCTGCCGACTTCGAAATCCTCATAGGCGTATTTCATGCAGAGCTCCTCGATGAGCATCAGACTTCGGTGATGGAGAAAGCGGGAAGCGAGGCGAAGCGCGCGAGATGATGATCGACATCGCCGAGCGTCGTCTCGATGACCGACAGGCGCTTGAACCAGTGCGCAACGGGTAGTTCGTCGGTCATGCCCATGCCGCCGTGCAGCTGCACGGCCTGCTGACCGACGAAGCGCGCAGCCTGACCGACGCGCGCCTTCGCGGCGGAAATGGCCCGCGCACGCGTCGCGGCGTCGTCGCTCGCATGACGCGCGGCCGCCAGATATGTGATCGAGCGCGCCTGCTCGGTGTGGATCAGCATATCGACCATGCGATGCTGAAGCACCTGAAAGCGCGCGATCGGCATGCCGAACTGCTGCCGTTCCTTCGTGTATTCGACGGTCGCGCGATTGAGCGCATCGAGCGCGCCGAGCGCTTCCGCGCACAGCAGGAAGGTCGCGTAATCGGCGACCCGCTCCAGGGTCGCGGCGCCCGTGCCGCGGCCGTCGAGGCGCGTCGCGGGCGTCTTGTCGAAGACGAGCGTCGCGGCGCGTTGCCCGTCGATCGTGCGGTATTCGGTGATGCGCACGTTCGCCGCGTCTTTCCCGACGATGAACAGCGCCACTTCGCCGTCGAGGCGCGCGGGCACGATCCAATGGTCTGCTTGCGCGCCGTGCTGAACCATCGACTTCGTTCCTTCGAGGGTGAAGTGGTCGCCATCGCTGCTCGCGCTCGTGCGCAGATCGAAAAGATCGTAGCGGGCATGCGGCTCGTTGAACGCGACGGCCAGACGAATCTCGCCGCGCCCCGCGTGTTCGAGCAAATCGCCGGCGAATGCGCTGCCCCTCTCCGCGCCGAGCCGCAACGCTTCGATGCCCACCGCCGTCGCCCAATACGGCTCGACGACGAGTGCGCGCCCGAGCTCCTGCATCACGACGAGCATGTCGACCGGGCCGCCGTCGAAGCCGCCCTGCGCCTCCGGAACCGGTAGCGCCAGCAAACCGAGCTCGGCGAAGGCGCGCCAGTGCTTCCCGTCGACGCCCGCCTCCGATTTGACGATCTTCTGCCGCGCGTCGAACGCATATTCCTTGTCGAGATAGCGGCGCAGCGCATCGCGGAACTGCTGCTGTTCATCGCTGAAGGTGAAGTCCATGCGCCGCTCCTCAAAGTCCCAGAATCATCTGCGCGATGATGTTCTTTTGAATCTCGTTCGAGCCGCCGTAGATCGACGTCTTGCGGAAGTTGAAGTAGTACGCGGCGAGCGGCGCGGCATCGTCGTCGCCCGTCACGCTATGCGCGCGCTCGCCTTCGAGGAACGCGGGATCGAAGGCGGCGGCTTGCGGGCCGATCGCTTCGACCATCAGCTCGGTCAGCGCCTGCTGCACTTCGGTGCCCTTGATCTTCAGCATCGATGCTTCCGGGCCCGGGCCCTTGCCACCCGCTTCGCTCGCCACCACGCGCTGCACCGTCACTTCGAGCGCCATCAGTTCGATCTCGAGCGCGGCGACCTTCGCGGCGAAGAGCGGATCGTGCAGGAGCGGCTTGCCGCCCTTGCTGCGATCGAGCGCGAGGCGCTTCAGGAACAGCAACTCGCGCTTCGACTGCCCCACCCGCGCGATTCCGGTGCGCTCGTGCCCGAGCAGATACTTCGCATAGGTCCAGCCGCGATTCTCCTCGCCGACGAGATTCGCGACCGGTACTTCCACGTCCTCGAAGAAGACCTCGTTGACCTCGTGATCCTCATCGAGCGTGATGATCGGCCGCACGGTGATGCCAGGCGATTTCATGTCGATCAGAAGGAAGGAGATGCCCTCCTGCTTCTTGGCTTCGGGATCGGTGCGTACGAGGCAGAACATCATGTCGGCGTGCTGGCCGAGCGTGGTCCAGGTCTTCTGCCCGTTGACGATGTAGTGATCGCCGCGCCGTTCCGCGCGCGTGCGCAGCGACGCCAGATCGGAGCCTGAGCCCGGCTCCGAATAGCCCTGGCACCACCAGTCGGTGCCGTCGAGAATGCGCGGGAGATAGCGGGATTTTTGCCCGGCGCTGCCGTATTTCATCAGCACGGGCGCGACCATCGATACGCCGAAGGGCAGCACCATCGGCGCGCCGGCGCGCGCGCATTCCTCATCCCAGATATGGCGCTGCGTAGCGCTCCAGCCCGGGCCGCCATATTCCTTCGGCCACGCGACGGCCGACCAGCCGCGCGCGCCGAGCAGCCTGTGCCAGCTCGTGTAGTCGTCGCGCGTCAGGCGCTTGTGATCGAGGACTTTGTCGCGCAGCGCGCGCGGGAGATTGGCTTCGAGCCAAGTGCGGATGTCGGCGCGAAAAGCGTCGTCGGCGGGGGAATAGCTGAGGTCCATGCGCGGAGTCTCCTTTCATGGCTCATCCCGGAGCCAGGAGAGACGCCGCGCGAGAATTACTGCAGCGGCTCCTTCAATGCGTCCGGAAAAGGCAGCGGCATTACGTCGATCCCTTCTTCGAGCAAGGCGTGCGCGTCTTCGGGCGTCGTGACGCCGCGAATGCTGCGCGCCGGCGCTTCGTCATAGTGAATGCGCCTCGCTTCCTCGGCAAAACGCTCGCCCACATTCTCGGTCTTCTCGATCAGCTCGCGCATGAACTGCAGCGCGCGCGCCTGCAGCGCCGCCATCTCGGACGATGCCTTCGGCTGCGCGGCTTGCGGCGCCCCTTCGCCACGCGCGGATGACAGATTCAGGCGCGGTGCGGAGGGCATGCGGCTCACTTCCGTCGTGGAGCAGACCGGACATGCGACCAGCTTGCGCGACAACTGCGACTCGAACTCTTCGGTCGAGGCGAACCAGCCTTCGAACCGGTGTTCGTGCGAGCACTTTAAATCGAGGACCTTCATGCTGATGAGCTTCGTTGAAGTTTATCTCAAATTCCCGTTTTGTGAACGGTCGTTCGTAAAATCGGACGAGTAAGAATGATCTGCTGGACTAGCGAATCTATCATTCTAGCCGTTCGGCCGGCGCGACGCTTTTCGTGACCCTGAAACGACGAAGGCGGCCATCGAGGCCGCCTTCGCTGCGCATCCATTCGCCGTGACGCTGCTCAGAACCTCGTCGGTTCGCCGAGCTTCCATTCGCCTGAGCGAATCTTCTCCAGCCAGAACACGCCGATGATCGTCTTCACGTCGCTGATGCTGCCGTCCTTCACCCAGTCCATCAGTTGCGCCTGATCTGCAATGAAGGTTTCGAGGAACTCGCCTTCGTCGAGCTGCGCGTCGCCCGCGGTCAGGCCACGCGCGAGGTAAAGATCGATGAACTCCGTCGAATACGAAATCACCGGATGGATGCGCGTCAGAAAAGTCCATTCGCGCGCCGTATAGCCGGTCTCTTCCTGCAACTCGCGCCTGGCGCACGTCAGTTCGTCTTCGTTGGGATCGAGCTTGCCCGCGGGAAATTCGAGCAGCACGCGGCCCACCGGATAACGGAACTGGCGCTCGAGCAGCACGCGGCCGTCATCGAAGACGGGCAGGATCATCACCGCGCCGGGATGCTCGACGAACTCGCGCGTCGCGTGCTTGCCATCGGGCAATTCGACGGTATCCCGCTTGAGCGTGAGGAACTTGCCCTCGTGAAGCGTGACGCTTTCGACCTTCTTTTCGATGAGGCCGTCGTCGTTGCCGGGAATGCTGCGGGAACTGGAACGTTGATCTGCCATCTTGAGCCCTTTGCCTTGTGAGCAAACGAGCCGCTAACGGCGCGGAGCCGTCAGCGGCGTTTGACGAGATACTGATACGTGAAGCCCGGAAACGCGAACACCACGAAGAGACTGAAGGTGACGGCATAGAACTGCCATCCCTGATCGAAGCGGTTGCCCGCGCGCGCTTCGAGCATGAAGCCGAGCGCGCCGACCACGAAGTAGAGAACGATGAGCTCGCCGATCCGGATCCACGCGCTCTTCTTCGCCGCCCTGCGCCCCGCCGGCTCGGCGAGGCGCAGCGGCACGACCGCGAAGAGGCGCTGATTCAGGAACGGCACGTTGGCGCTGACGAGCGCCAACAGCACGATGAACCAGCCTGCCGCCGACATTACAGCGGCAGCGTATGCGAGATCGCTTGCAGGCATGCCGACATCAGCGGACCCGGCACCAGGCCGAGCACCAGCACGGCGAGGCCGTTGAACGCCAGCAGCGAGCGGTTCAGACCGCCGGCGACGATCGGCGATGCGTCCTGCGGCGCATCGAAGTACATCAGCTTCACGACGCGCAGGTAGTAGAACGCGCCCACGAGCGAGGTCATGACGGCGAGCACGGCGAGCCATGTGAGGCCGGCGTTCATCGTCGCTTCGAGCACGGCGAGCTTCGCATAGAAACCGACCGTCGGCGGGATGCCGGCGAGCGAGAACATCATGACCATCATGACGAACGCGAACACCGGGCTACGCTGGTTCAGGCCCTTGAAGTCCTCGAGCATTTCGGCTTCGAAGTCGCGGCGCGCGAGCAGCATCACCACGCCGAAGGTGCCGAGCGTCGTCACGAGATAGATGATGCTGTAGAACATCGCCGAGCTGTAGGCGCCCGCCGCGCCCGTCACCTTGCCGTCGACCACGCCCGCGAGCAGGCCGAGCAGCACGAAGCCCATGTTGGAGATGGCCGAGTAAGCCAGCATCCGCTTGATGTTCTTCTGCACGATACCGGTGATGTTGCCGACGATGAGCGAGAGCGCCGCGAGAATCACCAGCATCTCCTGCCAGTCCACCGCGAACGGCAGCAGGCCCATCACCAGGAAGCGCAGACCCCACGCGAACGCCGCGACCTTCGGGCCGCCGCCGGTGAGCAGCGTCATCGCGGTCGGTGCGCCTTGGTAGACGTCCGGCACCCACATGTGGAACGGCACCGCGCCCATCTTGAACGCCACGCCCGCGACGACGAAAATCACGCCAAAGAGCACCACCGCGTCGTTGATGCGGCCCGAAGCCACCGCCTTCAGCACTTCGTTCAGTTCGAGCGAGCCGGTCGCGCCGTAGAGCATCGAGATGCCGTAGAGCAGGAAGCCGGACGCGAGCGCGCCGAGCACGTAGTACTTCATCGCCGATTCGTTCGCCTGCGGCGCGTCCTTGCGCAGCGCGATGACCGCGTACAGCGACAGCGACATCAGCTCGAGGCCAAGGTACAGCGTGAGGAAGTTGTTGCCCGAGATCATCACGCACTGGCCGAGCAGCGAGAACAGGCCAAGCAGGAAGAAGTCACCGCGGAACAGGTCGCGGTCTTCCAGATACTTCTTCGAGTAGATGATCGACACCGCGTAGCCGAGGCACACCACCGCCTTCATCGCGCTCGCGAACGGATCGACGATATACATGCGCGTGAAGAAGTAATGCGGCGTCGGATCGAGCGCCGTGAAGGCGAACCACACGCCGACGACGACCGTCGAGACGAGCGCGATCAGATACGTCGTGCGACGGCTCGACGGGCCGAAAATCGTGTCGTTCAGCCAGGCCACGACGACCGCGGCCATCAGGATCGCGTCGGGCCACAGGATACTCATAGGGGCGTTTTGCATGGTCTTTTAATTCCTCCGCACGACGTTACTGAGCCAGCGGCAGCTTGGACTGCGCGACGTGGGAGAGCAGGTTTGCCACGGATGCGTGCATCACGTCGGTGAAGGGCTTCGGATACAGACCCATGTACAGCGTGAACAGCGCGAGGATGGCGAGCATCAGGAATTCGCGCTTGTTGATGTCCGCGAGCTTCGCGACGTGATCGTTCGCGACCGCGCCGAAGTATACGCGCTTGTACATCCACAGCGTATAGGCCGCGCCGAGGATCAGCGTGAACGTGGCGAGGAAGGCAATCCAGAAGTTGTACTTCACCGCCGCCAGAATCACCATGAATTCGCCGACGAAACCCGAGGTGCCCGGCAAGCCGCAGTTGGCCATCGCGAAGAGCATCGCGAACGCGGCGAACTTCGGCATGGTGTTCACGACACCGCCGTAATCCGCGATCTGACGCGAGTGGACGCGGTCATACAGCACGCCGATGGAAAGGAACATCGCGCCCGAGATGAAACCGTGCGAGATCATCTGGATGATCGCGCCTTCCATGCCGAGCTGGCTCGACGGCCCGAACATGAAGAAACCGAGCGTGACGAAGCCCATGTGCGCGATCGACGAATACGCGACGAGCTTCTTCATGTCGGCCTGCACCATCGCGACCAGACCGATGTAGATCACCGCGATCAGCGACAGCGTGATGACCACGGGCGCGAGGAAATGGCTCGCGTCCGGCGCGATCGGCAGCGAGAAGCGCAGGAAACCGTATGCGCCCAGCTTCAGCATGATCGCCGCCAGCACGACCGAGCCGCCCGTCGGCGCTTCCACGTGCGCATCGGGCAACCACGTGTGCACCGGCCACATCGGCACCTTCACGGCGAACGCGAGGAAGAACGCGATGAAGAGCAGCACCTGCGGCGTCATGTCGAGCTTTGCGGCCTGCCACGTCGCGAGGTCGAAGGTGTGCGTCTGCGTGTAGAGGTAGAGCAGCGCGACCAGCATCAGCAGCGAGCCGGCCAGCGTGTACAGGAAGAACTTGAACGCCGCGTACACGCGATTCGGGCCGCCCCACACGCCGATGATGATGTACATCGGAATGAGCGTGGCCTCGAAGAACACGTAGAACAGCAGGCCGTCCGCCGTCGAGAAGACGCCGATCATGATGCCCGAGAGGATCAGGAACGCGGCCATGTACTGCGACACGCGCTCGGTGATCACTTCCCAGCCGGCGATCACGACGATCACCGTGATGAGCGCGGTCAGCACGACGAACCACATCGAGATGCCGTCGATGCCGAGGTGATACGTGATGTTGAAGCGCTCGATCCAGTTCGACTGCTCGACGAACTGCAGCGCGGCCGTCGACGTATCGAAGCCGGTGATGAGCGGAATCGTGACGATCAGCCCGAGTACCGAGCCGATCAGCGCGATCCAGCGCGCGGGCGCCGGGTTTTGGTCATTACCTACAGCCAGGACCAGGAGACCGAAGATGATCGGCAGCCAGATCGCGACACTGAGAATCGGAAAAGAGTGCATAGGATCCCTCGCCTTATTTGCCGCCGAGCGTCACAAACAGGGTCAAGAGCCCCAACATGCCGATAATCATGGCGAACGCGTAGTGATAGATATAACCGGATTGAAGGAAGCGGATCACGCCGGCGAACCAGCCCATGAACCGCGCACTGCCGTTGACGATGCCGTCGATGACGACCACATCGCCCTCTTTCCAGAGGCCTCGGCCGATGGCGACCGCGCCCTTCGCGAAAACGACCTCGTTGATCTTGTCGCAGTAGTACTTGTTGTCGAGCAGCACGTAGATCGGGCGGAACGTCCGCGCGACGACCGCCGGCAGATCCGGGCGCTTCATGTAGAAGAACCATGCGACGATCACGCCGAGCGCCGCGAGCCACACCGGCCCCGGCGTGATGATGCCGTGCACCGCCATCGCGACCCAGCCGTGGAACTCCTCGGCCATTTCCTTCAGGCCTTCGTGGTTCTCGCCGATGAAGATCACCTTGTCGAACGCCACGCCGTGCGCGAAGAAGTCGCCGTAGATCATCGGGCCAATCATGATCGCACCGATGATGACCGACGGAATCGCGAGCAGCACGAGCGGCAGCGTCACCACCCACGGGCTTTCATGCGGAATGTGCGGGCCATGACCGTGGTCATCGTGATGGCCGTGCGTGTCATGACCGTGGCCGTGCGCTTCGGCCTGGCCCATCGGCGAGTCGGGATGCTTCGGATCGCGGAAGCGCTCCTTGCCGTGGAACACCATGAAATACATGCGGAACGAGTACAGCGCCGTGACGAATACGCTCGCCACCACCGCGAAATACGCGAAACCCGAGCCCGCCAGGTGCGAGTACTTGACCGCCTCGATGATCGAATCCTTCGAGTAGAAACCCGAGAAGAACGGCGTGCCGATCAGCGCGAGCGAGCCGATCAGCGACGTGATCCACGTGACCGGCATGTACTTCGCGAGACCGCCCATGTTGCGCATGTCCTGGTCGTGGTGCATGCCGATGATGACCGAGCCCGCGCCGAGGAACAGCAGCGCCTTGAAGAACGCGTGCGTGCCGAGGTGGAACACCGCGACCGGATACGCCGATACGCCGAGCGCGACCGTCATGTAGCCGAGCTGCGAGAGCGTCGAGTACGCGACCACGCGCTTGATATCGTTCTGCACGACGCCGAGGAAGCCCATGAAGAGCGCCGTGATCGCGCCGATGACGGTCACGAACGAGAGCGCCGCATCCGAGTGCTCGAAGAGCGGCGACATGCGCGTCACCATGAAGATGCCGGCCGTCACCATGGTCGCCGCGTGAATCAGCGCGGAGATCGGCGTCGGGCCTTCCATCGAGTCAGGCAGCCAGACGTGCAGCGGGAACTGCGCCGACTTGCCCATCGCGCCGATGAACAGGCAAATGCAGGCGACCGTCAGCAGGCCCCATTGCGTGCCCGGGAAGGTCATCGTCGCGAGTTTGTCGCCCTGCGCGAACACGTCGCCATAGTTCAGCGAGCCTGCGAACGCGAGCAGCAGACCGATGCCGAGCAGGAAGCCGAAGTCGCCCACGCGGTTCACGATGAACGCCTTCAGGTTCGCGTAGATCGCGCTTTCACGCGTGAAGTAGAAGCCGATCAGCAGATACGACACGAGACCCACCGCTTCCCAGCCGAAGAACAGCTGCAGGAAGTTGTTGCTCATGACGAGCATCAGCATCGAGAACGTGAACAGCGAGATGTACGAGAAGAAGCGCTCGTAACCGACTTCCTCGTCCGCCATGTAGCCGATCGTGTAGATGTGCACCATCAGCGAGACGAAGGTCACGATGACCATCATCATCGCCGTGAGCGAGTCGACCAGGAAGCCGACTTCCATCTTGAGCGAGCCGACGTTCATCCATTCGTAGACGGTCGCGTTGAAGCTCGCGCCGTGCAGCACGTCGTTGAAGACGATCGCCGAAAGGATGAACGAGATGAAGACGCCGAGGATCGTCACGCGATGCGAGCCCTTGCGTCCTACCGCCTTCCCGAAGAGCCCCGCGATCAGCGAGCCCGCAAGCGGCGCCAGCGGAACCGCGAGCAGGAGGTTTTCATTGAGTGTCGTGGACATAACAGCCTAGCCTGAAATTAACCTTTGAGCTGATCGAGGTCCTCGACGTTGATCGTGTCGAGGCTACGGAACAGGGTCACGAGAATCGCGAGACCGATCGCTGCCTCGGCGGCGGCCACGGTCAGCACGAAGAACACGAAGATCTGGCCGTGCACGTCGCCCAGATAGTGCGAGAACGCGACGAAATTGGTGTTCACCGCGAGCAGCATCAATTCGATGGCCATCAGGATGATGATGACGTTGCGGCGGTTCAGGAAGATGCCGACGATGCTGATCGCAAAGAGGATCGCGCCGAGCACGAGGTAATGGGCAAGACTCAACATATTCGTTTTCTCCTTCGCGCTCAGCCCTTGTTGTCGACCGTGCCCGCGCCGATGTTGCCGGTCACCGCGGGTTCCGTGGAGGCGTCGGGCGCTTCTTTCTCCGCCTGCATCTTCACGAGGCGCACACGGTCCGAGGCCCGCACCTTGACTTGCTGACTGACGGTTTGCGTCTTCTTGTCCTTCTTGTCGCGGATCGTGAGCGAGATCGCCGCGATGATGGCGACGAGCAGCACGAGGCCGGCGATTTCGAACGCGAAGATGTAGTCCGTGTAGATGACCTTGCCGATCAGTTGCGTATTCGGCATCAGCGCCGCGCCGGAGACGCCCGCGCCGGCCGACGCATCGCGCAGCGGCGTGGTCGTGGCGCCATAGCCGTGCCACAGGATCAGCGCGGTCTCGATCACGATGATCGCGCCGACGATGCTCGCGAGCGGCACGAAGCGCTTGAAATCCCGGCGCAGGACATCAATGTTGATGTCGAGCATCATCACGACGAAGAGGAACAGCACCATCACGGCGCCGACATACACGAGAACCAGCAGGATCGCGAGGAATTCGGCTTGCAGCAGCATCCAGATCGCGGCCGCGTTGAAGAACGAGAGCACGAGAAACAGCGCGGATGACACCGGGTTGCGCGAGGTGATCACCTTCAGCGCCGACACGGTCAGCAACAGCGCGAAGATATAGAACAGTACGGTTGTGAATTCCATGATTACCGGTTCATCGTTAGGCCATCATCAGGCATGGTGTGTCGGCGCTCGTGGCTTGCTCTTCCGTTGAACGGACAGAACACGACCCCGGCGCGCGCCGCAGTGTGCCAAACAGCAACATCAAATTCGCTCGAGCTCGATGCCGGAACGCATGGTTCAGGCATCGAGCTCATATCAACGATACGGGGCGTCCGCCGCCTTCGACGCGGCGATTTCCTTCTCGTAACGGTCGCCCACCGCAAGCAGCATGTCCTTGGTGAAATACAGGTCGCCGCGCTTTTCGCCGTGATATTCGAGGATGTGCGTTTCGACGATCGAATCGACCGGGCAGCTCTCCTCGCAGAAACCGCAGAAGATGCACTTGGTCAGGTCGATGTCGTAGCGCGTCGTGCGACGGGTGTTGTCCGCGCGCGTTTCCGATTCGATCGTGATCGCCATCGCCGGGCACACCGCTTCGCACAGCTTGCAGGCGATGCAGCGCTCTTCGCCATTCTCGTAACGGCGCAGCGCGTGCAGGCCGCGGAAGCGCGGGGAGATCGGGGTCTTTTCTTCCGGGAACTGCACCGTGATCTTGCGCTGGAACGTGTAACGCCCCGTCAGCGCCAGACCCTTCAGCAGCTCGGTCAGGAAGAAGGTCTTAAAGAAGTTCTGAATTGCGTTCATGATGGTTTCGTCCGCTCGTTCCCGTTACTTCCAGATGTTGAGCGGCGACATGATCCAGAAGCCGACAACGACCACCCACACCACCGACACCGGCAGGAACACCTTCCAGCCGAGACGCATGATCTGGTCATAGCGGTAACGCGGGAAGGTCGCGCGCGCCCAGATGAAGACCGACAGCAGCAGGAAAACCTTGAAGACGAACCAGAATACGCCGGGAATGAACGACAGGAAGCCGAACGGCGCATCCCAGCCGCCGAGGAACAGCGTCGCCGCGATCGCGGAGATCACGATCATGTTGATGTACTCGGCGAGGAAGAACAGCGCGAACGCCATGCCGGAGTAGTCGATCATGTGGCCCGCGACGATTTCCGATTCCCCTTCCACCACGTCGAACGGGTGACGGTTCGTTTCGGCGATGCCCGAGATGAAGTACACGACGAACATCGGCAGGAGCGGCAGCCAGTTCCACGACAGGAAGTTGATGCCCCAGCCCGCGAACATGCCGCGCTGCTGCGAGTGCACGATGTCCGACATGTTGAGCGTGCCGGCGACCATCAGCACCACGACGAGCGCGAAGCCCATCGAGATTTCGTAGGACACCATCTGCGCCGCCGCGCGCATCGCGCCGAGGAACGCGTACTTCGAGTTCGACGCCCATCCGGCGAGAATCACACCGTACACGCCGATCGACGAGATCGCCATGATGTAGAGCAGACCCGCGTTGATGTTGCCGAGCACCGCCTGCGCCTGGAACGGAATGACGGCCCACACGGCGAACGCCGGCACCACCGTCATGATCGGCGCGATCACGTAGATCCACTTGCTCGCCTGCGTCGGCTGAATGACTTCCTTCAGCAGGAGCTTCAGGACGTCCGCGATCGGCTGCAACAGACCAGCCGGGCCGACGCGGTTCGGGCCGAGACGCACGTGCATCCAGCCAATGAGCTTGCGTTCCCAGAGAATCAGGTACGCCACGCACAGCAGGATGACCACCGAAACCACCAGGATGCGGACCAGCGCCCACACCGTCGGCCACGCGACGCCCAGAAGCTGCGTGCCGCCCGCGTTGATCGTATCGAACAAGCCCATTTTTACGCCTTCTCCACTACCAGTTCACCGAACAGGCCGCCGAGCGCGGCGCCAGCCGTCGTGCCCGCCGATACGCGGACCACCGATTCCGCGAGATTCGCATCGCGGACCGCGGGCAGCGTCACCGACAGATTGCCTTGCTTGATACGCACCGCTTCGCCGTCCTTCAGGCCGAGCTTGTCGAAGAGCGCGGTCGGCAGACCGGCCACGTTCGCGTCGCGGGCAGCCGCCGTCAGATGCAGCGACGGCGCGCGGCGCACGAGCGCATCGGCGTGATAGATCGGCACATCGGCGAGACGTTGCAGGCCGCTGCCGTTCAGCACGACGTTCGATGCGGCGCGCGTGGCTTGCACCGTCGTCTGGTTCGACAGACGCGGGCTCAGATCGCCGGTGCCGAGCGCCGCGACGCGCACTTCTTCCGTCGCGTCGTACTCGAAGCCCGGCAAGCCGAGGATCGTGCCCAGCACGCGCAGCACCTTCCAGCCCGGACGCGTGTCGCCCAGCGCGCGCACGACGCCGTTGAACGCCTGCGCCGTGCCTTCCGCGTTGACGAACGTGCCCGACGTTTCCGTGAACGGCGCGATCGGCAGCAGGACGTCGGCGTAGTCCATGCCGTGCCTGAACGGCGACATCACGACGACCATTTCCGCTGCCTTGAGCGCGGCGATGGCTTGCGTCGGGTTGGCCGTATCGAATTCCGGTTCTACGTTCAGCAGCAGGTAACCCTTGCGCGGCTGCTCGAACACTTCGCGTGCGTTGAGACCGCCCTCGCCCGGCAATGCGCCGACGAGATACGCGCCGACCGAGTTCGCGCCTTCCGTGAGGAAGCCGAGCGTGGCGCCGGTGGTGTCGGCGATCCATTGGGCCGCCGCCTGAATCTGCGCGAAATCCGGATGCTGAACCGCGACGTTGCCGAGCAGCACGACGCGCTTCTCGCCCGCCGACAGCGATGCCGCGACGTCCTTCGCCGCAGCCGACACTTCGCGCCCCGCGAATGCGTCCGGCAGCGCGATGCCGCGCGCTTCCGAAACCGCCGCCGCGATGCCCGCAAGCTGGTCGAGCCACGCGGAAGGCGCGGCGACCAGACGATGCGCGGTCGGGATCAGCGAGTCGTCGTTGCTGGCGTTGAGGAACGTGATCTTCGCGCCGTTCTTCGCCGCCTGACGCAGACGCGCCGCAAACAGCGGATGATCGCGGCGCAGGAACGAGCCGATCACGAAGGCCGTGTCGACGGTCGACAGATCGGCGATCTTCGTGCCGAGCCACGGCGCGCCGACGCCCACCGGCGCCGAGAAATCGCTCTGGCGCAGACGGAAATCGACGTTCGGCGTGCCGACGCCTTCCGCCAGTTGCTTGAGCAGATACAGTTCCTCGACCGTGCTATGCGGCGTGGCCAGTGCGGCGATGGCATTCGCGCCATGATCCGCCTTGATGCCCTTCAGACCCTTCGCGACGTATTCGAGCGCGGTCTGCCAGTCGGTCTCGATCCACTTGCCGCCCTGCTTGAGCATCGGCTTGGCGAGACGCTCGTCGCTGTTCAGGCCTTCGTAGGAGAAGCGGTCCTTGTCCGAGATCCAGCATTCGTTGATGGCTTCGTTCTCCATCGGCAGAACGCGCATCACGCGATTGTTCTTCACTTGCACGACGAGATTCGCGCCGACGGAATCGTGCGGGCTCACCGACTTGCGGCGCGACAGTTCCCACGTCCGCGCGCTGTAGCGGAACGGCTTGCTCGTCAACGCGCCGACCGGACACAGGTCGATCATGTTGCCCGACAGTTCCGAGTCGACGGTCTTGCCGACGAACGACGTGATCTCCGAATGCTCGCCGCGGCCCAGCATGCCGAGCTCCATCACGCCGGCGATTTCCTGGCCGAAGCGCACGCAGCGCGTGCAATGGATGCAGCGCGACATCTCTTCCATCGAGATGAGCGGACCCACGTTCTTGTGGAACACCACGCGCTTTTCTTCGCTATAGCGCGACTGCGACTTGCCGTAGCCGACGGCCAGATCCTGCAGCTGGCACTCGCCGCCCTGATCGCAGATCGGGCAATCGAGCGGGTGGTTGATCAGCAGGAATTCCATCACCGACTGCTGGGCCTTCACGGCCTTGTCGGAGGTGGTGCGCACGATCATGCCCGCGGACACGGGCGTGGCGCAGGCGGGGACGGCCTTCGGCATCTTCTCGACTTCGACGAGGCACATCCGGCAGTTCGCCGCGATCGACAGCTTCTTGTGATAGCAGAAGTGAGGAATGTACGTATCGACCTTATGCGCAGCCTGGATCACCATGCTGCCTTCGGGCACCTCGACCGTCTTGCCGTCAATTTCTAGTTCAACCATGATGGGGAATGGTCCTCAACCTCTTATCTCGCGCATCTGACTGCGCGCCTGATTACGCGGTAAGCGCTTCGGACGGCGCGTGATGCGCATGCCCGCCGACGAGACAATGCTTGTGCTCGACGTGATATTCGAATTCGTCCCAGAAGTGCTTGAGCATGCCGCGCACGGGCATCGCCGCCGCATCGCCCAAGGCGCAGATCGTGCGGCCCATGATGTTCTCGGCGACCGAATTCAGGAGATCCAGATCTTCCTTGCGGCCGAGACCATGCTCGATGCGATGCACCACGCGATACAGCCAGCCCGTGCCCTCGCGGCATGGCGTGCACTGACCGCACGACTCTTCATAGTAGAAGTACGACAGGCGCAGCAGCGAGCGCACCATGCAGCGCGTCTCGTTCATCACGATGACCGCGCCCGAACCGAGCATCGAGCCCTGCTTGGCGATCGAATCATAGTCCATGTCGGTTGCGAGCATCGCTTCGCCCGGCACGACCGGCGCCGACGAGCCGCCAGGAATCACCGCCTTGACCGACTTGCCGCGCACGCCGCCTGCCAGCTCCATCAGCGTCGAGAAGGGTGTGCCGAGCGGAATCTCGTAGTTACCCGGGCGATTGACGTCGCCCGACACCGAGAAGATCTTCGTGCCGCCGTTGTTCGGCTTGCCGAGCTCGAGATAATTCTGCGGACCGATTTCCAGCAGGAACGGCACGGCCGCGAAGGTCTCGGTGTTGTTGATGGTGGTCGGCTTGCCGTACACGCCGAAGCTCGCCGGGAATGGCGGCTTGAAGCGCGGCTGACCCTTCTTGCCTTCCAGCGATTCGAGCAGCGCCGTCTCTTCGCCGCAGATATACGCGCCGTAACCGTGGTGCGCATAGAGCTCGAATGAGAAGCCGGAGCCGAGAATGTTCGCGCCGAGATAGCCGGCCGCGCGCGCTTCTTCGAGCGCCGCTTCGAACACTTTGTAGACTTCGAAAATCTCGCCGTGGATGTAGTTGTAGCCGACGGTGATGCCCATCGCGTATGCGCCGATGGCCATGCCTTCGATCAGCGCGTGCGGGTTCCAGCGCAGGATGTCGCGATCCTTGAACGTGCCCGGCTCGCCCTCGTCCGAGTTGCAGACGAGATACTTCTGGCCCGGGAACTGACGCGGCATGAAGCTCCACTTCAGGCCGGTCGGAAAGCCCGCGCCGCCACGGCCGCGCAGACCCGACGCCTTCACGTCGGCGATCACCTGCTCGGCCGGAATCTTTTCTTCCAGGATGCGGCGCAGTTGCTTATAGCCGCCGCGCGCGACGTAATCTTCGAGATGCCAGTTCTCGCCGTTCAGCCCGGCAAGGATCAGCGGCTTGATGTGACGATCGTGGAGTGACGTCATTTCGAAAGTTCCTCGATCAACTGGTCGATCTTCTCGCGGCTCATGAAGCTGCACATGCGATGGTTGTTCACGAGCAGAACGGGCGCGTCGCCGCACGCGCCGAAGCACTCGCCTTCCTTCAGCGTGAACTTGCCATCCGCCGTGGTCTCGCCGAAATCGATTCCAAGCTTCTGCTTGAGATATTCGGCGGCGCTGTCCGAACCGCCGTCCGGACCGAGCTGGCAAGGCAGGTTCGTGCAGAGCGTGATCTTGTGCTTACCGACCGGCTTCAGGTTATACATCGTGTAGAACGTCGCGACTTCCTGCACGGCGACCGGCGGCATGCTCAGATAGTCGGCCACGAACTGCATGAGTTCGGGCGAGAGCCATCCATGCTCTTCCTGAGCGACAGCCAGCGCGGCCATCACCGCCGACTGCTTTTGCTCGGCCGGATACTTCGCGACCGCACGATCGATTTCTTTCAGGCCTTCAGCTGAGATCATTTTGAGACACGACTCTTTCAATTCCTACCGAACGAAAACCTGCCGCACTTTTCGTTGCGGCAGACCTGGCGTCCTGCGGTTTCCTGTTGTTGCTTCCGCGCTTCCTGCACGACGGCCATGATGAACACGACGCGCAGGCGGCCCAACCGGGATCAGGGGATCAGCGATCGATCTCGCCGAACACGATGTCTTGCGTACCGATGATCGTCACGGCGTCGGCGATCATGTGGCCTCGCGCCATTTCGTCGAGCGCCGCGAGGTGCGCATAGCCCGGCGCGCGAATCTTCAGGCGATACGGCTTGTTCGCGCCGTCCGAGATCAGATAGATGCCGAACTCGCCCTTCGGATGCTCCACTGCCGCGTACGTTTCGCCTTCCGGCACGTGGAAGCCTTCGGTGAAGAGCTTGAAATGGTGAATCAGCTCTTCCATGTTGCTCTTCATGCCGACGCGCGACGGCGGCGCAACCTTGTGATTATCGATCATCACAGGGCCGGGATTCTTGCGCAGCCACGCAATGCACTGTTTGGCGATGCGGGTCGACTGGCGCATTTCCTCGACGCGCACCAGATAGCGGTCGTAGCAGTCGCCGTTCACGCCGACCGGGATATCGAAGTCGAGCTGATCGTAGACTTCGTACGGCTGCTTCTTGCGCAAATCCCACTCGATGCCCGAGCCGCGCAGCATCGCGCCGGAGAGACCCATCTGCAACGCGCGCTCCGGGCTCACCACGCCGATGCCCACGAGACGCTGCTTCCAGATGCGGTTGTCGGTGAGCAGCGTTTCGTACTCGTCGACATGACCCGGGAAGCGGTTGAAGAAGTCCTCGATGAAGTCCAGCAACGAGCCCTGGCGGTTCTCGTTCATCCTGTCGAGCGCCTTCGCGTTGCGGATCTTGGATGCCTTGTATTGCGGCATCGCGTCCGGCAGATCGCGATAGACGCCGCCCGGACGATAGTACGCCGCGTGCATGCGCGCACCGGACACCGCCTCGTAGACGTCCATCAGGTCTTCGCGCTCGCGGAACGCGTAGAGGAACACCGCCATCGCGCCGACGTCGAGCGCGTGCGAGCCGATCCACATCAGGTGATTCAGGACGCGCGTGATTTCGTCGAACAGCACGCGGATGTACTTCGCGCGGATCGGCACATCGATGCCGAGCAGCTTTTCGATGGCCATCACATAGCCGTGTTCGTTGACCATCATCGACACATAGTCGAGACGGTCCATGTACGGCACCGACTGAATGAAGGTCTTGGTTTCGGCCAGCTTCTCGGTCGCGCGATGCAGCAGTCCGATGTGCGGGTCGGCGCGCTGGATCACTTCGCCGTCGAGCTCGAGCACGAGGCGCAGCACGCCGTGCGCTGCCGGGTGCTGCGGGCCGAAGTTCAGCGTGTAGTTCTTGATCTCTGCCATGGCGTTCTCTTAATGTTTCAGACCGCCATAGCGATCTTCGCGAATCACGCGCGGCGTGATTTCGCGCGGTTCGATCGTCACAGGCTGATACACGACGCGCTTCTCTTCCGGGTCGTAGCGCATTTCCACGTAGCCGGAAACCGGGAAGTCCTTGCGGAACGGATGGCCGATGAAGCCATAGTCCGTGAGAATACGGCGCAGGTCGGGATGGCCTTCGAACACGATGCCGTAGAGGTCGAACGCTTCGCGCTCGTACCAGTTCGCCGACGTCCAGATGTCGACCACCGACGGGACGATGGGCACTTCGTCGTCCGGCGCGAACACGCGCACGCGCACGCGCCAGTTGTTCGAGATCGAAAGAAGGTGACTGACGGCCGCGAAACGCGGGCCGTCGTAGACGCCGTCGCCGTAGGTCGAATAATCGACGCCGGCCAGGTCCATGAGCTGCTCGAAGCGCAGCGACGGGTCGTCGCGCAACTGCTTGCAGACTTCCAGATAATTCGCCGCCTTGACGACGACCGTCACTTGCCCAAGCGACTCCGTAACGCTCTGAAGACGGTCGCCAAACGCCGTCTCGAGGTTCGCTTTGAGGGTCTCGAGTTTGCTTGCCATAGTTGGGGAGACTCAGGCCCTTACTGACGGGCGATGGTGTTGGTGCGGCGAATCTTCGCCTGCAACTGGATCACGCCGTAGACCAGGGCTTCGGCGGTCGGGGGACAACCGGGGACATAGACGTCGACCGGCACGATCCGGTCGCAACCACGCACGACGGAATACGAATAGTGGTAGTAGCCGCCGCCGTTGGCGCACGAGCCCATCGAGATGACCCAGCGCGGCTCGGCCATCTGGTCGTACACCTTACGAAGCGCGGGCGCCATCTTGTTGCACAGCGTGCCGGCGACGATCATCACATCGGACTGACGCGGGCTCGGGCGGAACACCACGCCGAAACGGTCCAGGTCGTAGCGGGCGGCGCCCGCATGCATCATCTCGACCGCGCAGCACGCGAGACCGAACGTCATCGGCCACAGGGAACCGGTACGCGTCCAGTTGATCAGCTTGTCAGCCGTGGTGGTGACAAAGCCTTCCTTCAAGACCCCTTCGATACTCATTTGTTTTCCACTCCAGATGAGCAGCCAGCCAAAGCCGCCCATGAATCCGGTGATCTAACTGTCATTCCCAGTCGAGCCCGCCCTTTCTCCAGATGTAGGCGAAACCGAGCAAAAATTCGAGCAGAAAAATCATCATTGCGATGAAGCCCGGCCAGCCGATATCGCGCAGGGAAACACCCCACGGGAACAGGAACGCCGTCTCAAGATCGAAAATGATGAAAAGAATCGCGACGAGATAGTAACGCACATCGAACTTCATACGCGCGTCTTCGAAGGCCTCGAAGCCGCACTCGTACGGCGCGTTCTTTTCGGTGTCGGGCTTGTTGGGACCGAGGATCTTGCCGATACTGACCAACGCTATACCTAAACCAAGGCCCACCACAAGAAACAAGAAGACGGGGTAATAGGGTGCGAGGTTCAAGGCTATCCTCAGATCGGTAGATGTGGTCTGTTATTGATTGGAGCGCTTCAGCCAGGACGGACCACCCGGCGGGAGATTCACTTGGGACCGCTCACGATATCAGCGCACTGTGACAACCACTACGGCGCTGTCGATGCTGCTTTGAAAACGTAAGGGTACTCCAGAAGTGACAATGCCAGCCGAAGCGATGCATGCGGCTGGCATTGGATAACTTTGGTGCCGACGGCGAGACTCGAACTCGCACAGCTTTCGCCACTACCCCCTCAAGATAGCGTGTCTACCAATTTCACCACGTCGGCACTGTACTGCAATCCGGGAAAACTACTTCTTAATTGCCGCGAATCGCTTCAAGACTTGAATTATAACTGGGCCCTACGAATTGTTCAACGCACAAAATGCAAATTTTGCGAAAAATTTGTTCCGGCGTTATTTGGGCACGTCGGCGCCCGGCGCGGACGAAACGACCGGCGCGGAAGCAGGCGCCGCAGCCGCGGATGCGGCCGCGGCCGGCGCGGATGCCGGCACCGGCGCGTTACCCAGAACGCCCGCCGAAGCCTGCGGCCTGTAGCTTCCGAGGTAGGTCAGGGCCAGCGTCGTGATGAAGAAGATCGCGGCGAGAACTGCAGTCGTGCGCGACAGAAAGTTGGCCGAGCCGGTTGCGCCGAAGAGGCTGCCCGATGCGCCGCTGCCGAACGCCGCGCCCATGTCCGCGCCCTTGCCATGCTGCAGGAGCACGAGCCCGATGACGCCCAGCGCCGACAACAACTGAACGACGATAATCAAAGTCTTCAAATACAGCATTTCAACTCACCTGGTTCCTGATATTTCCGCGACACCTTCGTGTCGCGATGTGCTCTTCCCGTCCTGCCCTGCCCGCTCGCCGCTCAATGCAACACGGTTTGCGCAGCCTGACAGATCGCCAGAAAATCCTTCGACTTCAGCGACGCGCCGCCGATCAGCCCGCCGTCGATGTCGCGTTGTGCGAACAATTCCTGCGCGTTGTCCGGCTTCACGCTGCCGCCGTACAGCAGCGGCACGTTTGCCACCGTCGCACCCTTTTCCAGAAGCTTGCGGCGCAGGAATGCATGGACGTCCTGCGCCTGCCCGGGACGCGCGGTCTTGCCGGTGCCGATCGCCCAGACCGGCTCGTATGCGACCACGATGCCCGCCGCCTGCTCTTCCGTCAGCATGAGCAATACGGCGTCGAGTTGCGTGCCGATGATCTGCTCGGTCGCGCCGGACTCGCGCTCCTCGAGCGTCTCGCCGACGCAGACGATCGGCGTGAGTCCCGCTTCGATCGCGCGCCGCGCTTTCGCCGCGACGAGTTCCGGGCTTTCGCGATGATACGCGCGCCGCTCCGAGTGCCCGACGATCGCGTAGGTCACGCCGAAATCGGCCGCCATTTCCGCCGCGACTTCGCCGGTGTACGCGCCGCCCAAATGCGCCGACACGTCCTGAATGCCCCACCGCACGACCGAGCCGCTCAACAGCGCCTGCGATTGCGCGAGGTACGGACACGGCACGCACACGCCCACGCGCACGTCCTTCTGCAAAGCCGATGCCCCCGCGGCGACTTCGGTCAGCAAGGCCGCGTTCTCGTTGATGCGACCGTGCATCTTCCAGTTGCCCACCACCAGTTTCGCTCGTTCTCTGGACATATGTCTCGTCAGTCGGCGGGGGCTTGTCTCGTCATGAGCCAGCCGCCCTGTAATTGGAATGAATCCGTCACGAACTGCAGACCGCTTGCAAAACAGGCGATTTTACTGTGTTCGGACGAAACCGGTCAAACCGCCAAAAGCGGGTCGCAACGCCGAAACGCTGCAAGCCCGCCAAGGCCACTCATGCATGCTCGCGCCAGTCGAGCACGATCTTGCCGACATGCGTGCTGCTTTCCATGAGCGCATGCGCGGCCGCCGCCTCGTGCGCCGGGAAAACCTGGTGAATCACCGGCTTGATGCGGCCCGCCTCGATTTCCGGCCAGACGCGCTCCTTCAGCTTGGCCGCGAGCTTCGCCTTGAACGCGACCGGACGCGGCCGCAACGTCGAGCCGGTGATCACGAGCCGGCGCCGCAACACGTCGTTCAGGTTGATCTCCGCCTTCGCCCCGCCGAGCAGCGCGATCACGCAGATACGTCCGCCGTCGGCCAGCGCCTTCAGCTCGCGCTGCAGGTAGTCGCCCGCGACCATGTCGAGAATCACGTCGACGCCGCGATCGTTCGTCAGCGACTTCACCACTTCGACGAAATCCTCGGTCTTGTAGTTGATCGCCCGCTCCGCGCCGAGCGCCTCGCACGCGCGGCACTTTTCGTCGGTTCCGGCCGTCGCGAACACGCGAAAGCCGAGCGCGCGCGCGATCTGGATCGCCGTCACGCCGATGCCGCTCGAACCACCCTGCACGAGCAGTGTCTCTTCCTCGCCGTTCTCGCCCGCGCCCAGCTGTCCGCGCTCGAAGACATTGCTCCACACGGTGAAGAACGTCTCGGGCAACGAAGCCGCTTCGATATCCGACAGGCCCTTGGGCACCGGCAGGCACTGCTCGAGCGGCGCCACCGCGTACTCGGCATATCCGCCGCCCGCGAGCAGCGCACACACGCGATCGCCTTTTTTCAGGCCGAACGGGTTGTGCTTCGGATCGAAATCGCCGTCGACGATCTCGCCCGCGACCTCCAGCCCCGGCAGGTCCGAGGCGCCCGGCGGCGGCGCATAGGCGCCCTTGCGCTGAAACACGTCCGGGCGGTTCACGCCCGAAGCCGCCACCTTGATGAGCACTTCGTTCTTGCCCGGCGTGGGCTGCGGGCGCTCGCCGAGCTTCAACACTTCGGGCGCGCCAAACTCGGTGATTTCGATGGCCTTCATATCCTCTCCCCAGAATTCGCTTACCGCGCTCGGATGGGTTCGAACCGGATGACACTGTGCGCGCCGAAGCAATCCGTGCTCCACGATGCGCACACACACACTGGCATCGAGTCCGACGACGCGTCCGACAATGCCTAGCCGAACGAGCGTCATACAAGAAAACGGCCGGCTCGCATAAGCGGCCGGCCGTCCATACATTACCGCATTACTGCTGCGGATGCGTGGGCTCCGCCTGCTGCGCGCCTTCGTTCAGGAGCGCCTTCGCCGACAGACGCACGCGGCCCTTCTCGTCCGTCTGGATGACCTTGACCTTCACGATCTGGCCTTCCTTCAGGTAGTCGTTGATGTCCTTCACGCGCTCGTTGACGATTTCCGAGATGTGCAGGAGACCGTCCTTGCCCGGCAGGATGTTCACGATCGCGCCGAAGTCGAGCAGCTTGAGCACCGGGCCTTCGTAGACCTGGCCCACTTCCACTTCCGCCGTGATGTTCTCGATGCGCTTCTTCGCCTCGGCCATGCCTTCCGCGCTCGTGCTCGCGATCGTCACGACGCCGTCGTCCGAAATGTCGATGGTCGTGCCGGTTTCTTCCGTCAGCGCGCGGATCACCGAACCGCCCTTGCCGATCACGTCGCGGATCTTCTCCGGATTGATCTTGATGGTGATCATGCGCGGCGCGTAGTCGGACAGCTCCGTGTTCGTGTGCGGCACCGCGGCGGTCATCTTGCCGAGGATGTGCATGCGGCCTTCCTTCGCCTGCGCGAGCGCGACCTGCATGATTTCCTTCGTGATGCCCTGGATCTTGATGTCCATCTGCAGCGCCGTGACGCCTTGCGCCGTGCCGGCCACCTTGAAGTCCATGTCGCCCAGGTGATCTTCGTCGCCGAGGATGTCGGTCAGAACCGCGAACTTGTTGCCTTCGAGGATCAGGCCCATTGCGATGCCCGCGACGTGCGCCTTCATCGGCACGCCGGCGTCCATCAGCGCAAGGCAGCCGCCGCAGACCGAAGCCATCGACGACGAACCGTTCGATTCCGTGATTTCCGACACGACGCGGATCGAGTAGCCGAACTCGTCGGCGCTCGGCAGGCACGCGACCAGCGCCCGCTTCGCCAGACGGCCGTGGCCGATTTCGCGGCGCTTCGGCGAGCCGACGCGGCCCGTTTCGCCCGTCGCGAACGGCGGCATGTTGTAGTGGAGCATGAAGCGCTCGCGGTATTCGCCTTCGAGCGCGTCGATGTTTTGCTCATCGCCCTTGGTGCCGAGCGTCGCGACGACGAGCGCCTGCGTTTCGCCGCGCGTGAACAGCGCCGAGCCGTGCGTGCGCGGCAACACGCCCGTGCGGATTTCGATCGGGCGCACCGTGCGGGTGTCGCGGCCGTCGATGCGCGGCTCGCCGTTCAGGATCTGCGAGCGGACGATCTTCGCCTCGATGTCGAACAGCACGTTGCCGATGGTCGCGTTGTCCGGCGCCGTCGTGCCGGAGGCGGCGGCGTCTTCCTGGAGCTTCGCCGAGGTCGCCGCGTACACTTCCTTCAGCTTGGTCGAACGTGCCTGCTTGTTGCGCAGCTGGTAAGCCGCTTCGAGTTCCGGCTTGGCGATTTCCGTCACGCGCGCGATCAGCGCTTCGTTCTTCGGCGCCGGCTGCCAGTCCCACTCGGGCTTGCCGCCGTCGCGAACGAGCTCATGGATCGCGTCGATGGCGGTCTGCATCTGCTCGTGGCCGAACACGACCGCGCCGAGCATCGTTTCTTCCGAAAGCTGCTGCGCTTCGGATTCGACCATCAGCACCGCGCGCTCCGTGCCCGCGACCACGAGGTCGAGCGCCGATTCCTTCATCTGCGCGCGCGTCGGGTTGAGCACGTACTCGTTGTTGATGTAGGCGACGCGCGCCGCGCCGACCGGACCGTTGAACGGCAGGCCCGACACCGCGAGCGCGGCGGATGCGCCGATGAGCGCGGGAATGTCGGCCGGAATGTCCGGATTCAGCGACAGGACGTGGATCACGACCTGCACTTCGTTATAGAAGCCTTCCGGGAAGAGCGGACGGAGCGGTCGGTCGATCAGGCGCGAGATGAGCGTTTCGCCTTCCGACGGACGGCCTTCGCGACGGAAGAAGCCGCCCGGGATCTTGCCGGCGGCGTAGGTCTTTTCGAGGTAGTCGACCGTCAGCGGGAAAAAATCCTGGCCCGGCTTGGCGGTCTTCGCGCCGACGACGGTCGCGAGCACGACGGTGTCTTCGACGTCGACGATCACCGCGCCGCTAGCCTGACGCGCCATCTCACCCGTTTCCAGGCGGACGTTGTGCTGTCCCCACTTAAATTCTTTGACGATTTTATTGAACATTACGACTCCTTCTACGTTGCGCCGCGCCGCTCGGTCTGGCGCTGGCGGGGCGGTCCGGAGCCACGCGTAAGAGGTGTGTTATGCCATTCCAGCGCGACGCACGCGCCTGCGCCGCGCTGGAATGACACAAAGCTCTGCCGCGAGGCTGGACCGAGTGTGGAACCGGACGATTGCATCCGGGTAAAGCAACGAACTGCCGAAACTGCCGACTACGACGTGCCGACCGCCGGAAACACGATCGGGCACCACTTCACGGCCGAAGCGTACAAAAACAAAGTGCCTGTATCAGCGGACTGACACAGGCACTTCGTTGGAACGCTGGCCGCTTGGCGCCAATTACTTGCGCAGACCCAGCTTCTCGATCAGCGAGCGATAACGATCCGCATCCTTGCCCTTCAGGTAGTCGAGCAGCTTGCGACGGCGGCTCACCATGCGCAGCAGACCGCGGCGGCTGTGGTGATCCTTCGAGTGCGACTTGAAGTGGATGGTCAGCTCGTTGATGCGGCTCGTCAGCAGTGCGACTTGCACTTCGGGGGAGCCGGTGTCGTTGGCGCCGCGCGCGTATTCTGCGACGATGTCGGACTTCTTGATTTCTGCTACGGACATTTGCTTTTCCTTTAAAACGAACAGGCGGTCACGGAAGAAAGGCCGTGCCGTGGGTTACGCATTTGAGTTGCACATCAGATTTCGTTTTCGGCAGCGCCGGAAAGCCGCAAGATTCGGATTTCACGGATTACGCCAAAAGCGAAGCGGAGAGTATAGCACAGTCCCATGTCCCGTCGAACGTCGGCCGCGGCGTGCTAGCGCGGCGGCCGCGTCATCTTGCAGGTCGTCGGCTGGACGGTCTTGTCCGCGGGAACGGCAAGCAGCGTCCGGAATCCGTAGCCCGAGCCCTCGTTGTCGAACTTCACGCCCGGCGTGCCCGCCTTGTCCATCTCCATCACATAAAGGGGCTGGATCAGCTGATGATCGTCGGCGCGCATCGTCGACGGATGGAAGCCCTCGCCGTCGAACTTCATGCCTTCCAGCGCGCGCGCCACCGCGAGCGGGTCCGCACTGCCCGCGCGCGTCATCGCGGCGGCGAGCATTTCGACCATCAGCGGCATGCGCGCCACCAGATAGTCGTCTGCCGGGGCGGGATAGCGGGCGCGGAACGCGCGGTAATACGCGTCGGAGGCCGCGCCGCCGGCGTTCGGATGCCAGTCCGCCACCGCGATCACGCGCTTCACGCCGGCATCGCCGAGCGCCGCGGGCGCGCCCAGGCTGTTGCCGTAAAACGTGTAGAACTTCGTGTCGAGGCCCTGCTCGCGCGCCGCCTTCACGAGCAGCGTGAGATCGTTGCCCCAGTTGCCGGTGATGACGGCGTCAGCCCCGCTCGCGCGGATCTTCGCGATGTAAGGCGCGAAATCCTTCACGCGACCAATCGGATGAAACTCGTCTCCGGCAATCCCGATGTCCGGCCGCCGCTCTCTCAGCGCGCGCAGCGCCTCGCGGCTCACGTCGTGACCGAAGCTGTAGTCCTGATTCAGCAGATAGACCTTCCTCACCGCGCGATCGTCCTTGAGCGCGTCGGCCAGCGCATCCATGCGCACGCCGGCGTGGGCATCGAAGCGGAAGTGCCAGAAGCTGCACGCGTCGTTGGTGAGCGCGGGATCGTCGGCGGAATAGTTGAGGAACAGCACGCGGCGATCGGGCTCCCGCGCGTTCTGCCGGTCGATCGCGGCGACGAGCGCCGCCGCCACCGCCGAGCTGTTGCCCTGCATGACGAAGCCGATCTTCTCGTCGATCGCCGCGCGCAGCTGGACGAGACTCGCCTCGCTGCTGCCCTTGCCGTCGAGCACGACGAGCTGCAGCGGATGCGCGCCGTCCGCGAGCTGCACGCCGCCCTTCGCATTCACGCGCTCGACGCCGAAACGCAGATTGCGCTCGACCATCGCGCCCGCGTTCGCGAACGGGCCGGACATGCCTTCGATCATCGCCAGCCTGATGGGCGGCGGGTCGGCCGCATTCGCCGTCATCGACCACGCGAGCAGCGCCGATGCCGCCAGACACAGCCATCGCGCCGCGCGCACGCCGGCTCCCTGGTTCGATTCGCTCGCCATACGTCCCCGCCGATCCGCTGAAAGCGCGGATCATAGGCCGCGCGGCGCCCGCCACGCAAGTCCGGCATTGCCGACACTTACGCCGCAATGCCGCGACGTCGTGGAGAATGTTTTGCCTCGCGCGCGTGTCAAAATCACAGGAAACATCGAACGAATGCGCCTCGCCGCCGCGAGGACATCCATACGTGGAGGCCTTCAATGCCGCACAAACCCAATCGCATGCGCGCCGCGCTGGCGTGCGCGGGCGTCGCGCTTCTTCTGTCTGCCTGCGCGCAGCCGTGGCAGAACTATCAGGCCGGCGCGGACGCCTCGACGGTCACCGCGCGTCTCGGCCCGCCGCGCGAAGTCTACGATCTGCCCAACGGCGGCAAGCGCCTCATGTGGCCGACGCAGCCACTGGGCGAAACCACCACCGCCGCCGACATCGACGCGTCCGGCAAGATCGTGAGCGTCAGACAGGTGCTCGACGAAAACGAGTTCTACAAGGCGCAGATCGGCACCTGGACGAAGAAGGACGTGCTCGTGAACTTCGGCAGACCGGTGGAAACGTCGTATTTTCCGCTGATGAAGCGCGAAGTCTGGACCTATCGCTACATGGAAGCGAACATCTGGTACCTGATGTACAACTTCTATTTCGACGATCAGGGCATCCTGCGCCTGACGCAGAAGACGCCCGATCCGCTGCACGATCCCGACCGGCGCAATATGTTCTGATCGCTTCGCGCCAAGGAAAAAGCCCTCTCACGAGGGCTTTTTCGCTTCAGACGAGACGGCGCTCGACTGTCAAAGCTGCGGGTTGAGCTTCTCGACCTTCGAGTGCAGCTTGTTCAATGCGGCGATATACGCCTTGGCCGAAGCCGCGACGATATCCGGGTCGGTGCCCACGCCGTTCACGATGCGCCCGCTCTTGGACAGACGCACCGTTACCTCACCCTGCGCCTGCGTGCCGGTGGTGATCGCGTTGACCGAGTACAGCACGAGCTCCGCGCCGCTCTCGACCTTCGATTCGATCGCATGCAGCGTCGCGTCCACCGGACCGTTGCCGCGCGCTTCGCCCGTCACTTCGGCGCCTTCGACCGCGAACACGACCTGCGCCTGCGGCTGCTCGCCGGTCTCCGAATGCTGCTTCATCGATACGAAGCGGAAGTGCTCCTTCGCCTGTGCCTCGGCCGACTCCTCGGAGACGATCTGCATGATGTCTTCATCGAAGATTTCGGCCTTGCGATCGGCGAGATCCTTGAAGCGCGCGAACGCGGCATTCACTTCGGCTTCGGATTCGAGCTGCACGCCCAGTTCTTCGAGACGCTGCTTGAACGCATTACGGCCGGACAGCTTGCCGAGCACGATCTTGTTCGCGCTCCAGCCCACGTCTTCCGCGCGCATGATCTCGTAGGTGTCGCGCGCCTTCAGCACGCCGTCCTGGTGGATGCCCGACGCGTGCGCGAACGCGTTCGCGCCGACCACGGCCTTGTTCGGTTGCACGACGAACCCGGTGATCTGCGAGACGAGCTTGGAGGTCGGCACGATCTGCGTCGTGTCGATGCCGAGATCGAGTCCGAAATAATCCTTGCGCGTCTTCACCGACATCACGATCTCTTCGAGCGACGTATTGCCCGCGCGCTCGCCCAGACCGTTGATCGTGCACTCGACCTGACGCGCGCCGCCGATCTTCACGCCGGCGAGCGAATTGGCCACCGCCATGCCGAGGTCGTCGTGACAGTGGACGGACCAGATCGCCTTGTCCGAATTGGGCACGCGATCGCGCAGCGTCTTGACGAGATTGCCGTAGAGCTCGGGCACGCCGTAGCCCACCGTATCCGCGATGTTGATGGTGCGTGCGCCTTCGTCGATCACTGCCTCGATCACGCGGCAGAGGAAGTCGATGTCCGAGCGGCTGCCGTCTTCCGGCGAGAACTCGACGTCATCGGTGAACTTGCGCGCGAAGCGCACGGCGAGACGCGCCTGCTCGTACACCTGCTCCGGCGTCATGCGCAGCTTCTTCTCCATGTGCAGCGCCGAGGTGGCGATGAACGTGTGGATGCGGAACTGGCTGGCGGGCTTGAGCGCATCGGCGGCGCGCTGGATGTCCTTGTCGTTCGCGCGGGCCAGCGAGCAGACCGTGCTGTCCTTGACCAGCGAGGCAATGGTGTTGATCGCGTCGAAATCGCCGTTCGAGCTCGCGGCGAAGCCCGCTTCGATCACGTCGACCTTCATGCGCTCCAACTGCTTCGCGATGCGGATCTTCTCTTCCTTCGTCATCGATGCGCCGGGGGACTGCTCGCCGTCGCGCAAGGTCGTGTCGAAGATGATCAACTTGTCTGCTGCCATGTCGGGCTCCTGTGGGGAGATTTATCGATTGTTGGAAATATCGAGAGGAAACGCAAAAGGGAATCCGGGTGTCCGCGCCACCGCTGGCGTCGAAAACCTGAATGGACGAGCAGACGGGAGGCGAGACGAATCAGCGCGGTAGGCGCGCCAGTAGCGATAGTGCGCGTAGCGACGCACCGGCCGGGAACAGCGAGAAGGGGAACGAGAAAAAGTTCATTCAAAAACTATAACGGCTTTTGCAGGCGCGTGCAATGAGGCTTTCCGATGGCGCTGATTGACCTTGCACGCATGATCGGAGCGCCAAAAGCAAAAAAGCCTGCGTCCGAAGGAGGCAGGCTTTTCGCGACGGTGAACCGATCGATCAGTAACCGCCGATCGTGGCGCTCACGCGCTGGCGCAGTTCGGCGCCATCGTTGAACTGCGCGTTCTCGATGCGGCGCGCGCCCTGGAAGCGCTTTTCCCAGTAGCCGTCTTCCATGTCGTCGACGCGGATCGTGCTCCCGGTGGACGGCGAATGGACGAACTTGTTGTCGCCGATATAGATGCCGACGTGCGAGAACGAGCGGCGCATCGTGTTGAAGAACACGAGATCGCCCGGCTTCAGATCCGACACGCGGACCTTCTCGCCGACACGGCTCATTTCCTCGGCGCGGCGCGGCAAGGTCATGCCGAGCGTGTCCTGAAACACGTAGCGCACGAAGCCGCTGCAATCGAGGCCCGAGTCGGGTGAGTTGCCGCCCCAGCGATAGCGCACGCCGATCATGTTGAGCGCGCCGACGACGACGTCGCCCGCCTTGCTCGCCACGCCCGACAGAAACGACTTCGCGCCGCCCGGCGTGCTGGCGACGTCTGCGCTGACTGCGTCATTGGATTTGCTGGAGGAAAAAATGCCGTTGTTGGCATTCTGGCTGCTACTGCTGACTTCGTCGGCGAACGCGCCGGAAGTTGTTGTCATCAGGAGGCCGATTAACATGCTCGCGGCGGCGCGCGCGCATGTCTGAGTCAACGATAGTGGCTGCATCGGTCGGTAGGTTTTACAATTAAAGACTGATAAATCAGGGAGATACGTGAAAGTTTGGAGGGATACTAGCCATAAAGTATTTAACTGTCAAAAGAAATAGAAAAATACAATCGAGATGGGCACCCAATTGGTGAAAAAGAAAGATTTTTAGGAATCCAAGGCTGCTTTCAGAAGCTTTCGTGTGTATCCGTCCGAGGGGCTCGCAAAAATCTTCTCTACTTCGCCGGACTCGACGACAAAACCATTCCGCATCACCGCGACGCGGTGCGCCATCGCGCCGATCACCTGCAGGTCGTGGCTAATGAAAACGTAACCGAGGTTGTGCTTCTTCTGGATATCGGCCAATAGCGCAAGTACTTGAGTTTGAATGGAAACATCGAGTGCGCTCGTCGGCTCGTCGAGGATCAGGATGCTCGGCTCCAGCACCAGCGCGCGCGCAATCGCGATGCGCTGCCGCTGTCCGCCCGAAAACTCGTGCGGATAACGCGTGAGCGCGGCCCGGTCCATGCCGACTTCCCGCAGCACGGCGATCACCTTGTCGCGTCGCGCGGCCGTGTTCAGCTCCGGGCGATGCAGCGCGAGCCCTTCACCGACGATCCGCTCCACCGTCTGCCGCGGCGACAGCGAGCTGAACGGATCCTGAAAGACGACCTGCAGATTCGAGCGCAGCACGGTTTTTTCGCGTCCGCGAAAATCGCCGAGCGCCCGGCCCTGAAACTGCACCGCGCCGTTTGAGATACGCTGCAAGCCGAGCAGCGCCATCGCGAGCGTGGATTTCCCCGAGCCCGATTCCCCGACGATGCCGAGCGTTTCCCCCTGCCGGACCGTCAGCGTGACGTCGTCGACCGCCTTGAAGCGGCCGCGCCGGAACCAGCCGGCGAAACCGGGCAGACGCGTCGGGTAATCGACCGACACGTTCTTCGCGTCGAGCAGCACGGGCGCGATCGGCAGCACCGGCAGCACGCTGCGCTTCGGCTTGCTTTGCAGGAGACGCTGCGTGTACGGATGCTGCGGCGACGTGAAAATGTCCTCGACCGTGCCGCTTTCGACCAGCACGCCCTTCTCCATCACCGCGACCCGCTCGGCGAAGCGCCTGACGAGATTCAGGTCGTGCGTGATGAGCAGCACGGCCATGCCGCGCTTTTCCGCTTCGTCGCGCTGCAGCTCCAGCAGCAATTCGACGATCTGCGCGCGGATCGTCACGTCGAGCGCGGTGGTCGGCTCGTCGGCGAGCAGAAGACGCGGCCGGCACGCGAGCGCCATCGCGATCATCACGCGCTGGCGCTGCCCGCCCGAAAGCTGATGCGGATAGCTGTTCACGCGCCTTTCCGGCTCGCCGATGCCCGTGCGCGCGAGCAGCGCGATCGCCCGCTGCCTCGCCTCGCGCGGGCTCGCGCCGTCGTGCAGCTGGATCGTCTCGCCGATCTGGTCGCCAACCGTGTAGAGCGGATTGAGGGCCGTCATCGGCTCCTGGAAGATCATTGCGATGTCGGAGCCGCGCAGGCCGCGCATCGCGTGCTCGCTTTTCGCGAGCAGCTCCTCGCCGGCGAAGCGGATCGAGCCGCTCAGCTCGGCGTCGCGCAACAGGCGCAGGATCGAGAGCGCCGTCACGCTCTTGCCCGAGCCCGATTCGCCGACGAGCGCCACGCGCTCGCCCGCGCGGATGTCGAGGTTCGCGCCGTCGACGGCGAGCGTGTCGCCGAAGCGCACGCGCAGGTCCTGAATCGAAAGCAGCGGCGCGCTCACTGCCCGCCCCCCGCTTTTACCGCGTCGGCGATGCGCGTATCCAGCGCGTTGCGCAAGGCATCGCCCATGAAGGTCAGCAGCAGCAAGGTTGCGACGAGCACGCCGAAGGTCGAGAGCGAAATCCACCACGCATCGAGATTGGCCTTGCCCTGCGCGAGCAGCTCGCCGAGCGACGGCGTCGGCGACGGCACGCCCAGGCCCAGAAAATCGAGGCTCGTCAGCGCGAGGATCGCCCCGCTCATGCGAAACGGCAGGAACGTGATCACGGGCGTCAGGCTGTTGGGCAAGACGTGCCGCCAGATGATCTGCCAGTTCGAGAGGCCCATCGCGCGCGCCGCGCGCACGTAGTCCTGCGTGCGGTTGCGCAGGAACTCCGCGCGCACGTAGTCCGACAGGCCGATCCAGCCGAACAGCGACAGGAGAACGATCAGCAGGATCAGGCTCGGCTCGAAAATCGACGCGAAGATGATGAGCAGATAGAGTTCCGGCAACGCGCTCCATATTTCGATCAGGCGCTGCCCGATGATGTCGATCCTGCCGCCGAAGTAACCCTGCACCGCGCCCGCCAGGACGCCGACGATCGTGCCGATCGCGGTGAGCACGAGCGCGAACAGCACCGACACGCGAAAGCCATACACGAGCCGCGCGAACACGTCGCGGCCGCGGTCGTCGGTGCCGAGCCAGTTTTCGCGCGACGGCGGCGCCGGATTCGAGCCCTTCGAGAAATAATTGAGCGTGTCGTAGTAGTAGTGATTCGGCGGATAGATCGCGAAGTTGCCCGGTGCGCTGAAGCGGTCGCGCACGAACGGGTCGAGATAGTCGGCGGGCGTCGGGAAGTCGCCGCCGAAGGTCGTCTCCGCATAGGTCTTCACGAGCGGAAAGTAGAACTGCCCCTGATAGCGCACGACGAGCGGCTTGTCGTTCGACCACAGCGGTCCCGCGAGGCTGATGACGAACGCCGCGACAAACACGATGAGGCTCCAGTACCCGAGCCGATGCTGCCTGAAGCGCAGCCATACGCGCCGCCCGGGCGGCACCGATGCCTCGCCGCGCAGCGGTTGCGCGTCGCTGCCGTTGGCGGCGCGCCGTGACGATCGTGATGAAGCGGCTCGATTCAAATCAGCGCTCCAGTTGTTCGAATTGAATGCGCGGATCGACCCAGACGTAACAGAGGTCCGAGACGAGCTTCGTCGCGAGGCCGATCAGCGTGAAGAGATAGAGCGTGCCGAGCACGACCGGATAGTCGCGCCGCACGACGGATTCGTACGAGAGCAGGCCGAGCCCGTCGAGCGAGAACAGCGTCTCGATGAGCAGGCTGCCCGTGAAGAATGCGCCGATGAACGCCGCCGGAAAGCCGACGATCAGCGGCAGCAGCGCATTGCGGAACACATGCTTCCAGAGCACGCGCCGCTCGCTCAAGCCTTTCGCGCGCGCGGTCAGCACGTATTGCTTGCGGATCTCGTCGAGGAAGGCGTTTTTCGTGAGCATCGTGACGATGGCGAAGCTGCCCACCACCGACGCCACCACCGGCAGCGTGATGTGCCACAGATAGTCGAGAATCTTGCCGCCGAGCGAGAGCGTCGCCCAGTTGTCGGAGGTGAGATTGCGCAGCGGGAACAGCTGCCAGAACGATCCGCCGCCGAAGAGCACCAGCAGCAGCACGCCCAGCACGAAGCCCGGAATCGCGAAGCCGACGAGCACGATGAGGCTCGTCGCGACATCGAACTTCGAGCCGTTCTGGACCGCCTTCGCGATGCCGAGCGGCACCGATATCAGATACGTGATGAAGAAGGTCCACAAGCCGATGCTGATCGACACCGGCAGCTTCGACACGATCAGCGACCACACGCTCTGATGCCTGAAGTAGCTGTCACCGAGATCGAAGCGCGCGAACTTGCCGAGCATCAGGAAGTAGCGTTGCAGCGGCGGTTTGTCGAAACCATAGAGCTTCTTGAGCTGCTCGACCTGCTGCGCGTCGACGCCCGTATGCGTACGCAGTCCGAAGCCGCCGCCACCGCCTTCCGACTGACCGCGCCGCAGATCGTGCACCGCCTGCTCGACCGGACCGCCCGGCACGAACTGGATCACGACGAAGGTGAGCGTGAGCACGCCGATGAGCGTCGGGATCATCAAGAGAATGCGTTTAAGGATGTAGCTCCACATGGCGCACCGTCCTCTATTTCGCCGCGGCGGCAGCCGCGGGCTTCGCCCACCACGTCGATATGACCCAGTCCTCGGCGCCGTAGTACAGCGGCAACGTCGCCGGATACGCGAGTGTGTTGCGATACGCGACACGATGCGTCGCCGAGTACCAGTGCGGCACCACATAGTAGCCGTTCATCAGGACGCGATCGAGCGCATGTGTCGCGTCGACCAGTTGCTCGCGCGTCTGCGCCGAGATCACCTTCTGGAGAATCGCATCGACCGCCGGCGACTTCACGCCCGCGAGATTGTCCGAGCCCTGCTCGTCGGCGGACTTGCTGCCGAAGCGCGAGACCTGCTCGGTGCCCGGCACCTGCACGTCGGGCATGCGCACGCTCGTCATGTCGAAATCGAACGCGTCGAGACGCTTCTGGATCAGCGCGTAATCCACGGTGCGAAAGTTCATCGTGATGCCGAGCTTCTGCAGATTGCGCCCGAACGCGGCCGCGACCGGCTCCATCGACGCGCCGCCGCCCGTGTCGTCCAGAATCTCGAAGACGAAGGGCACGCCCTTCGCGTTGCGCAGCGCGCCGTCGCGATAGGTCCAGCCCGCCTGCGCGAGCAGCACGCGCGCCTTGATCAGATTCGCGCGCAGCGAGCCGGGCGGATCGGTGTCCGGCTGGCGCGGCATCTCGCCGAACACGGACGGATCGAGATCCTGCTTCAACGGATTCAGGATCGCCAGTTCGCCTTCGTCCGGCTTGCCCTTCGCCTGCAGATCGGTATTGACGAAGAAGCTGTCGATGCGCTTGTACTGATTGAAGAACAGCTGCCGGTTGAGCCATTCGAAATCGAGCGCGAGATCGAGCGCCTGGCGCACGCGCACGTCCTTGAAGAGCGGCCGCCGCGTGTTGATGAAGAAGCCCTGCATGCCCGTGCCGTTGTGCTGCGGGAACTCGCGCTTGATCAGCTCGCCGCTGTCGAAGCGCTTGCCGATATCGCGCCGCACCCAGCTACGCGCGACGTACTCGACGAGCACGTCGTACTCGCCCGCCTTGAACGCTTCGAGCCGCGCGGTGGCATCCGAATACAGCTTGTAGTCGATATGCGCGAAATTGAACGTGCCGACGCGCACCGGCAGCGAAGCGCCCCAGTAATCGGGATTGCGCCGGTACGAAATGGTGCGGCCGCTGTCGTACCGATCGATCAGATACGGCCCGCTGCCGATGGGCTTCTGGAACGCCATCTGATCGAACGGAATGCGCGTGCCGTCCGGCTTCATGCCCCACTTGCGCGAGAACACGGGTATGCCGCCCGCGAGCAGCGGCATCTCGCGCGTCGCGGTCTTGAACTCGAAGCGGATCGTGAGCGGATCGATCACCACCGCGCGCGCGATCTGCCCGAAGTACACGGAAAACTGCGGCGCGGCCTGCGGACTCTTCAGCGTCTCGAACGAGAACTTCACGTCCTCGGCCGTGACCGGATCGCCGTTCGAGAAGCGCGCTTTCGGATTGATGTGGAAAGTGGTCGACATGCCGTCCGGCGCGACCGAGATGTCGTCGGCGAGCAAACCGTAAGCGCTCGAGACTTCGTCGAGACTGCCCGTCGTCAGGCTCTCGAACATCAGCGAAAGGCCCGGCGCGGGATTGCCGCGCAGCGTGAACGGATTGAATTTGTCGAAGCTCGTCAGGCGGTTCGGATTGGCGAGCACGAGCGTGCCGTCGCGCGGCGCGTCGGGGTTGACGTAGTCGAAGTGCCTGAAACCCGCCGGATATTTGGGCTCGCCGTATTGCGCGATCGCGTGGACCGCATAGGCCGGGCTCGCGAACCATGCGATCGATCCGCTGAGCGCCAGGGCGATGAAGTTGCCGATCAGGTTGCGTGAGGCGCGGAACGAGCGGATCGTCGTGCGAGTCGTCATGTGCCTCTTGGCGCGATGTGCATGCGTGACGCGGTTGAATGACCCGGGCAAAGGCCCGAAGCGAACGCGCGAGAATCCTCGGCGGGGCATTGCGATGTGAGAGAATTCTACCCAAAATCACGCGCCGCCCGGCTTGCGGCCCAAGGGCTCGCATGCAGGCCGATCACGCGACGCACGATGCGCGCGGCACTCACGTCCGCACCTGCCCCGCCGCCCGCGCGCGACATTGACATCAAAGAAGGAGCATTCATGGGCTTTCTCGCTGGAAAACGAATTCTGCTGACGGGCTTGCTGTCGAACCGCTCGATCGCTTACGGCATCGCCGAAGCCTGCAAGCGCGAAGGCGCGGAGCTCGCGTTCACGTATGTCGGCGAGCGCTTCAAGGAGCGCATCACCGAATTCGCGACCGAGTTCGGCAGCGACATGGTCTACCCCTGCGACGTCGCCGACGATGCGCAGATCGAAGCGCTCTTCGCATCGCTCAAGGAACGCTGGGATACGCTCGACGGCCTCGTGCACTCGATCGGCTTCGCGCCGCGCGAGGCGATCGCGGGCGACTTCCTCGACGGCATGACGCGCGAGAACTTCCGCATCGCGCACGACATCTCCGCGTACAGCTTCCCCGCGCTCGCCAAGGCGGCGCTGCCGATGCTGAAAGACGGCTCCTCGCTGCTCACGCTGAGCTATCTCGGCGCGGAGCGCGCGCTGCCGAACTACAACACGATGGGTCTCGCGAAGGCGTCGCTCGAGGCGAGCGTTCGTTACATGGCGGCTTCGCCCTCGCTCGGCGGCAAGGGCGTGCGCGTCAACGCCATTTCGGCCGGCCCGATCAAGACGCTCGCGGCGAGCGGCATCAAGGGCTTCGGCAAGATTCTGAACTTTGTCGAAGAAAACGCACCGCTCAAGCGCAACGTGACAATCGAGCAGGTGGGCAATGTCGCGGCGTTCCTGCTGTCGGATCTGTCGGCCGGCGTGAGCGCGGAAGTCGTCCATGTCGATGCCGGGTTCCACGCGGTCGTCGGCGGAATGGGCGGCGAGGCGGAATAACCCCGCGTTTCACCGCTTCCGAAAAAAAGCGCCGCTCGTTTCATGCGAGCGGCGCTTTTCTGTTTGCTGCGGCCGCTTGACGGCCGTTTCGGGCCTGGCGCTCAGTGGCGTCCGTGCGGACCGCCGTGCCCGTGCCCGTGTCCGTGCCCCGGCGGCGGACCGTAATGCGGCCCGCGCCCATACCCGTGATGGTGATTCCAGTCGCTGCGGCTCCAGTAGCGGCGGCCGTCCCAATAGCGGTTGCCGTGCCAGCCGATCACCACCGGCGGCGCGTACACCGGCCCGGGCTGATAGATCACGGGTGGCGGAGGCGGCGCATACACCGGCGTCGGCGCGACATACACCGGCGCCGGAATGCCGACGTTCACGCCCACGTGCACATCGGCGCGCGCGGCGCTCGTCACGCCCCACGCCGCGACAGCCAGCACGCCAGCCAGAATTCGTCCCGGGATATTCATCTTCATATGCAAACCGACCTCGCTCTTCTACTTGTTCGCTTGCGACGAAATATAACGGAAAGCTTTCAGCGCAATATTTCAGCTTTGTAAGTTTTTGCGGCTCTCGGCGTAATGTCAGGAGAAAGCTTACCTTTTGTTACATTGCATCCGGGTGCAAATGCCTTTCGTGCCCTCCGAGTGTGGCGAATCCGCCTCATTCCGTGTCGGCGAAAATGAAAAAGCCACCAGCGGCGGCGGGTGGCTTTTCCGAATGCGAAATCGCGGAGCAGGCGATCAGTGCCAGCCGTGGCGGCCGTCGTCGTGTCCGTATCCGTGACCGTTGTCGTGTCCGTATCCGTGACCGTTGCCGTGATGGCGATACCAGTCGTCGCGATCCCAATAGCGGCGGCCGTCCCAGTAGCGGTCGCCGTGCCAGCCGATCACGATGGCCGGCTGCGCGTACATCGGCGGCGGAGGCGGCGCATACACGACGGGCGGCGGAGGCGGCGCGTAGACCGGCGCCGGCGCAACGTACACAGGCGCGGGCACCCCGATGTTCACGCCCACGGACACTCCCGCCATGGCCGCGCCGGACAACGTCACACCGCCGATCAGGACGGCGCCAGCCAGCACGGAAGCCTTCGAAACCTTGTTCATGTGAAGCCCCACCTCGATGGGTCGTTTGTTGTGTTGACCGGACTATATCGGACGAACGCAAGATCGAGTGTGCGACTTGGTAACCTCCCATTACCGTGGAAATTCTTACGAAAAGTAAGCGTCGCGCACATAAAAAAACGGCGGCCTTCGAATCTCGCAGGCCGCCGTCCGCAGGAAGCCTGGCGCGACTCAGCTCGGCAGTTCCTGCCCCTTCGTTTCGGGCGCGAGCGGAATCACCGCGAGACCGATCAGGAACGCAATCGCCGTAAGCGCGATCGGCACGCCAAGCGTCTTCATGTTGAGCACCATCGCGCCGATGCCGAAGTTCACGATCGCGCCGAAGAAGCGGCCCACCGAAGTGCAGAACGCGAACGCCGTCGCCCGCACGCGGGTTTCGAATTGCTCGGGAAGCCACAGTGAAAAGAGCGCGAAATTGCCGCCGAAGAAGCCCAGCACGACGAGCAGCGCGATGAACGGCACGAGCCCGTTCGGCAGATAGAACGCCCAGCCGAACGCGAGCGCGATCGACGCGGCCATGCCGATGAAGTACACCGCGAGCGTCTTGCGGCGGCCGATTTTCTCGGCCATCGGCGGCAGCGCGAGACAGCCGACGATCGTGCCGATCGACAGAAGCCCCGTGGCGATCGACGCCATGCGCGCGGCTTCCGCCTTGCCCATGCCGGCCTTCGTCGCGAGCTGAATGACCGCCGACGGCTCGTACACCGCACCCGCCCACAAGCCGATGATCGCGACGGTCAGCAGCACGGCCGCGACGATCGTGCGCTTGCGATATTGCGCGTTGAAGATCGCTTTCAGTGAACTCTCATGCTTCACGTGCGGATGAATGGCTTCGGCGCGCTCCCACTTGTCGGTTTCCTTCACGCGCATGAGCACGAGAATCGACACGACGACCGGGAACAGGCCGACCAGGAACATCACACGCCAGCCGAACGCGGCGCCGATCGTGTAGTTCAGCGCAGCGGCCAGGAAGAAGCCCGCGTAATAGCCGGTCTGCAGATAGCCCGCACCCATCTTGCGGCGATCCTCCGGCCAGGCCTCCGCGACATACGTTCCCGCCAACGCCCACTCGCCGCCGATGCCCACGCCCGCGAAGAATCGATAGATGCCGAGCTCCCACACCGTATGCGCGGTCGCGGCGAGGCCGGTGAAGATCGCGAACGTGAAGATGGTCGCGGCGAGGACCTTGGTGCGCCCGAAGCGGTCGGCGAGCGGGCCCCAGATGAACGACAGTCCCCAACCCACCAGGAACAGCGCAAACAGGATCGAGCCCGCGAGCCCGACGTTCGCCGGCGTCGCGGCGTAGCCCGAGCGCGGCAGCAGTTCGGTGAGCGCCGGCGCGAGCACGAGCGCGTAGATGAACGAATCCATCCCGTCGAGTGTCCAGCCGGCCCACGCGCCCCAGAAACCCGTGATCTGCGACCGGTTTAGCGGCGTCTTCGTGGCGCGCGTCGCGCTTATCTGACGATCCAGCGTTGTCGGCATGGCCATGTTTCTCCTAAGGAAATTAACGACGCGCCGGTAAATACTGTTTGTTATGGCGTCTAGGGAAAGCACCGGGGGTTCCGTGTGCATTTTTATATATAATATTTGAACATCGACTGACGACAACTCCGCACTTTCACCTAGCCATGCCGACCGATCTCCCTGCTTCCGGATCACCGCATCCGGTTTCATTCCGCGACGCGCAGTTCGAGCCGCGCCAGAGCACGTCGCGCTTCATCGCGGATGCGTTGCGTACCGCGATCGTCGAAGGCTCGCTGCTGCCGGGCGAGCCGCTGCGCCAGGACGCGATCGCGCGGCAGTTCTCCGTCAGCGCGATTCCGGTGCGCGAGGCGTTCCGCCAGCTCGAAAGCGAGGGCTGGGTGACGATCGAGCCGAATCGCGGCGCGGCCGTCAGCCTGCAATCCGCCGACGAGGCGCGCGAGATCTACGAGATCCGCGCGTCGCTGGAGAGTCTCGCGATCGGCATCGCGATCGGACATCACACGCCCGAGACACTCGCCGATGCGAAGCGCCTGCTCGAAGCCGCGGAGAACGAGCCCGATCCGGCGCTCTACGTAGTGCGCAACGAGCAGTTCCATATGAGCCTGTACGCGCCCGCGGACCGGCCGCGCCTGATGGAGCTGATCGGCCAGATGCATCGCCGCGGCGAGCGCTATCTGCGGCTGAAGCTCGGGCTTCCGATTCACAAGGATTCGTCCGATGCCGAGCACCGCGCGATCTTCGAGGCGCTCGCCGCGCGCGACATCGAACGCGCGCAGACGCTGGTCGCGCGCCATCTGCTCTCGACGGGCGAACTGATCTACCGCTTTCTCGCCGATGCGCAGGCGCTCGCCCAGGCGAGCCACGCCAGGAAAAAACGCCGCCCGCGCGCTTCCGCATCTTCCCGAACGACCCCAACGACTTCCTCACAGGCAGACCGATGAACTCGTCCACCCCCGCTGACGCGCTCTCTGCAAACCGGAACTGGAACACGCGCGCGCAGGAAAAGGCGCGGCGACTGAAGCTGATCGAGCCGTGGCTAGACGGATCGGTGCTCGATCCCGCGCGCATCGTCGATGCGTTGAGTGCGCTGATCGCCACCGGCGATCGCGTCGCGCTCGAAGGCAACAACCAGAAGCAGGCCGACTTCCTCTCGCGCGCGTTTGCGAAGCTCGATCCCGCGCGCGTGCACGACGTGCATCTGCTCATCTCGAGCATCAGCCGGCCCGAGCATCTCGCGCTCTTCGAGCAAGGCATCGCGCGCAAGGTCGATTTCGCGTTCGCGGGGCCGCAGAGCCTGCGCGTCGCGCAGCTGCTCGAGGACGGCATGCTGGAGATCGGCGCGATCTATACGTATATCGAACTGTATGCGCGCATGTTCATCGATCTCACGCCGCAGGTTGCGCTGGTATGCGCGGTGCAGGCGGACCGTCACGGCAATCTCTATACCGGCGCGAACACCGAGGACACGCCGACCATCGTCGAGGCCACCGCGTTCCGGCACGGCATCGTGGTCGCGCAGGTCAACGAAATCGTCGATGAGCTGCCGCGCGTCGACATTCCCGGCTCGTGGATCGATGTCGTCGTGCAGGCGGACCGCCCGTTCGCCGTCGAACCGCTCTTCACGCGCGACCCGCGCCATATCGGCGAATTGCAGATCCTCATGGCGATGATGACCATACGCGGCATCTATGACCGCTATGGCGTCACCGCGCTCAATCACGGCATCGGCTTCGATACGGCCGCGATCGAACTGCTTCTGCCGACCTACGGCGAAGCGCTCGGGCTCAAGGGCAGGATCTGCACGCACTGGGCGCTCAATCCGCATCCGACGCTCATTCCCGCGATCGAATCCGGCTGGGTGCAGAGCGTGCATTGCTTCGGCAGCGAAGTCGGCATGGAGGACTACATCGCGGCGCGCCCCGACGTGTTCTTCACCGGACGCGACGGCAGCCTGCGCTCGAATCGCGTGTTCTGCCAGTTGGCGGGGCAATACGGCGTCGATCTGTTCATCGGCTCGACCCTGCAGATGGACGCCGACGCGAATTCATCGACCGTCACGCTCGGGCGGCTCGCCGGCTTCGGCGGCGCCCCGAACATGGGACACGATCCGCGCGGCCGCCGTCATTCGAGCGAGGCGTGGCTCAAGCTGCTGAAAGACGACGGCCCGAATCCGAAGATCGCGCGCGGCCACAAGCTCGTCGTGCAGACCGCCGAGACGTACAAGAAAGGCGGCGAGCCGACCATCGTCGATGCACTCGATGCGATCGCCGTCGGCGAGAAGAGCGGCATGCCGATCGCGCCCGTGATGATCTACGGCGACGACGTCACACACGTCGTGACCGAGGAAGGCATCGCGTATCTGCATGCGGCCGAAGGCGTCGATGAACGGCGCGCGGCGCTCGCGGCGGTCGCCGGCGTGACGCCCATCGGCATGCGCGCCGACCCGGCGAAGACGGCGGAACTGAGACGGCGCGGCATCGTCGCGTATCCGGAAGACCTCGGCGTGCGGCGCGGCGAAGCAAAGCGCTCATTGCTCGCGGCGCGCAGCATCGACGATCTCGTGGCGTGGTCGGGCGGACTCTATGCGCCGCCCGCGCGCTTCAGAAGCTGGTGATCGCGATGACGGCCGCCCTTTCACTTCTGCGCGAAGAAGTCCGCGAATACGCGACCGCGCCGCTCACGATCGCCGCTCATGCCGTCGATGCGCTGATCGACGAAGCACGTCTCACCCCCAAGCCCGCGCTCGTCGATCAACGCGGCAGCGGCGCGCATCGCGACCTCGATCTGGACACGATGCTGCGCTCCGCTCATGCGCTGCAACCGACCTTTCTCGCGCTCGCGCGCGCGGCATCGCATGCCGAACCGTCGCAAGCCTTGCGCGAGCAGCTCGCGCGCATCGGTCGCGAAGGCGAAGCGGCAATGATGCGCGCCACGAATGGCAGCAACGCGCATCGCGGCGCAATCTGGATCGTCGGCCTGCTGTGCGCGGGCGCGGCGATGCACGCACCGGACGACAGCGAAGCGATCTGCGCATCGGCGGCTGCGATCGCTCGATTCGAGGATCGGTATGCGCCCGCATCGGCGACGACGAGTCACGGCGCGCGCGCGGTCGAGCGCTATCGCGTGCCGGGCGCGCGCGGCGAGGCGCGCGAGGGCTTTCCGCACGCGCTGCGCATCGGCCTGCCCGCGCTCGACGATGCGCGTGCGCGCAATCTGACCGAATCCGGCGCGCGGCTCGATACGCTGATCGCGATCATCGCATCGCTCGACGATACCTGTCTCCTGCATCGCGGCGGCATGCACGCGCTCGATGCGGCGCAGCGCGGCGCGAGGAGCGTGATGGAGCGCGGCGGCGTGGGAACGGACGAAGGCCGCGCCGCGCTCGCGCGACTCGAGACCGAATTGCTGGCGCTGAACGCATCGCCCGGCGGCGCGGCCGACCTGCTCGCGGCGACACTCTTTCTCGACAGTCTCAGGCGCCTCGCTTAAGGCGCATCGAAGAGGAACGAACGATGGAAAACATGCGATACGAATATCCCGCCAGGCGGCCCGTCACGCGCCGCGCGCACGTGGGCGTGGTCGGCTCGGGCGATCTCGAAGTGCTGCTCTCGCCATCGCAGACGGCGAACGCCGAAGTGGTGATCCGCACGAGCGTGGATGGCTATGGACATGTGTGGAAGAGCGTGCTCGACCGCTTCTTCCAGCGTTACGACGGCGCGGCGAAGATCGAGCTGAACGACTTCGGCGCGACGCCCGGCGTCGTCATGCTGCGCCTGAACGAAGCCGTCGAGGCGAGCGAAGGAGACACGGCATGAACGCGCACGACACTTTCCTCGCGAGGCACAGCTTCATCGAGCTGACGGCGCGCGAGCGCGCCCGGGCGCTGCTCGACAAGGGCACGTTCCGCGAACTGCTCGGCCCCTTCGACCGGCTCGAATCGCCGTGGCTCGCGATGCAGAACATCGTCTGCCAGGCCGACGACGGCGCCGTGATCGCGCGTGGCCTGCTCGCCGGCGAGCCGGCCGTGATCGCCGCGATCGAGCCCGCGTTCCAGGGCGGCAGCATCGGCGAAGTATCGGGCGCGAAGATCGCAGCGGCGCTCGAAATGGCCCTGGGCGAGTTCGAAGCCGGACGCTCGATTCGCCCCGTCGTGCTGTTCGAAACCGGCGGCGTGCGCTTGCAGGAAGCGAACCTCGGGCTTGCCGTCATCGCCGAGATCCAGGCGGCGATCGTCGCGCTCAGGCGTCACGTACCGGTGGTCGGCGTGATCGGCGGAATGGTCGGCTGCTTCGGCGGCATGTCGCTCGCGGCCGCGCTGTGCACCGAGCTCGTGATGACGCGTCAGGCGCGGCTCGGCATGAACGGGCCGGAAGTGATCGAGCAGGAAGCGGGTATCGAGGAGCTCGACTCGGGCGACAGGCGCCTCATCTGGTCGATGATCGGCGGCGAGGAGCGCGTCGCGGTCGGGCTCGCGGACACGCTGGTCGAAGACGACACCGATGAAGTGCGCGCCGCCGTGCTCGCCGCGTTCACGCGCGGCGTGCCGAAGCAGCATCGCAGCGAGAACGTCGACGGCTTCATCGAACGGCTCGCGCGCGTGAACCCGGACGCCGTCGCTCCCGACACACTGCGCACCTTGTGGGGCACATCATGACCATCAAGCTTTCCCGCGGCGAGCGCTGGCTCGACGCGCTGACAACGCCCGCCGCTCAAACCGAAAGCGGCCCGATCCGCGCCCGCGACGGCCGGCTCGACGACGAGACGGCGCGCTTCTTCGCCGTCGTGCCCGATCCGCAGAACCGCTTTCCACGCGCGACCGATAACGTCGTCGGGCTCGAACAGGGCTGGCTGCTCGCACGCGCGGTGCGCGAAGTGCTCGACGCCGATCGCGATGCCGCCGTGAAGCGCCCGATCGTCGCCGTGGTCGACGTGAAGAGCCAGGCTTACGGACGGCGCGAGGAGCTGCTCGGCGTTCACCTCGCATGCGCGGCCGCCGTCGATGCCTACGCGAGCGCGCGGCTCGCGGGACATCCGGTGATCGCGCTGATCGTCGGGCCGGCGATGTCGGGCGCGTATCTCGCGCACGGCTATCAGGCGAACCGCATCGTCGCGCTCGACGCGCCCGGCACCGCCGTTCACGCGATGGGCAAGGAAGCGGCGGCGCGCGTCACGCGGCGCAGCGTCGAGAGTCTCGACGCCCTCGGCGACACCGTCCTGCCGATGTCCTACAAGATGAGCGCGTACGCGAAGCTCGGACTGCTGCACGAGCTGATCGAGGGCGTGGATGCCGATGCGCCCTCTTTCGCCGACATCGAGCGCGTGAAGCTGTCGCTCGCCGCCGCCGTGAAGGATGCGCGCAATGGTCCGCGCGATCTGTCGAACCGTCTTGTGTCGGCGGATGCCGCACGCACGCGCGCGGCGTCGATCGACGTGCGCAAGCGCATGCGCGAGCAGTGGAACGCACGATGAACCGCGCGCCGCGCCCGCACGACCTGCTGCGACTTTCGTCCGACGCGCCGCCGCTCGCCGATGCGCCCGCATGGGTCGCGGCATCGCTCGCCCGCGCGCCGTTCGTGGTCGCTCGGCGCGCGCCTCGCATCGCCGATGCGATCGCGGTCGGCGTGCGCGGCGCGGCGCGCAGCGAGCGCTTCGGCGCGTGGATCGAGCCGCGCTGGATCGACGCGGTGTTCTCGCCCGAGGATTTGCGCATGCGCGAACCCGATCCCGCGCGCGCCGGTTTGCCCGCTTTCGTGCTGATGCGTGAAGTCGCGTCGATCATCGGCGCATATGACCTCGCCTGGGGGCCGGCCGGCAGCGCGGGCTTCGAGCTGGCAAGCGCGATGCCGACGATCACGCAAGCAAGCGATCTCGATATCGTCGTGCGCCCGCCCGCGCCGCTGCCGCGCGTCGATGCTACTTCATTGTTCGACGCACTCTCGCAAGCGGCACAGAAAAGCGAGACGCGCATCGACGCGCAGATCGAAACGCCCGACGCAGCCTTTTCGCTCGCCGAATTCGCGCGCGCCAACCTGCGCGTGATGCTGCGTCACGCCGACGGCCCGCGTCTCGTCACCGATCCGTGGGCAGCCGCATGATCGCGTATCTCTTTCCCGGACAGGGCGCGCAGACGCCGGGCTTCCTGCATCGGCTCGGCGGCGGGAAGCCGCATCCGTCGATCGCCCGCACGTTCGCGGAGGCGTCGGACGTGCTCGCCGAAGATATTCTCGCGCTCGACACCGCGGACGCCCTCGCCTCGACCGTCGCCGTGCAGGTGGCGCTCGTCGTCGCGGGCGTGGCAGCCGCGCGCGCGCTCGCGGAGGAAGGCATCGAGCCCGAGGCTGTCGCGGGTTTGTCGGTCGGCGCGTATGGCGCGGCGGTCGTCTGCGGCGCGCTCGCCTTCGACGAAGCGCTCAAGCTCGTGCGCCTGCGCGCGCGGCTGATGGAGGACGCCTGTCCGCACGGCTACGGCATGCTCGCGGTACTCGGGCTGAACGAGAGCGAGATCGCCCGCGCGATCGTCGACAGCGGCGCCGATGCCTATATCGGCAATCTGAACGCGCCGCGCCAGATCGTCGTGTCGGGCAGCGACGCCGCCCTCGGGAAAGTCCGCGAAATCGCGCTGTCGCGCGGCGCGCGCAAGGCCGAGCGGCTCGCGGTGAGCGTGCCGTCGCACTGCGTGCTCCTGGAAGACGCCGCCGCGCATCTCGCCGACGCCGCGCGCGACGTGCGCGTCGACACGCCGCGCATCGCGTATGTCGGCAATCGCGGCGCGCGCGTCCTGCGCCGCGCCGACGCCATCCGCGAAGACCTCGCCACCAACCTGCGTTATCCGGTGCGCTGGCACGATTCGACCATCGCGCTGTCCGAACTCGGCGCGAGCGTCTTCGTCGAAATGCCGCCCGGTCAGACGCTCACCCAGCTCGCCGCCGAAGCCCTGCCGAACGCCGCCGCGATCGCGATGGACGCGTCACCCGCCGCGTCCGTCGCCGCCCGCGCGCGCGCCGCCTGCCGCCGCCAGCAGGACTGATTCACTTCCTACGCGCCGCTGATTCGCGTTCTTGTCTTCCCGTTGTCAGGTTTTGTAAGGAAAATCGGAATTTTCGTGTGGTCGATCGGTCGATCTCCATCGAGCATTTCGCCGACCCGTTCGATGCGGGCTTCAAAACCACAACGTATAGAGAAAACAATCATGAGAATTTTCCGCCTGGGCGTCGCGGCTTCGGCCGTGACCGCGCTCGCTTCGTGCAGCAGCATCGGCAGCCTCAATCCGGATTCGCTCGCTCAATCCGGGCAGCTCGCGACACAGGCGCTCATGCTGAGCGACGGTGACGTGCGCACGCTCTCCGACAAATCGTGCGCGCAGATGGACAGCGAGAATCAGATCGCGCCGGCGTCGAGCCAGTACACGCAGCGCCTGAACAAGATCGCGAGCCAGCTCGGCGACAACATCAACGGCGTGCCGGTCAACTACAGGGTCTACATGACGAAGGACGTCAACGCCTGGGCGATGGCCAACGGCTGTGTGCGCGTCTACAGCGGCCTCATGGACCTGATGACGGACGACGAGGTTCGCGGTGTCGTCGGGCACGAAATGGGACACGTCGCGCTCGGCCACACGAAGAAAGCGATGCAGGTTGCCTATGCGACTTCAGCGGCGCGCTCGGTGGTCTCGTCGGGCTCGGGCATGATCGCGAGCATTTCCGGCTCGCAGCTCGGCGATCTGAGCGAGAAGTTCATCAACGCGCAGTTCTCGCAATCGCAGGAAAGCGCTGCCGACGACTACTCGTTCGACATGCAGAAGAAGAAGGGATACAGCCCCGCGGGACTCGTGACGGCGTTCCAGAAGCTCGCGTCGATCGACGGCGGGCATTCGAGCCTGCTCGATTCGCACCCGTCCTCGCCTGCGCGGGCAAAGCATATTCAGGATCGGATCGCATCGGGGAAGTGATGCGGGCGTGAGCGCGATGCGCGGGCGTCGGAACGCGCGCGCATCGGCGCAACGGAATCAGAAGAAGTAGTAATGCACGCCCACGGTCACGCTGTTGTTGTGGCGATGACCACCCTGGTAGCTCGAGACATCGCCAGTGTATTCACCCGCAACGCTCCAGTTCTTCGCAAACTTGTATTCGACGCCGCCGCCGTAGTGCAGGCGCGTGTCCGGCCAGAAGCCCGTGAAGCCCACGCGCGCGTAGGGCATGATGTTGCGGTTGACCGGCACACCGAGCTTGACATCGAAGCCGCCGTCGTCGCGGGTGGTCGAACCGCCGTGAAAGTCGGCGAAACCTTCGATGCCGACTACCAGGGGAGCGATGTCGTAGTTCACGCCGGCGACGAGGCCCGGGAACCCGGTCGTGTGCGTCGAGCGGGCATTCGGCCCCGTGATGTCGGACCAGTTGATACCGAATTTTGCACCGATGTAAGGGCCGGCGAACTCGCTGTGGGGTCCGTAGACACCCAACAACTTGAGAGCCGTCGGATTCAGCGCCTCGGAGTAAGCCTGCGTCGCGCAGAGCAGCGAAACGAACAGCGGCACGACTACTTTCTTGAAACCTGCCATGACTGAGTTGATAACCGTGAGATTGGCATTTGCCTGTTTGCGGCAACGCATCCAGCCGAGTGTTCGCGATAGGACGCGCGAATGCTTGCGTTGCGTTGTATTCACTTGCCGAACGACAAGTGATGCGCGAGGTTAGTTGTCGATGGCAAATCAAAAAAGATAGAAACGTCTGAAAGCGTGGGGCTATTCGTCACAAATTGCGATCGACATACAGGATGACGAACGAATGCGATCAGAGTCGCGGGCGCAAACAAAAAGCCCCGCAAGTTACCTTGCGGGGCTTTTCTTACTGCGCTGGCGGAGACGGAGTAATTTGGCGGAGAGAGTGTCCCACATAGTGAAATCCAGCAACCTCCACTGAGTTCCAAAAAGTCCTTGGTATCAAGGGTCTAGCGATAAATCGGGCAGTTCCGATTCCGCAAACATCCACTCGAAACCAAGGGAAACCTGGAACCATTTGCTAGTCATTTTGCTAGCACCGGAGTTTGTATGCGAACCCTCAATCGACTCACCGCAATCCACGTGACGCGTACGAAAAAACCTGGCGTCTACAGCGATGGGGGCGGTCTCTACTTGCAAGTCAGTCGGACGCTCGCCAAGTCCTGGCTTTTTCGGTACATGCGGCAAGGCAAAGCTCGTGGTATGGGTCTTGGACCTGTTCACACGGTATCGCTGGTCGAAGCCCGCATCAAGGCCCTTGATTGCCGCCGCCAGCTCGTCAACGGCATTGACCCACTCGATGACAAACTGGCCAAGCGTCGCGCCGAAAAGCGCGAACACACGAAATCATTGCCCTTCCGAGATTGTGCCAGCCAATATATCGAGGCGCATCGCCAGTCATGGAAGAACGGTAAGCACGCCGCGCAGTGGGAAAGTACGCTCGCGACCTATGCCTACCCTGTAGTGGGTGACATGCCCGTCTCCGAGATTGACACCGACGAAATCGTGCAAGTGCTCGAGCCGATCTGGGCAACCAAAACGGAAACGGCAACGCGTCTTCGTGGACGAATCGAGGCCATCCTCGCCTGGGCCACTGTCCGGCGCTATCGCGCTGGGCTCAACCCTGCACGCTGGAAGGGACATCTCGACCAGCTTCTGGCCAAGCCCTCCCGCCTACAGAAAGTCCAGCACCACGCAGCCCTGCCCTATAGCGATGCACCCGACTTCATGAAGTTGCTGCGCGCCCAGGAGGGAACGGCAGCACTCGCGTTACAACTTGTCATCCTTACGGCCAGCCGAACGAATGAAGTCATCGGCGCGCGTCGCGAGGAATTCGAGCTTGCTTCCGCCCTCTGGACCATTCCCCCCGAACGCATGAAAGCGAAACGGGAACATCGTGTGCCGCTCTCCGCGGCTGCAGTGGAACTACTCAAACCTCTGCTCGAAGCCAGTTCTGGCGAGTTTGTCTTCCCGGCGAGCCGGGTTGGCAAACACCTGTCCAACATGGCCATGCTCCAACTCCTCAAGCGAATGGAGCGAGAGGACCTGACCGTGCATGGTTTCCGATCCACCTTCAAGGATTGGGCACGTGAAACCACCGACTATCCGCGGGAAGTGTCTGAGGCCGCTCTTGCACACGTCATCGGGGACCAGACCGAAGCGGCCTATGCGCGAGGTGATCTGTTCATGAAGCGGGCGAGCCTGATGCAGGATTGGTCCGACTACCTCACGTGTCGAAGCACTCACAGCGACCGGCGTGCTGTTCGATCTGAACCGGCACTGGAATGCAACAGCTAACAGAGTTCTGACGCGAAAACCGATTCGGTATTGCGCGCTGGCGTCCGTTTTGGGCGCCGGCGACGCCACTGCCAGAAGGCCATCCTGATTAGTAGGGAGGCACGCAGCTCACACTTCTTCAACAGTCAGTCTACAAGCTGTCTGACGTAGCTCATCACTCTACCCGACAGCTCAAACAAGTCATGGGCGGAGATCCTGTGTGCCTCACTCATCTTGTAAATTTCCTCCGAGCTCTTCACGCGTCCCGATCCAGGATCCGGATAGCGACCCGCCCATGTGACGAAATGAGTGAGCATATCGAGGATGGCATGGTCCTTCGTCGATAGATTGGGGATAAATGACGCTAGTTTGCTCAAGCGATGGTGCTTGTAGTCCTTCTCCATGGTGAGGTAAGCCTCGACACCCTCACGGATGATGACCATGGCCTTCAGGCAAACCTCAAGACTGTAGCCGACCAGCATCAGCGCAACTGCACAATACTGGCTGTCGCAGACACCGCGCATTTCTTGCGGCATTAGTCCAAATTCGGGTTCGTTGCGTATCAGGGTGATCGCAGCTTCCGAGAGCGCATGCGCCTGCGCCAGCCAGAGGACCGGACTTTTGAGGTCAGTCGCCGAAGGAGGTCTCTCGGGATCAATCGGGATGCCCGCGAGATTCTGAGCAATCGCCCATTTCATCCAGGCAAGCGAGGCGTAACCTCCCGGGTCCTGCGCAAAACCGGCACGATCCGGCGCCCTGGGATCTTTCATTGACGTAAGCTCCGTCTCTGTTCAACAAGAAAATCATGCAATGAGTTTCGGCGCCAACCCACCCCCCGTTGATGGGGCTTTCCTGGCATGTCCAGTTGGAAACGTCATCGCGCGGGGCGCCAAGTTTCGAACCTAATCGGTTTCGCGGGATTTGCGCGCGTCATCCTGGTCTTGTCGGGCGTATCGCCGAGTGGACCGAATGAATTGAAGATCTCGCTATGGAACGGCCAAGCAAGTCTCCAGGCCTCATAGTGGAACGGGCCGTACTTTACCTCATCGTTCCATAGATCAGTTCATTGACGTCCTGCTCTATCGCCGGAGCGCAAAGAGATGATCTACCGCGCATCAATAAAGCTCGAGTTGATCATCCACGAACGGTTTCGTCGATGCCCAAAGATCCCCTTCTGATTTCCCCAGAGCACGTGTAATTGATATGAAAGTTTCGCAAACACCCTTTGCGCGCTTACAAACAGGCTCGATGGTGCATGCGCCGAATGTGATCGAATGCCCAATTCTTTGAACCGGTTCACAGAAATGCTTCATGCATTGGCATTACCTAGATCACTTGATCTAATTTTAGGTAGAGCGCTCTACCCAGAGTGCTTTTTGATCCATTCGTATTACCAATGGTGAACCATCGTAACGGTTCGCTGCCGGCGATGCGTGAAGCCTTGTGCTTCTCTTTTTTGAAGGAGTGTTCGTGAGCAACTGAAGTCAGGAAGGAAATGAAAAGATGGCCAGCCTTAGACCCATAGCTTTTTCTACGAGGACTCTTCACTACCTCGCCCGTGCGACGACTCGATCGCACATTGCCCATACAACGATCTCCCACTATCTGAGTATTCTGCGCCGCCGACCTTGTTCCAGCGTCGCGGGTTTCCTGCCGATCGCTTTTGGTCGCGCCACCTTGCGCAGCGCGGCCCGCTCCACCCGAATGCGCCGCGAGGCCAGCCGCCCCCTTCACCGCTACCGCATGCGTTGCGCCCTTGTCAGCGCGCCTCCTTCGGCATCGGTTGAACGGTCGTGGACTGGCCTGTCGCGCCCTGACCGACGACAGCGCATCAATTCTTAGCCGCTCGCTCCCCGACCGCGGTAATCATCCGGCGTGCCGTCGCTTTGCGACCGCACTATAGGGTGGCGCTGCGTTCCGGATTGGTGACGGTATCGCGCGCCCGTTTCGTTTGCCATACCGGTCACCCGCCCAACTCGCGCCACCGAGCGCCAAGGAGTGACTGCTATGACGCGCACCGTCGCCCCCTTCGACGAACCGATCGCCGACCACTGCATCCTGCGTCGCAAGGATGTCGAACGCCGCACCGGATTCAAGCGTTCGCACATCTACAACCTGATGCATCAAGGCAAATTTCCTCAGGCCATTCCGCTGGGTGAACGTGCCGTGGGATGGGACTCGCGCGAAATCGATCAGTGGATCGAAGAACGCAAGCAGCAACGCGACTGACGACTCGCACGAGAGGCCATGCCATGCTTGTCGTCTCGCTGATTTCCACCAAGGGCGGTGTCGGTAAAACGACGACGGCCGCCAATCTGGGAGGCTTTGCCGCCGACGCGGGACTGCGGGTGCTGCTGCTCGATCTGGACGTGCAGCCCACGCTGTCGAGCTACTTCACCGTCGCCACACGCGCCGCGGCCGGCGCCTATGAATTGCTTGCGTTCAACGAAACGGATACCAGCCGGCTCATTTCGCGTACGGCAATCGCCCGGCTCGATCTTGTCCTGTCCAATGACGATCGCGGTCAGTTGAGTTCGCTGCTGCTGCACGCCGCCGACGGGCGACTGCGATTGCGGCATCTGTTGCCAGCGTTTCGTCCGCACTACGACCTGATGCTGATCGACACGCAAGGCGCGCGCAGTGTGCTGTTGGAAGCCGCCCTGCTCGCCTCGGACCTGGCGCTGTCGCCCGTCACGCCGGAGCTTCTGTCCGCACGCGAATTCCGGCGCGGCACGCTGCGTCTGTTGGAGGACATCGCACCGTACCAACATTTGGGAATCGCGCCGCCGCCGTTGCATCTGCTGATCAACCGCATGCCGGCCGTCTCGCGCAACGCGCGCCTCATCCGGCAAACGCTGCGGGATCTCTTCGTGGCTCGCACCGACGTGCGCGTGCTCACCACCTGTATTCCCGCGCTGGAAGCCTATCCCCGCGCCTCCACGTTGGCACTGCCGGCGCATCGCGTCGAACGGCGTGCGCCGAGCGGACGCGTCGCGCCCTCCGCACTCGCCACGATGCACGCGGTGTGCGACGAGCTCTTTCCCGACTGGCGCGAGCCCTTCCATCAGCTCGCGCATCGGCTGGGGCAAGGCATGCCGCCAACGTGCACGACGGACAGGGACTGACGTCCATGGCATCGCTCACGCCCGAGGACATGGCCGCGAAGCTGCTCGCCGACGGCTTCGAGCGAAACGGCCCCGTCGCCGCCGCGCTGACCGACCCGATGGCCGACACGCCGATGGTCGTGACGCTGGATCAGTTGCGACCGTATGAACTCAATCCGCGCGTGACGCGCAACCCACGCTACGACGACCTCAAGGCCTCGATCCGCGAGCGCGGGCTGGACGCGCCACCGGCGATTACACGCCGACCGAACGAGACGCACTACATCATCCGCAACGGTGGCAATACCCGTCTGGCGATCTTGAATGAGCTGTGGGCCGACACGCGCGACGAACGGTTCTTTCGCATTTCCTGCCTGTTTCGTCCGTGGTCGCCGCGCGGCGAGATCATTGCGCTCACCGGCCATCTCGCCGAGAACGAGCTGCATGGCGCGCTCACCTTCATCGAACGCGCGCTCGCTGTGGAAAAAGCCCGTGAATTGTACGAGCAGGAAAGCGGGGGCCCGCTGTCGCAATCGGAGCTGGCCCGGCGCCTCACCCGCGACGGCTATCCCACGCCACAACCGCACATCAGCCGCATGCAGGAAGCCGTGCGGCATCTGTTGCCCGCCATCCCCACGTTGCTCTATGGCGGGCTCGGTCGGCCGCAGGTCGAACGACTCGTGGCCCTGCGCCGTGCCGCGGCACGCACGTGGGAACAGTATGGTGGGGACGACGCGACGTTCGTCGCGTTGTTCCAGGACGCGCTCGCGCTTTTCGACGGCGACGCCGCGAACTTTGCCGTCCAGCGCATGCAGGATGAATTGATCGGGCAGATGGCCGAACGGCTCGGCGCCGATTACGACGCGCTGTGCCTGGACATCGAGCACGCCGAGACTCGGCAACGTGCCCTGAGTCAGGAGCCCGCCGCAGCACTGAACGACGCGTCGTCCGTCTCCCGTAAACCCTCACCGTCACCCGGCGCGAAGGCTGCCATTCCGACCGCTGCTCCCGCGACCAACGATGCGGCGTGCGCACCCGTCACCTCGTCGCCCTCGACAGACATCAGCGCCACGCCATCGTCCGAACCGGACGCCGATGCCGGGCCAGTGCAGCAACACATCGTATCCCCCGCGCCCGACACAGAACGCTTGCAAGCGCTCCGGCAGCTGGTCGCCGAACATACCGGCGACGACACGCCGCCCGATTTCGCCAGGACCGTGATTCAGGCCGTGCCCGTGCAGGCAGGTGGGCTCTATCCGATCGCGGACGTGTGGGTCATCACCCCGACACTGGACGATCCGCTGCCTCTGCGCACGCACATCGCGCAGCTCGCGCGGGAGATCGCCGCCGAAGCCGACGTGGACGCCTGCGTGGTGGCCACCGATCAGGGCATCGGTTATCGCATCGACGACATCAGTGCGCACCGCACGTCACCCTTACCGTTTTTTTCGCGCGCGGTGCGAGGACTGCTGCTTGCGCTCACGCTCGTATCGCCGGAGTTGCCGGCCGCATCGGCGGACGCGGCCTTCGCCAGCTTGCGCCTGTCGGACGATCTGGCGCCCTTGCTACTGGGCGGCACGCTGGCGCATCCGCTGACGCGCCTGAGTGACGCCGCACTCGTGAAGCTGTATCGACTGATACGTCTCGCCCGCCGCCTGCGCGATCACCTCACGCTCCACCCAGCGCAGCGAACGGCACGCATGGAGCTTCCTGATGTCGACACCCCACCCGTTGAACCAGGCCGTGATCGCCCAGGCCCTGCATGACCTTCGTCACGGCCAGTTGCGCCGCTGCAAGGCGATGGGCTTTGGCGACGACGCGCTCGAAGCGCTCAAGCATCCGGAGATGGTGAGTCTCCTGGTCAACGCTTCGGTCGCGTGGTGCAAGGTGCAGGTCAACGGTGATGTGCTGCGCCGTCTGCTGCATCAGGCCCGCGACGTCGAACAGGAAATCGAAACGGTCGATCGCATGCTGCGTCTGGGCGCGAGCACGGAGATGGTGAGCCAGTTCTACGGCCTTACGCACCAGGAAGTCGCCCTGCGTCGCGACATGCTCGGCATGCCCAAGCGCAAGGGCCGCTGGCCGGTGCTCAGCGAGGTGCAAGAGAAAGCCGTGTGGGAACAGTGGCAACCGCGGATCAAAGCCGAAGGCGTCGATCCGCATGACGACATGGCAATGCTGGATCTGTGCATGGACACGGCGGAAACCTTGAATCTGCCCATGGCGGTCCTCTGGAACGCAATGCAGGGGTGGATGGCCCAAGGGCTCGTGTAGACCCATGGCCCCACCCCAGGCCGACGCGTATGGCAAGCCGGCGACGCGGGCGGGTGACGGCGTCCTGTTTAGCGGCAACCAGCATGAGACCGTACCGCGTGCGCTGTTTCTCGACCGCCGGCTGACGCCCCTCGAACGCAACGCCTGGCAGGTGATTCGCCTGCAACTGCAGCGCGACGGCATCACGGCGTTTCCCACCTACGACGAACTCGCCCCCTATCTTGCATCGATGCCCGGTACGAACAAGGCATCGTCGGAAACGGTCGCCCGCGCCTTGACGATCCTTCGTCTGACGCGATGGCTCAGCCTCGTCCAGCGTTGCCGCGACAAACCGACCGGACGCCATCAGGGCAACCTGTACGTGCTGCATGACGAACCGCTGTCGCCCTTCGAAGCCGTCCAGCTCGACGTGGAGTATCTCGATCTCATCGGCCGCGCGTTGAGCCACGCAAGCAAGGCGATCCAGTCGGTCGGCTATCACGTCCTCAAGGAGCTGACGAACGATCCACTGCTGTCCGGTTGCGTGTTACCCACGCGGTTACAACTCATCACGCAGCGCTTGGCGCAACAAGGTTGGCATACCCAGATGGATGACGCGATGCCGGCAACATCAAGTTATCCACAGCACGATTCCGAAGACGGTGAGGCACGCCGTCTTCGGAATCGTGACGCCCCGCCTTCGGATTCCGAATACAGCATGAAACCCGCGCCAGAAGCCCCTCTTTGGAATCCGAAGGCGGACCGTACAGTACGTATACATCTATCTTCTAATACACCTACTCCTGTACCGCGCGCGCGTGACGCGCTGCGCCTGCCACCGCGCTTCGCAGCGTTGCGCGCCGAGCAGCAAAGCGGCGCGCTGGCGGCCTTGCAACAGGTCGAACCCTCGCTGCGTCAGGCGGTGCTCGACGAATGGCAGGCACGGCTCGATGCGCATGGCGTGCGCAAGCCGGCCGGTTACCTGTTTGGCATCATCGGCAAGGCACTGCGCGGGGAGTTTCAGGCGTGGTGCGCGCCACCCGAGAAGTCCCCGACGACGCCGGCCATTACCACGTCAGCCGTGCACCCGGCCGATGCCGACGTCGCGCAGCGACACCTCGCACACCTTCGCGCACTCTTGCAGTTGCCACCGGACGAGCCGGGATGATCGTCCGGCCTCGCACTCCTTCCATTGAGCACTACGGAAGGCTATACCACTGGTATAGCTCGGCCAACACGGTGGCCAACCGCTATGAGTTTGTCATGGTGTCTCTTCGCGCAGCGTCCGTGCTGACGATGCCGCGCGAATGCCATCGTGATCCACCCAAGGCTATACCACTGGTATAGCCACGGCCCGCGCCATGCCGTGCATGGTTTGCGGAGGCCTCTTCACGTCGTCCGTGCACGCCGTCCGGCACGCTCGCCGGCGCTGGCATAATGGCGCCCTTAGCGGGGACGCTCCGGTCGCCATGGCAGGCACCCTGACTTCGCTTCGCTTGAGTCGTGTTCGTGCCTGCCGTCACCACGCGCCCCACCCCGGATCTTCGCGAGGCAGGCCTTGAACGACGAGAACAACGAACCTCTGCGCGTCCTGCGGTTTTGGCGCGACCTGGAAATCTTCAATATCCCGACCACCCCGACGGCGAAGGACAACACCCCGCAAATCAAGGTCACCACGCTGCGTCGCCGCGGCCCCCAGCGCACACTCCCCTGGCACCGCACGGAATTCGCCCCGACCGAGCCGCACGCATTCCTGCATGTCGTCTACGTGGGCGTGGCCGACGTGGAAGACCTGGCCCGCCTCGTCTTGCGCGGCATCCTGCCGGCTGACGACCTCAGCGAGCGCGAGGTGCAACGCGTGAGCGGCCAGGGGTGGCTGGCCGCCTTCGTCGTCAACGAGCATGGCGTACCGTTGCCCGACAGCTACCTCGCCGCAAGCTATGCGCACGGCGTTCATGCGTTTCGGGAGACCGGTGCGCTGGACAACGTCAACGCGCGACTGCAGCGGGCGAAGGAAGAATTCGCGCAACGCTGCCATCGTCTCGCTCAGGCGGATGAGCATGGCGATACCACCGCCTCCGCACCGGGCACGCCGCTGCGTTGGGAGGACCTGGAGGCCGAGCGCGAGGTGGTCTGCGCGCTGCTCGGCGATGGCGCCCAAAAAGCCGCGTTGGACTGGCGTGTCGTTGTGCGCACCAGCCGGATCAAGCGCAGCAAGCTCAAAGACAATCAGGAAGCGGCCACCGAATTCCTCAACTCGTTCTATCTGGACGATCTCGACCGGCTCATCGGCCAGGCCGAAAAACAGCGGCCCTTCGGCGCCGCGCTCACGCGCTATCTGGGCACCGCGATCAAGTCCGACGGACGGGTGGACATCCTCACCCAACATGCCACGATGGCGCAGCTGGTCAGTGCCCAACACCTGCCCAGGGCGCGCTGGCCCGCGCCTTCGAAGCACCCGCTAGTGCTCGCGCAACAGGCCGCCGTCGCGGAAGTGTTGCGCACCCTGGACCCCGGCAGCGGCATCCTCGGCGTGAACGGTCCACCCGGCACAGGCAAGACTACCCTGCTCTGCGACGTGATCGCCGACATCGTCACCGAACGTGCGCGGCGCATTGCAGCGCTCGACAAACCCGCGGCCTTGTTCGACGAGCCGGTGCAGATGGCCGGCATGAAGTTTTCGCCGCTCAAGCGCACCGTGGTTGACGGCACCGCCATCGTCGTCGCCAGCAACAATAACAACGCCGTCAAGAACATCACACAGGAATTGCCGGCCCGCGCCAAGATCAGCGGCGAATTCGAGCCGGTCGCGTACTTCGACGAGGTGATCCGCGAAATCTTCCGCGCGCAGAAAGTGCTCGACGACGAAAAGCAGCCCATCGACGGCTGGGGTGTCATCGCCGCTGCGCTGGGTAACGTCGGCAACCGCCGATCGTTTGCCGCGGGCTTCTTCCGCGACGAACGCAAGAGCAAACCACCCACCGCCACCCCCAACATGGCGGTCGATGCGCCGGACAACGCCGGCGACAACGAGGCAGAAGAGACCGCGGTGACGGACGATGCCACCTCGCGAACCGAACCACGCGACGAGCGTCCGCCGACCCTGAAGCAGATCCTGGAAACGGCCAGCGAGGATTACGCGCGCTATCAGGCCGAATGGAAAGCTGCGAAACGCGCGTTCCTGGACCTGCATGCCGACGTCGAAAAGCAGCGCGCCGTGCTGGTCGCCGCCGAACAGGCCGCGCGCGAACTGGATCGCAGCCGCGTGCAACGGGAAACGCTTGAAGCGTCCCTCCAGAGCGTCGCCGAAACGCTCGCTGCGAGCGAACAGGCCCTCGCGAACTCGCGTGCGCGACAAAACGACCTGCGCGCGCTCATGCAATCCCACCAGGCGATGCTCGCGCAATGCGAAGCGGCGCACTTGCCCTCGCTCTGGGACCGCCTGATGCGATGGTTCGGCCGCGAAACGCCACGCATGATCGCGCGACGCCAGGCGCTCGCGGCCCCCACGCAAGCCCTGAGTGAAACCGGCACGGCACTCAGCGCGATCAGCCGCGACATCGCGCAATCCGAAGCTGTTCTTCAGCGCGAGCGCGACCGGCATCAGGCCGTTTCGCGCGAGTTGGCGACGCTGATGCGCCAGCGCCAGGTCCACCAGCAAGCTCTGGATGCGGGCTATGCGACGGGCGCGAAGCATTTTCCGGACGACGCGTTCTGGTCCCTGCCGTCGGACACGCGTCATCGCGCAAGCATCGCGGTCGGCCCCGCACTCGATCACCTGCGCGCGCGGCTGTTCCTGCACGCCGTCGAACTGCATCGCACCACGATTCTCGCCAACGCGAGCAAGTTCATCGGCAACTTGCGCGTCGTGAACGGGATGCTGACCAACACGCTGCAGGACAAACTGCCCGCCGACCAACGGCCGCGCTTGTGGGACGTACTGTTTTTTGTGGTCCCCGTCGTGTCCACGACGCTCGCCTCGTTCGATCGCCTGTTCCTCGGCATGGAGCAGGACAGCCTCGGCTGGCTGCTGATCGACGAAGCCGGACAAGCCACACCGCAATCCGCCGTCGGTGCGATCTGGCGCAGTCGTCGCGCGGTGATCGTCGGCGATCCGCTGCAGGTTGAACCGGTCTTCACCGTACCCTTGCGCCTGACCGAAGCGTTGCGCCGCCAGCATCAGGTCGATCCGGCGTGGTCGCCCGCCGACGAGTCCGTGCAAACGCTCGCCGACCGCATCACACCGTTCGGGTCCTGGGTCAGCCGATCGACCAACGGCGTGACCGATGACACCCGCATCTGGACCGGCATGCCGTTGCGCACGCATCGGCGCTGCGACGATCCGATGTTTACGGTCGCCAACCGCATTGCCTACGCCGGCCAGATGGTGCAGGGACGCGTCGATGACGCGGGGCAACCACTTCCCACGCCGTTTTCCTGCGTCCTGGGCCAGAGCGCATGGTTCGACGTGGCCTCCAGGCGTGTGCGCCATCCCGTGTCCGAGGACGAGCTGGACGTGCTGCGCCAGTGCCTTACCGCCTTGCGACGCGAGCCCGCGCATGGCGAGGATGGCAAGCCGGCACGCCTCTATGTCATCTCGCCGTTTCGCAAGGTGAAGAACGCCTGCCAGAAGGTCGTGAAAGACGGCCAGTTCGATGGCGTTGAGTGCGGCACCGTGCATACGTTTCAGGGCAAGGAAGCCGCCATCGTCTTCCTCGTGCTGGGCACGGCGCCTGGCCCGCAGGGTGCGGGCGCCCGCGCATGGGCAACGGGTGCGCCGAACCTGCTCAACGTCGCGATCACCCGCGCCAAGTGTCGCCTCTACGTGATCGGGGATACGCAGCAGTGGGCCCGACTGGACTACGTCCGTGAACTGCACGCCGCCCTGCCCGTGATCCGTTTGCCATCCGGCACGCAGCCCTCCGCGTCGCCGGAACACATGCCCTCCCTCTTCGACGCGTAGCGCACCTCGCCACCGTCGATAGGCCACCTGTCGCGAGCTATACCAGTGGTATAGCTCGCGCGATCGCCGCCCTTCGCGATCCGAATCGGGCCGCACCGCCATGCCCTTTGTTCACTGACGACCTTCCCGGTCGCCGTCATCGTGACACCCGTCCTTCCTCGCGACGAGTGTTGCCATGGCCCATGAACCCTCCTCCCTGCAACTGAACCTCGGTGCGCTGCGCAGCGCGATGCAACTGACGCTGCACACGCATCACGCCGCACGCGTCTGGCATGGTCGGGCCGCCGCCGAAGGCCGGCCCGGCATCATCGGATTGAACGGCTTCGTCGCCGTCATGAACAAGATGAAGCGCGGTGCCGAGCAGGACGATCCGTATTCCGACTGGTGGATGCTGCGCATCGAGGAGAAGCTCGCGCAAACCAAAGCGGCATTGCAGGGATTACGGGAACAGGTCGATCAGGCGCTGGCCGATGTGCCGCCCGCACTGACGCTCGGCGACAACCTCAACATTCAGCCGGTGCGGCTGCCGCTCTTCATCAACGCGCAACTCGGTTTCATGGCGGTGTACCTGCTCGCCGACTACGACGATCTGGCGCGGCGACTGATCCTCGCGCACCACACCGCGATGATCGACCGGCGCACCTTGGAGCGCTGGCTCAACGACGGCGCGCACGCGCTGCGCAGCCTTTTCAGTCTGGCGCAGCAGTACCGCTACTCCGGCACGCAGCGCGACGACTTCGCGGCGAACAATGCCGCCGCCCGTGCCGCGCGGGAGAAGTTGGGTGAACTGCCGCAGGACGTACTCGAAGGCACGCGCCGCTCGCGCTTTGCACCACCCATCGTCCGTCGCAGTGGTCTGGCGCAGCACCCGGCATCCACCTCGACCACCACGGACCCGGCTGCGGCAGCTCTTGACGGATCGCCCGCGATGCCCGCCGACGATGACACCAACACCGCTAACACGGAGGCATCGTGATCAGCGTGCCTGACGACATGGGCGCGACGCGTCGCTTCGTACCACTAGAACAGACAGCCTTCCAGCGGCTGGAACACGCGGCCTACCTAAAAGGCCTTTTAAAACCTTTTAAAGGTAAGGGGGATCTGGAGATCTGGGCCAGCCAATGCGAAGCCCTGCGCGACGCTCTGATCGCACTGGCCGAACGCTCCGTTCTGCCGCAGGCGCGTCGAGCCCCTTTCAACCGGCTACCGGTCTATCTGGCCCAGCAAACCACTGGCGCAGGCACGACCTTTCTGCGCTGGCGCAACCTCGATCGCTCGGCCATGGGCGTCGTGCTGTGGGATGCATTGCTCGACGATCCCCACACGCCCGCGTCGTTGATCGACGACCTGTACGCGATGGAGCTGCAACGCATCGCGCTCAACATGCAAATCAGCCTGCTGCACACGCTCGCCCGTCAGGCACGCGCCGGCGTCGCCGCGATGGGGCACGCCGACAACCGCTACCACCACCGTGTCGCCCGACACGCCCACTCGAAGGAGGCTTGACCATGAGCACCCGTTTTTACGGCGAAGGCAACATCGGCTCTGCGCCGGAGTTTCGCGAATTTCCGCACGGCAACGACGATCCCGATCGATTGCTGCGCCTGAATGTCTATTTCGACAACCCTGTCCCCGTGAAGGATGGCTACGAGGATCGCGGCGGCTTCTGGGCTCCGGTGCAACTGTGGCATGAGGATGCCGAGCACTGGGCGACGCTCTATCAGAAAGGCATGCGCGTCCTCGTTGACGGCCGGATCGTTCAGGACAAGTGGACGGACAAGGACGACAACCCCCGGGTGACCTTCGTGATCGAGGCACGCTGCGTGGCCATCCTGCCCTATCGCATCGAAGCCATCGCGCTCAGTCCCAAGCCTAACAATCCACCCGACGATGACGGTCCCACTGACGGTTGACTGTAACGTCGCCAGGTCACTGGCCTGGCTCGCCCATGAGCGCCTGCGCTCAACACGGGCGCTCATCGCACCAACGCTCAATGCGGCGCGTTCGAGAAATGCATTGATACTCCGCTTCCTGATACCGCACGGCCATCGTGCCATGTGTGATCGTTACGCATACCGGGTGTCGCCGTGCGCCTCTTTCTGTGTGAGAAGCCCTCGCAGGGCAAAGATATCGCCCGTGTGCTTGGTGCCAAGCAACGCGGCGAGGGCTGCTATCACGGCAGCGGCATCACGGTCACCTGGTGCATCGGACATCTTGTCGAAGCCGCCGAACCCGAAGCCTACGGTCAGCAGTACCAGCAATGGTCCATCGATCAGTTGCCCATTCTTCCCGATCCGTGGCGCATCGAGGTCAAGCCGAAGACCGCTACACAATTCAAGATCGTCAAGGCACTGATCGCCAAGGCTGACGAACTCGTCATCGCGACCGACGCCGATCGCGAAGGCGAAATGATCGCCCGCGAGCTGCTCGATCTATGCACGTATCGTGGTCCCATCCAGCGACTTTGGCTATCGGCGTTGAACGACGCATCGATCCGGCAGGCACTCGATGCGCTGCGTCCAGGCACCGAGACACTGCCGCTTTATCACGCCGCGCTGGCCCGTTCGCGTGCCGACTGGCTGGTCGGCATGAATCTCAGTCGCCTCTTCACGCTGCTGGGGCGGCAGGCCGGTTACAGCGGCGTGCTGTCGGTCGGACGCGTGCAAACGCCGACGTTGCGCCTGGTTGTCGATCGCGATCGGGAGATCGCCCGCTTCGTGCCCGTGCCGTTCTGGGTCATCGAACTCGCGCTGACCTCCAACGGCAAGCGCTTCATCGCGCATTGGCAAGCGCCGGACGAAAGCGTCGATGACGCCGGACGCTGTCTGCAGCAGCACGTCGCACAAGGTGCGCTCGCTCGACTTCAGAGCGCCCGCGACGTTGAAGTCGTCTCCGTCGACACCGAACGCGTCCGTGAGGCGCCGCCACTTCCCTTCGATCTCGGTACGCTGCAGGAAACTTGTTCGCGTCAGTTGGGGCTCGATGTGCAGGAGACGCTCGACATCGCCCAGGCGCTCTACGAAACGCACAAGGCGACGACCTATCCCCGCACCGACTGCGGTTTTCTTCCCGAGAGCATGCGGGCCGATGTGCCGACCGTCCTCACGGCTCTGGTGGCCACCGATCCCTCGTTGCGCCCGCTGATCGCAACGCTCGATCCGACGCAGCGCTCCCGCGCGTGGAACGACGGCAAGATCACCGCGCACCACGGCATCATCCCGACGCTGGAGCCGGCCAACCTCGCGGCCATGTCCGACAAAGAGCAGGCCGTCTACCGGCTGATCCGCGCGCATTACCTGACGCAGTTCCTGCCCCACCACGAATTCGACCGAACCGTGGCGCAGCTCATCAGCGGACCGGATCGGTTGAGCGCATCCGGCAAGCAGATCGTCGTGATCGGCTGGCGCAGTGTGTTGAACGAACCGGTGTCGAACGAGGATGCCGGTAACGACGAGGACACGCCCCGCAGCCAGACCCTGCCGCCACTGGCGAAGGGCACGCGATGCGCCGTCGAACACGTCGACCTCAAGGCGCTCACCACGCAACCGCCGCGCGCCTATACGCAAGGCGAACTGATCAAGGCGATGAAGGGCGTCGCGAAACTCGTCAGCGATCCGCGCCTGAAGCAAATCCTCAAGGACACCACAGGCATCGGTACCGAAGCGACGCGCGCGAGCATCATCCAGGGACTCATCGCCCGCGGCTATCTGATCAAGAAAGGCCGCGCCGTGCGCGCCTCCGACGCCGCGTTCACGTTGATCGACGCGATGCCGGCCGCCATTGCCGATCCCGGCACCACGGCAATCTGGGAACAGGGACTCGAACGCATCGAAGCCGGCGACATGACGCTTGACGCGTTCGTGACGCGTCAAGCGACGTGGGTCACGCAGCTCGTGCAGCAATACGCACAGGCGACGTTGACGATCAAACTGCCACCATCACCACCCTGCCCCGTCTGCGGCGCGGCGATGCGGCAGCGTAATAGTCAGCACGGTCCGTTCTGGTCGTGCACACGCTATCCCGATTGCAAGGGCACATTGCCCGTCGAGAAGTCCAAGACGAAACGTCATGCCGGAAGCGCATCCCGCCATGGCCGATCGGCCGGTCACGACACCTGACACACCTTCCCCCTAGCCACCGCCCTTCTGCAAGGTGTGCGCACGCCGCTGGCGTGTGAAGGCTCCCTCTCCTCCTCGATCCTCCGGATTGCCCTGATCCTGCTGCTGGCTCGCCCGCCGACGGGTTCCCTGACCGCATGCCACGCGTGCCGTCAGGCGACCCGTCGCGGTCGCGTCTGATCGCCGCCGGCGCCCACCGGCGAAACAACGGGCTCCCTTTGTGCGCGGATGTGCGCCAGACCGTTCCGGCTCTCGCCACGACACGAGCCGGGTGCATCGCGGTAATGACGGCAGGCTTACGGCAGCCACGCCCTCGTTGCGCGACATCGTGGTCTCCTGGTCCATGCCGGATACTCCGTGTCCGGCCTCCTGTTCCGCTTCACCCGTCGCCTTACAAGCGCACTGCCATTTCCCCTTGAACAGGACAATCCGACCATGAGCGTCGCGTGGCGGTCGCTCGGTCTCGCGCCCGCGTGGTTTGCCGAGATAAATCCGTTCGCCAACGCCGTACTTGATCACAACTACCCCATGTACCCAACCTCAGCGACACGACCGGTATCGCATCAAGCCTGCGGCCGACGCGCCGCGCTATCGCGCGATCGGCAACAGCATGGCGGTGCCGTGCGTGCGCTGGATCGGCGAACGGCTCCTGCGCGCGCTGGCTGCATCCCGTCGCTGAGTCCATCAATCGGTCACGTGGCAGTTCCGTTTCCTGCGCGCACCAACGTGCCGTGCGCGTCATGGTGCACCCGTACGTGGTCGCTCCTCGACCAGTGCCCAGGCAGCCGAGGGTCTTCAAGGCTGCGCTGCGTGTCATCGCAGTGACTGCACGCCAGTCCGCTTCGCATCGCTCGCCGCGGACGCTCATCCCAACCGGATGACGATGCTCGTGTTCCCCCGACCGGATGTCACCGCATCCCCGTCGGGATGGGTGGCTGTTCTCTACCCCCTAAAAGGAGCGCTTCATGGCTACCCCGCGTGTTTCATCGTGCGCCGCTTCGCCCACGCAGCCGCACTTCGGTGCACTCGCCTGGCGACACACCGGCAAACGCCTGCCACTGCAGGTCCTTCGCAGTGTCGCCGGTTACTACATCGGCACCGCCGATGACGAAGGTCCTATCTCGCGCGAATCCGTCGAGTATTTCCCGACGCGCGATCTCGCCGAACGCACGCTGGTCGCCGATTGCTGGACCCAACGCCTTCTCCCCTGACGTCCCATCGAGGTGATCCATGCATCCGAACCATCACGATGTCTTTCGCACGCTCGCTGAACTTGAGGCCCGCGAACGTCATGCCACCGAGGCGTTTTTCGACGCCTGGAAGCACGGCGTAGCGCTGGCCGGTGTGCGGTTCTTCGGCACAGGCACGCGCGAGGCGTTCGATCTCGCGCGCACCAAATGGGATTTGTGCCCCAACGTTCGCCTGATCACGGCCGCGATCGGCCCGATGAGTGCCGGCGAAAAAGTCTTTCTCGCCGGGATGGTGAGTTTCTATGACGCACACGACGGCGGGGCACTGCTGCGTCGTGTCGGCGTTCACGGACTGTCCGATCTCGGCAGTCTGGATGCCGAGCGGCGCGAGGTCATCGCGTCGCTGCTTGTGTATTACGCCGGCTGGTAAGGCGTTTTTCGCGCCGCGTCCCGTGGCGTGTCATCCCCCGGCCAGCCCGTCCACCCGGACGGTCGCAGGCCTTTCTTCCCTCGTCGGGTTTCCATGCCCGATAGGGATGGGAATCCGCCTTGTACCCTGGAGGTTCCCATGATCGATCCCGGCAATCCCTTTCTTCGCGGCTATCACGCACTGACGATTCGCCGCGTGCTCTGCATCGTCGAGTCCGATAACGCATCACCGCCTGTCTTCCGGCCACCGCATGCGACACAGGCCCATCTGTCCGACCACGACGTGCAAGGCAAGCCGTGTGTTTTCTGCGACAGCTATGCGCTGGTTGCCGACATGCAGCCCGTGCCCGAAGCGCTGGAAATCCCGTGCCGACGATCCGGCAACGTCCGCAGCGTCGTCTACGAAGTCACCGGACGACTCGGTGATGCGTTGACGCATGTGGGCGACGTCTATTCGCTCGAAGCCGCGCAGCGGCTGATCGAACAGATCCGTTTTGACGCGGGCGTGTTCAGTCGCTGCTGGGAAATCAGCAGCCGTCATCTGAGCGAGGATGCCTGGCGCTATCTGGCTTGCCTGGCCGATGCCGGTCAGCCCAGTGGCCTGTTGTTCGAAGCGTTTCGTGTCCCCGCGAGCCACGCCATCGGCTGCAAGCTGATCGCCACACCGTGGACCGATGAACACCTGCGCGCGGTGGACGTGCAAACGGCCACCGAACTGCGTGACGAACATCGCGAGGCGCGCGTGCCCGAGACACTGATCGATCTGTTGCATCAAGCCGGTGAAGCCGACGTACGCCTTCTGATCTTCGATGCCGACGGCCGCCCCCTGGATGGGCTGCCGTTGTTCGGCCTCTGAACGGCCCTACACACGGCTCCGCTTTCTTTCCCGACGCGTTCGCGTCGTTTCTCCCTCGGGGCGTCCTGCCCCAACGGGGCGGCGTCCCTAGGTTTCTTCCGCTTGAAGGAGTTTTCCCATGGACCATGCAGCCCTTCGTACCCAATTGCCGGCACTCGTCGGCCCCTTCCTTCCCCGCAACGTGCGGTCGTTCAACTATCGCATCTACGACGATCAACCCGCTGTGTCCACGCTGGGTTTCGTGATCGATCCGCAGCCGTTCGAAGGCAAGGTGATTGCCAAAACCGACCACGCGATCATCGTTCAACTTGCACGTGCCCAGTTCGCCGTCGTCGATCGCCGCCTGGCGACTCGCGATCCGGACGTCGGCACGAAAGTCGCGGTCACGCCCTACGCACGTCACCATTTCGACGGTACGCGCCTGGACGCCCCCGTCGAGGAAATACGTCAAACGACTGACGGCCAAACGTACACTGTGCAGTCCGTCATCCTCGGTGGCTCGACCACCAAGCTGCCCGTTCCCAAACCGCGCTGTGCGGAACTGGCGGCATTGATCGAACAACTGGAGCAATTGCCGGCGCCGGATCGTTTTCGCCGCATCAGCCACCTGCTGGTCGATGCCGGGGCACACGATTTCGCGTGCGTCGATCCTGAGCCGGACGACACCACGCCACCGTCGATCGCGTTTGCAGTCGACACCGCGAGGTTTAGCGGACAAGTGACGATCCGGTACGACTATGGCATGGACCTCTACGTCATCGAATTGCATCGCGACGGCAAACCCCTCGAGCGTGTCGAGGAGATTTCCTTCGACATGCTCGGCGAGGTGCTCGAACGGCTGATCGATGATGGCCACTGGCGGCAGATTCGCATCGATGTCCTCGCCCAACCCTCACGCAAGCGGTGTGCGTGATCGAAACGTCATCACCACAAGGACGGGCGTTCCTCGCGTGAGGAACGCTCGCCACCCATTCCTCTGCCCCACGCACCGCGACATCCCACCTCACTGTCACAGGAGCCTGCACCAGGTTGCGATTTACAGCGACCGATCTGCGACCGGTACTTCTCAAAGCCCGCGAGCGCCAATGTTCCGTTTTGCTGGTCAAGGATCATGGCGTGTATTTCATGGCCGAACGTGGCGAAGCCGACCCGTCGGGCCATCGACGTCATATCGCCTATGCGTTGGAACGCAATCCCAACACGGTTACGTTCGATATCTGGTACGACCGTGCGCACGATGAGCTCTGGAGCCGTCCACCGACGCCTAACCTTCCAAACGCTACCCTATCGCATCGAAGCCCCTCGCAACTCGAGGGGCTTTTTGATTCATTGCGGGTATCAGGGACGCCGCCCCAATGGACCTGGGCAAATCCAAGGCGGTTCTCGCCACAATTGCGCCCCGACTGATGGTGGTGTTCGGCGAGTAAGAGTCATTCTTTGCGGCAGCCATTTGAACATTTTTGCGCCCCCCTTCGCCCCCGTGAAAGTCTCTTCCACATACTGACGATGTGCGTCGCCTCATCGGGCCAAGCCGACCTTCGTGTATCCTTTCACGACCGTATCCAAGTGTATTCGCTCAATTGACCATAAGGCTCACTCAAGCCTTGACACTAAACTATGTTGATCGCCAAGCCCGAAGATTCAGCCAACTTTTTCAAACTTTCGTTCGACGAACTCGGCGAAGTTTTTCTTAGCGGGGTGCTTCTGACAAAGCTGCCAGCCGTCGATGGGCCTGATCCGGTCACGCTTCAGCTTGGACTGTCTGACCTCTTCCTTGGGACGGCTCTGGAAGGTCTCACGCGCAATTCGTCGGTCAGCATTCATAGCACCAGTCGACCTGGAAGGGATATTGCTACATTCTTATCGGTACTTTTGGGCGACCTGGTTGACGATGCGTTGTCCCATGTGGGAGCACGAGAGGCCAAGCCGCTAGGTGAATTCTTTGGCTCCAAGTTGCGCACGGTTTTGGGCTACCTACGCGATGGAGATTCTTGCGATCTACAGCCGGCGATAGAGTCGTTTGAGCAGGAGGCAGAAGACGAGTTCGGTGTCCCTATCTTCAGCATCCGGGTCTATAAGCAGAAGTTCCTCGACGCGTTCAAGGCCAATGTCGTTAGCAGCGTCAACTTTCAAGAGAAAGCACACGAAGTCATGAGCTCATTTGCCGATCTGTCTCAGCCTGCTGTGGCGATCGACAAACAGCTCGGATTCTTGCGCGACTACTTGGACCAGCGGAGCAATGCGACTGGGGAGACAACGTTCAGTTTTTCGCTAAGCAGCGTGAACTTCCGACGCGTGATACAGCCCGTCGAGGGTGCGGGCGGCCAGGCGATCATGCCGACGCCGCTGTCGAGCGACGCAGGCGTCAAAGCGATTCTGCCGTTTGTCTTGGCGGTGAAAGGCGAACTGGATATCAATCAAGTAAAGATCACAAGCCCGGTTCAGCAGATAGACGCAATCGAGATTCAGTTCTCTATTCGTCGCCCGGCAGTCAGAAACGTGCTGGGCGCGACGTACTGTGCGCTCACGCCTGAAAAGCGGCGACTCATGTCCGAAGCTGAGATCAAGGTCTACGAGGATATGGTGCGCCAGTTGCAGGCAAACCTTTGCTTTGCTGGGAAGCCCAAGCTGGAACAAGAATTCGCCCAGTTCGCAAGTTGGGCCGTCAAGCAGGTCGCTTACTGCCTCGAAGAGCCGAGCTTTCTGAAGACACCCGCGCTTAATTGGCTCAAATCACATGATGGCGTCGGTTATCAACGCATGGAGGACGATTTCTTCTTGCCGTTTCTGTACGAGCGCCTTCGGGACAAGTTCGGTCCGCTGGTGTCGAAAAAGCCGGAGCGCTTCGGCGGAAATGTCGACATCCTGTTTGGGGACGTGCCAGTTGAGCTAAAGGCGCGCAGAGGCCAGAAGACAGCCTTGGTGGACACGCTAATCGACGAAAAATACAAACCCACTGGCCAGGCGGCTTCGTATGCAGCGCTGACGGGCCTTGGCTGCGTCCTCGTTCTGGATGTCCCGACGGAGTCTCCGTCTGCCACAAATCTGACGGCGTGTGTCAAGGTCGTGACCCGTCGTTTTCCCGAGGCACAGCAGCCGACCTCGGTCGTCGTCTTCATTTTTCAATGTGACACGCCGCGCCCCAGCGACGCGGACTGATTACGAAGGGAACCCTCCTTAGTAATTCCCAATAGCCGCCGAGGCTATGGCGTTGTATGCGCGCATGGCCGGAACTGATCTTACAGGTGGAGCGATGCGGCTTCTATCAGCGAGTTCCGGAAACGATCATTCCTTGGACCTCCACCGAGACATTCGCCGAACCATCATGTACCGCTATCTAGAGCGGTCGCTCGCTTTCTTGCAAACAACAGTCCCGAATAAGGGACTGTGCTCCATCGGTTTTTCACTCGCCTAGCCCCACACGAGCAAGCAAGCTTCGCCCATGTCTCGCTGCTCCGTCAGCGACATGCCCAGGTCGCCATGATCATCAAGGCGACGCCGGAGGTTTCCACTCCGTTGATCAAACCCGTTCGCACCCGGCATCCCTGCGCGAACAGCCATCGCTCTCGATGGTGATGCCACGGTAGTCCACTCGGATCTCACGATCCCTTTCATCTACCCACGCGGGGGTATCACACCTCCCGTCGGGGCCGGTGTGTCTCCGCATGCCCATCTGGAGATTCACCATGACCACGTCTTCCACCGAGAAATCATATTTCGATCTGCACGTGACTGGCCTCGGCTACGTCAACCGCATCCGCGAGGTCACACCGCGCAAAGGCGATGCGTTTCTCGCCTGCGACATCGCCGCGCTCAATGGTCCCAGCGACAAGCCCGAATATCGCTACTTCGACGTACGCGTGTCCGGCGCCGACGCGCAACATCTGATCCGCCGTTGCGAAGAAGCCGTCAAGGCCGAACGCAAGGTGCTGATAGGTTTTCGCCTTGGCGACCTGTGGCCCGATCTCTTCACCTACACGAAGGGAAAGAAGCAGGGCGAAGCAGGCGTCAGCCTGAAAGGTCGGCTGCTCTTCGTAAGCTGGATCAAGGTCGACGGCAAGCTCGTCTACAAGGCCGAGTCCAAAGCGACTGACGATACCGCGCGCGAGAACCTCCCCAGCTCGCACGAGGAACCGGCGGCAGCAGAGTCCCCTACCTCTGAAAGTGCTCCCGCCGACACGCCAGCGCTGGCCGAGTCGTTCTGATCCACAAGGCCCCACGCTCCGAAGCACGGGGCCTTGTTCTCTTCTCGATCATCGTTCACCGATGCCGCGCTTCGGTGGCGCTCGATCACGTACGCGTGAGGAGTTGCTCCATGATCACGATCTCCGGCCAGTTGGCCATCAAGACCATCCATGGACGAAACGGCGACTTCAACGTCGGTCGTCTCGCCACCTCGATCGGCGAATTCGTCATCAAGAACGCCGAACTCGATCAGTACCGAGAAGGCAAGTACGAGGGTGATTTCGTCATCACCGAAATCCGGCCATCAACGTACAGCACGAGTGGCCGCATGGTCATCGAAATCCGCGCCCATCTGGGCGGCATGACCTTATCGAACATCGACGCCCTGAGTCGGGACGAAGCCACCCGGCTGAGTCCGCAGGAGGTCGATCCGATCGACGAGGAAACCTCGTCACCAGCGCCGTCTACAGCTCCCGTTGCAGCCGACCTGGCGACAACGCGCGCCAGCGATCCACTGGTCGATACCTCGCCCTTCGGCGCGGAGTCACCCGTCGTGACGAAGTCCGACGACGCCTCTACGGACGACGTCGCGCTCTTCGGCATGCTCTGGCCGCTCGGCGACATCGTCAAGCTCGATGCCACCGTCGATCGGCGCCTGCTGCGTCAGCAGCGGGATCGTCTCGGCACGCTGGGTTACGAATTCGCACCGCTCTCGCAGGACTGGCACCGCATCGCCGCCTGATCGCCTGTTCCCCGGTTTCCACCTCCCCGTTCGGGGCAACCGCTCGCTCCCCTCGGCGACGTTGCCCCATTTTTTCTCAAGGACATCACCATGCCAAACGCTTCTCCCTCTCTCATGCTCCATCGCATCGACGAGTGTCCGGATCTCATGGCCGACGCTTACGTCGGTGACGATCACGGCGAACTCGTCTTTCTGTCCCTCTGGGCGCGCGACACCGCCATCCAGGCATTTCTCGCCCGTCTCACGCTCGGTTCCTGCGAACAGGGACTCGACCAGTTCCACATCGTCACCGACCAGGGCGCCTCCCTCCCCGTCATCGTCGGCGACGCCGAACGGCTGGACAAGCGCAGCACACGCGCCTTCCGCCGCACGCTATTCGGCTCGCTCGTCAACCTGTGGCTGTTCGACAAACGCTGCGTGAAGCCGGACAAGGCCAACGCGACCGCGCTCGCGCTGCTGCCACAGTCCGGCGACGCGTGCACCGAACGACTCTGGTCGCTGGTGCGCGACACCTGCCCGTTACCGCTGCTCGATCACTGGCAACACACCGTGCTCGACCTGCTGACCCACGGCGAGATGCTGACACGTCTGCCGCTCGCCCTCGGGCCACTCGTTGGCCACCGGCTTGCGATCAACGTGCCCACGTTGACCGCGGCGCTCGGCGACCGCATTCGCGACGGACGCCTCGCCGTCTCGTTCTCTGAACCGGCCAGCACGGCACCCCTGGTCTGTGCGGCCTGATGGCTTTCTCTTCAGGAGTTCTCCCATGGCTCTCATGTTTCCGCGCCTCGCGCGCAATTTCATCAAGAACGGCTACTTTCCCACCGACGAAGATACGCTCGAACGTGTGCTCGCCGCACTCGCTCTCGTCACGGAGCCGACGTGCATCCTCGATCCGTGCGCCGGCGAAGGCGTGGCGATTGCCGAAGTGGCGCATGCGCTCGGACGTGATCACGTTCGCGCCTATGCGGTCGAATACGACGCCGAACGTGCCGCGCACGCACGGCCACTGGTCGATCGCTGCCTGCACGGCGACCTGATGGATACGATCATCAGCCGCCAGGCGTTCGGTCTGCTCTGGCTCAACCCTCCCTATGGCGATTTGAGCCGCGACGTCAACGGCAACCTTGGCTATCAAGGTCAAGGCCGCGCACGACTGGAAAAGCTGTTCTATCAGCGCACGCTGTCGCTGCTGCAGTACGACGGCGTACTCGTGTTCATCGTGCCGGGCTACATCCTCGACGCCGAACTGGTGGGCTGGTTGACGCGTCACTTCGCGGACGTTCGTGTTTTCCGCGCGGTGGAGACGCAGTTCAAGCAGGTGGTGATCCTCGGTCGTCGCGTGCGACAGCGCGACCAGGCCATCGATAACGCCAAGGCGATACGCAGCCACTTGCTGGCGATCGGTCATGGCGACGTCAAGGCGGAAGAACTGCCGGTGGATTGGCCGTTCCAGCCTTACGCCCCGCCGTCATCGCCCGCCGAGCCGGAGCATTTCTATCGGGTCACCCTCGATCCCACGCAATTCGCGGACGAAGTGCAGCGCCTGCAAGGGCTGTGGCCGTCCGTGGACACGTATCTGGGCGCGGCTCAACAAACGCTACGCCCACCGGCACGCGCGTTGTCGCAATGGCATCTCGCACTGGCCCTCGCGGCCGGCGCGATCTCCGGCGTGGTGACCTCCAAGACCGGCAAGGTGCTGGTCGTCAAAGGCGACACGCACAAGGAGAAAACGCTGCAGACCGAGTACACCGAGCGCGAAGACGGCTCCGTAGCCGAAACGCGCATCTTGACCGACCGGTTCGTGCCGGTCATTCGCGCTTGGGACATGACATCAGGTTCGCCGACCCACGGCGAGGTTCTCACCATTCGCTGATCGTCCGCGACAGTCGGCACATCGTTCTCATTCACCCACCGGGGCCACCGTACCCCGTGCGGGCGTAGTGGCCTCTTTCATCCTCCGGAGGTCACCATGACACTCGAACGCACGTCACCACCACGTTTCGTCCCCGGTCGTCTGATCATCACGGCCGGTGTCGATACCCTGATACACGAAGGCCAACTCAATCCGCTTCCCTATCTGCGCCGTCATGTCCGCGCCGACTGGGGCGATCTGTGCGAATCCGATCGACGGCGCAATGACGCCGCCCTGGTATCTGGTGAACGTCTGCTCTCGTCGTATCAGGTCGCGCCCGACCTGACGCTGTGGATCATCACTGAAGCGGATCGCAGCGTCACCACGCTGCTGCTGCCGTCCGAATACTGATCCACGTTCGTCTCCCTGCTTTTTCTCCCACCCGGGGCATGCCATCGCCCCATGGGGACGGTGCATGCCCTTTTCTTTTCAAAGGAGCCTGCACCATGTCTCTCGATACGTTGTCCGACACGCCCGAACAAGGCGATCTGCTCGAAGCCGCCGCCGCGCCGCTCACCCTCTCCTTGCAGGATTTCGTCGCCGAGTTTGGGGACGAACTGCTGGATTCCCTCAACCACGCCAATCCGCCGGTCTATGCCGGCCAGCCCCGCGCTCATCGTCAACTCATCCTCGCCGGTCTCAAGCGCCGGTTATTCCCCGCCCAGGCCGATGTCGTTCACGCCGTCACGGAACTCCTGATCGAACGCAACGAGCGTGCCGCCGTCGTCAATGGCGAGATGGGGTGTGGCAAGACGACCGTCGGCATCGCCACCGCGGCGGTGCTGCATGCCAAAGGCTATCGCCGCACGCTCGTGCTCTCGCCGCCGCATCTGGTCTACAAATGGCGTCGCGAAATCATGGACACCGTCGCGGGTGCCAAGGTCTGGGTGCTCAACGGCCCGGACACGCTCGTCAAGCTGATGAAGCTGCGTGACGCGTTGCACGTGCCGGCACAGGGCCAGGAGTTTTTCGTCCTGGGCCGCGTGCGCATGCGCATGGGCTTTCACTGGAAGCCCGCGTTCGTACGGCGTCGCACGGTGCACGGTGGCGTCGGTGCTTGTCCGCATTGCGGCGAAGTCGTCACCGATCTCGACGGCGAGCCGATCAATCCGATCGAACTCGACGCCGAAGACGTGCGTCGCACGTGTTCGCACTGCGCCTCGCCGCTGTGGACCCTGATGCGTCCGCGCACCTTGTCCGCCAATGATCAGTCGAGCGCCGTGCTCAAGGCGCTCAAACGCATCCCGACCATTGGCGAGGTCACCGCGCAGAAGCTGATGAAGACCTTCGGCGATGCATTCCTCGCTTCCATGCTCGGCGACAACCTGTTCGAGTTCATCAACCTGATGGACGAAAACGGCGAGCTGGTGTTTTCCGATCGTCAGGCCCAGCGCATGGAACGCGCGATGGCGAACATGGAGTTCGGGTTCGGTGAAGGTGGCTATCAACCTTCCGAGTACATCAAGCGCTATTTGCCGCAAGGCACGTTCGACCTGCTGATCGCGGACGAAGCGCATGAGTACAAGAACGCGGGTTCCGCGCAAGGCCAGGCCATGGGCGTGCTGGCTGCGAAGGCGCGCAAGACGCTACTGCTCACCGGCACGTTGATGGGCGGCTACGCGGACGATTTGTTCCACCTGCTGTTTCGCTCCTTGCCTGGACGCATGCTCGAAGACGGTTACCGGCCCAACGCCCAAGGCAGTCTGACATCCGCCGCCATGGCGTTCATGCGCGATCACGGCGTGTTGAAGGACATCTACTCCGAGAGCACCGGCTCGTCCCACAAGACAGCCAAGGGCTCGAAGATCACGGTGCGTACGGTCAAAGCACCGGGGTTTGGTCCCAAGGGCGTGCTGCGTTGCGTGCTGCCGTTCACGGTGTTCCTGAAACTCAAGGACATCGGCGGCAACGTCCTACCACCGTACGACGAGGAGTTTCGCGATATCGCGATGACGGCTGATCAGGCAGCAGCGTATCGGCAGTTGTCGGGCACGTTGACGATGCATCTGAAGCAGGCGCTCGCCAAACGTGACACGACCTTGCTCGGCGTGGTCCTCAACGTGCTGCTTGCCTGGCCAGACACGTGTTTCAGGTCCGAAACGGTCAAGCATCCGCGCACGCAAGCGCTGCTCGCGTTCACACCCGCACAATTCGGCGCTCTGGAGGTCATGCCGAAGGAGCGGGAGTTGATCGAAGTCTGTCGGCAGGAGAAAGCCGCGGGTCGCAAAACCCTCGTCTACAGCGTCTACACCGGAACACGCGACACCACGTCCCGACTGAAGACGTTGCTTGAGCAGGAAGGCTTCAAGGTGGCGGTGCTGCGCGCAAGCGTGGAAGCCTCCCGCCGCGAAGACTGGATCGCCGAGCAGCTCGATCGCGGGCTCGACGTGCTGATTACCAATCCCGATCTCGTGAAGACCGGACTCGATCTGCTGGAGTTTCCGACGATCGTGTTCATGCAGTCCGGTTACAACGTGTATACGCTGCAGCAGGCCGCGCGTCGTTCCTGGCGTATCGGGCAGAAACAGTCCGTTAAGGTGGTCTACCTCGGCTATGCCGAGACGTCACAGATGCACTGCCTTGCTCTTATGGCGAAGAAGATTGCCGTCTCACAAAGCACCTCAGGCGACGTACCCGACTCCGGTCTGGATGTGTTGAACCAGGATGGCGATTCCGTCGAGGTAGCACTGGCCCGCCAGTTGGTACAGTAAGGCACTCCAATCCGTATTGGGCCCCGCCGCCATGGCGGGGCCGTTTTTTATTCAGTGTATGCGGACGACGAGCCGTCCATCGCCGTCGATCGCGCTTCGGCCGTTGCGGCGCCTTGCTCGCGCATTTTTTTCAACCAGTGCTCGACACCGGGATCGTCGATGGGAAACATCCGCGTCGCCGCACCGATGGTGGCGAGGTCCGTCTGGCGATCATCGAGCTTTTTGGCCGTTGTCAGCGTGTCGCAAAAGCCATTCATCGTCTTGTCCCACTCTCGGCGTCGGAAGGCGATGTACTCCTTGCCCGCCCGGTTGCTTTCCACCGCTTCGGGCAGCAGGTCCATCATGCGTGTCCGGCATGCGGCGACGGCTTCATCAAAGGCGGCTTGCAGCGCCGTGTCCTTGCCAACCTGCGGCTTGAGAGGGCTCAAGGTTTCGATCACTTTATCCACGAACACGTCGCGACGCATCATCGGTACAAAGCGATACACCACGTGCAAGGTCAACCAGCGCTGGCCGCGCTCGTCGACACTGGGCGGCAGGTATTCGCGCTCGTGCATCGCCTGCAACTGGCGCCCTTTGAGCCAGAACATCAACGGTCGGACCGAAACGGCCCGCTGATCCGGTGGCATAAAAAGCACACAGACAAGGAATGCCTGCTCATCAGTCACCAGAAGATCGTATTCGTGCTGCTTGAGCGAGAACGACATCTCCAGCTCCCGGCGCTCCAGACCATCGACGAGGCGGATGTCCTCTGCACGAGCCCGCCGCGACTTGACCTGCAGCGCGTAGGGGAATGGTGCATGACCATCACGCGATGGCGCGGACACAGATCGATCGCGGGTCGCTTTCCACTGATTGGACACCAGCAGATCGAAGCCAAAATCGCCCGGCAGCTTGAATGCCTCCAGCCCTGCACCGAACAACGCAGACGCCACGAGGAATTCGGCTTCGAAGCCCAGATACAGACGGTTAAAGAATTTGGGATCCTGTGTCATCGTACATACATAGCAAGATAGCGTGATCCGATGTTAATCGGACGGTCGAACGTATCGCATACGACGAAAGGGTTGTCACTTCGTCGCCCTACCATGGCCACAGCATGCGAAGCAGTCCGCGCTTATAGCGCCAGCTGACTTCCTTGGCGAACAGCGCGATCAATTGGGCATCCGTGTCCTGCTCGACCTTCAAGATCGCCTGCTCGGTCTGGGCAAGTTGAGTATAGAGTTCGGCGGCCGGATCTCCCATCGCATGCAGTTTGACCTTCATGGCCGCTTTTGCCTCAGCAGTGTCAACGTCCGACGTCAACGACTGGCGCAACGTGTCCATCATCGACCCGGGCTTGAACTTGGCGGCGACCTCGTCCAGGAGAGCGGCACGCTTCGCGTAGGGCGCGCGCACGGCGGCATCGCGTTGCCGTGCGATGTCGAGAAACTGATCGTACGTGGCGGTGGCGAGGGCTACTTCTTCGTATTTGCGATACAGCGTGCGGGTGCACACATCCAGCTTGGTCGTGAGCTCGCCCACTTGGGCCGTGATCTTGTTGTTCGACTCGATGATCGATCGCGGCAAGACGTCATAGTCGCGTGTCAACGTCGCCGGGTCAGCCGAAGCCATATGATCGAATTCACTGAGCATAAGCGTGTACGTGCCAGCCTGCGTACCGTACGCGAGCATGAGCTGCTGCTCGGTCGCGCGACAGTCGGCCTGCGCCTCACGCATGGGCCGATAAAAATCGAGCACCAGGTCCTTCCGGGCTGACATATCGTCCTTGTACGTTTCGAGCAACGCGGCGAAAAGGTACACGCCGAAGAAGAGGGGCACGACGGCGAGAGTGAGTTCGCGCATCAGCGAAAGGGATTTGCGGTGAGTCATCGTAGAAGTCATCGAGGGATGGGCTACGACGCAAGACGGAAGAAGCTGAAACGCTCCGTCCATACGCCAACACGTATAACGGCTCGTCCCCGCAAATCTGAAGGTTTCCGTCGATACGACATCGCCGGCGTAGGCCTTGATGGGGACTGGGCGTTTCTATACCTTGTTCCTACCAACGCCCCAAGGAAGGTCACATGAAGCCACCGTCTGGAATGCCCTATGGCATGCTGGTTTTGACCCGTCATCCGCAGGAAACGCTGCACATTGGCGACGAGATCACCGTCACCGTACTGGGCGTCCATGGTAGTCAGGTCCGCCTTGGCATCCAGGCCCCCTCACACATCGGCGTCCATCGCGAAGAAATCTACCGCCGCATTCAGGCCGAAAAGCGCGTCGCCGCGGACACCTCATCGCCCGATCCTCTGATCATCGTTCGCCGCGCACACGCTCGGCATCGCGAATAGCCGCAAGGCATCCAACAGCCGGCACATCGACGCGATGTGCCCGCACAATCGGGCGTTCGGTCAATCCGCTTTGACGCGTGCGCCCAACCGCATAAACAGCGACGGTGACGGCATATCCATGCCGAGGTCATCGTATGCCTTCGCTTTCGTTTCGCCGTGTGCCTCGCGGCGCGCTCCATGCGACCGCCTTCGTCATCGCAACCACGTGCATAACGGCGTGTGCCACGTCCGCTCCACCGACCACGCTTCCGCCGTCGACATCGATCGCGACATCTGAGCCCGCACCATCCCTGGCGATCCCCGTCGTCCGCGACGGTCGCTATACGCTCATCGAGCTGGTGCCGGATGACGGTCAACGCGATCTGATGCAACAGGTGATCGACCTCACTATCCCGGCTACCGACCGCGCCACCGTCGGCGACGCCCTCCACTATGTGCTGCGGCGTTCGGGCTATCGACTCTGTGACGAGCGCGCCGACACCACCGCCGTGCTGTATGCCCTACCTCTGCCGGCCGCGCACGAACACCTGGGGCCCATTGCGTTGCACGAAGCGCTTCAGCTTCTCGCCGGACCACGCTGGACCTTGCAAGTGAACGATGAGACGCGTGAGGTGTGCTTTGTTCCACGGCACGAGAACGGCCCTGCCTCCGCGGCTTCGTCTCCAGCCAGTTCCCCGTTCGACGATCCGGCGTCACCGAGGGAACCCGATCCGATCAACGATCCCGCAGGAGAACCGAAATGATCGTGTCGCCGAACGGGAAGCGCTTTGTTCGCATCGTGGTGGCCGTCGGCACCGTGGTCATCGTCACGCTCGTGATCGTGGATCATCTTCGACTGACCCATCTCACCCACACCTCGCCAAGCTATGCCTCGCACACCGACGTGCGTACGCTTCAGCGACGACTCGACGGATTCGATGCCGTATTCGCGCGCCTGCAGCGAGCGCCAGCCGCGGTGACGCAGGCAACGTTCGATGTCACCCGCCAAACCGTCGACACACGACTGGCCAAATTGGAACAACTTGCCAGCGCGATGGCGACCACCGATACCGTGAACGCGCTCGATGCGCGCGTGCATCAGCTCGAAACACGCGTGGCTGCGTCGGCTCAAGTGGCGAGCAAGGCGGCGACCTCTCAGCACCATCGCGCTCAAGCCCCCATCCCGCTCGTGCCACCCTTCGCCATCCTCGGCGAAGAACAGCGCGGCGGACAGACGTTTCTGGTTATCGCGCCATCGCACTGGCAAGCGCTGGACGACGTGCGGTTGCTGCAGCCCGGCAATCGCGAAGGCGACTGGCAACTCGATGCCCTGGATGGCGACACTGCCACCTTTCGCATCGACGGCCAGATGCAGCATCTGCCGATTCGATGAGGCAGAGTCATGACGCATATCGTTTCTCTACGCTTCGCCAGTATCACCCTGTGTCTGATGAGCCTCGTCAGCATCCCGGGCATGGCGATCGCGCAAGCCCGCACCGCCGTGAGCGCCCCCGCGACGAGTGTCGAGCGGCCTTCGCCCATCGCGGAATCGGAGGAGGCTCGCGCTCACGCGTGGGGCCTCGATGCCACCGAATGGAGCCGCTACCAGCAGGTGATGCAGGGACCGCTTGGCATCTATTCGCCGAATCTCGACCCGCTCACGGCGCTGGGCATCGATGCCCGTTCGGACGCTGAGCGACAGCATTACGCCGAGCTGCAGGTCCGTGCCGAAGCGCAGCGGGTGCAGAAGGAACTCATCTACCAGCAAGCCTACGATGCGGCTTGGAAACGGCTCTATCCCGATCTGACGCCGGTACGTTCGCTGACGTCGCCGTCTCGTGGCGCATCCCTCGCGCATACGGAACGACTCGCCGTGTTCATCAAGGATGACTGTCCGCCCTGCGATGCGCGCGTGCGCCAGATGCAGGCGAGCGGTGCGCCGTTCGACATCTACATGGTCGGCAGTCGTGGCGACGACACGCGCATTCGCGCGTGGGCACAGCGCGTCGGCATCGATCCGGTCAAAGTCCGCGCGCGCACCATCACCTTGAATCACGATGGCGGGCGCTGGCTGATGCTCGGCGGTCAGGGCGCCTTGCCGGCCGTGCTCCCGGGCATGGGGTCGCCATGATGGCCGCACTGACCTGTCAGGTACGGCGTCGCGCGTGGCTGAGCGTGCTCGGATGGCTCAGCATGCCCAGCGCAGCGATGACGTTGCCGCCGCCCGCCTACCAGCTCGCGGCACACGACGCCGGGGTACCGTCGGTCGTCCTGTTCGCCGTCGCGCTGCAGGAAAGCGGTACGCGTCTACAAGGGCGCCTCATCCCCTGGCCGTGGACCTTGAACGTCGCGGGCGCCGCACGGCGTTACCGTACGCGCGCTGCGGCCTGTCGGGCGCTACGCGCGGCCTTGCCGATCGTGGGGGCCACGGATGTCGACGTCGGCCTCGCGCAAGTCAACCTCGGCTATCAACGCCAACGCTTCGCCGATCCGTGCGAGGCCCTCGATCCGTATCGCAATCTCGACGCCGCCGCAGCGATTCTGCGCGAACAGCACGTCACGGGCGAAGACTGGCTGGTCGCCGTGGGGCGGTACCACCGTCCGGCGGGTGGTGCGATGGCGGCACGTTATCGGCGGCAAGTCGCTGCGCGTTTGGCACACGTCCTCGATACCGCTCGTCCCTGAGGAGGCGTTCACCCATGACATCGCCCATGACATCGTCTCGTTGCTACGTGTGCATCGCGCTGCTGGGACTGGTCCGCGTGGCCTCTGCGCAGACCCTGATCGTCGTCGGTAACGACGGCGGCGCGTCGGCCCTGCCGTATTACCGCGCCCTCAACCTGTTGCCCGATACGCCGGTCGCCGCGAATCCCGCTGTACGTGCAGCGCCCCACGCACCGTATCGCGAAGCCGATCTGTTGCCGGTACGTTCGGCACGCCTGACGCCGGGCCGGGTGACGCCGCGCACGCTCCAGGCACCCGGCCTGTCATCGTTCTTTCTGATTGGCGACGACCAGCCTTCACGCGCCTGGCTGCACGCACGTGCCGACACGCTGCGCGCGTTAGGCGCCGTAGGTCTCGTCGTAAACGTCGGCTCGGCCGATGCACTCGCCGCGCTGCGGCGCGATGCACCCGGCCTCACGCTCGTCCCGGCCTCCGGCGACGACATCGCCGTGCGCCTGAGCCTCTCGCACTACCCCGTGCTTGTCACGGCCACGGGCATCGAACAATGACATGGCGCAGGAACACGCCGTCGAAGTGCTGTTGCGTCCGGCGGTGGAGCTTTACACCGTCGCCGTCTGCGCGCTCGGCGCGACGCTGTGTCTGGCCGCGCCCTGGTCGCTCGCGCTGACGCCACGCTTCGGTCTCGTCTCGGCGTTCGCCTTCGGCGCGTTGGGAGTCCGTCGCTGGCGACAGGCGCGCGTGATCCTGCGCTACCGCCGCCATATCCGCCGCCTGCCCCGTTACGTGATGGCGAACCGCCATGTGCCGGTGAGCCAACAGTGGCTCTTTATCGGCAAAGGGTTTCGGTGGGAGCCGCATCACACGCACCGCCTGGCGCAGGCGTATCGACCGGAGTTTCGCAAGTACGTTGAACCCACACCGGCCTGGCGGCTCGCGCGCCGACTCGAAGCGAAACGCGAATTTGTGCCGTTTCCGCTCTCGGCGTTCGCCCGTGCGACAGCTTGGGATCACCCGCTCAACCCCGTCCGCCCGCTGCCGCCCGTCGGTGGCCTCCCGCGCCTCCACGGCATCGAACCGGTCGAAATCGACGTGACGCTGCCACTGGGCGAGCGCGTGGGTCATTCGCTGGTGCTCGGCACTACCCGCGTCGGCAAGACGCGTCTGGCCGAACTCTTCATCACACAGGATATCCGGCGTATCCGTAACGGGCAGCACGAGGTCGTGATCGTGTTCGATCCGAAGGGCGACGCGGATCTGTTGAAGCGCATGTACGTCGAGGCGAAACGCGCCGGCCGCGACGGCGAGTTCTACGTCTTCCATCTTGGCTGGCCGGACATCTCGGCGCGTTACAATGCGATCGGGCGGTTCGGGCGCATCTCGGAAGTCGCGACGCGCGTCGCCGGGCAGCTCTCCGGTGAGGGCAATTCAGCAGCGTTCCGGGAATTCGCCTGGCGGTTCGTCAACATCATCGCGCGGGCACTGGTGGAGTTGGGACAGCGTCCCGATTACCTCCTGATCCAGCGGCACGTCATCAACATCGATGCGCTGTTCATCGAATACGCGCAGCATTTCTTCGCGAAGGCCGAACCCAAGGCGTGGGACGTGATCGTCCAGCTCGAGGCGCGGCTCAACGAGAAAACCATCCCGCGGCACATGGTCGGCCGCGAAAAGCGCGTGGTGGCGATCGAGCAGTATCTGTCGCAGGCCCACGTGTACGACCCGGTGCTGGATGGCTTGCGCTCCGCCGTGCGCTACGACCGCACCTACTTCGACAAGATCGTCGCGAGCCTGCTTCCGCTCCTGGAAAAGCTCACCACCGGCAAGATCGCACAGCTACTCGCCCCGGACTATCGCGATCTTGCCGATCCCCGACCGATCTTCGACTGGATGCAGGTGATACGAAAACGCGCGATCGTGTACGTGGGTCTGGATGCGCTGTCCGATGCAGAAGTTGCCGCCGCGGTCGGCAACTCGATGTTCTCGGACCTCGTGTCGGTCGCTGGGCACATCTACAAGTTCGGAGTCGATGATGGCCTGCCGGGCGCGACGGCTGGCGCCACGATTCCGATCAACGTGCACGCGGACGAATTCAACGAACTCATGGGCGACGAATTCATTCCGATGATCAACAAGGGCGGCGGCGCCGGTGTGCAGGTCACGGCCTACACGCAGACGCTCTCGGACATCGAGGCGCGCATCGGCAATCGCGCCAAGGCCGGCCAGGTGATCGGCAACTTTAACAACCTCTTCATGCTGCGCGTGCGCGAAACGGCCACGGCCGAACTCCTCACCCGCCAGTTGCCGAAGGTGGATGTCTATACGGCCTCCGTCGTGAGCGGCGCCACCGACAGCTCCGACCCGAAGGGGAAAACCGCCTTCACGTCCAACACCGTCGATCGCGTCAGCGCTACCAGCGTGCCGATGATCGAACCCGCCCATGTGGTCACGTTGCCAAAGGGGCAATGCTTTGCGCTGCTGGAAGGCGGCAACCTCTGGAAGGTTCGCATGCCATTGCCCGCACCCGATCCGGACGAAGCGATGCCGGAGAACCTGCAAGCCATGGCGCGCGCGATGCGGCAGCACTACATGGACGCGGGCGACTGGTGGGAAAGCACCGGCATCGAGCACCTGCAACGGCCCACGCTGCCGGCTGATCTGGTGGACGATTTCCGGCAGATGACCGCGAACGACGTCGACGCGGCCGCGTGACGTTTCCGATCTTCAAGCATGACCGATCCCGCCACCACCGCGCAACGTCAACAGACGCAGCAGCAAGGGCTGATCGGGCAGATCGTCACGCTGCCGTTTCGGTTTCTGGGCGTGCTGATCGGTTCGCTCTTTCTCGCGGTGCTGATCGAATGGGTGGGCATGGCGATCCTGTGGCGCGGTCAAGGCTGGCATCATGCGCAGGCCGTGTTGCATCACGAGACGAATCAACTCGCTGCGGATTTGTTCGACAGCCTGCTAGTGCACGAACCCGCGCATACGGCGCAGGTGTGGCTCGATGCGGCCTATCGGCTGGTCTTCGTCAAAACCGGCCTCCTCGCCTGGATACGCGATGCCGATGCACAGACTCATGCCAACAGCATGCGCGGCACCGATCTGCGCCATTACCTTGGCGTCGTCGCCGTGCACCTCGAAGACTATCTGCTCGCCGCGCTCTACACCGGCCTGACATTCGTTGTGCGGTTGCTGGTGCTGATCATGGTGATGCCACTCTTCATCGTCGCCGCGTTCACCGGCTTCGTAGATGGTCTGGTGCGGCGAGATATCCGGCGCTTCGGTGCCGGCCGTGAATCGGGGTTCCTGCACCATCGGGCGAAGGCAACCATGATGCCGCTGGCGGTGTTTCCGTGGATCGCTTACCTCGCCCTGCCCATCAGCGTGAATCCGTTACTCGTTCTCCTGCCCTGCGCCATTCTGCTTGGGCTATCGGTCGACGTAACGGTCGGAAGCTTCAAGAAGCATCTTTGAGATAATGTGAAGGCGCCTTGCTTGTCTTCCTGACGATGCCACGACCGCTACCAACACTTATCTATTATTGAGTCGCGTATGCCCATGGACGATTCCAATGCATTGCCATTCTTTCAAAGACCGGACTTATCACCCTTTCTTGTACATCTGACCAAGAACACCAGGAAAGAAGATCACTACAGCGCGTTCGACAACCTCGTCAGCATACTGATGACCGGAGAAATATTTGGAAGCGGAAAGAAAGGATTCGTCAAAGGCCCGTCGAAGGCGTCTTGTTTCATGGATATCCCATTGGGAAGCCTCAAATACGTACTAAACGAGAGAAACAGCAATCCCGAACATCCACGCTATGAACCCTTTGGGGTAGTTATATCAAAAGAATACGCATTCGAGCGAGGCTGCCGACCGGTTCTGTATCTCTCCAACAAGGAGCTGCGAGATCTCGCAGTGCCAGCGCAGGAGCTTTGGCGTGTGGTCCGCCTCGAGAACGTGGATGGCACCGGCGTCAACTGGTTGCACGAAAGAGAATGGCGCGCCAAAGGCGCTTTTCGACTTCCGGCAAAACTCCGGGCTGTTCTGGTTAAGGACGTAAAAACCGCAGCACGCCTTCAGAAGCGCATCAGCGAGGAACCGGAGAGCTTCAAATCAATCCCAGGATCTATCATTCCCTTGTCGGTATTGTGCCAAGGACTACCGTACCTATAATTGGTCTTCGTGCATCCCGTACGCGTGGCATCGCCCTGTCTCTGAGCTCGACCAGCTCCGTGCTTCTTCACCATCTTCCCCTTGAACCCGTCAACGGACTCCGCTGATGCCGTGTATTAGAGGTGCGCCTCACAGCTCTCCGCGCTGCACGGGTACGCGTTCGCTTCGGGCTTGTTCGGATACGCGAAAGATGTCTTTGCTTTCCGATGTCTTCACAAGCGCTCCCTGTCGTGCCGCCACGTCGAACGCCAACGCGACAACGGACCACCACTGTTTGGATGTCGGCGATGCAGGACTGGCCTCCGCGTACGGGAAGAAACGGTCTGCAAAGACCTTGCGATTCACTTCATCGCACCCCGAAAGTACGACGTATGCCCATAGGATCGTGCTCGCCGCGTTGTATCCCAGTGTTCCCGAATCAACGAGAAGTCGGCCCGAATATCCCCCACATTTCGCTGCGGCGAGATGCGCCATACCCATCGCCACCATTGAGATAGGTAGCGACCGCGCGCTTTCCACTTTGAGTCGCTTCGTGACGATGTCAACGATCTGTCGATCGTACGTTTCGAGCTGATCGACCAGTGACGCGGGGACTTCGCGAGCATTGCATGCAGCGCACAACAAGCACCCCAAATGACCAGCGTGATAGGTTTCCATCTCGCATTGCTCGCATTCGGCGACGGAGAGCGAACTACTCACGCCCGTGCTCCGGTCCAACGACCGATGTCCGTCACGAACGTAGGGTACCTGTTCGGTGCGGTTCAGAACGATGACAGGCCACTCGTACTGGAGCAGTTGATCCTCCCAAAAGAAACCCGCTGGCTCGCCGTCGCGAATTCCTACCAACCAGGCGCGCAAGTCTGGATGCCAGTAGACATTGGCTGTACTGACAGTCAGCCTGGTTGCGCCGTCGACAACACCCAGTCGGTACGCTTCGATCATCGCGTTCGAAATGGTTCTCACCGTTTCGGCATGCCGCGTCGCCACGCTGAGTACCTGACGCGACCGCGCCCTGTCGGGCCGGTCCAGCGCATCGCGAAGTACCCGATATTCATAGATGGCAACGCAGTATGACGTGGTCCGCGAGTAGGCTGAAAACACCGGCAGATCACTATCCAGCCCGCCATCGACAACAAAGACCACCGCGCGCGATTCCATGCCACGAAACGCCGCAACATTTGAACTCTCGATGCCCGCAAATCGATCCATCGACAGCACCTCATACACCGCGCGCGGGCATCCATACGCGTCAAGCACCACGATATCTTCCGGTGCCAAGCCGCGCGTGAGCAGCGTATCGAGCTGACGTTCCAGTTCTTCACGAAGATCCTTCGCGACGATCTCTTCCAGCGACGTCAGATCGCGGGACCGCGGGCAAACCAGTTGAAACGGCGGTGGCATCAGTTGCCGCAGCACTGCGTGGATCTGATAGGGGTTGCGCAGGCAGTACGTGAGCTGGAAAGCCGGCGGCGCCTGATACATCTGGCAGAGCTGGTTACTCGAAACGCCCTTTTCAAAACCAAAGCGCTGCGCATCGTCGCAGAACGCATACACCGGCTTGCCATCGAATGCGTCCGCCAACGCCTGATGCCACGACTCGTCTAGCGCCTGGGCTTCGTCGACGATGAGCACGTCCCACCGCGCAAAAAATCCTCCGAGCACCGCCTGGCGAAGGGTCGCTTCCTCGTTTTGATCCTCTGGCGTTCCAGCCAGGACACCCGGCATCTCTTTCAGCAGCCCATGAAAATGAAAGACGTCGCACGATTCGATCTCTTCGAGCAGCATGCGAAGACGAGCCGCAATCCGCTTGTTGAACGTGAGAAACAGACACCGTTGACCGCGCTGCGCTGCGCGCTTAGCCGTTTCCCCGGCAAGCAGGGTCTTCCCTGTTCCTGGCCACCCGAGCACGACCTGTCGCGTGGAGCTACCGATGTGATCCAGGCAGTCGATCTGCTGGTCAGTCAATTTCAGCCAGCGTTCGTCGCGGCCATAGATGCGAGCCCGCCATATCGATTCGCCATCGTCCTTGGGACTCACCAGCGCCACGATCTGATCGAGCATCGCCTGCCCGAGCGGCCCTTTGTCGAGGCGAATACGCCAATCCATCATGATCTGGCGAATCCGTTCACCGATCCGCTCCAGATCATCCATGAGAAGCACGATGTCGTCGCTGCTTCCCGCGTGCCCCCCTCGAAGCGCGGGCGGGAGCGTTGTCCGATCCAGCGATGCATCCGGCAGCGCGATCGCGTAGCCGATCCGACCTGCCATGCCAAGCGATGGATCAAACCATCGGGCTAAGCCATGGGCATTGTCCCGCGCCTGTTTGATCACCGGCACCCGTCGCCCTGACGCGACGTGAACGTAGTGATGGTCTTGGATGCGATGGCCGCCTCCCTTGACCTCGATGGCGAGCACCCCGTAATCCGGGTGGAGAACCAAAAAATCAATTTCCCCGGTCGGCTTCCCCGCCGACGACCGTCGACTCGCAACATCCGTCAACCAGGGAACGCTGTGGATGACCACAAACTCATCGGAAAGCTTTTCCTTGAAGATCGGGTAGAGATTGATCTCCGCATTGCTCTCTGTCACCGACGGTCCATCCGATGGAATCATTCTTGCCATGATGCTTTCTTTAAATCGTTCTGGGGTTCATGGAATAAGACAAGTTGATGATACACGGCTCTCTCGCAAAATCCCCTTGGTGTACTAGGAGCATCCACGTGTAAAGCGGTAGATGGCCATAGCGGATTGTCGACTGACGCCATGGGCCGAAAGCACCAACCTGCGGTCATCCTCGACTCCCAGGACGACAGGGATGGCATCCCTAACGACATCCACGACAACGCGACGGCTGGCTTCGGCATGGGTCGTCGCCACATGTGTCAGTGGCAGCGTGTCTGTGTACGCGGCCGATAGCGCGTCCGAATCCACGCACCTCGCCGCCATCGAACGTCAGCTCGACACCATCGACCGGCTCGCGACGCAAAGCGAACAGCTCCCCGATAGCGACCGCACGCACGAGCACTTCGATTACGCCCGCCTGCACGCCGACATCGCGCGCGTGCGCGAAGGCATCCAGGACTACCTGCGCCCGTGTCGTCCGATACCGCGCGATCCCGCCGCACTGGTCGGCCACTACCGCGTGCGGACGGAGTCGCCATGAACCTCTCCGGCGATCAACTGACCGCGTTTCAGAGCAACGGTGGTTTCTCGCCCACCGACTGCTCGGTGCTGCTCGTCAGCATCGTCTTCGTGGTGATGCTGATCTGGGGTGTGTGGGCTCTGCGCACCGCCTATGCCGGCTGGGCCGCGCGTCGACTCTCCAACGCGCAATTCCTCGGCGTCGCCGCACGTTTCGCTGCGATGTACGTCGTGCTGACCTTTCTCCTGCTTTCCTGACCACGGACGTTTCCCCATGGCTATGCATCGTCCTTGTTCCCTCGTCGGCCGCCTCATCCGCGCCGCATGCACCGGCAGCGCTTTCGCCTTCATATCGATGCCATTGCTCGCGTTTCCGGGATTGCCCACGCTGGAAGATCCCTCGCGCGGCGCCGGCAACGGCATCCTGCAGACGCTGCAGAACTACGGCTACGACATCGTGATGCTGGTGGCGCTGCTCATCATCGCCTCGATGTTCATCGGTGTGTGCTACCACGCCTACAGCACGTACTCGGAGATTCACACCGGGCGCAAGACGTGGGGCCAATTCGGTTTGACGGTCGCCGTCGGCGCGCTGCTGCTGGTGGTGGGCATCTGGTTGCTCACCAAGGCCACCGGCATCCTGTGAGGCGCGCATGGCGAGCGACATCGACACCCTGCGCGATGGCACCGTGGCGTTCCTGCCACATCGCCTGAATCGTCAACCCGTCATCGTTCGTGGCCTGACCGCCAACGAACTGTGGATCACCGTCGGCTTGTCCGCGCTCGCAGGCATCCTCCTCGGCACGCCGCTCGCGTGGCTTACACGCAGCATCGCCATGGCGCCAACGACGATGATGGTGAGCGTCACCACCGGCATCTTTGCGGGCGGCACGCTGCTGCGTCGACAAAAGCGCGGCCGTCCGGACACGTGGCTCTATCGCCAGTGGCAATGGTGGTTGCATGGCCATATGCCGTTCCTGTCGCGCTGGATCGGTGCGCGTGTGCTGATCGTGCGCTCAGGGGCCTGGACCGTTCGCCGCACCACACGGCCCCTGCGTTCGGGAGGCGCGCAATGAGCCGCTTTCGTAACGAGGTGGCGCGGCTGGATGCACACGTGACGACCCTGCGTCGCGTCATCCTCGGTCTGTTCGTACTGATGCTGGCGCTGGTGATCGGCTGGTGGAACGCGCCGCGCCAGCTCACCATCCACATCCCGCCGGACCTACGCTCAGGCAGCACGCGCAAATGGTGGGAGGTGCCGCCCTCTTCCGTCTATGCGTTTGCGTTCTACGTATTCCAGCAGCTCAACCGCTGGCCGACCAACGGCGAAGAGGATTATCCGCGCAACATTCGCGCGCTCACCGCGTATCTCACGCCATCGTGCAAAGCGTTTCTGGACAGCGATTTTGCGTACCGACGCGACAGCGGTGAACTGCGCAACCGCGTACGCGGCATCTACGAAATTCCCGGACACGGCTACGGCGACGATCCCACCTTTCACGTGAAGGTGCTCGCGAACGACGCCTGGCTTGCCACGCTCGATCTCGCCGCTGACGAGTATTACGGCTCCGAGCAGGTCAAGCGTGCCCTCGTGCGTTACCAATTGAAGGTCGTGCGCATGGACATCGATCCGGAGAAGAACCCGTTCGGACTCGCCCTCGACTGCTACGCGTCACCGCCCGAACGGCTCGCGCTGCCTGAACTCACCCAACCGGCCGCCGCGTCCGGCGCCAGTGGAGTGCATCCATGACACGACGTGTGTTTCGTACGCTGGGCCTGATCGTGGTGCTCGCCCGTCTGGCGATTGCACCTGTGCACGCGGTGGAGGTGATGCATTGGGATCGCCTGCCACTGGCCGTGCCGCTGATCGTGGGCCAGGAGCGCGTTATCTTTCTCGATCGCGATGTGCGCGTGGGCGTGCCGGCCGACATCGCCGATCACCTGCGAGTGCAAAATGCCGATGGCGCGATCTACCTGCGCGCGAGTGCCCCGATCGAACCGTCACGCCTGCAACTGCAGGACGTCGCCAACGGCACGCTGATCCTGCTCGACATTGCCGCGCACCCGGCCGCGCCGAAGGAAGCGCCGCTTGAGCCGGTGCGCATCGTCACCGACCCTGTGCCGTCGGGCAAACCGGCGCAAACGTCGACGCACGACGATGATGCGAACGACGACACGCCCAAGTCCCCTGACACACCGGTGCCGGTGTTGCTCACGCGCTATGCCGCGCAAAGCCTGTACGCGCCGCTGCGCACTGTTGAGGCGGTGGACGGCATCGCGCCGGTGTCCGTCGATCGCACGTTGCCGTTGGACAGCCTGTTGCCCACCTTGTCCGTGCGCGCATCGGCCTGGGCCGCGTGGCGGCTCGACGACGAATGGGTCACCGCCGTCCGCTTGACCAACACGTCCACGCAACACCTCGATCTCGATCCGCGCGCGTTGCAAGGTGATTTCGTAGCGGCGACCTTCCAGCATCCGGACCTCGGACCCGCGGGTGACGACACCGATACAACGGTTGTGTATCTGGTCACGCGTGGTCATGGTCTGGGTGCATCGCTGCTACCGGCGATCCGTCCGGTCGACGTGCATCCCACGGCCCCGGCCACGACCGAAGGAGCAGGCGATGAAAAGTAACGGCCTGCTCAAATGGCTGGTCATTCCGATCCTCATGCTCGCCGTGTGGGGACTCATCAAGGGATGGACGGCCCATCGTGCGATGCCCCCGGCCGCGAATGTCGCCTCCGACACGCTGACACCTGCAGAGCTCAAGGCCCTCGGCATCGAAGGCGACTCACCGCACGACACGGTCGCCACCCTGGTCGGTCAGGTGAAAGCGCTGCGCGGCGAAATCCAGGCAGCGGTCAACGACAACCAGGCCCAGCGCGCCGAGAACGAACGCCTGCGTCAACGCGAAAGCGACATCGACCAGCGCATCCAGGCCGCCGTCAACGCCGAGCACGATCGCCCGCATGACGAACGCGATCAGGTGCAAAGCGACAAGCAACAAACGCAGGGGCTGTTGCAAGACCTGGAACGTCGGCTCAATACCCTCGATCACAAGAGCGGCACCGATCTGCCGGTGGGTCTGGGGTTGCGCGACGGCGATGGCGCGGGGTTTGCCGGTGGCGGGATGCAGTGGACCGAGCCGGCCGACAAAAGCCCACAAAGCGCGAAGCGCAACGGTTCGACACCCGCTCCCTCGACAAGTCCAGCCGGTGGTTTCGGAACGGCCGATACGGCACCCGCACAGCAAACCCTCGATACGAGCGCGACGACGTCCCTCGATGACAGTGGCACCGGCAAGTCTCACCTGCGTCCGGTCTACACGGTGCCCGCCAATGCCACCCTGATTGGCTCCATCGCGATGACCGCGCTGATCGGACGCGTCCCCGTCGACGGCACGGTCAATGATCCGTATCCGTTCAAGGTGCTGATCGGCCCCGACAACCTCACCGCCAACGGCATCGATCTGCCCGACGTGGCCGGCGCGGTGGTGAGCGGCACCGCATCCGGTGACTGGACGCTCTCCTGCGTGCGCGGACAGATCCGCTCCATCACCTTCGTCTTCCGCGACGGCACGATTCGCACCCTGCCCGCGAACGATCACGGTGCGGGGAACGACACGAACAGCAACACCACGGCCACCACCACGAATGGCGCGGCGACCACCCAAGGCGGCCTAGGCTGGATCAGCGATCCCTACGGCATTCCGTGCGTCGCGGGCGAACGGCGCAGCGACGCTGAGCAATACCTGGGTTCCCAGGCCCTGATTACCGCGGCGGGTGCCGGTGCGGCATCGCTCATTCCCAAAGGCAGTGACAACGTCTCCTACGTGTCGAGCAACGGCAACACGCTCGGCACCGTCGGCATCTCCGCCAACGAAGCCATGGGCCGCATCCTCGCCGGTGGCGTGCAGGAGATGTCGCAGTGGGTCAACAAGCTCTACGGCCAGGCCTTCGCCGCCATCTACGTCAAACCGGGCGCCAAGGTCGCCGTCCACATCGATCAACCGCTCACCCTCGACTACGACCCGAAGGGTCGCAAGGTCAATTACCGGACGGGAGGCACGCATGCGCCGGATCTCGACTAGCGCCATGATCATCGGTTGTATCGCTCTGCTTGCCGGCTGCGCGACCACGAAGGACAAGGTGTTGCCGCACGGCGACGCCTCCACGCTGGACATCTGGAACCAGCAAACCGGCGGCGGTGCGAACGCCGCGCAAGCCACGCGGCAGTTGATGGATGCGCGCCAGGCCTTACGCCGTCCGCTCACGGCCGAGGACGAAGCCGCGGCGCCTGACGACAACGCAAGCTATACGCGAACCGCCGAAAACGAAATCCATCAACTGTTCCATCGCCTGCCGAATCCCGACATGGTGATGTATGTGTTCCCGCATTTGGCCGGCACGCATCAGACGCCGGTGCCCGGTTACAGCACCGTGTTTCCGTTCTACGAGCGCGTGCAGTACGCGATGCCCGGCGAACGGACGGAGTCGTACTGATGGCATGGCACTCCTCGTTCGCCGCGCTGCGCGAGCGCTTCCTGCCCCGTCGCGATCCGCATGCCGACATGGACGATGACGGCGATGCATGGGAAACGTACGTAGGGCTTTTGCGCGCTCACGGCATCCCCGTGCCCGGATCACCGACGGGCCAGCGCCCGGCCACGGTGGCGGAGGAGCAGGCGCTCTACGTCGTCGCGCCCTCCTTCGTCGAGCTGCTGCCCTGGGTGGAATATCTCCCTGCCTCGCAGAGCATGCTGCTCGAGGACGGCGTGTCGGTCGCGGCGTTTTTCGAGCTCACCGCGGTGGGCACGGAAGGCCGGGAACCCGCATGGCTGATGCAGGTGCGCGATGCGGTCGAAAACGCCCTGCAGGATGCGTTCGACGAACTGGACGACCATCCGTGGGTGGTGCAGTTCTATGCGCAGGACGAAACCACGTGGGAGGCCTACCTGCGCCGCCTTGAGGATTACGTCCAGCCTCGCGCGCGCGAAGCCGCGTTCACCCGCTTCTACCTGCGCTTTTTTGCGCATCACCTGCGCGCCATCGCCAAACCCGGCGGACTGTTTCAGGACACGACCGTCACGCAACTGCCTTGGCGCGGGCAGTCGCGGCGCGTGCGCATGGTCGTGTACCGACGCGATGCCGACGGATCGACGCGCCGTGGTCTGTCGCCCGAACAGGCGCTCGCATCCGTCTGCGATCGCCTGACCGGAGGTCTCGCCAATGCCGGTGTGAAAGCACGGCGTTTGACGGCCTCCGATGTGCATGCCTGGCTGCTGCGTTGGTTCAACCCGAACCCGACACTGCTGGGTAACACGGCCGACGACCGCGAGCGCTTCTATCGGCTTGCCACCTATCCCGACGATCGCGACGACGACGAGCTGGAACTCGCCAGCGGCACTGACTTCGCGCAACGGCTGTTCTTCTCGCTGCCGCGTTCGGACGTCCAAACCGGCGTGTGGTCTTTCGACGGCATGCCGCATCGTGTCATCGTGCTTGATCGCCTGCGCACGCCACCTGTCACCGGCCACCTCACCGGCGAAACGCGCAAGAGCGGCGACGCGATCAATGCCCTGTTCGACCAGATGCCGGAAGACACCCTGATGGCGATGACGCTGGTCGTCACGCCGCAGGACACGCTGGAAGCCCATCTCAATTACCTGAGCAAGAAGTCGGTAGGCGAAACGCTCGCCTCCGAACAGACGCGCCAGGACGTGCAGCATGCGCGCACGCTGATCGGCAGCGCCCACAAGCTGTATCGCGGCGCGGTCGCGTTCTATCTACGCGGGCGCGACCAGGCCGAGCTCGATGCGCGCACCCTGCAGCTCACCAACGTGATGTTGGGTGCCGGCTTGCAGCCGGTGCGCGAGGACAATGAAGTCGCCCCGCTCAACAGCTACCTGCGCTGGCTGCCCTGCAACTACGACCCGGCGAAGGATCGGCGGCAGTGGTACACGCAACTCATGTTTGCGCAGCACCTCGCGAACCTCGCGCCGGTGTGGGGACGCAGCCAGGGCACCGGGCATCCCGGTATCACACTGTTTCATCGCGGCGGCGGCACGATCACGGTCGACCCGCTCAACCGCCTCGACCGGCAGATGAACGCGCACCTGTTCCTATTCGGGCCGACGGGTTCCGGCAAGTCGGCCACACTCAACAATCTGCTGGTGCAGGTGACGGCGATCTACCGGCCACGGCTCTTTATCGTGGAAGCCGGCAACTCGTTCGGCTTGTTCGGCGACTTTGCGCAGCGGCTCGGCCTGAGCGTGCATCGGGTACGGCTGTCGCCCGGTTCGGGCGTGAGTCTCGCACCGTTCGCCGACGCGCACCGCCTGATCGACACGCCGAGCGACGTGCAGACGCTCGATGTGGATGCACTGGACGAACCGACGACCGGTGCCCCCGAGGGCGACGAGCAGCGTGATGTGCTGGGTGAACTCGAAATCACCGCGCGCCTGATGATCACCGGCGGCGAAGACAAGGAAGAAGCACGCATGACACGAGCGGATCGCAGCCTGATCCGCCAGTGCATCCTCGATGCCGCCCATCACTGCGCGCGCGAACAACGCACCGTGCTCACGCGCGACGTGCGCGACGCCTTGCGCGAGCGCAGTCGCGATGCGTTGCTGCCCGAGGTGCGTCGTGCGCGTCTGCTTGAGATGGCCGATGCGATGGACATGTTCTGCCAGGGCGTGGACGGCGAGATGTTCGACCGGCCGGGCACACCGTGGCCCGAGGCCGATATCACGATCGTCGATCTCGCCACCTTCGCGCGCGAGGGCTACAACGCGCAACTTTCCATCGCCTATATCTCCCTGATCAACACGGTCAACAACCTCGCCGAGCGCGACCAGTTTCTGGGCCGGCCGATTATCAACGTGACGGACGAAGGCCACATCATCACCAAGAACCCGCTGCTCGCGCCGTATGTCGTCAAGATCACCAAGATGTGGCGCAAGCTCGGCGCCTGGTTCTGGCTCGCCACGCAAAACCTCGACGACCTGCCGAAGGCGGCCGAGCCGATGCTCAACATGATCGAGTGGTGGATCTGCCTCTCGATGCCACCGGATGAAGTAGAGAAGATCGCGCGCTTCCGCGAACTGAGTCCCGCGCAGAAAGCACTGATGCTGTCGGCACGCAAGGAAGCGGGCAAGTACACGGAGGGTGTTATCCTGTCGCGTTCGATGGAGCTGCTGTTCCGCGTCGTGCCGCCAAGCCTGTACCTCGCGCTCGCCATGACAGAACCGGAAGAGAAGAACGAGCGCTACCAGTTGATGCAGCAATACGGCATCAGTGAACTGGAGGCGGCGATCCGCGTGGCTGAACGCATCGATCGTGCACGCGGCATCGTCACGCCGACGCTGGAGGGCTTTGCGCCATGAGGCCCTGGTATGCCCTCAACCACACTTGGCGCAAGGTATCGCTCGTCCATCGACGCGCTGTGCTCAGCACGATCGTGGGCATCGCCCTCGTGGCGGTGATCGCGATGGTTGTCGGCGTACGGCATCGATCGCCATCACCTTCCACTGCAACACCGCCATGGGTCTACGGCAACGTGCAGGCGCGTTACACCCTCGTCGAGTACGCCGATCTCGAATGCCCCTATTGCAAAGCGTATTTCCCGGTGCTGAAGGCGTGGATCGACACGCATCCCGAGGTGAACTGGCAGTGGCAACATCGTCCGCTCGCCCTCCACGAACCGGCGGCGACACGTGAAGCCTGGCTGGCCGAATGCGCCGGGAGAACGAACGGCAATGCCGGCTTCTGGCGTGCGGTGACGTGGATCTATGCGAACACGCGTGGTGACGGTGAAGGATGGCCGGCATCGGCAGCCTTTCCGCAAACCTCGCGGAAGCTGAAGGCATGTCTCCAAAATCCCGACGTCGGCAAAGCGGTTCAAGCCCAAGCGGAGGCAGCTAGCCGCGCGGGTATCGATGCGACGCCGACGGTGAAGCTGGTGGACCGCTCGTCAGGCAAGACCCTCGTGCTCGAGGGTGCTGTCGACGGTGACACGTTGCTGTCCGCCATGGATTGGCTGGCCGATTCGTCGCGAATCAGTGCACCTCCTACGTCCGTCACCGGCGGCCCTCAAACGCGCAGCGCGCGCTCATCGAGTAACCCGTAGCCCGCGGTCTTCCAGGCTACGCACGGCATGCGCCGTGTGACCGCGCCAGCCCGCGTGCATCGTCTTGGCGGGCACTCGTTGGTCAACGAGCGATGCATGCTCTTTGTCGCTCCAATCGGAGCATGATCGTCCCACACTGCGGGAGAGAATCTCTCCCGTGCGGCGAGGCCTCCTGCGCTTTTTTCATTCAGGAGGTTCTTTATGTTTGCCTTGCCCACGCTTGCCGATCGTCCGTGTCTGACTTCATCGACGCTTACGCACTCGGAACAGCAACTCATCCAGGATGCCATCGCCGTGATGGAACGACGTCTATTCCAGCGCGGACCGGCGCTCACCAGCCCGCAGCGGGTGGTCGATTACCTGCGGCTCACCCTGACGCGGGAAGACCGCGAAGTTTTCACGGTGGTCTTTCTCGACACGCACCATCGCGTGATCGCCGTAGAACCGCTGTTCTTCGGCACCATCGATGGCGCGCAGGTCGCACCCCGCGTCATCCTGCAGAGAGCCTTGCTTCTTCACAGCGCCGCCCTCATCGCGGCCCATAATCATCCGTCAGGTGCTACCGTGCCTAGCGACGCAGATCGCACACTGACCACGGAACTGACGGCCCTACTCCGACGAGTCGATATCCGGTTGCTCGACCATCTCGTCATCGGTCAAGGCGAACCGTTTTCGTTTGCCTCGGCTGGCTTGCTTTAGTTCATCGGCGCCTCTCTTCGGGGCGCCTTTTTCCATATCACCCACGTGCATCGCTTCCGTGAAGGAGGAACGTGGCCGTGCAGAAAAGCCGGTGGCGATGGCATGCGGTTTTCTCGCAGCGGCAGAGGCGTTCTTTTGGCGAACTAGCAACGTAGCCCGTTTCCTTTTGCGCCTTCACGATGCGCTCGCGCTCGCACAACCGTCCACCGTGACGTCCGCCTGAAACGATGCTCGACGTTTGAGTGGCTCGGCAGCACTTGCACCGCTCGAGTCGCCCTGCTCCATCCGCTCGATCAAGGGAATGACATCATGACGATGGCTGATCACCTTCCGATGCGCGTACGACGCACCGGAACATTCGCACGCTTGCCCCGCCACCCGCATATCATCACAGGCATCAGCCTCGCGCTTTTGGGTACGCCCACGTGGGCACAGTTCACATGCGTGGATTCGAGCGGTACAGCGCAGCGAGCTTCCGCCACCTACACGACCGACACCGCATGCGGCCAAGGTGCGGTGGCGAACGGTGCAGGTCCACAAACCGGCTGGGCAACGGCGTTCGGAGCCGGAGCTACGGCGAGCTATACCGGCGCTACAGCGATCGGCGCGAACGCCATCGCCGCGTACAACAACGACGTCGCCGTGGGCCCTGGTGCCAATGCGAATTCCGCGCCGAACGGCGGCGGTGCCGGCGCGGTCGCCATCGGCACAGCAGTTGCCAGCGGCGCGGCAACCGTCGCGATCGGCGGCAATGCGGACGCGATCGGTGATAGGGCCATCATGCTCGGCAACGGATCAGCCCAGGGCAACGGCGCCGTGGCGATTAATGCGTTTGCAACGGCCCGTGCATCCACGGCCCTAGGTTATCTCGCACAGGCTATGAATCCGTTCGATGTGGCGCTCGGTGCCAATGCCATCACTGCGGCGCCGGATAATGGCCCGACGACGCTTTTTGGCATCGCGGCCGCGGGCACGTCGACGGGCGTCGTGTCGGTAGGCGCCGCCAGCGGCGCCATGATCTTTCAGCGGCAGATCCAGAACGTCGCGCCAGGCGTCATCAGTGCCGGCAGCACGGATGCGATCAACGGGAGCCAGTTGTACGCCGTTGCGGGAGGCGTCGATAACCTCGGCCAATCCGTGGCGAGTGCGTTGGGAGGATCGGTGATCTACAACTGGGCCAGCGGCCAAATCACCGGCACGTCGTTCGTGATTCAGGGCACACCGTACACCACCGTCAACGATGCTTTCGGGGCGGCGGATACCGCCATCACCACGAATCACACGCAGCTCGCCGATCTCACCACCGGCATCAACAACGGCACCATCGGCCTCGTGCAGCAAGCTGGCGGCGCACCTGGCAACGGAACGCTGACACTGGGCGCGCAGACCGCCGGCACGACGGTGACTATCGCAGGGACGGCCGGCACCCGTCAGCTCACAGGTCTCTCCCCCGGCACGGTGTCGGCCACCAGCAGTGATGCCGTGACCGGTGCGCAACTCTATGCTGCCACACAGACGGCAAGTGGCAGCTGGACGTTGGCAACGGGCGCCACCGGCAGCGGCCAGGTCGGCGGCAGCGCCGCTCAAAACATCCCAACCGGCGCGACTGTGACGGTGACGGCCGGCAACAACGTAGCCCTCACACAAAACGGCTCCGAGATCACGATTGGCACCAGCACGACGCCGACGTTCGCGGCCGTGACGACGTCGAGCCTCACACTCTCACCCGATTCTTCCGTGAACATGGGGGGCAATGTGCTGCACAACGTCGCACCTGGCGTGGCAGCCACGGATGCGGCGACGGTCGGGCAATTGACGGCGGCCATTGGCGCTGGCAGCGCGAACGCCGTGCAGTACGATACCGCCGCGCACAGTAGCGTCACGCTCAACCCAGATGGAGCACCGGCGAGTCTTCGCAATGTCGCGGCGGGCGCGGTGTCGGCCACCAGCACCGACGCCGTCAATGGCAGCCAGCTTTATACAACCAATCAGGCGATGAACCAGATACGGACTGTCGCCAACAGTGCGATGACGACCGCCACCACTGCCAATACCACCGTCAATAATGTGGTCGCGGGTCACGCCGGCCTCGTACAGACCGACGGCACCACGATCACCGTCGGCAAGAGCGATACCGCGACGCGCATCGATATCAGCGGTGCCGACGGTACGCGCACGTTAGCGGGGCTGGCGGCCGGCGTGGCCGCAAATGATGCAGCGACGGTCGGTCAGGTTTGGACGAACAGTCAGCAGGTACTTGGTCAAGCGAATGCCTACACCGATCGGCAGTTCAGCGTGCTCGATCGGCGCCTCGATGCTCTGGGTGCAGCAGCGATGGCTGCGACGTCATTGATTCCCAATGCGCGCGCCGAGGGGAAATTTCAGGGCGCTGCTGCAGCGGGCACCTACGGCGGCGCCACGGCGCTAGCCGTGGGCGCCAACTACTGGGTCTCGAATCGCCTGCTACTGAATGCGCATATTTCCCAGGGAGTTGGCGATGGCGCAAGGACGGGCGCATCGGTTGGAGCCACCATCGGCTTTTGACACCCTACTCAAAGGAGTTTTTCGAGTTGACCACGGCACGCCTCCGCTCAGGCCCAATTTTACGAGCATCATCTGCTCGTCCTTGTGAAGCGGCGCGTTGGCATTGCCAGTAACCTCACGACTTTTTAGTCCCCCGATTGCCCATCTCAGTCACTCGCCATACTTGAACCCATATCTGATTGAGCGATTCTTTAAAAGCGAGGCCATTACGTCAGACCACTGCTCGATGGCTTGCTCGCGTGACGTCGAGGTCTGCGATAGTAACGGGCGATTTTTATCGCTCATCGCTTTGCTTGTGGAATGTGTCTACTTGGCATCAGGTGGAATGAGTGGCATGTCGCTGTAAGTCACGACGCCCAAACGAGCAAGCTTCGCTTGCTCGTCCCGCTTAGCGGTGTGCTGGCATCAAGAGTGCGCTTAACGGAACTCCAGTAGTCCGCTTACTCAGCTGTCCTTCTTTCGATCTTCCCATTCCGCGATCAATCCATTCAGCAAAAGTGACGCCGCAGCCAGCCCTAGCGCAATCCAAAAATTCATGCCAAGGAGATATCTAGCAACAACGCCAACAACACAACAGATAAGGGCAAATACGATGAAATGTCGAATGCTCATTTGCAGCCACACCCCGTACCATTAATGTCCAAATTAGAAAAATAGCCAGCTACAGCATCAGCGGCGGGCGCATTAAACAACGTAGACGTGCGGCCTGCCGCAGCTTGCACAGCCTCATCAGTTCCATATTTACCCAGCATTTGCTCATAGGTATATGCACGATAGCTTGTAGCGATGCCGCCGCGGAAAACAGCCTTCAACGCATTGCGTCCAGCACTGGCTGCTAGACCGTCAACTGCCACCTTCGAGATTACTTTAGCCGAGGCCGCATAACCAAGACGCCCTACTCCAACAAACAGGGAAGCGTACCCGCCGTATTTGTACGCCTCAGAACAACGATCTGGACCAGCAATATCGTATTCAGCCCGAAGCAATGGACCGATGCCAAAAGAAAGATCATCGGCCATGCCAAGGGCAAAATTATAAATAGGGGTGGGGATTGCTGGAGGAAGCCACAGGCCATAGGGATCGTTGTAATCCAAAGGATCTGCACCGGCGTAACCATAAAACGTGAGCTGCCCGCCTAGGAACTCCGCAGGATCTTCACTGATATATCCGCCCATCATCGGGCTGTAATATCGCGCGCGGTAGTAGTAGAGCGCCGACGTATCGGCTTCGCGGCCGGTGAACTGGTACGGGTTCGTGAATCCCGTCGTCGTATCATTCGGCGTGACGTTGCCGTACGGGTCGTAGCTGTATTGCTGTTTGATCGCCCCCATCGAATCAGTCAACGCAATCGTGGTGTTGAGCAGGTCCGCTAGGAAGTACGTTCGCCCAGTCACGTCGTTTCGCGCAAATCGCTCATCAACGCCGAGCCCCACCAGAATCGGATTGATCGCGCTCCCTTGCGTTTCTTGCACGGCGTTATTGCCGTCATACAGGAACTGTGTTGCCGTTCCTTGCATCGTCTTGCTGATACGACGGCCTAACGCGTCATAGCTGAAGCTCAGTCGTGCGGTTCCACCCTGGCTGATCTGCGTTAACTGATTGCGCGCGTTCCACGTATAGGTGTTCGTGCCGTCACTGGTCAGGTTGCCGTTCGCATCGTACGTCAGCGCCTGACCGCTGAAGCTCGTCTCCCGATCATTAAGGTCGAACGTCGCCGGCTGCGTGGTGGCGGTCGGCAGCACGTCCGTCGCAAACGTGCCGCTCTTGCTGATGATCCGGCCATCGGCATCGTAGCCGTATGTCAGGTTGCCTAGGCTGGTGCCGTTGTTCTGGTTATACGTGAGCCCGGCTAACTCACTGGCATTGTCATAGCCGTAGTTGACAGTGATACCGTTGGGCAGCGTCAGCGTGGTGCGGCGATTATCGGCGTCGTACGCCAGTTGCACCGTTTCGCTGCCTTGGGTGATACCGGTCAAGCGATTGGCGTTGTCGTAGGTGTAAGTGGCGGTCGCCTGCGCAGCCGCCGTCATGCCGGTGCGTCGGCCGGCCGCATCGTACGTGTAGCTGAGACTACCTTGCGCGCTGCTGGTGCCGGTGACGCGGTCCAAGTCGTCGTAGCCCCAACTCAAGGTGCCGCTGGCGGAGTCCACGAGGCTAGTCAGGCGGTTGCCAGCATCGTAGTTGGCTTGGGTGCCGGAGCCGTCGGCGTAGGACACCAGGCTGCGCCGGTTGAGCGCGTCGTAGCTGATTTCCGTGATCTGCCCTTTGCGGTCGGTGTGGGTGAGCACCTGGCCCAGGCCGCTATACGCCCACGATTCGCTTTGGTTCATCGCATCCGTGCGGGTGATCAGCCGGTTGCGGTTGTCGTAGACGTAGGTAATGACGCCGGTGTTGGGCAGCGCCACGCTCGTGAGGTTGCCGTTGCCGTCGTAGTTGAGCGTGGTGGTCTGGTTGAGCGCGTCCGTAGCCGACACTACACGGTCATTGGTGTCGTAGGCGACCAACGTTACATTGCCCAGAGGATCGCGCGTCGCGGTGCGGCGACCGAGCGTATCGGTCACATAATGGATGCTTCGGCCCAAAGGGTCGGTGATGCGGCTCAAGTCGTAACCGTTGTAACCAAAGCTCACTTTGTTACCCAATGCGTCGGTCGCCGCGCGAGGCTGGCCAGCGGTATTGCAGGTAATTGTGCTCGCGTGGTTGAGCGGGTCAGTGACTTGCGTGAGGCAGCCGTTGGTGTAGCCAAACTGCGTGACGTGACCCAGCGGATCGGTGACCGAGGCCAGTTGGTTGTAGTCGGTGGTGTAGGTTAATTGCGTCGTCACGGCATTCGTCGTCCCGGCTAAACGCGTCACACTGGTAACGTTGCCGAGTGCATCGTAGCTATAGGCCGTTTTTCGGCCCAGCGCATCGGTTTCGCTATCGACGAGACCGGACGCCTCACGGACGTAGGTGGTGGTTTGCGCCAAGGCGGTGCCATAGGCATAAGTGTCCGTTGCGGTGTAACCACTGACCGGATCGAAGGTGACGTTTTCGTTGTTGCCGTTGGGGTCCGTGATGGTGGCCGCGGTCACGTTGTTATGGGTGTCCGTCGTGTACACAAATTGGTAGGCCGTATGATCCGCATACGTCTGCATGCTTACACGGCCGTTGGCGTCGTAGACGTTCGTCACCCACGCATTGCCGCGCCGATCCTGCATGGTCAGCATGCGTTTGTTACTGTCGTAGGTGTATTTCTCGCTAGTTTTATCAGGAAAATCCACCTCGGCCAACGTGCCGGTACTGTTATAGCGGTAGCTGATGGCACGACCGCTATTATCGGTGGCGGTGCTGATGCGGTTGCCGCTGTCGTAGTTGAGCGTGATGCTGCGGCCACTGGGCGATATCAGTTGATCGACCAGACCACCGTTGTAGTTCAAGGTCAGCGCGTTGCCGAAGCGGTCTTTTATCCATAGCAATTGATTGGGCACCTCGGACTGAAAGCCCATGGTGGTGCCGTCTTTCAGGGTAATGATCCAGATTTCGCTAGGACTGTTGAAGAACTGCAGCGTTGCGCCGTAGAAGGCCGAGTCGGTACCGGTGTGTTCCCATACAGTGCCGGCTAACGGCCAGGTGGTCTGTGTGCCAGCCACGATATTGAAGACGAGGCCCTCGCCACTGGCCAAGACCAATTGCAGCGTGTTGAACGAGCTATCCGCACTGTACAGGTGCATACCAAAGAACGCATTGGCGCCAATGCCGAACACATGCGAATTGCTGTCCGCCGAGGAATACTTGCGGTCCAGCGACAAGGGCATGATGTCATTGACCTTCAAGTCGTTCCACGTGTTGTAGAACGCACCGGTTTGCACGTCGATAGGTTCTGCGACTGCTTTGTTGTTGGGCTTTTGCGTGGTGGGCGGATTGGCATTGCCTGCCGACACACCTGCGCCCATCGCCCATACGAGAGCGACGCCGGGATCCGGTGCCATATGCAAACCGTCCCGCGTCACATGGCCGCCGCCGTACATCCTCCATCCATCCTGCGCACTGTAGACCCAGAAATTACCAGGGGTATTGGGTTTGTCATGGCCATAGTTGGGATAGACCACGCGCATGCCTTTGGCCGCATCTGGCGTTAGGCCCTGTACCACCGCATCGCCCGGCTGGATGGTGAAGTACATCGGGAAGTTGTCAGGCAGCGGGAAGGGAGCGTGGTCGACGGGTGTGGGCACAATGGCGACATGCGTAAGGACATGGCCATCTTTGTCTTTGAACACCGCTCCGGCGGGGATGCGCAGCTCCAGGCCGGGCATGTCCGGATGTTGCAATACCACTTCGCGCGTGGTTGGTGACGGCAGAGTGATCTCATCGCGCGGCAAGATACGCGGCAAGTACATCACGTACGGCATGTGCGTGATGGCCTTGGCTTTGACATCTGCACCCACGAGAAACCGGCCATAGTGCACGTCGTCGTGACTGGCAGGAGCGCCATCGACGAAGACATGCTCGCGACCTTCATGCAGTCCCTTGAGCACAAACACGCCACGCGCATCGGTGTAGACCGTCTCATCACCGACGCTTATGGCCACATGAGCGACGGGCTTTTCATCGATCTGACGAACCTGTCCAATCAGCACAGTGTCGTCCTTGCTCAAACGCGCCTCCAAGGCACGGGTGTCGGGGAGGCTTTGATGGGCGGCATATAAGCGCCAGTGGTCGCCGGTGGACGTGGGCGCGTTATTCTGGCCTGGATAAAACGCGCCATCGCGCACATAGCCGTGAGCGCGACAGAGTTGATCGTCGTGTAGCGTGCAAGACTGCACGCCACCACCGGCCATCAGAGACAACGGCGGTTCATTGCTCTCATATGAAGTTGGCAGCGTTGGCGACGGCATGGCACCCTGCCCGGCCATCACCACACCCGTGGCAACATGGCGTGCGGTGGTGAAACCGACCGCCGTATAAGGCACGAGATGACCGCTCGCGGTCTGCAACCCTTTGACGAAGAGTGTATAGCGTGACCCTGGATAGAGATCATCGGGCAATTGCACGAAGGCTTGACGACCCTCATTAGTCGCAACCACGTGAATCGGCACCGCACCTTCCGGACCGATCAGGGTGACGGTTTTGGGATCGAGCGTGCGCACGTCCATGGCCGTGCCAAAGCGCAGGTTTAATGGCCCCTGCAACGGTGCCGATTTCACGTCGACGTCCGGCAGTGCTGCGATCAGCGGCGCCGAAGTTCGAGTAGCGGCAACGGCGCTTAGGCGTTGTGTATGCAGATCGAAGCGTTCCGCCACAGCCACCGGCAAACCGCGTGCATCCACACCGCCTTCCAAGCGAATCGAGCCATCGGGTTGCAGGTCAGCATCGCCGTCGATACGTGGGATTGAGGCATCATGCACCACCGCGACTTGATGCGATTGAGGTGCCCATACCAACGCCTCGGTCGCCGGCCTGCCATCGGCGGACCAGCCACCGGTCATCAACAAGGACCCATTGCTCAATACCGTGAGGCTGTGACCGGCCCGGGCAGGCAAACCCAAAAGACCGGTCGGCACGAATCGCTCTCTGCGGGGATCGAACCATTCGCCGGTGTCCAGCACATGGCCCTTAGCATCAATGCCCCCCCAAAACAGCACTTGGCCGCCAGGCATCACAGTGACGGAGGCGAAGCGCCGAGTTTCAGGTAACGGCAGGCGCTTACGACCCGTTTTGTCGCTGATGTAGGCAGTACCTTCAGTCCCGGCAACATTGAGCATACGCCCATCCGGTAGCAGGACGCGGCTGGTTTCAGCACTATCCGGCACGGCGTAAAGATGGCCGTTGATGATCACGTGTTCCGGCGACTTTGCTGCAGGCAGCGATAGCGCAGCGGTTGTGAGCAGGCCGAACGTCACCGCTGCAAATACGGTCGCACGACCGATCGTCATCCCTTTCACATTCATTGCCGAATCCTCAGGCCTGTCATCGTGTACAGCGACATAAACGTATCCATGCCCTCGTAAAAGCTACTTTCCATCGTGGTGCCTTCCATCTGCTGGCTCATATCAGTTGGCCGGGGCGGGCTTGAGTGACAGCTGTGCGCTGGAAGCCTGCGCATCACCGGTATAAGTAATTACCGTGTACGTGCCCGCGCTCAGGTTCGATAGGTTGACGGTGTTGGAGCTTGTTGCGTTGAAGCTGGTGGATGCGTTTGTTGGCGTGATGGTGCCGACGCTTGGGTCGTACACATTTACATAAACGGTATCCGACGAAACGCCAGAGAGCGTTAGCGTGTAGGAGTCGCCCGTGTTGGCGGTAAACGTAGTACGTTCTACTTGACCGACGCCTAAGGCGACATTTGATGTTCCGCCTGCGATTAGTGCCGGTCCCACCACATCCGGCTGCACCGTCGCATTGAACGCCACCACATCATTGCTGTACCACGGCACGACCTGGATCGTGTACGTCCCGCCCGCCAGGTTCCATACCGGCAACCGGCACTCGCTGGTGCTGCCCCGGCAGCTGCCGCTGGCGAGGTTCGTGCCGTTGGCATCGAGCACGTTGATGTGGACCGGATCGCCGTTGGTGTTTTGCAACTGGTCGATCAGCACTTCCAGGTTGTCGCCTGCGTTCGCGGTGAACGGCACGTTGGCCGTTTCGCCGGCCAGGTACCCTGTATAGGTGCCGGCCTGCCCATTTGTTGACGCTGTCACCGCCGCCAGTGTCATCTGCAACGAGGCGGGCAAGCCGGTGGTGGACACCACCACCGTGTACGTGCCCGTCGCCGGCAGGTTGCTCAGTTGCAGCGTGCCGCTGCCGGTGTAACTGGTACTGAGCAACGCATTGGTCGTCAGGATCGTGCCCGGGCTGTAGACCGATACCTGCACGGGCTGGCCGCTCGGCGTGGTGGTGATCCCGGCGATACTGAGCGACAGGTCCTGACCGGCGGTGGCATTGAGCGTGAACCGTTCGACCTGGCCGTTAGCCAGCGTCGCCGTCACTGGCGTGTTGAGCGCCAACGCTCCGCCCACGACATCCGGCTGCACCGTCGCATTGAACGTCACCACGTCATTGCCCCACCACGGCACGACCTGGATCGTGTACGTCCCACCCGCCAGGTTCCATACCGGCAACCGGCACTCGCTGGTGCTGCCCTGGCAGCTGCCGCTGGCGAGGTTCGTGCCGTTGGCATCGAGCACATTGATGTGGACCGGATCACCGTTCGTGTTCTGCAGGTGATCGATCAGTACTTCCAGGTTGTCGCCTGCGTTTGCGGTGAATGGCACGTTCGCCGTTTGGCCGGCTGAGTATCCTGAGAAAGCTGCCGAAGCTTCACCGACTACCACGTTGTCACCGGATACAACGGCAGCCTGTGCAGTGCCCGTTGCATTCGCTCCGGGCGAAACGATGAGCTGGTAAGAGCCCGTCATAGGAACAGGGATCGGCAGCGTCGCTATGGTAGCGGTGGCTACGCTCGTGAGCGCCTGATAGGCAGGAGTCAAAATCGCGTAAGAGATGAGCTGATTTGCTGGATTCGTGGATAGTGTACTAACCTGCAACGTCAATGGTTGACCCGCGACCGCGGGAACTATCAGTCGCTCGCTCTGACCGGCAAAAGCCGTCGTCACACTAGATTGTGAGGCAGATACAGTGCGGTCTTTTTCGGATGTAACGACGAATTGCACGCCAGAAGCAGCCGACTGAAACGCTACAAGGTACGTACCGCCTACGCTCAATTGATGAACGTGAATAGATGAGTTTGATGCCGAAACAGTACCCTGTTGAACAACTGCGTTAGTAGGACTGTAGATCGAGTAAGTCAACGTTCCAGCAGTTGTGGCGATGTTTGCCAACTGCAAACTAACCCACGCGCCTGATTGACCATTGAAAGTCACCAACCCTTCCTGACCAGCAGAAGCGATCGTCACGGTCGCGTTTGTGACACTGCCCTGCAGATAACTCACGCTTGAGACATTGCTTGCGGACATACCGCCCGGAAGCACGATTATCGGGTTAGCGCTCCTGGCTTTTCCGTAAGGGTTAGCGACAGTTACGTAGCCGCTCTTTGTACTATTTGAAACAGGAAATTGAATCTGCGTATCCGACACCAGGCCAGGAATCACTGTGGCGCCGCCCATGTCCGTGTCAGGCGCCATACCAGATGGCTCAAAATGCGATCCGGCCACGGTAACGGTGCCACCGACACTGACCAAAACCGGAGCAATCGAAGTTATGACGGGTGCGAGACCGGTGCCATCCACGGAAAAAGACGTGGCGCTTGTTGCCGCCTGTGAATCCGCCGCAATGGAGATGGGGCCGCTGGTTGCTCCTGCAGGAACGTGCACGGTCAATTGCGACGCAGTCGCCTCCGTTACCGGCGCCGTCGTTCCATTGAAGGCGACCACGTCGTTGGCCGCGTTAGGATCAAAATCCTGCCCCTGGATAATGACTTCAGTGCCCAATTCGCCATGCGTAGGCGAAAACGCAAAGATCGCCAACTGACTCGTGGCGATCGGCGTACTGACTTGGCGGGTATGGCCGAGGGTGTTGTAACCGTACTGGGCGCTAGTGCTGTTCCCCGCGGTCACCGCCACAATACGCCCATTGGCATCGTAGACGTAACCGGTCGATTGGGCTTGAACGGCGCCGCTCCCGAACGCGGCACTACAGAGCAACCAGAAAATCCAAGCGATCAGGTGTTCTCCTGATCCGTATCGCCACGTCAAGCCAAATCGACGGATACGGCCCCGGCCTGCTCCGCTGCGCTGCGACTTCATATGCACGTCCCTATCTGCCGCTTCCTTGGAAACGGTCGGCTTGATATGAAAACTTGAACCCCTTAAAAAGCCCCTCGTCCCTCTTCCACGGCGTGAAAGGACCGTGAAGCCATCACGTTGTCATCGCAACAAATTCAGCGTGAAGAATTTGTGAAATTTCACAGTAGGCAGACGCAGTGTTGTTGTGGTCTCATGGAGCGGCCTTGTAATGGGATGAGGCACGCTGGGACTGACCGCCTCGAGGGAATCATGCACCGCCGTTTAGGACACCTGTCGCTGACCGTCACGCTGGGAGCACTGCTTGCTGCGTGTAACCATCCAACCACGCCCGCCCTCACCTCTTCCAACCCCTCGATAGGCTCCAGCGCGCTGGCCCAGCCAGCCGCAACCGCCAGCGACAGCACATGGGGCAACTACCTTGCTGGGCAAGGTAAGCTTTACGGCAAAGATGTGAGCATGCGGCCCTATATCTACGTGATTCCGGCCGGCGCGAACCCCGCCGCCAAGGCAAGACGCCAAAGCGAAGTCGATTCGGTGGTACACAGCATCGGGTCCATCGTGTTACCAGGCGGCATGCTGATCGTTGGCGGCTCCGATCCCAAGCAGACCACTGCGTTTCTCGGCGACGTGGCCAAACAGGTAAAGGCTGATTCGCTTAAAGGCATCGTGGTGATGGTGGTGAGCGATGCCTCCGAGCAAGCGGCGGTGACCGGCACGCTCAAGGCCAGCGGCGCGACCGTGCGCTTCGTGACGATGTAATCAAGCTCACGGCAGAAGGGAGCGCTGCGCAGGATGTCGCGTCTACGTTGGATGGGGGAATTTATCGCAGGCGCTGTAGCCTGCGCGGCCGTTATTGTCGCGGTTCGCCCGCTGGCCCACGCATCGCCTGATGCGACATGGCTCACTCAGCGTGTCGCGTTGGGCAAGCAGTTGTTCAACGATCCTTCGTTGAGCGCTGATGGCACGGTACGCTGCGCGTCCTGCCACATCCCGGAGAAAGCCTATACCGACGGGCGCGCGGTAGCCATTGGCGTATATGGGCATGCGGGTACGCGCAACACGCCGAGCCTTCTTAACATCGCCACCGCAAGCGAATCGGCCTTCTTTTGGGATGGTCGTCGTACGGCGCTGGAACATGCCGTGCTCGATCCACTCACTAATCCGGTGGAGATGGGTCTTCACGATCAATCGGAACTGCTGCAACGGATTACGCAAAACAACGCGTATCGCGTGGCGTTTTCTCAAGCATTCCCGAATGACCGCGGATCCCTCACATCTGCCGAAGTCGGCGCGGCGCTCGCCGCCTACATACGTTCGCTGGCACCATCTCAAAGCGCGTTCGATCACTACCTACACGGCGACCGCACAGCGTTGAATCCCCGTGCGCAGCTCGGATTGGCGCTTTTCCAAGGCAAGGCTGGCTGCGCCGAATGCCACCGGCTCGACGACTCGCCACCCACGTTGACGGATCATGGCTACCATCGCACTGGCGTCGGTCTGGATGGCATCATGGCCAACCTGCCTGTTCTCACGGAGGGGGTGATCGCGCGTTCGTTGCAAGGCGCGGCGATCGGTGATGGTGTCGCTACACACGCAGATGAAGCGCAGCTCGGACGCTTCAACGTGACGCAAGATCCGGCGGACATTGGTCTCTTTCGTACACCCTCGCTGCGTGGTGTCGCGCACACCGCGCCCTATATGCACGACGGCAGCGTATCTACGCTCGAAGATGCGATCGATCGCGAGGTCTATTACCGCAGTTTGCAAACCGGTCGACCGTTGAATCTGAGCGTGGAGGAAAGATTGGATCTCGCCGAGTTCCTGCGCTCGCTATAACGGTGACAAACTTCCTACATGTCAATGCGCGGAACGCTGACGTGCCTCGGCCAACAACGCCTGCATTGCCCGCCACGCCTGCCGTGCCATGCGCGGATCGCGGAACGCTCGCGCATGCGCTGTGGCGCCGTCGATCAACATGAGAATAACGCTGGCCAGTCGTTTAGCTTCACCCGCATCGAACTCTTCACGTAAGACCTCTTCGAACAGATTCAACAGGGCTTTCTTATGCCGTACCGCGACGTCTGAAACATCGGGTTCGCTCATGCCGTATTCGGCGATGGCGCGCTCGAACAGACATCCGGAAAACACTTCGCTGGTGAACCATACCTCGTGCCAGTCGAAGATCGTTTTGAGCTTGGCATCGACACCTTCCACGGCAGCGATGCGCGCAGTGAGTTCCTCGATCACTCCACGGTGCCTCCATTCGAGCACTTCCTTGGCCAACGTCTCCCTTCCCTCGAAGTTGTTGTACATCGACTGGAAGGCCACACCGGCCTCCCGGGTAATCTGACGCACGCTGACCGCATGAAATCCATAGCGGCCGAAGAGCTCCGCGGCTTTACCCAGTACCTTCGTGCGTGCTCGGCGACGGGCGAGATCGTTTTTTTCGTGGATGATGGTCATGGTCGTCCCCGGCCTGTGAGCCCTCGACGCGCGTCATCAATGACACCTGCCGATGCAGGGCATCGTAGTAGTCGTTGCAACTGGCGAGCCGGAGCATACACCCAACCCATACCTCGGACATGGCACGCGGTTCACGCCGTGCGAGTGGCCGAATCACGTTTTCGAGCCAACCTTCGCCGTGTATGTCATCGACCGTGATGTGCTCGTCGTAATACCGTGTCGTCGACGGGCCGAGACCCAGCCGGCGACACCCGACGATGAGCTTGCGGTACTGCGGCGGGTCCAGCAGTTCGGTGGCCGCCATCACGCCCAGCAGTTTGTAATAGTGCTGCCGGTTCAAGGCGCACAGCATGAACAGGTTGTACCCGCGCAGCCCCTGCCAGGTCAGCGTCGATGCAAAATCGTCGCCGGAGGGCGTGATACCGACGTCAAGCAGGAGTTGCCGGAATAACTGCACATGGCTGCGTTGCGGATCGCCCCGCCCCACTTCGTCCCAAAAATTCGAGGCCAGTTCTTTCCGGGCCTCGGGGCGTGAGCCAATCATCGACATCACGATCAGATCAAAAAAACGGACGTTGAGCGCGGTGTCACTCCGAAAGAACCGTTCGAGCTGTTCCCGTGTGGCGCCCGCCTCGAGCAGGTCGAACAACGGATGATGCGACGCAGGGTGTGCGGCGACCACCTTGCGCACGGCAGCGATCAAAGCGTCTGGCGTCTCGAAAACCGGTACGGCGCCGATCCGCTGGTGTTCGGCCGCAAGCCAATGCCGTTCGATCGTACCGCGCAGCCCGGTCAGGAACGGATCGAACTGATTGATCGCTGCCGGCGTCGCCGGATCGGCCACATGCAAGTCGTACAGCGTGAACAACGCGCGATGCACGTCCGCCAAGGCGACCTCGTCCCCCTCTCCGAAGGCGCGGCGCAGCAACCGCGCGAGACGAGCGTGCAATCGCGCCGCCAACCGGTCGTCACCTTGCACGGTCCGATCGAAGCGCGGTGTGCGTGTCAATGCGGCGATCGCTTCGCCGACTGGCAAGGCCAGCAGGTCCGCCCGTGACAGGGGCGGCATGAACGCCTTGGATCCGGCCTGCGTTTCCCAATCCGTGAACATCGTGAGGTGTCCTCCACACTGATCGTCTCAGCCTGGCACGAACTGGATCATGTGCTCTAGCCCATCACCCGTCTCGTGCCCATCACATGGCGATGCAGCCTCCGCGACCGCTGGATGCGCGCGACGCAGGAAGGGCGACGTTGCCCCATCTCGCGGGAGGAAAATACGACATGTGTCACAAAAATGACATGGTCCCGTTGACATCCCCTACGCGAAGGTCCGAACTGGCGCCCCACGAAAATGGATCAATCGTTCTAGTCTTCACAGGCCATCCATGGGCCTTTCCGGAGGCGACGCATGCGTGAGACATCGGAGTCAGAGGATGCAGGGGCGGCGGCGGGATCGCCGTGCGAGCCACGCGGTACCGTCCTGCGCGGACCCGCGAGCCGCGTCACGGTCGCACCGCTCGCGCCGCGCCTCGTAGGGCAACGCGTGCGGGCTGCGCTGCGAGCGCTACGCGACGGCGAGGCTTATGGCACGAAGGCGGTGCTCGAACCGGATTCGGACGAATTGCGCGCCTTGCTCGGTGAGGCAGCGAGTGCTGCGTATGCCAACGGCGAGCGGCCGAACTGGAAGCTCAGCGCGCTCGTCAGCATCAACCCTTCGTACGGCGCCGTGAAGATCGTGGGCTCACACACCTACAATCGCCTGCACGGCGTGCCGCGCTCGACGTCGACGGTGCTGCTGTACGACAAGCTCACCATGCAGGCCGTGGCGATCCTGGATGGTTCGACGTTGTCGGCGCAACGCACGGGTGCCTACGCCTCGATCGTTGTCGACCGGCTGTTGCAGCCTCGTGCGCGGTTTTCGGTCTTTCTGTTCGGCGCAGGCCGCGTGGCACATGCCGTCGTCGAGGATCTCCACGCTCATCACCCCGAACGCGTCGACACGCTGTATGTCCGAAGCCGCACGCAGGCTAGCGCTGAAGCCTTCGTCGCCGGACTCACGCCCCATGTGTCGTTTCCGCTCGTCGCCGCGCCCACGCTCGATCCGTTGCCCGACTGCGCGCTGATCATCACCGCCTCGAACGCCAGTGCGCCCCTCTTCGAAGCCTGGCAGGTCGGCGACGCGTCGGTCGTGCTGCATCTGGGCGGCGATGAAACACCGAACGAACTGATCCGCTACCTGCTCGAAGCCGGGACGGTGATTTGCGACGACATCGAAACGGTCGCGCATCGTCGCTCGCAAAGTCTGCCGCTCTTCTTCTTGCGTACGGGCCGTTCGCTGGAGGCGATGGCCGATGCCTATCAGATGCGCAATCTCTGGCAGATGCTGGACGACGCCACGCCGTATCGGTTGCCGGCACTCGTCACCTGCGTGGGCTTGCCGGTGCTGGATCTTTATCTGGCTCAACACGTGTACGAAACGGCGCGCGACTCGGAAACCGGACCCGACTGACGCGCGCCAACCGCGGCCGCTCACTCATGGCTAGAACCGATGACGCACGCCGGTCGCAATGGTGAACTGCGTGTTGGTGGACGAGGCGCCGCCCGCGGCCGTCATGGCGGCGATCGGCACGTAGTGACCGGCAACGAGCGTCGATCCATCACCCAGTGCCTTCTGATAGCCCGCCGTGACATACAGCTCCGTGCGTTTAGACAACAGATAGTCGACCGCCAGATTCACCTGATGCCACGTCGGCTTGAGATCGGCGCCTCCGGAACCGGGCAGTCCCATCGCGCGGCCCTCGGTGAATGTGTAGTCCGCAATGATCATCCACGGCGCACTCAGCCGGTAGCGCAGATTCGCGTCGTAGTTGTTGAGCTTGCGTGTCGCGCCATCGTTGTAGTCGAGCTGCACGTGACTGAAACCCAGCCCCACGGTCGCCGGCCCCCACGCGACATTGCCACCGAGCGCCGCGATGCGCTGCCGCGCCACACCGCCATCGATACCGTAGAAGAATCCGGAGCTGTAGTCATCGCCCGTGGTCGAGGATGCACCACCTACCGCGCCGCTCGTATTGCTGGTGGCATTTGGGTGATTGAGCTGCATGTAGCCGCCACCGAACGACACCGGGCCTTGCGTGTAGTTGGTGGCGAGCGCCCACGCGTTGTTGTTGGCGAAGCCTTGCGAGCCGCTGCCCGAGGCCTGGTTGCTGAAGCCATACAAGGCGTCGACTTGCCAGCCGCCAAAAGACTCGGAGCGGACCTTCACGGCATTGTTGATGCGAAAGGACTGGTCGAGGTTGTCGTTGTCGCCCACGTGCGTGGACGGTATCCAGAAACCGGACCCGAAGTACGGCGCGATGAGATCGGCCAACGGGTCATATTGGCGGCCAAACGTCACCGCACCGACGTCTTGTTTGGACAGCCCCACAAACGCCTGCCGGCCGAACACGCGTCCGCCCTGCCCGAGCGTCCCGTTGGTGGAATAGAAACCGCTTTCGAGCGTGAAGACAGCAGCAAGTCCCCCACCGAGATCCTCCGTACCCTTCATGCCCCAGCGGTTACCGCCAAGCTTGCCGGAAGTTTCCTGCCACAGCGAACCGCCCTTGACGTTGTTGGTATAGGAAACGCCGGCGTCGATGATGCCGTACAACGTGACGGTGCTTTGCGCCATGGCGCTGGACATGAGCAACGACAATGCACTCCCTGTGGCGATGAGACATCCCTGTTTCATGGTGGTGATTCCCCCGTAGTGAGGTGGGTTGATGAATCCTTCGTCGAGCCATGGCACGTACCGAAGTGCAGTGCGTACCTAGCTAGTAGTCCTTAGTAAGAAATCTGTGTTGATATCGGATTGGCGACGGTGTGCCGCGGTTTGCGTGTTACGCGGCGGTTCCGGTCACACCCCGCGACACGGTGGCGGGTTCCATGTCGTGTGCCCTCGTCTCGTCAAAACGATCGACACGAAAGGCGTCAAGCGGCAACGACGAACGCCCTTCGCTGATGAATTCGGCCAGGAGTTGCCCGACCATCGGCCCGAGCTGAAAGCCGTGCGCCGAGAAGCCGAACGCGTGAAACGCGGACGGCGACGCGCGGCTCGGCCCGATCACCGGCAATCCATCCGGCAGGAAACCCTCGATGCCCGACCAGAACCGCACCGCGCGCGCCGTGCGCATGATCGGAAACAGATCGATCGCCGTGCGCGCAGCGCGTGCCAAACCATCGAGGTCGAGCGAAGTGCCGTTCGTGTCGAGATTCACCGCCGCGCGATGACCGCCGCCGATCAGCACCGTGCCATTGGGAAACTGCTTGAACGAGAGCGAGCGCCCTGCCGCCCCCACGACCGGCCCGACGAACGGCGACATGCGTGCCGTCACCATCAACATCGAACCGTTGGGCGCGAGCGGCACGGGATCGCCGAGTGCTTCGGCCAGTCGTCCACCCCATGCGCCCGATGCGTTGACGAGTGTCGCGGCGCGATAGCACGCGCCATCCGACGTGCGCACGGTCCACAGCCCCCGCTCGTACTCCGGCATCGCGGCGGTCACGCCTTCATGGATGTGCGCGCCGAACCGTTCGGCCTGACCCTGGAAAGCGCGCGTGGTGGCGTACGGCAAGGCGTACCCGTCGTCGTCCACCAGCAAGCCACCGACGCAATGCGATGCCAACGCCGGCAATCGCGCGTAGAGCTCGCTCGCGTCGATCACGCGTTCGGTGTAGTCGAGCCCCAGCCTCGCGACCGTTCGACTACGCGTGCGCAAGCGTTCGAGTTGTTCGTCGGTTTCGGCAATGCGGATCTGTCCGACCGGCCGAAAACCGCCATCGCTACCGACGAGGTCGGGCAAGGTATGCCACAACCGTTTGGCCGCGACCGACAGTGGCAATTCGGGCAGTGCGCGTCCGAGCGTGCGCACCCCACCGGCATTGACGCCCGACGCGTGTCGCGCCACGTAATCCTTCTCGATCACGCGCACCGACATGCCGCGTCGCGCGAGATGCAAGGCGGTTGAACAACCAATCAACCCGCCTCCGATGATCAACACGTCCGTCGCTCCCGTCATCGCATCACCTCATCCGCCTCGCGCAACCCCGCCAACTCATCGAGGGGAACCGGCACGATGGGAGGACGGGCACGCAACGGCGACGGCATCCCTTCGCCGGGCGACGTCCCCGCCATCAGATGACTCAACGTCAACGCACACATGCGCCCCTGGCATGGCCCCATGCCGCAGCGCTGGGTACTTTTCATCTGGTTTGGATCGCGGCCGCCGCTTGCGACGAAGCGCTGCACATCACGCACGCGAACGTCCTCGCAACGACAGACGAACGTGTCGGCATCCGTCGGCGCGAGGCACGCATGGGCGGGGTGATACAGCGTATCGAGGAACGGCCGTACGGCCGCATCACGCGCGAGGTCGCGCTGCAGGCGATGACTCGTCGCTGCAAAGGTATCCTCGCCCACCTTGCCAAGCTCATGCGCGATCGCCAGCGCCGCGAGGCGACCGCGAGGCGGCGCGGAGGCAGCGCCTGTGATCGCGGCCGCATCGCCCGCCACAAACACCTGTGGTTGCGAGGTCCTCCCGTAGGCATCCCTGACGAGATGCCAGCACGATGTACGTGCGTCCCAGCGTCGTTCACAACCGGCCGCCAGCGCGGCGTGAATATGCGGCACCACGCCCTGATGCAAAAACAAACCGGTCACGCCTTCCAACCGGCGATGGCGTCCCCGATGCTGAAACGTGATCGCTTCCAGTGTCTCCCGGCCGAACGCACGCACATCGCGAACACCGGTGAACACAGGTGTACCCGAGCGACGCAGTTGCCACAGCAAACCGATGCCGCGCCGCAGGTACGCAGGCGTGCGCATGGCCGCCGGGAAATACGGCACGGCCTGCGCGTAATGCGCAAGCGGCGTGGTGTCCAGCACCGCACGCACCGGCACGCCCAGGCGCCGATACTGCACAGCGACGAGATACAGCAAGGGGCCCGATCCCGCGAACACCGCCTCGCGATGCACGAGACCCGTGGTTTTCAGGAGGATTTGCGCGGCACCGGCCGTCATCACGCCGGGCAAGGTCCAGCCCGGCAGTGGCCATGGTCGTTCCATCGCGCCGGTGGCGAGCAGCACGCGACGCGCGCTCACCCGATGGGCCTGCCCCGCTACGGCAAACACCACCTCGCCGTTCGGCGCGAGGAACCATACTGACGCGCCAGACCGATAGTCGGCACCGCACGCGCGAAAACGCGTCGCGAGTTCCTTCCCCGTCGCGGAACCGAGATCGAGTTGCGCATGGCGCTCGGCGTGCGCTTCGATGCCGCGATAGATTTGCCCACCCGGCGCGGGCTGTTCGTCGAGCACCAGGACCGACAGACCCCACTCGCGCGCCGCGACGGCGGCACCCATACCCGCCGGTCCCGCACCGACGATCACCAGGTCATACGCGGTCATGCGGGCCTCCCAAGGTGATGCGCATGCCGGCGCGCACGGGTGTCAGACAGGTGCGGCAATTAGGCTGATCGTCGATCTGCGCGACGCACTCGAAGCACACACCCATCAGGCAATACGGTGCGCGCGGCGTGCCCGACACGGCCGAGCGTCGCCACGGACGGCGCTGTTCGATCATCAGTAACGCCGCCGCGACGGTGAAATCCTCGGGCACCGCGACCGGCACCCCATCCACGATCACCGTGACCGTCCGCATCGGCGGCGTGCCGGCGGAAAACATGGGCGTGCTCATCGCGACCCCACAAACAGGCGTTCCAGCCCGATCAGACGATCGATCACGAGGATCAGCACCAAGGCGCCTCCGATCAGCAGGGTCGATACGGCCGCCACGGTCGGGTCGATCGAATCCTCGATGCGCAGGTACAGCCGCACCGGCAGCGGCGTCATCGTGGGCGACGCGATGAACACGCTCGTCGTCAGCTCATCGAAGCTGTGGATGAAGGCAAGCAGCCACCCGCTCGCGAGCCCCGGCACGAGCAGCCGCAGCGTGATGCGCCGGAACACCGTGGCCACCGAAGCGCCCAGCGACATCGCCGCCTGTTCGAGCGAGGGATCGACATCCCCCGCCGAGGTCATGCACAACCGCAGCGCGTAGGGCATCACGATGACGGCATGCGCGACGACCAAGGCGGCGAAGCTCCCGTTCACGCCGAGATCCGTGAAGAAGCGCAGGAACGCCACGCCCAGCACGATGTGCGGCATCAACAGCGGCGACATCAGCATGCCGTGCACCATCGCACGGCCCGGAAACGACCACCGGGTCAGCGCCAACGCCGCAGGTACGGCCAGCACCAGCGCGAGGCTCGCCGACGTGAACCCAAGACCGAGACTCGTGCGCAGCGCGGTGGCGAATTCCGGTACGCCCAGCAAGGCGCGATACCAGCGCAACGACGCGCCGTCGAACGGCATCGCCAGATACCCCTTCGCCGTGAACGACACCAGCACGATAACGATCAGCGGTGCGGCAAGAAACAGCAGGAACAGCGCATGAAAGACGAGCGCCATCGGTCCGTTCTTTTTCATGAGGTCACCTCCTCCATGACGATCGGCGCGGGGGTGCGCGATCGCGCGCTGTGCCTTCGTTCGCCGAGACGTTGCCAGGCCGCAAGGATCGCGAGGTTCGCGAGCAGCAAGGCGACCGCGAGCGCCGCGCCTTGCGGCCAATCCATCGAGCCGAGGAAGGCGTCGTAGATCGCGGTGGCCGCCACCTTGAGACGCCGGCCGCCGATGATCGCGGGCGTCGCGAACGAGGTGGCCGCGAGCGAGAACACGATCACCGCGCCCGACGCGATGCCCGGCACAATCTGCGGCAGCACCAGGCGCCGGAAGATCATCACTTCGCTTGCCCCGAGCGATGCCCCGGCCCGCTCGACATCCGGATCGCAGCGCTGCAACGCGACCCATACGGCGATCAACATGAACGGCACCAGGACATGCACCAGCGCGATCACCATGCCGGTCATCGAATACATCAGCACCACCGGACCGTCGGTCAGCCCGAGTGTCTGCAACACGCGGCTGATGAACCCATCCCCGCCAAGCAACACCGCCCAGCCGAGCGTGCGTACGACGACCGAAATCAAGAACGGCGCGAGGATCGCCACGAGGCAGAGGCTTCGCCACGGCGCACGCATGCGCGACAGGATGATCGCCTCCGGCGTGCCGAGCAGCGCGCACAGCGCCGTGACGATGGCGGCGAGTGCGAAGGTGCGTGCGAAGACGGTGTGGAAGTACGGATCGCCGAACACGGCGACGTAGTTCATGCCGCCAAGCCCCGACCAGGTCGCGTGCGCGCCGTCGAACACTCGCAGGCTCAGCAGCAGCGTGGCCGCAAGCGGCACGGCCAGCAGCAATCCGTAGAACACGAGGGCCGGCGCGCTCAGCGCATAGGCCGGCCACCGACGCGAGGACTCATGCATGGTCGTCTCCCCCAACGATGCGCAAATCCTCCGGCTGCCAATGCAGGCCGACGCGCTGCCCTTCCTCGATGGGCGCCGCACCGTTCTGGCAGCGGGCGAGCAACGCACCCAGCGGACTGTCGACTTCGTAGAGCCAGTGATCGCCGCCGAAGAGGCGCAGGCGCACCGTGCCGGTCAGTTCGCTCGCCGCGGCCGCGATCGGCCCAGGAACCAGGGCGATCTTTTCGGGACGCAGGCTCACGCGAATCGGTCCCGTGGCGGCGGACGGCGCCGTGATCGGAAAGCGATGGCCGCGCGCAGCCACGATGGCGGTGCCGTTCGCGCCCGGTTCGAGCTGTGCATCGAAGAGATTGGTCTTGCCGAGAAACGTCGCCACGAAGCCTGTGCACGGATGGTCGTAGACCGTGCGCGGCGCATCGACCTGCTCGATGCGTCCCGCGTTCATCACCGCGATGCGATCGCTCATCGCCATCGCTTCGGCCTGGTCGTGCGTCACCATGATCGTGGTCGTGCCAACGGTGCGCTGGATGCGCCGCAACTCCACCTGCATGTCTTCGCGCAGCTTGGCGTCGAGGTTGGAGAGCGGCTCGTCCAGCAGCAGCACGGGCGGCTCAATTACCAACGCGCGTGCGAGCGCGACGCGTTGACGCTGGCCACCGGAAAGTTGCGATGGATAGCGATCACTCAGGTCACCCAGGCGCACGAGTTCAAGCGCCTGTGACACGCGCCGTGCGCGTTCGCCGGCCGCGATACGTCGGGTTTCCAAGCCGAACGCGATGTTCTCGCCAACGGTCATGTGGGGGAACAGCGCATACGACTAGAACACGACCCCCAGACCGCGTGCGCTCGCCTTGATGCCGGCGAGATCGCGCCCATCGAGCCGGATAGTGCCGGCACTGGGCGACACGAAGCCGGCGATCATCTGCAGCGTCGTGGTCTTGCCACAGCCGGAGGGGCCCAGCAGCGAGAGGAACTCGCCGCGTTCGACCGCGAGCGACACGTCGTGCACCGCGGTCGCGTGCGGGTAGCGCTTGGACAGCGCCTGAAGTTCGAGAAAAGCCATGATGGTCTTCTAAAGCGAGGCCGATAACGCATGCGGCGCCATCGACGAAGTTGGCCCGCGCGTGGGCAATCAGCGTTCGATCTCGCGCATCCAGCGCGCTGTCCACGCTCCGCGTTGTGCGTTGACCGTCTTCCAGTCGACAGGGACGAGGTGCGCCACGGCGTCGGCGCCGTACACGACGGTTTTCGCCACCGAGGGATCGAGCGTCACGGTCTTGTTGGTAGGTCCCCAACCGGCTTGCGCGGCCAGGACGCGCTGCACACGTGGCGAGACCAGGTCCTGCACTAGCGCCTGCGCGCGTGCGGCGTGCGCGCTGCCGTTGACGACACACGCCGTCGTGAGCAACGCCTGCGCGCCCTCCTTCGGCACGACGAATGCGACCGGAAAACCGGTGCGCGCCAAGGCCAGCGTGCGGCCACTGCCCCACACGCCCAGCACCACCGCGCCGGTCTGAAAGAGTTCGGAGATGGTGCCCGATGCGGTTTCGAAGCTCAGCACCGACGGCGCCACGTGCTGCGCCATGTATGCGAAACCCGGATCGATGTGCTGCGCGTCCCCGCCTGCGGCATGCGCGACGGCCAGCAGCGTTTGCAGGCCGTAGGTGTTGCTGATCGAGGGCACCAGCACGCGCCGGTGAAAGCGCGGATCACCGAGCGCTGTCCACGAGGTGGGCGGCGCCCATCCCCGCGCGGCAAACACCTTGGTGTTGTAAGCCAAGCCCGTGGCGACGATGCCAATACCCACCCGCATCCCTTCGCCGTTGACCTTGGCGATGTCATAGAGGTCCGCATACACCGATGCCGCGGCGAGCGGTTGGCACAAGCCCATGGTGACGGCCTGCTGCATCGGGCCGTCGTCGAGCACCGCCACATCGATTTGCGGATGCGCGCGCTGCGCCTGCAGACGCGCCAGGTTGGTGGCCGAGGTGCCGGCCACATAGGTGATCGACACGCCGTGCGCCTGCGCGAACGGCGCGAGCACCTCCGTGCGAAACATAGTTTCGGATGAGCCGCCGTATCCGGCGACGACCAACGTCGGTGCTGCCACTGCAACGCCCTGCCATGCCGTGACGGCGAACGCACCGATCGCCGCGAACCACCGGCGACAGCGCGCGCGCCGCGGCATCCTTGCCTCGTTGCGCATAATCTTCTCTGATCGAAAAAGCTATGGAAATCAGAGGATAAGAAGCCAAAAACGATCGCGTCAAAGTCGAAAAATGCGACAATTCATGCCAAAAATCTATGAACTGTCATGTCCTCTGTCAGTGTTCGGCAACTGGAAGCCTTTCGCGCAGTGATTCTTACCGGCTCGGTCACGGGCGCGGCGGAACTGCTGCATCTGACGCAACCCACCGTCAGCAAGCTGCTGGCGGAGCTGGAGTACCGCACGGGCCTTGTCCTGTTCGATCGCGTGCGGCAACGGCTCGTGCCGCGACCGGAAGCGCATAGGCTGTTTCAGCGGGTCGACAAGACGTTCGCGGCGCTGGAAGAAGTCACGCGCGATGCGCGCCGGCTCGCGCACGGGCAGAGCGGTCACCTGCGCATCGTGGCGATGCCCGCGTTTGGGCTGAGCGTATTGCCGCGCGCGGTGGGCGCGTTCCTGCGTGAGCGCCCCGATGTCACGGTGGATTTCAACATCCGCGCCTCGACCTATGTCACCGAATGGGTGGCCAATCGCCAGGCGGACGTGGGGTTTGCAACCGCGACGCCTGTGAGCTCTGGCGTGACGTTGCAACCGTTCGAGCGTTTGCAGGGCGTGTGCGTGCTACCAGCCGATCATCGGCTGACCGGGCAAACCGTGATCCAGCCGAAGGACCTGGAGGGTGAGCGGTTCGTGTCGTTCGGACGGGAATCGGCGTTTCGGCATCTTATCGATGAGGTGTTCCGCGTGGAAGGTGTGGCGCGGCGAATCGTGATCGAGGTGGGTTATGCGGCGGCCGCCTGCGCACTGGTTGCGAACGGCACGGGTGTCGCCATTATTGATCCGCTCTCCGCGCTGGATGCGTGGCATGCGGGTGGTGTCGTGCTCGCGCCGTTCGACGCGGATGTGCCGTTTGCGGTGGACACGGTGTTTCCCGCCGCGACGGCCTCATCGGTGCTCGCGGAGCAGTTCCTCGATACCGTCAAAGCCACACTGCAGGAGATGAACAAAGCGGTCACTGACGCCTGTCGTGCACGCTAAGAAATTGCGCGACTCGTGTCGCCGTTCCGACGCTTGTCATGGCATCGTCCGCAGCAAGGTATGCTATGCGCCAAAACTCGGGGGAGAACCGCATGGACTCGTTCTCACAACGTCATGGTCTCGTCCGCCCCGACGCGGAGATCACCATCAGGAATGACGCGCCACCACAGATGCGCGATGCGGCAATTCAAATCGCCTATCGGTCTGGCCTGAAGCCGAGCGACTTACGAGCGAGTTTGTGCCAAATCCTCTTTCGCGCACCTGACAGGAATAATTGGTCCGAGTTTCCAAACATCGACGGCGAGGTCTATGAGCTGATCGACGATTGCGAATGGTTTGAAGTTTACGACCTGATCGAAATGCTCGCGGCGAAAAGCGCACACCGAGGGCAAAGCTACGCTGACGAGATGAATCGTTTTTTTCGAGCCGCTGGTGTTGGCTGGCAGCTCGTCGATAACCGCGTCGAGACCCGCGGCACCGAGGTTTTTGAAGCTGCGGTACGTCAAGGTCAGATGGAATTGCTTCGGCAAGGGCGGAAGACCGCCGCAACCGAACTGCATGAAGCGCTGAATGATCTCTCCCGACGTCCGCAGGCAGAAACAACCGGAGCGATTCAGCACGCCATGGCAGCGCTCGAATGTGTAGCGCGCGACGTGACTGGCAGCAAGGACACATTGGGACAACTGATCCAACGCAATCCTGGGATCTTTCCGCCGCCTGTCAATCAGATCATCGAGAAGGCCTGGGGGTACACCTCGAACTACGGCCGCCACTTGACCGAGGGGATGCCCCCTGAATTCGAAGAAGCGGAGTTGATGGTAGGTCTCAGTGGCGTACTTTGCCGCTATCTTGCGCGAACCGTTCCGGGGAACTCGCCATGAACCTCGCTCAGGAATCGAGCGACCGTGTTCGCGTCTACGTTGGTGCTCAGATCGAGCACCAGTCTGACATTGACGTACTTCGCACCGTCCACGCAGCTGTCGTCCAATCGCGTGGATGGGCCTATATTTTTGCAAACTTCCATGTGTGCGGCCGTCAGATCGATCTTGCCGTCTTTACCGATACGACGACCCTCGTTATCGAAGCAAAAAGTTACAGCCAACCTATCCAAGGTGGGATGAACGGGCCGTGGACCCAACTTGGGCCCTTTGGTACAAGGCGAATTGGGAACGCCTACGAACAGTCTCTCGGGGCAAAGAACCGTCTGCGCGACGCCATCCAAGACATCGCAAACGTTGATGGGTATCCGAATGGTCTGGTCGCCGTCATGCCGGATATCCCGAACGGCTCGGAAGTAACCTCAGGCGATTTCAAAGTCGCGGTCGGTGGCGCGACGCAAATCGCGCAGATGCTGACGCAACGCTCCGGAGCGATTCTCACCGCGCAGCAGTGCGAGGCACTGGCGCGTCGATTGCATTTGGAAGCTATCGCGACCCTTGATGGTGCATTCGATCAAAGGGTTCTGTTGTCTGAGCGATTGTGCGCTACTTATTTAACGTCCTTTGCGGATTTTTATGGCCCGCAGGCCGCCAAGCTCGTAGCCGACGAGTACGATTCGGAACAGGGTGCTATTGCACTCGCAGATATCCAATCCATGGTTGCCAGTACCAGCGATTGCGTCGTGATTTCGGGCCCCTCTGGTTGCGGGAAGACCTTGCTGACAACCTCATGTGCGATGTCATGCATCGAGCACAACTGCGTACCTATATTCGTTTCCGCAAGGGACTTCGACCGTCGGCTTCAAGGCCTTCTCGACCTCGAGGCGTCGCTGCTCGATACTCGCTCGATAAGCAGCATCGTTAGCGCATGCCGGCTCCTGGAAAAACGCATCGTACTTTTCGTGGACGGCTACAACGAATGCCGTGATGACCTCAAGATCGCGCTGACACGAAGCCTCAGGGCGTTTTCGTTGCGCTTCGGTGCAGGCCTTGTTATCAGCACGCAACACGATCCCTCGTGCGCGGACCTGCTGTCGTTAAAGAGGATCTTGGTCCGGCGCCCGTCCGATGAACTAAAAGCAGCTCTCGCCAGGATCGGGGAGCTCGGTAGTCAAACTGCCAATTGCGCGGCGCTTCTTCGTGCCGCACGCTCAGGCCTCGAGGCGGCACTCATTGGGGAAGCCTGCGAGCTACTGCCGGCAGGTGCGAGTAAGTTTGCGCTTTTTGACGCCTATTCGAGGAAGAAACTGGGAAGTGCCGCTCGCGATGGTATTCGGCTACTGACTGTCCTCGCCAGCACCCTCACCGAAAGAGCCTGCTTCAGCGTTTCCATTCGAGAATTTGACCGACTTGCTGACTCAATCTCGGTCGGCGGTGATGCGCGAGACGCTGTGTTTCGTATGGAACTCCTCTACTTGCGTGGCGATAGGGTGAGCTTCTCGCACGAGCTGTTCTATGCAGCGTTCGCGGCCGAATCCGTCATTCGCACTTCCGGGAACAATGCCTCGCAGATACAGTTGGCTCTCTGCTCTCCCCGATTCCAGTCATCGCGCACCTTCATCATTGGCGGCCTCGAGGACACTCGCATCGTCAATGATGTGCTTGAGAAAACAACGAACGACGGCCTCTTGGCGGAATGTCGCCGAGGGGAATGCGGCACCATAGCTCTGTCGATCGTGACGCGACGGATCGATGCTGTCTTGAATGCCATGGTTGCCGAGTCACGAGCGATCCAGTTCGAGTTGATTGGCGAGGGATGGAAAGGCGTCGCTGTTGCCGGGAACTCGATCCGGGACGATACGAGAGATTGCACCCGTTACCTTAAAGCAATTGGCGATGGTCTCATGGACGGGCAGTACATCGATGTGGTCATGGCCGCCTGTGGTCATATGGACGAAGCCATATCAGCCGCTTCGAAACAGCTGTCGGCCGCGGCCAAGGAACGAAAAATCCCCCTTCGCCACGCGACGTTCTCACAGGCATACGTCATGGCCCGAACGGCTGCCATATCGCAGTTGGTCTACTCCATTCATAGCGGGTTCCCTTCGCATCGCGGGCCACCAGGCGATGACTTCGGCGTCGCCATCAGAAGCGCATGGTCAGTTGCAAAAACGCCGGGGCAGTTCTACTTTTTAATCGGACTCACGAGATCGACCGAGTACGCTACCGAGGTTGCGCCTTACGTGCGAACCTTGCTTCAGAACATACGAGGCTGCCCCTACCACCTCCAGCTCGATCTGCTGAACTTCGTGCTTTACCTCCGCGACGCGGGAGAGCCGTATCGCAGCGAGATGATCGACGCCCTTGAGGCCTCGCTCGACAAGCTCGGGGTAGTGATGAACTCATTAATCTTCGAAGCGCTTCAGGCACTCGGCGGGTTACAAGAGGCCGAGCACGATCACACGGAAGTCGTTCACCACGAAATCGAGGAAGCTCTGAACAGCGAAGGGGCCGATGCAGATAACGCCGCGTGGGGCCTCTTTTCCTGCCAGTTTGATCACCCCTTTGACTCGGCTTACTGGGAGGTCATACAAGGACTCGATCCCGTACGTAAGAAGGCCCTACTCACCAAAGCGTGCCGTGGTGCGACGCGTCCGTACCTTTCCTTTCTGGGAATTCTCATCCGACAGTTATCCGACTTTAACGACCCCACAGTGGCATCAGCCATTGCACCTTGGACGACGCTTCCCGACGAAAAGGCTTTTATGCCACAAGAAGCGATCGAAGTGTTTGTTGCCGCGCACGAATGCTTGGGCCATTTGGGCGCTGATCTTCCGCTCGCGCGAGGCGACGTTACTTCCGACGCTCAGCGGGCGTTGCTGGCATGCGGCGAGCTTCTGTATTGGTCAAGTCGAGGAGACGTACAGAGCCCTCAAACTTCCAGCCATACTAGCAACGCCAGATCCATCCTCCTCGATCACGCCAGGTGTGCGAGCGCAGGTGCTTTTGAGCTCGTTACGTCTGCTCGTATCTGGGATCGCAACGCACGACGATCCCTCTTAGACACCTATCCCGATTTGGCCGTACGTGTCTGCCGTGACGCGCTCGAGAAGCGACAGGCCCAGGTCTCGTACTACGACTTCGGACTTCATAGTGGCCCTATCGGCATTGCCAACTTTTGCATTCAGGTACTGGGAGAATTGGGAGACGGACATGATCTGCTTGCTCTCAATGGACTTTGCGATGACTCCGATTGTGGCGTGAACGCGTTAGACGCCATCAGGAAGATAGAGACACGAGTCAACTTCAAATAAGTGCACCGCGCCACGTTACGGGCCTCCCGATCAGCGGATTGCCGACTCCTGGCGTATCGGCGTCACGAAAATCCCTGCCGTTGTCGTCGATCAACGCTACGTAGTCTATGGCGATGCTGATGTGGCTCTTGTGGTCGAACGCATTCAAGCTTACCGCGAGACACATCCATGATGCGCCCGGCGCGACGTTACATGCGCTGGGGCTCGCCTCTCACGGTACTCGGCACAACCCTGCCCGCGTTCGCCATCGACACCGCTACACTAATTTCGTCGGCGCTGTCACCCGATTGCCTGGCATGGCGCGTCGTTGGTGTGTGCTACTGGCTGCCAAAGCTCACGACAGTCCATATCGCGAAGTCCAATGAGGTCGCATAGTCAAAAATTCTCTACCCAAGGCCGCACCTCGATTTCCCACGACCAGACACTGCGGTGTTGTCGCAAGAGATCGATATAGCATTGGGCAATGGCGTCCGGATCAAGCGTGCGGTCTGATGGGTCCGCGCGGCCGCTCGCCCGCACACTGCCGTCCACGATTACATGGGCCACGTGGATGCCTTGAGGCGCAAGTTCACGGGCGGCACTCTGGGCCAGTCCCCGTAGGGCAAACTTACCCATCGCAAAAGGTGCGGAACGGGCAAATCCTTTTATGCCGGCGGTTGCGCCGGTCAATAGGACTGCGCCTTTCCCCGCGGGAACCATGTACCTGGCAGCTTGCTGTATCGCGTGAAATGCACCCAATGCGGTGATAGACACTGCGTGCTCAACCTGCACCGGGTCCAGGTCAGCGATCGGACCGCGGACGAAGCTGCTGGCGTTATAGATGACAATCTCGGGCGGTCCGATTCGCGCCTCCGCCTCCTTGAAAAGCCGCGCGACCTGGCCGGCGTCGGAGGCATCGACCTGCAGCGCGACGGCTCCCGTCTCGCTCACCAGCGGCGCCAATCTATCGGGGTTTCGCGAGGCGATGATGACGGGAAGGCCTGCGGAACGCAGCGCCCGCGTAAGGGCCGCGCTGATGCCAAAACCGGCCCCGATGATCAGCGCATTGCCGTAAGGAATATCACTCATGGCTTCACCGTTGGTCGAGTGTTGGTGACGAGATCCGGCTCCGGTCCTTCGTCGACGGGAAGCAGATGCCGGTTGAGGATGTCGAGCACTTCGCCCATCCAGACCGGATGGTCGAGGTGGTCAGCGAGTGGACGGCCGGTATTGGGATGAACGAGTACAGTCAGTCCGCAACGATTCATCATCAGCCAAGGTACGAAGCTGCCGAAGTCACGTGACGAAAAGGCGACCTGATACATTGGCTTCGCATGAGGGCCAATTGGTTGATCGTGCCAGCGACCAAGAGTGACCGAAAAGCGTTGTGCGATATGTTCCCGCAGGACTTCGGCGTCACGTCGTTGCGCCGGTTCGTCAAAGTAAATATGCGCGTGATAGCTGCGTATCGCTTCGAGTGGCTGTACTTTCAAGTGTTCCTGCGAGTCTGCCGGCGTCACTGAATCGGTTTCAAGCATTAGCATCTCCTTCCTTTACGCTCCCGCGCCGTTTAAGCCGCGTCGAACAGCGTTTGAGGCATCGCTGGGAAAACGTTTCGCGCCCAGCGTTTGCGGCAGTGGGATCAGCGCAATTGCAGCAAGAATGTTCTGTGCATGGCGTCTCGCAGACGCCATGCTGGCTTCCCGGCTATTGAAACAATGCCTCAAGCGACCGACACTGCAGGCGGATCGAACTCGTCGGCCTTGCCGCCGGTATAGCCCTGGCGGGTTTGCGCTGCATCGATCACCGTGTACGGGAAGATGGGAGTAATCGCGCTTGCCATGTCGAGGCGGCCGATCTGCTCTGCCGAAAGTGTGACTTTCGTCGCGGCCAGATTGCTCTGCAGCTGCGCCAACGTGCGCGGCCCGATGATAGGCTGCACGCCCTTTTTGGCAACCCATGCGATGGCGATTTCTCCGGGAGTCACGCCCGCTTCGTCTGCAACGGCAATCAGCGCGTCAACGATCGCCGTACGTTGCGGGGTATTTTCGGGCTGGAACACGTTGCCGCCGAAACCTTCTCGTCTCCCGGTTTCGCCATTGCGATACTTTCCGGTAAGCATGCCGCCGCCCAACGGTGACCAGCCGACGATCCCCAGTCCTAACGCCTTGCCGGCCGGAAGAAGCTCATGCTCGCTGCTACGTTCCACAAGGCTGTATTCCAGCTGGAGACCCGCGACAGGCACCGTACCACGCAGTTCGGCGATGGTTGCTGCACGAGCCACCCGCCAGGCGGGGAAATCGGATAGACCCGCATACAGGATCTTGCCGGCACGCACAAGATCGTCGAATCCTCGCATGAGCTCTTCAAGCGGCGTCACACCATCGGACATGTGCGCCCACAAAAGGTCGATGCGGTCGGTGTTGAGTCGCTTCAAACTGGCTTCCAAGGACGCCACCATGGCTTTGCGGCTGTTGCCCGTAATGAGAATGCCGTCCTGAGGCGTGGAGCGATAAGTGAATTTCGACGCCAGCACAAATTCGTCCCGGTGACCACGAAGTAGCTCGCCGAGAATCTCCTCGGACTCCCCGAACTGATATCCGTTAGCCGTATCGATGAAATTGCCGCCCGCTGCCGCGTAGGCTTCAAAAATGCGGCGCGCCTCCGCCGGCTCGGCACCGTGGCCCCAGCGCGTTCCGAAATTACCCGCACCAAGTACCAGTTCGGAGACCCGCAGGCCCGTATGTTGTCCGAACAGTTTGTATCGCATGAACGTTGCTCCTCAACATTGCTGGAGTGCCGAAGCCGGACCCGCCCTGAAATCGGGGCGAACCAGGCTTCGACGATGTCTCCCCGACGGGATCAGATCTGGCTGGCGCCGCCGTCTACAGGTAACTCGACGCCATTGATGTACGCGGCTTCGTCGGAGGACAGAAACACGGCGACAGCGGCAATGTCACCCGGTTGCGCAATGCGGCCCAAGGGAATTTGCGATGCCACATGCGCTTTCATTCCTGCCGCCGCATTCGGATCACCGACCAGGCCGTCAATCGCTGGTGTGTCTACCATGCCGGGGCTGATGACGTTGACGCGAATTTTCTTTGCCTTCAAGTCCAGGAGCCAACCGCGCGCCAGCTGCCGGATCGCCGCCTTCGTCGCGCTGTACACACTAAATGCTTCCATCCCCTTATAGCCCGCTGTCGACGAAGTGAGGATGATTGAGGCGCCTTCAGAAAGCAGGGGAACCGCGTATTTGACGGTGAACACGACGCCCTTCAGGTTCGTATCGACGATGCTGTCGTAATGCTCTTCAGTGATTGCTGGGAGCGGCACAAACGCTGCAATTCCGGCATTCGCGAACAACACATCAAGCCTGCCACTCTTGTCGCGAATCGTGGCATATACCCGTTCGAGATCCGCCACGATAGAGGAGTCAGCACGGATAGCGACGACCTTGCCGCCTATCTCGGCCACTGCTTTATCCAGGGCGTCCTGCTTGCGCCCCGTGATGTAGACGATCGCCCCTTCCGCAGCGAAACGCTTCGCCGTGGCCAACCCGATACCCGAACTCCCACCCGTCACCAGGGCCACTTTTCCATTCAATTGACTTGCCATCTGCCTCTCCGAAATGTCAGTTTGCTTACGTACTTCTGTACCGCTCGGTAAGTATCTCGGACTCGACATCGCGCTGTCAAGGACTTAACATACCGAACGGTAAAAAATTATTGGGTGCTCAAATGGCGATCGGTAGGCCGCGGGAATTCGACGCAGATAAGGCGTTGGACCAAGCCCTCGTGCTCTTCTGGGAAAAAGGGTATGAAGGAACCTCGCTGACGGATTTAGCCGAAGCGATCGGTGTCAATAAGCCGAGTCTCTATGCTGCTTTCGGAGGAAAGGAGCAGCTTTTCTTCAAGGTTCTCGCTCGCTACCAAGAACGGCTCGGCGCATTCGCAGCGCCATCATTGGAGCTCCCATCAGCACGTAAGGGCCTAGAAGCTTTCCTTCGAGCCTTGGCAACGTTTCAAAGCGCAGAAGGCACGCCTCAGGGCTGCTTGCTGGTGCAAGGAGCCCTTGCTGGAAGCGAGGAATCCAGGCAGGTGGCTCGAGTTCTGTGCGAAGTCCGCGAATCGGGCGTTGAGATGATTCGACAATGTTTGGAAGGTGCTCGTAAGCGGGGGGAACTGCCACAACATACCGACATCGGCGCTTTGGCGCGTTTCTTCGGTACCGTCTCTCAAGGCATCTCGGTTCAGGCCGCGAGCGGTGTTCCAACCAAAGAGCTTCACAAGACAATCAGCATTGCAATGCGGAGTTGGCCCGAGACTCCGCCTCCCAAGGCCAAAGGTACTCGGTAAGCAATTGGCTTTTAGTTCGGGGAAACGTTCAGCCGAACAGTAGGCGCTGGTTTGGCTCACGAGCGTCCGTCGTGGCGTGCGAGCGTACATGAGCGACCCGGTCATCGCTGGAACCGTCGACGCATGCAAACTGAAGCTGCGCGCCGCCTGGGGCAGCCGTCCGTGACCTTTCCCGATGTTTGACCGTCTACGCATCCCAGCCAAACCGCTCGATAGGGAACGCATAAAGCGGTAAAGCGGCATTTCCCTTTTCAGGCAGCGCAGCGTGTGCGGATCTGGCCCACTGAAAGTCCCCGTCACGCTGCTTGCCTGCGATCATGTGTTGTCGCCTTCCCGTGTTGCTGCGTCCCGCGCGCCCTGCTCTCGTTCTGCTATTCGTCACGATGCTTGGATCGCGGGCCTGTCTGGCCCTTGGCACGGATATCTGGATCGTGACGGACCAGCAGCATCGTGTTCACGCGCCCTCTCATGCACGCGTGATCGAACTCGATGCGCCGACACAGATCGAGACGACCTTATCGCAAGGCTTGCCCGCCAACCCCAGCGATGCGGCGGCAGAAGTGCGCGACCGACTTGGAAACCGAGCCGTCTCCCAGCAACTCACTGCCGCCTATCAGGGTGTTACTGATGCATGGCGTATCGGGATCGCGAAAATCCCTGCCGTCGTCGTCGATCAACGCTACGTGGTCTACGGCGAGCCCGACGTCGCTCATGCGATGGCACGCATTCAAGCTTACCGCGAGACACATCCATGACGCGCCTGGCCCATCGTTACATGCGCTGGGGCTCGGCCTTCGTGCTACTTGGCACAACCCTGTCCGCATTCGCGATCGACACCGCCACGCTGATTACATCGGTGCTGTCGCCCGATTGCCTCGCTTGGCGCATCGTCGGGGTGTGCTACTGGCTGTCATGCTCCGCCTTCGGCTGCACCGTGCAAACCTCCGTGAAAGTACGCCACTACGTGCCCGATGCGGTCGTTTCGAGCTACAGCCGAACGGGCGGCAACCCGTGGACCGACGTGTCCTTCATGAGCGCACCACTGCCCTTCGCGCAAGGCGGCGGCAACGGCACGACAAACGAACCGCACGAAAACAATCTCGCCGTCTTCAAGAACGCTGACGTCATCGGCCATCCGGGCATGGCGGCGTTCAGCCGCTTCGCCAGTCAGTTCGGCATGACCTGTACGGGTGCAGGCGTGCCGTTCGATCCGTACCTGCTCAGTACCTTCGATACGATCGCGTGGCGTGATGGCATTCCCGAGAGCCTCTATCCCGAGTCGCTGACGCCGGGTGTACGCGAAATCGGCAGCCGTGTCTCCGCGAATCTCTGGGGCAGTGTGTATCCACGCGAAGGGTTTCTCCATCAGGTAGACGACTTCAAAAGCGCGGCGGTGGTTGCACAACGCGCTGGCGACATCGTCACACGCTCCGGCCAGCCGCACGTGTATCAGCCACTGCTCGCACAGCCCTATGACGGCTACTGGCCCGCGGGCGCGCTGATCGAAAGCGACGTCCGAACCGGCAAATGGCAGCCCCTGACTCCACAACTCTCGATGACGTGCGCGGTGTTTCCGAATGCCCGGCCCGCCGTGCAAGCCTCCGATGGCGGCTACGCCTGGACGCTGTGGCGGCCCTACGCCTGCTGCAAACGTATGGGTCAGATTTTTCTTGGCAGCACAGATGTCGAGTGATAGCGATCATGAACCGCCTGTCCTTTACTCTGCGTCGCGTCTCGCCCCCTCGCACGATCGCCTTCGGAGCGATGCTTGCGCTCGCGATCACGCTAACCAGCGATGCGATCGGCCAGAACCATCCGTCGATCGGAACGTCTGGCAGCGTGCTGGGCGACGACGTGCTCTACACGATCGGCGGTGGCAGCGCCGTCGCGATGAGCTCCAGTGCGAACATGCAGGGTCTCGGCGTCGGCATCGGCTGGAACAACAACCTGATCTGCGGCAACCTGAGCCTGTCCGACACGCTGCAGAACCAGCTGAACGGCGTCACGAACGGCTTTCAGACCATCATGAGCCAGGTGATCCAGAACGCCACCAGCGCAGTTGCGTCGCTGCCAGCGTTGATCATCCAGCGCGCCGACCCGGGACTCTACAACCTGCTCACCAACGGCATCCTGCAGGCGCGGCTCGACTTCGATCGCTCCAAGGCCACGTGCCGCGCGATGGCGAACAAGATGGCGGATCTCGCCGGCGGTACGCTCGGCTGGGATCAACTCGCGCAGGGCCAAGCGCTCAAGACGGCCGTGACGAGCACGCAGGATGCCGTGGCCGCCACTGAGCAGGCGGAAAACCAACGTGGTAACGCTGGCGTACCGTGGATCGGCGGCAGCAACGCGGGTGGTGCGGGACAGTCGTCGATCAAGGTCGTCGGCGACGTGACGCGCGCGGGCTACAACCTGCTCAATGGCCGTGCGGTGAGTGATACCTCGTCCATCGATGCCAGCACCTGCGGCAACCGGCTCACCTGCAGCACCTGGAGTTCGCCCGATGCCGCCGCCGCATGGGCGACGCGCGTGCTCGGCGAGCAGGAGGAACGCACGTGCGACGACTGCACCAGTGCGCAGACCACACCGGGCGTCGGTCTCACGCCGCTGATCCAGGAAGAATACGACACCAAGTTGAAGGCCCTGCAGGATCTGATCGCCGGTACCAAGGCCACGACGCCCGACAACCTGCAGGCAGCCAGCAGTGACGCCTTGCCGATCACACGCGGCGTGGTCGAGGCGCTGCGTGACGAGCCCGATCAAACCGTGCTGACCCAACGCCTTGCCTCGGAAGTGGCGCTCTCCAGCGTACTGGAAAAAGCGCTGCTGCTTCAGCGCACGCTGCTCACCGGCAGCAAGGAACCGAACGTCGCCGCGAACCAGTTGGCCGATCAGGCGATCGGCCAGGACAACGATACGTTGGAACGGGAGATCACCAACCTCAAAACTGAACTGGACGTGCGTCGTGAACTCGCCGGCAACGCCACCGCGTGGATCATCGAACGGCAATACGCACGCGGTGAAGGGTCGCGCCGCATCTTCCAGGGCGACACGGTACCGAACCGGCTCGACCAGTTGCAAAAGCCGGCGAACGGTTCGAACAGCGCGGGACCGTGAGTATGCGAACGTTTCGTTGGTGGCGCATGCCTCGTTCGCTGGTCATCGTGCTGGCGATGCTCGCCGCCCTGACGGTGGTGACGATCATCCTCCACGTCGTGGGCATGCGACTCGTCGGCGGCATCGTCGCCTGGCAGCATTGGCTGCACGCGCATGCATGGCTGTTCGGCATTTGGCGGCTCGGGTTCTACGCGGTGATCGTGCGCGGCTGGTGGTGGATGCGCACTCGTGTGCGACAACGAGAACCCTCCGCCGAGGCGCGGCGACGGCTGGTGCGCGCGGAGATCGCGGCGGTGCTGGCGATCGCCCTGACGGAATGTGTCGCGATGCACTATCCCCTCTGAGCGAAGCACAGTCATGACGCTCACTACCACCGACTACCTCGAGTATTACCTCACGCTCGTGGGCTGGCTCGTGAACAACGGCATCTGGAACGTGCTGGTCGCCAGCGGCGTGTTCGCCCTGCCCTTTGCCGCCATCATCCTGCAAGAGTGGCTGCGTGCGCGAAGCGAAGGCGCGGACGAAGGCAACAAGGGCGTGCTGTCGGCCTTGCGCATCGAGAACCGCGTGTACGTCGCGATCGCCGTGATCCTGTTCGCGGGCATGCCGTTCATTCCCGTCAACCTCAGCACTCTCCAGTTCGATCAGACGCGTTCGCAGCAATGCCAGATTGATGCACCGAAGCCGACCGACACCGGCTGGAATACGGTCTTCACCACGCTCAACAACCAGAGCGCCCAGGTGCCGGTGTGGTGGTTCTTCATGCACGCGCTATCCAAGGCGATCACGGGCGCGGCGGTGGCCTCCATTCCGTGCGGCGTGGACCTGCAGCAGATCCGCATGGACATCGACAGCACGCGCATCAACGATCCAGTGCTGACGCAGGAGGTCGCCGACTTCACGCATGATTGCTACGGGCCTGCGCGAGCGCGGCTCTTCATGAACCGGCCCACATTGACCAATGCGCAGATGGACGACGTGAACTGGATCGGGTCGAGTTATTTCGTGAATACCGCGGGTTACTACGACCGCTACCATTCCAGTACGCCGCGCACGGCGTGGCCGTACGACGCCACGCGTGATGCGGGATTGGCCCAGGTCGCATCCGGCGGCGGCTATCCGACCTGCAACCAGTGGTGGTCGGATGGCGGCGTTGGCCTCCGAGCGCGGTTGCTACAACAGATCGATCCGGGGCTGCTCACGAAGGTCGCACAATGGGCCGGCTTCCTGAGCCAGAACCAGGTCGACGACGACGTGATCCGCACGATCGTCGCGCCACGCCAGCAGGTGCTCAATCAGGGCCAGGTCTACACGGATTACGGTGGACAGATCGGCATGACCTTGCCTAATGCGGTCGCACGTGGCGCGGGCGATCTGGGCCTGACGGTTGGCTCACTGGCGACGTTCCCGGCCATGGACGTGGTACGCCAGGCCCTGCCGATGGTGCTGTCGTTCCTGAAGATGGCGTTCGTGATCTGCCTGCCGCTCATGCTGGTACTCGGCACCTACGATCTCAAGGCGGTGGTCACCGCAAGCTGCGTGGAGTTCGCGCTGTTCTTCGTGGATTTCTGGTTCCAGCTCGCGCGCTGGGTCGACAGCACGATCCTCGATGCGCTCTATGGACACGGCTCGCCCCATGAGTCCTTTAACCCGTTCATGGGTCTCAACAACGCGATGGGAGACATGCTGCTGAACTTCGTGATGGGAGCGATGTTTCTAATCCTGCCGGCGTTTTGGGTTACATCGCTCGCGTGGGTCGGCGTACGTGCAGGAGGAGCCCTTCAAGGCTTGGCAGACGGAACCAAATCGGCAGGTCAAGCTGGCTCGAAAGGCTCCGATGTGACCATGAAAGCACTCAAGTAATGCCCGATCACTTGTCATCGAAGCGCGGATCAGGATCGTCGTTGTAGTTGATGGGATCGTAGAACAGGTTTTTCTTGTGATCCGATTCATCGCTGAGAGGCCGCTCCTCCCGCTCACTCCCATCGACATGACTCACCGCCGATCCCGCTATGACAAGCAATGCCAGCAGAAGCACCAGCCAGAATGCGAGATACAACAGAACCCCTAGCGCAAGCAGCTTCGCGACCCACGACACCGCGTTCGCCGCACGAGCTGGCAGCCCCTGCGTGGTCAGCCACGCCGCCGCGCGACGATCCTGCCGCGCCAGCCAGCGCCACACATGCCCAGCTCCCTCGCCGAACCGGTGAGCCCAGGATGGTTTCGATGCGATCGTCATGATGGTTGTCCTCCAGATATCAGGCTCATTCCGCCTTACTGAAGCTGCCGTTTCATCATAGGTCATGAGCCGGTGCCGGCGTCGACTGTGCTTCATAACGTGATTAGATTTCGTTCATGAAATATAGTTTTCTTGTATTTTTGAGTCAACTTCCAATCAAGTGATGTGCCAACGATTAGAATATGTCGTAAAATTCGCTCATGGAGCGACTTCCTCGACATCAGTTAATCAAGCGCCTGCAGACCGAGGTGCCCCGCGGCGCGCCGTTCGATCTCGCCACGCTGAACCAGCTTGGCGTGTCGACCCAGCTTGCCGCCCGGTATGTCAGCAGCGGCTGGCTGGTCCGGCTGGCATCGGGGGTGTACGCCTTTCCCAACGACGATTTCAACCTCCACGCCACGCTCCGGTTCCTGCAGCAGCGCGTCCCGGGGCTGCACGTCGGCGGCAAAACAGCCCTCGCCTGGCAGGGGGTGCGACACCAACTCGGCCGGCGCGAACCTCTGGTGCTGTGGGGCGATGAACGTTTCGTGCTGCCTTCGTGGTTCACCAGCCGCTTTCCCGCGCGCTACGTGTACGCCCGTCTGTTCGACTGGTCCGATCCCTCCCTTGCCGCCCGAACGCTCACCACGCCGCCGGATGTGCAAGACGGCGTCCAGGTCGCGGTTCCCGAACGCGCTGTGCTCGAGTTGCTGTACGACGCGGGCGTCCGCGAAGGACTCGAAGACGCTCACGCCGTGTTCGAAAGTCTGCGCAGTCCGCGCAAGGAACTCGTCGGCCAGTTGCTCGCCTGCTGCACCAGCGTGAAAACCGTTCGTCTGTGTCTGACCTGGGCGCGCGAGACCCACCTGCTTGATGTCGATGCCTTGCTCGCACAGTTCCGGCTCCCCACAGGCAGTAACCGGCGCTGGATGAGCCGTCTTCCCGATGGCACGCTGCTCGCCCTGAAACCGCATGGATAAATTCTTCGCCGATACTGTCCGGTTGCTGCTGCGCATCGCACCGGAGGTTTTTGCCAACGACGCCTTCGCGATGAAGGGCGGCACGGCCATCAACCTGTTCGTACAGAACATGCCGCGCCTGTCCGTCGATATCGATGTCGTCTATGTGCCCCGGCAGACACCGCGCGACGAAGCGCTCACGGCTATCCAGCAGGAACTGGCCGCCATCGAACAGCGATTGGCACCGCAGGGACTACGCACCCGTCTGGTCGGCAGCAAGGATCTCAGCGATACCAAGCTCCTCGTCGAGAACGACACCAGTCAGGTCAAGATCGAGGTCAACACGGTCTTTCGCGGTACCGTCCTGCCCATCGAACGCCACGCGTTATGCGAGAAGACGAGCGAGCAATTCGCGGCGGAACTGGCGTTACCCCTGCTCGCGTCCGACGAGCTCTATGGCGGCAAACTCGTCGCGGCCCTCGATCGACAGCATCCGCGCGATCTCTTCGACGTCTGGCAGCTTTTCCAAACCGGCGGACTGACGGAGGGCATGATCGAATGTTTCGTCGTGTACCTGGCCGGTCATAACCGTCCCATCCATGAAGTGCTGTTCGGCCGCGACAAGGACATCACGCGTGACTATGACAGCGGTTTCGTCGGCATGACCGAGGTGCCTTGCAGTCTGGACACCCTGCTGGAGACCCGCCTGCGGTTGCGACAGGAACTGCCGGCGCGCGTCACGCCCGCGCAACGGCAATTCCTGCTCGGCCTCGCACATGGCGAGCCAGACTGGTCCCACCTCGCCGTTCCCGGTGTCGCCGAACTACCCGCGCTGCGCTGGAAGCTCGCGAACCTCGACACCTTTCGTCAACGCCGCCCCGCCGTTTTCGCGCAACACGTCGAGGAACTCGAAGCCGCGTTTGCCCAACATTGAGATCGAGCGAAAACGGCATCGGTCGCAAAAGAATGTGTAGCGAACGTGAAGCATGATGCGCGGCATCGCGCTTCGCGTCGTTGGCAACGGGCACGCTGCGAGGAGTGATATCAGCCTCAACATGCCCCTGCTACAGTCTGCGCTCCCGGTAGGCCACTACCATCTCACCACGAAGGGGAAGCGCATGTCCTGCACTCACGGAAGCCTTTCACGCAAGCTCGCACTGGCTGGATGCATGGCGATCGGCATGACGTCCGCCGCGTTCGCACAAACCGTTACACCCGCCACGGGTCTGGGGCAATCGTGGCCCAATGCCACGGACCAAAGCCGCAGTCCCCAATGGCACGTTTACGTGTTTCATTTGAATGGCATCAAGTATGTTCAGATCAACGATCTGAACGGAACCGTGCATGCCGCCATCGGTACAGCGGGCGGGACGTCGATTGCATTGCCGGTCGGCAGCGACGCGTCCTACGTGCGCACGGATGCGGCATCAACGGCAAAGGCCACCACGCAGACAATCTATCGCGACAGCACGACCACGATCACGGCGACGCCTCAAAGCAACGGCACGACCGTGTTCACGACCGCGAACACCTGCCAGGACCCGTACAACTGCGGTGGCGGTGGCAGTCCGTAAGACGGGCTCAATGCACCCACAGGCGCAGAGGCTCCGCGGTTGTTCCGGCGTTCTCTGCGTCCTGCTGGACGTCGTAAAGGAAGATCGTCATGCGGACACCCGCCTTCCACGACCGTTCGTGCAAGGTGCCATCGAAGATGCGCGCATGGGCGTGCAACTGTTCGATGTCCAGCCCGCTTGCGCCAAGCTTTGTGGCGATCTGTTTGCGCTCGATGGATCGCACGACGGCATTCGCGACGCGATCATCCTCGTGTAGACCTTCCACACGTAACACCAGCCAACGCCTCCCATGAGTTTCACCGCCCCGCAACGTCACACCGACACGCGAGCAAGCCAGCCGTTTCGTGACCAGCACCACTGCTTCGCAGGCACTTCGATAGGCCGCCCCCAACACCGATGTCGACATGCGGGCGAAGCCGCGCCCGCTGATCACGCAGCGGTAGGCAATCCCGGCCTCGTCCAGCGCGCGTGAAATCGTTTGGCTGAACGCTGCAGGCAGCCCCCGTTCACGCCACGCAACGGGATGCAACGTTTCCGCCAGCGCGTACACGCGTTGCTGTGTAGCGGCCAGTTGCCGCTGATACGCATCCATCTCCGAACTGGGCACGACCCGGCGCAGTTGCTGCATCAGACGGCTGTTGGTCAGGTACAAGCTGCCGGCGAGAAATTCCAGCGTTTCGGACGTCTGCCGCCGTCGCTGCTCACTGATACGCAGCCCCTGTCTGGCCAGACGTTGAAGATGGATGTCCTCGCGCCGCTTGAGCTCATCCTGCCGCAACTGGACGCTGATCCGAGCACCCGTCGCCATGAGACAGGTAATCGCCAACGCGGTGAACGCCTGCGCTTCGAGAATCTGCGGATCAGGACGCGACTGTGTGGTTAGGCACGTACTGATGATCGCCAAGGTCCCACCGACGACCGCCGCACGCCAACCGTGTGTCAGGGTAACCCACGCGACCGGAAGGAACATGGCCATGCGCGCGATCTGCCGCATGTCGTTGTCGCCGTGGAGACTGACCACCGACAACACGGCGATCGACGGCACCACGAACAGGGCGATGTCCAGTGCCATCCGGCCGGACAGGGCGCGGCCCAATCGGTCCATCCATCCCTCGGTACGCGCATCCATCTTCATCATGAGCACCACCGGCACCGTCCCGAGAATCGCGATGTAATTGCCGATGAAGTACCCCAGCGCCATGACCGGTTTCGCATCAAACGATGCGATCTGGATAAGCGAAATCGCCAGATAGCTATAGGCCGTGCCGATCATCGTCACCGTCAGCACGCACAACATCAGGATTTTCATATCCACGAGATGCGGCGCCGGGAACAATCGCAACTTACGGCGACACCATGCAACGATCGGCATGGTGAGCAGGATGGGCGGAATGCAGCGGACGCTCACGAAGGCCAGTCCGTACAAGTCCCGGCAGGGCCATACCTCGTACGCGTTCGGCAGGGCTTCGCCCAGAAGCAACGCCGGCCAGTAACGATACGGCATGAGCAACAAGCAGGAGAGACGCAACCCGGACCGAAGCGCCCAGTGACCATCCGAGACCGGATGCAGGGCGATGTACATCAACGCATATCCCACTGCGACGGCACACTGCTTGAGCCAGTCGCTTCTCCACCATCCATTCCCCATTCCATGCCCCTCTGGCGAGATGTGGCGATGCCTGAATTGTTCCCCGGCCAGGCCGTCCGGATATCGGCCCATCCTTTGAATCTTTGAATGGGGGGCGTGAAATTTTTGTGTGCGACGCCCGCCGCGCCCACCGGCGCAAGGTCTCCAGCCAGCGTCAACGTCCCAGCGGTGCGCCAACAAAAGGAGTGCCGCGAAACCGGTTTTTATGCGGCATGCCCCACTGATTCGGATGTATCTCCAAAGGGGTGCGGCAAAGGGCCAAAGGACCAAGGGCATCAAGGGAATGGCGCACAAGGGGAACGGCCCTACCCGGAAAAGCGAAAAGGCAAAAGGCCACCGGCTTCCCGTCCATCCATTCGATCATGTTCACGCTGTTCCATCGTCCAAAGGGTCCACCGCCCTCCCCGGCTCCCGCTCCTGCGGCAACGCCCCAAGGGTTACTGCGGCCGGAGTCGGCTGCGACTTTGTTGGCGACGCCTCGCCGACAGAAGCTGCTGGAACACATTTGGCAACGCACGTCGCTGTCGCGCGCGCAGTTCGCCACGCTCTATCGCGCACCGCTGGAACGCTACGCCGCGCTGGTCCAGCAGTTCCCGGCTTCCGAAAGTCACCACCACGCCTATCCCGGCGGCATGCTGGACCACGGTCTGGAAATCGTCGCGTACGCGCTGAAGTTGCGGCAGTCACGTTTGCTGCCGGTGGGCGCACCGCCCGAAGCGCAGGCTGCGCAAGCGGAGGCGTGGACGGCGGCAACGGCCTATGCGGCACTACTGCACGACATCGGCAAGATCGCTGTCGACATACACGTTGAATACGCGGATGGCGAGCGCTGGCAGCCATGGCATGGCCCACTCACTCGTCCGTATCGTTTCCGGTATCGAAAGGACCGCAGCTATCGGCTGCATGAAGTCGCGACCAGCCTGCTCACCATGCAGGTCCTCGATCGCGCAGTTCTGGACTGGCTCAGCGGATGCCCCGAGCTGTGGTCGGCACTGCTCTACGTCCTCGCCGGCCACAAGGAGCAGGCCGGCGTGCTTGGCGAACTCGTGACGCAGGCCGACCAGGCATCCGTCGCGCAGGAACTCGGCGGCAATCCGCAGAAGGCGCTGCTCGCGCCGAAACAGGCGTTGCAGCGCAAGCTGCGCGATGGATTGCGGCATCTCGTGCGTAACGAATTGAAGTTGAACCAGCCTCAAGCGTCCGATGGCTGGTTGACCCAGGACGCGCTATGGCTCGTCAGCAAGACCGTCGCCGACAAGCTGCGCGCATCATTGCTGGCTCAGGGTATGGAAGGCATTCCCGACAGCAATCCGACGCTGTTCGACGTGTTGCAGGAGCACGGCATCGCGCAACCGACCGCCGACGGCAAAGCCGTCTGGAAGGCGACTGTCGCGAGTTCGAATGGTTGGACGCAGAGCTTTACGTTCCTCAAACTCACGCCCGCCTCGATATGGGATACCGACGACCGACCTTCGCCATTTACCGGCACGGTGCGCATCGAGCAAGGCACTGCTGACGATGCTCGCGATACGGCCGAAAAAACATCGATAACGACGATAACCCCTATCGCGGGCAATACGGCCCTGTCGCCAACGACAAGTCTCTCGGCATCTTCCCCTCCCGCCCCTGCCACCGACACCATCGATGCGTTGCTCGATCTGTTCGGCGGCTCGCCGCTAACACCCGTTGCCGATGCACACGGCGATCCATCGACGTCACCTCAACCGACGCCCGCGAACGACGTGCCGCCTCAGCCATCAATAGCGCACACTGAAGCACCATCGTCCATCGAGCCTGCTGCAGCACCCGCCCCCTCCGTTGGGACGACACCATCCGGAGAGCATTTCATCGCATGGCTGCGAGACGGCATCCAGGCACGGCGCCTGATCGTCAACGATGCAAAAGCGCTGGTGCATACCATCGCCGGGACAGTTTTCCTCGTGAGTCCAGGCATTTTTCAGCGCTATGCACAAGAACATCCCGAAGTCGCCCGGTTCGCCAAGCAAGAGCAACAAGCCGAATGGGCATGGATGCAGAAGCGCTTCGAGCGCCTCGGGATCCACCGCAAGCAGGACAATGGTTTGAACATCTGGACCTGCGAAGTCGCCGGCCCTCGTAAGAGTCGCCGGCTACACGGTTATCTTATGCGCACGGCGTCGCTCGTTTTTGCCGACGTCCCGCCCACGAATCCCTATCTGAAGATCATCAACCAGGACGCGCCGCCGGCGGTTGGCTGTGGCAAAAAAACATAAGCCTTGCACGCCCGACCGTGATGCGCGAATCGCAACGCGAGAGCGATGGTGGTCGCTACCGCGATGACAATGCACACCAATCAACCGCGTGCCGCGGACGCTGTACCACGACGGCAACCCCTGTCGCGAGAAGCCCGAACGAATGCATTATGATCCATCATCTGAATCAACTCGCGGCTATCCAATTGGCCCGATTCCTGAATGTCTTCGAATACCGAACCCGACGACACGATCCGACGTCTTTTCGACCTTGCAGAGTCCGAAGGTGTCAACGCGTCAGAGCGCGTTCTCACCGCGCTATGCCGCAAGTCGTTTCTTCGTCTCTGGTCCCAGACCAACGTGTTCACCGACGAGGGTTTCAAGGATGGCAAGGGGAGTACACGAGAGCTGTGTGACGCCCTTGTCATCTTCGGGGACGACGTCATCATCTTCTCCGACAAGCACATCAGGTTTCACGCTGACAAAGACCTGCCCATCGCATGGCCCCGCTGGTACAAGCGCGCTGTGTTCGACTCGTGCAAGCAACTGCATGGCGCCAAATCGTGGCTACAACGCTTTCCTCAGCGGGCCTATCTGGATGCGAAATGTACTCGTCCGCTGGCCGTACCCGTGCCGGCCCAGGATTCCACGAGATTTCATTTGGTCGCGGTTACCCGAGGCAGCCGCGAGGCTGCTCTGGCCCATCACGAAGGCAATGGATTGGGTTCTTTCGGACTAAACAGCGCGATCGAGGGCGACGACCATCTCCGGACACCGTTCATCGTTGGGCGCCCGCAGCCTGACAAACACTTCGTGCACGTCTTCGACGAGGTATCCATTGAACTGGTACTGGGCGAACTCGACACCACGGCCGACTTCCTCGCGTATCTCAGCAAACGAGAGGGCCTGCTCGGACAAGCCAACACCCAAGTGACGGCCTACGGCGAAGAGGAACTGCTCGCGGCGTACCTAAGGACTATGGATGCCGATGGGATTGAACATGTCTTTTTCGACGCTCCCGAGGGCGACCGCCAGCCCGAAGTGATTTTCTTCACCGAGGGCTTTTACCAAGCCCTTCACGATGATCCGGGCTACAAACGCAAGAAGCTGGTCGATCGCATCAGTTATGAATGGGATCACCTCATTGACCGCTTTCTTGAGTACGGTGATCCGAGCTTGCATGAAAAGTACGTGGATCAGAGTCCCGGAGAAACGGAGCAGGCCCTCCGGTTGATGGCTGCGGAAACCCGGTTCCGCCGGCGCCAGCTCGCTGAAGCGTTCATTGGCGCTTTGCAGCGCGTGGCGCCCGGAGATAGGCTTGGTCGGCTTGTCTACGGCGGCGTTCCCGGCGAGACGGTGTACGTCTTCGTCGTTGTTGCAAAACGGCGAGATGAGACCTACGACGAATACCGTCAATATCGCATGGCTATCCTGCACGCTTATGTCCAGACAGCGAGGCTAAAAGCACCGTTGGGAACCACGTTCGTTGGCATCGCATTTGACAACCCACATAAGGAATATGAAGGCTCAACAGAAGATCTCTTTGCGCTAACGAAGGAAACGTGGACGGTCGAGGAGCTTGCGGAACTCGAAAGAATGCGCCGCGAACTGGGGCTATGGGGCGATGCAATGGAATTCTGGCAATATCGCCAAGACGAATTCCCTCAAGCTGATCAGAGGATAGCGCTACGACGTGTTACGCAATTCCCTCAGGAGGCTTCGCAACAGCCTCGGCGAGATAGGAAGAAAGCGGAAAAGCGCCTGAAGAGAATGCGGAACACTTCAAAGCGGCGAAACCGTCGGAAATAGCAGGCGGGGATATGACTTGCTCCTTTTACATCGATGAAAGCGGCCACAGCGGGGATCTCGTAAAATCCGGCACAGCGTATGATTTCCTGGACCAACCGTACTTTGCGCTGGCGTGTGTTGGGGTCGCAAACGAGGAAGCGCTTGCAACCCTCGTCACTGGGCTAAAAGCCAAACACCGCCTACCGGCCGGCGAACTTAAATCGAAGAGTCTCACCAGCAAACCCGCATTCGCTGCTGATCTCATAGAAGCGCTCCTAAGCGACGGCTTGCCCGTCTTCGCTGAGGTGGTCGACAAGCGATACTTTGTATGCATTCAACTTGTGACCAGCCAACTCCTGCCTGCTCTTCTGGGGTTTGGCCATGACCAAGCGTCCGACTTCCTCCGCAATACGCTTGTGGACTTTCTCTACGACCATGTATCGGATCATGTTCTGGACCGGTTCGTCGAATCGTGTCTTAACCCATCGGATCATTCGCTGATGAGCGCATTTGGCAGCCAATTTCGGTTGGCTCAAACGCTCCAGCAACACGATCGCACGCGAGAGTTCGGGCTTTCGATCGAAGCCATGGCACGGGAGGCTATTACCGAATACGGGGAAATGCGAAAGGACGATCCCCTTGCCCACCTCCGATTTCTTCCGCGGCCCGACATCAACAAGCACGGAAAGAACGTGTGGATGTTACCCAATCTGACATCCCTCACGAACATCTATGCGAGAGTCAATTATTTTCTTAAGCGACAGCTGGCGGGCGTACGGATCGTCCACGATCAGCAACTTGAGCTTGAGCATATTCTTCGCCAGGCCAAGCTAGATGCTGAAGCCCTAAAAGAAGTCGGCGAGGTACCGTATGTTCCCTTTGCCGACTACCATTTCACGCACTCGGCGTGCATGGAATTCAGCCACTCGCATGAGTCACTGGGCATCCAAGTGGCCGATGTTATGGCGGGTACGATAATGCGCTACTTTCGTTCGTTGCAAACGGACCCGTCGGCGATCGCTCCTGAAATCTCTCGCGCAATGAAAGCATTGCGCGACTCGGGCAATCCGCGAACCGGGCACGGCCTAAACCAAGTCGTGCCAACGAGAATGGCGCTTTGGTAGGCTGCGTCATCGAGAACCCGCGTTAGAGACGATGGCCGCGGCACGGATGCCTTTGGCAAGTGACAGGAGCAACAGACTGAATTGGCATCGGTGCATACCCGACTGCCCACGCATCGTGCCAACGACATCGCGGCGCTGCTTCCGCATCGCTGGACGCTCGCCGCGGCTTGATCAGCGGCACCTCACGAGCCTCGGTGCGTTTACCGGGTGCTTACTCAGTGGCCGCCTGAAGGCAGGCTCATGTGTGTTGCATATAGCCCCCACCCAATCATGAACAGCGTCGTAGCGCCTCCACCACTACTCCCAGCCATCGTCGGCGTGCTCACTTTATAGGCTCGGTTAAGTCAATCGGCTCAACAGTCTTGGCGGAAGGTACGGACTTGCTAGGAAAGTCACGCCGTAGTTGACGCGCAAGTTCGCCGACAGCGTCATTGCGATCAAGCGCGTGCTGTATCAGCAAAGAAACGACCTGCCGTGCTTGCGCCTTTGCGCCAGGCTCACGATTGTTCTCGAGTCCGCGAATCGCGTTGCGCCAGCCAATTTGGGCTTTCTTAACATCAATGTGATCCAGCACCCGAGTCGACCCAACAGGCTCGACTTGTACGAGAAGGCGTAGAAAAAATAAGCCGTCATTGTAGAAAGTCGGGCTAGGCTGCGAAAGCGCCTCCGCCAATCCACAATAGTGTGGTTCAAGTAAAACCGGAACAAGCGTCAGCTCAGACTGAACCACCCTTATCAAGACCAATGCTCCCAGTTGCCAATCGACGTGGCCTCCCTGGCAAAGTGCGATGCGTCTTCCTGCCGCTACATGACGTAGCGCGCTAGCGGGGGCGAGCGCCGCAAGATGCGCGGACATAGTGACGATACGCGACTCGTTGCGTTCAACCATTGCTTGGATTTCGAATCGCGCTGCAGGTACGGTATACGCGACGCCCAGCAGCATCTTTGCATTGCCGATCCCTTCTGCCCAATCTGCACCTATTGTCTGATCGATCTTGTTCCAATCGAGTGCGAGTATGGTCGCCTCGAACTGCTTTGGCGACGCCTTGTGCATGAAGCTGAGGAGCCCCGCAGCCGCTTGGAAGTTTCGGTGCGTGCTGCGCGACAGTTCGGTTGCAAGATTTTTTGGCGACCAACAAGCGCAGATCTTGCGACCCACCTGACGCATACGTCGAGAGGGCGCCAACTTACCTACATAGATGTGAAGTGGATCGTAGAGTCTCAACGCGTTCCACACGATATCGCGCAATTCGTCGAACGCATCTTGAGGATTAGCTCGTAACCGATCAGCAATAGCCGGGATCAGTACTTCGATCAGCGTGAATCCGAACTCTTGCTCGAAGTAGCAAAAATGTTTGCAGAAATCGGCTACGACCGACAGGTAGGCATCCTGCGGCCAGGTTGAGGTCAGACGGCGACACGCATCGCGGTCGATGTGTTCGAGATAACAAGCCTTCCATTCATCATCTCTTCCAGCTCCGATCGTGGAAAGCAAATCGGCGATCTCGCCAGCGTGTAATGGGGACGCGGTACTAATAGCCCGAGCCATGACGCATGGATCAACCAGCGCGACGATGCTTTCGCCAAGCGTCTTATCGGTATTGAGTACATGATTGACGACGCGGGCAATCGCATAGCATGCACCTTCGGGCGCCGCCTCTATCCATTCTGCAAGAGTTTCCTTGTGGCTGGCAATCTGGCTCATCTCATCCGACATGTAACCATGCAGGTTGCTGAGTACCCAACACGCATGTCGAATATCGAGTGGGTCTGTCGCGGCCCAGCAGCGCGCCAGAACGGGGGGCAGCCATTCCTGCTGGACCAGCCAACGCCACTGCCCATACCCATCTGCCATCGACAGTTCGCCCAGCAGCACAGCTAGGCCGCCTAACGGCATCCCACCGTCAGCGAGCACCGTTTTGAGCACGCAGGCAACCATCTGACGCTCTTCGGCCGATTGCCCGTCGAGAATGCGCGCAAGAAGAACACTGGCGAGACGCTGATGCGGACAGCGAAGGTCGTCAAAACTCAACAAAAATCGCTGCGCTACCAACCAGTTGATCGCAGCGTTGCTTTCGGCAATCGGCAACGCGTCGCCAACTAATCGCAGCAATGCGTCGCGCGAACAGTGTGCATCACGGGCTGCCAACTGACGGATCGCCACAGCGGCAAGCAGCAGGTCTGCCCCAGCTGCACGGGCGGTGCTTGCCAATGCGCTTGCCCGCCTCCACCCTCCTCCCAGGATGAAACAAAACTGCCACGGGTAGAGCGCCTGCTCCGCCGCGTGTTCGAGCCGCAGATCGAACCGTTCGTCTCCTGGGCGATCGCCGATCCGATCATCGGCGCGACGAACGGCCGCAAGCGTCGCCTCGGGAGAAGACCGCAAGCCGTCCGCAATGACCCGGACAGCACGTTTAGCATCAAGCTGAATGGCACCAGGAAAGCCGCCCTTGTCGTCGGAGATCGTGTAAGCGCTCAACACCCAGCACGATGCGGTCGCCCGTTCTTCCAACTCGCGAAGTAACGCGGGGCGGGTCAGATGCGCGTCATCGACGATATAGAGGGTTCGATTTGAGCTCTCATCAAAGGGCGGCACTCTTCCCATCGGATCAGCCAACCGTAGAACCCTCCAGCCGCGGTCATGCATTTGGCGCGCTACCTGAAGGATTGAAATTGACTTCCCGGCGCCGGGCACGCCTGCGAGGCGGGCAGAGCCAGCCCGCTCTAGATCAGCAGTCAGCAGAGCTACCTCCGGAAGCGTGGGACACGCCGCGACATCTGCCGGCCCGAGCGAGCGCCCCATCAATGCAGGTCCGAGATCACGCGCAACCTCGAACTGAACCTCGGACCACTCCGAAACCTCGGTCTCGACTACCGCTGATCGTGGCACGAACGCGATGAGGCTCCGCCGCATCTGATCGAGTTCGTCAGCTCGTGGTAGCGCACGTAACGCTGCCATGATCTTGGGGAGATCACCTGCATGCTCAGGATAGAACTCCTCCACCACTGTCTGATGACTGGACAGCAGCGCTTGAATCGTGTCCCAGCCAATGGCAACGACAGGAAACTTTCCTTCCTTCTCACGGCGCTCGGACACGAGCCGGGCATGTTCCTGAAGTGTTGCGTCGTTGGGGGCTGTGGTAGCAAACGTCCAATGTCCAAGCGCAGGTTTGAATTTCTCCGCTTTTGCAAGTTCTGCATCGAATTCCGCGATGGTCGCTTTGGCTCTGTAGCCTTTGTTCTTCCCCTTACATTGCACGCCAAAATTCTTGCCTGGCGCAACCTCTGGCGTACCATAGATATCGACGCCGTGCTGCTGTTGACCAGATCGGCCATTCTTCTGAGCGAGAGGCGCCTTCCACACTGCGGCAAACAATGCGCGAGTCAAATCTTCGAACTTCTCCCACGACTTTGGCGGTGGAATCTGCTTTTCGATAAAGTCCATTGCACGGGTCACTCTGTTTGTATTCCTACGTCTTCTTCCTAGCACTGGAGATCGAATGCACGTAGATGAGGTTCCTCGTCTGCGCGGTTTTCACCGTGCATTCGACCACAACGTCCAACGTGCCCATATGTGCGGAATCAGCGCGAGCGTATTCCCCACGTTACTTGAAAATAGGAAAGCTTGAAGTTCATCGGCCACTTGGACCGTTGAGTAATTCCTCCAGTCGGTTCGCTTCAGGAACGCCAAGGCCAACCAACTCTGCCACGATATTGGCCACGTCGACCCGAATTGCCGCGTCGGCGTCGATCACCACAGGGTCCAGAATATGAATTCTCTCGACGATTCCGCACCATCGCTTACCGAAACTATGATCGACCCAAAATGACCGAAAGTCAGGATACGTTTTGAGCCAGATGTTCCCTGCTTGAACGAGTAGACCGAGACATTCCGCGCGCGGCGCAACTTCTAAAAGATTGAGTAGTACGAGGGCGACAAAGGGCGACGGTCCAGCAAGAGTGAGCCGGGCCAGAACTGGCAGAAACGGCCCGAGCCGCTCCACGCCCTTTTCGAGGAGATAGCTCTTCGTGGGTGCGACACGGTTGTAGTCGTTAAAGAATAGCGTGGCGATCGCCGGGGCAATGTGCCATTCAATAGACGTTTCCTTGGTGCCTTTTAGACGCCTCCATCCCCAGCTTTCCATCATGCGGTCAGCGAACCCTGATCGAACGGCAACAGCAACAGAAGCGTCCATATTGCCACCACCAAAGTAGACCGCGTCAAAGCTCCGTAGGAAGTCGGCGAGAACGTCGAAGAAGTTCTGCTCGGGTAGCGCGGCAATCGGTCTCACGATATCTGCGACCTGGGCCACGCCGAGACCAACCGTGCAGCGGGCTGTTAGCGCGAAGAAGACGTTATTCCATTCCGAGGGTGTGTCGTCAGCTTCCTCTCCGTCAGTGAGGTCGCCACCGTTCGCGGCAATCGTCCAAGGCATGTAGGCATCGGCAACATCGCGAAGCCATGGACACTTGTCTGCGTTGCCAAGTCCCTGCACCTGACGGAGCCATAACGCTGCCGTTTGGTGGTGTACCTCCTCTTCAACTTCAGTCGGATCTTCAAACTGCATGGGAGCCACGGGCAATCGAATATGTCGTCTGGGACGGATGTGCTCCTTAGGAAAAATGGGCCAAGCAGGCTCGAGCCCAGCCCCTTCCAGCCAAACCATTTCCGCATCAACGGCAGCCAATGCGGCCGCCTTCCGCCGCTCGTCACGAACCGCCTTCTCCTCCTCAGCGATGTCCCACTTGCGAACGGGGACGACGCACGCACGGAGCGCACAGCGAAGAATTGCCCGAGGCAGGCGTTCATCAACTCCCAATAGCGCTTCGATTGCAGCGCCAAAGCCGTGAGCAGCCGCGTGATGACCTTCTGCCGCCACCGCGAGCAAGGCCCTCACGTCTTCTTGAGTGTTGCTGTGGACTGCGGCGTAGATCAGTCCTGTATAGGCGATTGCAACCGGGTTAAAGCGAAGGCCAGCTCGAACTTGATGCACGGGATCATGGATATCGGACGCGAGCGCGTCCTGCAACCGGGCACGTGCCCAGTCGCCATATGCATTCCTCAAGTTGGTATCCCCGTCTCGCATGACCATCATCGCAGCGGCAAGCACTGCTTCCCACCGCATGCTTAGCGAGGTGTCATCGCTATCATCACTCGTCGATGCCGTAGGTTCCGGAGCGGGTCTGCTGGCCCAGGCTACCGCGGCTTGGAGTTGATCTGGCGAGAAACGGGAAGGATCGTCGATCCCGAGAGTGATCGCGCTCTGGATCGCGAAGTCGGACGAGTTGACTGACGCAGCGTCCCGTAGCGCTTGCAGGTGATTTTGTTCTGCAGCTGGAGATATGTACTGGCGGGCCTTACCTGTCGAACCATCCTCACGCGGCACATCGACCTCATGCCAGTTTGCTGGATCGGCAAGGTTCAACGCATGCAGAACCATGAACTCCGGATTGCCGAGATCGGCTTGGGCTCCGGCTGGTCCCAGGCGATCAGCCGCATCGCGTAGCAGTCCTGTTAGCTTTTGCAGTTGCTCAGGGTCGGTTGACAGAGCGCAGCTGCCGATCAGCCCATCGAGCGTCACGCGCCTGGACAACCGATTGTTCAGTTCGGCGGCACTGACCATCCCGAGCGGTTCGGTCTGCATCGCTTTCAGCCCGAAGAAGTCCGGGCTCTCCAACTGATCATGAACTTGCCGCGTATGGTCCAAGCATAGGAGTTCGGGGCATCCAAGAAACTCTGCAGCAGACGTGGCCGACTTTGGCCAATGCGAGATGATCAGGTCCACCGCCACAAGCAAATAGGCCGCGCACGATCCTGGTGGCCCGAGTACATCTTTTAGAACGGCATCGAAGGCTTCACCGGCTTCGATACGTCGATGGGCCCATGCTTCCAAGGCCATAAGCGCCGATGTTATGGCGTAGTAGCCGCTGTTCCTAGACCAGAAATAGGTGCCTGTCCAAGGAAAGACGCGTGTGCCATCCGCATACGCCAACCTGATTGCGTTGGCGCCGGCGTCACGACCACGAGTGCCGTGGACGACCGCATGGTCCACCAAGCGATGAATCAGCGGGAGTCCATCTGCTGGCGAGTGCAGCAGCAGTTCGAAGAACGGACCTTGCGCTGGAGAGGCTGGAAGAAACTCGTGATCGATGAAGGTGAAGGCCTCTTCCCGCTCGTCACGGAACCGGCGACGGCGGGAACGCGGCTTTTCAATCAATGCCTGTTCGGTCAGCCGGGCCAGCTCAGAGGGAGCCGCCAACGCCAAAGTCCCACGCATCTTCAGGATGCTTCGGATCAAGTCGTCGTTATGCTCGCCCTGCGCGACAGCCCGAAGATATTTGGCGGCCACATCAGGGGTGGTGCGTGCGAACATGATGAATCCGTTGTGCAGATCTCGCCGGACCGACTGCACTTGATCGCGCTCAAAGCCTTCCCAGAATCGGGATCCTTCATTTGAGCCAAACGGGCTGTTCCTCGGTTCCATCAATCTCAGCCATCGATACAGCTGTCGCGTTGTAAGCGGCGTGATGGCCGTGAGCCCAAGTGTCCCCATCGAGAAGCTCGTATACAGATCAACCACTTCTGGAATAGCCTCGCCGGGAACGCCGTCGCCGATGCTCAGGAGCCACAGCACGAGGGCGAGCCAAGCGGGACCCTTCGGTATCGTCATCCCCGCCGGCATGAGATTGGGATCGACGCCAGCAGCAGCAAAGGCCGTCGAAGCCGGTGCAACTTCGACGGCCATGACCGTGCGAAGGAGTTCACGGAGCAGCAACGCCTGATTGGCAAACAAGAGAGACTGGACGCGTGGTAGTACGGCAGCGGCCGCTTCAGAGCGAGCCAGCGCAAGCATGGCCGCGCGCCGCCAGGACTTGTGCACGCCGTCACCGCTCAAGCGCTCCAAAAAGCTGTTCCACCCAGAACCATCTGTTGCGCGCTCAGCCATCATCCTGGCAGCTAGCTCGATGCCGCGCGCAAGCGTTGCGACTGCGGGGCGTTTCAGATCCAGCCGGTCGATGAGGCCGACATCAGCATGCAGTGCGCAGGCAATAGCCCATTCGCGCAGCACGTCATGGCGGAAGGAGACGCGGTTCGGGCCCAGGCTGCGCAATGTGCCACTCTGGACCAATGCATCAATGGGCTGTGCCGGCTGTGTACTGACATCAAGATCGGCAGTTCCTGTGAGCGTCTGCTGGGCCAGATCACTCAGCAAACGAGCCCGGTCTCGCCATCCGGTGCCACGCTCGCCATCAGCCGTGAACCACCACTGGCTGGCCATCTCAGCTTCTGTGTGTGGCAAAGGGTCGGTCGCAGGCTTACTTGCGACGCGAGCGAGCCGGAACAAATTCCTTGTCACCTGTCGGGCAGGATGGTTCTCGCTGAGCAATGGGCTCAATGCTCGATCGCTGCTTGCGAGTTGTTCGATCTCCGCCTTGCTCAATGCATCGATCATCACCGGCGACGCCCGCTTCAATCTATCGAGTGCGTCCTCAGGCAACCAACTGGGCTCCTCCACGCCAAATTCGGTTCGAGCGGTGGCGAGAACCGATACGCCTGAGACATCTGCAGCAGCTCGGAGCATGTCCACAACGGTGAGACGCTCCTCGTCGCTGAAAGAGTCAAGGTTGTCCACAAACAAGATCACGCCGCCGTCATTGGCAAGCTCAACCAAAAGCTCATGGGCGGTACCTTCAAAGCCGATCTGCGCGCGCATGGCTGTCCAGCCGCGCGGAACGCAACGACCAGGGCTCAAGACAAGAACCTGCCCCTGGGTCTGCAAGGACTCCGCCACCTGACGCAACACGCCGGACTTACCCACGCCAGCGTCGCCACGAATCTCGACATAACGTCCAACATCAAAAGCCTCGTGCACCGCTGCCACACGTTCATGGCGCGCAAGGACGACCTTGCCTACACGGTTGTCGATGTCGTCGAGCGCTTGGCGGGCATGTTCAACCAGCGCTGCCCGTGCGCTTATATACCGCCGGTCTGCGGCGAAGCGAAATCCGCGAGGATGCAGAGACTCCAAAAGCGTCGCGTGATTTCTGTCCCCTCCGTTCTTGGCTACATTGATGGCCAGCTCGACAAGATTTCCCCAGAACGCATCCACTCGCGAGGCATCATCGGCATGTAACGTCCGGAGTGCTCGCTCTCGAACGAGATCCTCCGACACGGAGCCTGGGGCTGTGAAGTCAAACGTGAGAATCTGAAGCCGCCGTAACAATTTCCAAGTCGTTTCGTCGTCGTGAGGCGCCCCCTCTTCCTTAAGGTGCCCCTGGAACGTCTCGACAAAAGTTCGCATGTCGCCGTTTGCGACACCAGGAAGCTTGAGTTGCGCGGTGAATGTCTCCGCATCTCCGATTTGTCGCGCCAGTGTCAGTACGTCCTGATACGGACCATCTATCTTGCGCGACCCTCTGGCCGTAGCGATTGCCAAGCCATACTGAGTTGACCAAAAGTTCGGGCGGCGCACGGCCTCGGCAATCTGGCCTACAACTTTTCGGAACACTGAGTCCGCAGGGGTGAACGTGATCGTCCGCTTTACCTGTATTTCCAGCACCGCGGGTCTGCCGGAAGCATCGACTGCATGAACGATCACGTCGTCAAGCGGTCGCCCGGTGTTCGCTTGTTGAAGGGCAATTCGATCGATCGTTGTGCCGGGAAGACCACGCGGCGGCGCTCCGCAAAGCATTGCAAGCAGATAAAACGCTGCAACCTGCCCTTCAAAGTGGGCTCCAGCAGGCCCACTAGCGGCCGTACTCGTTCCCTGTTGATCATGCATGCCGGATTTATCGCCCTCAGGTTGCGTCTTTTCCATAGCTATCTTTCCACGTCGGCTTGAAATTGCAGTTCTTCGAGCTCAATGGTCTCTCAGAAAACAGCAGCTCAACGATTGCAACGCTGGGTGGTGCGTGCGGAGCGCCTTATAGGCCTGAGTAAGCGTCGCATCGTCCGCAATCACGATCGCGCCATCCTGACACGCTGATTTCAGGTATCCCTTGCGCCGTTGGCCCGACAGGCCGACTCCAACGCCGTTAGTGATATTTGATCCGCCGATTATTGAATGCCGGCTTCGTACCCTCCAGCACGTCCACCACGCGGCGGTTGATCGACGGATTCTCGATGGAGCCTCCTGCGTATGAGATCCTTGGCCCGCCCTTTCGATCAAAGCTGCACCAGATCACCTGCTCCGCGTCGCATACCACCGCAAGGTTCGGATTGTGCGTCACCATGATGATCTGCCTGCGCGTCTTGGCTTCGGTAAGCACAGGCACAAGCAGGCCGACGATCGTCTCGTTATCGAGATTCTCTTCCGGTTGATCCAGGATGATCGGGTTCCGCCCTTTGTCAACGAGCAGGTAGAAGATAAGCAGCAGCGCGCCGCGCTGCCCTGGCGACAATTGCTCGATCTTGGTGTTCTGAAAAAGGAGAGAGTAACGTGGCTCGAGAAACGACAGCCCGAACAGCAAGTCATATACGTCAGTGGCTGACTTGTCCTTGCGCAGCATGCCTCCAATACCGACGGACGCTTTCGCGCTGTTCCCCGAAGCGGCTGCGACGATCTTGTCGTGAAGTGCGGCCACAAAATTAACGGTATCGCTGCGTTGATTGAAGTCATACTGTTCTGCCAGCTTGCGGACAACCCCGAAGCTTTCGTCATCGCCGCCTCGAAACTCGCCTGCATTTTGCTTGATCAGCACAAACAGGTCTTCCGATAGCAGATCAATTGACCCACCGAGCGTTGCCTGGAACTGCAGCTTGTACTCGTCCCGGATGAGACGGTTGCCCTGAATCAGGTCCTGCACCGGCTTAAACAACCGCTCACGTGCCTTCCGCTGCGCCTCGAGCACATCGAAGATTTCGCCTGTTAGCCCTTCCCGTGTCGCACGATAGCCGTTCAGCACACCCGGCAGTTCATCTAGCTGCGTGATCCTTGCCCGCAAGCCTTCCAGCGTATCAGGCGCGTCGGCTGAGCCGACCAGCTCGGCCAGTTTGACATTCCAGTTTTCGATCGCCCTCAGATTTTGCTGGTGGAGAAGCTGTGGCGCGTCGAGCTTCGCCTGAAGGCTGGCCTGCTCCTTCAACAACGCCTCTTTGCTCGTAACGTCAGCGTCGACCGACTGACCAAGCTTTGCCTGCGCATTCGCTACGTGCGTCTCGACGTCGTCTAACGGCTCGGACATGACGGAGAACGTCACAAGATCGTGCGCCTTCAGGCCCATCGTGACAAGATCAACGGTCGTATCATCCACAAACTGCTTGTAGGCACGCTCAAGGAGTCGCAGGTGCTCCCTCGTATTTTGTGCCGCCTTGGACTTGCCGGCGAGTTGCGACCGGGTCGCGGCTGCCTGAGTTGCACGCTCGTCGAGGCTTCGGAGCTTTTCGGAGACCGCAGCCAGGGCGGCTGTCGCGGCTTGCTGCTCGGGCGACAACTCATCGCTAGGCGCAGCGACCGGAGCCGGCTTGATCTTGTCGTGCTCCTCTATCTGCCGGGTCTTGAGTGCGAGCAATTCCTCCAAGGTTCGCCTCACCTGCGCCTGAAGTTGCTCTTCGCAGGCGGTGATCCGCTGGTTGACCCCACGAAGCTCTTTGCGAAGCTCGTTAAGCTGGGAACGAAACGTTCTTTCCTGCTGTTCCACAAGCTGATCGAAATCGAGCGCCCCCAGCCGAATGGAGTCATCGGCATGCGAGAAGATTACGGCGCGCAATTCCTTTTCGAAGGCATCGGAACGGCCGGACACGTGTGCGTTGCAGAGCTCCTCGAAGTGGCCTTGCGGGATATACCGCACCATTTCCACCTTATCTGGTGGCGGGTTTTCATTGAGATTGCGATGTTCGCTATTGCCGTCGAGCCACGACAGCGTACCAACGAAATGCCTTGCGGGGTCGCCCGACTTGCCCCGGAAGCGTTCCTTCTTGAGAAAAGAGAAGTGCGCCGTCTGACGCGAATTTCCGAGCAAGGCCAGCACGTCCGCGAGCGCACTCTTGCCGCTTCCCTTGTTCCCGATGATCGCGACCAAGTCGGGGTTCAGTGGCAGCTTGATCCCATCAAGCCAGTTTCCGACGGCACTGGTGCCGTCCGCCTTGCGGACCTCTACGGCATCGATGAAGTACGTTTTGTTGGCGTCGATCTCTTCCCGTTTAGGAGGACGCTCACCAACGTAGGACCGCTTTGATGGCTCCAGGATCGCTTGCTGCAGCCCCTGAAAGGTGGGATCGGCCTTGATCCAGGTCGCCTTTCCGGACGGGTAATCGCCATAGCCCCGTCGATCGTTGTCGCCTTTAATGCCCACAAAGCAGTGCGCATCACTTCCGGACACAACCAGCCGGGGAACGTGATTCAAACCCGCCTGAAAATTCTTGAAGAACTTCGTATTGCCCAGCGTTTCCTCGCCGACAAACGCGTCGCGAAGATCGCGATTCCTGGACTCAAAAATCGGCGAGCTCTGAAAAAGGCCAAGGAAATAGGCGTAGTGGTCCTGCCATTTGACTTCGCCGAGTCCATCACTCGTATCGTACGGCATAAACCCAATGGCATTTCCGTTCGGCACCTGCCTGATCGCCTTCTTGTAGGATTCGCAATTGATTTCAGCGATCGTCGATCCAGCACGCAAGGCGGTTGCATCGTCCTTATCGACTTGGGTTTTGTCAAAGCCGTGATGCTTGAGCTTGTCGGCACCGACTTGGCGCGCCAACGCGACGAGCGCCGCATCGGACAAGGGGCGCTCGACTAGCTCTATTTTCAGGGCCGATTTGAAATCATGGAGCGACTGGTCATCGATCTCGTTCGAGAACAGAACGTGCGCATTGAGCCGACAATTGGTGGGTGCCGCCAACCGCAGCTCAATGCCAGGGAAGACCGTTTTCTCCAGCGTCGGAGCATCGGACTCCTTCAATCGTCGACGAAGCGCAAACCAGCCGTCGAAAGTCCAGTAATCCATGAGTGCGAACACCGCCGGTTCGGCCGTATTCAGCACCTTAATCATCTCATCGACGAGGGTCCGATTGGAAGCAGACGTAGGATCGGAATCAAACCGCTTACCCTTCCAATGAAACGACGCTGGTGTGTGAATATGCAGGTCCCACTGCCGCCACTCTGAACCACGTTCGTACTTGGTCATCCGCGCCCCCGTTCCTTATGAACCGCGTTCCGTTCTTTTGCCCTCGACCGCGATTATCACTGGTTTTCGGTTCGCCCGGATGGGTGCCCGCAAACGGCCGCAGCCTTAACGCGCTCTCAGACGGTCCATCATCTACCGCCACAAGGGTTTTCATCGCCACCTGGCGGTTTCGAACCTGCGTCGGCGCCAGGCCGGCGAGGGCGCGCCAAGAGACTCTCCACCTTAGGGTATTCTTACTTTCTGGAACCATGGAGGTCCGCTGGATTCCGGTGGGAATCCGCTTTCCAAGCACCGATCGTTTTGATAGTCGGTTTGCGAGTCGCCAGAAAACAAAAACCCCGTGAAGCCTAGACTTCACGGGGTTTCGCCGCCATTGCTGGCGGAGACGGAGGGATTCGAACCCTCGATCCAGTTTTTAGCCAGATGCTCCCTTAGCAGGGGAGTGCCTTCGACCACTCGGCCACGTCTCCCAAACTTTTCGTTACGCCGGGAGTGCAGCGCAACGAGATCGAGATAATAGCGTGTTCGCACGCGGCGGTCAAATTCGCATGACGATTTTTTTGAATTCGTCGATGCCGAAACGCCGCCCAGGCGACCACGAAGCACAAAGGCGCGAAGGCCCGCGAGCCTTCACGCCCGTGTCATACGACAGTTACGCCCGATCCAGCTCGAACGCCTTGTGGAGTGCGCGCACGGCGAGCTCGGTGTACTTCTCGTCGATCAGCACCGAAATCTTGATTTCGGAGGTCGAGATCATCTGGATGTTGATGCCCTCTTCCGACAGCGTGCGGAACATCGTGCTCGCGATGCCCACGTGTGAGCGCATGCCGACGCCCACCACCGACACCTTCGACACCTTCGGGTCGCCCAGCACGGTTTCCGCCTGCACGTGGCCCTTCACCTGGTTGTTCAGGATTTCGAGCGCACGCTGGTAGTCGCCGCGGCCTACCGTGAACGTGAAGTCGGTCTTGCCGTTCACGCTCTGATTCTGAATGATCATGTCGATGTCGATGTTCGCATCGGCGACCGGTCCGAGAATCTGATACGCGACGCCCGGCTTGTCGGGCACGCCCATGACCGCGATGCGCGCTTCGTCGCGCTGGAACGCGATGCCAGAAATCACTGCTTTTTCCATGTTCTCGTCTTCTTCAAAAGTAATCAGGGTGCCCGAGTGCATCTCGTCTTCGAGCGGCATCAGCGGATCGGTCAGGCTGGAGAGCACGCGCGTCTTCACCTGATACTTGCCGGCGAATTCCACCGAGCGGATCTGCAGCACCTTGGAGCCGAGGCTCGCCATCTCCAGCATTTCCTCGAAGGTCACGCGATCGAGCCGGCGCGCTTCTTCCACCACGCGCGGGTCGGTCGTGTAGACGCCGTCGACGTCGGTGTAGATCAGGCACTCGTCCGCGTTCATCGCCGCCGCGATCGCAACCGCCGAGGTGTCCGAGCCGCCGCGGCCGAGCGTCGCGATATGGCCCTCGGGATCGACACCCTGGAAACCCGTGATGACCACGACCTTGCCCGCATCGAGGTCCTTGAGCACGCGCTCGCCGTCGATTTCGCTGATGCGCGCCTTGGTGAATGCGCTGTCCGTCTTGATCGGCACTTGCCAGCCGGCGTAGCTCACGGCGTCGAGGCCTTCGGCGTGCAGCGCGATGGCGAGAAGCCCCACGCTCACCTGCTCGCCGGTGGAGGCAATCATGTCGAGTTCGCGCGGGTCCGGATCGGCCTTGATGTCTTTCGCGAGACCGAGCAGGCGATTCGTTTCGCCGGACATCGCCGAGGGCACGACGACCATCTTGTGGCCGGCCCGGTGCCATTTGGCGACGCGCTTGGCGACGTTCTTGATGCGCTCGACCGAGCCCATCGAAGTGCCGCCGTATTTGTGTACGATGAGTGCCATTGTCGTTTTGAACTGGAGGGAAAACAGCGCTTCACGCGCTCAATGCACGGCGCTGAAACTCGCGCTCGATCGCTTCGGGGGATGTTGAAGCCAGTACGATACGCGGGCGATGCCGCACGCCCGTCGCGCGCTCGCATGGATGCTTATATGCGTCGCTGCGGGCGAAATCGAGTCTTTTGAACGGAGATGCCGCGCAAAAACGCGCTTGGGCGAAAACGAGTTACCGTACCCGATCGAGGCTGAAATTACAAGATGGAGCGCCGGTCACGGCGATTTTACCGGCTTCGGCGCCGAGCTTCCCGAAACGGCCTTCGGCCACGTTCAAGTCAACAGCAGATCCGGCCGCCACGAGATGCGGCGCAACGGACCGTGCTCCGCGCTGGGCGCCGCTTCCCGGTTCACCCCGAGGTGCGGCACGAACAGCAGCGCCCCGCCGATGAAAAGCAGCGGAACGTCGCGTTTCCACGCCGGCACGCCGCGCTCCTGAAACAGGTTCTTGAGCGTGCGGCTCGGCGCCTGCGCCGCCACGCGCATGCGCTCGCCGCCCGAACGCGAGCGGGCGACGAGCGGCGCCGCGCGCAGCACGCCCTCGCCGACCACGTCGTCGGCGGGCGAAGTGACCGGTTCGAACACGAACGAGCCGCGCCAGTGCGGCAGACGCCAGACTTCCTCGCCCTGCCACTGCAGTTCCACCGCGGCCCTGGGCGCGGATGCGCCTTCGTCGAGATCGGGCGCGTCGCCGCTGTCGCCCGGCTCCCAGAACAGCGCGTTGCGATAGGCGCGCAGGCAATGCCCGGCGTGATCGACGCGCAACGCGTGACCGTCGCGCGCGCCGGCCGCATCGCGCAACTGACGCAGCATGTCGGCGATCCGCGCGGTCGATGCCGCCTGCAATCCGCACGAACGAATCCAGTGCCGCACGAGGTTGATCGCCCGTTCGTCGTCGAGCGCGAGCAGCGCGTCGAGCTTGAGCGCGCCTTCCTCGCCGGCGCTTTCGACGCGTTCCAGATCGATGCGCGCGAGCTGATCCAGCAGCCGCTGCGCCGACGCCGCGTGCGATGCCGTGCGCGCGAGCGCATCGCGAAAACCGGGGAAATGCACGGCGAGCACGGGCAGCACGTCATGCCGCAGCGCGTTGCGCGAATAGCGCGTGTCGGCGTTGGATTCGTCGTCGATCCAGCTCAGGTCGCGCTCGTGCGCGTATTGCTCGAGTTGCGCGCGCAACAGCCGCAAGAGCGGCCGCAGACGCGGCACCGCGCCGTCCGCCCGCTGCGGCGCCATCGCCGCGAGGCCCGCCACGCCGGCGCCGCGCAGCAATTGCAGCAGCACTGTTTCGGCCTGATCGTCGGCGTGATGCGCGATCAGCAGCGCGCTTGCGCCGTGCTCGTCGCAGAGCGCGTCGAGCGCCCGATAACGCGCCTCGCGCGCCGCCGCTTCGAGGCTCTCGCCGCCCGAGCGCGCGACATCCACATGACGCTCCGCGTAACGCACGTCGAGCGACGCAGCAATGCTTTCGCAATGCGCGGCCCACGCGTTCGCATTCGGACTCAGGCCGTGATGAACGTGCAGCGCGACGACGCGCGGCGCGCCGAAACAACGGACGGCCGCATCGAGCAGAACGGTGGAGTCGAGTCCGCCGCTCAGTGCGACGGCGAGGAGAGATTCGGCGGGAAGATTCGCATCCGAAACTGCCGCGCGCACCGCCTCGAGCACGAGGCGGCCGGCCGGGGTTTCGTTATCGGAAATCACGAGAGATCGTGAGACGAAAGAGGGCGGGATTACACGCCCGGGATCGATTCCTTGAACTTGCCGTAGGCCATCAGCTTGTCGAAGCGACGCTCGCGCAAGTCGTTCACGCTCATGCCCTGGAACTGGCGCAGCGAATCGGCGAGCGCGCGGCGCAGGAGCGCGGCCATGCCCTTCGAATCGCGATGCGCGCCGCCGAGCGGCTCGTTCACGATCTTGTCGATGAGACCGAGCGCCTTCAGGCGATGCGCCGTGAGACCTAGCGCCTCGGCCGCTTCCGGCGCCTTCGCCGCGCTCTTCCAGAGAATCGATGCGCAGCCTTCCGGCGAGATGACCGAGTAGGTGGAGAACTGCAGCATCATCACGACGTCGGCGACGGCGATCGCCAGCGCCCCGCCCGAGCCGCCTTCGCCGATGATCGTCGTGATGATCGGCGTCTTCAGCTCCGCCATCACGTACAGATTGCGGCCGATGGCTTCCGATTGCCCGCGCTCTTCCGCGCCGATGCCGGGATACGCGCCCGGCGTATCGACGAAGGTGAAGATCGGCAGGCTGAACTTCTCGGCGAGGCGCATCAGGCGCTCCGCCTTGCGATAGCCTTCCGGACGCGGCATGCCGAAGTTGCGCAGCGCGCGCTCTTTCGTGTCGCGGCCCTTCTGATGGCCGATCACCATGCACGGCTGACCGTTGAAGCGCGCGAAACCACCGACGATCGCGAGGTCGTCGGCGAAGGCGCGGTCGCCATGCAATTCGTGGAAATCGGTGAACAGCTCGTTCACGTAGTCGAGCGTATACGGACGCTGTGGGTGACGCGCGATTTGCGAAACCTGCCACGGCGACAGGTTCGCGTAGAGATCCTTCGTGAGTTGCTGGCTCTTCTTCGACAGCCGCTCGATTTCTTCCGAAATATCGACGGCCGAATCGTCCTGAACGAAGCGGAGTTCTTCGATCTTCGCTTCGAGTTCAGCGATCGGCTGCTCGAAATCCAGAAACGTGGTCTTCATGTGTTCGAGTCCTAGAACATCGGGCAGCGCGTATTCTAACCGCGTCCGTCCCTCAAAAATTCGCGCGGGAACTATCGATTATAAAGCAACGATAGTTCGCCCCTCCGCGCCTTGCATGCGCGTGCTTGCGCGCGGGTATCTCAGTGATCTGCCGGGATCGGATTGAGGCTGCGCCACATGTACCAGGTCGCGACCGTGCGCCATGGCTCCCAGTTCGCCGCCACTTCGCGCGCCTCGCTGCGCGTGACCGGCTCGCCGCTGAAGTAGTTGACGCTGATCGCCTGGATCAGGCCGAGATCGTCGAGCGGCAGCACGTCCGGGCGCGACAGGTTGAAGATGAGGAACATCTCCGCCGTCCATCTGCCGATGCCGCGGATCTGCGTGAGCTCGGCGATCACGGCTTCGTCGTCCATCGACGTCCAGGCGTCGACGTGCAGCGCGCCCGATTCGAAATGCTGCGCGAGATCCAGGATGTACTCGGCCTTGCGCCTGGACAGGCCGCACGCCTGCAGCTTCTCGTGACCGAGGCCGATGAACTGCGCCGGATGAATTTCCGGGCACGCCCCCTTCACGCGTTCCCAGATGGCTTGCGCCGCCTTCACGGAAATCTGCTGACCGGCCACCGAGCGCGCGAGCGTCGAGAACGGATCGCCCAGATTGACGAGGTGGATCTCGCCGAACTTCGGAATCAGCTTCTTGAGGATGCGGTCGCGCTTCATGAGGTCGGCGCAGGCGCGGTCCCAGTAGTCGGGACGAACGACTTCGCGCGTGAGTCCGCCGACCTGGACCGGCACCGCCGCGTCGGACGTGACGACGCGCGACTTGCGGACGACTTCGCCCTCGCGCGTATCCGACACGAGCGACTGCGCGTTCGCGCCATCGCCCGCGACCGCGCGTCCGTTGCCTTTCGCGGGAGACGCTTCGGCCTCTTCCGTGCCCGCCTTCAATGCGCGCGCGGCGCCGTTCAGGCGCACCGCCTTCTCCGGCTTCGCGGCCTTGAGCGCGGCGCTTCGGGTCGGCGCGCCGCCGATGCCCGCACGCTTGACCGCGGACTTGCGGCCGCTCGCCGCGCCGGCGCCATCGATCTTCTGCGTGTTCGTTTTCATTTGCGCGGCGCGCGTTCTCTTCGTTGCGCCCGACGCATCGCTAACAGACGCGGGTCGTTTGACCGGCGTCTTCCTGGCCGTTGCCATCATGCCTCCTGCCTGGTGAGTCGATCAGAGGGTTCGAAGGGCCGCGCTCAGACGCGACGCCATTCGGTCGACCCACCCGGTTTGTCTTCAAGCGCAATCCCGGCTTCGAGCAGCTCAGCGCGAATCCGGTCTGCTTCGGCATAGTTCTTCGCCTGCTTAGCGGCGACGCGCGCGGCGATCTTCGCTTCGATCTCGTGCGGAGCGAGCCCCTGCTCCGCACCCGTACCGCCCGCCTGCTGCAGGAAGGCGCGCGGCTCGCGCCCGAGCAGGCCGAGCACGCCGGCGAGACCCTTCAGCTGGCGAGCAAGCGCGGGATCGCGCGTGCGGTTCACTTCGCTTGCGAGATCGAACAGCACCGACACGGCCACCGGCGTGTTGAAGTCGTCGTTCATCGCAGACTGGAAACGCTGCGCGTTCGCCTCGTTCCAGTCAAGTTGCTGATTGTCCGGCTCGACATCCTTCAACGCCGTATATAGGCGAGTGAGTCCGTTCTTCGCATCGTCGATATGCACATCGCTGTAGTTCAGCGGCGAACGATAGTGTGCTCGTGCAATAAAGAAGCGCACCACCTCGGCATCAAATTTTTCCAGGACCTCGCGGATCGTAAAGAAGTTGCCGAGCGACTTGGACATCTTCTCGTTGTCGATCTGCACGTAGCCGTTGTGCATCCAGTAGTTCACGAAGGTCTTGCCGGTCGCGCCCTCGCTCTGCGCGATCTCGTTCTCGTGATGCGGGAACTGCAGGTCCTGGCCGCCGCCGTGAATGTCGAAGTGCTCGCCGAGCAGGGTGCAGCTCATCGCGGAACATTCGATGTGCCAGCCGGGACGCCCGCGGCCCCACTTCGAGTCCCAGCCGGAGTCGGCGGGCTCGTCGGCCTTCGCCTGCTTCCACAGGACGAAGTCGAGCGGATCTTCCTTCGCGTCGTTCGCGGCGACGCGCTCGCCCGCGCGCAGGTCTTCGATCGACTTGCCGGAGAGCATGCCGTAGTCCGCGAACTTGCGCACCGCGTAGTTCACGTCGCCGTCCTTCGCCTGATACGCGTAGCCGTTCGCCTGCAATGCATCGATCATGCCGAGCATCTGCGGGATGAAGTCGGTCGCGCGCGGTTCGATATCCGGACGCGCGACGCCGAGCGCATCGGCGTCCTCGTGCATGGCATCGATGAAACGATGCGTGAGCGACTTGATCGGCTCGTTGTTCTCGACCGCGCGGCGGATGATCTTGTCGTCGATGTCCGTGATGTTGCGCACGTACGTGACCTTGTAGCCGAGCGTACGCAGCCATCGCTGCACGATGTCGAACACCACCATCACGCGCGCATGACCGATGTGACAATAGTCATACACCGTCATTCCGCAGACATACATGCGTACTTCGCCGGCTTGGCGCGGCGTGAAGGTTTGCTTGTCACGGGCGAGCGTGTTGTAGATGCGCAGCGAATTCATAGAAGGCGAAACGTAGACCGGAATCAACCGTGTGCCGGCGGCAGCCGATGTGGGCGATGCGTGCGGAAGCAAAAGAGACGCACACGCGAGCGCGAACACGACGGTCATGCGACCAGGACGGAGACGGCCACGGGTGGCAAAAGACAGTCTGGCGCCGACGCCGCATGCACTGCTCGCAAGAATCAGGCAAGCGAGGCAAGCGCAAGACACGTGCGCGGGACGTGCAGACCTTTTGTTAGAATGGGTCGGAGTATAACACCGGGACTTGAGCCTATGAAATCTCCAGGCGGCCGCGCAGCGGGCATTGCAAGCCGCGTTCCGGGCCGGGCGGAAAGCCTGGTGGGACAGCGCGCCGCGGCGGTCATTTCAACGCGTGTTCCGGTCCGTGCGTCGAAGCTCTCGTCGACTCTTTCGCCGCTTTTCCGGCTTCCTTCGCTGCATCATTCATTGAATCGATTCCAAGTGACTCATCGCCCAGCGCGCACGCCTCTGCAACTCTCCTGCCGGCTCGCTCCCCGGACCTTCAGCACATTCGCCGCCCGCACGCTCGCGATCGCGGCCATCGGCGCGGCCGCATGGCTCGGCGCGTCGACCGCGGCGCTCGCGCAGACCTCGCCCGCCAAGCGCGACGACACCCCGCAGGCCGACGCGGCCATCGCGAACAAGGACTGGAGCGCGGCGCTCAAGGAGCTCGATGCGCGCATCGCGAGCAATCCGCGCGACGCGCAGGCGAAGTTCAAGCGCGCCACCGTGCTCGCGCGCCTGAACCGCGACGACGAAGCGATCGCCGCGTTCACCGAGCTCACGCAGGCGTATCCCGAGCTGCCCGAGCCGTACAACAATCTCGCCGCGCTCTATGCGAAGAAGGGCCGCTACGAGGATGCGCGCGTCGCGCTCGAAACCGCGGTCAAGGCGAACCCCGGCTACGCGCTCGCCTACGACAACCTCGGCGATCTCTATCTGCGTCTCGCGAGCGAATCGTACAAGCGCGCGCAGACGCTCGGCTCGAAGAGCCCGCTCACGAGCCAGCGGCTCGCCGCGATTCAGAACATCTATACGCCCCCGCCGAAGAAGCGCGCGAGCGCGGCAGCGGCGGCGTCCGACGCGGCAGCCGCATCCGGCGCGCGCGGCGCGACGGCTCCGCGGACGGCCGCGGACGAGTGGGCGCCGGCATCCGGCACCGGCGGCGCCACGTCGACGATGCCCGCGCCCGACGCGTACTCGCCATTCGGCGGCCCGAGCGGCCCGCTGCCGACGGCGCCGTACGTCGCGCCGAACGCGCAGCCGTAAGCGCACGAGCTTGCGCGCGCGGTAAGCTGTCGCCTCGCTTCACCGTTTTCCGCGCGCGCTCGCCCCTTCGCGGTTGACTCTTTGCAATCACCACACGAGGATCGATCCTTCATGAAATTCCTGATGTTGGCGCTCTCCGGCGCCGCCCTGATCGCGAGCGCGCCGGCGTTTGCACAGCCGAACGCGCAGGCCGCGCACCCGAGCGTGCTCTTCAAGACCACGCAGGGCGACATCAAGGTCGAGCTGTATCCCGAGAAGGCGCCGAAGACGGTCGCGAACTTTCTCGACTACGTGAAATCCGGCCAGTACAGCGGCACGATCTTCCATCGCGTGATTCCGGGCTTCATGATCCAGGGCGGCGGCTATAGCACGAGCTTCGCCGAGAAGCCGACGCGCGCGCCGATCCCGCTGGAGAGCAAGAACGGCCTGAAGAATGCCGCGGGCACGATCGCGATGGCGCGCACGAGCGACCCGAACTCGGCCACCGCCCAGTTCTTCATCAATACGGTCGATAATGCGGGTCTCGACTATCCGAACCCGGACGGCAACGGCTATGCCGTGTTCGGCAAGGTCGTCTCGGGCATGGACGTCGTGAAGAAGATCGAGGGAAGCCCGACCACCACGCGCGGCCCGATGCAGGACGTTCCGCAGAAGCCGGCCGTGATCGAGTCGGCCACCGTGGTCTCGCAGTAATACGAAGCGCCCTTCACGCCGTGAACATGAACGCGCACGCGTCGCGTCACGGCTCAACCAGACACATTGGAGAGAACACATCATGGTCGAACTGCATACGAACCACGGCGTCATCAAGCTCGAACTGGACGCCGAGAAGGCGCCGAAGACCGTCGAAAACTTCCTCAACTACGTGAAGAAGGGTCATTACGACAACACCGTGTTCCACCGCGTGATCGACGGCTTCATGATCCAGGGCGGCGGCTTCGAGCCGGGCATGAAGCAGAGGCCGACCGATGCGCCGGTCAACAACGAAGCCAACAACGGCCTGAAGAACGACGCCGGCACGATCGCGATGGCGCGCACCAACGATCCGCATTCGGCGACCGCGCAGTTCTTCATCAACGTGAAGGACAACGACTTCCTGAACCACTCGTCGCCGACGCCGCAGGGCTGGGGCTACACCGTGTTCGGCCGTGTCGTCGACGGCATGGACGTGGTCGAGAAGATCAAGAAGGTCAAGACGGGCTCGAAGGGCTTCCATCAGGACGTGCCGGTCGACGACGTGGTGATCGAGAAGGCCGTCGTGGTCTGATCGCGGTCATTGCATGATCGATACGAAAACTTCTTTCGATCGCGAAGCAGCGGGCGCAGCGCAACGCGCGCGCCCGCTGTTTTTCATTTCCGACCTGCACCTCTCCGAGGCGCTTCCGAACACGGTCACCGCGTTCGAGCATTTCATCGAGGTCACGGCGAACGAGGCGGATTCCGTCTTCATTCTCGGCGACCTGTTCGAATTCTGGATCGGCGACGACATCCTCGACGCACCCTCGACGGACGCGCGCGCCGGCTTCGCGCGCCGCATGGCGCGGCTGATGCACACGCTCTCCGAGCGCGGCATCGGCCTGTACGTGATGCACGGCAATCGCGACTTCCTGCTGGGCCCGCGCTTCATGAAGGACGCGGGCGCCATGCTCCTGCCCGATCCGTTCGTGATCACCGGCTTCGGCAAGCGCATCGTGCTCGCGCACGGCGACGGCCTGTGCACGGCGGATCGCGCCTATCAGCACTTCCGACGGCTCGCGCGCAACCGGTTCGCGCAGCGGCTCTTTCTCGCGCTGCCGCTCGACACACGCCTCGCGATCGGCCAGCGCATGCGCACCAAGAGCGCGGGCGCGCGCATGACGGGCCTGTCGTCGAAATACGACGTGACGAAGAAAGCCGTGGCCGAGCTCTTCATCGGCAGCCACACGCACACGCTGATTCACGGCCACACGCACCGGCCGGCGATGCATCGCGAGGTCGAAGGCGTGCGCTGGGTCCTGCCCGACTGGGAGCTGGACCACGGCACGCCGCGCGGCGGCTATCTGCGCCTCGACGAAACCGGCCTGCACGCGCTGCCGCTGTAACGCCCTGCGCTTTAACGCGTCAACGCTTCAACGCTTCAACGCTTAGCGCCCGACCGACGCGGCCCGCTCCTCCGTCTTGCCGTCCATCGACGTGCACAGGCGCTTGAGATCGACGAGCGCGGCGCCGTCCACGCCATTGAGCGCCTCCACGCGCGCCCCGAGCCGCTCGAGCGCCGCGACGATGTCGTCGATGCGCTGCGTCTGGGTCGACGCGTGATCGATCAGGCCGTGGATCGCGAGCGACACCGGATCGTCCGCGTTCGGCGTGATGCCGTAGGCGCAGAAGCCGCTCTTCGCCGGCTCGCCGGTCTTTTTCTTCTCGACGGCGGGCATCACGATGCGCGCCGGATTGCCGACCGCCGTGCCGCCCGCCGGCACGGGCTTCACGACCACCGCATTCGAGCCGATCTTCGCCTCCGCGCCGACCGTGAAGCCGCCTAGCACCTTCGCGCCCGCGCCGACGATCACGCCGCGCTCGAGCGTTGGATGGCGCTTCGCGCCGCGCGTGAGCGACGTGCCGCCGAGCGTCACGCCCTGATAGATCGTGCAGTCGTCGCCGATTTCGGCCGTCTCGCCGATCACCACGCCCATGCCGTGATCGATGAACACGCGCCGCCCGAGCGTCGCGCCCGGATGGATTTCGATGCCGGTCAGAAAGCGCGCCAGTTGCGACACGAAGCGCGCGAGCCAGCGCCATTGCCCGCGCCAGCACGCGTGCGCGAAGCGGTGCAGCTGAATCGCGTGCAGGCCCGGATAACAGGTGACGACTTCCCAGGCGCTGCGGGCGGCGGGATCGCGCTCGCGGATGGCGGCGATGTCTTCGCGAAGTCGGTCGAACATGGCGATGTCTCGAATGGGGAAAGGGGCGCGCGCCGTTCCGTGCCGCGCATGCGTCCAAAGCACGAAACGCGCAAAGCTTATATCGGCTTGCACCGTTTTTCGCCGATTGTAGGACGAGCGCGCGGAGTCTGCCCGATGCCCACGATGACAGCGCGGTCGCTGCTCCGGCACCGCCCCGAGACCGCCGCCGCACGCGCGTTCAGTCTTTCTTCGTTTGCAGCAGGATGTGCTTGGCGATGCCGCGCAGGATGTTCACCTCTTCGCGCTCGAGTCCCGAGCGCGCGAAGAGCCGCCGCACGCGGGACATCAGCTTCTTCGGGTTGGCCGGATCGAGAAAATCCAGCGCGACGAGCGCCTCTTCGAGATGCGCGTACATGCCTTCGATTTCATCGCTCGACGCGCTCTGCCCCGCAGTCCCGACGACGGCGAGCGTGCTCGCGGGCGCCTGGAACGCGAGGCGCAGCTCGTAGGCGAGCACCTGAACCGCCTGCGCGAGATTGAGCGAGCTGTAGGCCGGATTGGCCGGAACGTGCGCGAGCGCGCTGCAGCGCTCGACGTCCGCGTTGGACAGCCCGGTGCGCTCGTTGCCGAATACGAGCGCGATGTCACCATGGCGCACGAATTCGTGGGCGCGCTCGGCCAGCGCACGCGGCGGCATCTGCGGCGGGCCGAACTCGCGCATGCGCGCGGTCAGCGCGACCGACCAGCGCACGCCGACGAGCGCATCCGCGAGCGTGTCGACGACGTGCGCCGAGGCGAGCACGTCGTCGGCGCCGGAGGCCATCGCGATGGCTTCGGGTTCGTTCTTGACATCGGGCACGCGCGGCGCGACGAGCACGAGCCGCGCGAAGCCCATCGTCTTGAGCGCGCGCGCGGCCGCGCCGACATTGCCCGGATGGCTCGGCTCGACGAGGATGAAGCGCGTGGACGTGAAGCCGCCGGCGGGCGCGGAAAGATCGTTGGGTTCCAAGGCTCGAGTCGTGCTGAAGTAGGGTGAACCCACAATGTTAACGCGCTTCGGCGGCACTTCCCACACACGTGTCGATGCGCGGGGCTTAATGGCGACTTTCGGGTAAAATGGCCCCCTCGCGCGCCGCGAACGGTTTCGGAGTCGGTCGAACCCTTCGCGCGAGCGCCTCGCTCTTATTCAATTCGTCTTTCGTCGACATAGTCGTTGTCGCCAACTTTTTCGCCTGCGCGTTCTCCATGACAAACATGAGGAGCACGCCCGGCGGCCAGAGGATTTCGCTCATGCATCCGATGCTCAATATCGCTGTCAAGGCCGCGCGCCGCGCCGGACAGATCATCAACCGCGCGTCGCTCGATCTGGACCGCGTCCAGGTCAGCAAGAAGCAGCACAACGACTTCGTGACGGAAGTCGACAAGGCGTCCGAGGCCGCGATCATCGAGACGCTGCACACCGCCTACCCCGACCACTCGATCCTCGCCGAAGAGTCCGGCCGCGACGATCGCGAGTCCGAGTATCAGTGGATCATCGATCCGCTCGACGGCACCACCAACTTCATCCACGGGTTCCCGTACTACTGCGTGTCGATCGCGCTCGCACACAAGGGCGTCGTTCAGCAGGCCGTCGTCTACGATCCGACGCGCAACGACCTCTTCACCGCCTCGCGCGGCCGCGGCGCGTATCTGAACGAGCGGCGCATCCGCGTCGGCAAGCTGGATCGTCTGTCGGATGCGCTGATCGGCACGGGCTTTCCGTTCCGCGACGGTCAGGGCCTCAACGCCTACATGCGCCTCTTCAGCGAAATGACGCTCTCGTGCGCCGGGCTGCGCCGTCCGGGCGCGGCGGCGCTCGATCTGGCGAACGTCGCGGCCGGGCGTCTGGACGGCTTTTTCGAGCAAGGCATCCACCCGTGGGACGTGGCGGCGGGCAGCCTGATCGTGACCGAAGCGGGCGGACTCGTCGGCAACTACACCGGCGAATCGGATTTCCTGTTCCAGAACGAGATCGTCGCGGGCAATCCGAAGGTGTATGCGCAGATGGTCAAGATTCTCGACCTGTACTCGCGCACGCGCCTGACCGGCGAATAAGATGCATCGAAGGGCGCGCGCGTGCGCGCCCTTGCACCACCCCTCTTCACAGCGCCCCGGGCGCGCCGCGTGCCCTGCATCGATTGCGGGGCTCCGTTACAGTGCAATCTTTTGCCCTCGCATCACCGGGCGACGCGCGCTTCATCCTGCCTTTTCCGCAATTGTCCCGTCGCGCGCCGCGCCACACGCTGATCCCGCCATGAAAAAAGGCTTCTACACGATCATCGCCGCGCAGTTCGTTTCGTCGCTCGCCGACAACGCGCTCCTGATCGCCGCGATCGCCATGCTCGCCGTCGTCCATTCGGCGCCGTGGGTCACGCCGCTCCTGCAGATCTTCTTCACGATTTCCTATGTGGTGCTCGCTCCATTCGTCGGCGCATTCGCCGATGCGATCCAGAAGCGCCACGTCATGTTCATTTCGAACGCTCTCAAGGCGGCCGGCTGCGCGATGATGATCGCGGGCGTGCACCCGATGATCGCGTACGGCGTCGTCGGCCTGGGCGCCGCGGCGTATTCACCCGCGAAATACGGCATCCTCACCGAGCTTCTGCCGCCGCAGAAGCTGATCGCGGCGAACGCGTGGCTCGAATCCGCGACGGTCGGCTCGACCATCCTCGGCACCGTGGTCGGCGGCGCGCTCGTGAGCCAGGTGGTCGCGCGCTGGGTGACGCACGCGCACCTGCCGTTCATGAGCACCGCCGCGCACGCCGCCCTCTTCACGGTGATGCTCATCTATGCGTCGGCGGCGGCCATCAACGCGTTCATCCCCGATACCGGCGCGCGCTACCCGAATCTCCTGACCGAGCCTACCCGGCTCGTCAACGATTTTTCGCACAGCTTCATGGTGCTGTGGAAGGACAAGCTCGCGCAGATCGCGCTGTGGGTCACGACGCTGCTCTGGGGCGCGGCCGTCACCCTGCAATTGCTGGTGCTCAAATGGGCCGACGCGAATCTCGGGCTGTCGCTGTCGAAGGCGGCCGTGCTGCAGGGCGTGACGGGGCTGGGCATCGCGCTCGGCGCGGCGGCGGCTTCCGCGTGGATCATGCTGCGCCAGTCGCTCAGGGTGCTGCCGGTGGGCGTGCTGATCGGCGCGGTGGCAGTCGCCATGGCGTTCTACAACAAGGATCTGTTCCCGGCGGGCGCCGGCGTGCAGATCGGTCCGCTCTTCGCGCCGGCGTACATCCTGATGGCGTACCCGCTGATGATCGCGCTGGGCGGCCTGTCCGGCTTTTTCATCGTGCCGATGAACGCGATCCTGCAGCATCGCGGCGCGACCCTGCTGTCGGCCGGCTACTCGATCGCGGTGCAGAATTTCAACCAGAACCTGGCCGTGCTGGCGATGCTCGGCGCCTACGCGCTGCTCCTGACGATCAAGATGCCGGTGCAGTGGATCATCGTCGTGTTCGGCCTGTTCGTGTGCCTGATGATGACGCTCGCGATGCGCCGCCAGAGCCAGAACGAACGCGAGGCCGATCTCGGCGCGCTCGTCGAGGAATGATCCTTGCTCGACGGTGTATTCTGGGTTCATGCCCCGGCGCCGGCGAACGAGGAAGAAAGGGAGGGAACGCGGGCGGCGGGTGCAAGTCGTAAGGTTGAAGCGGTCAGGCTGCAAGCGGTGCGCCGCGGCGAGGCCCGTGATACGACTGGAACCGGACCCGGCGTCATTTATTCCTCGGCAACGTCAATAAAGGAGCAAGGAAATGGGATTGTTCACACGTTCGACGCTCGACAGCAAAATCAATGGCGCAGCCAATCTCGGCGAACGCGCGGTGCGCGGTGCGAGCGACGCGGTCGATTCGGCCAGCAGCCAGTTGCGTAGTCTGCTCGACGATCTGGAAAGCTCGATCCAGGGCGCGAAGGACATCGATGCCGACAAGCTGCGCAAGGATCTGCAAGCGAAACTGAAATCCGCGCGTTCGCAAATGAACGGCGCGAGCGGCGTGTTCGCGGGCAAGCTGGGCGACGCGGCCGGCTATGCCGATGACTTCGTGCACGACAAGCCGTGGCATACGCTCGGCGCGGTGGCGGGGCTTGCCTTGCTCGTCGGATTCCTCGCCGGGCGCGCATGACGCGGCCGCTCTTCTGATCCACGTATTTGCCGCTGGAACGGCGCCCGTTCGTTTCAGCGGCCGACTCCGTTCTCGCGGCAAGCGTGCGGGGCGCCTTCGTTCGCGCCTGCGCGATCCAGGCCCATTCGCGTCGCGACAGCAGCGTTCGGCCTTGACGCTCCATCGGTCATTCGGCCGACTCCGCCCGTCCCCCACGACAGGTTAAACTCATGCCCTATCGGCTGACTTGCGGCCGGCGCACGTCGCGCCCGGCCATTTGGTCGTTCCGGCTCTCACAGCACGCAAGATGGGCAATCACACGGCAACTCCCGACACATCCAGCGACCCCGCAGCGCAAGCGGACCTGTCGCAGCACACGCCCATGATGCAGCAATACCTGCGCATCAAGGCGGAGCATCCCGGCACGCTCGTCTTCTACCGGATGGGCGATTTCTACGAGCTCTTCTTCGACGACGCCGAGAAGGCCGCGCGCCTGCTCGATCTCACGCTCACGCAGCGCGGGGCGTCGGGCGGCAATCCGATCAGGATGGCGGGCGTGCCGCATCACGCATGCGAGCAATATCTCGCCAAGCTCGTGAAGCTCGGCGAGTCTGTTGCGATCTGCGAGCAGATCGGCGATCCGGCGACATCGAAAGGACCGGTCGAGCGCAAGGTGGTGCGCGTCGTCACGCCGGGCACGCTGACCGACGCCGCCCTGCTCTCGGACAAGAGCGACGTCTATCTGCTCGCGCTCTGCCCCGCCCACAACCGGCGCGGCGTGGTGACGAGCGTCGGGCTCGCGTGGCTCAATCTCGCGAGCGGCGCGCTGCGGCTCGCGGAAGTCGCGCCGGCGCAGGTGAGCGCGGCGCTGGAGCGCATCCGTCCCGCGGAGACGCTCGTCGCCGATTCGATCACGGACATGCAGGCGTCGCTCGGCGTGACGAACCCAGGCGCCACCACGCGCGTGCCGGCGTGGCACTTCGATGTCGGCTCGGGCACGCAGCGTCTGCGCGAGCAGCTCGACGTCGCGAGCCTCGACGGCTTCGGCGCGCAGACGCTCACCTGCGCATGCGGCGCGGCGGGCGCCCTGCTGCTCTACGCCGCCGCGACGCAAGGCCAGCAGTTGCGCCACGTGCGCAGCCTGAAGGTCGAGTACGAATCCGAATACATCGGGCTCGATCCCGCCACGCGGCGCAATCTCGAGCTTACTGAAACGCTGCGCGGCACCGAATCGCCGACGCTCTTCTCGCTGCTCGACACCTGCTGCACGACGATGGGCAGCCGGCTGCTGCGTCACTGGCTGCATCATCCGCCGCGCGATGCATCGGTCGCGCAGGCGCGCCAGCAGGCGATCGGCGCGCTCATCGACGCGCCCTCGGGCGGCGGCCTCGATACGCTGCGCACCGCATTGCGCCGGGTCTCGGACATCGAGCGCATAACGGGGCGCCTCGCGCTGCTGTCGGCGCGCCCGCGCGATCTGTCGAGCCTGCGCGACACCTTCGCCGCGCTGCCCGATCTGCGCGCGCTCGTCGCCGGCGTCGCCCGCGAGACGTCCGCGCTGGAACGCATCACTGCCGCGCTCGAGCCGCCGCACGAATGTCTCGATCTGCTGACGAACGCGATCGCGCCCGAGCCCGCCGCACTGATCCGCGACGGCGGCGTGATCGCACGCGGCTACGATCCCGATCTCGACGAGCTGCGCGATATTTCGGAGAACTGCGATCAGTTCCTGATCGATCTCGAAGCGCGCGAGCGCGCGCGCACGGGCATCGCGAATCTGCGCGTCGAGTACAACAAGGTGCACGGCTTCTATATCGAGGTCACGCGCGGCCAGACCGACAAGGTGCCCGACGACTATCGCCGCCGTCAGACGCTCAAGAACGCCGAGCGCTACATCACGCCGGAGCTGAAGGCCTTCGAGGACAAGGCGCTTTCCGCGCAGGAGCGGGCGCTGGCCCGCGAGCGCGCGCTCTACGATGCCCTGCTGCAGAACCTTCTGCCTTTCATCGCGGATTGCCAGCGCGTCGCCGGGGCGCTCGCCGAGCTGGATCTTCTGTGCGCCTTTGCCGAACGCGCGCGCGCCCTCGACTGGGTCGCACCGGAATTCGCCGCCGATGCGGGCATCGATATCGAACAGGGAAGGCATCCGGTCGTCGAAGCGCAGGTCGAGCAGTTCATCGCCAACGACTGCTGTCTGAGCCAGGACCGCAGGCTTCTGCTCATCACCGGCCCGAACATGGGCGGCAAGTCGACCTTCATGCGCCAGACCGCGTTGATCGCGCTGATGGCCCATGTCGGCAGCTATGTGCCGGCCAAGCGCGCGCGCTTCGGCGCGCTCGATCGCATCTTCACGCGCATCGGCGCGGCGGACGATCTCGCGGGCGGGCGCTCGACCTTCATGGTCGAGATGACCGAGGCAGCGGCGATTCTCAATGATGCGAGCGCATCGAGCCTCGTGCTCATGGACGAGATCGGGCGCGGCACCTCGACGTTCGACGGCCTCGCGCTCGCGTGGGCCATCGCGCGGCATCTGCTCACGCACAACGGCTGCTACACGCTTTTCGCGACGCACTACTTCGAGCTCACGCAGCTGCCTGTGGAATTCGCGCAGGCGGCGAACGTGCATCTGTCGGCGGTCGAACACGATCACGGCATCGTGTTCCTGCACGCGGTGAGCGAGGGCCCGGCCAATCAGAGCTACGGCCTGCAGGTCGCGCAGCTCGCGGGCGTGCCGGCCGCCGTGATCCGCGCGGCGCGCAAGCATCTCGTGCATCTGGAGCAGCAGTCGATCGGCCAGCCGACTCCGCAGTTCGACCTGTTCGCGAGCCAGCCGTATTCGCCTTACGACGACGCGCAAGCCGACGATCCGAAGCAGGACGAAGCGCCCGAACACCCCGTGATGGAAAAGCTGCGCGCGCTCGATCCGAACGAACTGCGTCCGCGCGATGCGCTCGATCTGCTCTACGAACTGCATGAACTGGCGAACAACCCGCCGGATGCCTCGCGTTGAGCGTGCCGTCGCCGCGCGCATGTCGGGTGTGTCGCGCCTGACGAGCGCGGCCACGATATTCGCCGCACTCCTGTGCGGCGCAATCGCGCATGCGCATGCCGAAAGCGGTACGCCGCTCGGCTTCGCCGTGATCGCGGACGCGCTCAGCCGCCCCGCCGACGAAGCGCCGGTGCGCCGCATGCTCGATGCCATCGGGCGCGACGCGAACATCGCGTTCATCGTCTACGACGGCAATTTCAAGGGCGCCGCAGAACCGTGCCACGACAGCATCTATCAAGCGCGTCACGACCTGCTCGACGCGTCGCGCACGCCGCTCGTTCTGTTGCTCGGCCAGCACGACTGGGCCGATTGCGGCCAGGCTCATGCGGGCGCATACGATCCCGTCGAGCGGCTCGATTTCGTTCGCCAGCTCTTCTTCGCCGATGCGAGCTCGCTCGGACAATCTCCGCTCACGCTGTCGCGCGAGAGTGACGTCGCGCGCTTTCGGACGTTTCGCGAGATGGTGCGCTGGCAGGCGCAGGGCGTCGCGTTCATCGGTCTCAACGTACCGAGCCCGAACAACCACTATCTGACCGCTGGCGGACGCAACGGCGAATTCGAGGACCGCGCCGTCGCGACCACCTTCTGGCTGGAACATGCGGCGGAATCGGCGCGGCGCGCGGACATGCGCGCGCTCGTCATCATCCTTCAAGGCGACCCGGACTTCTCGCGCTACGAGCGGCGCGAACGCTTCGCATGGCTGCGCTTCTCGCGCTCGAATCAGCCGCGCGACGGCTTTCTCGAACTCAAGCGCAGTCTCGTGAAGGCGGCGGAGGCGTTTCGCGGGCCGGTCATCGTGATTCACGGCACCGATGCCCCCGAGCTGAACGGCTTTCACATCGATCAGCCGTTGCGTAACGATAAAGGCCTGATCGTCACGAATCTCACGCGCATCGCGATTGCATTCAGGAAGCCGCAATCGCAGTGGCTCGAAGTGCAAAGCGGTGCGCAATGGCATCCGCCGTTTCGCCTGCGCGTGCGCAACGTGCACGAGGCGCGCGCGGGCGAAACGAGCGGGCCGGCGTCCGAGGCGCCGGCGCAATCGAGCGCGCCTTCCCTGCCTTATTACCCAGTGCCGCAACCGACGCAGCCTGCATCGATGCCGCGCAACGACCTGCCGGCGTCCCTGCCGGCACCGCCCACGATGCCGCTGCCGGCGTCCGATCTTCCGCCGATCCTCACACCGCCGCAGTCCTTGCCGCCGATTCTTCCCGCGCCCGCATCGGGCGTGCAGAACGGCGCACCGCCAACCGCGCCGAAAGGCAACGACGACGACAGCGGGCCATAAAAAAAGCGCAGCCGAAGCTGCGCTTTTCTCACGATTCGATGTTCCTTGTTCGCGCGCTCAATGCAGCGTCGGACCCGCATCCTTGCGCGGCTCGCCTTCGTCGTCTTCGTCGTCATCCTCATCGACGACATGCAGGCCGTCCGCGCCATGCGCATGCTGATGCACGATCTCGTCTTCGGTCGCCGTGCGCACTTCCTGCACCGACAGCGCGAAACGCAGCGCCATGCCCGCGAGCGGATGATTGCCGTCGAGCACGACCTTGTCCTCGGCGACATCGGTCACGGTGTAGATGAGCGAATCGAGTTCGTCGTCGCCGTCTTCGGGCGTGCCTTCGAACTGCATGCCGACTTCCAGCGGCTCGGGAAAGCGGCTGCGCTCCTCGACCTTCACGAGCTCCGGATCGTACTCGCCGAACGCGTCCTGCGGCTCGAGCTGAATGAGCGTTTCATAGCCGGGCTCGCGACCGTCCAGCGCTTCCTCGATCTTGGGGAACGTGCCATCATAGCCGCCGTGCAGATAGACCATCGGCTCGTCGCTTTCCTCGATCAGATTGCCTTGCGCATCCGATAGCTTGTAAGCAACCGAAACGACAGTGTCTTTCGCAATTTTCATTGGATCCTCCAAGATACAAGCCTCGATTATACGATGCCCAAGCGGCCCCACGACGCAACACCACCCCCCGATTCCGGCCTTCCCGAGCATGCCCGGGCGCCCCTGCCAGACGAACCCACACCCTTGTTGGGCAACCGCACGCCGCGTCAGTTCATGCGGCGATACTGGCAGAGAAAGCCGCTTCTGATCCGTCAGGCGATTCCCGGCATCACAGCCCCGCTCGCGCGCGACGAACTCTTCGAACTCGCCGATCTGGACGACGTCGAGTCGCGTCTCATCACCCATTTTCGCAACACGTGGAATCTGGAGCACGGCCCCTTTGCGCCCGACGAATTGCCTTCGGCGAAGAAACGCGAATGGACGCTGCTCGTGCAAGGCGTGAACCTGCATGACGATCGCGCGCACGCGCTGATGAGCCGGTTCCGCTTCATTCCCGACGCGCGCCTCGACGACCTGATGATCTCCTATGCGACGGATGGCGGCGGCGTCGGGCCGCATTTCGACTCTTATGACGTGTTTCTGCTTCAGGTTCATGGCAAGCGCCGCTGGCGTATCGGAGCACAACGCGATCTTTCGCTAAAACCCGGACTGCCGTTGAAAGTTTTACAGCACTTCGAGCCCGAGGAGGAATGGGTGCTGGAGCCGGGAGACATGCTTTATCTGCCGCCGCATATCGCGCACGACGGCATCGCCGAGGGCGAATGCATGACCGCATCGATCGGCTTTCGTGCACCTTCGGAGCACGAACTCACGGCGCAGTTCCTGTATCACCTCGCGGAACGTGCCGGCGAGGCACCCGATGGCGCCCGCGCCAACGCGCGCTATCGCGATCCCGGCCAGGCGCCCGTAGCGAATCCGGCCGCCCTGCCCGCGATTCTCGTCGAGCGTGTTGGCGCGATCCTTGCGGACGTGGACTGGAGCGAAAAGGACGTCGCCGCTTTTCTGGGCAGCTATTTGAGCGAGCCGAAAGCCAACGTCGTATTCGACCCGCCCGAGCGCGCGTTGAACGAGCAGCGATTTCTGGAGCGAGCGAAAAAAACCGGCGTCAGGCTGGATAGAAAGACGATTTTGCTCTATGACGGAAGGTCGTATTTCGTGAATGGCGAAGCAGCACTGTTATCGTCGAAGCTGAAAAAGTGGCTCCCTGAATTGGCCGACACACGGCGTCTGGAGGCGAAACGCTTTGTAACACTTACAGACGATTCGACAATGACAGCGTTGCTACACGAATGGTATCGTGCGGGCTGGATTCGGATGGGCGCTTTGGCTTGACAGGCTTGCTCGACGAGGCTTCCAGACATGCTGCGGATGTTAGAATTTTGCTGTTCCGCAATATGAAAGTTTGTATGAGAAAGACAACGTATCGGCCCCTGATTTATCGACGGTCGTTACGAAAGTGCCTATAATTTCCGGCCAAGCCGTAGGAAGTCTCACACCAAAAAAGAATTGTGAGTCTCCACAGCGGCCCAGGTCGGTGTTGGAGCACACATTACCGGTACTTTGCGCTGTTGCTTACCTTTAACCATAAAAGGACGTGATCATGAAGAAATCCCTCCTCGTAGCATCCCTGTTGGCTGCTGTTGCTCTGGCTGCATGCAACAAGTCTAGCGAAACGGCTGCTCCGAGCGCTGCAAGCGATACGTCGGCTGCTTCGGCTCCGGCTGCTGCTGCTTCGGACGCAAACGCTGCTGCATCGAGCGCTTCGGCCGCTGCAAGCGACGCAGCTTCGGCTGCTGGCGCTGCTTCGGACGCTGCCGCTTCGGCTGCTGCTCCGGCATCGGGCGCAAGCCAGTAAGGCTCAGGCGCTACGTTGCAGGCCGCCGAGGCGGCCTGCCAACGAAAAAACCGGCTTTCAGCCGGTTTTTTTGTATCTGCTTCCAGCCCTTTCGAGCAGCGTCGTCAGAGCGTGAGCCAGTCGAAGCCCTCCGCTTGCGTCGCCACTACGACGTCGATTGACGAAGCACCCAGCACCGCCGCCAGCGCGACCTGCGCGAGATGCGGCAGATTGTTTTGCTGACTGAGATGCGCGGCCACGAGATGACGCAGCCTCGAACGATCGAGCGACGCGAGAATGGCCGCCGCCGCATCGTTGTTCAGGTGCCCGTGCGTTCCGCCGATGCGCGCCTTCAGCGAGGGCGGATAGCGGCTCGCCGCGAGCATGTCGACATCGTGATTGGATTCCAGCACGAGCGCGTCACAGCCGCTCAGAACGCTCGTGATATGCGGCGTCGCCGCGCCCACATCCGTAAGCACGCCGAGACGGCAGGCGCCATCGGAGAACACGTATTGCAGGGGTTCGCGGGCGTCGTGCGGCACGGTGTACGGCAGCACGCTCACATCGCCGATGGCGACGCTTTCATCGCCCCATAGCACGTTCAGTTCGACACTGGCTTCATCGGCGCCGGTGGCGCGCGCCGTGCCCCAACTCATATGCAACGGGATGGACCATTTGCGGGCGAGCGTCAGCGCACTGCCGATGTGGTCCGTGTGCTCGTGCGTGATGACGATGGCGTCGAGATCCTCGGCGCGGCAATCGAGCCGCGCGAGGCGCCGCTCGACTTCCTTCGCGGAGAAGCCGCAATCGAGCAGCACGCGCGTGGTGGTCGTGCCGCTCGACGCCTCGACGAGCAATGCATTGCCTTCGCTTCCGCTGCCGAGACTGGCGAATCTCACAATGAACCCTTGATCAACCGATGCCTTGCGCCGTCGTCTAGTTCAACTGAGCATGCAGCAGCGACACGATGCGCTGCGCATCGGACGACGTATCCGGCTGGCCGTTGGCATCGACCACGCCGATCTGGGTGACCGAGTCCGCTTTCGGCTTCACGTTGACGAGGAACTGGCGCGTCGGCTTCGGCGAGTTGCCCGAGAAGAACTTGCCGAAGAGACCATCCTTCTTCAACTCCGCCATGGAGTCCGAATAATGGACGTAGTAGATGCCCTTGTCGCGATCGCGATTGTCGACCGTGAAGTTGGTGCGATCGAGCGCGAGGCCAACGCGCAGCCATGCGCGATCGAACGGCTCGGCGAGATCGAGCGTCGAACCGCCCGCGCTCGGGTCCACCGCCACCTTCGCGCCCGCCGGACGCGCCTGCGCGATCAGCTTCTTCGACTGGTCTTCGGTAAGGCCGAACTTCTGCATCAGCTTCGTGAGGATGGCGGCTTCGAGCGCCGGATTGCGCGGACGCGTTTCCCAGCGCGATGACGTCTTGTCCTGGCCGGTCAGCACTTCTTCCATCGCGCTGTGCGTGATGGAGATGTCGGTCGAGCCGTCGGCCGCGCGGTCCACCTGAGTGCGGAACATGTCGCGCGTGCCCGACGAGTACGCGAAATCGAGCAGCTTGCCCACGCTGTTTCTGAACCAGTCGTTCGGAATGTTCGCGCGGTTCTCGGCCCAGTCGGTCGCCATGATGCCGGTCTGCGGCGCGTCGGTCTTGAGCGTGAAGCCGTTTTCTTCCCAGAACTCCTTCAGCTGCGGCCAGACCTGATCCGGCGAGCGGCCATCGACGACGAGCCAGCGGCGATCGCCGTCGCTCTCGACGTGCATGCCGTACGGGTCCTGCGCGGTCGGCACGCCGAGCGTCGCGTTGCCTGCCGGTGTGACCGAACGTTCGGCGGCGCCGCCGAGCGAGTTGATCTTCGGCGGCGCGGCATAGCGCTGGCTGATGTCGGCCGTGGTCAGATCGGAGGGAACGTTGAGCGAGGGCGCGGTTTCAGCAGTCTTGTAGTTGACGCGATCCGGCGCGAGCCAGTCGTTGAGCGTATCGCAACCCGCGAGCGCAAGGACCGCGCTGGCGCCGAGCGACAGCACGCTCAGGCGTTTGACTTGAGTAAGAAGAGCGGAACGTTTCATGAGGTCCTTCGTTGCTGCTGATGACGCCTTGCCTCGCGCCGATCCCGCTCCGGACGAGCGGGTCATCGAAGCCAATGTTGAGGCCAACGAGCGGCGGTTGATGACTGACGGTGTGGTTCATTTCGATCACGTGCGGCGGCGCGGCTCTTCGATTCCCCGACTGTGGCGCGCCGCCGCATGTGATCAGGCGAGCAGCCCGGAGTCGCGCAACGCGTCGCGCACCACGTCGTGATAGCGCGCGTCGAGCGGCGTGAGCGGCAGGCGGATGCCGCCTTCCATGCGGCCGAGCGCCTGGAGCGCCCACTTGGCCGGAATCGGATTCGATTCGCAGAAGAGTTGCTTGTGCAGCGACAGCAGCTTCAGATGGATGCGGCGCGCCGTGACGGCGTCGCCTTCGATCGCCGCGCGGCAGAGCTGGCTCATTTCCTTCGGCGCGACGTTGGCCGTCACCGAGATGTTGCCGTGGCCGCCGAGCAGCATCAGCGCGATGGCCGTGGGATCGTCGCCGCTGAAGATCGAGAAATGCGCCGGCGCGTGCTTGATGAGATGCGCCGCGCGATCGATGTTGCCCGTCGCTTCCTTCACGCCGATGATGCCCGGCACTTCGGCCAGGCGCAGGATCGTCTCGTTGCTCATGTCGGCAACGGTGCGGCCCGGCACGTTGTAGAGGATCACCGGCAGGTCGACCGCTTCCGCGATGGCGCGGAAATGGCGGTACATGCCTTCCTGCGTCGGCTTGTTGTAATACGGGACAACTTGCAGCGTGGCGTCGGCGCCGACTTTCTTCGCCTGCTTCGAGAGTTCGATCGCTTCGGCGGTGGAATTGCCGCCCGCGCCCGCGATGATCGGGAAACGCCTGGCCGTGTGCTCGACGGCCGTCTGGATCATCAGAATGTGCTCTTCGACCGACAAGGTGGCCGATTCGCCGCTCGTGCCGACCACGACGAGACCGTTCGACCCTTGCTCGACGTGCCAGTCGATCAGTTTTCGAAACGCCGGCAGATCAAGACTACCGTCCTCGTGCATCGGGGTGACGATGGCAGGGATGCTGCCGCGGATCTGGATGCCGCCGTGTGTTCCGTTTGTCATGAAACTCTATGAATTTAATCGTAAATTTAATCGCGAAACGCGATCTACCGCGATTGTAGCGGATTAGCCGGTCAACGCGTAACGCGGCGGGCCCGGGGGTGTGTTACCAATCGTGAGCGCTTTTTCCGCCGGCCGCGGTTCGCGGACCGCGCACATCCGCTGCACGTAGGCAGGACGCGGGTTTTCGAGGAATCCGTCCTCGTAGGCGGTCACGCGCAGCCGTCCTCGCACCGCTTCCAGCAGCTCGCCGGGTTCGAGCAGAAACGCGGGGTTCGACGGCTTGCCGACGCTCGCGTTGCCCGCCGCGAAAGTTTCGTAGATCAGGACGCCGCCGGGCGCGAGCGCGTCGAGCAAATGCCCGAACAGCGGGCGATGGAGATAGTTCGTGACGACGACCGCATCGAACGTTCGGTCACTTGGAAGCGGCCACGGGGCGTTTTCGATATCGGCCGTCAGCGTCTCGATACCGGCGCAGGCGTGCATCGACGCGAGCGCGCCGGCGTCGCGATCGAGCGCGAGCACGCGAAACCCGAGCGAGGCGAGCCAGCGCGCGTGCCGCCCGCTGCCGGCGGCGACGTCGAGCACCGTGCCGCCGGGCGCGACGAGATGCGCCCAGCGCGCGACCCAGGCGCTCGGTACGCCTTCCATCAGTTGTAGGACAGGCCCATGGCCTCGCGCACCTCGCGCATCGTCTCCGTGGCGAACTTGCGGGCCTTGTCGCAGCCGTCCGCGACGATCGCGCGCAGCAGCGACGGATCGTCCATGTACTTCTGCGCGCGCTCGAGCATCGGCTGCTGCTCGCGCAGGATGCCCTCGATCACCGGCTGCTTGCATTCCAGGCAGCCGATGCCCGCGCTGCGGCAGCCCTTCTGCACCCATTCGTGCGTGGCCTCGTCGGTGTAGACCTGATGCAGCTGCCAGACCGGGCACTTGTCCGGATCGCCCGGATCGGTGCGGCGCACGCGCGCCGGGTCGGTCGGCATGGTGCGGACCTTCTTCGTGATGGTCTCGGCGTCCTCGCGCAGGCCGATGGTGTTGCCGTAGGACTTCGACATCTTCTGCCCGTCCAGACCCGGCATCCGCGACGCTTCCGTCAGCAGCACCTGCGGCTCGACGAGAATGATCTTGCGCGAGCCCTCCAGATAGCCGAACAGGCGTTCGCGGTCGCTCATCGACAGGCTTTGCGACTCCTGCAGCATCGCGCGCGCTTGCTCGAGCGCTTCGTCGTCACCCTCCTGCTGGTAGGCGACGCGCAGCTCGTGATACAGCTTCGAGCGCTTGCCGCCGAGCTTCTTCGCGGCTTCCATCGCCTTTTCCTCGAAGCCCGGCTCGCGGCCATAGAGGTAGTTGAAGCGGCGCGCGATCTCGCGCGTCATTTCGACGTGCGGCACCTGGTCTTCGCCGACCGGCACGAGCGAGGCGCGATATAGCAGGATGTCCGCCGCCATCAGCACGGGATAGCCGAGAAAACCGTAGGTCGAAAGATCCTTCTCCTTCAGCTTCTCGATCTGCTCCTTGTAGGTCGGCACGCGTTCGAGCCAGCCGAGCGGCGTGCCCATGCCGAGCAACAGCGAGAGCTCGGCGTGCTCGGGCACGCGGCTCTGGATGAAGAGCGTCGCCTGCGCCGGATCGATGCCGGACGCCAGCCAGTCGATGAGCACTTCCCAGACGTTTTTCTCGATGACCTCGGGCGTCTCGTAGTGCGTCGTGAGCGCGTGCCAGTCGACCACCGCGAAGAAGCACGGGTATTCGGACTGCAGCCGCACCCAGTTTTTCAGCACGCCGTGATAGTGGCCGAGGTGCAGCGACCCGGTGGGCCGCATGCCGGAGAAGATACGGTCAGGGAACATGATGTTATGGAAAGAGTGAAGCGAGGGGATTCAGAATAGCCGACACCGCCGCGTAGCCGACGCTCACGAGCGGCCCGAGCCAGAAGCGCGTCAGCACGCCCGTCACGACGAGCGCCATCACGATGAAGAAGCCGTAAGGCTCGAGCTTCGAGAACGCGATCGACGCGCGCACCGGCAGCAGCGCCATGAGCACGCGCCCGCCGTCGAGCGGCGGCAAGGGAAAGAGATTCAGCACGCCCAGCACGAGATTCACGCCGACGCCCGCCGCCGCCATGCGCGTGAAAAACGGCTCGTTGACGTGAAAGACGGCGAGCAGCACCGCGAGCACGCCCCAGACGAGCGCCTGCACGAAGTTGCTGCCGGGCCCGGCTGCGGCGACCCAGAGGCTTCCCCAGCGCGGATTGCGCAGATTGCCGAACGCCACCGGCACGGGCTTCGCGTAGCCGAACATGAAGGCGCCGCTCGTCACGAAGTACAGGACGATCGGAATCAGGATCGTGCCGATCGGATCGATGTGGCGCATCGGATTCATGGAGACGCGGCCCAGGACGTAGGCCGTGTTGTCGCCGAGCAGACGCGCGGCGTAACCATGCGCGGCCTCGTGCAGCGTGATCGCGAAGATCACCGGGAGCGCGTAGACCGCGATGGTTTGTATCAGGGAAGAATCCATAAGGCGGTATTGTATCAAGCAGTATCAAGCAGGCAGGTCTGATCAGACGCGCGCAGTGAGGCCGCGCGCGCACGGTGGCGCCTCATGATGAGCCATAACGCTTAATCGGGTCTTAGGCCCGTGCGCGTTGCTGCGCGGCGACTACGCCGCCAGCCCGAACGGTTCGAGACTGCCTCTCCCCGCGCGCACGAGCACCGGCTCCCCCGCCGAAAGGTCGATCACCGTGGAGGGCTCCGCCGGACAAGCTCCCGCGTCGATCACGAGCTCGATCTGCTTTTCCAGCCGCTCGCGGATTTCCTCGGCATCGTTGAGCGGCTCGGTGTCGGGCGGCAGGATCAGCGTCGAGGCGAGCAGCGGCTCGCCGAGCGCCTCCAGCAGCGCGAGCGTGATGGCGTGATCCGGCACCCGCAGCCCGATCGTCTTGCGCGACGGGTGCGAGAGCCGGCGCGGCACTTCCTTGGTCGCCTGCAGCACGAACACGTACGGCCCCGGCGTCACCGACTTGATGAGCCGGTACTGCCGGTTGTCGACCATCGCGAAGTTCGAGAGCTCGGAGAGATCGCGCACGAGCAGCGACAGCAACTGCTTGTCGTCGATGCCGCGAATGCGCCGCAGGCGCTCGATCGCGTCCTTGTCGTCGAGATGACAGGCGAGCGCGTAGCTCGAATCGGTCGGCAACGCGACGACGCCGCCGTCGCGAATGATCTGCACGGCCTGATTGATGAGCCGCGGCTGCGGATTGTCCGGATGAATGCGAAAGAATTGAGACATGGCGACGCCTTATTGTTTCGATCCTGCCCGGGAAGGACGCGCGCGACGCGCTGCACGCGCGGTCGCGAATTCACGGGGTATGCGTGTGGAAAATACCGGTGATGCAAAGACCGTGCGCGCCGGAAAAAGAGGCGCGCCCGCGCCGGGGAACGTTATAGCCAGCGCTCCCACACGGGCTTGAGGTCGTCCGGCAGCGGCGGCAGTTGGCCCAGATCGACGCGCCCTTCCCCCACGCCGTGGAAGTCCGAGCCGCGCGACGCCTCGAAACCGTAGCGGCGCGCGACGTCGGCGTACTCGCGGTATTGGTCGGGCGTGTGGCTGCCCGTCACGACTTCGATCGCGTGGCCGCCCAGCTGAATGAATTCGTCGAAGAGCGCCGAGAATTCGACCGGCGTGTAATCGTAGCGGCCGGGATGCGCGATGATCGGCTCGCCGCCCGCATCCTTGATCCACTTCACGGCGTCCGCGAGCTTCGCCCAGCGATGCCCGACGAAACCCGGCTTGCCATCGCCGAGATAGCGCGAAAACACGTCGGACGTGGACTGCGCGTAGCCCGCCTCCACCAGAAAGCGCGCGAAGTGCGTGCGCGAGATCATGTCGGGATCGTCGGTGAAGCGCAGCGCGCCTTCATGAGCGTTCGGAATGCCGATCGCCGCGAGCGCCTCGCCGATCGCCACACCGCGCGCCGCCCGCCCGTTGCGCGTCGATTCCAGCCCCTTGAGCAACGCGTCGTTGTTCGGATCGACATTCATGCCGACGATATGCACCGTGCGCGACGCCCACGTCACCGAAATCTCGACGCCCGCCAGATAGCTCATGCCGAGCGCTTCGGCCGCCTCGCGTGCTTCGCGCTGCCCGCCCAGCTGATCGTGATCGGTGAGCGACCACAGCGTCACGCCGTTCGCATGCGCGCGCGCGGCGACCTCGGCGGGCGCGAACTGGCCGTCGGACACGGTGGAATGGCAATGCAGATCGGCGTTCATCGTCGGCTCATGAGTTTCACTGACATTCTACTGTAACGGCATGACACGCCGATCATGCAGGCGCGCCCGCGCACACCGCGCGAGCCGCGCCGCTCACGCGCAGAACGACTCGATCAGCGCGGCGATGCGTTCCGGCTGGTCGTGATGGATCATGTGCCCGGCGTCGTCGACGATTTCCTCGCGCCAGTCGGGAAACGCGGCGAAGCGCGTCTTGAATTCGGCGACCGGCATCTGGCCCGCGAATGCCGCGAGTGTCGGCGAATCCTTTGCCTCGACGTGCAGCACAGGCGCCTGCACGCGCGACCACGAGGCGCTCACCTCGTCCAGACGATACAGCGTCGGCCCGCGCATCTTGTGCGCCGGATCGGCGAGCAGATGGAAGCGCCCGTCCGCTTCCTCGCGCGACCAGTGGGGCGCGAGATAGCGCGCGCGGGCGAGCGGAAGACGCGGATTCGTGCGGATCAGCCGCTCGGCAACTTCATCGAGGCTCGCATAGCTGCGCAGCACGGGCGGCGCGCGCTGGTCGTCGAGCCATTGCGCGAGGCGCCCCGGCGCCTGCGACGCGCGCGCGGCCGGCAACCCGAAGCCTTCCAGATCGACCACTCGTCGCACGCGATCGGGCCGCACGCCCGCATAGAGCAGGGAGACGTTCGCCCCCATGCTGTGGCCGACGAGATTCACCGGCGCGCCGGGCGCGTAGCGGTCGAGCAGCACGTCGAGGTCGGCGAGATAGTCGGGGAAGTAGTAGTGGCCGCCGCCCTTCTCCGCAACCGGCCAGTCGGAGAGACCGAAGCCGCGCGCGTCGGGCGCGAGCACCTGCCAGTCGCCGGCGAGCGCGTCGACCACGAACTGGAACGACGCGCCCACGTCCATCCAGCCGTGCAGCATGAAGAGCATCGGGGCGTCGGACGAGCCCCAGCGGCGCACGTGCAGACGCACGCCGCGCGCATCGACGAATTCGGAGCGCGCTTCTTTCATGTCTCGCCTCGGATCGGTGAAAAAGGATGATCGTTCGATTATAGCGGCGATGCCCGCCCGTCACTCCCCTTCGTCGAGACCGGCGAGCGCGCGGAGTTCGGCTTCGTCGAAGCCCGCGTCGCGGCGGGCCTCGAAATTGAACGGGCCGCGCAGCTTCGGCGCGTGGTACTGGGCGGCGAGGCGTTCGTAGGTCGAATGAGGATCGAGCGCCTGCGCATCGCACAGAAAGCGGAACCAGCGGTTGCCGATCAGCACGTGACCGATTTCGTCGCGCAGGATCACGTCGAGAATCGCCGCCGACGCGTGATCGCCCGCCTGCGCGAGTCGCTTGCGGATCGGCGGCGAAGCGTCGAGGCCGCGCGCCTCCAGCGTGCGCGGCACGAGCGCCATGCGCGCGAGCACGTCGCCGCGCGTGCGCTGCGCCATTTCCCAGAGGCCGTCGTGCGCGGGAAAATCGCCGTAGGCGTGGCCGAACTCCGCGAGGCGCGCGCTCAGAAGCGAGAAATGGTGCGCTTCCTCGGCCGCCACCTTCAACCAGTCGAGATAAAAGTCCTCGGGCATCGAAGCGAAGCGCCAGACGGCATCGAGCGCGAGATTGATCGCGTTGAACTCGATGTGCGCAAGCGCGTGCAGCAGCACCGCGCGCCCGGCCTCGGACTGCATGCTGCGGCGCTTCAGCGACGACGGCTCGACGAGTTCAGGCCGCGCGGGCCGACCAGGCAGATCGCCGGGATCGGCAAGCGTGGCGTGCGGGTCGATGCGCGACGGGTCGGCGCGCACCGCTTCCCGCAGCGCGACGGTCCGCGCGGCCTTCGCGGCGGGGTCGCGCTCGCGCAGGATGTCGAGCGCCGCGCGGCGCGCATTGGCTTGGGTTTCGGCGGGAATCGGAAGGTCGTGCATCAAACTATCTTGAAAACGGCGTGCGAAACGCCGGTCGGGCGGACACGTACTGCAAACGGCTAAAATGGTAACCCCGGCGAATGCCGCGCATCGCGCAACAATGCCGCGAGACGCCAGCCAGGCGCGCATTTTAGCGCCGCGCCGGCGCAGCGGCCCCGCGCCCCGTCCTCACGAAACAACGCCAGGAGACAAAGTGGCCATCTACAAACTCGGCGACGACGCCCCCACCATTCACGAAAGCGTGTTCCTCGCGGATACCTCGACCATCATCGGCCGCGTGACGCTCGAGGAAAACGCGAGCGTCTGGCCCGGCGCCGCGCTGCGCGGCGACAACGAGCCGATCGTCGTGGGGCGCGGCAGCAACGTGCAGGAGGGCGCCGTGCTGCACGCGGACCCGGGCTTTCCCCTGACGATCGAAAACGACGTCACCGTCGGCCATCAGGCGATGCTGCACGGCTGCACGATCAAGGAAGGCTCGCTGATCGGGATTCAGGCCGTGGTCTTGAATGGTGCGGTAATCGGCCGCAACTGTCTGGTTGGGGCGGGCGCCATCGTCACCGAAGGCAAGGTGTTCCCGGACAACACGCTGATTCTCGGCGCGCCCGCGAAGGCAGTGCGGGAAATCGGCGAGGCGGACATCGCCCGCATGCGCGCGGCCACGGCAAGCTATGCCGACCGGCGCGAATATTACAAGGCGCAGCTCGTGCGCATCGGCTGAGCGGCTGTCCGTCGAGACGGCACGCCCGAGCCTCAACACCCCAAGGAAGAGTTGTGAACGACCAGTTGCAGAAATTCATGTTCAACGCGGCGCCCGTGCGCGGCGAAATCGTATCGCTGCGTCACACGTGGCAGGAAGTGCTTGCGCGCCGCCCCTATCCGGCAGCCGTGCGCAACGTGCTCGGCGAGATGATGGCCGCGTGCGCGCTCCTGTCGGCGAACCTCAAGTTCGACGGCACGCTCGTCATGCAGATCTACGGCGACGGCCCGGTGAAGATGCTGGTCGTGCAGTGCAATTCGAACCTGTCGCTGCGCGCCACGGCCAAGCTCGCCGAAGGCGCCGAAAGCGAGCTCGGCAACGAGATGTCGCTCGCCGAGCTTCTGAACCGCCACGGACGCGGGCGCTGCGTCATCACGCTCGATCCCGCAGACAAGAAGCCGGGGCAGCAGCCGTATCAGGGCATCGTGCCGCTCTCGGGCGAACACGGCCCGCTTGCGTCGATGGCCGAAGTGCTCGAGCACTACATGCATCATTCCGAGCAGCTCGATACGCGCCTGTGGCTCGCCGCGGACACCAACCGCGCCGTCGGCATGCTGCTGCAGAAGCTGCCGGGCGACGGCGGCATCGTCCCGCATCCGGGCGAGCACGACGCCGATACCTGGCAGCGCGTCTGTCATCTCGGCAGCACGCTTTCGACGGAGGAATTGCTGAAGGAAGAACCGGAGACGGTCTTCAAGCGGCTCTTCTGGCAGGAGAACGTGCAGCACTTCGATCCCGCGCCCGCGCGCTTCCAGTGCACCTGCTCGCGCGAAAAGGTCGGCGGCATGCTGAAGATGCTCGGCCGCGAGGAAGTCGACAGCGTGATCGAGGAACGCGGCGGTGTCGAAGTGCACTGCGAATTCTGCAACCAGCGCTACGACTTCGACCCCGTCGACGTTGCGCAACTTTTTGTCGCAAAAGAACTCTCACAAGGCGTGAGCCCGGCGTCGGATCAGCGGCACTGAAAGCGGCCGGAGCCTTGTCCAGCGGAGCTTGCGCAGCGTGCGCCGGGGGCTCCGGGAGCACGGCGCGCGTTCGTCGCTCCGCCCGCGGCACGCGCCTCGCGACACGCGACGCAGGCTATGATTGGACTCCTGCTTAGTTGTCCGACCCGCTGGAGGTCGCAAAATGAAAACCGCACTGCTCAACTGGAAACTTGCATCGTGCATCCCCGGCGTCGCGCTCGTCGCCGGCTGCATGATGGACCCGCCCGGCCCCTCGCCGATCTATAGCCGCCTGCCCGATACACCGCCCGCGCCCGAGCAGACGCTGACGACGCAACAGCAGATGGAACGCTACAACGCCATCGACAAGCAGGCGCTGAACGAATCGCAGCAGGCCGCCGCCGCGGGCAACGCCGCGAAGACGATGTCGCAGTTCTACACGCCCGCGCCGGTCTCGGTGTACGGCGGTTATTCGAGCGGCGGCTGGGGCGGCCCGTACTGGGGCACCGGCGTCGGCTTCGGCACCGGCTACTGGTGGTGAGCGAAGCGGCAATCCGCCTCCGCCGATAGAAACAAAATGGCGCGGTCGATGACCGCGCCATTTTTTCGCCACGACAGCGGAGACGTCAGTTCGCCGCGCCAGCCTGCTGCTTCTTCTTCGCTTCAGCCGCCTTTTCCTTCTGCGCTTTCTTGTCCAGATCGCGCAACTCCTGCTTCGAACGCGACACCGGATTGGGCACCACGCGCAGCGGCGCCGCCGAGACCTGGCCGCGCGTCGAGCCGTTCATCCCGGGCACGTTCGCGGAGTTGACGGGCGCGGTCGTATTCGGCGAGACGAACTGCACGAACACCTCGCTGTCCTTCACCATGCCCATCTCGTAGCGCGCGCGCTCTTCGACGGCCGCGGTGCCGCTTTGCAGGTCCTGGACTTCCCCCTGCACGCGCTCGTTGCGCAATCTCAGGTTCGTGTTCTTTTCGGTCTGCTGCGCGAGCTGCTGCTGCAATTCGTGCACGCGCAACCAGCCGCCGTGCCCCCACCAGAGCGGGTATTGGATCAGCACCAGCAACAGAACCAGAACGACAGTTACGAGCCGCATTCAAGTAGCCGAAATAAGCGCCGCCCGGCGGCTTTTTAGGCCGTGGGCGGCGGGCTGAAAATAAGACTGACGAGTCCCTTATCGACTAAAGCGGCGAAAGCTTTAGCGCAAGTTGTAGAACGCCGACTTGCCCGGGTAGCTGGCGATGTCGCCGAGATCTTCCTCGATACGCAGCAGCTGGTTGTACTTCGAGATGCGGTCGCTGCGCGACAGCGAACCGGTCTTGATCTGTCCGGCGTTCAGACCGACGGCGATGTCCGCGATGGTCGAATCTTCCGTCTCGCCCGAGCGGTGCGAGATCACGGCCGTGTACGACGCGCGCTTGGCCATTTCGATCGCCGCGAAGGTTTCCGTCAGCGTGCCGATCTGGTTGATCTTGATGAGGATCGAGTTGGCGATGCCCTTCTCGATACCTTCCTTCAGAATGCGCGTGTTGGTGACGAAGAGATCGTCGCCAACGAGCTGGATCTTCTTGCCGAGGCGGTCGGTCAGCGTCTTCCAGCCTTCCCAGTCGCTTTCGTGCATGCCGTCCTCGATCGAGACGATCGGGAACTTGTCGGCCAACGTCGCGAGGTAGTCGGTGAACTCGCCCGAAGACAGCTGCAGGCCTTCGCCCGCCAACTGGTACTTGCCGTCGTGATAGAACTCGCTCGCCGCGCAGTCGAGCGCGAGCAGCACGTCTTCGCCGGCGCGGTAGCCCGCTTTCTCGATGGCCTGCAGGATGGTCGAGAGGCACTCGTCGTTGCTGCCGAAGTTCGGCGCGAAGCCGCCTTCGTCGCCCACGGCGGTGCTCATGCCGCGCTCGGCCAGGATCTTCTTCAGCGCATGGAACACCTCGGCGCCGCAGCGCAGCGCCTCGCGGAAGGTCGGCTGGCTCACCGGCACGATCATGAATTCCTGGATGTCCAGGCTGTTGTTCGCGTGCGCGCCGCCGTTGACGATGTTCATCATCGGCACCGGCAGTTGCATCGCGCCCGAGCCACCGAAGTAGCGGTACAGCGGCAGGCCGGCTTCCTCGGCCGCGGCCTTGGCGACCGCCATCGACACGGCCAGCATCGCGTTCGCGCCCAGGCGCGACTTGTTGTCGGTGCCGTCGAGCTCGAGCAGGGTCTTGTCGAGAAAAGCCTGTTCCGAGGCGTCGAGGCCCATGATGGCTTCGGAGATCTCGGTGTTGATGTGTTCGACGGCCTTCAGCACGCCCTTGCCGTTATAGCGGCCGGCTTCGTCGTCGCGCAGTTCGATGGCTTCGCGCGAACCGGTGGACGCGCCCGACGGCACCGCCGCGCGGCCCATCGTGCCCGATTCGAGCAACACGTCGCATTCGACGGTCGGATTGCCTCGCGAATCGAGAATCTCGCGGCCGATGATATCTACGATAGCACTCATGGTTTCCTCAAGAAATGACGATGAATTCTGTCAGTCACTACGACGCGGCGCGGCGGGACAGGCCCGTGCGCTTGCGCTTTGCTGGCTTCGCTCAGACCTCTTGCACGACCAGCCGGTTCATTTGCGCCGCGCCTGCCTGGCACCTGTGACGGGTGCAGATGCGTAGTCCGGTGCGATGCGTCGGTGCAATGCTGAAACGCCTGGCCGGCGCGGAGTCGGCAAATTCGGTCACGATAGTACGCGCGCGACCGCGTATTGCTCCGGGTTCGTCATATCGGCATCGCCCTTGGGGCTCTGCACGCTCCTCCCTTCGTATCTGATCGCTTCGCGCAACCTATTTTTCGAGATGCGGGCGCCGAGTGAATCGCCCGCTATCGTACTGCCGTACTGCGATACTGCGATTGCTGCGGATGCTCAGTTGAAATCGCTCTCGAGGAACGGGCCGCTCTTCACGGCGCGATCGATCGTGATGAGCGTGGTCAGCAGCGCTTCCATGCGATGCAGCGGCACCGCGTTCGGGCCGTCGGACTTCGCGCAGGCCGGGTCCGGATGCGTCTCCATGAACAGGCCCGCGACGCCCGTCGCGACCGCCGCGCGCGCCAGCACCGGCACGAACTCGCGCTGGCCGCCCGAGCTCGTGCCCTGCCCGCCCGGCAGCTGCACCGAATGGGTCGCGTCGAACACGACGGGCGCGTTGGTCTCGCGCATGATCGCGAGCGAGCGCATGTCGGACACGAGGTTGTTATACCCGAACGACACGCCGCGCTCGCATGCCATGAAACGGTCTTCCGAGAGACCCGCTTCGCGCGCGGCGTCGCGCGCCTTGTCGATCACATTCTTCATGTCGTGCGGCGCGAGGAACTGGCCTTTCTTGATGTTCACGGGCTTGCCCGAACGCGCGCACGCGTGGATGAAATCGGTCTGACGGCACAGGAACGCGGGCGTCTGCAGCACGTCCACGACCGACGCGACCGCTTCGATCTCATGCTCGGCGTGGACGTCCGTGAGGACGGGCACGCCGAGTTGCTTCTTCACTTCGCCGAGAATGCGCAGGCCTTCGTCCATGCCCAGGCCGCGGAACGACTTGCCTGAGCTGCGGTTCGCCTTGTCGTATGACGATTTGTAGATGAACGGCACACCGAGCTTGTCCGTCATTTCCTTGAGGCGTCCAGCGACGTCGATGGTCATCTGCTCCGATTCGACGACGCACGTGCCCGCGATCAGGAAGAACGGCTTGTCCAGACCGGCTTCGAAGTGACACAGCTTCATGCTTGCGCTCCCGCGGTGGCCACGGCCCTGGCCGGCGCCTTGGCGCCGCTCGCTTCGGCATGCGCGCGCGCCGCTTCGACGAACGCCTTGAAGAGCGGATGCCCGTCGCGCGGCGTCGAGGTGAATTCCGGGTGGAACTGCACGCCCACGAACCACGGGTGCAGCGACTGCGGCAGTTCCATCATTTCGGGCAGATCCTCGCTCGGGGTACGGGCGCTGATGATAAGCCCACCCGCCTCGAGCTGGGGCACGAAACGGTTATTGACCTCATAACGGTGACGATGACGCTCGTTCACATCGCTGCCGTAGATGCGCTCGGCCATCGTGCCGGGCTTGATCGGGCACTTCTGCGAGCCGAGGCGCATGGTGCCGCCGAGATCCGACTCTTCGCTGCGCTTCTCGACACGGCCCGCGCGGTCGTACCACTCGGTGATGAGCGCGACGACCGGGTTCTTCGTTTCGGGATCGAACTCGGTGCTGTTCGCATCCGCGAGGCCGGCGACGTCGCGCGCGAACTCGATCACCGCGAGCTGCATGCCGAGGCAGATGCCGAGATACGGCGTCTTCGATTCGCGCGCATAGCGGATCGCCTTGATCTTGCCTTCCGTGCCGCGACGGCCGAAGCCGCCCGGCACGAGCACGGCGTCGAGATGCTTCAGGCCTTCCGTGCCTTCGGCTTCGATCTGCTCGGAATCGATGTATTCGATGTTGACCTTGGTCGACGTATGAATCGCGGCGTGACGCAGCGCTTCGATCAGCGACTTGTACGATTCGGTCAGCTCGACGTACTTGCCGACCATGCCGATGGTCACTTCGTGCTTCGGATGCTCGAGCTTCTCGACGAGGTTCGCCCACATCTTCAGATCGGCCGGCTGCGGCGAGAGCTTCAGCTCTTCGCAGATGATCTCGTCGAGGCCCTGATCGTTGAGCATCTGCGGAATCTTGTAGATGCTGTCCGCGTCCCATACGGAGATCACGGCGTCCTGCGGCACGTTCGAGAAGAGCGAAATCTTCTGGCGCTCGTCGTCGGGGATCGGGCGGTCGGCGCGGCACAGGAGCACGTTCGGATAGATACCGATCTCGCGCAGCTTCTGCACGCTGTGCTGCGTGGGCTTGGTCTTCAGTTCACCGGCCGTGGCGATGAACGGCACGAGCGTCAGGTGCACGAAGCACGCGCTGTTGCGGCCCATGCGCAGGCTCATCTGACGCGCGGCCTCGAGGAACGGCAGCGATTCGATGTCGCCCACCGTGCCGCCGACTTCGACGATCGCGACGTCCGGCTGCCCGCACGTCGCCGCGGCGGCGCCGCGCTCGACGAACGCCTGAATCTCGTTGGTGATGTGCGGAATGACCTGCACCGTCTTGCCGAGATACTCGCCGCGGCGCTCCTTGCGGATCACCGATTCGTAGATCTGGCCGGTGGTGAAGTTGTTGGCCTTGCGCATCTTCGTGCTGATGAAGCGCTCGTAGTGGCCGAGGTCGAGGTCCGTCTCCGCGCCGTCTTCCGTCACGAACACTTCCCCGTGCTGGAACGGGCTCATCGTGCCGGGGTCGACGTTGATGTAGGGATCGAGCTTGAGGAGGGTGACTTTGAGACCGCGCGATTCGAGGATCGCGGCGAGGGAGGCGGCGGCAATACCCTTGCCGAGGGAAGACACTACGCCGCCGGTGACGAATACATATTTGGTCATCGCTAGATGCTCGCGGGAAAAACGGATTATACCGTAAAGGCAGGTTCCCACGAAGCGCGCGCGAGCCGGAAATTGGCTGCAAATGTGCGCAATTCGCCGACATTCCGGATGATCATTTCGCCGCGCGCCCGTCAAGCCCCGCGCGCGTGCTCGTGCCCTTTTGTACGCCCCTAGAGCGACGACTGCATCGACGTGAGCAGGCGCTGCACGGCGCGCGCCGTGTCGATCGGGCGTTCCATCGGAAAGAGGTGGCTGCCTTCCATCCAGTCGAGCCGTTCGCCCGTGATGCGCCGCGTCATGCCGAGTCCCACCTGGCGCACCTCGCGCGAGCGCGTGCCCGCGATGAAGCCGACCGGCACCGGCGCGCCGTGCGCGAGCCGCGCGCCGAGCGTGTGTGGCAGCGTGCGGTAGATCAGATATTCGATGTGCCGGTCGAACGCCAGCGTGCGTGCGCCGCCCGGGTGCGCCTCGCGCATGCCGAAGTCGACGTAGTCGGACAACATGCGTTCGTCCCAGCGCGCAAACGCGGGCTTCGACCGGAAGTGCCGCCACGCCTCGTCGCGATTCGCCCAGTGCGTGCGGCGCTTTCTCGTCGCGGCGGCGGGCGACAGCCGCTCGTCCAGCCCGGTCCACTGCGTGACGCGCAGAAGACCGCTCTTCCAGCCCGCGATCACCGGCGAGTCGAGCATCACGACGCCCTTCACCCATTGCGGCCGCTTGAGCGCCGCCATCAGCGACAGATAGCCGCCGAGCGAATGACCGACGAGCCATACCTTCGGATGCTCGCCGTCCGCGCGTTCGCGATAGCGGCTCATATCGTCGATGAGCTGATCGACGAGATACGGCCAGTCGCGCGTCACGGGAAAGCGCGGGTCATGACCGATGCACTCGATGCTGCGAATCTCGTATTCGTCGGAAAGCTCCGCGAACATCGTGCGATACGTCGACGCCGGAAAGCCGTTCGCGTGCGAGAAGTGGATGATGTCTTTCAAGCGTGGATCGTCTCCGTTCTTGTTCTGTTCTCAGCGCCCCATCCAGTAGCGCGCGTGCGTTTGCCTGAAGCGCTCGAGCACGATCTCCGAGCCGATGTCGATGCGCGCCGCGCCATCCTCGTCGCTGCGTGAAAGTGAGATCGCGCGCAGTCCGTAGCGCGCGAACACGGTCGCGTTCGGATGGCGAAAGCGGTTGCGATAGCCTACCTGAAATATCGCGGCGCGCGGCTCGACGGAATCGAGGAAAGGCTCGGTCGACGACGTGCGGCTGCCGTGATGCGGCGCGATCAGCACATCGGCGCGCAGCGCCTCGTCCTCGCGCGAGATCAATGCGCGCTCGACGTCCGCCTCGATATCCGCCGTGAAAAGCGCCGATGTCCCCGTCGCGCTCGTCACCTTGAGCACGCACGACTGATGATTCGGCTTGCCGGCGAGCGGCCCCGGCTCGGGCCACAGCATGCGGAACTCGACGCCGTCCCAGGTCCAGCGCTGGCCGGCCGCGCAGCGCAGCGTCTGCGCGCCGCGGGCGCGCGCGCCGGACCAGAGCGCGTCCTTCGCGGGCAGCGACGCGAGCAATTGCCGCACGGCGACGGACTCGAGCACGGCGGGCGCGCCGCCCGCGTGATCCGAATCCGAATGACTGACGACGAGCGTATCGAGCGCGCGCACGCCCGCCGCAAGCAGATACGGCGCGACGATGCGCTCGCCCGCATGGGTCGATTCCGGACCGGGGCCGGCGTCGAAGAGCAAGGTGTGCCGCGCCGTTTCGACGACCAGCGCCGAGCCCTGCCCGATATCGAGCGCAGTCACGCGAAACGCGCCATGCGCCGCGGGATGCGGCGCGGGCGCGAGCAGCGGCAGCCAGGTCAGCGGCGCGGCAAAGCGCAGCGGCCAGCCGCGCGGCGCCAGCGCCCACGCGATGCCCACGCACGAGGCCGCGAGCGCGCACGCATCCGGCCGAGGCAGATGCCAGAGCGACGACGGCGCCGAATCGGCCAGGCGCGCGAGCGCGTCGCAGAGTATGGAGAGCGCGGCATGCGCGGCGTGGAGCATCGGTGCGTCGAGCGGCGCGGGAAGCAGCAGACCGGCGAGCGTCGCGGGCGTCACGAGCACGCTGATCCACGGAATCGCGAAAACGTTCGCGAGCGGCCCGAGCAAGGGAATTTGCGAGAACCAGTAGACGGTGAGCGGCGCGAGCGCGATCGTCACCGCGTATTGCACGCGCGCGCCCGACGCGACGTGACGTCGCATGCGCGTGAAGAGGAAGTGACAGAAGCGCGCCGCGACCGCGGGCGGCGGCCTGCGTGTTCCCGACGACTCCGGCCGCTGCCCCACTTCGCTCGGATCGGTTCGATCCCACTCGTCGATGTCCGCTTCATCCCGTGCCTGCGCCTTCGATTCGATCCTGCCCGCCGCGGCGATCGCATACAGGATCGCGGCGACCGCGCAAAACGAAAGCCAGAAACCGGGCGCCGTCACCGCCCACGGATCGGCGATCAGCACGAACGCGAGCGCCCATAACAGCACGAGCGATGACGCCGGCCGTCGTCCGCAAAGAAACGCGACCGCGAAGATCAAAAGCATCCACAGCGTGCGCTGCGCGGGCACGTTGAATCCTGCGAGCGCCGCATAGAACGCAGCAAACACGGCCGCGCCGAAAGCAGCCACCTTCGGCGCGGCGACGATCAGCGGCGCGGGCGTGCCGCGCAGCCTCATCCGCTTCCAGACGAAGCCGCAGATCAACGCCGCAAGCCCCGCGACGAATCCGATGTGCAACCCCGAGATCGCGACGAGATGACTCGTGCCGGTCGCACGCATGACGGCCCAGTCTTCATCGCTGACGGCGTCCTGCGCGCCCACCGCCAGCGCCACGATGATCCCGCGATGTGCCGCGCCCCCGAGCACGGCTTCGATGCGCTCGCGCACGCGAGCGCGCATGCGGTCGATCGTCAGAAGCGGGCCGGTCGCATCGGCGCTCGCACGGTGCGGCGAACGCGCGAGCGATACGTAGCCCGTCGCGCGAATGCCGCGTTCGAGCAATATCACTTCGGTGCCGCGCAAGCCGAAGTTCGCGTTTCCGTGCGCACGCTTGAGCCGTGCGCTCAGGGTCCAGCGTTCGCCCGCCAACAGCTTCGGCGGCGCTGGAACATTCGCGTTCGCGCGTCCGTTCGCGGTCCACAGCAATCGCACGAGGCGCGGAAATTCCCGCAATCCCGCGCCGTTCGCCTCGACCTCGAAGACAAAACGCGTGCCGTCCGCCCGATGCTCGGCCAAGCCACGCACGAAACCGGTCAGTTCGATATCGCGCTGCTCGTATTCGACGGGCAACGGCGGATGCAGCCGCGCTTCGGCGCGCATCGCGGCGTACGCAAAGCCCAGCGCGCAAGCTGCAATCGTGAAGAAACCCGTGCGCCAGCGCGGCCTGACGATGCCAAGCGCCAGCGCGATGACGAACCACGCACAGCACGCCAGCCAGACGACCGAATCCGGCAAGCGAGCCTGCTGCTGCAACCACCAGACGCCCAACGCAAATCCCAGCAGAATCGCCCGCACTTCTTCCTCTTCGTTCTTCGTGACCGCGAACGCATGCCGCCAGCCATGTGAGCGGGCAGCGCGTCATGAAAAACGATTATGCGGAGGCGAGCGCGAGCCGTGGCAGCGCGGCGTGAGCGCTGGCCGTTGTGCCTAGGGAAAGCGCGCTTTCGTCGATGCCGCGCAGTTGCGCCAGCACCTTCGCGATGCCGGCGACCTGATCCGGCGTGTTGCGCCGCCTGTAGAGCCAGGAAGGCGCGATGTCCGGCGCATCGGTTTCGAGCACGATCGCATCGAGCGGAAGCTCGGTCGCGAGCCGCCTGATCTGCAGCGCGCGCTCGAAGGTCAGATTGCCGCCGAAGCCGAGCCGCATGCCCTGCGCGATGAACGCCTCGGCTTGCTGAAAACTGCCGTTGAACGCATGCGCGATGCCTCGATGGACGTCATGCACGCGCAGGCCCTTCAGCACCTTGTCCTGCGATTTGCGCACGTGACAGATCACTGGCAGATCGAACTCGCGCGCGAGTTTGAGTTGCTCGTTGTAGAAGAACTGCTGGCGCGCGTCGTCGAGCGACGGCACGAAGTAATCCAGCCCGATCTCGCCGATGCCGACGAAGCGCGGATCGTCCAGGCTCGCTTCGATTTCCTCGCGCAGCACGCGCAGGTCGTCTTCGTGCGCGCGCGGCGTGAACAGCGGATGGATGCCGAGCGCATACGCGCCGCCCGCGATGCGATGCGCGAGCGCGCGCACCGTCGCGAAGTTGCCGCGCTCGACGCCCGGAATCACGATGCGCGTCACGCCCGCAGCGAGCGCCGCGCCGGCGACCGCGTCGCGGTCGGCGTCGAACTCTCCGGCATCGAGATGACAGTGCGTATCGATCCACATGGCGGCCTCCCGCTCGCGGCGTGCCTTATCGCATCAATCGCATCAGACCGGCACCGGCGGCTCTTCGTGCAGCACGCCGTCGCGCAGGCGCATGATGCGGTCGCAGCGCGCGGCGAGATCCGGATCGTGCGTCACGATCACGAAGCTCGTCTCGAGCGTCTGCGACAGCTCCAGCATCAGATTGAAGACAGTGTCCGCCGTGCCGCCGTCGAGGTTGCCGGTGGGCTCGTCGGCGAGCACGCACGCGGGGTGCGTGACGAGCGCGCGCGCGATCGCCACGCGCTGGCGCTCGCCGCCCGAGAGCTCGCCCGGCCGATGCTTCGCGCGATGCCCGATGCCCACCCGCTCGAGCATCTCCTGCGCATGCCGGCGCGCATCCTCTTCCGGCATGCGGCGGATGCGCAGCGGCATCGCGACATTATCGAGCGCCGTGAATTCCGGCAGCAGATGATGGAACTGATAGACGAAGCCGAGCGCGCGGTTGCGCAGCTCGTTGCGCTCCTTCTCCTTGAGCTCCGTGAACGGCTTGCCAAGCAGCGAGACCTTGCCCGCGCTCGGCTCGTCCAGGCCGCCGAGCACGTGCAGAAGCGTGCTCTTGCCCGAGCCCGACGCGCCGACGATCGCGAGCTTTTCGCCGCGCTTCACTTCGAGTTGCGCGTTGTTAAGCACCGGCACGTTGAAGCCGCCCTGCACGAACGCCTTCGAAATGGCCGACGCCTGCAGCACGATATTGTTGGCGGGAATCAAGTCACTCATAGCGCAGCGCCTCCGCCGGACGAACCTTCGCGCCGCGCCAGCTCGGATAGAGCGTCGCGAGCGACGACAACAGGAACGCGATGACGCCGATCTTCGCGACATCGCCCGGCACGAGCTCCGACGGCAGCTCGCTGATGAAATACACCGAGGACGGCAGGAACTGCACGTTGAAGAGATGCTCGATCATCGGCACGAGCCATGGAATGCTCCACGCGATCAGACAGCCGAGCGCCACGCCGAGCGCCGTGCCGATGAAGCCGATCGTCACGCCCTGCACGACGAAGATCTTCATGATCGAGCCGGGCTGCGCGCCGAGCGTGCGCAGGATCGCGATGTCGGCCTGCTTGTCGGTGACGGTCATCACGAGCGAGGACACCAGATTGAACGCCGCCACCGCGATGATCAGCGTGAGAATGATGAACATCATGCGCTTTTCGATCTGCACGGCGGAGAACCAGGTCTTGTTCTGCTGCGTCCAGTCGCGGATGTAGAGGTCGCCCGAGAGCGTGCGCGAGAGCTGGCGCGCGACTTCGGGCGCGCGCTGCATGTCCTTCAGGCGCAGGCGCACGCCGGTCGGCGCGGGCAGGCGGAACAGCGCCTCGGCGTCGCGGATGGAGATGAGCGCGAGCGTCGAATCGTATTCGTAATGGCCCGACTCGAAGACGCCGACCACCGTGAACTGCTTGAGGCGCGGCATCATCCCGGCGGGCGTGATCGTGCCTTCGGGCGCGACGAGCGTGATCTTGTCGCCGGTCATCACGCCGAGATTGGCCGCGAGGTCCTTGCCGAGCACGATGCCGAACTCGCCCGGCACCAGATCCGCGAGCTTGCCCGCGCGCATTTCGCGGCCGATGTCCGATACTTCCGGCTCGAGCGACGGTTCCACGCCCCGCAGCGCGACGCCGCTTACCGCGCCCTGACGCGTGAGCAGCGCCTGCGCCTCGACATAGGGCGCCGCGCCGATCACTTCCGGATTGCGGCGCGCTTCCTGCGCGGTCAGCTGCCAGTCGGGCATGGAGCCGGTCGGCGAAAAGATCTCGACGTGCGCGAGCACGGAGAGCATGCGGTCGCGCACTTCCTTCTGGAAGCCGTTCATGACGGAGAGCACGACGATCAGCGCGGCGACGCCGAGCGCGATGCCCGCCATCGACACGAGCGCGATGAAGGAGATGAAGCCGTTGCCTGTGGTGCGTTTGCTGGCGCGTGTGTAACGCCAGCCGATCTGCCATTCGTACGGAAGTTTCAAGCGAATCCTTTCTGCTGCTGTTACAGCGTTGTTGTGCCCCGGTGGCGCGGCGGGTGGCGCTTGCCCGACATCCCCGGCATCGTGTGAATACGCTGCGGCGGGCCTCGCGGATGCACGGCGACGACGGCGAAACATGCCGGCGCACCCGCTCCGAGCGCGAAATTTGCGAAAGTTTGCCATATATGGCGAAAGCCCCGCACGAGCATGCGTGGTTCGCACCGCGAGAACGGCGGGGCGGGCGTCATCGCCCGAAGCGCTTTGCCCTACAATGCCGAGCATCATGCCCGTTCACGACCTCCATCTCCTTCTGCCGTTCGCCCTGCCCTCGGCCGCGGACGCCGCCACCGCGCTGCACGGACTGGAGAGCGCGGCGCTCGACAAGCTGCTCGCCCGCGCCACGCTCGAGGAGCGCGTGATCGGCGAAGACTTCCAGCGCACGCTGCCGCACGAACGCTGGATCGCGCGGCGCTTCGGCGCGGTCACGCCCGCCGACAAGCGCTATTCCGACGATGCGCCGCTTGCGCCCTTCATGCTGCTCGCCGACGGCGGCACGCCCGGCGAAGCGCTCTGGGCCTGCATCGAGCCGGTTCACGTGCGCATCGCGCACGATCATCTGGTGCTGATCGATCCCGACACCCTCGGCGTGCATACCGAGGAAGCGCGCAAGCTGCTGGAAACCGCGCGCCCCGTGATCGAGGATCTCGGCGTGACGCTGCAGGCGCCGACGCCGCTGCGCTGGTACGTGTCGGGCGAGGCGCTGGGCGCGCTCGCGGGCGCGTCGCCGCTGCGCGCGACGGGCCGCAACATCGAAATCTGGCTGCCGCACGAAGCGCGCACCGGCGAGCGGTCGCGCGCATGGATGAAGCTGCAGAACGAAGTGCAGATGGCGTGGTTCGAGCATCCGCTGAACCTCGAGCGCGAATCGCGCGGCTTGCCCGCGATCAATTCGATCTGGTTGCACGGACAGGGCGCGATGCGGCCCGTGAAGAGCCCGTTCGCGCGCGTGATGTCCGGAGCCGCGGCCACGCGCGGCCTCGCGCTCGCGGCGGGCGTGAAGCCGTCGATGCCGCCCGAGTCGTTTGCAGCGCTATCGAAAGACGACGCACGAGGGACGACGCTCGTCGAGCTCGATCCGTTCTCCGCGCCGTTCATCGAGCAGGACTGGGCGCGCTGGAACGCATCGCTGAAAGCGCTCGAAGCCGCATGGTTCGCGCCCGCGCTCGACGCGCTCACGAACGGCTCGCTCGGCCGCCTGAGTCTCACGCTCTGCGGCGATACCGGCTCGGTCACGCTCTCCGTCACGCGCGCCGACCTGCGCAAGTTCTGGCGGCGCCGTCCGGTCGCGGCGCTTCTGATCGAATGAGCATCGAACAAGGCATACCTGAATGACGCGAATCGTTACGCGCGCCTCCTCTCCCGCCGACGCCGAAGCGCTGATGCGTCACGGCCTGCATCCCGTCATCGCGCGGCTGTACGCTTCGCGCGGCGTGACTTCTCCCGATGAAGTCGAAACGGAATTCAAGCGCCTGCACGCGCCCGCCGGTCTGAAAGGCTGCGACGAGGCCGCCGTGGTGCTCGCCGACGCGCTCGCCGCGGGCAGGCGCATGCTCGTCGTCGCGGACTACGACTGCGATGGCGCGACCGCGTGCGCGGTGGCCGTGCGCGGCTTGCGCATGTTCGGCGCGACCATCGACTATCTGGTGCCGAACCGCTTCGAATATGGCTACGGGCTCACGCCGGAAATCGTCGATCTGGCCGCGCGCTCGAAGCTCGGACCGCCCGATCTGCTGATCACGGTCGATAACGGCATCGCGAGCGTGGATGGCGTCGAGGCCGCGAATGCGCTCGGCATCGACGTGCTGGTGACCGATCATCACCTGCCCGGCGACGAGCTGCCGGCCGCGCGCGCGATCGTCAATCCGAATCAGCCGGGCTGCGAGTTTCCGAGCAAGTGCATCGCGGGCGTGGGCGTCATGTTCTACGTGTTGCTCGCGTTGCGCGCGGAACTGCGGCGCCGCGACGCGTTCGACGACGCGCATCCCGAGCCGCGTCTCGACGGCTTGCTCGATCTCGTCGCGCTCGGCACCGTCGCCGATGTCGTGAAGCTCGACTGCAACAACCGCATCCTCGTCGCGCAAGGACTGAAGCGGATTCGCTCGGGGCGCATGCAGCCGGGCATCGCCGCGTTGTTTCGCGCGGCCGGGCGCGACGCGCGCGTGGCGTCGGGCTTCGATCTGGGCTTCGCGCTCGGGCCGCGCCTGAACGCGGCGGGACGGCTCTCGGACATGTCGCTCGGCATCGAATGCCTGACGACCGACGACGTCGGCCGCGCATGGGAGCTCGCACAGCAGCTCGACGCGATGAACCGCGAGCGCCGCGAGATCGAAGCCGGGATGCAGCAGCAGGCGCTCGCCGAGTTGCAGACCTTCGATTGCGGCGAGCGCGCGACGCTCACGCTCTTCGATCCGGGCTGGCATCAGGGCGTGATCGGCATCGTCGCGGGGCGGCTGAAGGAGCGCTTTCACCGGCCGTCGTTCACCTTCGCGCACGCCGACGACAGCGGCACGCTCTGCAAGGGCTCCGGCCGCTCGATTCCCGGCTTTCATCTGCGCGATGCGGTCGATCTCATCAGCAAGCGCGAGCCGGGCCTGATCCACAAGTTCGGCGGCCATGCGATGGCCGCGGGCCTCACGCTCGCCACCGCCGACATCCCGCGTTTCACCGCAGCGTTCGAGGCGGTCGGCCGCGAATGGCTGACGGCCGACGCGCTCTCGCGCACCATCGAAACCGACGGCGAGCTGGAAGACGCCTATTTCACGCCGCAATTCGTCGAGATGCTCGATGCCGCCGTCTGGGGCCAGGGCTTTCCGGCCCCCACTTTTTCCGGCGAATTCGAAATCGCGTCGCAGGCGCTCGTCAAGGACAAGCATCTGAAACTGTCGCTCCTGCGTGGGCGCCAGCGCTTCAACGCGATCTGGTTCAACCACGTCGATCCGCTGCCGCCGCGCGCGACCGTCGCGTACCGGCTCGTCAGCGATTCATGGAACGGGGTCGCGCGGGTGCAGTTGATCGTCGAACACGCGCTCTGAGCGGGGTTTCGCGCACCCGCAACGCCGGGTGAACCCTGACGATCGGCTATAATTTCATCTTTTTACGAAGCCGAAGATCGACAATGGAAGCGGAACGTCTCAACGCGATCGAAAGCCTTCTGGCCGACCTGCGCCGCCGCGCGGGCGAGCTACGGGGGTATCTTTGACTACGACGCCAAGTCCGCGCGTCTGGCCGAAGTCAACAAGGAACTCGAAGACCCGAACGTCTGGAACGACTCGAAGAACGCCCAGGCGCTCGGTCGTGAAAAGAAGCTGCTCGATGGCGTCGTGACGACGCTCACCGACCTCGACAACGACCTGCGCGACGCGAACGATCTGTTCGAGATGGCACGCGAGGAAGACGACGAGGACACGCTCGTCGCGTGCGAAACCGACGCGGATGCGTTGCGCGCGCGCGTCGAGGACATGGAATTCCGCCGGATGTTCTCGAATCCGGCCGACCCGAACAACTGCTTCATCGACATTCAGGCCGGCGCCGGCGGCACCGAGGCGTGCGACTGGGCGTCGATGCTGCTGCGCCAGTACCTGCGCTACTGCGAGCGCAAGGGCTTCAAGACCGACGTGCTCGAAGAATCGGAAGGCGACGTCGCCGGCATCAAGAGCGCGACCATCAAGGTGGAAGGCGAATATGCCTACGGCTATCTGCGCACCGAAACCGGCATTCACCGGCTCGTGCGCAAGTCGCCGTTCGATTCGTCGGGCGGCCGTCACACGTCGTTCTCGTCGGTGTTCGTGTATCCGGAAATCGACGATTCGATCGAGATCGAAGTCAATCCCGCCGATATCCGCACGGACACCTATCGCGCATCGGGCGCGGGCGGCCAGCACATCAACAAGACGGATTCCGCCGTGCGTCTCACGCACATTCCGACGGGCATCGTCGTGCAGTGCCAGAACGACCGCTCGCAGCACCGCAATCGCGCGGAAGCCATGCAGATGCTGAAGGCGCGTCTCTACGAGTTCGAGATGCGCAAGCGCCAGGCCGAGCAGGACAAGCTCGAGTCGAGCAAGACCGATGTGGGCTGGGGCCATCAGATCCGCTCCTACGTGCTCGACCAGAGCCGCGTGAAGGATTTGCGCACCAGCGTGGAAATGAGCAACACGCGCGCCGTGCTCGACGGCGACCTCGACGACTTCATCAGCGCGAGCCTGAAACAGGGCGTTTAAACCGCCTGCGCGGATATCGGCTTCGATATCCGCGTTGTTCGTTTCGACTCACCGCGCATTCGCTTGTATTAAGCCAAGAATCATCATGACCGAACCGACTCAGACGAGCGCCGCTCCCGAACTGGAAGAGAACCAGATCATGGCCGAGCGCCGCGACAAGCTGCGCGCGCTGCGCGAGCAAGGCGTCGCCTACCCGAACGATTTCCGCCCGACACATCAGGCCGCCGCGCTGCAGGCCGAATACGCGGACACCGACAAGGACGCGCTCGAAGCGAATCCCCTGCCCGTCGCGCTCGCGGGCCGCATGATGCTCAAGCGCGTGATGGGCAAGGCCAGCTTCGCGACGGTTCAGGACGGCAGCGGCCAGATCCAGTTCTTCATCACGCCCGCCGACGTCGGCACCGAGACTTACGACGCGTTCAAGAAGTGGGACCTGGGCGACATCGTCGCCGCCAGGGGCGTGCTGTTCCGCACGAACAAGGGCGAGCTGTCGGTGCGCTGCACGGAGCTGCGTCTGCTCTCGAAGGCGCTGCGTCCGCTGCCGGACAAGTTCCACGGCCTCTCCGATCAGGAGATGCGCTATCGCCAACGCTATGTCGATCTGATCGTCACGCCCGAGTCGCGCAAGACGTTCATGGCGCGCACCAAGGCCGTCACGTCGATCCGCAATTTCATGGCGCAGGCGAACTTCATGGAAGTCGAGACGCCGATGCTGCATCCGATTCCGGGCGGCGCCGCGGCCAAGCCTTTCGTCACGCATCACAACGCGCTCGACATGCAGATGTTCCTGCGCATCGCGCCGGAGCTCTATCTGAAGCGGCTGATCGTCGGCGGCTTCGAGCGGGTGTTCGAGATCAACCGTAACTTCCGGAACGAAGGCGTGTCGCCGCGCCACAATCCGGAATTCACGATGATGGAGTTCTACGCGGCCTACACGGATTACCGCTGGCTGATGGACTTCACCGAGGAGCTGATCCGCCAGGCCGCGATCGATGCGCTCGGCACCGCGACCATCACGTATCAGGGCCGCGAGCTGGATCTCGCGAAGCCGTTCCATCGTCTGACGATCAATCAGGCGATCCAGAAATACGCGCCGCAGTACACCGATGCGCAGTTGTCCGATGCAGCGTTCCTGCGCACGGAACTGAAGAAGTTCGGCGTGGATACGACGCAACCCGCATTTCTCAATGCGGGCCTCGGTTCGCTGCAACTCGCCTTGTTCGAAGAGACCGCCGAGTCGCAACTGTGGGAGCCGACGTACATCGTCGATTACCCGATCGAAGTCTCGCCGCTCGCGCGTGCCTCCGATTCCGTGCCGGGCATCACCGAGCGCTTCGAGCTCTTCATCACGGGCCGCGAGATCGCCAACGGCTTCTCGGAGCTGAACGATCCGGAAGATCAGGCTGCGCGCTTCCAGAAGCAGGTCGACCAGAAGGACGCCGGCGACGAGGAAGCGATGTACTTCGATGCCGACTACATCCGCGCGCTCGAGTACGGCATGCCGCCGACGGGCGGCTGCGGCATCGGCGTCGACCGTCTGGTGATGTTGCTGACCGACAGCCCGAGCATCCGCGACGTGATTCTGTTCCCGCATCTGCGTCGCGAAGACTGAGTCTTTCGGACATCCCGAGCAGGATCCAAGGCGCGCCTTTCGAGGCGCGCTTTTTTTCGTCTGAGCGAATTGTTGTAACGGCTGGTAAAAGTTTCAAGGCAGATTTGACCGCCGGATCTCGCTGCGGCCGGCTTCCGGGCCTGGCACCGCTCGTGCTTCTCTTCAATGCATGCTGCGCCGCGAAATTGTTACAACCGGAAAAAGCGAAAAATCCAGGTTTCTCCGACAATGCGTTGTGACAGTAGTGACTGGCAGCGACACGTCGCCTCGAAAAGGAGGTTCGGAAAAATGGATAACGGGACCAACAAACTCAGCACGCCGCCCTCTTCGGGCGGCGGTCAGCCGCAGCAGCGGCGCCTACATCCGCTCATCGCCACGGCGGCGGGCGCGGTGGTCGTCGCGAGTCTCGCGGCAACGGCAGCGATGACGGGACTGTTCCCGAAGGCATCGAGCAATTCCGCGCAGAATCCGCAGACGCAGACGGCGGCCGTTGCCCAGCAGCCGGTCGTGGATTCGGCCGCCCCGAGCCCCTCGCAGCAACCGGGTGCCGCCCAGCAACAGGCGGCCCAGCAACAGGCGGCTCAACAGCAGGCCGCGCAGCAGCAGGCGGCGGCTCAGCAAGCCGCTGCGCAGCAGGCCGCCCGGCAGCAAGCGCAGCAGCCTCCGGTGCAACAACCGGCGCAGCCGTCGTATGCGCAGCAACCGCCGCAACATCCGGCGTATTGCTCGACGTGCGGCACCGTCGAGGCGATTTCCGCCGTCAAGCACGAAGGCCACGGAACCGGTATCGGCGCGGTCGGCGGCGCGGTGGCGGGCGGGGTCGTCGGCAATCAGTTCGGGCGCGGGGGCGGCCGCACCGCGATGACGCTGCTCGGTGCGCTCGGCGGCGGTCTCGCGGGCAACTCGGTGGAAAAGCATCTGCGCAGCGAAACCGATTATTCGGTGCGCGTGCGGATGGAAAACGGCAAGACCCGCTACTTCACTTACAAGAATCCGCCGCCGTTCGCGCAAGGTCAGCGCGTGCGCGTGGAAAATGGGACGCTCGTAGCCGGTTGATGCGGTCGATCTTGAACACCAGGGCAGCCCGAACCGGCTGCCTTATTTTTTGATCAAGCGCCCCCGAGACTATGAAAAGACGAGCGCGTTCGAATAAGAAATCGTCCAGTTCGCGCGCACACAAATGAGCCGAATTGCAAATTCATTCGCAATGCGCCAATGACTTTTCAAATACTTCATGCGGCGCGTGCGAGCATTGAAACAATGCTCCGCGGAGAGTGCTCATACGTCGAATAGGCGTGATATCCAGCCCAGCGCGTGCTATTGTCATTTGCAGCGGGCTTTCCCAATGCGGCAGGCTCGCAATTCACAGCCGCGGCAACAATATCAGAGATCGTTTCTGTCTTCCCGTAAGTCGAGTTCGAGTGCGGCAAAGCATTCAGTCTGTGACGGACAATCAATTCGCATTCAAAATCAAACTACAGCTCAATATCCGTTTTGCCTATCTGGTTGATATTGCGCATCGAACCGGATTCATGGGATTGCCAATGCTTATTTCATGTTGTTTGGCCTTCTCGGAGATAACCATGAATTGGCGTCTCGTAGTGCGAAAGCTCTTTTCGGTCATGCTATCGGGGACCGTGGCCGCCAGCGCGTGCATCACGGCGCGTTCCGCGAGCGCTCAAGGCACGCCGCCCGTCAACCCTTATCTGGCCGGCCCGGTCTACGCGGTTACGCACTTCGATTCCGCGCAGACCGACAGCTTTCCTTATCCCGTTTCGACGAGCGCCTACTCGATCGTACCCGGTCTTCTCCAGTTGCCCCAGACGCCGCAAATCGTGGCGGGCCCGATCAACCTGATGACGCTCGCGACGACTTCGCCCAACTTCATGTGGGGCGTGTCCTCGACGGGCGTAAATTATCTTTCTCTGGCGAGCAATACCCTTTCTTCCGCCGCCATCACGCCGTATCTGTTTCCGGGGATCACGCAGACGCTTCTCAACACCATTAACGGATTGCTTCAGAATCCGATCACCACGGTACAGCAGGCGCAAAATATCCTGTCCCAGCTAGGACTACCTTTTGCTTCGGGCGGGTTTCCGTCGGCTTATAGCGTAGTGGACAGCAATAATGTGCTCTATACCAATTATGGCAGCTCGATTTACGCGTTCCGCTTTCAGCCCGCGCTCGACTCCCTTGGCACGATTTCGGTAGCCGGCACCCTGGATACGACGACTTTCCTGCAGTCGGGCGAAACCGTGACCGGCGTGGTGATGACATATTCAGGCAAGCTGGCCATCATCGGTTCGCATTCTGTGAGCGTCGTGGGCGGCTCGTTCCTGAACGGACAAACGCCAACTATCCATACCATCGAAATAAGCAGCAGCGAGAGCATCAGCAATTCCGCAGCCGTCGACAATCACGATGGAATTTATTTCGTCTCCAACACGAATATGTACAAGGCGGTGTGGAACGACAGCCAGCAGAAGCTATCGCTCGACCCTGCCGATGGCGCATGGACGGCTCCCTACCCCAGCGGCGACACCTATTTCACGGCGTTCGGTTCAGGCTCGGGCAGTACGCCGACCTTGATGGGTTTCGACGACTCGCAAGACGAACTGGTGGTCATCACGGACGGCAAGGCGCGCATGCATCTGGCGGCCTTCTGGCGTAACCAGATTCCGTCCGGGGTGCCTGTGCCCGATCCAGCCAATCCCCGTCTGGCGGGGATCATCCAGGTCAACTGCGGCTTGCCCGCGAACGCCCAGATCCAGACGGATCAATCCGTCGCGGTGTACGGATGGGGCGCGTTCGTCGTCAATAACATCGCGAGTTCCAATTCGGGCACCAGCCCGCTCGTGGATAACCTGCTGCGCGGCACGGCGCTTTTCCCATCGCCTGTCGGCGTGGAGCGCTTCGCGTGGGATCCCGGTGCGCATCAATGGTCGTCGGTATGGGCGCGCCCCGACATTTCTTCCAACAGCATGGTGCCGACCATCAGCGCCGGCAGCGGCGTCGCGTCACCGCAAGTATTCGCCAGCGGCAATTACGCAAACACGCCGCAGGCAGCGCAGGCGGGGTTGTCAGGCGATGGCTGGGTCGTGACCGGCTTGGACTGGAACACAGGGGCCACGCGGTTCACCGGCATCTTCGGACCCGGCATTCTGGGCAATGGCTTCTACGCGCTGATTCAGTTTCTCCCGAACGGCGATCTGCTGTTCAACAGCCTGACGGGGCCGACGCGGGTCAGCATTCCGTCCTCTGGGCACACGGCGTATATCTACCCCTCGCTCCATTTGTGACCGCACGTTTTGACGGTCCATTTCAGTGCGGGCGGCGTGCATGGATGACGAAAGCGCACCGCCCCTTTTTCACTGTCCGTGGACCGCCGGCTGCTAATGGTCGCGCTGTGAGCTGCGCGCCGGATTGGGCCTGCCGCGCACCGCCATATAGGCCCACCAGACATAGCCCGAGAAGCCATACAGCACGAACAGGCAGAACAGCATGACGGGCGGATCCGACGACACCAGCACGAACGCCACCACGATCAGCAGCACGCCCGCGAACGGCACGCGATAGCGCACGTCCAGCGCCTTGCCGCTATAGAACGGCGCGTTCGACACCATCGTCACGCCCGCGTAGATCGTCAGCGCGAACGCGACCCACGGCAGCCAGACGAGCTTGAGCGGCACGCGGTTGTCGGTCGCGAGCCACACGAAACCCGCGATCAGCGCGGCCGCCGCCGGCGACGGCAAGCCCTGGAAGTAACGCTTGTCGACCACGCCGACGTTCGTATTGAAGCGCGCGAGCCTGAGCGCCGCGCCCGAGCAATAGACGAAGGCCGCGAGCCAGCCCCAGCGGCCGAGGTCCTTCAAGACCCATTCGTACATCACGAGCGCGGGCGCGACGCCGAACGACACCATGTCCGACAGGCTGTCGAACTGCTCGCCGAACGCGCTTTGCGTGTGCGTCATGCGCGCGACGCGGCCATCCATGCCGTCGAGCACCATCGCGACGAAAATGGCGATGGCCGCGATCTCGAAGCGCACGTTCATCGCCTGCACGACGGCGAAGAAGCCGCAGAAGAGCGCGGCGGTCGTGAATGCATTCGGCAGCAGATAAATGCCGCGCTTTCTCAGGAACTGCTGCCGCTTCGCGCGCCGCGTCTCCACGGCGCCGACGTCCTGCGCGGCCTTGTTGCGGCGGAACGCGCGCGGGGGCGTCGGGTTCACGCGGTTACGGCGCGGTTTGAATGCCGCCATCGAATCCTCCGCGTTATTCCGCGAACTCGGCGAGGATCGTCGACGAAGCCGAAACCTTCTCGCCGATCGAAACGCGCGGACGGCTGCCCAGTGGCAGATACACGTCGACACGCGAGCCGAAGCGAATGAAGCCGTAACGCTGACCGCGCGTGAGCGGCTCGCCCACATGCACGTAACAGAGAATGCGCCGCGCGATGAGGCCCGCGATCTGCACGGACGTCACGGTATGGCCGCTCGCCGTCTGCAGCACGACGGCATTGCGCTCGTTTTCGGTGGACGCCTTGTCCACGGCCGCGTTCAGATATGCGCCAGGAAAGTACTGCACCTTGGTGATCGCGCCGTCCACCGGCGAGCGTTGCGAATGCACGTTGAACACGTTCATGAACACGCTGATCTTGAGCGCTTCGCGGCCCGCGTAAGGATCGTGCGCGGTCTCGACCGCGACGATGCGCCCATCGGCCGGACACAGCACCGCGTTGGGCTGCGACGGAATCGGACGCGGCGGATCGCGAAAGAACTGGACGACGAAGATCACGATCAGCCAGAAAATCCAGGCGAAGCCAAAGCCGCCCATCGCCTGCACGAGGATGGCGACGACAGCCGCGATGGCGATGAACGGCCAGCCTTCGCGGGCGATGATCGGATGAGGATAGTTCATGAACGAGTTTTGTATTTTCTAAAAACCGTAGGATAGCAAAAGCCGCCCGGAGCACAGGGCATCCGGACGGCTTTTACTTGAGCAAGAATCGTGACGCTGAAATCGAATCAGTTCTTCGACTGGTCGACGAGCTTGTTCTTCGCAATCCACGGCATCATCGCGCGCAGCTTCGCACCGACCGTTTCGATCTGGTGCTCGGCCGTCAGGCGGCGGCGCGACTGCAGCGTCGGCGCGCCGGCCTTGTTCTCGATGATGAAGCTCTTCGCGTACTCGCCGGTCTGGATGTCCTTCAGGACTTCCTTCATCACCTTCTTCGTGTCTTCGGTGATGATGCGCGGACCCGTCACGTACTCGCCGTACTCGGCGTTGTTCGAGATCGAGTAGTTCATGTTCGCGATGCCGCCTTCGTAGATCAGGTCGACGATCAGCTTCAGCTCGTGCAGGCACTCGAAGTACGCCATTTCCGGCGCGTAGCCCGCTTCGACCAGCGTTTCGAAACCCGCCTTGATCAGGTCGACGGTGCCGCCGCACAGAACCGCTTGTTCGCCGAACAGGTCGGTTTCGGTCTCTTCACGGAAGTTCGTTTCGATGATGCCCGCACGGCCGCCGCCGTTCGCCGCCGCGTACGACAGCGCGACGTCGCGCGCCGAGCCCGACTTGTCCTGTGCAACCGCGATCAGGTGCGGCACGCCGCCGCCTTGCTGGTACGTGCCGCGCACCGTGTGGCCCGGGGCCTTCGGCGCGATCATGATGACGTCGAGATCCGCGCGCGGGATCACCTGGCCGTAGTGCACGTTGAAGCCGTGCGCGAACGCGAGGGCCGCGCCCTGCTTGGCGTTGTCGTGCACTTCGTTCTTGTACACGTCGGCGATCTGCTCGTCGGGCAGAAGCATCATGACGACGTCGGCGCCCTTCACGGCTTCAGCCACTTCCTTCACCTTGAGACCGGCGTTCTCGGCCTTGCTCCACGATGCGCCGCCACGGCGCAGGCCGACCGTCACGTTCACGCCGCTGTCCTTCAGGTTGAGCGCGTGCGCATGGCCTTGCGAGCCATAACCGATGATGGTGACTTGCTTGCCCTTGATGAGGGAGAGGTCGGCGTCCTTGTCGTAGAAAACTTTCATGGTGGTTCCTTGAGTCCTGATGATGCGTTGAAATTGGTTGCGCTACGTGTGCTGCTGATGAAGTGGACTGCCGCCCGCTATACCTTGAGGATGCGCTCGCCCCGGCCGATGCCGGAGCTGCCCGTGCGAACCGTTTCGAGGATCGCCGTGGCGTCGAGCGCCTGAATGAACGCGTCGAGCTTGTCGCTCGCGCCCGTCAGTTCCATCGTGTAGGTCTTCTCGGTCACGTCGATGATGCGGCCGCGGAAAATATCCGCCATGCGCTTCATCTCTTCGCGCTCCTTGCCGACCGCCCTTACCTTGATGAGCATCAGCTCGCGCTCGATGTGGGCGCCCTCTGTCAGGTCGACCACTTTCACCACCTCGATCAGGCGGTTCAGGTGCTTCGTGATCTGTTCGATCACGTCGTCCGAGCCAATCGAGACGATGGTCAGCCGTGACAGCGAGCTGTCTTCGGTCGGCGCCACCGTCAGCGTTTCGATGTTATAACCGCGCGCCGAAAAGAGACCGACGACACGCGATAACGCGCCCGGCTCGTTTTCCAGCAAAACGGAGATGATGTGTTTCATTGTCGTGATTCCCGATGTTTATCCAGAATGGCGTTTGTCGAAAAACCCGCGCGCAGCACTCGTCCTTTTTGAAGACAGGTGCGCGCGAGCCTCGCGAATCAAACCCGCGTTATAGATCCTCAGACCCGAGCAGCATTTCCGTGATGCCCTTGCCTGCCTGCACCATCGGGAATACGTTTTCGGTGGGATCGGTCTGGAAGTCGAGAAATACGGTGCGGTCCTTGAGACGCAGCGCTTCCTTGAGCGCCGGCTCGACGTCCGCGGTCTTTTCGACACGAATGCCGACATGGCCGTATGCCTCGGCGAGCTTCACGAAGTCGGGCAGCGCATCCATGTACGAGCTGGAGTAGCGCTTCTTGTATTCGATCTGCTGCCACTGGCGCACCATGCCGAGATAGCGGTTGTTCAGCGAGATGATCTTGACGGGCGTGTTGTACTGCTTGCACGTCGAGAGCTCCTGAATGCACATCTGGATGGAGCCTTCGCCCGTGATGCAGACCACTTCGTCGTCCGGATAGGCCATCTTCACGCCCATCGCGGCGGGCAGGCCGAAGCCCATCGTGCCGAGGCCGCCCGAGTTGATCCAGCGGCGCGGCTTGTTGAACGGATAGAACTGCGCCGCCCACATCTGATGCTGGCCGACATCCGAGCACACGAACGCGTTGCCGTCGGTCAGCTCCCAGAGCTTTTCGACGACGTACTGCGGCTTGATGATCTCGCTCTTGCGGTCGTAGGCGAGGCAATCCTTCGCGCGCCAGCCTTCGATCTCGTCCCACCACGTCTTGAGCGCCTGCGTGTCCGGGCCGTGCTCGGCGTGCTGAAGCTGCTCGATGAGTTCCTTCAGCACTTCCTTCACGTCGCCGACGATCGGAATATCGACCTTCACGCGCTTGGAAATGGACGACGGATCGACGTCGATATGGATGATCTTGCGCGGCGACGACGCGAAGTGCTTCGGATCGCCGATCACGCGGTCGTCGAAGCGCGCGCCGATGGCGATCAGCACGTCGCAGTTCTGCATCGCCATGTTGGCTTCGTACGTGCCGTGCATGCCGAGCATGCCGAGGAACTTCTTGTCGCTCGCGCGATAGCCGCCCAGGCCCATCAGCGTGTTGGTGACGGGATAGCCGAGCAGATCGGCGAACTGGTTCAGCTCGCGCGATGCATCCGCCAGGATGATGCCGCCGCCGGTATAGATATACGGGCGCTTGGCCGACAGCAGCAGTTGCACCGCCTTGCGGATCTGGCCCGAATGGCCCTTGGTGACCGGATTGTAGGAGCGCAGCGACACGCTCTTGAGCGGCTCGTACTTGCACGGCGCCTTCGACACATCCTTCGGAATGTCGATCAGCACCGGACCGGGACGGCCCGTGCGGGCAATGTAGAAGGCCTTCTTGACGGTCGCGGCGAGGTCGCGCACGTCCTTCACGAGGAAGTTGTGCTTCACGCAGGGACGCGTGATGCCGACGGTATCGCACTCCTGGAACGCGTCGAGGCCGATGGCCGCGGTGGGCACCTGGCCGCTGATGACGACGAGCGGAATGGAATCCATGTAGGCCGTGGCGATGCCCGTGACGGCATTGGTGACGCCCGGGCCGGAAGTCACGAGGCACACACCCACCTTGCCGGTGGAGCGCGAATAGGCGTCGGCGGCGTGCACGGCGGCCTGCTCGTGGCGCACGAGAATGTGCTGGATCTGGTCCTGCTTGTACAGCTCGTCGTAGATGTAGAGTACCGAGCCGCCGGGATAGCCCCAGATGAACTCGACGTTCTCGTCGGCAAGCGCGCGCATGAGCACGGTGCCGCCAATGGAGTCAGCTTCTTGAGGGGGAGTGGTATCCGACGTGGAGAATTCCGCGCTAGGCATGTTCATTCATCACCTTTCGAATTTTCGGCAAAAAATTGATCGGGTGCTCTCTACCGGGCTTGTGGCTCGGGTTCAAGCGGCGCGTCTTGGTTTGACAGGCGTGCTTCTTGGGCTCGCCTCAAATTAGACATTTCACTTTATGATGCGAGTCGGAAAATGTAGCCCGGCGCGCGCGGCGGGTCAAGCAAAAAGTTTCCGAACAGTCCGATGGCGGCTTTCCGCACGATTTTGCGGTAAAAGCGGCGCGCAAGCGCAACCTGTCGGACATACGCGCATTGCACCGGATGCGCGCCTCAAGTGGCAACAAAACCTCGCATTTTCTCCGGATGCCGCGAAACTTTGCTAGGATTCGCAGGTTTTCCTCGAACTCCACGATCCCTTTCGACGCAAATTCGTTGCGCCGGGTCCCCAACGGATGGCATCAGACAAGGAACTCGCCGATTTCCTGGCGGGCGTCGAAAGACGCGCGTTCAAGCAGACCGTGTACACCGTTCGCGACGACGACGCGGCGCTCGACGTCGTGCAAGACGCGATGATCAAGCTGGCCGAAAAGTACGGCGATCGTCCGTCGTCCGAGCTTCCGCTTTTGTTCCAGCGTATCCTTCAGAACGCGACGCACGATTACTTCCGTCGCCAGAAGGTGCGCAACACCTGGGTCAGCCTCTTCTCGTCCTTCGGCAGCGCGGACGACGACGAATTCGACCCGCTCGAGACCTTCGAATCCGGAGACGGCGCGGTCGGCAGCGAAAGCAGCGAGAACAAACTGGAGCGCGAACAGGTACTGAATCTGATCGACGCGGAAATCCAGAAACTGCCCGCGCGTCAACGGGAAGCTTTTCTCATGCGTTACTGGGAAGACATGGATGTCGCTGAGACGGCCGCCGCGATGGGTTGCTCCGAGGGCAGCGTGAAGACGCACTGTTCACGCGCCACGCATGCCCTCGCACAAGCCCTGAAAGCCAAAGGGATCACGCTATGAGTTCCGCTCTTGAAACAAAGGAAAACGAGTTCGCGCTGAAGCTGGTGCGCGCGCTGGACGAAAACACGTCGAATATTCCGACCGCGGCTGTCGACCGGCTGGCAGCGGCGCGGCGCGCCGCGATCGCGCGCAAGAAGCCGGAGAAAGCGGCCGTCGCGGTGGCCGCGCCCGCCTTCACGCCGGCGCTCGCCGGTGCGGGCGGCACGCTCGCCACGGGCGGCTCCGGAGGCGATCACCGCGCGAAGCGCCTGCTCGCGCGGCTCGGCGGACTCGGGCTCGCCTGGCCGCTCGCGGCGCTCATCATCGGGCTCGCGGGCATCGCGTACTGGGAAGACCAGCAGCGCAAGGCGGAACTGGCCGACATCGACGCGGCCATGATGAGCGACAGCCTGCCGATCGACGCCTATCTCGATCACGGCTTCAACGCGTACCTGACGCGCAATCATTAAGCACTGAATACAGCGGGGGAATTTTCGGGTGAGTTACAAGCGCGGTCTCGCGATTGTCTTTGGTTGCGCGATTGCGGGTCTCGTCGCGTTCGCCGCGACCTATCCGCGCTTCTACTCCACCACGGCCGCCGCGCCCACCGTCGCGGCCGCGCCGAGCGGCGGCTCGGTCACGGCCGCCGATTCGAATCTCTCGCCGCTGTCCACGCTGTCTTCCGAAGGTCCGCTGTCCTGGAGTCATCTGACCGAAGCGCAGCACGTCGCGCTCGCACCGTTCGCGACCCAGTGGGATTCATTTTCCGACGAGCGCAAGCAGAAGTGGCTGAAGATCGCGTCGCGGTTCCATCGCATGTCGCCCGAAGCGCAGAAGCATCTGCATCAGCGCATGGAGGAATGGGTGCGGCTCACGCCCGACCAGCGCAAGGTCGCGCGCGAGAATTATCAGGTTTCCAAGGCGGTGCCGCTGGAGAAGCGCGAAAAGGCTTGGGACGCCTATCAAAAGCTGTCCGAAGAGCAGAAGAAGAAACTGGCCGCGAGCGAACGCGTGCGCCGTCCGACCATCGTTTCCGCGCCGCCCACGGGCAAGACCGAAGTGAAGGACATCAATCGCCTCGTCACGGCGCGCGAGCAAGGCCACGTCGCGGGCTCCGCGGAAAGCGGATCGGGCGCGGCCCCACCGGCTGCGCCAGTCTCCGGCGTGCCCGCGCAGCCGGCCATTCCGAACGCCGCGAGCATCGTTCCGGCCACGCCGATTCCGGTGTCGCCGCAGCAGGCGCCCTCGATGTACAACGGCTCGTGAGCGCGCGTTCGACGGCATGAGCGCCCCCGCCGCCATCACCGACACCGTCCCGCCGATGCGCGCGCCCGCCCTGCGCCGCCGCCTCGCGACGATGGTCTACGAAGGCGTCATCCTGTTCGGCGTCGTGTTCATCGCCGGCTATCTCTTCAGCACGCTCACGCAGCAGCGCAACGGCCTCACGCATCACGACTGGCTGATGTCATGGATCGGCCTCGTGCTCGCCGCCTACTTCGTGTACTTCTGGACCCACGGCGGCCAGACCCTGCCGATGAAAACCTGGCGCCTCAAGGTCGTCGACGCGCACGGCCAGCCCGTCAGGCCCGCTCGCGCGCTTGCCCGCCATGCGCTCGCGTGGCTGTGGTTCCTGCCGCCGCTCGCGCTGCATCCGCTGCTCTCGCTCGCCGTGCCGCAGACGCTCGCCGTGTTCGCGGTGTGGGTCGTGCTGTGGGCCGCCGCCGTGTGGCTCGATCCCGCGCGCCAGTTCCTCCATGACCGCCTCGCCGGCACGCGCATCGTCGCCGTTCAGCCCGCCACCAAGTAAGTAATAAGAACTTCTTGTGACTGTCACGGCTCGGTCACAGCCGCATGGCGCAATGCGCATACCGAAACTCGATGCGCGAGCCAATGGCCTTCAACTCGTCAGCCCACCCGGCAATCGACCCGCCCTTCGAACCGACTTCCCCTTTCCGCTTCGGCAATGGCGACCTGCGCGCCGGTCCCTTCGCGCTTCGGTCAGAATCCACCGAATCCTCCGATTCCGCCTCCGCGAGCACGCCGGATTGCGCCGATGCGCGTCTCGCCGCGCCGGTGCACGACGGCGTTTCAGGCGACTCCCCCGACGCGCCGCACCGCTATCGCACGATCTGGCTGTCCGACATCCACCTCGGCTCGGGCGGCTGCCAGGCGCAGTACCTGCTCGACTTCCTGCGTCATCACGAGTCGGAGTATCTGTACCTCGTGGGCGACATCATCGACGGCTGGCAGCTTCGCAAGGGCTGGTTCTGGCCGCAGGCGCACAACGACGTCGTGCAGAAGATCCTGCGCAAGGCGCGCAAGGGCACGCAGGTCGTCTACATCCCCGGCAACCACGACGAAGCCGCGCGCCAGTTCTGCGACCTCGCGTTCGGCGACATCCACGTGCGCGGCGAAGCGTTCCACACGACGCTCGCGGGCAAGCGACTGTGGATCGTGCACGGCGATCTCTTCGACGGCGTGATCCAGCACGCGAAATGGCTCGCCTATCTCGGCGACACCGCCTACACCGTCATCCTGCTGCTCAACCGCTGGTTCAACCGCGTGCGCACCAGGCTCGGCTTCAACTACTGGTCGCTGTCGCAGTACCTGAAGCATCAGGTGAAGAACGCCGTGAACTTCATCTCGCAGTTCGAGCGCGTGATGACCGACGAGGCGCGCCGCCGCGGCTGCGACGGCGTCGTATGCGGGCACATCCACAAGGCGGAGATCCGCGACATCGACGGCGTTCTCTACTGCAACGACGGCGACTGGGTGGAAAGCCTCTCCGCGCTCGTCGAGACCTATGACGGTGAACTGAAGGTCATCTACTGGACCGTAATGCGCTCGCCCGCGCAGCGCGCCACGCGAGCGCGCGCGACGGTCTGAACGTCGCGCCAGCCAATCGAAAAAGCCGCAACCACCGCGCAGCAACCACAACGCAGCAACCAAAACCTGGGCCGAATCCGATGAAAATCATGATCGTTACCGACGCATGGGAGCCGCAGGTCAACGGCGTCGTGCGCACGCTCACGCAAACGACGAAGGAGCTCAGCGCGCTCGGGCATCGCGTGGAACTGCTCACGCCGCTCGAATTCAAGACGATTCCCTGCCCGACCTATCCCGAGATCCGCCTCTCGCTGATGCCGGGGCGACGTGTCGGCGAGCGCATCAACGCCTTCGAGCCGGACGCGCTGCACATCGCGACCGAAGGGCCGCTCGGGCTCGCCGCTCGCGCCTATGCACTGCGTCACAAGCTGCCGTTCACGACGGCGTATCACACGCGTTTTCCCGAGTACGTGAAGGCGCGCTTCGGCATCCCGCTCGCGATGACGTATCGCTTCCTGCACTGGTTCCACCGGCACTCGCAGGCGGTGATGGCGCCGACGCCCGTCGTGAAGAGCGATCTCGAGCGCTACGGCTTCACCAACGTCGTGCTGTGGACGCGCGGCGTCGATCTCGACATCTTCCATCCGATGGAGTCGAAGGTGCTCAACACCGCGCGGCCGATCTTCCTGTATGTCGGACGCGTGGCGGTCGAGAAGAACGTCGAGGCGTTCCTCAAGCTCGATCTTCCCGGCTCGAAATGGGTCGCGGGCGAAGGTCCGGCGCTCGCCGAACTGAAGTCGCGTTATACGAACGTCAACTATCTCGGCGTGCTGTCGCAGCCCGAGCTGGCGAAGGTTTATGCGGCGGCCGACGTCTTCGTGTTCCCGAGCCGCACCGATACCTTCGGCCTCGTGCTGCTCGAGGCGATGGCCTGCGGCACGCCGGTCGCGGCGTATCCGGTGACCGGCCCGATCGACGTACTCGGCGAGAACGGCCCGGGCGCGCTCCACGACGACCTGCGCGAAGCCTGCCTGCAGGCGCTGAAGATCGAGCGCGCCGATGCGCGCGCGTGGGCCGAGCGCTTTTCGTGGCGCGCGGCGTCGGAGCAATTCGCTTCGCATCTGCGGCAGTTCGGACCGCGCGAGACGAGTTCGGACCGGGCGGCCGCATGACCCGACGCGGCGTGGCGCAGGAACGGGCCGAAGCGAACGCGCGCGCAGCGCCGGGCCGCCCGCGCGAGCGTGATCCTTTCGACGACGACATCGACGACGTCGACGACACGCCGGCCCAGTCGCGCGAGCCGTTGAGCCCCGACGATCTGCCCTTCAATCCGTACAAGGGCAATCGCGGCCTCACGCGCGCCTGGCATGCGATGAAGAACTCGCTCTACGGCTTTCGCGTCGCGATCCGCGAGGAAAGCGCGTTCCGCCAGGAACTGACGCTCGCCGCGATCCTTTTGCCGTGCAGCCTGTTCGTGCCCGTCGCGCCCGTTGAGCGCGCGGCGCTGATCGCCTCCGTCCTGCTCGTGCTGATCGTCGAGCTGCTCAATTCGAGCGTGGAAGCGGCCATCGACCGCATCTCGCTCGAACGCCACGAACTCTCGAAACGCGCGAAGGATCTCGGCAGCGCGGCCGTGATGGTGGCGCTCGCCGTCTGCGTGCTCACATGGGGTCTGATTCTCTGGCCGCTTGCATCCGCGTGGCTGGCGCGTATCTTATAAATAACCAGACCGCCGCGCGAGGCCGCGTCCGTGCAGCCGAACGACCAGTTTATAATCGTCCGACATTCTCAAAAATAGCAACGGAAGCGGCCGCGCGAACGCTCATCCCGAGCCGCCGCGGCCCGATGCCAAGGTCGGACGACATGGAAGCCAAACCACCCCGCCGCACCCGCGAACGGATACTCGAGCTGTCGCTGAAGTTGTTCAACGATATCGGCGAGCCGAACGTCACCACGACGACGATCGCCGAAGAGATGGAAATCAGTCCAGGCAACCTGTACTACCATTTCCGCAACAAAGACGACATCATCAACAGCATCTTCGCGCAGTTCGAGCAGCAGATTCAGAAGCGGCTGCGCTTTCCGGACGATCATCGACCGACGATCGACGAGATGTGGTCGTACCTGCAGTACATGGCGGACTTCCTCTGGACCTACCGCTTCCTCTATCGCGACCTGAACGACCTGCTCGCGCGCAACCGCACGCTCGAGACGCACTTCAAGCAGATCATCACGCACAAGGTGCATTTCGCGAGCCAGCTGTGCGAGGCGCTCGTAGCCGATCAGGAGATGGTCGCCACGCCCGAAGAGATCAAGGTGATCGCGACGAACATGGGCGTGATCGCCACGTACTGGCTCTCGTACCAGTACGTGATGAATCCGCGCAAGTACAACGATCAGGAAGCGATTCGCGCGGAGCTGCATCAGGCGAGCCTGCACATCATCTCGATCATGGCGCCGTACCTGCGCGGACGCTCGCGCCAGCTCTTCGACGACCTCGTCTCCGGTAAGCTGCCGAAGCGCGAATTCGCGGACTTCCTGCCGCCGCGCGACGATGTATCGAAGACCGAAACAAAGGATTCCCGGTAATGAAAGCAGTGTGTGTCTATTGCGGCTCCGCGACCGGAGCCCGCCCGATCTATGCCGAAGCGGCCAAGGCATTCGGCCGCGCCCTGGTGCAAAACGATCTCTCGCTCGTCTATGGCGGCGGCCGCGTCGGCCTGATGGGCCTCATCGCCGATGAAGTGCTCGCCGCGGGCGGACGCGCGATCGGCGTGATTCCCGAACTGCTGCTCGCGAAGGAAGTCGGCCACACCGATCTGACCGAGCTGCACGTCGTGCCCGACATGCACGAGCGCAAGAAGATGATGGCCGATCTGTCGGATGCCTTCGTCGCCATGCCCGGCGGCGTCGGCACGTTCGAGGAGTTCTTCGAGGTCTATACGTGGGCGCAGCTCGGCTATCACCAGAAGGCGGTCGGCCTGCTGGATGTGAACGGCTACTACGATCCGCTCATGGCGATGCTGCGTCACACCGTCGAAGAAGGCTTCATGCGCGCGCCGTATCTGGACATCATCCAGGTCGCGGCCAGGCCGGAAGAGATGATCGCGAAGCTCGCGGCCTATACCCCGCCGGCGCACGACAAGTGGTCCGAGAAACGCAACGTCGTCTGAGGAACCTAATCGATGTCCAAAGTCATCCTGATTACCGGCGCGAGCCGCGGCATCGGCCGCTCGGCTGCCGTGCTCGCGGGCAAGCGCGGCTGGTCCGTCGGCGTGAACTATGCGTCGAACGCGGGCGCCGCGGATGAAACCGTCGCGGCGGTACGGGCGGCGGGCGGCAAGGCGATCGCCATCAAGGGCGACGTCAGCGACGAAGCCGCGATCATCGCGATGTTCGACGCCACCGAAAAGGCCTTCGGCAAGCTCGACGGCGTGGTGAACAACGCGGGCATCGTCGCGCCCGGCTCGGCGCTCGCGGACATGGACATCACCCGCATGAAGCGCATCTTCGACATCAACGTGCTCGGCGCGTATCTCTGCGCGCGCGAGGCGGCGCGGCGCATGTCGGTCTCGCGGGGCGGCAAGGGCGGCTCGCTCGTGAACGTCTCGTCGGCGGCGGCGCGCCTGGGCGGACCGAACGAATACGTCGACTATGCCGGCTCCAAGGGCGCGATCGATACGCTCACGCTCGGGCTGTCGAAAGAATTGGGCCGCGAAGGCGTGCGCGTGAATGCCATTCGCCCGGGTCTGATCGAAACCGAGATCCACGCGAGCGGCGGCAAGCCCGATCGCGCTCAGGTGCTCGGCGTGCAGACGCCGCTCGGACGTCCCGGCACAGCGGACGAAGTCGGCGAATCGATCGTGTGGCTGCTGTCGGATGAGTCGTCGTATGTGACGGGCGCGATTCTGGACGTGACGGGCGGAAGGTAACGCCCGGGCCGGCGGGCTGGATTCAGAACCCGCCGTGCTTCGCCAGCCAGGCTTCTTCCTCGGGCCGCATGTCGCGCCCGAGAATGCGATTGCGATGCGGAAAGCGCCCGAAGCGCTCGATGACTTCCGCGTGCTCCACCGCCGATTCGTAAAAGGACGTGACGCCGGTTTCGTCGGTCAGTTTCGCGAAGAGCCGCAGTGCCTCGCGCTGGCTTTCCATCGACTCGTCGTGCTCGAAGGGCATGTAGGCGAACGCGCGGTGATAGGCGCTCGGCAGGCGCCGATCGTCGCCCCGATCGACCAGTGTTCGCGCCAGCGCGAGCGCGCGGTCGTCACCCGCGAATGCGCGCGGCGTGTTCCGAAAGCAATTGCGCGAGAACTGATCGAGCAGCACGATCAGCGCGAGCATCGACAGCGGCGTGCGTTCCCACGCCTGCAGGCCGCCCTCGTGCGCGGCTTCGAGCAACGCGCCGAAGCGTTCGCTCAGCAGCGAATCGAAGGCGGGTTTCTTCTTCCACCAGAGCTTGCGATCGGTCCCGAACTCGGGTGAATCCGGCGCGCCGAACCAGAGATCGAGGATTTCCTGCGCGCGAGGATCGATAGCGGCGGACATGCTCAGGCCAGCTCCAGCACCAGCCGCCGCGTGCGCGCACTCTTCTTCTCCAGCCTGGCAATGCGCAGGCCGCCAATTTCGTCCGTGTTGCGCACGTGCGTGCCGCCGCACGGCTGCAAGTCCACGTTCTCGATGCGCAGCAGGCGCACGCGGCCGAGGCCCATCGGCGGCTTCACGCTCATCGTGCGCACGAGCTCGGGGCGCGCGGCCATTTCGTCGTCGGTGATCCACTCGGTGCTCACCGCATGCGATCCGCCGATCAGCTGGTTAAGCTTCGCCTCCACCGTGTAGCGCTCGATGGGCTCGACCGTCGCCAGATCGAGACGCGCGTATTCGCTCGTGATGCTGCAGCCGTCGACCGCAAACGGCAGCACCGCGCAGATCAGATGGCTCGCCGTATGCAGCCGCATATGGCGATAGCGCCGCTCCCAGTCGATCTGCGCGCCCACCTTGTCGCCGACTTTCAGCTTCGCAAGCGCTTCATCCTGGCCGGGCGCGGGAGCATGCACCGCGTCGTCGGGCGTCGCGCCTTCGAATTTGGCCTTGCGCGTATCGGCGATCGCGAGGACCGTGCCGTCCGCGAGCGCAAGCCGGCCCGCGTCGCCCGCCTGGCCGCCGCCCAGCGGATAGAACACGGTCTGATCGAGATGAATGCCCTGCTCGTCGATGGCGGTGACGGTCGCCTCGCAATGCGTCAGATAGGCGTCCTCGCGAAAGAGTGCGCGTGTGCTCATGATCTTGCTTCCTTGCTGTATTCGGGGATCGGCGCCCCACGAGCGCCTTCGAGCGGACATGATGCAGCAGACGCGCACCCGCCGACCCGATACAAAACGAAGCGAATCAACCGGGACGGTTGCGCATCCAGTCGGCGGTATCGAAGAAGGAATTCAGAAGACGCTCGCGCAACGCCTCATCCACGCCGATGTCCTGCATCGCCCAGGCCATGCAGCGCAGCCACTGGTCGCGCTCGCCCGAGGCGATCGCGAACGGCAGATGCCGCGCCCGCAGACGCGGATGCCCGAAGCGGCTGATGTAATGATCCGGTCCGCCCATCCAGCCGCACAGGAACCAGAACGTCTTGTCGCGCGAATTGTCGAGCGTCGGCGGATGCAGCGCCCGGATGCCGGCGAACTCGGGTTCGAGATCCATCAGATCGTAGAAACGATCGACGAGCGCGCGCACGCGCTCCTCGCCGCCGATCAGCTCGAAGGCGGTCGGCTTCTGCACTTCATCGTCGCGGGATTGGGAATTGACTTCGGTCATCGGTTGAAAGCGACAGAAAAACTACGCATCGCGCAGGGATTGCAATGCCGGACGCGCCAGCACGCGCCGCAGGCTCAGCCAGCCGCCGAGCGCGGCGCACGCGACGCCCGCCACGATGCCCGTGGGCACGAGCCACGGATTGAAATCGATGTGAAACTCGAACACGCGAGCGGCGAGCACGTAGCCGATGCCCTGCGCGCCGAGCGCCGCCATCAGGCCGGACAGCGCGCCCACGGCGACGAACTCCGCCACCTGCACCGAGCGCACCTGCTGGTGCGACGCGCCGAGCGCGCGCAGCAGCGCGGATTCGCGCATGCGCTCGTCGCGCGTGCCGGCGAGCGCGGCGTACAGCACGAGCACGCCCGCCGCGAGCGTGAAGAGAAAGAGGAACTGCACCGCGCCGATCACCTGCGCGAGCGTGCGATGGATCTGCGCGAGGATCGGCGTGACATCGATGGCCGTCACGTTCGGATAGCGCGCCACCAGGCCGTCGATCACGCGCTGTCCGCTCTCGGGCAGATGGAAGCTCGTGATGAAAGTGGCCGGAAGGTCGGCGAGCGCCTCGGGCGGCATCAGCACGAAGAAGTTGACCTTGAACGAGTTCCAGTCGACCTTGCGCACGCTCGTGACCGGCGCTTCGACCGGCAGCCCGGCGACGTCGAAACGCAGCATGTCGCCCAGCTTCACGTGAATGGTCTTCGCGATGCCCTCTTCGATCGACACCTGCGGCTTCGCGTCCGTGCCAAACCAGCCGCCCTGCGTCACGCGGTTGTCGTCCGGCAATTCGGTCGTATAGGACAGGTTGAATTCGCGGTCGACGAGCCGTTTCGCATCGGGCTTGTCGTAGTTGTCGGGATTCACCGGCTTGCCGTCGATGGCCACGAGCCGCGCGCGCACCATCGGCGAAAGCGCGGCGTCGGGCTGGCCGTGCGTGTGCAGATAGTCGAGCACTCCCTGCCGCTGGTCCGGCTGGATGTCGATGAGGAACTGGTTCGGCGCGTCGGGCGGCGTCGCGTCGCGCCAGCCCTTGATGAGATCGTTGCGCGTCATGCCGATGAGCAGAAGGCACATCAGGCCGATGCCGAGCGCGGTGATCTGCAGCGCGCTCGAGCCGCTGCGCCGCTCGAGCGACGCCAGCGCGTAGCGCCAGCCGACGCCCGCGCGGCTCCTCTCGCGGCGCACGAAGCGCGCCGCCGCCCAGAGCGCCGCGCGCGCGATTACGCCGAACACCAGGAGGCCCGCCGCGAAACCGCCGGCGACGATGCCGCCCAGCTTCAATTCTCCCGCCGCGAGAATCAGCAGCGCCGCGAACAGGACCACGCCGACGCCGTACGCCGCATGCGCGACGCGCTGCGCGTCGCCGAGCTCGCGGCGGATCACGTGCACCGGCGGCACCCGCGTGATCGGCAGAAGCGGCGGCAGCGCGAAGCCGAGCAACAGCACGAGGCCCATCGCGATGCCTTGCAGCGCCGGCCAGATGCCCGGCTGCGGCAATTCGACATCGACGAGCGAGCCGAGCCAGTTCAGGAGCACGAGATGGCCGCCGAAGCCGAGCACGACGCCCGCCACGCTGCCGGTCAGGCCGATCGCGAGGAATTCGTTCAGAAAGAGCGCGCGCAGCGTGCGCTGGCTCACGCCGAGGCAGCGCATCGCGGCGCAGCCGTCCAGATGCCGCCGCGCGAAACGGTGCGCGGCCATCGCGATCGCGACCGCCGCGAGCAGCGCGGTCAGCAGCGACACGAGCGTGAGGAAATGGCTCGCGCGGTCGATCGTCTGCCGCACTTGCGGCTGGCCGTCGGAGAGCGACTCCAGCGCGACGCCGCGCAGCTTGCCGCCATCGACGTTCTCGCGGGCGAACTTCGCGAACTGCGCCACCTGGTCGTCGGGGCCCGCGACGAGCAATCGGTACGTCACGCGGCTGCCGTAGCCGATCAGGCCCGTGCCCGCGATCTCGTCGGCGCGCATCATGAGGCGCGGCGAGAAGTTCACGAACGAGAAGCCGCGGTCGAGCTCGCGCGTGATGACGCCCGCGACCGTGAACGTGCGCGTGCCGACCTTGACCGTGCCGCCGACCTTCGTCTTGAGCGCGTCGAGCAAGGCGGGATCGACCCACACCGTGCCGGGCGCGGGAATGCCGTGCGCGGGTGCATCGGCGGCGTCGGGTCCGGGCGCGATGCGCAGCGCGCCGCGCAACGGATAGCCGGGCGTCACGCCTTTGATCGCCGCGAGCCGCGAGGCCGGCTGGGCGGACGTCGAGCTGATCATGCTGGGGAATATCGTGGTGCCCGCCGTCTCGAGGCCGAGCGACTTCGCCTCGGTCGCGAACATCGGATCGACGGGATGATCGGCGCGCACGACGAAGTCGGCGGCGATCATCTGGCGGCCGTCGCGCGCGAGCCCCTGGCGCATGCGATCAGCGAGGAAGCCGACGCTCGACAGTGCGGCCACGGCCAGCACGAGCGCGAGCAGGAGCATCGTGAGTTCGCCCGCGCGCCAGTCGCGCGCGGTCATGCGCCATGCCTGGCGCACCGTTTGCATGAGATCGAGCCGAACCGTGCCGTGGGTCGGGCCGGCCTTGTACGTCGCGCTACGCGGGGATGGATCGTCCTTGGCTGCCGTGCTCAATCGTGCTTGCTCCGCAGCCGGTTCATGCGCGTGTAGGTGCCAGGCAACATGTGCTTGGCCATGCGCGACACGCCGCCGTGCACGCCGCGCGCGAGCCGCGGCAGCGCCCAGCCCGCGAGCACGAGAAACACCAGCACGAGCACGAGGAACAGGAGCGGCACGAACAGCGCGAGCGTGATGCCCGCCAGCACGCCGACGTCCTCGGTCGCCGACGCGGCCCAGTTCGACACCGGCTCCGGCGAGAGATTGATGAGCGCGCGCGTGCCCGCCTTCGCGAAATGCGACGCGCCGGCGAGCGTGCCGCCCGCGAGCGCCGCGATGGTCAGCATGGCGGGATCGGCGTGGCCGAGCGATCCGGCCGCGAGCACGGCGCCCGCCGGAATGCGGATGAACGTGTGCACGGCGTCCCACAGGGAATCGACGGCGGGAATCTTGTCGGCGAGAAATTCGACGATGGTGAGCACCGCCGCGACGCCGATGACCCAGGGCGAGCCGAGTATGGCAAGCGAATCCGGCAGGTGGACGAGCCCCATGCGCTGGAACATGCCGGCGATGAAGACAGTGAGGTACAGGCGCAGCCCGCTCGCCCATGAAAGGCCCGCTGCGAGCGAAAGTGACTCAAGCATTGCCGCCTCCTTGATGCGCCAGCCGCCGGCATGCGCCGCTATCGGGCGATTTGGCCGGCATAAAAGAGCGGTCTTTCCGGAAGATATCGAAAAAAGCCGCCTATATCCACGAAGATACCTCGAATAGCCTCGGGACGTAGGAATCGGACGAAAACCGGTTGACCTCAGACCATTATATCCACGCAAACACGCGCGGTGCAGCAACGGTCCGGGCGATTGCCGTTCCCGGTGCGCCAGCGCAACGGAAGCGCTTTCAGTGCCCCGACGAGAGCTTGAGCCCGACGAGGCCCGCGACGATCAGCACCGCGCTCAGGACGCGCGCCGCCGACAACGCCTCGCCCATGAACATGATGCCGAACACGAAGGCACCGACCGCGCCGATGCCCGTCCAGACGGCGTAAGCCGTGCCGAGCGGCAGCTGGCGCATGGCCATCGCGAGCAGCACGAAGCTGCCAGTTGCCGTGACGAGGGTAAAGACGGAGGGCCAGAGGCGCGTAAAGCCTTCGGACGACTTGAGACCGGCGGCCCATGCCACTTCGAGCAGACCGGCGATGAAGAGAAGAAACCAGGACATCGAGCGACTCCCTTGAAAAAATGGGGCCGTCCCCGATGAAACGATGCGCATGCGGTCGTCCGCATGGCCTTGAGCCGAAAGCCGAAATTGTACCAAATTGGTGCATCCGCGGCGCGGCGTGCGCGACGCCTGGTCGCGCGGCGCGTGGCCGCTGTCATCAAAAGCGTGTATTAATGCGGAAAGCGCCCGCGCGAGGCGCACCCTTCGACATGTCCGGTTCAAGAAGCCAGAACAAAGGAGCGTTCATGGATGTCGATTCGGTCCTGCTCTCCCGCTTCCAGTTCGCGTGGGTCGTCGCGTTCCACATTCTGCTGCCGGCCTTCACGGTCGGCCTGTCGTGCTTCATCGCCACGCTCGAATTCAACTGGTGGGTCACGAAGCGCGACGTCTATCGGCGCCTCTCCGCGTTCTGGCTGAAGATCTTCGCGGTCTCGTTCGGCATGGGCGTGGTGTCGGGCATCGTGATGCCGTTTCAGTTCGGCACCAACTGGAGCCGCTTCTCCGATGCGACCGCCAACGTCGTCGGCCCGCTGATGGGCTACGAAGTGCTGACCGCGTTCTTCCTCGAATCGGCGTTCCTCGGCGTGCTGCTCTTCGGGCGCAAGCTCGTGCCGCAGTGGGCGCACGTGATGTCGGCGATCTTCGTCGCGGCGGGGACGGTGATCTCGTCGTTCTGGATTCTCGCGGTCAACAGCTGGATGCAGACGCCGCAAGGGCATCGCATGCTGCCCGACGGCCGCTTCGAGGTGGTGAGCTTCTTCGACGTGATCTTCACGCCTTCGTTTCCGTACCGGCTCGGCCACACCGTGAGCGCGTTTCTCGTGACCACGGGCTTCGTGATTCTCGGCGTCGGGGCGATGTATCTGCTGCAGCGGCGCGCGCTGGAAGAAAGCCGCGTGATGGTGAAGATGTCGCTGATCTTTCTCATCATCATGGTGCCGATCCAGATGGTGCTCGGCGACTCGCACGGTCTCAACACGCTGAAGCACCAGCCGGCCAAGCTCGCCGCGATGGAAGGCCTGTGGGAATCCGGCACGCGCATTCCGGCCAATATCTTCTCGATTCCCGATCAGGAAGAGGAACGCAACCACTTCGAGATCTCGATTCCGGTGCTCGGCAGCCTTTATCTCACGCACGATCCGAACGGCTTCGTGCGCGGCCTCAAGGACTTTCCGCGCGAGGACCGGCCGCCCGTCGCCGTCGTGTTCTTCGCGTTTCACATCATGGTCGGGGTGGCGCTCCTGATGTTCGTGCTGGTGCTGTGGGGCATCGTGATCTTCGCGCGCGGCAAGGTCGAGACGAGCACGCGCTGGCTGCGCTGCGCCACCTGGGCGATGCCGCTCGGCTTCATCGCCGTGATCGCCGGCTGGACGACCACCGAAGCGGGCCGCCAGCCGTGGACCGTGTACGGCATCCTGCGCACGAAAGATTCGGTGACGCCATCGCTCACCGCATCGGACGTCGGCCTGTCGTGGCTGCTCTACGTGCTCGCGTACTGCGTGATCTTCGGCGCGGGATTTTTCCTGCTGCGGCGGCTGGTGCGCGTCGGGCCGGCCGAGGCGGCGCATGCGCACGAAAAGGACGAACTCGATGCGAAGACGCGCGCGGCGCGCCCGCTCTCGGCGGTATCGGCGGTATCGGCGGGCGCGGACGGCGCATCGCGGCCGGTGAGCGATGACGATATCGTGCCGCCGGGACGCGGACGCAGGTAGACGCGCCTCGAGCCGAACAGGGACGAACGAAACCGGAGAACGCGATGCTCGATCTCGTGCCGTTGTGGGCTGCCATTCTCGCGCTGGCGGTGTTCATGTACGTGCTGCTCGACGGCTTCGATCTGGGCGTCGGCATGATGTTCCTGCTGCGCCGCGACGCCGAATCGCGCAACCTGATGATCAACTCCGTCGCACCCGTCTGGGACTTCAACGAGACCTGGCTGATCCTCGGCGGCGGCGGACTCTTCGCGGTGTTTCCGCTCGCGTTCGCGATCATCGTGCCGGCCGTCTATTTCCCGATTCTCTTCATGCTGCTCGGGCTGATCTTTCGCGGCGTCGCGTTCGAGTTCCGCGAGGTGATCGGCGCGCGCAAGTGGCTCTGGGATACCGCATTCGGCTGCGGTTCGCTCGTGGCGACGTTTGCGCAGGGCGTCGTGCTCGGCATGTTCATCCAGGGCTTTCCGATCGAAGGCCGCGTCTATGCGGGCACGAGCTGGAACTGGGTCGCGCCGTTTCCCCTGCTGGTCGGCGTGGGGCTGATCTTCGGCTATGCGCTGCAAGGCACGACCTGGCTCGTGCTCAAGACCGAGGGCGAACTGCAGGAATGGGGGCGCCAGATGGCGCGTTACGCCCTGCTCGGCGTGATCGCATTCATCCTGCTCATCAGCCTGTGGACGCCGCTCAAGGACGCGCGCATCGCGGCGCGCTGGTTCGGCTTCCCGCAGAGCTTCGTGTTCGCGCCGGTGCCGGTGCTCACCGTGCTGCTCGCGTGGACGCTCTGGTCGAGCCTCGCGAAAGGCCGCGAGGTCGTGCCGTTTCTATGCTCCATCGGACTCTTCTTTCTCGCGTTCACGGGGCTCGTCATCAGCCTGTGGCCGTTCATCGCGCCGCCGTCGGTCACGCTGTGGGATGCGTCCGCCGCGCCGCTGTCGCATCAGTTTCTGCTGATCGGCACGATGTTCCTTCTGCCCGTGCTGGTGATCTACGTGATCTGGTCGTACTGGGTGTTTCGCGGCAAGGTGCGCGGCGATATGGGCTATCACGCCGAATAGCGTCAGAGCCTTTGCCGGGTCGCGAGCGACAGGATGCGCGCCCACTTGCGCGCCTCGCCGCGATCGCGCATCGGCAGCTTCCATTCGCCGTGCTTCGCGTCCTGCACGTCGAGCACGACCTGCCACGCGCCGTTCGCGCTTCCCGGCTCCTGCATGCGCGCACCGCGCAAGTCCGCGAAGATGTAGCTGCCGCGCTCGTCGCCGACGCGCACGTCGCACAGGCGCTTGGCCGCCGCGATCCGCACGCCGCCCCAGTCGGTCTCGAGCTCGTGCGTCCAGTCGCCGTGCTCTCCCTTGCGCAGATTCGGCGCGATCTCGCGCCGGCTCGCGATCCAGCGCATGATGCCTGCCACGATGGCGAGCGCCACCATCACCGCGACGCCCACGGCCACGCCCAGGCCGAAATGCGCGTGCAGCGCGTTGAACGACCACACGGCGCCGTAGATCAGCAGCGCCAGGACGACGAATGCGACGACGATGGGCATGGCGAACTCAACCGGTCGAAACGGCGCGCATCACTGCGCCTTGTGCTTCGTGTTCCAGTCGCGCAGCGCCTGCAGCGTGTTCGCGACGTGCTGGTCGGGCGAGAGGCTCGTGTACTCGTAGATGACCTTGCCGTCCGGCGCGATCACGTAGGACACGCGATTGGCCATCGAGCTTTTCATCGGCATGGAAGCGTCGTAGGAGCGGATGATCTTCGAGTTCGCGTCCGCCGCGACCGGGAACTTGCTGCGGCACTCGCTCACCGAGAAGCGCTTCAGCGTGTCGATATTGTCGTGCGACACGCCGATGACCGTCGCGCCCTCCGCCTTGTACTGATCGACCGCCTCGGCGAACGCGTGCGCCTCGATCGTGCAGCCCTTCGTGAACGCCGCCGGATAGAAATACAGGACGACCGGGCCTTTCTTCAGCGCATCGGCGAGCGAGTACTCGTACACGTTGCCGCCGAGCGATGCCTGCGCGGTGAAGTCCGGCGCGGGATCGCCGGGCTTGAGCGTCGCGCCTGCCGTAAGCGGCCAGGCCGCGACCGCGCAACCGATCGCGGCCGTTATCGCCACGGCGAAACCCGCCATAAGCCTGGAAAACTTGCTCTTCATGCGCGCTCCTTGCGATGACATGGTTCATGTGAAGCCGGCGTTCATCCGCCTCGCGGGATGAACGCCGGCTTCGCTCCGGATTCTTCTCAGGCGTCGTCCGCGCGCTGGTCCATGCGATGTTGGGCGAACCAGGCCGCGGCCTCGACCTGCAGCTCCGCCAGCACGGCGGGCGTGAGCACGCCGAGCACCGGTTGCGCGCGCCCGCTCGCGTCGATGGCGGGCGCGTCGCCGCGCTCCGCCGCCCGCGCGATGCCGAGCAGCGCGCCGAGCGGACCCTCGCCGGTAAGAATCGCCGCGCGGATTTCCGCCGCCAGATGGAGCTTATCGAGAATTTCCGCCGGCTGCATGTCGAGCACGACATGCACGAGCGAGAAGATGCCGGTCATGAACGCGGCATCGGAGAAGGCTTCGTCCTCGGGACGCAGCATGCCGGCCGCGAGCTCCAGGAAGCGCGCGCGGGTGCCGACGAGCTGCAGGAGCGGGTCCGAGCGCCACGGCAGGCCGCTGCCTTCCGCATAGAGCAGAAGCTGGGCCCAGCGCATCAGCTGGCGCGTGCCGGCGGCCGCGATGGCCTCGCGCAACGAAGACACCCGCCGCCCGCGCGTCTGCGCGCTCGAATTGGCGAGGCGCATCAGCTGCACGACGATGTCCGGATTGCGTTTGAGCTCCGCCTCCAGCTCGCGCATGCCCCGCTCGCCGGCGAGCACGGCCATGAGGCGCAGCAGCGAGCCCCGCGCGGGGCTGGCGCGGCGCGCGGACAGCACTTGCGGCCGCGCGAAGAAATAGCCCTGGAAAAAATCGAAGCCGAGGTCTTTCGCCTGCGCAAAATCGTCGTGCGTCTCGACCTTCTCCGCCACGAGGAGCTTGCCGCTCCGCTTCAGCGCCGCCGCCAGCTCCGGCAGATGGGCGTGATCCGCCGCGAGGAAATCGACCTTGACGATATCGACCGAGGGGAGCGCGGCGAGCAGCGGATCGTCGAGGCGAACCACGTCGTCCAGTGCCAGGCGAAAGCCCGCGTCGCGCAACTGCGCACAGCGCTTGAAGAGCGCGTCGTCGAAGGTGATGCTCTCCAGCAGCTCCAGCACGAAGCGCTCCGGCTGCATGATGTGGACGATGTCGTCGAAGAGCAGCTCGCGGCTCATGTTCACGTAGCCCGGGTGCGGCCCGAGCACGGCGGCCACGCCGATCTCCCCCACCGTGCGCGCGACGACGTGCGCGGTCGCCTGCACGTCGTCGTGGACGCGGGCGCGGTTGTCGGGACTGTCGCGAAACAGCAGTTCGTAGGCGACCAGCGCGCCCTCGCCGTCGAGGATCGGCTGGCGCCCGACGTAGACGCTCTGTCCGCGCTTGGCGGGCGTCGCGCGCTTCAGGGAAGAATCGGGCATGACGGGAACCGATCGGAGGCGCGCCGGGACGCGAACGCGGCCGCCGGCGCTGCCGGGCCTGGCATGAAGGCCGGTTCGAGGACCCCGGCGGCGGCGCGGGCCGGCAACGTATTGGAATCGATCATGGAACGAACGAGTCGGACGAATTCTGAGAGTCAACAGCGCGGCGCCCTGCATCGATCGGCAATGGCGGGGAAACCGTTTCCACGGAAAACGCGCCACTGTAACCGAATTCGTCAGTCGACACGATACGAAACTCTCCTATCCGGAAATTGAGAAGAGTCCCGATCGCCCGACGGAATCGTTGCGACCGCGTGACCGGTTAAAGAAATCCCCGACAACGCCGATAACTCGCCTGATAGAGCGTGCCACGCCCGTTTCGGCACGCCCCGGCGGCAGGCCGCGCTGAAGCGGTTTTCCCGCGCGCCGCCGTTTGCCCGGCCGGGCGGGCGCCGCCGCCAGAACCCAACGAGAACATGCAAGCGAATCGGATCACCGCCTCACGCCGCGCACCGTGGCGCATCGCGCTCGATGCGCTCTCCCGCGCATGGGGAAGCGCCGCGCGCGCGGGCCGGGAAAGCGTGCTCGACTCGCATCCCGAACCCGGCGACGCGCCCTCGACGCCGGACGGGCAACCCGCATCAGCGGTGCCTGGCGCCGGCGCCATCGCGGCCGCCGCGTCCGGCGCTCCCGGTCCCAGAAACGCCGTCAGCGCGGGCGCATCCGAAGCCGCGCTCGGCGCCGTCGACTTCCTCGCGCAGCTCGACGACGCGCTGCGCTTCCAGTATGTGTCGGATGCGAGCATCGAGTTCATCGGCTATCACCGCGACTATCTGAGCATGCTGACGCTGCACGATCTCGTCGCATCCGAGGAGGCCGACGAGCTCCACGCGCTCGTCGCCCGGGCGCGCGCGAGCGGCAAGCTCGAATCGGCGACCCTGACCGTCGTGAAGTCGCTCACCTATCCGGTCTGCGTGGAGCTGCGCCTCATCTCGAGCGCCGCGCACGGCACGCCCGGCTTCGCGCTCGCCGCCTTCGACGTGTCGCACTGGCGCGAGCGCGAGACCTCGCTCACGCACGCGCTGAATCACGATCCGCTCACCGGTCTCGAGAACCTCGTCGCACTCAAGGCGGCGATCGGCGCGGCGCAGGCCGCGGCCGAGCTCACGCGCACGCACGCGGGGCTCGTGCTGCTCGACATCGACGACTATCAGCGCATCAACCGCGCGCTCGGCTACGACGCCGGTGACGAGTTGCTGCGCGAAACCGCGCGTCGCATCCAGCACACGGCGGGGCACGGCGAGCGCGTCGCGCGCGTGGCCGGCGACGAGTTCGCGGTGCTTTTGCCGCCGGGCACCACGGCGGAACTCGCCGAAAGTCTCGGGCGGCGCCTGCTCACCGCGATCGCGCAGCCGTACCGGCATCGCGGCCAGCACACGCACCTTTCAGCGAGCGTGGGCGTCGCGCTGTATCCGGACCAGGCCGGCAAGAACGCGCGAAGCGGCGCGCAAACGAGCCTTCTGCGCATGGCCGATCACGCGCTCGCGCAGGCGAAGGAATCGGGCGGCAACGCGCTCGTGTTCCACACGCTCGACGACAACCCCGCCGACGCCGAACGCCTGAAGCTCGAGGCGGACCTGTACGAAGCGGTGCGCAACGGCGAGTTCTCGCTCTTCTTCCAGCCGATCACGAAGATCCGCACGGGCGCCGTGGTCGGCGTGGAAGCGCTGATGCGCTGGAATCATCCGGTGCACGGGCTCGTGCCGCCGTCGACCTTCATCCCGCTCGCGGAATCGATCGGGCTCATCAACTATCTGGGCAACTGGGTGCTGAAAGCCGCCTGCATGCAGATCGTGCAGTGGGACGCAATCGGCATCCGGCTCGACTACGTGTCGGTCAACGTGTCGCCGCAGCAGTTCCGCGACAAGCGTTTCACCGCCGCGGTAAAGGAAGCGCTCGCGCTCACGGGCATCGACGCGCGGCGCCTCGTGTTCGAGATCACCGAGAGCCTTCTGATGCACGATCCGGAGGAAGCGACGCGCCTGCTCGAAGCGCTCACGTCGATCGGCATCCGCTTCGCCGTGGACGACTTCGGCACCGGCTATTCGAGCCTCGCGTACCTGCAACGTTTTCCGCTCTCGAAGCTCAAGATCGACCGCAGCTTTGTCGAGAACCTGATTACGTCCCGCAACAACCGCGCGATCGTGAGCGCGGTCGTCGGGCTCGCGCAGTCGCTCGGGCTCGAGCTCGTCGCCGAAGGGGTCGAAACGGAGGCGCAGCGCGACCTGCTCGCCGACCTCGGATGCGATCATATTCAGGGCTGGCTCATCAGCCACGCGTTGCCGTCGGACGAGCTGGCGCGATCGTTTCAGTCGAATTCGCTCGTGTTGCATGGAGCATGATGGAGCGGACAATTGTTCGTGTTCCAATCGAGGAATGCGCCGTAACTCCCTAATAACGTGTATCTTTCCATGTTATCGGGCGCTGGATTCGGTTTTGTCGGGCCGCCTCGGGTCAGCAGTCGCGTAAACGAGCAGGGTTCTTATTGTTAGCAATGGCACGCACCAAGGCCGAACTATTGGACAAGTTGTGGGCGCGCATGAGCGAGCGCGGGGATTTCCCCATGCTTTCTCAGGCACTGCGCTCGACCGTGTCCGCGATGAGCGATGACGACCTCGACTTCACGGCGCTCGTGCAGGTCGTGCTGTCGGACGTCGGCCTCACGCAGAAGGTGCTGCGCCTCGCCAATTCGGCGATGTACATCGCGTTCGGCGGCAACATCACCACGGTCACGCGCGCGCTGACGGTCCTCGGCATGGATGCGGTCGGCCATCTCGTCGTGGGCCTGAAGATCGTCGATCACTTCCATCAGAGCGCGCCGCGCCGCATCGACGCGAAGCTCGAACTCAACCGCACGCTGCTCTCGGGCGCGGTCGCGCGGCAGATCACCGAGCACTCGGACCTGCGCTCCGCTGAAGAAGCGGTCGTCTGCACGCTGATGCGGCAGATCGGCAAGCTGCTCGTCGCGTTCTATCTCGAGCACGAATGGGATCAGCTGCGGCGCAAGGCCGCGTCGGAAAACATCAGCGACAGCCTCGCGTGCGCGGCGCTGCTTGGCGTGACCTTCGACGAAATCGGCATCGAGGCCGCCGACCGCTGGCGTCTGCCCGAGACGATCCGCCAGGGCATGCGCGCGAGCGATCCGAGCGCGCCCGCCGATGAAACCGCGCCGAAGCACGTGCGCTGGCTGCAGGCCGTCACCAACTATTCGACCGAAGTCGCCGACGCGCTCACCGCGCAGAACGTCGCCGCCGACGGCCGCGAGTCGATGCTCGTCGACATCGCCAACCGCTACAGCGGCGCGCTCAACACCGATCCCGAAACGCTCGCGTCGATGAGCCTCGCGCTCGCCGACGAGGAAGCGAGCGACGGCGTGATCCGCGAAATCTCCGAATTGCAGGCGAACGCCGATGCGATCGCGCGCGCGAACGTCTCGGCCGAGGCGCGCATCGGCGCGAGCGTCGAGGACTTGCGCTCGCTGCCGTCGAAGAGCGCCCTGGCGCCCGCGCTCGCGCTCGCCTCCGAGTCGCTCCTCGCGAGCCTCCACCTCTCGCGCACCGTGGTGTTCGTGCGCCAGGCCAACAACGAATTCCACGCGCGCCTGGGGCTGGGACACGGCGTCGAACCGATGCTGCGGCAACTGCGCTTCTCGGCCGAATTCCGGCCGGACGTGTTCCATCTCGCGATCACGAATCCGGTGGGCATCTTCATCGAGAATGCGCACGACGCGCGCATCGATGCGCGCCTGCCGCGCTGGTACAAGGACACGCTCGGCGAGGCGCAGGCCTTCGTGCTCCTGCCGGTGAAATCGAGCGATTCGACCGTCGCGCTCGTCTACGGCGACTGGACGCATCCGCAGCACGTGCGCAAGATCTCGCCGCCCGAGATGAGCGCGCTGAACGAGCTCACCAAGGAGCTGAGCCGTTTTTTTTCCAGCGCGAACTGGAAGGAAGTCGAGCTGATCTGAGCAGCGGCTTCCTTCCCGCGCGCGTCACTTCACGCTGAATCGCGCTTCAGGATCGCCAAGGCCTGCGCGCCGTAGCGCACGATATAGCCGCCGTGCGCGCGCTGCCAGTCGAGCGCGTCGTGCTCGTTCGCAAACCAGTTCTTCTCGAAGTCGTTGAACGCGCCGGCATCGAGCCGATAGCGGTCGATCGCGGCGGCCGGGCATGCGTCGATATCGGCCTTGCATGCGTCCCAGCTCGCGTAGCCGAGCTCGGCGGCGAGCATCGCGAGAAGATGCTTCAGTTGCAGGTCGTCGCGAAGCGCGTGCAGGTCGGCGAGGCGCGCGGCACGCGTGATCTTCGCCGCGAGCAAGCGGCGCAGCACGGGCATGGCCGCGCTCGTGTCGCCGTCGCGGGCGTGACGAAGCAGGCGCCGCGCATGCTCGCGCAGATAGTCGCTATTGGATACGGAAGAAGAGATCGGGCAGGATGTTGACCACATGACGTTGTTCCCTTATTGCGCCGTTCTCGCTGCGGCTGAAAAGGTTCGACGTTGCGGTTTGATCCGGAAGACGTTCACTGCGCGGCAAGTGCGCAAGACTTTCGCGAGACCGGGCGCCCTGCCGCGCCCGTCCGCGATTCTATTCGATGTAGTGCGTCAGGCCAACTGGAATTTCCCGACCAGCGTCTTCAGCGCGCGCGCCTGATCGTCGAGCGATTGCGCCGCCGCGGCAGCCTGCTCGACGAGCGCGGCGTTCTGCTGCGTGCTCGCGTCCATCTTCGTCACGGCCTCGCCGATCGACTCGATGCCGGTCTTCTGCTCGGCGGACGCCGCCGAAATCTCGCCCATGATGTCCGTCACGCGGCGCACCGCCTTCACGACTTCGTCCATCGTCACGCCGGCTTCCTGCGCGTAGGTCGAGCCGTCCGACACGCGCGACACCGACGCGTCGATCAGCGCCTTGATCTCCTTGGCCGCCGCCGACGAACGCTGGGCGAGACTGCGCACCTCGCCCGCGACGACCGCGAAGCCGCGCCCCTGCTCGCCCGCGCGCGCCGCCTCGACCGCCGCATTCAGCGCGAGGATGTTGGTCTGAAACGCGATGCCCTCGATCACGCCGATGATGTCGCCGATGCTCTTCGCGCTCGTGTCGATGCGCTGCATCGTCTCGACGACGCGGCTCACCACCGCGCCGCCCTTCTCCGCGATTTCCGACGCATTCGCCGCGAGCGTGCTCGCCTGCTTCGCGTTGTCGGCGTTCTGGCGCACCGTGGACGTGAGCTGCTCCATGCTGGTCGCGGTCTTTTCCAGCGCGACCGCCTGCTCTTCCGTGCGGCGCGACAGGTCGACGTTGCCCGTCGATATCTCGCTCGATGCCGATGCGATCGCCGCAGCCGCCGCCGCGATATCGCCGACGGTGGCCGAGAGGCCTGCCTGCATTTCGGCGAGCGCGTGCAGCATGCTGGCGTCGTCGCGGCGCTTGAGCGTGATCCGGTACGCGAGGTCGCCCGAAGCGATGCGGCGCGCGATGTCCTTCGCGTAGCCGGGCTCGCCGCCGAGTTGTCCGGCGAGACGCCGCACGACCCATTCGGAGACGACGATCGCGAGCGCGAAGAGCGCGAGCGTCAGCGCCGACACCATCACGAACGACGAATGGAAGATGAACGCCGCGCCATCGATGGTGGCCTTCGCGGCGGCGCCACGGCGCGCAACGAGATCGTCGACCATCTTTTCGAGCTTGCCGGTCTCGACGAGCAGCGACACGTCCTGCGTGCCGACCTGCCAGTTCATCTGCGAGAGATCGAGCGGCTGCTCCTTCACGAGCTTGACGAAGGCGCGCAGGTTCTCGCTCCAGGTCGCGAGCGCGCCGGCGACACGCTTCTGCTGCGCGAGCGCGTCCTTGTCCGCGTGATCGATGTATTGCGCGAGCTGCGCCTGCTCCTTGTTGATGTCGGCGAGCGACTGCTCGATCTGCGCGCCGAGCTCGTCGCGCTCCTTGCCGGTGCTCGCGGTGAGGAGCATCTTCTGCGAGCGGCTCGCGCGCAGCAGATAGCCGCGCGTTTCTTCCGCCGCGCGGCTCGCGACGTAACCTTGCGTATAGATGGATTCGGTCGCGCCGTTCAGGCGGCTGATCTGTGTGAGCGAGATTGCGCCGATGGCGAGCGTGCCCGCCAGCACGAGCCCGAATGCCAGCCTGAGCGACGCCTTGACGGACAGCGTGCGCTTGCTCGCCGCGCGCTCGTGCAGTCCCGCGGATGCGGCTTCGGCGTTCGCCAGAAAGCCCGCGTCCTTTGCGCCGCGTAGCGAAAATAGTTTCATCGATCGATCCCCGAATTTGATCTGCGGACTTGGCCGTCGTGCGGTGCGTCCTGGTCTGGTCCCGCCGGTAGTACGGCAGTTTTGCCGGCTTTCTTGAGCCGTTTTTAATCGAAGCGAACAGGCGTTCGTTCACCATCATTTTTATAACCGGCCAAAAATCATTGCGTCAGACGAAATAACCCGCAGGCCGCGCGATCCTGTCCGATTCGCGACAAAGCTTGGCAGCACAACGCAACGAGGACATCCTACACTTGTCAGAAATTCAGTCCGCGCATAAATCATCGGGCCGAAAAAATAAAAAACCGGGACGACTTCCGCTTACACCAGCCATTCACCATGCAAACGAGTATCGACAAGGGCACGCTGTCGCCCGCCGGCGCGTCGGCCGGATCTTCCGCTGCGAATTCAACGGCGAACTCCGCGAATACGGGCGCGCAACGCACCGTTTATTCCGTCCTGGGCGCGATCAGCTTCTCGCACCTGCTGAACGACATGATCCAGTCGCTGATTCTGGCGATCTACCCGATGTTCAAGAGCGAGTTCGCGCTCACGTTCGGGCAGATCGGCCTGATCACGCTGACGTATCAGATCACTGCGTCGCTGCTGCAGCCGATCGTCGGGCTCTATACCGACAAGCATCCGAAGCCTTATTCGCTCCCAGTCGGCATGGGCTTCACGCTGTCGGGTCTGCTGCTGATGTCGGTCGCGGGGAATTTCGGCACGCTGCTCATCGCGGCGGCGCTGGTCGGCTGCGGTTCGTCGGTATTCCATCCGGAGTCGTCGCGGGTCGCGCGCATGGCCTCGGGCGGCAAGCACGGGCTCGCGCAGTCGCTGTTTCAGGTCGGCGGCAACGCCGGCTCGTCGCTCGGGCCGCTGCTCGCCGCGCTGATCGTCATTCCGCATGGACAGAAGAGCATCGCGTGGTTCTCGGTGGCGGCGCTCGTCGCGATGTTCGTGCTGGCCAATATCGGCCGCTGGTACAAACGTCATCCGGCGACGAAGAAAGGCCACGCGCAAGTGGCGCACGCGACGCTTCCGCGCAACAAGGTCGTCATGGCGATGAGCGTGCTCGTGCTGCTCGTGTTCTCGAAGTACTTCTATCTCGCGAGCATCACCAGCTACTTCACGTTCTATCTGATCAGCAAGTTCGGCGTCTCGGTGCAGACCGCGCAAATCCACCTCTTCGTGTTCCTCGCAGCGGTGGCGGCGGGCACGATCATCGGCGGTCCGGTCGGCGACAGGGTCGGACGCAAGGCGGTGATCTGGGTGTCGATTCTCGGCGTCGCGCCGTTCACGCTGCTGATGCCTTACGCGAACCTCTTCTGGACGGGTGTGCTGTCGGTGATCATCGGGCTCGTGCTGGCCTCGGCGTTCTCGGCGATTCTGGTCTATGCGCAGGAGCTGATTCCGGGCAAGGTCGGGATGGTCGCGGGCCTGTTCTTCGGTTTCGCGTTCGGGATGGGCGGCGTCGGCGCGGCGGTGCTCGGGCATCTCGCGGATGCCACCAGCATCGATTACGTCTACAAGGTCTGTGCTTTCCTGCCGCTGCTCGGCGTGCTGACCGTCCTGCTGCCGAAGATGCACGAGGCGCGTGCGAAGGCCTGATCGCGGCTTCTGATTCGTTCCGGCGGGCGCGCCGGTCCTTCAGCGGACCGCGCGCCCGTCGCGTTTTCGGCGCTTGGTTCGGCGCTCAGTTTCCCAACGCCTCCCGCACCTGCATCAATGCGCCCGGATCCTCGATCGTCGGCAACTCGCCCGGGTCGCGCCCTTCGGCCAGCGCGGCGATCGCGCGGCGCAGCAGCTTGCCGGAACGCGTCTTCGGCAGCATCGTCACGAAATGCACGCGAGCCGGCCGCGCGATCGCGCCGAGCTGCGAATCCACCGCGTGGCACAACTCCGACTCCATCCCCTCGCGCGCGCCCGGCGCATTGATGCGGTCGGCGTCGCGCAGCACGACGAACGCCGCCGCGGCCTGCCCCTTCACCGCATCGGCGATGCCGACCACGGCCACTTCCGCCACCGCCGGATGCGCCGACAGCGCCTCCTCGATCTCGCGCGTGCCGAGCCGGTGCCCCGCCACGTTGATCACGTCGTCGGTGCGCCCGAGAATCGACACGTAGCCGTCTTCGTCCTGCACGCCCCAGTCGAAGGTCGAGTAGACCATTTGATTCGGCACGCTCTTCCAGTACGTGTCGAAGAAGCGTTCGTCGTCGCCCCAGACGGTCTGCATGCAGCCCGGCGGCAGCGGATATTCCAGCGTGACGACGCCCTTCTCGCCCGGCGCGCAGACATCGCCCGTCGCCTCGTTGCGCAGCTTGAGATCGAAGCCCATCGACGGCACGCCCGGCGAGCCGAGCTTCGACGGCAATGCCTCGATGCCGCGCGGAATCGCGATCATCGGCCAGCCTGTTTCGGTCTGCCAGTAGTTGTCGATGACGGGCTTCTTCAGCGCGCTCTGGATCCACTGCGCGGTGGGCTCGTCGAGCGGCTCGCCCGCGAGAAAGAGCGTGCGCAGGCTCGACAGGTCGTATTTCTCCATCAGCGCCGGATCCTGCTTCTTGAGCACGCGGATCGCGGTCGGCGCGGTGAACATCAGGTTGATGCCGTACTGCTGCACGAGCCGCCACCAGATGCCGCCGTCGGGCCGGATCGGCGTGCCTTCGTACATCACGGTCGTCAGCCCCGCGATCAAGGGCGCGTAGATGATGTAGCTGTGTCCGACCACCCAGCCGATGTCGGATGCCGTGAACATCGTGTCGCCGGGCGCGCCCTGGAAGATATGCTCCATCGACGCCGCGAGCGCGACCGCGTATCCGCCGACGTCGCGCTGTACGCCTTTCGGCCTGCCGGTCGTGCCGGACGTATAGAGAATGTAGGAAGGCTCGTTCGATTCGAGCCATTCGCATGGCACGTGGGCATCGAAGAACTGCTCGCGCAGCGGCTCGTACGCGACGAGATAGCTCGCCTGCAGACGCTCCGGCGCAAGCTGCCGGTCGATCAGCAGCACCTGCGGCACCTTGAACTGCGCGCGCGAGAGCGCCTCGTCGACGAGCGGGGTGTAGTCGATCACCTTGCCCCCGCGCGCGCCGGCGTCCGCCGTGATGATGAGCGCGGGCTCGGCATCGTCGATGCGCGCCGCGAGATTGGGCGCGGCGAACCCGCCGAACACGACCGAATGAATCGCGCCGATGCGCGCGCACGCGAGCATCGCGAAGAGCGCCTCGGGGATCATCGGCAGATAGATGAGCACGCGGTCGCCGCGCTGAACGTGCAGCGAGCGCATGACGGCCGCCATGCGATTCACTTCCGCATGCAGCTCGGCGTAGGTGTAGCGGCGCTCGATGCCCGTTTCCGTCGAGACATAGACGAGTGCGTCCTGTTGCGCGCGCGAGGCCAGATGACGATCGACGGCGTTATGGCACAGATTCGTCCTGCCGCCGACGAACCAGCGCGCGAACGGCGGCTTGCTGCGGTCGAGCACCTGACGGAACGGAGTCTGCCAGTGGATGCGGCGGGCCTGCTCGGCCCAGAACGCTTCGGGCTCCTCGATCGATTGGCGATACGCTTCTCGGTAAGTCGGCATGCGCGTCCTCTGAAGGTGGAAGGCCTCGGCTCCGCTGCTGTGCATGGGACCGGAGCAAGCGCCAAAGGCGCCGACTCCGCTCGACACAGCATAGAGCAGCCCGCCGACCCCTGCTAGACAGGGCGCGCCCTGATCGTTCAGACCGCCTGGGTGCGCGTGCGCGCGGTGGACGCGTTTTCCGGAATCGAGTGCTTGAGCAGCACTGGCGCGAGCTCGCCCGCGACCCGCATGCTCGACACGACGACCGTGCGCACGCCGCTGCCTTCGGTCATCTTGCGCAGGGTTTCGCGCGTCGTCGCGCGCGCCTCGATGCGCGGCTCGATCACGATCAGGCCGCGGCAGAACGCTGCGAGCGTTGCGCGATGCGTGCGCATCCATGCCGCGCGCAGGCGCGCGTCGTCGGCGGTTTCGTGCTCGTCATGCTCGGTAACCAGCACGAAGGGCGTCCACAGCGCGACGAGCCGCCGCATCTGCGCGCTCCATGCGAACGCGTAGCCGGGCTTCACGGCACGCGGGCGCAGCCGCACGAGCGGAAAGCGGCTTGCATCGAAGAGACGCGCGTCGAGCGCGAGCGAGGGAAGTGTCACGGATTTCGAAGAGGAATCGGCGGCGTTCACAGCGGTTTCGGGCTCCAGTCATTCAGCGCGGCGACGAGGCTCGGCCAGCGGGAACGCCGCGGCACAACGCGCTTCTTCGGGTTCGATGCGCGCGGCGGGCGGCGCTCGGCTTTCACCTGCGTCTGGCTCGCATCGGCGTCGCGCCATGCGCGGCGCGTCGTTTCGAGCACCTTCGCGGCGTTCACGGATATTGCACACACCTCCTTCGGCTTACCCCGCTCGTCCGTCCCGCGTGCCGGGCGCGCCGCGCTCGCCGCGCCGATGGCGATGAAATCGTTGGTCATGTCCTCGGGCCTCCTGTTGTGCTCAGGCTGTATGAGCGATTGTATTGAGAATCATTCTCAACCACAAGCGGCAATTGAGGAAAGGAGAAATGGCGGAAAAGCCCTGCCCGCGCGGGCTTCGGGCTGAATCAGCCGGCCGCGCGCAGAAAGCGCGACAAAATGCCCGACGAGTAGGTTGCGGCAATCGCCGTGAGAAACTCGGCGAACGATGCGGGCGCGGCGGCGTCCGCCGTATCGGAGATGGTCCGCACGACGGCGCACGGTACATCGTGCTCGTAGCAGACCTGCGCGATGGCCGCGCCTTCCATTTCCACGGCGAGCGCGTCCGGCAGCGCGTCGCGCAGGGCGAAGAGCGCCTCGTGGCTCGCGATGAAGCGGTCGCCGCTCGCGACGAGACCGCGACGCATGCGCGGCGCGGCCACGGCGAAGCGCTCCGCGACCGTGGCGCCTTCTTCGGCGATGAACGCATCGGCGGCGGCGGCGAGCGCATCGGAAAGCGCGCGGTCGGCGTCGAAGCGCGCGCGGTCGAGCAGCGGCACTTCATAGCGCGGAAAAAGCGGCGACGCATCGAGATCGTGCTGCATCAAGGCATCCGCGACGACGATGTCGCCCACCTGCACGTCCGCGCGCAAGCCGCCCGCGACGCCCGTGAAGACGATCGCGTCGGCCTCGAAGACATGGATGAGCGCGCTCGCCGTCGCGGCCGCCGCCACCTTGCCGATGCGCGCGAGCGTGACGACGGAAGGCACGCCGTGCGCCTCGCCGACGTAGTACTCGCGCCGCCCGAGCGCGACCGTGCGGACCTCGCCCGCCGCCTGCATCTGCGCGATCAGATCGCCCAGTTCCTGCGGCAGCGCCGCCATGATGCCGAGCCGCTTCATTCGACGGCCTGCAGTTTCGCGACCGCGAGCGCGAGCCACTTTTCTCCGTGACGCTTGAAGCGCACCTGCGCGCGGGCGTCGCCGCCGGAGCCTTCGAGCGCCGTCACCGTGCCTTCGCCGAACTTCGTGTGGAAGACGGCCTGGCCGACCTTGAAGCCGGTATCGGCCGCGCGCTGCTCGTTGGCGAACGACGGCAACGCCTGTGTGGACTGCCCGCCGCCGTAGGAAGAGCCGCCGCGCTCCTGTCCCGGCCGCGCGAACCAGTCGCGGCCCCAGCCGGCGTTATCGGAGCGTCCGCCCCAGCGCGCGCCCGGCTCGATCTTTGGCGTGAGCCACTTGAGCGCGCCTTCGGGCAATTCGTCGAAGAAGCGCGAACGGATGTTGTAGCGCGTCTGCCCGTGCAGCATGCGGCTTTGCGCGAACGACAGATAGAGCCGTTCCTTCGCGCGCGTGATCGCCACGTAGGCGAGACGCCGCTCTTCCTCGAGCCCGTCCGATTCCTGCGCGCTGTTTTCGTGCGGGAACAGGCCCTCTTCCAGCCCGGTGATGAACACCGCCGTGAATTCGAGGCCCTTCGCCGCGTGCACGGTCATCAGCTGCACGGCGTCCTGGCCGGCCTGCGCCTGGTTGTCGCCCGCTTCGAGCGATGCATGCGAGAGGAAGCCGGCGAGCGGCGTCATGGTGTCGGGATTCTGCGCGGGATCGGTGATGCCGGGCGCATCGAGCACCTCGATGTCGCCGCCCACGCCCGCCGCCGCGATCTCCGGCGCGGCCGTCGCGCCCGGGCGCAGCGGAATGGAGCGCGCGGGCGTGTCGAGGCCATAGCCTTCCTCGCTCACGAACGCCGCTGCCGCGTTCACCAGCTCCTGCAAGTTCTCCAGGCGATCCTGGCCTTCGCGCTCGGTTTCGTAGAACGCGGCCAGACCGCTTGCGCGCACGACGTATTCGACCGTCTCCGGCAGGCTCATCTGCTGCGTTTCCGCACGCATCTTCGCGACGAGCGTCGCGAACGCGCCGAGGCTCGTTCCCGCCTTGCCGGTCACGTAGGGCACGGCCGCCGCCATCGAGCAGTTGTAGAGACGCGCGGCGTCGGCCAGTTGCTCGATGGAACGCGCGCCGATGCCCCGCGTCGGGAAATTGACGACACGCGCGAACGCCGTGTCGTCGTTCGGGTTGTCGATCAGGCGCAGATACGCGAGCGCGTGCTTCACTTCCTGCCGCTCGAAGAAGCGCAGGCCGCCATACACGCGATACGGAATGCCCGCGTTCACGAGCGTATGTTCGATGGTGCGCGACTGCGCGTTGCTGCGATAGAGCACCGCGATCTCGCCGCGCGAGACGCCCGTATTGATGAGCGCCTTGATTTCCTCGACGATCCAGCCCGCTTCCTGCGAATCCGTCGCGGCTTCATAGACGCGCACCTGCTCGCCGTGCCCCGCGTCGGTGCGCAGATTCTTGCCGAGCCGTCGCGCGTTGTTGGCGATCAGATAATTCGCCGCATCGAGGATATGGCCGTGCGAGCGGTAGTTCTGCTCCAGCTTGATGAGATTCCTCACGCGGAACTCGCGCTCGAAGTCGTGCATGTTGCCGACGTTCGCACCGCGGAAGGCATAGATCGACTGGTCGTCGTCGCCGACCGCGAAGATCGCGTTGTGCTCGCCCGCGAGCAGCTTGAGCCACGCGTATTGCAGCTTGTTCGTGTCCTGGAACTCGTCGACGAGAATATTGCGAAAGCGCGCCTGATAGTGCGCGCGCAGCGGCGGATTGTGCGCGAGCAGCTCGTAGCAGCGCAGCAGCAGTTCCGGAAAATCCACCACGCCTTCGCGCTGGCATTGCTGGTCGTAGGCCTGGTAGAGCTCGACGAACTTGCGGTTGAAGTCGTCGGTCGCGTCGACGTCCTTCGGACGCAGGCCCTGCTCCTTCGCGTTGTTGATGAAGTACTGGAGATTCTTCGCCGGATACTTCTCGTCGTCGACGTTCAGGCCCTTCATGAGCCGCTTGATGGCGGAAAGCTGGTCGGACGTATCCAGAATCTGGAAGGTCTGCGGCAGGCCGGCGTCGCGGTAGTGCGCGCGCAGCATGCGGTTGCACAGGCCGTGGAAGGTGCCGATCCACATGCCGCGCGTGTCGATCGGCATCATGGCCGACAGACGCGCCAGCATCTCGCGCGCGGCCTTGTTCGTGAAGGTGACGGCGAGCACGGTCGACGGCGACGCGTAACCGTGCTGGATCAGCCACGCGATGCGGGTGATGAGCACGCGCGTCTTGCCGCTGCCGGCGCCCGCGAGAATGAGCGCGGACTCGTCGGGCAGCGTCACGGCGGCGAGCTGTTCGGGATTCAGGTTGGCGAGCAAATCGGGCATGGAAAACCAGGACGCGGATAGAACGAGGCGGGCCGGTCATTATAAGACCGCGCCGATGGCAGCGTTCGGGCGCGGCGGGTCCGGGCGGGGCCCAATTCGTCCGGCGGCCTGCCCGGAACCTTATAATTGGGGATTCTCCGCATCTTTTCACGCATTTTTCGGCAGATTCCAACAATGAGCGACAGCACGCTTGCGAAGAGCTTCGAGCCTCACGAGATCGAGTCCCAATGGGGCCCGGAATGGGAAAAACGCGGGCTTTCCGCCCCCACGTTCAAGGAAGGCGCGAAGAATTTCTCCATCCAGTTGCCGCCGCCGAACGTCACCGGCACGCTGCACATGGGGCACGCGTTCAACCAGACCATCATGGATGGCCTGACGCGCTATCACCGCATGCTCGGCGAGAACACGCTGTGGGTGCCGGGCACGGACCACGCGGGCATCGCGACGCAGATCGTCGTGGAACGCCAGCTCGATGCGCAAGGCATTTCGCGCCACGATCTCGGCCGCGAGGAGTTCCTGAAGCGCGTCTGGGCGTGGAAGCAGCAGTCCGGCTCGACCATCACGAATCAGGTGCGGCGCCTGGGCGCGTCGATCGACTGGTCGCGCGAATACTTCACGATGGACGACAAGATGTCGGCCGCCGTGCGCGACGTGTTCGTCACGCTCTACAAGCAGGGGCTCATCTATCGCGGCAAGCGGCTCGTGAACTGGGACCCGGTGCTCGGCACGGCGGTGTCCGATCTCGAAGTGGTGAGCGAGGAAGAGAACGGCCATCTGTGGCACATCCAGTATCCGCTGCCGGACGGCTCGGGCCATCTGACGGTCGCGACGACGCGTCCGGAAACCATGCTCGGCGACGTCGCCGTGATGGTGCATCCGGAAGACGAGCGCTATCAGCATCTGATCGGCAAGACGGTGGTGCTGCCGCTGTGCGACCGCGAGATTCCGATCATCGCGGACGAATACGTGGACCGCGAGTTCGGCACCGGCGTCGTGAAGGTGACGCCCGCGCACGACTTCAACGACTACGCCGTCGGCCAGCGCCACAAGCTGCCGCAGATCGAAATCCTCACGCTCGACGCGAAGATCAACGACAACGCGCCCGAGAAGTATCGCGGCATGGACCGCTTCGACGCGCGCAAGCAGGTCGTGAAGGATCTGGAGGCGCTCGGCCTGCTCGAATCCGTCAAGCCGCACAAGCTGATGGTGCCGCGCGGCGACCGCACGCAGGTCGTGATCGAGCCGATGCTCACGGACCAATGGTTCGTCGCGATGAGCAAGCCCGCTCCGGAAGGCACGTTCAATCCGGGCAAGTCGATTACGGAAACGTCGCTCGATGTCGTGCGTAGCGGCAAGATCAGGTTCGTGCCGGAGAACTGGACCACCACGTATTATCAGTGGCTCGAGAACATCCAGGACTGGTGCATCTCGCGTCAACTCTGGTGGGGCCACCAGATTCCCGCGTGGTACGGCGAGAACGGCGAGATCTTCGTCGCGAAGACCGAAGCGGAAGCCCGCGCCGAAGCCGACGCGCAAGGCTACAAGGGCCCGCTCAAGCGCGATGAGGACGTGCTCGACACATGGTTCTCGTCCGCGCTCGTGCCGTTCTCGTCGCTCGGCTGGCCGAACGAGACGAGGGAGCTGAAGGCCTTCCTGCCCTCTTCCGTGCTCGTGACGGGCTTCGACATCATCTTCTTCTGGGTCGCCCGGATGGTGATGATGACCACGCATTTCACCGGCAAGGTGCCTTTCGACACCGTTTATGTGCACGGCCTCGTGCGTGACGCCGAAGGCCAGAAGATGTCGAAGAGCAAGGGCAATACGCTCGACCCGATCGACATCGTGGACGGCATCGACCTCGAATCGCTCGTCACGAAGCGCACGACGGGCCTCATGAACCCGAAGGCCGCCGCGCAGATCGAGAAGAAGACGCGCAAGGAATTCCCCGAGGGCATTCCATCCTTCGGCACGGACGCGCTGCGCTTCACGATGGCGTCGATGGCCACGCTCGGCCGCAACGTGAATTTCGACCTCGCGCGCTGCGAGGGCTATCGTAACTTCTGCAACAAATTGTGGAACGCCACGCGTTTCGTGCTGATGAACTGCGAAGGCCACGATTGCGGCTTTGCGAACCCCGGCGCGTGCAAGCCGGGCGATTGCGGCCCGGGCGGCTATACGGATTACTCGCAGGCCGACCGCTGGATCGTGTCGCTCCTGCAGCGCGTGGAAGCGGAAGTCGAAAAGGGTTTCGCGGACTATCGTTTCGACAACGTCGCGAGCGCGATTTACAAGTTCGTGTGGGACGAGTATTGCGACTGGTATCTGGAACTCGCGAAGGTGCAGATCCAGACCGGCACGCCTGAGCAGCAGACCGCGACGCGCCGCACGCTCCTGCGCGTGCTGGAAACGGTGCTGCGCCTCGCGCACCCGATCATTCCGTTCATCACGGAAGCGCTGTGGCAGAAAGTGGCGCCGTTGACCGACGCGTTCCCGGCGGGCGCCAAGGAGGGCGAAGTATCGATCATGACGCAGCCGTACCCGCGCGCCGAGCAGAAAAAAATCGACGAATCCGCGGAACAGTGGGCATCCGAACTGAAAACCGTCATCGATGCATGTCGTAATCTGCGTGGCGAAATGAATCTGTCGCCCGCGGTGAAGGTGCCGTTGCTCGCGCACGGCGACGCGGCGCGTCTTTCCGCGTTCGCGCCATACGTCGCCGCGCTCGCGCGTCTGTCCGAAGTGAAGATCATCGACGACGAAGCCGCGCTCGACCGGCAAGCGCACGGCGCCCCGGTCGCGATCGTGGGCAGCAGCAAGCTGGTGCTGAAGGTCGAGATCGATGTCGCGGCCGAGCGCGAGCGCCTGACGAAGGAAGTGGACCGTTTGAACAACGAAATTGCCAAATGTAACGCGAAGCTTGGCAATGAAAGTTTTGTTTCAAAAGCGCCGGCCGCTGTCGTTGAACAGGAGCGGAAAAGGCTGGCAGAATACGGAACCACTATCGAGAAACTTCAGGCGCAGTTATTGCGTCTGCCTGCTTGAATTGGGGGTTCGAATCACCAATCGAACGCACCCGGTTGTCTCGACGTTCTAAATGATTAAGAGGATCAGGGTTATCACATGCTAAAAGTTACCAAAGCGGTTTTTCCTGTCGCGGGTCTGGGCACGCGGTTTCTTCCCGCGACCAAGGCCAGCCCGAAGGAAATGCTGCCAGTCGTGGACAAGCCGCTGATTCAATACGCGGTCGAGGAAGCGATGGCGGCCGGCATTACCGAAATGATCTTCGTCACCGGGCGCAGCAAGCGCGCGATCGAAGATCACTTCGACAAGTCCTACGAGATCGAAGCGGAACTCGAGGCACGCGGCAAGGACAAGCTGCTCGAGCTCGTGCGCAGCATCAAGCCGAGCCATGTGGACTGCTTCTACGTGCGTCAGGCCGAAGCGCTCGGTCTCGGCCACGCCGTGCTGTGCGCGGAGAAGCTCGTCGGCGATAACCCGTTCGCGGTCATCCTCGCGGACGACCTGCTGTATGGCAAGCCGCCCGTCATGTCGCAGATGATCGAAGTGTTCGACCACTATCACAGCTCGGTGATCGGCGTGGAAGAGATTCCGCCGGAAGACTCGAAGTCGTACGGCATCATCGACGGCAAGGAGTGGGAAGACAACATCTTCAAGCTGTCGGGCATCGTCGAGAAGCCGGAGCCGGCAGTCGCGCCGTCGAACCTCGGCGTGGTCGGCCGTTATGTGCTGAAGCCGCGCATCTTCGATCACATCCGCGCGCTCAAGCCGGGCGCCGGCGGCGAGCTGCAGCTGACGGACGCGATTCAATCGCTGCTGTCGGACGAGCAGGTGCTTGCGTACAAGTATCACGGCACGCGTTTCGATTGCGGCAGCAAGCTGGGCTATCTGAAGGCGACGGTGGAGTTCGCGTTGCGCCATCCGGAAGTGAAGGCGGAATTCGAGGAATATCTGCGCACGCGTGCGCCGATTCTCGAAGGCTGAAAATAGTTCCCAGCTGTGGGAAATCAACGGGCAGGAAGAGCGGCCAACGCTCTTCCTGCCCGTTTCAATTTCAACCGGCCACGCACGCTTTTGCGGGTTGGCTCTCCGTCATCTCTCGAATTTCAGAGTAGTCGTTTAGACAGGATACCGAATTATCCATATAGTTTTTACGCGAGGCCGTGAATAAGAGCCAGCATCGCGTCAACAAAAACGATGGAGCATTCGGCATGAGGAACAAAGCACTTCGTCTGCGCTCGCTGCTACATCGATGTTGTCGGGTCTGAGTCTGTCCGCGGCGGCGGCGCCCGCGTCGTCCTTACTTGAAGGCCAGCGGTTCGCCATGAAATCCGAAGTGGCGAGCCTCCCGGCCGTTGAGACATAAAAGCTGGCGTTCGGTTACTGGATTTGCTCGGACTATGTGACTGAAACCGACTGCTTCTGGCTGCCGGGCGGCTGATCCTGGGGAGCGTGCCGGGCCTTTCGCCTTCAACTGTCTGCCCCCCACCGGCGCTTACCGACGCCGCATGAGAAAGGTGAATACCTTGTCCTGCGCCGTCGCTTCGACGATTTCATTGCCGGTCTGCTTGGCGAACGCCGCGAAATCGCGCTGCGATCCCGGGTCGGTCGCGAGCACCTTCAGAATCTGGCCGCTCGTCATGTCGGCGAGGGCCTTCTTCGCCCGCAGGATCGGCAACGGGCAGTTGAGCCCGCGCGCGTCGACTTCCTTGTGAACTTCCATCGCGATTGAACCTTCCGTATGCCTGTTGGGGCGTGCGCTCATTGAAGGCTCGATTTTAACGCAGGGTTCACAAATCCACCGCACGCCCGCCCTCATATGCCCGGCGCATCGCGCTTGACGACGCAACGAAAATTCTCCCCACACGCGAATAGTACGTCGCAGCCGTATAAAATTTTATACAATGAACAATGAGAAGGAAATCCGCTGGGTCGGCTCATCCTACGACGACATCCTCGAATTCCCAGCGGAGGCTCGCCGCGAAGCCGGCTTCCAGCTTGGCCGCCTTCAGGTCGGGCTCGATCCCGAGGACTGGAAGCCGTTTGACGACCTCGGTCCCGGCGTGCGCGAAGTTCGTATCCGGGACGCGCGTGGAATCTACCGTGTGATGTACGTGGCCAAGTTCGAGGAAGCGATTTATGTGCTTCATTGCTTCCAGAAGCAAACGCAAGCGACGTCCAAGCAGGACAAAGAAGTCACAGCGGTTCGCTATCGCGCGATCGTGCGGGAAAGGAAGGCGCAGACATGAAAAAAATGGACACACACGTGCGGCACGTGACGAAGCCCGGAGCGAACCTGTTCGCCGAACTGGGCTTTGCACCCGAAGAAGCGCGACGGTATCAAGCGGAGTCGCAGGCACTGATCGGTCAGACACTGATGCTCAAGGAACAGCTCATGGACGAGCTGGCTTCTTGGATCGAAGCACATCACCTCAAACAAGCCGAAGCAGCCGACATACTGCACGTCACGCGGCCGCGGGTGTCGGACGTCGTGAACAAGAAAACCAGCAAATTCACCATCGATACGCTGGTGGAGATGCTGGCTCGAATAGGTAAGCCGGTGAAGCTGGTGGTGGGCTAAAGGCGCACACCCGCCACACCGGCCTCGAAGCACGCTTTGACCGGCGACCCGGCACGCTCACAATTCCACCGCGCCCCCCGCCTCATACGCCTCGCGCATCGCGATGCCGATGCGCGTCGCCTCCCGCGCATCCTCCAGCGTAAGCCCGGTCGGCTTCCCTTCGACGAGCGCCGCGACGAAGGCCTGCGCCTCGCGCAGGAACGCATCCTCGAAACGCTCGAAGAACGTCGGCGTGCACGCATTGCGCACGCCGTGGGCGTCGGCGATCTCGACGCGGTTCGCGCGCGGATTGCGCCCGACCGACAGCGCGCCCGCCGTGCCGATCACTTCCGTCTGCGTGTCGTGGCCGTGCGCCATCGTGCGCGACGCGTAGAACACCGCGAGCCGCCCATCGTCGAACTCGACGACGCCCACGCCATTGTCGATGTCATTGCACTCGCGCAAGCCTTCGTGAATCGCGATGGTGCCGCTCGCATACACGCGCTTCGGCTTCGGATTGCCGAGGAGCCAGCGCGCGAGGTCGATGTCATGCACGCTGCAATCGAGAAAAAGCCCGCCCGAAGTCGGCGCGAAACGCACGAAGAAACCTTCGGGATCGTTCTTGTCGCAGGTCTGCGAGCGCACCATGAACGGCCGGCCGATCGCGCCCGCGGCAACGCTGTCGAACGCGTCGCGATAGCTCGCGTCGAAGCGGCGCACGAAGCCGATCATCACGTGCAGATGCGGATGGCGCGCATGCTCTTCGATCACGGCATCGCATTCGGCGAGATCGAGCGACAGCGGTTTCTCGCAGAACACATGCTTGCCCGCACGCAAAGCGGCGATGATCTGGGTCGCGTGCAAGGACGTGGGCGTGACGAGCCAGACGGCATCGATGGATTCGTCCGCAAGCAACTCATCGTAATCAGCATGAAGCGCGAGCTGGGGCAGGTGTTCCTGCGCCCAGTCCCGCTCCTCTTTCACGGGGCTGCAAGCCGCGACGAGTCGCGCGCCCGGCACATGCCACGCGAGATTCCCGGCGTGACGCCGCCCGAGCCGGCCCAATCCGACGATACCGAAGCGCACCGTATTCATGCGGCATTCTCCCCGAGCCTGACGATGCGCTTCTCGCGCCAGGAAAGCGTCGCGGCTTCAGCGAGTTCCAGCGCCTTCAGCCCATCCGCAACCGTCGTGCGAACCGGCTTGCCGTTGTTGACCGCGTCGAAGAAATGTGCGATTTCCGCCGCGTAAGCCGCGCGATAGCGTTCGAGGAAGAACGCCTCGGGCTTGTCGCTCGACACCGCGGTCTGCGTATAGGCGATGACTTCGGTCGGCCGCACATTGCCCGCCTGCAGCATGCCCTGGCTGCCGAGCAGCTCGAAGCGCTGATCGTAGCCGTACGCCGCGCGCCGTGCCGTGTTGATCTGGCACAAACGGCCGCGCTTCGTGCGGATCGTCACCGCGGTCGAATCGATGTCGCCCGCATCCGCAATCGCGGAATCGGCGAGGCAACTGCCCGTCGCGTGCAGCGTGTCGGCTTCGTCATCGAGAATCCAGCGGAAGATGTCGAAATCGTGGATCAGCATGTCCTTGAAGATGCCGCCCGAGTGCCTGATGTACTCGACGGGCGGCGCGCCCGGATCGCGGCTCGTCACGATGAGCATTTCCGGATCGCCGATCTCGCCCGCATCGATGCGCGCCTTCAGCGCCGAAAAAGTGGGATCGAAGCGGCGCTGAAAGCCGATCATGCAGACGACGCCCGCCTTCCGCACGGCATCGGCGCATGCGCGGGCACGCTCGATCGTCAGATCGACGGGCTTCTCGCAGAACACATGCTTGCCCTGCGCCGCGGACTTCAGGATCAAATCCGCATGCGTGTCCGTGCTCGAACATACGACCGTCGCGCCGACGGATGCATCGCCCATCGCGCCGTCGATGTCGGCTACCTGCGCGCCGTGTGCTTGGGCCAAAGCGGCAGCCGCGTCGCGGTTCACGTCGACGACGTATTTCAAACGCACGCCCGGCTGCCGCGCGAGATTCGCCGCATGAATCCTGCCGATGCGCCCTGCTCCGAACACCGCCACATCAATCGTCATAGCCACCTGTCTCCTTGGATTCCTCGACATTCAACTCGAGCCGGTACGCGAGCGCGATGAACAACGCCTGGCACAGGCAAATGGTGCTCGTGAGCGAGCGGAACGCGAACGCGCTGCCCTCCTTCACGAACAGGCTCGCGCTCGCGTGACGCGCGAGCGGCGAAAGCTGGCTATCGGTGATGACGAGGGTCTTCGCGCCGTGATGCTGCGCGGCGCGCACGCAGTATTGCGTCTCCTTGCCGTAGGGCGCGAAGCTGATCGCGACCACCACGTCCCCCTTCTTCACGCTGCGGATCTGCTCGCGGAACATGCCGCCGAAACCCGAAATCAGATGCACGCGCTTCTTCGTGTGCTGCAATGCATAGACGATGTAGCTCGCCACCGCGAACGAGCGGCGCACGCCGATCACATAGATGTTCTCGGCTTGCGAGAGCATCTCGACGGCGGCTTCGAACTGCTCGTCGTCGAGACCGGCTTCGAGCTCGTCGAGACCCGTGCGGCTCGCGGCGATGAACTCGCGCGCGACCGACACGCCCGACGCCTCGCCGGCTTTCTCGTCGATGAGCTTGCGGATGCGCTGCTGATAGCTCTGCTGCGCGCCGCCGCCGCCCGCGTAGGCCTGCCGGAACACCGCCTGCAAGTCGGAGAAGCCGGAGAAGCCGAAGCGCTGAGCGAAGCGCACGACCGCGGACGCATGCACGCCGCACGCGCTCGCGATATCGCTCGTGCGGTCCATCATCACGCTCGAGCGATGCTGCTCGATATACGTCGCGACGCTCTTCAACTGGCGCGGCAGCGAATCGTACGAGTCGGTGATCCGCTGCATCAGCTCCTCGACGCTCGGGACTTCGGTGCTTGTCTCATCCATATCAGCGCTCGTCTTTTACGCGCTCGAGGGCGAGCGCCGTGGAACCGATTATAGGAAGACGGCAAGCAAATTGGAATGTATTTTCCATTTGTCGAGCACGTAAAATTTCTATTGCAGACCACCGAAAACTGACCTAATCTTGGTCCTGAGCACGGCGCCGAATGTGTCCAACCCGGTGCCGGCTCGCGAAAACATCACACCAAACAACAACCGAGATAGGTGGAGACAATGACCCTTTGCAACGGTCGGGCCGCGCTGCGGGCGCTGGTGGCTGCTGCTGCGTTGTGCAGCGCAGCGTTGATCGCGTCGAGCCCCGCTCAGGGGGCGCCCGACGCGAAGTTCGTGCTGATCAGCCACGCCCCGGACTCGGATTCGTGGTGGAACACCATCAAGAACGCGATCAAGCAGGCGGACGAGGACTTCAACGTCCAGACCGACTACCGCAATCCGCCGAACGGCGATATCGCCGACATGTCGCGCCTGATCGAGCAGGCCGCCGCGCGCAACTACGACGGCGTCATCACCACCATCGCGGACTTCGACGTGTTGAAGAGCGCGATCAACAAGGTCACCGCGAAGAAGATTCCGCTCGTGACGATCAACTCCGGCACCGAGGAACAGAGCGCGCAACTGGGCGCGATCATGCACGTCGGCCAGCCGGAATACGTCGCGGGCAAGGCAGCCGGCGAGAAGGCCAAGGCCGCGGGCGTGAAGTCGTTCCTGTGCGTGAATCACATCGCGACGAATACGGTCTCGTTCGACCGCTGCCGCGGCTTCGCCGATGCGCTCGGCGTCGACTACAAGGCCGCGACGCTCGACTCGGGCCAGGACCCGACCGAAATCCAGTCGAAGGTCTCCGCGTTCCTGCGCAATCATCCGGACACGCAGGCGATCCTCACGCTCGGACCGACGCCCGCTTCCGCGACGCTCAAGGCCGTTACGCAAATGGGTTTGCAGAACAAGATCTATTTCGTGACCTTCGACTTCTCGGATGACATCGCGAAGGCGATCAAGGACGGCACGATCAAGTTCGCAATCGATCAGCAGCCGTATCTGCAAGGCTATATCCCGGTGGCGGTGCTCGCGATCGTGAAGAAGGACCATACCACCGACCCGGCGAAGATCCGTCAAATTCTCGAAGCGAACCCGAAGTTCAAGGCGCGCCTCGAAACCTACGGATTGCAGCCGTCGTACGGTCCGAAGAACATTCGTTCCGGCCCGGGTTTCATCACCAAAGAGAATCTCGACAAGGTCGTGAAGTACGCGGGCCAATATCGTTGATCCCCGCCTGACCTTCTTGGGGCGGCGCTCCCGACGCCGCCCGTCTTTATCAACGTTCATCGCTTCTTGCTGCGTCCGCTCGCGGACGCGGCGGGGGCGCGCACATCGGTACCGCAGCGAACTCAAGTCTCAAGGAGCCATCATGGGCGTAGCCGGCAAGCACTATCCTCCTCACGTGAACCCTCAGCAGGACAACGCTGAAACACCGGACAAGGCAAAGCCCTCGGATGAGCGCGTACGCCAGCAATCGTGGTTCGGCCATTTGCTGAATCGCCCGGAATTCGCCGCCATTTCCGGCACGGTGCTCGTATTCCTCGTGTTCGGCTTGAGCGCGGGCTCCTCGGGCATGTTCAATCTCGACGGCGTGATGAACTGGTCGCAGGTCGCCGCCTATCTCGGCCTGCTCGCGGTCGGCGCATGTCTTCTGATGATCGCGGGCGAGTTCGACCTGTCGATCGGCTCGATGATCGGCTTCGCGGGCATGATGGTCGCGCTGCCCGCCGTGTATTTCCACTGGCCCATTTCCCTGGCCATTCTCTTCGCGTTCGTCATGTCGATGCTGCTCGGCGCGCTTAACGGCTACCTCGTGATGCGCACGCGCCTGCCGTCGTTCATCGTCACGCTCGCGTTCCTCTTCATCCTGCGCGGCCTCACGCTCGCGCTCTCGATCATGTTCGCGGACCGCACCATCATCTCCGGCGTGGGCGATCTCGCGCAGAACGATCCGATCGCCAACGTGCTGTTTCACGGCGTCGCGTTCCATGGCGTATTCACCTGGCTCGCGCACATGGGTGTCGGCAAGCTGCTCGACAGCGGCGAGCCGCTCGTGCCGGGCATTCCGAAGGTCATCATCTGGTGGCTCGTGCTCGCGGCGATCGGCGCGTTCGTGCTCGCCAAGACGCGTTACGGCAACTGGATTCTCGCAGTCGGCGGCGATGCCAATGCCGCGAAGAACGTCGGCGTGCCGGTCAAGCGCGTGAAGATTTCGCTGTTCGTGCTGACCGCGTTCTGCTCGTGCCTCTTCGCCGTGCTGCAGGTGTGCGACATCGGTTCGGCCGCGGCGGATCGCGGGTTGCAGAAGGAGTTCGAAGCGATCATCGCGGCTGTCATCGGCGGCACGCTGCTCACGGGCGGTTACGGCTCGGTGGTCGGCGCATGCTTCGGCGCGTTGATCTTCGGCGTCGTGCAGATCGGCATCACCTATACGAACGTGAGCTCGGACTGGTTCCGCGTGTTCCTCGGCGTGATGCTGCTGATCGCCGTGCTCTTCAACCACTATGTGCGCCGCCGCGTCTCGCAGGCGCAATAAGGGGAGAACCGACATGAACGACGACAACATCCTCGCACTCGAGAACGTCAGCAAGTATTTCGGCAAGGTGATCGCGCTGAACGGCGTCACGTTGCGGCTGAAGCGCGGCGAAGTGCATTGCCTGCTCGGCGATAACGGCGCGGGCAAGTCCACGCTCATCAAGACTTTGGCGGGCGTGCATGCGCCCTCCTCCGGCGAATATCTCGTCGATGGCAAGCCGGTGCATTTCGAATCGCCGAAGGAGGCGCTGGACCTCGGCATCGCGACCGTGTATCAGGATCTCGCGCTCGTGCCTTTGCTTTCGGTGGCGCGCAACTTCTTCATGGGCCGCGAGCCGCAGAAGAAGCGCTTCGGCCTCTTCAGCGTGATGGACCTCGACCTTGCGGCCGTGACCTCGCGCGCCAAGCTCGCAGAAATGGGCATCAACGTGCGCGACCCGCATCAGCCGATCGGCACGATGTCCGGCGGCGAGAAGCAATGTCTCGCGATCGCCCGGGCGATTCACTTCGGCGCGCGCGTGCTGATTCTCGACGAACCGACCGCCGCGCTCGGCGTGAAGCAGAGCTTCAACGTGCTCAAGCTGATTCACAAGGCGCGCGAGAAAGGCATCTCGGTGATCTTCATCACGCACAACGTGCACCACGCCTATCCAATCGGCGATTCATTCACGCTGCTCAATCGCGGCCGCTCGATGGGCACGTTCACGAAGGACAGCATCAGCAAGAACGAAGTGCTCGACATGATGGCGGGCGGCGCCGAAATGCAGAAGATGATCAGCGAACTCGAAGGCGCGACGATCTGAAGACCCGAGGACCACAAGCCATGCCTGGACAAACCAACTCCCGCTTTGCACCGGATCGCACGCAAGATATCGTGTGCCTCGGGCGCCTCGCCGTCGATCTGTATGCGCAGCAAGTCGGCGCGCGGCTCGAGGACGTATCGACGTTCGCGAAATATCTCGGCGGCTCGTCCGCGAACATCGCCTTCGGCTGCGCGCGGCTCGGGCTCAAATCGTCGATGCTCGCACGCGTCGGCAACGATCACATGGGGCGCTTTCTCACCGAGACGCTCGAGCGCGAGGGCTGCGACGTGAGCCATGTGCGCATCGATCCCGAACGGCTGACCGCGCTCGTGCTGCTCGGGCTCGAAGACCGCGACACCTTTCCGCTCGTGTTCTATCGTGAGAACTGCGCGGACATGGCCGTCGATGAAAGCGATTTCGACGAGGCGTATATCGCATCGTCCAGGGCGCTGCTCATCACGGGCACGCACTTCTCGACCGAGCAGGTAAACCGCACGAGCCGGCGCGCGCTGGAATGTGCGCGGCGCCATCAGGTGCGCACCATTCTCGACATCGACTATCGCCCGGTGCTGTGGGGTCTCACCGGCAAGGCCGATGGCGAGACGCGCTTCATCGCGGACGAGGGCGTCACCGCGCATTTGCAGCGCATCCTGCCGCTGATCGATCTCGTGATCGGCACGGAAGAGGAGTTTCGCATCGCGGGCGGCAAGGAGCGTCTGATCGACGCGCTCGCGATGGTCCGCAAGGTGACCGGCGCGACGCTCGTCGTGAAGCGCGGGCCGCTCGGCTGCTCGATCATCGAAGGCGCGGTGCCCGCGTCCATCGACGATGCGCCGATTCACGGCGGCGTCGAAGTGGAAGTGCTCAACGTGCTCGGCGCGGGCGATGCGTTCGCCTCCGGCTTCCTGTCGGGATGGCTGCGCGATCAGCCGCTCGAAGCCTGCGCGCGTTCTGCCAATGCGTGCGGCGCGCTCGTCGTCTCGCGTCACGGCTGCGCGCCCGCCATGCCCACGCCCGCCGAGCTCGACTACTTCCTCGCGGCGGCGAAAGAAGATCCCGCGCGCATGCGCCGCCCCGATCTCGATGCGAAGCTCGCGCGGCTGCATCGCGTGAGCCCGAACCGCAAGCAATGGGACGAAGTGCTCGGCTTCGCGTTCGATCATCGCAACCAGTTCTTCGATCTCGCGCAGCAGACGGGTGCGAGCGAGGCGCGCATCTCGACGCTGAAGAACCTGTTCGTCGAAGCCGTCGCGCAGACCGAAAAGGAGCTCGGGCTCGAAGGACGCATCGGCGTATTGATCGACGATCGCTACGGCCAGGACGCGCTCAACGCGGCGACCGGGCGCGGCTGGTGGGTCGGACGTCCGGTCGAGTTGCCGGGTTCCCTGCCGCTCGTCTTCGATCACGGCCGCTCGATCGGCACGACGCTCGTGCAATGGCCGCGCGAACAGGTCGCGAAGTGCCTCGTGCAGTATCACCCCGATCATCCGCATGCGCTGCGTCTCGAACAGGAAGCGCAATTGCGCGCGCTCTACGATGCCGTGCAGGAAAGCGGCAACGAGCTTCTGCTCGAAGTGATCGTGCCGAAGAACGGGCCGCCTGTGGAAGACGACACGGTGTATCGCGCGCTGAAGCGTCTCTACAACCTCGGCATCTATCCGGAGTGGTGGAAGCTGGAGCCGATGAGCGCGAAGCAATGGCAGGCGATCGACGCGCTGATCGCCGAACGCGATCCGTATTGCCGCGGCGTCGTGCTGCTGGGCTTGTCGGCGGGCGTCGATCAGTTGCGCGACGGCTTCCAGGCGGCGGCATCGTCGAAGACGTGCAAGGGCTTTACGGTCGGACGCACGATCTTCCATGAACCGAGCCGGGCATGGCTCGCGAACGAAATCGACGACCGCGAACTGATTGCGCGCGTGCGCCGCACGTTCGAAGCCCTGATCGGCGCGTGGCGCGAGGCGCGTTCGTCGTGCCAGGGCGCGAAGCCACAAGCGAACGCCGATCACGTGAAACAGGAGCAGGCCGCATGAACCAGCGTGCAATGCAAACGGAAACCGCTGCGAACGCCACCGTGAACACTACCGTCCGACTCACGGCCGCGCAGGCCATCGTGCGCTACCTTGCGGCGCAGCGCACCGAGCATGGCGAGCCGCTGTTCGGCGGCGTATTCGCGATCTTCGGGCACGGCAACGTCGCGGGCATGGGCGAGGCGCTTTATCGGCATCGCGAGGAATTGCCGACGTATCGCGCGCACAACGAGCAGGCGATGGCGCATGGCGCGATCGCGTATGCGAAGGCGCACATGCGCCGCCGCATGATGGCGGTGACGACGTCCATCGGTCCGGGCGCGACCAATCTCGTGACGGCGGCGGCGCTCGCGCACGTCAATCGCTTGCCGGTGTTGTTCCTGCCGGGCGATATCTTCGTGTCGCGCGCGCCGGACCCGGTGCTGCAACAGGTCGAGGACGGTCATGACGGCGGCGTGTCCGCGAACGATGCGCTGAAGGCGGTGTCGCGCTACTTCGATCGCATCGTGCATCCCGCGCAGTTGCTGAGCGCGCTGCCGCGCGCGATTCGCGTGCTGAGCGATGCGGCGCTGTGCGGTCCCGTCACGCTCGCGCTGCCGCAGGACGTGCAGGCGATGGCGTACGACTACCCTGCTTCGTTCTTCGAGCCGCGCGTCGTCGAGTTTCATGCGCCGGCGCCGGTGCCGCGCGAGATCGAACGCGCCGCCGCGACGCTGCGTGCAGCGCGTGAGCCGCTCATCGTGTCGGGTGGCGGCGTGCTCTATGGTCTCGCGACCGATGCGCTGCGCGCGTTCGCGCACAAGCATGGTATTCCTGTCGCCGAGACGCAGGCGGGTAAAGGCGCGCTCGCCTGGGACGATGCGTTGAACGTCGGCGGCATTGGCGTGACAGGCGGTTCGGCCGCGAACGAGCTCGCGCATGCGAGCGATTGCGTGCTTGCCGTGGGCACGCGTCTGCAGGATTTCACGACCGGCTCGAACACGCTCTTCACGCAGGCGGGGCTCGTCGCGATCAACGCCAATCCGTTCGATGCGCTGAAGCAGAACGCCGTCGCGGTGGAGGCGGATGCGCGTCCCGCACTGGAGGCGCTTTCCGAAGCGCTCGGCGACTGGCGCGCATCGCCGCAATGGACGACGCGCGCGCATCGGCTCGCGAACGAATGGCGCGCGACCGTCGGGCACGTGACGAATACGCCCGTTGCCGATGGCCTCCTGCCGCGCGAAGCGGACGTGATCGGTGCGGTGCAGCGTTCGGACGATGATTCGCCTGCCGACGATATCGTCGTGTGCGCGGCGGGCACCTTGCCTGCCGACTTGCAGAAGCTCTGGCGCACGAGCAAGCCGGGCGGCTATCACGTGGAATATGGCTATTCGTGCATGGGTTATGAAATCGCGGGCGGACTGGGCGTGAAGCTCGCGCGGCCTGAGCGCGAGGTGATCGTGATCGTCGGCGACGGCAGCTATCTGATGATGAATAGCGAGCTGGCGACGTCGGTCATGCTTGGCGCGAAGCTGATCGTCGTGTTGCTCGACAATCGGGGCTTCGGCTGCATCAATCGACTGCAGCAGGCTTGCGGTGGTGCGCCGTTCAACAATCTCATCGACGATTGCAAACAGGGCGCGCTCGGTGCTCCGGAGATCGATTTCGCGATGCATGCGCGCTCGCTCGGCGCGTTATCGGAGCATGTGTCGAGCGTCGACGAACTGCAATCGGCGATGAAGCGCGCGCGCGCGGCGGATCGCAGCTATCTGATCTCGATCGACACGGATCCTTCGCGTCCTACCGAGGAAGGCGGATGGTGGTGGGAAGTCGCCGTGCCGGAGGTTTCGGAGCGCGCGGCGGTGGTCGTTGCTCGTGAGGCTTATGAGCGCGCTGTTCGGGCGCGGAAGGGGTGAGGTTTGGGTTTTGCTCTTTTTGATGAGGCTTCTTCTATGGAACCGGTATTCGTGTTGGTCTATTAGCACTGCCCCGCACAGGGGCAACGCTAATAGACCGACACGCCCACAGGATTCCACGAAAACCCAAAGCAACCGAAACGAAAAAGGACCCCAAACCATGCCATTGAAAGCCCGCATAGGAATCAACCCCTTGTCGTGGATGAACGACGACCTCCCTTCCCTCGGCGGCGAGACCCCACTATCGACCGCGCTCACGGAAGGAAAGCAAATCGGCTACGAGGGCTTCGAACTAGGCAACAAGTTCCCCCGCGAACCCGAAGCGCTGAAGGCATTGCTGGCGCAGTACGGCCTGGCGCTCGTATCAGGCTGGTACTCAGGAAAGCTCGCCGAGCGCAGCGCGGAAGAAGAGATCGAAGCCGTCGCCCCGCATCTCGACCTGCTCGCCAGGAACGGCGCCACAGTGATGGTCTACGGCGAAGTCGCCAATTCGATCCAGGGCGCGCCGCGACCGCTCTACCAGCGTCCGCGCTTCTTCTCCGACGCGCAGTGGAACCAGTACGCCGAGCGCCTGAACCGCTTCGCCGAATACACGCTCTCACGCGGCGTGCGTGTCGCCTATCATCATCACATGGGCGCGTATGTCGAAACGCCCGAGGACGTCGATCGCCTGATGGCGCTCACGAACGATGCGGTCGGCCTGCTCTTCGATGCGGGCCATATCACGTTCGCCGGCGGCGATGCGCTCACCGTCCTGAAGAAACATATCGCACGCGTGTGCCACGTGCATTGCAAGGACGTGCGCCCGGACATCGTGAAGCTCGCGCGCAATCGCAACTGGAGCTTTCTCGACGCAGTCATCAACGGCGCGTTCACCGTGCCGGGCGACGGCGCCGTGGATTATCCGGGCATCATCGCGTGTCTCGCGGCGCACCATTACAACGGCTGGCTCGTCGTGGAAGCGGAGCAGGATCCGGTGATCGCGCCAAGCTATGCCTATGCCGACAAGGGCTATCGCACGCTGCGCGCACTCGTCGACGAAACATACAAGGAGGCAGCATGAGCCTGCTAGTGAAGGCATCGCGCGAAGGCCAGACGATCGCGCGCGTGACACCCGATTCCGCGGGCTGGAAGCACGTCGGCTTCGCGGCATACCGCATGAATGCGGGCGACGTCGTGCATGTGTACGACGCGGATCGCGAAAGCTGCATCGTCGTGCTCACGGGCACGGTGAGCGTCGAAGCCGGCGACGAACATTGGCCGTCCATCGGCACGCGCGATAGCGTCTTCGAGGACTCGGCGCCCTATGCGGTCTACGTGCCGCCGAAGCTCGCCGCGATCGTGCATGCGGAGCGCGATGCGGAAGTCGCCGTGGCGAGCGCGCCCGCGACGGGCGTCTATCCGCCGCGTCTCATCGAGCCGTCGCAGATGAAGCGTTCGACGCGCGGCAAGAACGCGAATACGCGCTACGTATGCGACATTCTTCCGCAGACCGAGGCCGCGGAATCGCTCCTCGTGGTGGAAGTGCGCACGCCGGGCGGGCATGCGTCGAGCTATCCGCCGCACAAGCACGATCAGGACAACGTGCCCGTGGAGAGTTCGCTGGAAGAGACGTACTACCATCGGCTCGATCCGCCGCAAGGCTTCGCGTTCCAGCGCGTCTATACCGACGAGCGCGATCTCGACGAGACGATGGCCGTCGAGAACCACGACGTGGTGATGGTGCCGCGCGGGTATCATCCGGTCGTCGTGCCGTATGGCTACGACAATTACTATCTGAACGTGATGGCCGGCGACAAGCGCACGTGGCACTTCAAGAACGATCCGAAGCATGAGTGGATCGTGGAGCGGGATAGCAAGGCGTCGAGCTAGCCCACCGAGAGCCATTCGCGCACGACCTGCTCGTTGCGGGCAAGCGCCGCGAGTGGCCCATCGAACTGAATCGCGCCATGGCCCATCACCGCGACGCGCGCATCGAGCATGCGCGCGATCGTCAAACGCTCCTCGATCAGCAGCATCGCGACGCCGCGATCGCGCAGCATCGCGAGACACGCCCCGGTTTGCGCGAGCACCTGCGGCGCGAGCCCTTCGCCGGGTTCGTCGACGACGACGAGCGACGGATCGCCCGCCAGCGTGCGCGCGAGCGCGAGCATCTGCTGTTCGCCGCCCGATAGCGCGCCCGCCTTCACCGACGCGCGCGCTTCCAGTACCGGAAAGAGGCGATAGGCATCCCCGAGCGTGAAGCGCGCGCCTTTCCGTTCGCCGAGCAATAGATTCTCGCGCACCGTCAGCGCGGGAAACACGTCGCGCGTTTCGGGCACATAGCCAATGCCCAGCCGCGCGATGCGATACGGTCGCAAGCCCATGAGCGGCACGCCGCGATAACGCATGTCGCCCGCGCATCGCACGAGTCCCATGATGGCCTTCGCGAGCGTCGAGCGTCCCGAGCCGTTACGGCCGACGAGCGCGACCGCCTCACCTTCGTCGATCCGAAGATTCACGCCGTGCAGCACCTGCGCGGCGCCGTACCAGGCGCGCAGATTCTCGATAAGCAGTTGCGCGCTCATGGCGCCACGCCGCCGAGATAAGCTTCCTGCACGTCGCGGTTGGCGCGTATCGCGGCGGGCGCGCCGGTCGCGATCACGCGTCCCTGCACCAGCACCGAGATGCGATCCGCGAGACCGAACACCGCGTCCATGTCGTGCTCGATCACGAGCAGCGTGCGGCCTTCCGTCGTCGCGCGAAGCAATGCGAGCGCACGCGCCGCCTCCGCGCGATTCATGCCGGCAGTGGGCTCGTCGAGCAGGAGGAGCGGCGCGTCGGTCGCGAGCGCGATGCCGAGATCGAGCGCTCGCTGCTCCGCGTAGGCAAGACGCGCGGCGGGTTCGTCGGCGCGTTCCGCAAGGCCGATGGCGTCGAGCATCGCGTGCGCGCGCTCGTCGATCTTTCGCGACGGCAGCCATCGATCGACGAAGCGCGACGATGCCGCACCGAGCGCCGCGCAACGCAGGTTGTCGAGCACGGACAGTCCGCCGAACACGCTCGTCGTCTGAAAGCTGCGCGCGAGCACGCGGGAAACGCGCCGCGGCGGCTTGCCCGTCATATCCCTTCCAGCCACGACGATGCGCCCTTCATCCGGCCGCGTACGCCCCGATATCAGATCGAAGAGCGTGGACTTGCCCGCGCCGTTCGGGCCGATGAGCGCATGCCGCTCGCCCCTCGCGACACTCAGATCGACGCCGCGCAGCACGCGCGTCGCACCGAAGCGTTTGGCGATGCCGTGCAGTTCGAGCGCGGCGTTCATCGCGCGGGCTTCATGCGGCGCGCGAGCCACAGGCCGAGCGCCGCGCATGGCAGCGCGACGAGCCAGGCAACGCCCGGCATCGCGCCCGCTTCGGCCTGGCGCGCATAGAGCGTCTCGACCACCGCGACCACTGCCACACCCCACGCAACCGCGCTGAGCGTGCCGAGGCACAGAGACCGCGCATCGCGTCGGAACAGGCCGACGACACCCTGCGGCGCCGTCACGACAACCCACACGAAGAACAACCCGAGATACATCGGCCACGCGGGAGTCACGCTCGCCACCGCGACGCTGAAGAACGTGAGCAGCACCGCGCCGACGACCGGCCCGAAGAACGTGCCCGCGCCGCCGATCACCGTCGCGACGAGCACGCTCGTCGAACGGGCGAGGCCGACGCTCTCCGCCGACACCAGCTCGACGTTGATCAGCGCCAGCACGCCCGCGATGCCCGCGAAGCATGCCGACACGACGAGCATCGTGAAGCGCACCCGCGCGGGCGCGAAGCCGATCGCCGCGGCGCGGGCGGGGTCGTCGCGCACCGCGTTGGCGAGGCGGCACGTCGGCGTGCGGGAGAACGCGAACATCGCGAGCGCCGAGACGACGCACCAGCACGCGATCAGCGCATAGGCCTCGCGCAATGGCCCGAAGCTCCACGCAACGAGCGGCGGCCCGCTCGCGCGGTCGATCGTCACGCCGCCTTCGCCGCCGAACCAGCCCGGCACGAGCCACACGCAAGCGGCGACGAGCTCGCCGAGGCCAAGCGTGATCATCGCGAACGGCGTGCCGGAGCGCTGCGTCGAAAGCGCCCCGAAGACGACAGCGACGAGCATCGCAACGATTCCGCCGATGAGCGGCAGGAGCGCCAGGGGCACGCCGAAGCGATTGAACACGTGCGCGGCCGCGAACGCGCCGAGGCCCGAGTACACGGCATGCCCGAACGAGAGCAGGCCCGTCTCGCCGAGCAACAGGTTGTACGAGAGCGCGAAGACGATGAGCGTCGCCGTCTGCGCGAGATATGCGAGCAGCCACGATTGATGGAAGATCAACGGCGGCAGCGCGAGCGCGAGAATCAGCGCGATGAGCCTAGGCATCTCGCGTGTGCTCGCCGAAGAGTCCTCGCGGCCGCGCCGCCAGCATCGCGACGAGCAACAGGTACGGCAGCACGGGCGCGAGCTGCGTAACGGTGAGCGCGGCCCACGCGGGCGGCAGCGTCACGCCGAACGACGCGGCGATGCTGCCCGCCGACGCGCTCGCGCTCACGGCGAAGGTCTGCACGCAACCGATCAGCAGCGACGCGACGAGCGCGCCGCCAAGCGAACCGAGGCCGCCGATCACGACGACGACGAATACGATCGGCCCCATCGCGTCGGCCATCGCGGGCTCGATGACGGCGAGCGGCGCGCCGATCACGCCGCCGAGCGCGGCAAGCGCGGTGCCCACGGCGAAAACGATCGTGAACACGCGCGGCACGTCATGGCCCAGCGTTTCGACGGTCTCGGGATGCGTGAGCGCCGCGCGCACGACGAGGCCGGTCTTCGATGTGCGCAGGAGCAGCCAGAGCGCGCCGAGCATGAGGATGGCGAGCGCCATCATGAACACGCGATAGCGGGCCAACGCCGCGCCGTAGAGCGTGAAGAGCGGACCGTCGAGCACGGGCGGAATCGCGGCGGGCAACGGTCCGAGTCCCCAGACGAGCTTCACGCCCTCGCCGATCACGATGGCCGCGCCGAAGGTGAGCAGCAATTCCGCGAGCGCGCCGCGCGCATGCACGCGCCGCAACAGCAGGCGCTCGAACAACGCGCCCGCCACGCCGACGATCAAGGGCGCCGCGATCAACGCGAACCAGAATCCGCCGAATGCGGCCAGCGTCTGTCCGGCATAGGCGCCGAGCATATAGAAGCTCGCATGCGCGAAGTTGAGCACGCCGAGCATCGAGAAGATGAGCGTGAGGCCGGCAGACAGCATGAAGAGCAGCAATCCCACGCTCACGCCGTTGAGCAGATTCACGCTGAGCCACTGGAGCAAGACGCAACCTCAGCCGGAGATGAGCGGCGTCAACGCTGCGACGAGCGGCGCGGGCAGCGGCACCGGCCTGCGCGTCACGCGATCCACGTAGACATGCACGAAATGCCCTTGCGCGGCGGCTTCGTCGGAGTTTCGCACGAAGATCGCTACTTCGTAGCGCACGCTCGTGTTGCCGAGCTTTTCCACCCGCAGGCCCGCCTCGATCGGCTCCGGAAACACGACCGGCGCGAAAAAATTGCAGTGCGTCTCCACGACGAGGCCAATGGTCTCGCCCTCGCTGAAATCGAGCACGCCGTGACGCAGCAGATACTCGTTCACGACCGTGTCGAAGTAGCTGTAGTAGACGACGTTGTTGATGTGCCCGTACACATCGTTGTCCGACCAGCGCGTGCTGATCGCGAGAAAGTGCGCGTACTCGGCGCGCCGGGTGCGAACCGGTTTGGTCATCGTTCAATGAGGTTCAGAGCGACGCCATCAGCATGCGTCGATAATCGTCGGCACTCGCCTCGCGCGGATTCGTCTTGTGGCAATGATCCGCGAGCGCGCCCTTCACCACCTTGTCGAACATGCTTTCCTCGACGCCCATCTGCGAGAGATGCGTCGGCAGGCCGAGGCGCGCGGTCATGTCGTGCACGGCCTGCGCCACGTCGGCGTCGTCCGCGAGATTCATCACGCGGCGCATGCGCGCGAAGCGCCGCTCCGCGATGACCGTCGGCGCACGCTCGTTGAAGCGCAGGACGGCAGGCAGCACCACCGCGTTCAGCGTGCCGTGATGCAGCGAGGTGCGCCCGTTCACCGCGAGCCCGCCCAGCGGATGCGAGAGCGAATGCACGCAGCCCAGGCCCTTCTGAAACGCCATCGCGCCCTGCATCGACGCGCTCATCATGTTCAGGCGCGCATCGCGGTCCTGACCATCGTGCGTCGCCCGCTCGATGTTGGCCCACGCGCGTTCGAGTCCATCGAGCGCGATGCCGTCGGCAGGCGGATTGAACGCCGGCGCGAGAAACGTTTCGATGCAATGCGCGATCGCGTCCATGCCGGTCGCGGCGGTGAGCGTCGGCGGCAGGCCGAGTGTGAGCGACGGATCGCAGATCGCCGATTTCGGCAGCAGATGCCACGAATGGAAACCGAGCTTGCGCCCGTCGTTCAGGATGATGATCGCGCCGCGCGCCACTTCGCTGCCCGTTCCGGAGGTGGTCGGGACCGCGATCAACGGCGCCGCGCGCTCGGTGATCTTGTTGCTGCCGCCCTCGATCGTCGCGTAGGTCGTGAGCGGCTCGTCGTGCGTCGCCGCGATCGCGACGCCCTTCGCCAGATCGATCGACGAGCCGCCGCCCACCGCGATCAGGCCGTCGCAGCCTTCACGCCGGTATTGCGCGGCGGCTTGCAGGACCATCGCTTCGGTCGGGTTCGAGGGTGTGTCGTCGAACACGGGCAGCGCGCCGAGCTTCGCGTGCTCGATCGCGCGCGCGGCGAGCCCCGCGGCCGCGACGCCCTTGTCCGTGATGACGAGCGGACGCTTCATCCCGATGCGCGCGCTTTCGCTTTGCAGCAGCGCGAGCGAGTCGTAGCCGAGATGGATGTGAGTCAGATAGAAGATGAAGGCCATGGCCGGGAAACCGGTGGGTGGGGTGCGGCCATGTTAGGAGCCGCGCGCCGGGCGTGTCAATCGGGGTAAGGTCGACACGATGCGCCACACGTTCAGCGTGCCGCGCACAGCGCGCGCACCTCGTCGGCGAAACGCTCGACCGTCTCCTGCTTCGTATCCCAGGCGCACATCAGACGGCAGCCGCCCGAACCGATGAACTGATAGAAGCGCCAGCCCTTCGCACGCAGCGCCGCGGCGACCTGCGTCGGCAGTTCCGCGAACACCGCGTTCGATTCCGGCTTGAAAAGCAGGCTCACGCCGGGAATCTCGACGAGACGCTCGGCCATCAGCTGGGCCATCGCGTTCGCGTGGCGCGCGTTGCGCAGCCATACGTCGTTGTCGAGCAGGCCGAGCCACGGCGCGGAGATGAAGCGCATCTTCGAGGCCAGCTGTCCCGCCTGCTTCAGGCGATAGGCGAAATCGGCGGCGAGCGCCTTGTCGAAGAACACGACCGCCTCGCCCACCGGCAAGCCGTTCTTCGTGCCGCCGAAGCACAGCACGTCGACACCCGCGCGCCAGGTGATCTCCGATGGATCCACGTTCAGCGTCGCGACCGCATTGGCGAAGCGCGCGCCGTCCATGTGCACCAGCAGACGCCGGCGCTTGGCGATCGCCGCGATCGCGCGAATTTCCTCGACGGTGTACACGGTGCCGACTTCCGTCGCCTGCGTGAGCGTGACGACCTTGGGCTTCGGATAGTGGATGTCGGCGCGTCTGGTGACGAGCGCTTCGACTGCATCGGGCGTGAGCTTGCCGTTCTCGCCCGTCGCGGTGAGCAGCTTCGAGCCGCCGGAAAAGAACTCGGGGCCGCCGCATTCATCGGTTTCGATGTGCGCGAGCTCGTGGCAGATCACCGAGTGATACGACTGGCACAACGATGCGAGCGCCAGCGAATTCGCCGCCGTGCCGTTGAACACGAAGAAGACTTCGCAGTCGGTCTGGAAGAGGTCGCGGATGCGGTCGCAGACCTGCGCGGTCCAGGAATCGTCGCCATAGGCGGGCTCGTGGCCGCTCGTGTTGGCCTCGACGAGCGCGGCGAGCGCTTCGGGGCAGATGCCTGCGTAGTTGTCGGAGGCGAAGTGCTGGGTCGTGTCCGTGGGCGCTGTCATGGGGTCGCTGTGATGGCCGTGTTGAACGAGGCGCGCGCGAGCGGATGGCATCGCGCGGCCGGCGATCCGGCCATTCTAGCGGCTGGGACCGGCGCGCGCCGTGAGCGCCGATCCGCGTGGTCGTTACTTGCTTTACTTACTGTTTGGCGCGCTCGCCGCGTTGGCCTCTTGCGCCTTCTTTTCCTTCTTGCCGGCTTCGTGATGGCCGATCGCGCAGCCTCCGACCGCGCCCGCCGTGCCGTGCTTGCCCGCGACGTGTCCGGCCACGCCGCCCACCGCCGCGCCTTCGATGCAGCCCTTCGCCTGGGCCGCGCCGGTTGCGACGAGCATCGCGGAAGCAAGAGCGATCGATGCGAATGTGCGATTCATGGTTCGTCTCCCTTGGTTGTCGAAACGGTTGTTGAAACCATTGGGAGCGTCGCACGGGATGTGCCTGACAGGCTGTAATGAAAACGGCCCGATCAACCAAAGCCGATCGGGCCGTTCAACCTCGCCAGAGCGCCTTAAAGCTGCTGCTGCACCCACCCCGTCACGCCCGCGAGCGCGGCCGGCAGATTCGCCGGCTCCGTGCCACCCGCCTGCGCCATGTCGGGACGACCGCCGCCCTTGCCGCCGACTTGCTGCGCGACGAAGTTGACGAGCTCGCCCGCCTTCACCTTCTTCGACGCATCCGGCGTCACGCCAGCGATCAGGCTGATCTTGCCGCCTTCGACGGAGGCGAGCACGATCGCCGCGCTCTTCAGCTTGTCCTTGAGCTTGTCGACGGTTTCGCGCAGCGTCTTCACGTCCGCGCCTTCGAGCTGCGCGGCAAGCACGCGCACGCCGGACACCTCGACGGCCTGCGACACGAGCTCATCGCCCTGGCTCGATGCGAGCTTCGACTTCAGCGCGCCGAGCTCTTTCTCCAGCGACTTCACGTGCTCCTGCACCTGCGCGATGCGCTGCGTGAGTTCGGCAGGCTGCGCCTTCAGCACGGCCGCCGCCGCATTGATGCGGGAATCGAGCTCCTGCACGTAGCGCACGGCGTTGTCGCCTGTGATGGCCTCGACACGGCGAATGCCCGCCGCGACGCCGCCTTCCATCACGATCTTGAAGAAGCCGATGTCGCCCGTGCGCTGCACGTGCGTGCCGCCGCAGAGCTCGCGCGAGAAGCCGAGATCGAGCACGCGCACGGTGTCGCCGTACTTCTCGCCGAAGAGCGCCATCGCGCCGCCCTTAACGGCTTCGTCGTACGGCATCACGCGCACGACGCCCGGCGCGTTCGCGATGATCTCGTTGTTCACGATCTGCTCGACGCGGCGGATTTCGTCGTCCGTCATCGGCGCGTTGTGCGCGAAGTCGAAGCGCGTCTTGTCGGCGTCCACCAGCGAGCCCTTCTGCTGCACATGGCCGCCCAGCACTTCGCGCAGCGCCTTGTGCATCAGGTGCGTCGCGGAGTGGTTGCGCGCGGTGCGGGCGCGGCGCACGCCGTCGATTTCCGCCTTCACGACGTCGCCGACCCTGAGCGTGCCCTGCTCGACCGTGCCGTGATGGCCGACCACATCCGCCTGCACCTTCAGCGTATCGGCGACGGCAAAGCGCACGTTCGCGTTCGCGAGCACGCCCTGGTCGCCGACCTGGCCGCCGGATTCCGCGTAGAACGGCGTGTGATCGAGCACGACGACGGCTTGCTGGCCGTCCTTCGCTTCATTCACCGATGCGCCCTCGACATACAGCGCGAGGATCTTCGCATCGTCGAAGATTTCCTTCTCGTAGCCGTGGAAGGTGGACTTCGCGCCCGAGTATTCGAGGCCCGCCGCGAGCTTGAACTTGCCCGCCGCGCGGGCCTGGTCGCGCTGGCGCGCCATGGCGTCGTCGAACGCGGGTTCGTCGACGGTCACGCCGCGCTCGCGGCACACGTCCGCCGTCAGGTCGAGCGGAAAGCCGTAGGTGTCGTGCAGCTTGAACGCGAGTTCGCCGTCCAGTTGCTTGACGCCCTTCTTCTCCAGATCGGCCAGCTCGCCTTCGAGAATCGACATGCCGTGCTCGATGGTCTCGAAGAAGCGCTCTTCTTCCTGACGCAGCACGTCGGTCACGCGCTGCTGCGCGTCCGCGAGTTCCGGATACGCCGCGCCCATTTCCGCGACGAGATCCGCCACCAGCTTGTGGAAGAACGCGCCCTTCTGGCCGAGCTTGTAGCCGTGACGGATCGCGCGGCGCACGATCCGGCGCAGCACGTAGCCGCGGCCTTCGTTGCCGGGAATCACGCCGTCGACGATCAGGAACGAGCATGCGCGGATGTGGTCCGCGATCACCTTCAGCGAGTTGTTTTCCAGATCGGCCGTATTCGTCTCGCGGCCCGCCGCCTTGATGAGCGTCTGGAACAGGTCGATCTCGTAGTTGCTGTGCACGTGCTGCAGCACCGCGGCGAGCCGTTCGAGGCCCATGCCCGTATCGACGCACTGCTTGGGCAGCGGCGTCATGTTGCCCTGAGCATCGCGGTTGAACTGCATGAACACGAGATTCCAGATCTCGATGAAGCGGTCGCCGTCTTCCTCAGGCGATCCCGGCGGGCCGCCCCAGATTTCCGGGCCGTGGTCGTAGAACACTTCCGAGCACGGGCCGCACGGGCCGGTGTCGGCCATCTGCCAGAAGTTGTCGGATGCGTAGCGCGCGCCCTTGTTGTCGCCGATGCGGATGATGCGCTCGGCCGGCACGCCGATCTCCTTCGCCCAGATGTCGTAGGCTTCGTCGTCTTCCTTGTAGACGGTCACCGTGAGCTTCTCGGGCGGCAGCATGTAGACGCGGGTCAGCAGCTCCCAGCAATAGTGGATCGCGTCGCGCTTGAAGTAGTCGCCGAACGAAAAGTTGCCGAGCATCTCGAAGAACGTGTGATGGCGCGCGGTGTAGCCGACGTTCTCCAGATCGTTGTGCTTGCCGCCCGCGCGCACGCTGCGCTGCGCAGTGGTCGCGCGCGAGTACGGACGCGATTCGCTGCCCAGGAACACGTCCTTGAACTGGACCATGCCCGAGTTGGTGAAGAGCAGCGTCGGGTCGTTGCCGGGCACGAGGCTCGACGAACGCACGATCGTGTGGCCCTTCGATTCGAAAAACTTCAAAAATCTCTCGCGTATTTCGGCGGCTTTCATAGCGTACGGGCGTGTCTTCGGTTCTTTGATGGTGCCCGCGGGCGGCTCGTGACGAGCCTTGACCGGCGTGGCAAGGGTGATTGTCGATTATACGGGATTCGCCGCGCCGGGCCGGGCGTGCAGCGTGTCCACGGGTGCTTTCCCGGCGTCGCCGGCGGTCGCGCGCACGGCCGTTCTGTGCGACAGTCGCGAAACCGGCGTCACGGAACGCCACGATATCCAAGCGAAAAGGAAGCGAGCAAACGAATGGGAGCCTTGAGCCATATCCGCGTGCTGGACCTGACCCGCGTGCTGGCGGGACCGTGGTGCGCGCAGACCCTCGCCGATTTCGGCGCGGACGTCATCAAGATCGAGCGGCCCGAAACCGGCGACGACACGCGCCACTGGGGCCCGCCCTACCTGAAAACCCCCGACGGCGAGGACACGCGCGAGGCCGCGTACTACCTCGCGGCGAACCGCAACAAGCGTTCGGTGACGGTGGATATCGCCACGCCCGAGGGCCAGCAGATCGTGCGGGAGCTGGCCGCGCAAAGCGATGTCGTGCTGGAGAACTACAAGGCCGGGCAGCTGAAGAAGTACGGGCTCGACTACGAGACGATCAAGCACGTGAAGCCGGACATCGTCTATTGCTCGGTCACCGGCTTCGGGCAGACGGGGCCGTACGCGCAGCGCGCCGGCTACGATTTCATCGTGCAGGGCATCGGCGGGTTCATGAGCATCACCGGCGAGCGCGACGGGCAGCCCGGCGGCGGCCCGCAGAAGGCGGGCGTGGCGATCGCCGACCTCATGACCGGCATGTACGCGACAATCGGCGTGCTCACCGCGCTCGCGCACCGCGACCGCACGGGCGAAGGGCAATACATCGACATGGCGCTGCTCGACGTGCAGGTCGCGATGCTCGCCAACATGAACACCAATTTTCTCGCGAGCGGCAGGCCGCCGGTGCGCTGGGGCAACGCGCATCCGAACATCGTGCCGTATCAGACCTTCCAGACGAGCGACGGCTGGATCATCGTCGCCGTGGGCAACGACGGGCAGTTCCGCAAGTTCGTCGAGGCGGGCGGGCGCGCGGAGCTGGCGGACGATCCGCGCTTCGCGACCAATCCGTCGCGCGTGCGCAATCGCGATGTGCTCGTGCCGATTCTCGCCGGGATGGTGCGCTCGAAGGGCAAGCACGAATGGCTCGCGGCGCTCGAGGCCGCGGGCGTGCCGTGCGGGCCGATCAACGATCTGGGCGAGGTGTTCGAGGACCCGCAGGTGCTCGCGCGCAGGATGCAGATCGAGCTGCCGCACCCGACGGCCGGCGCGGTGAAGCTCGTCGCGAGCCCGATCAAGATGAGCGCGACGCCGCCCGAGGCGCGCACGCATCCGCCGTTGCTCGGCGAGCACACGTCGAGCGTGCTCGCCGACGTCCTCGGCTACGACGAGGCGAAAATCGCGCGGCTGCGCGCATCGAAGGCGATCTGAGCGCCCGGCGGGACGATCGGCGGCCGGTCAGTGCACGCCCGCGCCGATCAGGCCGCCCGCCGCCGCGCCGGCGACGGTGCCGACCGGCCCGCCCGTGATCAGATAGCCGAGCGCGCCGCCCGCGGCCGCGCCGACCCCGGCGTGAGCCTGCTGGCGCGACACGTTCGCGCAGGCCGCGAGGCTCGACACGAGCGCGGCGGCGGCCGCGAGCTTGAGAGTCGTGATGGCGATCTTGTTCATGGTTGGCTTCCTTCTGTTGTCGTTTTGATGTGTTGTGCTTTTTTGCAGCGGATCGGGCCGGTGCAGCGGGCTCGATCGAGCAGGCGAGCCGATCTTAAAAGTCCGCGCGTGCGCCTTTCAACGCGATTTACGTCCCGTTACGGTGGTTACGATCGGCGTGTCGCGCCGTCATCCGTGTAACGGAACTCGCGAAACGCCGAACCTGTGTGAATCGCGCGACGAAACTACCGGCAAGCCGTGGCGGAAAGGCGCCGCAGCCTGTCCCCGACGGTTGCGTAAGGTAGAATCGACACAATATTCAAGTCATTCGTACGCGTCTCCGAGTGCGGAACGCTTACCCGAGCTCACGCGCGCGAGCGCATCCGCTGGCACTCTTTTTCGCATGAACACCGATCGCAACGACGCCCCGGCGCCATCCAATTTCATTCGCAACATCATCGAAGACGACAACCGCTCCGGCAAATGGTCGCAGCGCGTCGAGACGCGCTTTCCGCCCGAGCCGAACGGCTATCTGCATATCGGCCATGCGAAGAGCATCTGCGTGAATTTCGGCCTCGCAGCGGACTACGGCGGCGTGTGTCATCTGCGCTTCGACGATACGAACCCCGAGAAGGAAAGCGTCGAATATGTCGATTCGATCATCGACGCCGTCGAGTGGCTCGGTTTCGACTGGAAGAAGGACGGCCGCGAACACAAGTACTTCGCGAGCGACTACTACGACAAGCTGTACGAGTTCGCCGAGATGCTCATCAAGAAGGGCCAGGCGTACGTCGACAGCCAGACCGCCGAGGAAATGCGCGCGACGCGCGGCTCGGCCACCGAAGCCGGCATCGACTCGCCGTATCGCGACCGCACGCCCGAAGAGAACCTCGAACTCTTCCGCCGCATGAAGGCGGGCGAGTTCAAGGAAGGCGAGCACGTGCTGCGCGCGAAGATCGACATGGCGTCGCCGAACTTCAACATGCGCGACCCGGTTATTTACCGCATCCGCTTCGCGCATCACTACCGTACCGGCGACAAGTGGTGCATCTACCCGATGTACGACTACGCGCACTGCGTGTCGGATGCGATCGAGAACATCACGCATTCGCTGTGTACGCTCGAGTTCGAGGATCATCGCCCGCTCTACGACTGGTTCCTCGCGCAACTCGCGGACGACGGCGTGTTCCAGCGCCCGCTTCCGCAGCAAATCGAATTCTCCCGCCTGAACCTGACCTACGCGATCACCAGCAAGCGCAAGCTGCTGCAACTCGTGCAGGAAGGCCACGTAGACGGCTGGGACGATCCGCGCATGCCGACCATCGTGGGCGTGCGGCGGCGCGGCTTCACGCCCGAAAGCATCCGCCTGATGGTCGAGCGCGTCGGCGTGACCAAGGTCGATTCCTGGATCGACATGAGCGTGCTCGAAGGCGCGCTGCGCGACGATCTCGACGAGAAGGCGCCGCGCGCGATCTGCGTGCTCGATCCGCTCAGGCTCATCATCGACAACTATCCGGAAGGACAGAGCGAGGAGTGCAGCGCGCCGGTGCATCCGCATCATCCGGATCGCGGCACGCGCACGTTCCCGTTCTCGCGCGAACTGTGGATCGAGCGCGAGGACTTCCAGGAAACGCCGCCCAAGGGCTATTTCCGCCTCTTTCCGGGCAACAAGGTGCGTTTGAAGTACGGCTTCGTCGTGGAATGCACGGGCGCGGACAAGGACGAGAACGGCAACGTGATCGCCGTTCACTGCAACTACTTCCCGGACAGCAAGTCGGGCACGGAAGGCGCGAACGCGTACAAGGTGAAGGGCACGATCCACTGGGTGAGCGCGGCCACCGCCTATGCGGCCGAAGTGCGCGTCTACGACCGTCTCTTCAAGGAGCCGCAGCCCGGCGCGGGCGGCGCCGAGTTCCTGGACGCGCTCAACCCGGATTCGAAGCGCGTCGTGAACGCGTACCTCGAGCCGAGCGCACGCGACGCGAACGCAGAAGACCGCTTCCAGTTCGAGCGCCACGGCTACTTCGTCGCGGACCGCGTGGATTCGAAACCGGGCAGGCCTGTATTCAACCGCATCGTCAGCCTGCGCGACAGCTGGGGCAAGCCGGCCTGACATCGGCCGGCGAAAGCAACAGAAATCCGACAGGACGCCGCGCGGCCACGCGGCGTCCTCGATGCGTCAGGTTCAAGCATCAGGCCGGACCCAACGCTCGCCGCCGCCAACGAGGACATCATGAAGCCGCCGCATTCCTTCGCGCACCGTTCACGGGCGCAACGAAGTGCCGCACTGAGCGCGTGCTGCGCCCTCGCCTCTTCGCTCGCGCTCGCGTCCGCTGACGCTCGCGCCGCCACCGCCGGGGAACTCGCCACGGCGCAGTCCGCGGTCGATCAGATGCCGCCTTCCGCCACGCTGCGCAAGATCGTGGAGAACGGCGCCATCGTGCTCGGCACGCGCGAATCGTCGGTGCCCTTCTCCTACACGGTGAAGCAGCAGCCGGTCGGCTATTCGTACGATATCGCGCTCAAGGTCGTCGACGAGATCAAGAAGCGCCTCAACATGCCGAATCTCGCGGTGAAGAACGTTCAGGTCACGTCGGCGAACCGCATCTCCTACGTGGTCAACAACCAGGTCGATCTGGAATGCGGCTCGACCGCGCACGTCGCGGATCGCGATCCGCTCGTCGCGTTCTCCAACAGCTTCTTTCAGTACGGCATCCGCATGGCCGTGAAGAAGAAGTCGGGCATCCGCGATTACAGCGATCTCGCGAACAAGACCGTCGCGACCACGGCGGGCACGTCGGACGAGCGCATGCTGAGGCAGATGAGCATCGACAGGAAGCTCAACCTGCGCATCATCAGCGCGCGCGATCATGCGGAAGGGTTCGCCGCGCTCAAGTCCGATCGCGCGGTCGCGTTCGTGATGGACGACCCGCTTCTCTACGGCAAGATCGCGCAGGAAGGCGCCGCGCGCAACGAATATACGGTGACCGGCACGTCGCTCGCGAACGAGGCGTACGGCTGCATGATGAGAAAGGGCGATCCGGTGTTCAAGCGCATCGTCGACGACGTGATCGCCGGCATGCAGCGCTCGGGCGAGGCGGCGAAGCTCTACGACACCTGGTTCATGCGCCCGATTCCGCCGGACGGCGTGAACCTGCAGTTCCCGATGTCGCCGGAGATGAAGGCGCTCTTCGCCAATCCCAACGACCGCACGCCGGACTGATCGAAGGACCGAAGCCCGTCAGAGCGTGTCGTGCAGTTCCGCGAGCAAAAGCGTGGTCTGAAAGAGCCGCGCCAGGCTGCGGCTCGCGAACTGGTCCACTTCCGCCGGGCTGACCCAGCGGTACGCGTCCATCTCGGGGATCATCGTGCCGTCGCTGTAGCGCGGGAAATACGACTCGCACACGCAGTTCTCGAGCTGCACTTCGTCGTCGCTCACGCGCACGGCGAAGAGATGCAGGTCCTTGTCGCGGCGATAGACGAAGCGGCCGAGATCCTTCAGACGCTCGGCAGGCAGAACGATGCCCGTCTCCTCGACGAGCTCGCGCAACGCCGCCTCGCGCGGGCTTTCGCCCGGGTCGGCCGCGCCCTTGGGCACGTCCCAGTGCGAGGTTTCCGTAGCGTGGCAGAGCAGCACGTCGCCTTGCGTGTTCAGGATGACCACGCCGCACGATATGGTGCGGCCGGTCATCGACCGCGTTCCCCGTTCATCACTGTTTCTTGAGTTTCCACTTGCCGTCACTTGCCTTGCAGGCGACCGGCGTCCAGGTCTGCGTCTGCCCTTTGGCGCGCGCGACGAGCGTGATCTTGCGGCACTTGACGCCGTCCGATTCGAAGGAGTTCTGCGGCGTTACCGTGCCATCGATCGGGACCGTGTTGCCCGTGCCCTTGTTGTTCCAGTCGAGTGATTCGCCGTCCTGCTTCGTGTCGAGCGCTTTCTGCGCGGCGTTGTTGAGCGCCTGCAGGTCACGCTGCTTCATGTAGGTGATCGGCGTGTTGTTCAGAAAGCCCAGATTGGCGGCCCCGGCTTCCGCGCACACGACGACGAGCGAGGCGGCCGCGATCGTCAGAAGAGACGCGCGAGCGAGGGCTCGATGTTCGATCGGCATTGGGTTCTCCTCGTTGCGAATGAATATGGCCGCCTGCTTGTGCAACCAGAGCGGCAACGGCGATTCACCAACGTCAGCCCGCGTGAGCGGGCCGCAACGAGGATAGCATGACGCGGAGCTTTCGGCCGCCCCGCCCGGCTGCACGCGGTCAGTTGGCGGCGGACTTCATCTCGTCGATGCCCGTGCCCTTCTGCGCGTCCTTGTCCTTTGCCGAATCGTAGCCGTCGGTGAGCGTGCCCAGAAACGCGACGACGTCCCTGATCTCGGCCTCGTCGAGCGCGGGCTTGTCGCCCTTTTTGCGATCGAACGGCGGATCGGTGTTGATGTTGTCCCAGTAGCGTTTCGGCAGATCGTCGAACTTCTGCACGACGCCCTGCTTCGACACGGGATAGAACTTCTCCGGGTTCGTGTCGCGCTCCACATAGAAGCGCACGACGTCTTCCAGCGAGTGATAGATGCCGTTGTGGAAGAAGGTCTTGCGCGTGGCGACGTTGCGCAGCGACGGCGTACGGAAGATGCCGCAGTACTCGTCCATGCCCTTCAGGTCCCGGCGCTCGGGACCGCATGCGCCGAGATCGTGGAAGTTCGGGTTCCTGTTGACCGGCAGCGCGCGGTTGCGCGGCACGCCTAGCGCGATCAGGCCGAAGTCGCTGAACTGCGGCGGCGTGCCGTCCTTCGCACGCTGGCTGATGTGGCACGACGCGCAGTTGCCCTTCTTCTCGTCGTTGAAGAGCTCGAGCCCGTGCAGCTCGGCGTCGTTGAGCTTCGCGCGGCCGGCGAGGAACGCGTCGAACTTGCTCGTATAGGGATAGAACTTGCCCGGGGTCTGCTCGAACGCTTCGAGCGATTCCAGCACCGACGCGAACGCCTTGTCGTCGTTGTCGAACACGTGCGCGCCGAATGCCTGGCGGAAATCCTCGGCATAGGGCGAGGCCTTCACTGCCTCGGCGACCTTCGCGGGCGTGCTGCCCATCTCGAACGAGGACAGCAGCGGAATGCGCGCCTGGTCCGAGCCGTGATCGACGCGGCCGTCCCACGTCAGGCCGCCGGTCGGGCCCGCATCGACGCTTTCGTCGCCTTCGTCGTCGGAATCGTGGAAGTGCCGCGTGAACGCCGGCACCGATTGCAGATACTTGAGCGAAGGCACCGCACGAAAGCCCGGCTGACGCATGTCGCTCCCGCCGAGCTGCACGGACAGCGCGTTGGGCGGTCCGAAAGCGTGGCTCGGGCTATGGCACGACGCGCAAGCGAGCTTGCCCGAACCCGACAGCGACGGATCGAAGAAGAGCTTCTCGCCGAGCGCCGTCATCTGCTTCACATGCGCATACACCTCCGCGCGCGTCTGACCACGCGGCGCCGCGTTCGCCGCCGCCTGCACGGCTGCGCTCGATGCCGCCTGCATCTGCCCGCTCGCGTTCGTGCTGGCCGCGCGCGAATCGCAGCCGCTCACCGCCACGCACGAGGCGGCGAGCGCGAGGAAACAGAGAACAAACGGCAGACGCATCGAAGACATGGAGTTGCGGCGCGGAATTGAAAGATGCCGAAGCGTATGTCGTGCGTGTGTCTCTCAGATGACAAGCCTCGTCCGCGCCACATCGCCGCCGCTGCCTGCAATTAATCAGGCAGACATTACGCATTCGAAAGCCTTATTACATTGCCGCGTCAAAGTGAATTGCCACACTGCGCACGCCGGCGGGCAAAGGCTTTTTGACGACGAAGCTCGCGTCGTGCGCCGGTCCCCAACACAAGAGAGAATCCCAATGAACAAGAAACTCGTTTGCGCGGTGCCGCTTCTGGCCACTGCCGCATTCGGCCTCTATGCATGCGGCGGCGACGACCATCACGACAACGACATTTCCTCGGTGAAGAACGTCGTCGTGATCTACGCGGAAAACCGCAGCTTCGATAACCTGTACGGGCACTTCCCGGGCGCAAACGGCCTGCAGAACGTGACGGCCGCCAGCGCGCAGCAGCTCGATCGCGACGGCAGCGTGCTCGCGACCCTGCCGAAGATCTGGACCGGCCTGACGGCGACCGGCGTGACGCCCGTGATCACCGAGGCGATGACGGCGAACCTGCCGAACGCGCCGTTCGCGATCGACGATCCCAAGGGCTTCAACACGCAGCTCAACGTCACGACGCGCGACCTGTATCACCGCTTTTACGAGAACCAGATGCAGATCGACGGCGGCAAGAACGACAAGTTCGCCGCATGGGCCGACTCCGGCGGCCTCGTGATGGGCCACTACGACACGCCGCCCGACAAGCTGCCGCTCTACAAGATCGCACAGCAGTACACGCTCGCGGACAACTTCTTCATGGGCGCGTTCGGCGGTTCTTTTCTGAATCACCAGTGGCTCGTCTGCGCATGCACGCCGACGTATCCGAACGCGAATACCAGCGTCGCGAAGGGATCGATCTCGGTCGTGAATCCGGACGGCGTGTCGCTCACGGTCGCGTCGAACTCGCCGGCGTCGGCGCTGAGCGGCATTCCGAAGTTCGTGAACTCGGGCAACCTCACGCCTGACTTCTACGCGGTCAACACGATGCAGCCGCCGTATCAGCCGAGCGGCAACGCGCCGGCTTCCGGCGGCGATCCGGCGCTCGCGGACCCGAGCGTGGCCACCACGCTGCCGCCGCAGACGCAGCAGCATATCGGCGACCTGCTGAACAACGCCGGCGTGAGCTGGGCGTGGTACGGCGGATCGTGGGGCGCGGCGCTGCAGAGCCGCACGGTCATCGGCGGCGCGACGAACTCGGTGCCGAACTTCCAGACGCACCATCAGCCGTTCAACTACTTCGCCGATCTCGCGCCGGGCACGGCCAACCGCGCCCAGCACCTGCTCGACGGCGGCACGAACGGTTCCGAGTTCATCAAGGCAATCGACGCGGGCACGCTGCCGCAAGTCGCGTTCTACAAGCCGCAGGGCAACCTGAACGAGCACGCGGGTTACACCGACGTGGCATCGGGCGACCAGCACATCGCCGATCTGATCTCCCATCTGCAGAACAGCCCGCAGTGGAAGAACATGGTTGTCATCGTGACCTACGACGAAAACGGCGGCTTTTGGGATCACGTCGCGCCGCCGAAGGGCGACCGCTGGGGTCCGGGCACGCGTATTCCGGCGCTCATCGTTTCGCCGTACGCGAAAAAGGGCTTCGTCGATCACACGCAGTACGACACCACGTCGATCCTGCGCTTCATCACCAAGCGCTTCAACCTGCCGGAGCTGCCGGGCCTCAAGTCGCGCGACGACGCGCTCGTCGCGAACGGCGGCAAGGCGATGGGCGACCTGACCAGCGCGCTCGACTTCTCGCGGTAAGCAGCGCGCGTCGCAAAGGCCGTGCTACGGGACGGGCCGCGGTCTTTACGCCGCGGCCCGTTTTCGTTCGATTGCCGGCGCCTCACGCGCCGGCGAACAGCGCCGCCAGATCGCTCGTCTGCGCTCCGCCCGCCTGCGCGAGCACGCGAGCTTCCAGTTCGCCGATATGCGCGCGCATCGTCGCGAGCGCGGCATCGAGCTCGCCTTCTTCCAGCGCGTCGACGAGACGGCCGTGTTCGTCCGATGCGCAGTTCGACACCTTCGACGGATCGAACAGCGCCTTGTACAGCTCGGTCTTCGCGACGAGCTTGGCAAGAAACGCGTGCACCTCCGGCGCGCCCGCCAGTTCCGCGAGCAGCAGATGGAAGTGCCCCGCGAGGCGCACGCATTCCTCCACGCTGCCCGCCTTCACCGCGCGCCGCTCGGCCCTGATGTGCGCGCGCAAGGCGCGTTTCGTCGGCGCACTCAGGCCGCCGCACAGCGCCGCGACGATCCCCGCCTCCACCACCTGCCGCGCGCGATAGACCTCGCGGATGTCGGCGACCGTCGGCGACGGCACGAACGCACCGCGATTGACCTCCAGCGTGAGCTTGCCTTCCGCGCCGAGCCGCGCCAGCACCTTGCGGATCGTGCCGCGCGTGCAGTCGAATGCGGCGGCGAGCTCGCGCTCGACGAGCTGCGCGCCCGGCGCGAGCCTGCCGTGCAGAAGCGCGGATGTGATCGCCGCGTAGACGCGCTCGTCGGGCGGCGTTTCGTTCGGTGAAGTGTCCTTGCGTGATGCCATGATGCCTGTCGTGCTTGTGTTGTCTCGCATTGTAGCGAGTGCATCGGCCGCTGGCTCGATGCGCGGCCCACCGGCGCGAACGAATCCGGGTTATCAGGCTCGCCGTATTCTTGGTTGACCATAAACCTGTAAAATGGTCAACCAAATTGTCGGAAAGCAGGAGGGCCAGATCGTATGAAACCATCGACATGGATCGTCAACGCGCGACCGTTCGGAGGCGCGCCAGCGGATGTGCGCATCGCCGGCGCGACGATCGACGCGATTCTGCCGCACGGCGAGCGCCAGCCCGCGCCCGGCGACACCGTCATCGACGGCGCGCTCGGGCTGCTGCTGCCCGGCTTCATCGAAGGGCACACGCATCTGGACAAGACCACGTGGGGCATGCCGTGGTATCGCAACGCGGTGGGGCCGCGACTGGTCGATCGCATCGAGAACGAGCGGCGCTGGCGCGCCGAGAGCGGCCACGACGCCGCGAAGGCTTCGCGCGCGCTCGCGCTTGCGTTCCTGCGCGAAGGCACGACGCGCCTGCGCACGCACGTCGATATCGATACCGACGCGGGGCTGCGTCATCTCGAGGGCGTCGCGTCGACGCGCGCGGCGCTCGCCGACGTGCTCGACATGCAGATCGTCGCCTTTCCGCAATCGGGCGTGATGAAGCGCCCCGGCACGCGCGAATTGCTCGACGCCGCGCTGGCGCATGGCGCCGACGTGCTCGGCGCGCTCGATCCTGCCGCCATCGACGGCGATCCGGCGGCGTCGCTCGACATCACGTTCGCACTCGCGACGAAGCACGGCAAGCCCATCGACATCCATCTGCACGAGCCCGGCGAGCTCGGCGCGTTCACGTTCGAGCTGCTGCTCGATCGCGTGGAAGCGCTCGGGCTCCAGGGACGCGTCGTCGTGAGTCACGCGTTCTGCCTCGGCGCGCTGCCCGATGCGCGGCGCGGCGCGCTGCTCGAACGCATCGCGCGCACGAACGTCGCGTTGCTGACCACCGCGCCCGCCCCGGTTTCCGTGCCGCCGTTCCGTGAGGCTCGCGCGGCGGGCGTGATGCTCTTCGGCGGCAACGACGGCATCCGCGACGCCTGGACGCCCTTCGGTTCGCCCGACATGCTCGAGCGCGCGAGGCTCATCGCGATGCGCTACGACCTGCGCCGCGACGACGATCTCGCCGCCGCATTCGACTGCGTCGCAGGCGAAGCGGCGCGCGGCTGCGGTTTCGCGCGATACGGGCTTGCGGCCGGCATGCGCGCGGACCTCGTGCTCGTCGATGCCGAAACGGTCGCGCAGGCCGTCGCGATGCGTCCGCCGCGCCGCTTCGTCATGGCGAACGGCACGCCGATTTCAGCGGACTTCACACGATGAACCCGCGCACCTCGAACCTCGTCTGGCTTGCGGTGATCGTCGCGATCGGTTTGAACCTGCGGCCGCTGCTCACGTCGATCAGCCCGCTGATGGGCGTGATCCTGCCCGCGACGGGTCTGTCGTTCCGCGGCGCGTCGATGCTGACCGGGCTGCCCGTCGTCGCGATGGGCGTGTGCGCGTTCGGCGCGAGTGCGCTCTCGCGCGCGATCGGCAATGCGCGCGGCGTGGCGATCGGCCTCATCGCGATCGTCGCGGCCTGCGCGGGAAGGCTGTTCGCCGGGAATGCGGTTGCGCTCATCGCCAGCGCGGCGGTCGCGGGCACCGGCGTGGCGATCATTCAGGCGCTGTTGCCCGGCGTCATGAAGACGCGCTTCGCCACGCGCCTGCCCTTCGCGATGGGCCTCTATTCCGCATCGATCATGGCGGGCGGCGGACTCGGCGCGAGCATCACGCCGGGCGTGGCGTCGCGCGCGTCGTGGCAGGCGGGGCTCGCGTTCTGGGCGCTGCCCGCGCTCATCGCGCTGGCAGTGTGGCTGATGCTGATGCGCGTCGATGCTTTGCCCCGCGCATCGTCGACGCGCCGCGCGGCGCCTGCGCCCTCACTCTTTCTCAACCGTCGCGCGTGGATGCTCGGCATCTTCTTCGGGTTCGTCAACGGCGGCTATACGAGTCTCGTCGCGTGGATGCCGGCGTACTATCAGCAACTCGGCCGCGGCGTGAGCGAAAGCGGCGCGCTGCTCGCGATGCTCACGGTCTTTCAGGCTTCGTCGGCGTTGCTGCTGCCGATGGCGGCCTCGCGCTTCGGGCGCGGGTTCGGACACGAGAAGGACCGGCGTCCATGGATCGCGGCGGGTCTTGTCGCGCAATTGTTCGGCTTCGGCCTGCTGCTCTTCGCGCCGCTCGCCGCGCCCATCGCGGCGGTCGCGCTGCTCGGCGGCGGCCTCGGCGGCGTGTTCGCGCTCACGCTCGTCCTGACGCTGGATCACGCCGACGATCCCGAGCTCGCCGCGCGGCTTGTCGCGTTCGTGCAGGGCGTGGGCTTCGTCATCGCGGCGCTTGCGCCGGTCGTCGCGGGCATCGTGCGCGATGTCAGCGGCAGCTTCTCGATGTCGTGGACGATGCTCGCCGCAAGCCTCGTCGCGATGATCGCGCTCAATCTCGTCTTCGGGCCGAACAGCTATGCACGCGCGATGCACCAGCGCGACCACGTGCGGCGCCGGGCCGCGCCGGGCACGTTCGCGCGCTAGGCGAACTCGACGGACCGCGCGGCACGCTCAACGGACCGCGTGGCACGCGAAGAATTCGTCGAGCAAATCGGTCATCTGCCACACGGGACAGGGGCGGCGGCAATGGCCGTCGTAGCCCGCTTCCTTGAGCAACGCGATCGGCTCTTCGGGCAGGAAGCCGCTCATCGCGATGATGAGGCGGCCCGCGCCGTCCTCGGCTTCGCGCAGCTCGCGCGCCAGGGCGTAGTTGCCGCAGCCGCTCACGCGCGTGTCGAGGAAGAGCACATGCGGACGCCACGCTTCGATCGCGCGCCTGAGCGACGATGCATCCACCGCAAGTTGCGCCGGAAAGCCCTTCAGTTCGAACAGCGAGGCAAGCGATGCGCCGAGCACGCGCTCCGGCAACGCAAGCAGCACCCGCCGCGCTTCCGGTTGCAGGCGCATCTGCTTGCGGTTCCATAGCGAGCATTGCGCCGGGCTGGTTTCGTATGCTCGATTGTTCAAGTCATCCCTCTTCCATCGATGAGGCGTGCGCCGCGTCACCGTTATGGCGCGCCGCGCGCCACCATGACGCACGCGCGCACCGCAAGCGGGCGGCGGGCCATCCTGTACGAGACGGTTAATTTCTTCCGATGCGTTGCGAGGCGCGGGATTGCGGGGAGCGGCCGCGCGCGCTCGTGAAGGCACGATGCCGGGATGGGCAGGAAGCGGGCCAGCGGAGGGGAATCGACATTCGCACGCTCCATTTTTCGCATCATGGAGTTGATACGCAGCACGAAGCAATGGTCAGTCGATATGCGATATTCGGAGATATGGCCATATCGCCGGCCAGGTCCCTGCGCGGAACCCGAAACGCAAAAAGCCCAGTCATGACGACTGGGCGTGACGCAAAAATCAGCTGGCCCGCCCTACACGATTCGAACGTGTGACCTACGGCTTAGAAGGCCGTTGCTCTATCCAACTGAGCTAAGGGCGGATGACCGGAACGCGGCCCGTACAGGTGCAGGGCCGTCGATCGGAAGAGACGGCGATTTTACCTCATTCGCCGCCGCGCGCGTCCCGTGTCCGTCACACCGGCTGCGGATGCATCATGAACCAGCCGAGGAAGCAGACCCCCGCGATCACGCAATACACGCCGAACGACGCGAGCTTGCCGTGGCCTTCGAAGTAGCGCATCAGGAAGCGCACGCTCAGGTACGCCGCAATGCCCGTCAGCACGCCGCCCAGCACCGAGTCGAACAACTGCCCGGGCGCGTGAAAGAGCTTCGGCAGTTCGAGCACGCCCGCCGCGAAGATGATCGGCGTGCCGAGCAGGAACGAAAACTCCGCGGCCGCCTCGGCCGTCAGGCCCGCGCCGACGCCCGCGATCATCGTCAGGCCGCTGCGCGAAAAACCGGGAATCAGTGCGCCGATCTGCGCGAGGCCGACCAGGAACGCCTGCCTGAAGGTGAGCTTCTCGGGCGCCCGCATCGCGCGGCTTTTCTGCAGACGGTCGCCGAACCACAGCAGCGCGCCGTTGACGATCAGCGCCGCCGCCACGATCCGCAGATCGTGAAAAATTGCCTCGAGCCGCTTTTCGAGCAGCAGTCCGACGATGCCCGTCGGAATCGTCCCGATGATGAGCGCCCACATCATGTGGCCGTCGTCGTTGCGGCGGCCGCCGAGCGACGCGAAAAAGCCGCGGATCAGCGCGATCCAGCGGTCACGGAAATACCAGAGCAGCGCGATCGCAGTGCCGAGATGCAGCGCGACGAGAAACGGCAGCAATTGTGGCGCATGCTTGTCGATATGCATGCCGATCAGGCCGGGAACGAGCAGCGTATGGCCGAGACTGCTGACCGGAAAAAGTTCGGTCACGCCCTGGAGCACGCTCAGGAATACGAGAAACCACAGAGTCACGCGTCGGTCCTTTTCTTGAGAGATGAAGGACGCGCCGTGCAATTCCATCCCTCGCATCGCGCGAAGCCAGACGAAGCGAACGGGGAAGAAGAAGCAGGAAGGAAAAGTTGGTACGGCGCGCAAACCGGACCGATTATGCCGGTGGCGAAATCGGGCGCCAAGGGTTTACCGCACACAAATTGTACCGACAGTCAATCGTCGGCAAAACGAAGAGCAACCGAAAGAAAGATGCGACACATTCGAAAGGAAACGCGTCCGGAGCGCCGCTCGGAGTCCGAGGACCGCGACTGACGCTCAGGCCTTCAGCTTGTAGAGAAAGATTGCCGTGCTCGCGCCGAAGAGGCCGAACATCGCGACTCCCATTGCCATCGCCAGATCCATGGTTGTTCCTTGTCCGTCTGATTTCCAACATTGGGAGCATATAACAACATATCGAATGACCGTTGGTCAGTCGCAATTTCCCGCAAAGGGTTTTTCCGTAGAAAATTCCAAGGCAGAATTCTCGGCTTGCGAGCCGCGCCGCTTTTTCGCGCGGCATCGCGTCATTCAACGGAGTGCAAGGCCATCATGTCACCGGAAACAGACGTCATCGAAATCGAGCGCGACGGCGCCGAAATCCTGCTCGCGCCGCACGCGGGCGGGCGGCTCATGACCTGGCGCGTCGGCGGCGAGCCGGTCATCCATTGGCCCGACGCGCCCGACTGGTCCAATCCCGCGAAGATCCGCGGCGGCAATCCGCTGCTCTTCCCGTTCCTCGGGCGGCATTTCGTGGACGGCGAAATCGGCAAATGGCGCGATCCCGACGGCAACGTGCATGCGCTGCCGACCCACGGCTTCGCGCGCAACCTGCCCTTCTCCTGTACGCGCGATGCGGACGGCCACGGCCTGCGCATGACGCTCGTCGACAGCGACGCGACCCGCGAGGGCTATCCGTTCGCGTTCCGCTTCGAGGCGGCGTATCGCATCGTCGATGCGCGCACGCTCGAGGTCGAGCTCACGACGTCGAATCCGGGCGAAGTCGCGCTGCCCTGGTACGCCGGGCATCACTTCTACTTCCACTTGCCGCACGGCGAGCGCGGCGAGAGCAGCGTCGAGCTGCCGCGCACGGAACGGCGCCGCCAGCTTCCGGACGGCTCCATCAGCGAGGCCGAGCCGGGCCTGCCGCGCTATTCGCTGGCCGATCCGGGTATCGTCGATACCTTTCACTGCCTCACGCGGCAATCGGACGAGCCCGTGCTGCTGAATCTGCCGGGGCTCAGGCGCACCGTCAGCTTCGAGCTGAATCAGCCCGATTCGGTGCCGTGGTACGCCGTCACGACGTGGACGGAATCGGACACCTCGGACTTCTATTGCGTCGAGCCGTGGATCGGCCTGCCCGACGCCATCCACAACGGCCGAGGCCTGCGCTGGCTCGCGCCGGGCAAGACGGAGACGGCGTCGCTGAGGCTCGTCGTCACGCCCGGCGAGTAAGGCGTGAGCGCTCGCTCGAGGCGCCTTTCTGTTCGGGGAAACCCGAGACGGTAAAATCCTGGCTTTCGATTCGCCGCGCGGCCGTGTTCCCGACCTGGCGCGGCGACGCTTTGCGAGGTCAGGTTTGCATAAAGGAATTCGACGGCTCGTCTGCGCATCGCTCATCGCGGTACTGGCCGCTTGTGGCTCGGGCCCGGTGGCGCCGGGCTTCTACCGCGTGGAGCGCGGCGACACGGTGAGCAAGATCGCTCGCGAAAACCGCACCACGGTCGCGAACATCAAGCGATGGAACGGGCTCGTGAACCCCGACGCCATCGAGGTCGGAAAGGTGCTGCGCGTCGCGCCGCCCGCAGGCAGCGCGACAGCGGCGGATTCGCAAGCTTCGGGCGCGGCGGGCGGCGCGAAAAGCGACGCCAGCGCGCAGGCCCTGGCGGCAAACAAGGCCGGACCGGGCGTGTCGCTCATCTGGCCGGCTCAGGGCAGCGTGATCCGCGGCTTCGACGGCAAGAACTCGAAGGGCATCGACATCGCCAATGCGGCGGGCACGCCCGTCGTCGCCGCCGCCACCGGCAATGTCGTGTACGCGGGCAATGGCTTGCGCGGCTACGGCAACATGCTGATCGTCAAGCACGACGACGACTATCTGACCGCCTACGCGCATAACCGCGTGCTGCTGGTGAAGGAAGGCCAGACTGTGCAGCAGGGCCAGCAGATCGCCGAAATGGGCGATACCGACAGCAATCGCACGATGCTGCATTTCGAAGTGCGCTACATGGGCCGCTCGACGGACCCGGCGCGCTATCTGCCGCCGCGCTGAACGCCCGGCGGACGTTACGAGGAAGATTGATGAGATTGACGAAGAGGATGAACGCGGCCGCCATCTGCGCGGCGCTGGCTCTGACGGGAACGCTCGCCGGATGCGCGCATACGACGACGATGACCTACCTGCCCTCCGGCGACACCGGTTTCGCCATCAACTGCAGCGGCAGCGACGCGAGCACGACCTGGGCTGCCTGCTACAAGCAGGCGGGCGAAACCTGCGGCGCGTACGGCTATGACGTGATTTCGAAGGATGCCGACAATGGCGCAACGGCCGGCGGCTCGGTAGGCGGGATCTTCGGGGCGAACATCAAGAACCGCTCGATGGTGATCCGCTGCAAGCAATGACGCTTGCCGGTTTTGTCTGACCGGCGCGCGCCGTCAGATGTCGGAGGCGCTCGCGGCGGCGTCCTCGTGGCGCTTGGCGTCAGGCGTGCGCCAGTGACCCGACAGCGGGTCGATATGCGCGGCGAACGCAATGAGCGATGCCAGAGCAAGCGGCGCGACGGCGGCGAAGACCCATAGCAGATTCATGGCAGATACAATTTGAAACAAGTTTGCTGGATGATACATGCCAGGTAAATTTTTCGCTTGAACGACTCCTCCACTGTGTGCGGTAGGTAGCCCTTTCCGACCTTGCTGCGTTGGGTCGCGCACGCAGGGCGCGGGACGTCCTGTCTTTCAACCCGTTACGCTCCGAAACAAGCGCATACAGCCGCGCGCGGCAGGCACTCCTAGAATGAGGTCAGCCCGTGCCCGACTCCCCGCGCGAACGGCAGGCGCGGGTCAGAAGCCCCGGTGTGCCCGCATCGGGGCTTCGCTTTCTCTGCGGGAAATTATTGCGGTTGCGCCGGCGCGATGATCATCGGCGGCGTCATGTCCGTCGGCACGCCCTTGTAGTCGGGTGGATCCTGCGGCGGATGCTTGTGACTGGTGGAATCGGCGCAAGCGGACAGGCCGAGCGCGACGGATGCGGCACAGACGAAGGCGAGAACGATACGCGGCATGAAGCTCCCGGTTGGCGTCGAGTGAGCGTCGGAAAAGACGAAGGGATGAAAGACAAAGGGGTTACAAGCCGTAACTTGTAACCCCTTCGTGTATCGTGGTCGGAGCGAAAGGATTCGAACCTTCGACCCTCTGATCCCAAATCAGATGCGCTACCAGGCTGCGCTACGCTCCGTCGAGCCGCAGATTGTAACGTGCTTGATGCGCGCCCGCAACGTCGGATTCGCACGTGCCGAAACCGGGGCCTCGTGCACGCAATGCGCTCGTCGAAGAGAAAGCCGGAAGCGAACCCCATCACCGGAGACGATCGATGAACCTCATTCTCTGGCGCCACGCCGAAGCGGAAGATCATGCGTCGAGCGACCTCGCGCGACAGCTCACGCCACGCGGACGCAAGCAGGCGCAAGGCATCGCGAAGTGGCTGAAGCCGCGCGTCGGCGACGACGCCATCTTTCTCGCCAGTCCCGCCACGCGCACGATCCAGACCGCCGAAGCGTTCGGCGACCGCTATCGCGTAGTCGATGCGCTCGCGCCCGGCAACGGCGCGCAGGCCGTGCTCGATGCCACCGGCTGGCCCGACGGCATCGGCGAGACGGTCGTCGTGATCGGGCATCAGCCGACGCTCGGGCGCGTGGCCGCGCTGCTCATGACCGGTCACGAAGCCGAATGGTCGATCAAGAAGTCGGGCGTCTGGTGGTTCCAGTCGCGCACCCGCGGCAGCGACGGCCAGACCGTGCTGCGCGCGGTCATCACGCCGGACCTGCTCTGAGCGCCGGGCAGGCGGCGTAAGCTCGTATTCATCCTGATGTCGTTTCATCGAAACGTCATTGCGATGCCATGCGAGCGTCATCGCGCATTACTACATTGGCGAGGACTCAAGCCACAGACACGTCCTGTCGAGGAACGCCAATGCAAGATCTGCCGACGCCTTTCCTGCAACTCGGAGCGTCATCGCTCTCGCTCGATTCGCGCCGCCACCTTCCGCGCACTTCGGAAACCGTCACGGGCCGTGAGCGCCTGCAAGTCTCGTGGGCCCGCGACGAAGACGCCCTGCGCGACGCGCAGCGCCTGCGCTATCGCGTGTTCTCCGAAGAGATGGGCGCGCGCCTTTCCGGCCCCGCCGGCCTCGATGTCGATGCCTTCGACGCCTACTGCGATCACCTCCTCGTGCGCGATCTCGACACGCTGCAAGTGGTCGGCACGTATCGCGTGCTGCCGCCGCATCAGGCGGCGCGCATCGGCCGTCTGTACGCCGAGAGCGAGTTCGACGTGTCGCGCCTCACGCACCTTCGCCCGAAGCTCGTCGAGGTGGGCCGCTCGTGCGTGCATCCCGACTATCGCAACGGCGCGGTGATCATGTCGCTGTGGGGCGGACTCGCCGCGTACATGATGCAGAACGGCTACGAGACGATGCTCGGCTGCGCGAGCGTCGGCATGATCGACGGCGGTCACTACGCCGCGAATCTCTATTGCTCGCTTCCCGCCGATGCGCTCACCGCGCCCGAATACCGTGCCTTCCCGCATACGCCGCTGCCGGTCGAGGAGTTGCGCACGGGCGCCAGTGTGAGCCCGCCGCCGCTCGTGAAGGGCTATCTGCGGCTTGGCGCGAAGATCTGCGGCGCGCCGGCGTGGGATCCCGACTTCAACACGGCCGACTTCCTCACGCTCTTCCGTCTCTCCGAGATCAACGCGCGCTACGCGCGTCACTTCATCGGCGACGTGCAGGGGCGCTGAGCATCAGGCAGTCAAATGAAAATGGCCCCGTCGCTTCATGCGCGGGGCCTTCGCACATCACGGCTCAATCGTCCGTGTACACCACGCGATACGGCCGGCCGATCTTCTCCCATTCCATTGCTTCCTGAATCAGGCTGTAGTCGGTGAGCGGATTGTTCGTCACCCAGTCGTTCGGCAGGCGCACTTCGAAGCCGCCGCCCGCCGCCCTCACCTCGATGCCCGGCAGACCGACATCGGCGCGACGGCGCGACAGCAATGCCGCGAGGCGCAGGCAGAAGAGCAACGTCCAGTCGATGTCGCGCGCCTGCGCGAGCTTGCCGAGCTTGCCCGCGTGTCCCAGCACGAGCGCGGCGAGCCGCGCCTGATCGGTGCGCGAGAAGCCGGGCATGTCGGCGTTGCTGGCGATATACGCGGAATGCTTGTGATAGGCGCTATGCGCGATCGACAAACCGATCTCGTGCAGCGACGCCGCCCACGCGAGGAACATGCGGTTCTCTTCACGCACGTCCTCGTCGGGCTCGCCCAGCTGATCGTAGAAGCTGATCGCCAGCTCGCCGATGCGGTCGGCCTGCGCGGCATCGACGCCATAGCGGCGCTTGAAGCCTTCTACCGTCACCGTGCGCATGTCCTGATGCTGCGAGCGTCCGAGCAGATCGTAGAGGACGCCCAGACGCAGGGCGGCGTCGGTCGTGTCGGCATATTCGATGCCCAGCTCCTCGAACACCCCGAGCATGATCGACAGGCCGCCCGCCAGCACCGGCACGCGGTCCGGCTTGAGCGCGATGAGCTTGAGACGGTTCACGTTTTCCGCCTTGATGAGCGCGCGCTTGAGGCGCTCGAGGCCGCCGCGCGAGATGCCGTGCGTCACGCCCTCGTCGTTGAAGCCGTTTGCTTCGATCAGTTCGGCCAGGGCGCGCGCCGTGCCCGACGAGCCGATCGCCTGATCCCAGCCCGTCTGCTTGTATTCGCTCGAGATGATCTGGATTTCGCGCTTGGCGGCGAGCTCGGCCTGGCGCATCGTGTATTCGTCGACGTTGCCTGCGGGAAAGAACTGGCGGCTATGGCTCACGCAGCCGATATAAAGGCTCTCCATGTGGATCGGCGTGTAATGCGAGCCGATGATGAACTCCGTCGAACCTCCGCCGATATCGACCACGAGCCGCTTGCCGGCGCTCGCCGGCACCGAATGCGCGGCGCCGGCGTAGATGAGGCGCGCTTCCTCGCGCCCGGCGATGACTTCGATCGGAAAACCGAGCGCCTCTTCCGCCTCGACGAGGAAGTCGTGCGCGTTCTTGGCGACGCGCAGCGTGTTGGTGGCGACGGCCCGCACCTGGTCGGGATGAAAATCGCGCAGGCGTTCGCCGAAGCGCTTCAGTGCGTCCCAGCCGCGCACCTGCGATGCGCGGTCGAGCATTTTGTCTTTCGAAAGGCCTCCGCCGAGCCTGACGGGTTCGCGCAAGGCATCGACCTGATAGATCTGGCTGCCCGCGGGCGTTTCCTCGACCCGGCCCACGATCAGGCGGAAACTGTTCGATCCGAGGTCGACCGCGGCAAGTAGATGGGGATGTGTGACCATCGGATATCCAGAAATCGTGAAGTGGAGAAAGCACTGTCACAGCGGCGCTGTTGCAGCGCACGAATTCTATTCTATGCCCCCGCGGCGCGCGCCCGTTCGGTACCGCGCCCGCGCTAGCGACGCTATTCGCATTGTGAGTAGAATTTGTGACAATCGTTCTGTCATAAAAAACACATCATACTGTGAGAGCATCCGAGCGTTCCCTTGCCCATCTGATAGAGACACCCTCCCTACCGCCGATGTCCATCCGCTATCCGTTATTCAACCGCGAACTGGGCATACTGGGTTTCAATGAGCGCGTCCTGGCGCAAGCCGCCGACACGACGGTTCCCCTGTTGGAACGCCTGCGTTTCATCTGCATCACCAGCAGCAATCTCGACGAATTTTTCGAAGTCCGTATGGCGGGTCTGCAAGAGCAGATGCGCGACAACCCCGGCTCGCTCTCGCCGGACGGCATGTCCCTGCAGCACGTCTACGATCTCGTTTCCGAGCGCGCCCAGCGCCTCGTGCGCCAGCAATACACAATGCTGCACGACATCGTGCTGCCCGCGCTCGAAATGGAAGGCATCTACTTTCACGGTGCGGAAGACTGGACCGAGCAGCAGACCGCATGGGCGCGCGAGTACTTTCGCAGCGAGCTTCTGCCGGTGCTCACGCCGATCGGGCTCGATCCCGCGCATCCGTTTCCGCGCGTATTGAACAAGAGCCTGAACTTCGTGGTCGAGCTGGAGGGCACCGATGCCTTCGGCCGTCAGGCGATGATGGGCATCGTGCAGGCGCCGCGCGCGCTGCCGCGACTCGTGCGCATGCCCGAGTCGCTGTCTGGCTATCCGCACGGCTTCGTGCTGCTGAGCTCGTTCATGCAGCACTTCGTGAACGATCTGTTTCCGCATCTCGTCGTGCGCAGCTGCAATCAGTTTCGCATCACGCGCAACAGCGAGCTCTTCGTCGACGAGGACGAAATCACCAATCTGCGCGTCGCGCTGCAGGGCGAATTGCCGGCGCGGCATCTCGGCAATGCGGTGCGTCTCGAAGTGTCGGCGGAGACGCCGCCCCATCTCGTGCAGCGCCTGCTCGACGAAAGCCAGTTGAGCGAGCGCGATCTGTATCGCGTGAACGGCCCGGTGAATCTCGTGCGACTCATGCAGTTGCCCGAGATGGTCGACCGGCCGGACCTCAAGTTCGTGCCGCACATTCCGTCGGTGCCGAAGGCGATCGCCAATGCGTCGAACCTGTTCGATGCGATCGATCAGGGCGACGTCCTGCTGCATCATCCGTACGAGAGTTTTCAGCCGGTGCTGGAGCTATTGCTTCAGGCGGCCAAGGATCCGCAGGTCGTCGCGATCAAGCAGACCATTTATCGCACCGGCACCGATTCGCCGCTGATGGACGCGCTCATGCAGGCCGCGCGCAACGGCAAGGAAGTGACGGTCGTGGTGGAGCTGCTCGCGCGCTTCGACGAGGAAACGAACATCAACTGGGCGTCGCAGCTCGAAGCCGTGGGCGCGCACGTGGTGTATGGCGTGGTCGGCCACAAGTGCCACGCGAAGATGATGCTGATCGTGCGGCGCGTGTCGCAGGGCGGCAAGCTGGTGCTGAAGCGTTATGCGCATCTGGGCACGGGCAACTACCATCCGCGCACGGCGCGTCTCTACACCGACTTCGGCCTGATGACGTCCGATCAGGAAATGTGCGAGGACGTGCATCACGTGTTCCAGCAGCTGACGGGCATCGGCGGGGAGATTCCGCTGCATCAGCTCTGGCAATCGCCGTTCACGCTGCACGCGAAGCTCATCGATGCGATCCGTGCGGAAGCCGAGCACGCGCGCGCGGGCCGGCGTGCGCGCATCGTCGCGAAGATGAATGCGTTGCTCGAGCCCACGGTGATCGCCGCGCTTTATGAGGCGTCGCATGCGGGCGTGAAGATCGATCTGATCGTGCGGGGCGTGTGTTCGCTCAAGCCCGGCGTGGAGGATTTGTCGGAGAACATCACGGTTCGGTCGATCGTCGGGCGCTTTCTCGAGCATCATCGGATCTTTTATTTCTATGCGAATGGCAGGGAAGATGTGTTTCTGTCCAGTGCGGACTGGATGGACCGCAATTTCTTCCGGCGCGTGGAAGTCGCCTTTCCGATTCGGGATCGGCGGTTGAAGCGGCGCGTGATTGCTGAAGGATTGTCCGTTTGCCTCGGCGACAATCAGTCGGCGTGGGTCATGCAGAGTGATGGGCATTATCGGAAGCGGCGGCCTGGTAAGGCTATTCGCAATGCGCAGTTGGGGTTGCTTGCCAAGTTCTGTTCTTGATGGTTTTTTTTGGCTTGCGCTTGGGCTTTCGCTTTCGCTTTCGCTTTCGTGGAATCCTGAATTCTTAGTGGTCTATTAGCACTGCCCCTGTGCGGGGCGGCAGTCACTTTCTTTGCTGCTGCAAAGAAAGTAACCAAAGAAAGCAGCTTTGGCCCGGAGTGCTTGAGACGGGCGCGTCGTCATGGTTCGGCGTGGCCCAGCCCCTAAGTGTCGCCCTCAAAGGACTCACGCGCCGTGGCTCGCGCACGGTCTGCCCCATCGTATTGCATGACTGACTGGTTCAGCACCAGCAAGCTCCAGCCCGCTGCGCGGCCGATGGGTCCATCGGGTGTGCGCGTGCTTCTTGGCTAACGCCTCCATCTCACCGCATTCGCTAAAGGTTGGTTTCCCTTGCCTACCCTACGGCAGCGCGTAGCGCTGTGCCGGAACGCTTTGGGGCTGAACCAGCACCCTTGGATGACTAGCTCGTCAGATCGTGTGCGAGCCAAGCCGGGTCAGTCCTATGAGGGCGACACTTAGGGGCTGGGCCACTCCGAACCATGACGACGAGTCTGCCTGGGCCCAAAGCTGCTTTCTTTGGTTGCTTTCTTTGCAGCAGCAAAGAAAGTGACTGCCGCCCCGCACAGGGGCAACGCTAATAGACCACTAAGAACTCAGGATTCCACGAAAGAACAAGCAAAGCGAAAGAGAAAGAAAAAGAGAAAGCCAAGACGCACGGCAACCGAAGCAAAACCCCTCTATGCTGCCAACGACTTCCTCATCGCCGTCCGCGCAGCGGGAAACCGCACGATGAACGTACTCCCCCGCCCCACTTCACTCTTCACGTCGAGTTCCGCATTGTGCCGTTGCAACACATGCTTGACGATGGCAAGACCCAGACCGGTGCCACCGGTATCCCGCGAACGGCTGCGATCCACGCGATAGAAACGCTCGGTCAGCCGAGGAATATGCTCGGCCGGAATGCCGAGCCCGCTGTCGCGCACCGTGAACACCGCGCGATCCTTCACGCGCTGCCACGACACATCGATCGCACCGCCGTCCGGCGTATAACGCACCGCGTTCGTGACGAGATTCCCGAGCGCGCTCATCACTTCCGTCTCCGCACCCGCGATGGTCAGCGCATCGTCGCTGTGAAACGCAATGCGATGCCGCCCGCTCGACAAGTTGTTCGCATCGTCCTCCAGATGGCGCATCACCGCACGCATGTCGAGCAACTCGTCGCCTGGCGGACGCATGTCGCCTTCCAGATTGGCAAGCACCAGCAGATCGCGCACGATGTTCTGCATCCGCGACGCCTGCTGCTCCATCATGTCCAGATATCGCATGCGGTCGGCTTCGTCGAGCGGCAGCTCGCGCATCGTTTCGAGAAATCCGGAAAGCACCGTGAGCGGCGTCTTCAGTTCGTGCGAGACGTTGGCGACGAAGTCGCGCCGCATCGAATCCGTGCGCTCGAGTTCGGTAATGTCCTGCGTGAGGATGAGCTTGCGGTTGTCGCCATACGGAAACACCTGCACCGAGACCGTGTATTTGCGGTGCACGCCCATGCCGCGCATCACGAGCATCTCTTCGTAATAGTGCGAGTTCAGATAACGGATGAAATCCGGCTGACGCACGAGATGCGTGATGTGCTGGCGCAGATCACGCTTCGCATCGAGACCGAAATGCTCCTCGGCAATCGCGTTGCACCACTCGATCTGATCGTGATCGTCGAGCATCGCGACGCCATTGGGCGATGCCTGGATGGCCTGAATGAAACGCGCATGCTGCTGCTCGACCTGGCGCACTTGCGCATGCCAGCGCTTCGCGAGCTTGTGCAGGCGGTAATAGATTTCACCCCAGACGCCGAGCGCGCTCGGCACCTCGCCGTAGACCGGCGCCTCGAGCAGACGCCACAGCCGCTGCATGTGATACGTGACAAAGAAGCCCTGCACGACGAGCATGAGCACCGCGAAGGCGAGCGCGACGCGCACCCCGGCGAATGCGCCGATCGCGACGCAGAGCGCGGCGAGCAGCGCGAGGGACACGATGGCACGCGTCCAGATGATGTTCATGTTGTCGGTGAATCTGAGTGACGTTGATACGGCAGTGTCGAACGAAGTTCGTCAGGCCCGGGCTCAGGCACTCTTCGCAAGCCGGTACCCGCTGCCGCGCACCGTCTCGATCATAGCATCGCAGCCCGCGGGCTTGAGGGCGGCACGCAGACGCTTGATATGCACGTCGACCGTGCGTTCCTCGACGAACACGTGATCGCCCCACACCTGATCCAGCAATTGCGTGCGGCTGTGCACACGCTCCGGATGCGTCATGAAGAAATGCAGCAGCCGGAATTCAGTCGGGCCGAGATCGAGCTTGATGTCGTTGCCCGAGTGATTCGCCGCGACACGATGCGTCGCCGGATCGAGGCGCAGGCCGTTGATCGCGACCACGTCTTCCGTCAGCTGCGGCGCGCGCCGGCGCAGGACCGCCTTGATGCGCGCCATCAGCTCCTTCGGCGAGAAGGGCTTGGTGACGTAGTCGTCCGCGCCGATCTCGAGACCGAGCACCTTGTCCTGCTCGTCGCCGCGAGCCGTGAGCATGATGATCGGAATGTGCTTGGTGCGCTCGTTGTTGCGCAGCTCGCGCGCGAACGCGATACCCGACTTGCCCGGCAGCATCCAGTCGAGCAGCACGAGATCGGGCAGCACGTCGCTGATCAGGTTTTGCGCCTGTTCCGCGTTATACGCACGAATGGGGCAATGTCCCGCATGTTGGAGATTCACCGAGATCAGTTCGGAGATCGCGGGTTCGTCTTCGACGACGAGGATACTGCTGGGCATCGGCACCTCTTGACCTTTTGCTTTGAGTGAAACGTTTTGCGCGAGCAGTAATCAGTTCAGCGCCTCGCGCTCGAGCTGGTCGCGCGAGACATGCCGCACGTCCGTGCCCTTGACGATATAGATGATGAACTCGGCGATGTTCTTCGCGTGATCGCCGATGCGCTCCACCGCCTTCGCGATGAACAGATAGTCGAGGCCCGCCGAGATCGTGCGCGGATCTTCCATCATGTACGTCACGAGCTTGCGCACGAAGGCGCGGAATTCGTCGTCGATCGCCTTGTCGTCGCGCACGATCTGCGCGGCGGCCACCGTGTCGAGACGCGCGAACGCGTCGAGCGCGCGGCGCAGGATCGACACCGCCATCTCGCCCGACAGCTTGATTTCGGCGATATTCACGTTGCGGCCCGCGCCGTCTTCGTTGATGCGCTTCACGCGCTTGGCGATCTTCTCGGCCTCGTCGCCGGCGCGCTCGAGGTTCGTGATGGTCTTCGAGATCGCCATGAGCAGGCGCAGGTCGCGCGCGGCCGGCTGACGGCGCGCGATGATGTTGCTGCACTCCTCGTCGATCTCGACTTCCATCGTGTTCAGGCGCACTTCGGCCGCGATCACCTGATCCGCGATGCCGATGTCGAACTCGTTCAGCGCCTGCATCGCCGCAATGATCTGCGATTCGACGAGACCGCCCATTTCCAGCACTTTCGACGACACCGCATTGAGGTCTGCGTCGAACTGGCTCGAAAGATGTTTATCGGACATATATGCTCCTTAAGCCTTTCTGTTTCACCTGGCTGAAGATCAGCCGAAGCGGCCCGTGATGTAGTCTTCCGTTTCCTTGCGGCCCGGCTTGATGAAGATCTTTTCGGTATCGCCGAACTCGATCAATTCACCCAGGTACATATAGGCAGTGTAGTCCGAACAACGCGCCGCCTGCTGCATGTTGTGCGTGACGATCACGACCGTGTAATCGCTTTTCAGTTCGGCGATCAGCTCTTCGATCCGGCCCGTCGAGATCGGGTCGAGCGCCGAGCAAGGTTCGTCGAGCAGGAGCACTTCCGGGCGGATCGCGATGCCGCGCGCGATGCACAGACGCTGCTGCTGGCCGCCCGACAGGCCGTAGCCGCTCTGCTGCAGCTTGTCCTTCACTTCGGTCCAGAGCGCGGCTTTCGTCAGCGCCCACTCGACGCGGTCGTCCATCTCCGAGCGCGAGAGCTGCTCGAACATCTTCACGCCGAACGCGATGTTGTCGTAGATCGACATCGGAAACGGCGTCGGCTTCTGGAACACCATGCCCACGCGCGCGCGCAGCAGCGAAATATCGCGTGTCGTGTCGAGCAGGTTCGCGCCGTCCATCAGGATCTCGCCTTCGGCGCGTTGCTCGGGATAAAGCGCGTACATCTTGTTGAAGGTGCGCAGAAGCGTGGATTTGCCGCAACCCGAAGGCCCGATGAAGGCCGTGACCTTCTTCTCGGGAATGCGCAGGTTGATGTTCTTCAGCGCGTGATACTTGTTGTAGAAGAAGTTGAGGTTCTTCACCTCGATCTTCGGCCTGATCGAATCCGCCGGCTGCGAGCCATGCGTCGGGCGCACGCTGCCCGGCAGCGGGCCGCGCTCGATGGGCGCCGCTTCAGTCTTCGCATTCAGGTGGTTGACACCACTTTCGACCATATTCATGGAATCACTCCGCCCTTATTTCTTCGAGAAGATCGCGCGCGCCAGGATATTCAGACCCAGCACGCCGAGCGTAATCAGGAACACACCGGCCCACGCGAGCGATTGCCACTGCGGGAACGGACTCATCGCGAACTTGTAGATCGTCACCGGCAGGTTGGCCACCGGCTGATTCATGTCCCACGAGAAAAATTGATTGGACAGCGCCGTGAACAGCAGCGGCGCAGTTTCGCCGGCGATACGCGCGACGGCCAGCAGCACGCCCGTCACGATGCCGCCCACCGACGCCTTCAGCGTGATCGACATCACCATCTTCCACTTCGGCGTGCCGAGTGCGAACGCGGCTTCGCGCAAGGCGTTGGGCACGAGCTTCAGCATGTTCTCCGTCGTGCGGATCACGATCGGAATCTGCAGCAGGCCCAGCGCGATCACACCGGCCCAGCCCGAGAAACGGCCCATCTTCGCGACGACGAGCGCATACACGAACAGGCCGACGACGATCGAAGGCGCCGACAGCAGAATGTCGTTGATGAAGCGGGTGACGTTCGCGAGCCAGCGCTTCTGGCCGTACTCCGCGAGGTAGACGCCGGCGAGAATGCCGAGCGGCGTGCCCACGCAGGTCGCGAGCACGACCAGCAGCAGGCTGCCGACGATCGCGTTGGCGAGACCGCCGCCATCCGTGTTCGGCGGCGGCGTCGACTGCGTGAACAGATCGACCGACAGGCCGCCGATGCCGAGCTTGAGCGTCGTGTAGAGAATCCAGACGAGCCACACGAGGCCGAAGGCCATCGCGGCGAGCGAGAGCGTCAGCGCGACCGCGTTGGTGCCGCGACGGCGGCGCTGCAGCTTCAGGCGCGTGGCCTGCACGCGCGCCGGATCCTGACTGAACGTGGCGGGACGGCTCATTTCCTGCCCTCCCCGCGTTCCATGCGCAGCAGCATCAGTTTCGAGAGCGCGAGCACGAAGAACGTGATCACGAAGAGAATCAGACCGAGCTCCATCAATGCCGACGTATGCAGGCCCGCGCTCGCTTCCGCGAACTCGTTGGCGAGCGCCGAGGTGATGCTGTTGCCGGGCGAGAAGAGCGACACGTTGTCGAGCAGGTTCGTGTTACCGATCACGAAGGTCACCGCCATCGTCTCGCCGAGCGCGCGGCCGAGGCCGAGCATCACGCCGCCGATCACCCCGGCGCGCGTGTACGGCAGCACGATCTTCCACATCACTTCCCAGGTCGTGCAGCCGATGCCGTACGCGGATTCCTTCAGCAGTACCGGCGTGACTTCGAACACGTCGCGCATGACGGACGCGATGTACGGGATGATCATGATCGCGAGAATCACGCCCGCGCACAGAATGCCGATACCGATCGGCGGGCCCTGGAAGAACATGCCGATGACGGGCACATCGCCGAGCAGGTGGCCGAGCGGCTTCTCGAAGTACGTCGCGAAGATCGGCGCGAACACGAGCAGACCCCACATGCCGTAGACGATCGACGGAATCGCCGCGAGCAACTCGATGGCGACGCCGAGCGGACGGCGCAGCCACGCGGGCGACAGCTCGGTCAGGAAGAGCGCAATGCCGAAGCTCACCGGCACCGCGATGATGAGCGCGATGATCGACGTCGCAATCGTGCCGTAGATCGGCACGAGGGCGCCGAAGGCCTCGCTGGGCGGATCCCACTCGGCGCGCCAGAGGAACGAAAGACCGAATTTCTGGATGGTCGGCATCGACGCGACGAGCAGCGAAACGATGATGCCGCCAAGCAGAAGCAGCGTCACGACGGCCGCAAGCCGGGTGACACCACCGAAAATGATGTCGCCGATACGGCTCGGCGCGCGCTGCGTATGCGCCGCTGGTGGTGCCGACGCTAAGTTGATGTCCGACATGGGAGCCTTGGTTTCGCTACGTGTCAGACCGCGCGGCAAGCCTTTCGGCCTGCCGCGCGGTTTTTTGCGCTGCTGACTGTCCGCGCTTTCAGCAGCTTAGGACAGTTTCAAGCTACTCGTCTTACTCTGCAACCGACTTGCCCGACGCGTCCTTGACCTTCGCCTTCCATTGCGTGCGGATTTCCGCGACGACCGAATCCGGCAGCGAGATGTAGTCGAGATCGTTCGCCGCCTGGTTGCCGTTCTTGAACGCCCAGTCGAAGAACTTCAGCGTTTCCGCGCCTTGCGCCGCCTTGTCCTGCGTGGCGTGCAGCAGCACGAAGGTCGCGCCGACGATCGGCCATGCGTTCTGGCCCGGCTCGTTCGTCAGGATCTGGTAGAACGACTTCGACCAGTCCGCGCCGGCAGCCGCCGCCTTGAACGTGTCGGTCTTCGGCTCGACGACCGTGCCGGCCGAGTTCTTCATGCCGACATAGGTCATCTTGTTCTGCTTCGCATAGGCCCACTCGACGTAGCCGATCGCGCCCGGCAGACGCTGCACGAATGCCGCGACGCCATCGTTGCCCTTGCCGCCCGTGCCGGTCGGCCAGTTCACGGTCGAGCCTTCGCCGACCTTCGACTTCCACTCCGGGTTCACCTTCGACAGGTAGTTCGTCCAGATGAAGCTGGTGCCCGAACCGTCGGCGCGGCGAACCACGGCGATATCCGTGTCCGGCAGCTTGACCTTCGGATTCAGCGCGACGATCGCCGGGTCATTCCACTTCTTGATCTTGCCGAGGTAGATGTCGCCGAGCACTTGGCCCGACAGCGTCACCTCACCGGCCTTCACGCCCGGCACGTTGATCACCGGCACCACGCCGCCGACCACCGTCGGGAACTGGAACAGGCCGTCCTTCGCGAGTTCGTCGTCTTTCAGCGGAGCGTCCGAGCCCGCGAAATCAACCGTCTTCGCGATGATCTGCTTGATACCGCCCGACGATCCGATGCCTTGGTAGTTGACCTTGCCGCCGCCGTTTTTCTGATAGGCATCCGCCCACTTGGTGTAGATCGGAGCTGCGAAGGTACTACCCGCGCCGGTGATATCGGCTGCTTGCACGGAGATGGCGAACAGTGCGCCAATTACGCCGGCCAGCGCGGTTTGCATCAATTTCATGAGACCTCCAGGGTTGTGAGCGTGTGAGACGACACCGCGAAATATAGGAGGAGTCTGTGACAGTAATATGACTAATCGTGAAGCCAGCATGTCATTCTGCTTACGCGCCGAAAGTTTGATCACACGCGGCTTGTCAAGCGGTTGACGAAAATAAAAAAGCGGGCTGTTGCCCGCTTTTAGCGAATTGTGCCTAGTTTCAGTAAACGCCTACGAAGTCGCCTCTTTCACGACCTGCGCAATCGTTTCCGCGTGACGAACCGCGTCCTGCTGCGCCGACGCTTCCACCATCACCCGCAGCACCGGTTCGGTTCCCGAGGCGCGAATCAAGACCCGGCCGTGCGATTGGAGGGAACGCTCGGCTTGCTCGACCGCGCGGCGAATCGCGTCGCTGCTCTTCCAGTCGGCGCCCGCGTTCATGCGCACGTTGATCAGTTTCTGCGGGAAGAGACTCACGCCATCGAGCAATTCGGCGAGCGTCTTGCCGCTGCGCTGGATCGCCGCCAGCACCAGTAGCGCCGACACGATGCCGTCGCCGGTCGAATGACGGTCCAGCGACAGAATGTGCCCCGAGCCTTCCGCGCCCAGCTGCCAGCCGTTCTCGCGCAGCTTCTCGAGCACGTAGCGGTCGCCGACGGCCGCGCGCACGAACTGCACGCCCGCTTCCTTCAGCGCCACTTCGACGGCCATGTTGGTCATCAGCGTGCCGACTGCGCCCTCCACCTTGCCGTCGGTCGCGATGCGGTCCTTGACGAGCACGTAGAGCAGCTCGTCGCCGTTATAGAGGCGGCCGGTCGAATCGACGATCTGCACGCGATCCGCGTCGCCGTCGAGCGCGATGCCGAGATCCGCCTTGTGCTCCAGCACGGCGCGCACGAGCGCATCGGGTGCGGTCGCGCCGACGCCGTCGTTGATGTTGAAGCCGTTCGGCGACACGCCGATCGACACCACCTCGGCGCCCAGTTCATGAAAGACGTGCGGCGCGACGTCATAGGCGGCGCCGTGCGCGCAATCGACGACGAGCTTCAGCCCGCGCAGGTCGAAGCTCGCGGGAAATGTGCTCTTGCAGAACTCGATGTAACGGCCGCCCGCGTCGTCGAGACGGCGCGCCTTGCCCAGACGCTCGGACGGCGCGCATTCCATCGGCTGCTCGAGCTGCCGTTCGATTTCCAGTTCGACTTCGTCGGGGAGCTTGTTGCCGTCGGCCGAGAAGAACTTGATGCCGTTGTCGTTATACGGATTGTGCGACGCGCTGATCACCACGCCCGCCGACAGCCGCAGCGCGCGCGTCAGATAGGCGACGCCCGGCGTCGGCATCGGGCCGGCCAGCATCACGTCGACGCCTGCCGCCGAAAAACCCGATTCGAGCGCGGCTTCGAGCATGTAGCCGGACACGCGCGTGTCCTTGCCGATCAGCACCGTCGGGCGATTGCCCTTTTTCTGCTGCGCACGGTCGGCGCCCGCGAGCACCTTGCCCGCGGCATAGCCCAGCTTGAGTACGAAGTCCGGCGTGATCGGCGCGACGCCTACACGCCCCCGAACGCCGTCGGTTCCAAAATATTGACGTGCCATTGTTGCTTGACCCTCCTCGCGGACGTATGGCGCCTGTTATGAATCCGCGATATTTAGTTGACGTTTGTACCGGCGCGCGCGCCTGCGCCGTAATCCTTGCCGATCAGAGCCAATTGTCAATGGTACCCATCGAGGGCAGCATTCTTTGTGGCCAGCCAGACCTTCAGTGCATCGACGGTTTCGGCGACATCGTGCACGCGGATGATCGCCGCGCCCCGCTCCGCCGCGCAAACCGCCGCGGCGATGCTCGCCGCGAGGCGCTCGCCGGCGCCGCGTCCGGTCACGGCGCCCAGCATCGATTTGCGCGACATGCCGGCAAGCATCGGATAGTTCGTGCCGGCGGGCCGTATCGAGCGCAGGTGCGCGAGCAGCGCGTAATTATGCTCCACTGTCTTTCCGAAGCCGTAGCCCGGATCGAGACTGACGCGCGCGGCCGACACTCCGGCCTGCTCGAGCGCGGCGATGCGCTCCTCGAAGAACGCGCGCACCTCCGCGACGACATCCTCGTAGAACGGCTCATGGAGCTGCATCGTGCGCGGCTCGCCCAGCATGTGCATCACGCAGAGGCCGCAATTGCTGTCCTTGACGGCATCGAGCGCGCCTTCCTGACGCAAGCCCCAGATGTCGTTGATCATGTCCGCGCCCGCGTCGAGCGCGGCGCGCATCACGGCGGGCTTGTAGGTATCCACGGAAAGCGGCACCTGGACGTCGCGCAAGGCCTCGACGATCGGCACGACGCGCTCGAGCTCTTCATCGAGCGGAACGGGCGGCGCGCCGGGGCGTGTCGATTCGCCGCCGATGTCGATCATGTCGGCACCGTCGGCGAGCATTTTCCTGGCGCGAGCGAGTGCGGCATCGCGGGAAAGGAAGCGGCCGCCGTCAGAAAACGAATCCGGCGTGACGTTGAGGATGCCCATGACGAGCGGGCGTTCGAAAGTCAGCATGAAGCGGCCGCACTGAAGCGGCGCAGCTGAAGGCAGAGGTCGGGGTGATGTGATCAAGCGAGTCGAGCGAGGCAAATGACGAAAACAGGGTCGACGCTCTCGTAAACGGCAGACGAACGTCCGGGACCGATTGGATTCGAAGCGAACGGAGCACTATCCGGGCGCCGCGTTCAGCACCTGATTAAGACGAAACCCTGGAATTGAAAATGGGCCGGCGTGCAAAGCACACCGGCCCATGAACGGATGGGAGAAACTCAGGCCGTCGCCGGCGCGCTGCCAGGCTTGACCTCGGTGCCGCTGCTGCCACCCGGCGGCGTGTCGCCGGACGGAGGCGGCATGTTCTTCGGCGGACGCGGCGGACGATCCGCCATGATGTCGCTGATCTGGTCGGCGTCGATGGTTTCCCACTCGAGCAGCGCCTTGGTCATCGCCTCGACCTTGTCGCGGTTGTCTTCCAGCAGCTTGCGGGCGAGCGCGTATTGCTCGTCCAGGATGCGGCGGATTTCCGCATCGACCTTCTGCTGCGTGGCTTCGGACACCGTCTTCGAGCCGAGCTTGCCGAACATGCCGTCCGGTTCGGTATCGACATAGACCATGGTGCCGAGCACATCCGACATGCCGTAGCGCGTCACCATGTCGCGCGCCATCTTGGTTGCGCGTTCGAAGTCGTTGGAAGCGCCCGTCGACATCGAATTCAGGAACACCTCTTCCGCTGCGCGGCCGCCGAACAGGATCGCGATCTCTTCCAGCATCTTGTCGCGGTACAGGTTCACGCGGTCATGCTCCGGCAACTGCCAGGTGACGCCCAGCGCCCAGCCGCGCGGCATGATCGTGACCTTGTGAACCGGATCGGCGTGCGGAAGCAGCTTCGCCACCACCGCGTGACCCGATTCGTGATACGCCGTGTTGCGGCGCTCTTCCTCGCGCATGACAGCCGACTTGCGCTCCGGACCCATGAAGATCTTGTCCTTCGCGTCTTCGAAATCCTGCATCTCGACGATGCGCTTGCCGCGGCGCGCCGCAAACAGCGCGGCTTCGTTCACGAGGTTCGCGAGATCGGCGCCCGAGAAGCCCGGCGTGCCTCGCGCGATGACCGATGCGTCCACGTCGTTCGCGATCGGCACCTTGCGCAGGTGCACCTTCATGATGTGCTCGCGACCGCGGATATCCGGCAGACCGACATACACCTGACGGTCAAAACGGCCCGGACGCAGCAGCGCCTTGTCCAGCACATCCGAACGGTTGGTCGCCGCGATCACGATGACGCCCGAATTCGCCTCGAAGCCGTCCATCTCGACGAGCATCTGGTTCAGCGTCTGCTCGCGCTCGTCGTTGCCGCCGCCCATGCCGGCGCCGCGATGACGGCCGACCGCGTCGATTTCGTCGATGAACACGATACACGGCGCATGCTTCTTCGCCTGCTCGAACATATCGCGCACGCGGGCCGCGCCCACGCCGACGAACATTTCCACGAAGTCCGAACCCGAGATGCTGAAGAACGGCACCTTCGCTTCGCCCGCGATGGCGCGCGCCAGCAGCGTCTTCCCGGTACCGGGAGGACCGACCAGCAACACGCCGCGCGGAATGCGGCCGCCCAGCTTCTGGAACTTCTGCGGATCGCGCAGGAAATCCACCAGCTCGGACACTTCTTCCTTGGCTTCGTCGCAGCCTGCGACGTCAGTGAAATTGATTGCGTTGTTGTTCTCGTCGATCAGCCGCGCTCGCGACTTCCCGAACGAAAACGCCCCGCCTTTGCCGCCCCCCTGCATCTGCCTCATCATGTAGAACCAGAAGCCGATGATCAGGATCGTCGGTCCGAGGTAGTACAGCGCGGAGACGAGCGCGTTCGGTTCATCGTCAGCCTTGCCGCTGACCTGAACGCCGTATTTCATCAGATCGCCGACCATCCAGATGTCGCCGGGCGACACGATCTGGTATTTCTGGCCATCTGCCGGAGTGACCGTTAGATTTCGGCCCTGAACGGTGACGTTCTTGACTTTGCCGTTCTTAGCGTCGTCCATGAACTGCGAATACGACACACCTTCCTGGACGCGGGGCTTATCGAACTGCTTGAACACCGTAAACAGCACCAGTGCGATCACGAGCCACACTGCCGCTTTAGAGAACATATTGTTGTTCAAAGCACCACTCCTCACTCATAGACGGGCGCCTACATAATCCTTGCGACGCCACTAAAGCATTCTAATCCAGACCGCTAACCCCCGCCATAAGGTTTATCTACCGTACAAATAGCGGCAGACGGGGCATTTTCGGCATAATCCGCGAAAATATCGCCGATTTTCGCCGACATTGTTTAAGCGGGCCGATCAACTCGGATGCTTGAGCCGCCGTCCGAGGATAAATGTCTCCGACGATTTGTCGCGAGACGCCTTGGGCTTGCGCGGCGCCACCACTTTGAACTGGTGCTTGAACTTCTCGACGATCTGACTATAGCCGCTGCCATGAAAACATTTGACCAACAGCGCACCGTCCGGTTTCAGATGGTTCTGGGCGAACTCCAGCGCCAGATCGCAGAGATGCTCGATGCGAGCCGCATCCGCGCTCGCTACGCCTGAGAGGTTGGGGGCCATGTCCGAGATTACAAGGTCCACTTGCCGCTCGCCCACGATTTCATCCAGTTTCGCGAGCACTTCTTCCTCGCGGAAATCGCCCTGAATGAACTCGACGTCCGCAATCGGCTCCATCGGCAGAATATCCAACGCGATGATCGTGCCGTCGATGCCGCCTTCGCGCTGCGCGTCCCGCTTCGCGCTCTGCGCGAGCTTGTTGCGCGCGTACTGGCTCCAGCTGCCGGGCGTCGAACCGAGATCGACGATCACCATCCCCGGCTTGATGAGCTTGTCCTGATCGTCGATCTCCTTCAGCTTGTATGCGGCGCGCGCGCGATAGCCCTCGCGCTGCGCCATCTTGACGTAGGGATCGTTGATGTGGTCGTGCAACCACGACTGATTGAAACGGTTCTTTGCCATTGAAACTGAGATCATGTGGCGCCAGCGACGAAAGCGCGCTGCGCGCCCGGTGCGCATTTTGCTCCATTGCGCGATGCTTTTAGCGGATAATACGCGTCTTGTCGGCCGGACCGGTCCTCGGGCGCGCGCGCGCCGAAACTCGGCATCCGGCCCATTTTGTTTTATGGCGGGTGGCGGCGCGATCCATGCGCCGGATTTCCGGCAGCCTCGAATCGATGCAACGTGCGGCGCGCTCGCGCCGCTTGCCATGCCGTACCTCACGCCGCCCACATTTTAGTCGAGTCCCTAATTTCTCATGCCAGCTCTTAAACTCTCCCCCGCCGAGCGCGCCGACCTGCGCTCCCAGGCCCATGCGCTCAAGCCCGTCGTGCTCGTCGGCGCGGAGGGTCTGACCGATGCCGTGCTCAAGGAGATCGGCGTGCACCTCGAGGCGCACCAGCTCATCAAGATCCGCGTGTTCGGCGACGACCGCGAGGCGCGCGTGGAAATCTACGACGAAATCTGCGATCGCCTGAACGCCGCGCCTGTTCAGCATATCGGCAAGCTGCTCGTGATCTGGAGGCCCGAAGGCGCCGCGCCGAAGAGCCGCGCCACGCGCACGCGCAGCACGATGCCGCCGAGCGCGGGCGAAGCCGCCGAGCGCCCGGAGCGTTCGACCAAGGGACGCGCCCCGCGCATCGTCAAGGCGGTGAAGATCACGCGCGACGCGCCGGTCGTCAGAAAACCGAAAAAGCAGACGCTGAAAGTGCTCGGCAACGAGCGCGTCACGGCCGGCGGCAACGTCAAGCGTGCAAAGAAGCGGCAAACCAGCGCGAAGCGCCAGCATCAGGACGCGAAATGATGGAACGGCGCGTGTGCTTCGAGAGAAGCGCGCGCGCCGCCGCGACGGAAAGCGAGACTAGCTGCGCGCGCGCTTGGCCGCCATCTTGGCCGACTTGTTCTTCGGCACGATGGCGACAGGCCCCGTGCCCGGCAAACGCCAGACGAGCGCGAGCCCGAACAGGCATTCGATCAGATAGATCGCGCTCGACACGCCGTGCAGCATGCCGAACTGCTTCGCATAAGGCGAGTTCGCCAGATCCATGCCGGCTTCCTGCGCGGCCATGCGCAGCGAATTCATGAACGGCTGCAGGCCAAAGTAGCCGATCAGCACACACAAGAGCATCACCGCGACAATCCACCGCACGCGCTTGTAATCCGCGACGCCGCTTTTCACGAAGCGATTGCCGATGAGGATCAGAATGAGTGCGCTCACCACGCCGATGATCGCCTCGATTCTGAAGAGCTGCGCCGCGACCGAGCCGGCCGACGTGCGATCGAGCATCGAGAACAGCACCGGCGCCGCGATGAGACCGAGGGTCAGCAGGCTGCCGACCCACACCATGGAAACGAGGCGAAAAAACCGGTGCGCCATCAGACGTAGCGAACCGCGATGATTTCGTATTCGCGCGCGCCGCCCGGAGCCTGCACGGACGCCACGTCGCCTTCCGACTTCGAAATCAGCGCGCGCGCGATCGGCGAGCTGACCGAAATGAGGCCGTGATCGATGTCGGCTTCGTCATCGCCGACGATCTGATACGTCACCATGCCGCCCGACTCGAGATCCTCCAGTTCCACGGTCGCGCCGAACACCACGCGGCCTTCCGCTTCGACTTGCGTCGGGTCGATCACCTGGGCGGCAGCCAGCTTCGATTCGAGCTCGGCGATGCGGCCCTCGATGAAACCCTGCTTTTCCTTTGCGGCATCGTATTCCGCGTTTTCCGACAGATCGCCCTGCGCGCGCGCTTCCGCGATCGCGTTGATGACCGCCGGACGCTCGACAGCCTTCAGGCGTTGCAATTCGTCGCGCAGCAACTCCGCGCCGCGCTTCGTCAAGGGAATCGTGCTCATAGACAACCCAAAAAACAAAAACAGCCTTAAAAAAATTACCGCGGTTAAGCGCATCTCCCGAAGGAGACGCCGCTTAACCGCGGCTCGTGATGCTTGGACCAGTAATCGAAGCCTTAGTTTAGGCGAGCATGCAAGCCTTGTAAATCATAGACTTCCAAATCGCGCAGATAACGCAGGCCTTCGACCGCCGCGCGCGCACCCGACATGGTCGTGTAGTACGTGACCCTGTTGGCCTGCGCGCTCATGCGGATGGAACGCGAATCGGCGATCGCCGCGCGCGTTTCGTCAACCGTCGTAAAGACGAGTGCGATCTCGCCGTTCTTGATCATGTCGACGATATGCGGACGGCCGTCCTTCACCTTGTTGACGACCTTCACCGGCACGCCCGCCGCCGCGATGGCCGCCGCCGTGCCCTTCGTCGCGACGATCGGATACCCGAGCTCGTGCAGCATGGTCGCCACTTCGACGGCCTTCGGCTTGTCGGCGTCCATCACGGTCAGCAGTACCGTGCCCGATTCCGGCAGGCGCGAGCCCGCCGCCAGTTGCGACTTGAAGAGCGCCTCGCCGAAGGTGCGGCCCACGCCCATCACTTCGCCGGTCGAGCGCATTTCGGGCCCGAGGACCGGATCGACCGCCGGGAACTTGACGAACGGGAACACCGCTTCCTTCACGCTGAAGTACGGCGGAATCACTTCCTTCGTGACGCCTTGTGCTCCAAGCTTCTGACCGACCATCGCGCGGGCGGCGATCTTCGCGAGCGGCAGGCCCGTCGCCTTCGACACGTACGGCACCGTGCGCGATGCGCGCGGATTCACTTCCAGCACGTAGATGACGTCCTTCTTCGAGCCGTCGTCCTGCGGAACCTGCTGGATCGCGAACTGCACGTTCATCAGGCCGACGACGTTCAAAGCCTTCGCCATCGCGGCAGTTTGCCGCTTCAGCTCGTCGACGGTTTCCTTCGACAGCGAATACGGAGGCAGCGAGCAGGCCGAATCGCCCGAGTGCACGCCCGCCTGTTCGATGTGCTCCATCACGCCGCCGATGAACACGTCGTCACCATCGGAGATGCAGTCGACATCGCACTCGATCGCGTCGTTCAGGAAGCGGTCGAGCAGCACCGGCGAATCGTTCGACACCTTCACGGCCTCGCGCATGTAGCGCTCGAGGTCGCGCGGCTCGTGGACGATTTCCATCGCGCGGCCGCCCAGCACGTACGACGGACGCACGACCAGCGGATAGCCGATTTCCTCAGCCAGCGCGAGCGCTTCGTCTTCGGTACGCGCGGTGCGGTTCGGCGGCTGGCGCAGGTCGAGATCCTTCAGCAGCTTCTGGAAGCGCTCGCGGTCTTCCGCGGCATCGATCATGTCCGGCGACGTGCCGATGATCGGCACGCCGTTCGCCTCGAGGTCCAGCGCGAGCTTGAGCGGCGTCTGGCCGCCGTACTGCACGATCACGCCGACGGGCTTTTCCAGATCGACGATCTCGAGCACGTCTTCCAGCGTCAGCGATTCGAAGTACAGACGATCGGACGTGTCGTAGTCGGTGGAAACCGTTTCGGGGTTGCAGTTGACCATGATGGTTTCATAGCCGTCCTCGCGCATCGCGAGCGCGGCGTGCACGCAGCAATAATCGAACTCGATGCCCTGCCCGATTCGGTTCGGGCCGCCGCCCAGCACCATGATCTTCTTTTTGTCGGTCGGATTCGCTTCGCACTCTTCCTCGTAGGTCGAGTACATGTAGGCGGTCTTCGTCGCGAATTCGGCGGCGCACGTATCGACGCGCTTGTACACGGGGCGAACCTTCAGTTCGTGGCGACGCTTGCGCACATCGGCTTGCGTGGAGCCCGTGAGCTTCGCGAGACGGCGATCCGAGAAGCCGCTCTTCTTCAGATACAGCAGCTCGTCCTTCGTGAGGCTTTGCAGCGTGCGGCCTTCGAGCGCCTTTTCCTTCAGCACGATCTGCTCGATCTGCGCGAGGAACCACGGATCGATCGAGGTCTCTTCGAAAATCTCTTCCATCGTGAGGCCGAGACGGAACGCATCGCCGAGATACCAGATGCGGTCCGGGCCGGGCTCGCCGATCTCGCGGATGACTTCGTCGCGGCTCGTGGTCTTTTCGTCGAGACCGTCGACGCCCACTTCCAGACCGCGCAGCGCCTTCTGGAACGATTCCTGGAAGGTGCGGCCCATCGCCATGACTTCGCCGACGGACTTCATCTGCGTCGTCAGGCGCGAATCGGCTTCGCGGAATTTCTCGAACGCGAAGCGCGGCACCTTCGTCACGACGTAGTCGATCGTCGGTTCGAACGATGCCGGCGTCTGGCCGCCGGTGATTTCGTTCTTCAGTTCGTCGAGCGTGTAGCCGCATGCCAGCTTCGCCGCGACCTTCGCGATCGGGAAGCCCGTCGCCTTCGACGCCAATGCGGATGAGCGCGACACGCGCGGGTTCATCTCGATCACGACCATGCGGCCATCGCGCGGATTGATCGCGAACTGCACGTTCGAGCCGCCCGTATCGACGCCGATCTCGCGCAGCACCGCGAGCGACGCGTTACGCAGAACCTGATACTCCTTGTCGGTCAGCGTCTGCGCGGGCGCGACGGTGATGGAGTCGCCGGTGTGCACGCCCATCGGGTCGAGGTTCTCGATCGAGCAGACGATGATGCAGTTGTCCTTTTTATCGCGGACGACTTCCATCTCGTACTCTTTCCAGCCGAGCAGCGATTCCTCGATCAGCAGTTCGCGCGTGGGCGAAAGATCCAGGCCGCGACGGCAGATTTCCTCGAACTCTTCCTTGTTGTACGCGATGCCGCCGCCCGAGCCGCCCAGCGTGAACGACGGGCGAATGACGGTCGGATAACCGCCGCTGCCGGTCGCCGCGGCGATTTGGGCCTGCACGGCGAGCGCTTCTTCCATCGAATGCGCGATGCCCGACTTGGCCGAGCCGAGGCCGATCTTCGTCATCGCGTCCTTGAACTTCTGGCGGTCTTCCGCCTTGTCGATCGCTTCCGGCGACGCGCCGATCAGTTCGACGCCGTACTTCTCCAGCACGCCGTGATGGAAGAGATCCAGCGCGCAGTTGAGCGCGGTCTGTCCACCCATGGTCGGCAGGATCGCGTCCGGGCGCTCCTTCGCGATGATGCGCTCGACCACTTCCCACGAGATCGGCTCGATGTAGGTGACGTCCGCCGTGTTCGGGTCGGTCATGATCGTCGCCGGATTGCTGTTGACGAGGATGACCTTGTAGCCTTCCTCACGCAGCGCCTTGCATGCTTGCGCGCCCGAATAGTCGAACTCGCACGCCTGGCCGATGATGATCGGGCCCGCGCCGATGATGAGGATGCTCTTGATGTCTGTGCGCTTCGGCATAACTGCTCTCGATGTATATGTGCTGTGTTCTGTTCTTTGCTTTCAAGCGGCGACCTTCGCCGTCTCCATCAGCTTGATGAAGCGGTCGAACAGATACGCGATGTCGTGCGGGCCGGGCGATGCCTCGGGGTGGCCCTGGAAGCAGAACGCCGGCTTGTCCGTAAGCGCGAAGCCTTGCAGCGTGCCGTCGAAGAGCGAGACGTGCGTGACCTTCGCGTTGGCGGGCAGCGTCGAAGCGTCGACCGCGAAGCCGTGGTTTTGCGACGTGATCACCACGCGGCCGTCGTCCATGTCCTTCACCGGATGGTTCGCGCCGTGGTGGCCGGTCTTCATCTTCATGGTCTTGGCGCCGACGGCGAGGCCCATGATCTGATGGCCGAGGCAGATGCCGAACGTCGGAATGCCGCGCTCGATGAATTCGCGCGTCGCCTCGATCGCGTAATCGCACGGTTCCGGATCGCCGGGGCCGTTCGACAGGAAGATGCCGTCCGGATGGAGCGCGAACGCGTCGGCGGCGGTCGCTTGCGCGGGCAGCACGGTGACATGGCAGCCGCGCTCGGCGAGCATGCGCAGGATGTTGTACTTCACGCCGTAATCGAACGCGACGACGCGGAACTTCGGCGCTTCCTGCTTGCCGTAGCCGCTGCCGAGACGCCATTCGGTCTGCGACCACTCATAGGTCTTTTCGGTCGACACGACCTTCGCGAGGTCCATGCCCGCGAGACCGGGAAACGAGCGCGCGAGACCGAGCGCCTTCGATTCGTCGTCGCTGCCGGCGAGAATGCAGCCGTTCTGCGCGCCCTTGTCGCGCAGGATGCGGGTGAGCTTGCGCGTGTCGATGCCTGCGATCGCGACGACGCCCTGCGCCTTCAGATAATCGGAGAGCGTCTGCTCGGAACGGAAGTTGGATGCGAGGACCGGCAGGTCGCGGATGATGAGACCGGCGGCATGGACTTTGGTGGCTTCGACGTCTTCGGCATTGACGCCGACATTGCCGATATGCGGATAGGTCAGCGTGACGATCTGGCGGGCGTAGCTCGGATCCGTCAGGATTTCCTGATAGCCGGTGATGGCAGTGTTGAACACCACTTCACCGATCGTCGAACCAGGCGCGCCGATCGATTGACCACGAAAGACCGTGCCGTCGGCAAGTGCGAGAAGTGCGGGGGAAAATGACGGCAACACGGGAAACTCCTTGGGAGACACCCTGTTACCGACCTGTCTGTCCGAAATTCAGGCTTGGCCGCCCGTCGCTCGAAGAACGCGGGTTTCCTTCGCGCAGTGACTGCGGCGGCTCGCGAGGCGCGCATCGCGATTCGGACCGGCTCGCTTGCGCAGGGCAAACGGGGTATCGAAACGGGCGATTGGCGGCGTGCGGCGCGCGCTGACTGGCGCAGCGAACGACGGTGAATGGGAGGTAGGCGCTAGGGTGCGGGTTGATATGCTCAAACCTTCGAATTATAGCTTGAAACCGACGTATTCGCCAGATTTGGGAAACTTCCGCTTGCAGCCGGCTTGCAGGCCGCTTGCGCGTTGCGCCCCTGGGTTCAGGAGGCGACGCGCTCCGCTTCATGATCGCGTTCGCGCTTGTGGAGCGCGCGGCTCGGCAAGAAATACCAGGCCGCGCTCGCCACCTGCAGCGCGATGAGCGTGATCCACACCGTCAGATGCGCCGTCACCGGGTAGCGGCCGCCCTCGGACGGCCACAGCGAGAGCATCGCGCCGACGCCGACCTGGAAACCGAAGATCAACAGGAAGATCACGAGCGTCAGCGTGGTGTGCGCGCGTCCGATCTTGTGGGGCGGAAAGTATTCCGCGGCGACCGCATAGCTCAGAATGCCCGTGCCGCCGAAGATGCCGTAGGCCGCGAGCAGCACGGACGGCGGCAGCGGCACGCGCAGCACCATCAGCACCTGTGTGGCGACGAACAGCGCCATGCCCGCTCCGCAGAACGCGTACACCGAGACGCCGCGCCGCTCCATGCCGCGCGCCGCCGCGCCGAAACCGATGCAACCGGACATCATCGCGAACCCGAGCACCGAGACGAGCGCGGCGGCGTGCGCGGGCGCGAGGCCCATCGCGTCGAGCAAATAGGGGCGAATCCAGAGCGACTGCATCGCAAAAAAGACACCCTGCGTGACGACCGAGAACGAGGCGATCTTCCAGAACACGCCGCTCTTTAGAATGTGCCAAGTGCCCTTGAACTGCGTGATGACGTCCGCGCGATGGTGGGCATCGGTTTCGGCCTTGCGCGGCGCAAGGAGGACGATCGCCGCCGCGACCGCGAGCGTGAACACGCCCAGCCCGACGCACACCTGTCGCCAGGTCGCGACATGCAAGAGCGACGCGAGCGGCGATCCGACCGCGACGCCGCCCAGGCCGCCGACGGCCATCGTGAATCCGTTCACGAGCGGCAGGCGCGCGAGCGCAAAATGCTGCGCCGACGCCTTGAAGGCCGCGCTCAGGCACACCGACACGCCGGCGCCGATCAGAAGCCGCCCGATCATCAGCCCGCCGAGCCCGCGCGCGGCGCCGAAGATCCAGATGCCCGCTGCCGCGAACACAAGCATGCCAGCGGTGACGCGACGCGGGCCGAAGTGATCGAGCAACACGCCCACGGGGATCTGCGCGACGGCAAAGCCGATGAAATAGAGCGAGGTCAGAAGGCCGAGATCGGCCGCGGACAAGCCGAGGTCGTGCGTGATGAGCGGCGCGAAGCCGAGGTTGACGCCGCGAAACACGTACGAGACGAAGTAACCGGCGGCGAACAGGAAAAAGACGCGGAGACGAACGGAGGACGGCATGCGAGACGGGCGATTCTTCGATTCTTCTGGAATGCCAGTGTAACGGGGCCGCCAAATGAAAACGCCGTCACCTTGGTGACGGCGTGGGATAGCGTTTCGGCGAACGCCCTTGCCTTACTTCTTCTTGCCGCTCTTCGTGCTGGCGGCCGGCTTCGCGGTCTTCGTCGCGGCGGCGGGCCTGGTGGCGTGCGACGCCGTCGACGCCGACACCTTCGTCACTTTTGCCGGCGCACGTGCGGGCGCCTTGCCGCCGCGCGACGACTTCGTCTCCGGCACGCGCGTGCCGATCTTCGACACGCCGCCCGACGAACGGCTCGACGCCGCCACCGTCTCCACGCGCACCGGACCCGGCTCGGCGGGCACCGGACGACCGTACGGCACATGCAGGACGACCACCTGTCCCGGCATGACCAGGTCGCCGCGCGTGCGGTTCCAGGCGCGCACCTGCGCCGCCGAAACGTTATAACGGTCCGCCAGCGTCGTGATCGCTTGCTTGCGGCGCACGCGGATCACCAGCCTGCGCGTATCGGGCACGTCTCGCTCGACGGCGAGCATCGCGTTTTCGGCGACGTCCGCGCTGATGTCTTCGTCGTCGTCATCCGTGCGCGGCACGACGATCGTCGAGCCGGGCTTCAGGCGCATGCCCGCGGGGATGCGGTTGACGGACATCAGCGTGTCCGCGTCGACGCCGATCTTCTCCGCGATCGCCGCCGGGCGCGCGCGCTCGGTCACGGTATAGGTGGTCCAGGACGAGAGCGCGCCCGTGTACGACGACAGATTGCGCTGGAACGAAGCCGCATTGTCGAACGGCAGCAGGATCTGCGGATTGGTCGCGCCGAGAATCACCGGTTTCGAGAACGAGGGGTTGAGCGAGCGGAACTCCTCCACGCTCATGCCGGCGAGCTTCGCGGCCATCGTCACGTCGATGTCGCGCGCGGTCGTGACCGTCACGAAATACGGGTGGTTCGGAATGTCCGGCAGCGTGAGCCCGTACATCTGCGGATTGCTGACGATGTTCTTCACCGCCTGCAGCTTCGGCACGTAGTTGCGCGTCTCGTTGGGCATGCGCAGGCTTTCGTAGTCGGTCGGCAGGCCCGCCGCTTCGTTGCGCGCGATCGCGCGCTGCACGTTGCCCTCGCCCCAGTTGTATGCGGCGAGCGCGAGATGCCAGTCGCCGAACATGTCGTGCAGGCGCGAGAGATAGTCGAGCGCGGCGCTCGTGGACGCGAGCACGTCGCGGCGCTCGTCCTGCCACATGTTCTGCTTGAGGTTGTAGTCGCGGCCGGTGCCCGGCACGAACTGCCACATGCCCGCGGCCTTCGCCACGGACAGCGCCTGCGGGTTGAACGCCGACTCGATGAACGGCAGGAGCGCCAGTTCCGTCGGCATGTGGCGCTGCTCCAGCTCCTCGACGATGTGATACAGGTACTTCTGCGAACGCGTCGTCATGCGCTCGACGTAATCCGGGCGCTGCGCATACCAGTTGACCTGCATGTCGACGAGATCGCTTTGCAGATCCGGAATCTGGAAGCCACCGCGAATGCGGCTCCAGAGATCGGCCGAACCCGCCAGCGAAGTGACGGGCGTCTTGTCGACGTCGATGGTTTCCTTGGCTGCTGCAGTGCGGCGAATCGTGTCGGCGACCTGTTGCTGCTTTTGCTGCGAGGCGGTGGAAGTAGCTGAAGCTGAAAGAGGATCGGACGCTGTCGGCCCTTGGCTCGCACAAGCGGCGAGCATCAGGACGGACAGCGCGCTAAGAATTAGTCGCATGGAACGTCTCGGCTTCCAAAAGATAATGCTTGGAAATTTGCAGCCGATGGTACGGAACCGCACTTAAGACGTCAATAAGAATGCACGCAAAACCCCTGCAAAATCCGTCATCTAACAGCGTTTCCAACGTTTCGGATTAAGTTGACCACAAAAAGGCTCGGGTCAGCGGAACTTATCCTTCCAACCTCGCATCATTCGGAACGCTTCCAGCCGGTCCGAAACCGGCGTGCCGAACTGCGAAGAAAGCACCGCCTGGATCGCCGGGACATGCGCGCGCAGGAACGGATTCACCGCTTTCTCGTGGCCGATGCTTGTCGGCAAGGTCGGCTTGCCGGCGGCGCGCAGCGCCTGCGCGTCGTCGTTCCAGCGCATGAGCGCGTCGTTGTCCGGCTCGCATGCCCGCGCGAAACGGATGTTCGAGAGCGTGTATTCGTGCGCGCAGTGAACCTGCGTATTCTCGGGCAGCGCCGCGAGCGCGTCGAGCGAACTGAGCATCTGCTGCGCCGTGCCTTCGAAGAGACGCCCGCAGCCGCTCGCAAACAGCGTATCGCCGCAGAAGAGATGCGGCGTGCCCTGCTGGTCGGCCGCCTGAAAGTACGCGATATGGCCGGCCGTATGGCCAGGCACGTCGATCACCGAGAGTTCCATCGCCGGGTGTTCGATGCGCACCGTATCGCCGCCCGAGAGGCGCTCGGTCAGATGCTCGATCCGCTCGCCGGCAGGGCCGTAGACGGGAATCCCGCCCTCTGCCTTTCGGCTATCGAGCAGCGCTTTCACGCCGCCGACATGGTCCTGATGATGGTGCGTGAGTAAAATAGCGGTCAGCCGCCAACCGCGCCTGGCGAGGTAGGCTTCGACTGGCGCGGCGTCGCCCGGGTCGATCACGACCGCATCGCGCGAGTCCGATACGAGCCAGATGTAGTTGTCCTCGAACGCCGGAACCGGCACGTATTCGAGCGCATCCCGAGCAGGCGAATTCTTGGTAAGCGAATCCATGGCGATCATCTATGCGGCAACCCGAACATGTCTGACCGAGCGATTATAGACTGGCCCACCTGGACGAGCTCAGCGCCCGGACGCTACGTGCTCGACTGGGAGCAGGCGCAGCTCGATCACGTGGTGTCCGACATCTTCGGCTACCACGCGCTTCAGCTCGGCATGCCGCAGCTCGACGCGTTGCGGGAGAACCGCATGACCGGCCGCGCGCTCGTGCTCGACGCGGAAAGCGCATCGAGCGCGCCCTACACGCCGCCGCGCGCGACCACGCCGGGCGTGAGCGCGCTGCCCGCCGCGAGCGCGCCGGACGGCCGCAGCACCGTGTGGTGCGACCTGCTCGACCTGCCGTTCGAAGCGCAGAGCGTCGATCTGCTCGTGCTGCCGCACACGCTGGAATTCTCGCCCGACCCGCACCGCCTTCTGCGCGAAGCCGAGCGCGTGCTGGTGCCCGAGGGCCAGCTGATCATCCTCGGCTTCAATTCGCTGAGCCTGTGGGGCGCGCGGCAATCGCTCGGCAAGGTGGCGGGACGGCCGTTCGTGCCGTCGGCGCATGAGATGATCGCGTTCACGCGCATCAAGGACTGGATCAAGCTGCTCGGCTTCGATCTTGAACGCGGGCGCTTCGGCTGCTATCGTCCGCCGCTCGTCACGGAAAAATGGCTGCAACGCTACCGATTCATGGAAGCCGCCGGCGACCGCTGGTGGCCCATCTTCGGCGCGGCGTACATGATCACCGCGGTGAAGCGCGTGCGCGGCATGCGCCTCATCGGTCCGCGCAAGCTGAAAAAAACCGCGCTCGCGCCCGGCCTCGCGCCGGTCGCCGCTCCGCACACGCGCAACGAGACTCGCAACGAGCATTGATGACTCAAGAATCCGCATCGAACAAGATAATCGACATCTACACGGACGGCGCCTGCAAAGGCAATCCCGGCCCCGGCGGCTGGGGCGCCCTGCTCCGTTTCGGCTCGCTGGAAAAGGAGCTGTTCGGCGGGGAAGCCGCGACCACGAACAACCGCATGGAACTGATGGCGGTGATTTCCGCGCTCGAGGCCCTGAAACGGCCGTGCCACGCCGTGATCCACACCGATTCGCAATACGTGCAGAAAGGCATCAGCGAATGGATTCACGGCTGGAAGAAGAAGAACTGGATGACGGCCGCGAAGACGCCCGTCAAGAACGCCGACCTCTGGAAGCGGCTCGACGATCTCGTATCGCGCCACCAGATCGAATGGCGCTGGGTCAAGGGCCATGCCGGCCACCCCGAAAACGAACGCGCCGACGCGCTCGCCAATCGCGGCGTGACCTCGCTCGCCGATAGTTGAATTGCAAAACCCGACGACAGACATGACATGCGCCAACTGATACTGGACACGGAAACCACCGGCCTGAACGCCAAGACGGGCGACCGGATCATCGAAATCGGCTGCGTCGAGCTGATCAACCGCCGGCTCACCGGCAACAACCTGCACATCTACGTGAACCCGGAGCGCGACAGCGATCCCGGCGCGCTGGCGGTGCACGGCCTCACCACCGAATTCCTGAGCGACAAGCCCAAGTTCGCGGAGATTGCCGCGCAACTGCGCGACTTCATCACGGATGCGGAGCTGATCATCCATAACGCGTCCTTCGACGTCGGCTTCCTCGACATGGAGTTCGCGCTGCTCGGCATGCCGAAAGTGTCGGAGCTGTGCGCCGGCGTGATCGACTCGCTCGCGCAGGCCAAGCAGATGTTCCCCGGCAAGCGCAATTCGCTTGACGCGCTGTGCGACCGCTTCGGCATCAGCAACGCGCATCGCACGCTGCACGGCGCGCTGCTCGACTCGGAGCTGCTCGCGGAGGTCTATCTCGCGATGACGCGCGGCCAGGAAAGCCTGGTCATCGACATGTTGGGCGATCAGCCCGTCGAAGGCGCGGCGGCCGCGCCGCGCATCGCCTTCGACGATCTCGACCTGCTGGTGATCTCAGCCAGCGCGGACGAGCTGTCGGCGCACGACGCGGTGCTCAACGAGCTCGACAAGGCGATGAAAGGCGCGAGCGTGTGGCGCACGGAGCCGGCGCCTGCCGAGGGCGATGCCGTCGCTGCGTAATTTTTTCGAATTTGCTTAAAGAAGCCCTTTACGAAACGCGAAACGCCTGACATAATCTCGTTTCTCTTCGGGTGGTTAGCTCAGCGGTAGAGCACTGCCTTCACACGGCAGGGGTCACTGGTTCGATCCCAGTACTACCCACCAGGATTCTGGTGCTGGTAACGCCAAGACACCGAAGATCAAAAGGCCCGGGTCTCACGACCCGGGCCTTTTTCATTTTCCGGCGCCAGAATGGCAAGGCACGAAGAAAACTACGAAGCCCACACCCCTCGCGCCATCCCGCTTGCCGCGATCGCCATCACCATCACGAGTCCGGCTTCGAGGTCGCTCATCCACGCGAAACGCCGCGCGCGCGTGAGATCGATCGCCCCGCCCTGCGCGAGCGCGACGCGCCAGCGGATCAGCGCGAGCATCGGGGACACCTCGATCAACAGGATCGCGACCAGCGCCGTCATCTTCAGATGGAACAGCGGCTCATGCAGATAGTAGGCGCCGCCCTTCTCGAACCCGCCGAACGCGCGCATCACGCCCGTCACGATCAGCACGATCGCGGTGATGCCCCACACCGCGTCCGAGCGGAACACGTCGCGCAGGCGCAGCTCGTTCGCCTGGATCGACTGCGCGGCATCCAGGCGGCGCAACGCGCGCGCACGCGCCAGCACGGAGCCGAGCGCGAAACCGAAAGCGAGAAGATGAAGCGCGGCCAGCAACCAACGTATCAGCATCCTTTCCTCCCGGAACGACAAGAAAGACGTGAACGGCAAAGTCGGGCTCGACGCCCTCGGTTGAAAGCAGCGGGCGCGTCAGATCTGGCGCAGCGTCGCATCGAGCGCGCGCGCCGCGTTGCGGTCGCTGTCGCTCGAAAGCGGTGCGCGAAACACCGTAGTGCGATTGTGGCCCGCGGCGGCGGGCGAATCCCACAGGAGCTCGACTTTCGGGCGACGCGCAAACACGCTGCGCCGGGCTTCGCCGCTCGCGCGGACGGAAGCAGCGGCGGGCTCGGTCGCCGGCGCGAGGATCGTCGTCGATGGCGTGGTGCTCGCCGGCGGCTCCGGCCATTTCACCGACAGCTCGCGCGCATCGTACTGGCCGAGCTTGCGACTCTCGGCCCACACCACCGCCGTGCGGGTGACGGGATCGAGCGAGATTGCATAGCGTCCGATCGCGAAGCGCCGCGCCGCGATATTGGTGCGCCAGAGCGCACGCGGCCGGCAAACCCACATGACGACCGCGTAGAGCGCCGGCCCGACCACGAGCCAGCCGTTGGTCTCGGCAAGGGAATGCACGAAGCGCCGCCAGCCGGCGCTCCAGACGAACGCGCCGACGGAGAACAGGGCGAAACCGAAGGTGACCAGCGCCAGAAGGCGCAGCGCCTGCCGCAGCCATTGCGGCAACGGATGGAGCGGACGCTCCACGCGCGCCCTCGCGCCCGGCAGCACGACGAGCAGGAAGATCAGCACGACGTTCAGGCACGCCCACGGCGACGAAGTCATCGCGCGCAGCGAGGACAGATAGCCCATCTGCGACATCGAGAACGCCCACCGCGCCGCAAGCACCAGTCCGATGGCCCGCAATGCGAACACGGTGCCGGCGCCCGGTGCCGGACTCGCGCTGGTTTGCTTGGGTCTCGCCAAAAGAAACTCCTGTCCACGTACGATGCATGCCGCTCCGCTCGTTGCGAAGCCCGGTCATTATAGGGAGATTACGGATGTCGTCAGAGGTTTCACAACCGTAGCGCGGTCTGACGCTCCAAAGGCATGCCCGAATGTGCTATTACGACAACGCCCCGCGCGCCTTGAGGCGCGCGGGGCGTTGTTTGCAGCCGATGCCGCGCTCGGCGGCAAGACTTGCTCAGCTCGCGTTGACTTCGCGCAGCACCGTGCGACGCTTCTGGCGCAGCAGTTCTTCGTACACGGTGACGTAGTTCGCAGCCATCACCTTCGACGAGAAGCGCTTTTCGAACGCGGCGCGGACCTTCTCGCGCGGCAGCGTGTCGAGACGCTTCACCGCGGCGATCGCGCTGAGCTCGTCTTCGACGACGAAGCCCGACACGCCGTTCTCGATCACTTCCGGCACCGAGCCGCGGTTGAACGCGATCACCGGCGTGCCGCAGGCCATCGCTTCGATCATCACCAGACCAAAGGGCTCCGGCCAGTCGATCGGGAACAGCAGCGCGTGCGCGTTGCCGAGGAATTCGGTCTTCTCGGCCTCGCTGATTTCGCCGATGTACTCGACGTGCGGCAGCGCGAAGAGCGGCTTGATCTCTTCTTCATAGTACGCGCGGTCGGCCTTGTCGAGTTTCGCGGCGATCTTGATCTTCATGCCGGCGGCCTGCGCGATGCGGATCGCGCGGTCGACGCGCTTTTCCGGCGAGATGCGGCCGAGGAACGCCAGATAGCCCGGCTTCACGTTCGGGATCGGCTTGAGCAGGTTTTCCGGCAGGCCGTGATAGACCGTCGACAGCCAGTTCGCTTGCGGCAGCGGCTGGCGCTGGTTGTCCGAAATCGAGATGACCGGCACGTCGTTGAACGTGCTGAAGATCGGCTGCAGTTCGGGCAGGTCGAGACGGCCGTGCATGGTCGTCAGGAACGGCACCGGCTGGCGCGCGAACAGCGAGAACGGGTAGTAGTCGATGTGGAAGTGCAGCACGTCGAACTCGTCGGCGCGGCGGCGGACTTCCTCGAGCAGCAGCATGTGCGGCGCCATCGTGTCGCGGATGGTCGGGTCGAGGCGCAGCGCCTGCGGCCAGAATGCTTCGAGCTTTGCGGACGTCTGCGAATCACCGCTCGCGAAGAGCGTGACGTCGTGTCCTGCATCAACGAGCGCCTCGGTCAGGTAAGACACCACGCGTTCCGTGCCGCCATACAGCTTCGGCGGTACAGCCTCGTGGAGGGGCGCGATTTGAGCGATTCGCATGTCGTGAAACTCCTAGAAAAAATCAGGCAAAGACTACTGTCGTGTTGACGTTGGAGAGCGAATCGCTCGGCTCGGGCGAGAGCCTTCCGCGGCGCTCTGGCCGCGGCGCAAGGGCTGATGCTCGAGTAAAAAAGCGTGGTCGCTGATCACAGGGTTCCGCGCAGACGATCGGACAAAGCAAGTGCGATTCCATATCAAAAAAATGTCGCGCGCCAGCAATTAACGCACGTCCGCCAAGGCGGTTGACTGGAACTTGCAGAAACCTGTCGACGACCTAGGGACAAACCCGAGCGGATTATGGAGCTTTTTACAGGGACGCGCTGGCAGTCATTTCAACTTATTTACCTTGTTACAAGGGGGATACACTTTGCAAACCCCTGTTTATTAAGGTTGTTCTACATTGGAGCACGGGTTCCGCCGATGCCCGGGCGACAGCACGCACCTCGGGGCGGCCAGGCGCCCGGATTGGCCGGCTTCACGGCGCCCCGCCCCGATGTCTGGCGCGGCGCGTGCTTTTCTCACGTTGCTGCATGGATTCTGCGCTTGCCTCAGCACGCACTTCAGGCGCAAAAAGTTGCGCAATGTGCTTACAATGCGCGCCCATGCCGTGAGCCGTGCGCCCGGCGGCGACGATGCCTTCGAACGGGCTCGTCGACGGACTCGCAAGCGGTACGCCGCAGCTCGCTGTATGCCGTGGCGATGTTCGGATGGCCACATGCGCCGAGCATCATATGCCCGAAGACGCCTTGCCCCTCCGCGATACTGGCTACAATTCAGTGATGGAGACGGCGCAGCGTCGCTCGTTTGACGTCGTCGCGCCGGATCGGTCGGCGTAACGCATGCCGGCGGCGATCCGCCGATGGCACTGCCCTAAGGCGCAACGCGCTCAACTGCTCTACGACCAAAAAAGACCATTGGACCAACTCACCGTCTCCCAGCGTAACGCGTACAACGCGAAGCTCGCGAGCTACGCGCATCGCCCGCTCGCGTTCCTGATGCGCTTCATCCGCCGGCATCCCGTTGCGCATGCCATCGTGCTCTTCAGCGTGTTCGCGGCGGTCGGCTGCGCCCTCGCCTCGCAATATGCGATCAAACATCTGATCGACGTGCTCGGACAGGGCCGCGGACACCCCGGCCCGCTCTGGGGCGCCTTCATGATCCTCGTCGGGCTGATCGCCGCCGACAACCTGCTGTGGCGGGTCGGCGGCTGGGTCGGCGCGCACGTGTTCGTGATCGTCACCGGCGACCTGCGCAAGGATCTTTTCTCCTATCTTTCCGGCCACTCGCCGACCTACTTCTCCGAGAAGCAGCCCGGCATGCTCGCGAGCCGGATCACGGCGACCTCCAACGCGATCTACACCGCCGAAAACGTGATGGCGTGGAACGTCCTGCCGCCGTGCATCGCGGTGCTGGGCGCGATCGTGATGATCGTCTCCGTCAATCCGCTGATGGCCGCCGGCCTGATGTGCGCGTCCCTGGTCTTGGCGCTGATCCTCTACCGGCTCGCCAAGCGCGGCTCGGCACGGCACCACAATTTCGCGTCGAAAGCGGCGTCGGTCGACGGCGAACTCGTCGACGTGATCGGCAACATGGCGCTCGTGCGCGCGTTCGGCATGACCTTTCGCGAGCAGAAGCGCTTCGGCTCGACCGTGAAAGCGGAAATGGTCGCGCGCCAGCAGAGCCTGCTCTACCTCGAAAAGCTGCGCCTGTTCCACGCGGTCGTCACGGCGATCCTTTCGGCCGGCTTGCTCGGCTGGGCGTTGTGGCTGTGGTCGCAGGGTCGCGCGACCTCGGGCGACATCGTGCTCGTCAGCTCGCTCGGCTTCACGATCCTGCACGGCACGCGTGATCTCGCCGTCGCGCTCGTCGATGTGACGCAGCACGTCGCGCGTCTCGCGGAAGCCGTGCAGACGCTTCTGGAGCCGCACGGCATGCCCGACCGATCGGACGCGACCGAACTCGTGCCGCAAGGCGGGCGCGTCGATTTCGACGGCGTCACGTTCGCGTATCCGCGCCGCCGCCCGATTCTCGACAACTTCCATCTGCACATCGAGCCGGGCCAGCGCGTGGGCCTGATCGGCAAGTCGGGCGCGGGCAAGTCCACCGTGCTCGCGCTCCTGCAGCGCTTCTACGAAACGCAGAAAGGCAGCATCAAGATCGACGGCCAGGACATCAACTCGATCACGCAGGACAGCCTGCGTCACGCGATCGCGCTGGTGCCGCAGGATATTTCGCTGTTCCATCGCACCGTGTTCGAAAACATCGCCTACGGCCGCCCGGACGCGAGCCGCGAGGAAGTGCTCGCCGCCGCGCGCGAGGCGCGCTGCACGGACTTCATCGAAGCGATGCCGGAAGGTTTCGACACGATCGTCGGCGACCGCGGCGTGAAGCTTTCCGGCGGCCAGCGCCAGCGCATCGCGATCGCGCGCGCGATCCTGAAGAACGCGCCGATCCTCCTGCTCGACGAAGCCACGTCCGCGCTCGACAGCGCATCGGAAGAAGCCATCCAGCAGGCGCTCGACCGGCTGATGGTCGGCCGCACCGTGATCGCCATCGCGCACCGCCTGTCGACGCTGCAGAACTTCGACCGCATCATCGTGATGAGCGCGGGCAAGGTCATCGACGACGGCTCGCCGCAGGAATTGCGCGAGCGTCCGGGACTCTATCGCGAACTGCTCGCGAAGCAGCACGGCAAGCTGCCTTCGATCGTCGCGACGCCGCACAAGCAGCCGGCCTGAGGCGTCGAAACAACGAAAAAGCCGCATGTCCGAAAGGAACGCGGCTTTTTCACGCCCGCAGCGGCGGTCAGGCCGCCTTCAGATCCCGCATGAAGTTGTCGCGCCACACCGACACGTTGTTCTCGCGCAATTGGGCGTACATCTCCTCGTAGCGCGCCTTGCGCTCCGCCAGCGGCATCCCGAGCGCCGTGGCGAGCGCATCGGCCATGCCGTCGATATCGAGCGGATTGACGATCAGCGCGGCCGTCAGCTCGCGCGCCGCGCCCGCGAACTGCGACAGCACGAGCACGCCGGGATCGTCGGGATCCTGCGCCGACACGTATTCCTTCGCCACGAGATTCATGCCGTCGCGCAGCGGCGTGACGAGACCCACGTGCGCCTCGCGGAACAGCGCCGCGAGGACGGGCCGCTCGTATTGCCGATGGATATAGCGGATCGGCGTCCAGTCGAGCTCGGCGTAGCGTCCATTGATGCGGCCCGATTCGGCTTCGAGCTGCAGACGGATGTCGCGATAAGCGTCGACGTCGCTGCGCGTCGGCGGCGCGATCTGCAGGAAGGACACGTTGTTGCGCTGATGCGAATCATGCTCGATCAGCCGCTCGAACGCTCGAAAACGCTCGACGAGACCCTTCGAATAGTCCAGACGATCGACGCTCATCACGAGCTTGCGTTCGTGCAGCGTCGCCTTGACGATCTGCACGTCGCGCCCGTCCTCGCCATCCTTCGCGAGCGCGGCGATTTCGTCGGGATATATGCCGATCGGATACGCGGCGGCGCGCAGCGTCTGGCCGAAGGCGCGGACCTCGACCGGCTTCGCGCCATCGCGACCGAGCGTGCCGCCCGCCTCCGTCTCGATGTATTCGCAGAAGGCGCGCAGATCGGGCTCGGTCTGAAAGCCGAGCAGATCGAATGCGCACAGCGCTTCCATGAGCTCGCGATGGCGCGGCACGCTCAACAGAATCTGCGATGCGGGAAACGGTATGTGTAGAAAGAAACCGATGCGATTGCGAACGCCCTGCGCGCGCAGCGCCTGCGCGAACGGGATCAGGTGATAGTCGTGCACCCAGATCATGTCGTCGGGTCTGAGCAGCGGCGCGAGCTGCGCGGCCAGCCACCGGTTCACGCGGCAATAGCCGTCGTATTCGTGGCGATCGAACTCGATCAGGTCCGGGCGATAGTGGAATGCGGGCCAGAGCGTCGCGTTCGAAAAGCCGCGGTAGTACTGGTCGTAGTCGCGCCGCACGAGGCCGATGGTCGCGAAGGTCACCGGCCCGTGCTCTTCCAGCTTGATTCCGTCGGGCGGCGCTGCGAGCACGTCCCCGCTCCAGCCGAACCACATGCCGCCGGTTTCCTTGAGCGCGTCGTACACGCCGACCGCGAGGCCGCCCGCCGCGGGTCCGCCTTCGGAAATCGGCGCGACGCGGTTCGAAACGATGATGAGCCGGCTCACGCGTGCTTCCCTGCCGTGCCCGAGATCACCTGCAGCCAGTCGAGCAGCAGTTCGACCGATTCGATGCGCGCGCGCGCCACCGTCTCGCCCGGGCCGACCTTCACCGAGAGTCCGTCGAATTCGTTGACGACGGCGAAGCCTTTCTCGTCGGTGAGATCGTCGCCGATGAACACGGGCTTGCGGCCCACGAACGGCGGCTCGGCCATGTACGCGCGCACCGCGCGTCCCTTGTCGACGTCCTTGGGCTTGATCTCGTAGACCATCTTGCCAGGCTGCAGCACGTACGCATCGGCATATTCCTGCACGAGCCGCCCGGTGGCCGCGCGCGCGGCCGGCTCGCGCTCGGGCGCGTTGCGGTAGTGCAGCGCGAGCGCCGCGCCCTTGATCTCCAGCAGCATGCCCGCATTCGCGCTGACGACCTTCTCCAGCGCGTGCTCCATGCGCAGCAGCCGCTCGTCGTTGAAGCCGATGCGCTGCACGTCGCCGTTGGCGTCGCGGCGTTCCGCGCCATGCATGCCCGCGACGGGGAGATCGGGCATCTGCAGGAACGAGTCGATATTGTCGATGCCGCGGCCCGATACGACGGCAACCGCGCCGTTGGTCGCGCGCCTGAGGGCCGCGAGGATATCGGGTACCGAGCGCGGCACGAAAATGCCGTCCGGGGTGGAGGCAAGCTCGACGAGCGTGCCGTCGAAATCGAAGAAAAAGGCGGTCTCGGCAAGAGACAGGGAATCGGGAAGAATTTGCATCGATCGTTGGCCTGTGGTTTGCCCTTGATGTCGCGTGTGCGGCGCCGCACGAGCGCTGCTGTCGCGCACGAAGATTGCGCATCTTACCGCGCGAGGCCTTTCGAACCCGAAAGGCGCGCGGCTTACGCGGCTATCGAATCGCCTTTCGGCGCGCTCACGATCAGGTGCGCCGGTGCGGCAAATCGTCTCGAACCCGCCGCAATAGCGTGATGATGCGCCTACTGAATCGCCAAAGGCGTGTATTTTGAGATGCTTTCGAGACGACTCGCTGTCGACGACCAGGCCGCGCGCGCCGCGGCAATCGAACTTTCTGATGCACGCTTCGTTCCTCCTCTCCGTAGTCTCGCGGTTCAATCCCCGACGGTCCCGATGCGCCGCCCTGCTCCCGCTCGTTTCGCTCTGCGCGCTTGCCGCGTGCTCGAAGCCCGCCGAGCCCTGGCACCTGACCGACGTGTCCGGCCATCTGCCCGATCTGGACTTCTCGCTCGTCGACGACAGCGGCGCGCGCGTCAGCGGACGATCCTTCGAGGGCCGGACCACGCTCGTCTACTTCGGCTACACGCATTGCCCGGATGTCTGTCCGGAAACGATGGCGCGGCTCATGCAGGTGCTCCAGCGCGTGGGACCGGACGCGGACAAGGCGCGCATCGTGTTCATTTCCGTCGATCCCGCGCGCGACACGCCCGCGCTGCTGCACTCCTACGTGCGCGTCTTCGACGACAGGCACGCCGTCGGCCTGACGGGCACGGACCGCGCGATCGAATCGGTCGCGCAGCGATATCGGGTCGCGTATCAGATGGAGAAGCGCGATCCGGACGGCGCATACGAAGTGACGCATAGCTCCGCCGTCTACATCTTCGACGCCGACGGTCACGCGCGCCTGCTCGCCACCGATCACGATTCCGTCGACGCCATCGCGACCGATCTGAAGCGCGTGATCCACGCGAAGGACGCCTGACGATGAGCACGCTGCTTTACTGGCTCGATCCGTGGGAGCCGTCGCCGACGGTCGTGATCGCCGTGCTCGTCGCCGCCATTCTCTTCGCGCGCGGCGCGCGGCATGCGCGCGTGTCGATGTCGCGGCGCATCGCGTTCTGGGTCGGGCTGTCCGCGCTCTATGTCGCGCTGCATACGCGGCTCGATTACTTCTTCGAGCACGAGTTCTTCATGCACCGGCTGCAGCATCTCGTGCTGCATCATTTGGGGCCGTTCCTGATCGCGCTGTCGTATCCGGGCCCGGCATTGCGGGCGGGCGTGCCGTTCGCGTGGCGGCAGCGCTGGCTGCGCCCGGCCGCGCAGACGAGGATCGCGCGCACGATCTTCGACATCGTCTTCAACCCGGTGATCGCGGTCGTGCTGTTCGTCGGGCTGATCTATTTCTGGCTGCTCTCGCCGATCCACTTCAAGGCGATGCTCGATTACCGGCTCTATCGCGTCATGAACTGGAGCATGGTGATCGACGGCCTGCTCTTCTGGTGGCTCGTGCTCGACTCACGCCCTGCGCCGCCCGCGCGGCTCGCGCCCGGCAGGCGGATTCTCGTCGTGATCGCGGCGATTCCGCCGCAGATCATCCTCGGCGCGTACATCTTCTTCACGCCGCACGAGCTTTACCCGATCTACTCGATCTGCGGCCGCGCGTTCACCTGGATCACGCCGATGCGCGATCAGCAGATCGGCGGCCTGTTGCTGTGGATTCCGGGATCGATGATGAGCGTGATCGGCGCGCTCATCGCGCTGCGTCACTGGCTGCGGCTGTCGGCGAGATCGCGCCTGAGGAAGGAGCGTGGACGCGGCGCGGGCGCGCCGGTCACGGGCGCGAAGGCGAGCGCGTCATGAGTCGAAGCCGGGACGGCGCATCCACACGTGAGGAATGCCGTCCTCGTCATGCACGCCCGACGACGGCACGAAACCGAACGCGCCGTAGAAGCCCTGCAGATGCGCCTGCGCGTGCAGGCTGATCGGCTGATCGGGCCATTGCGTGAGGATCTGCCCGAGCGCGCGCTCGAGCATCGCGTTGCCGAGCTTGAGGCCGCGGAAGTTCGCGGTCGTCAGCACGCGGCCGATGCGCACATCCTTCTCGCTCTCGTCCGGATAGCCCGGCAGCAGCACGCGCAGGTAGCCCGCGAGCGCGGGACGCTTCTCGCCTTCGCCATACGCGAAGAGATGCCACGCGTCGATATCGAGCCCGTCGATGTCGCCATAAACGCAGTTCTGCTCGACCACGAAGACGGCGCTGCGCGCCGAGAGCATGTCGTAGACCTCGGCGGTCGTGAGCTCGTCGAAGGGCTTCCAGCGCCATTCGAGTTGGGAGAGTCGATCGGTCATGGGAATCGGATGCAGGGTGGTACGGAGATTATGCCGCGCGGCGAAGGCACGCGAAAATCCGTAGCATACCGACGCCAGAAAAAGAAAAAGCCCTGACGAATCAGGGCTTTCGAGTGGAGGCGCGGACCGGAGTCGAACCGGTCTAAACGGCTTTGCAGGCCGCTGCATAACCGCTTTGCTACCGCGCCGTAAGCGATTCCGGCTGCCGGTCATCACGCCGGCTGGCTCACCAAACAAAAAGGGAAGCTTGGCTTCCCCTTTGACTGGAGCGGGAGACGAGTCTCGAACTCGCGACCTCAACCTTGGCAAGGTTGCGCTCTACCAACTGAGCTACTCCCGCAATATCCTGCAACGCTGCTACTGCTTGCTTTCGATGTGCGCTCGCTGAATCAGCGCTGGGGACATCGAAAACTTCCGAATCTGGAGCGGGAGACGAGTCTCGAACTCGCGACCTCAACCTTGGCAAGGTTGCGCTCTACCAACTGAGCTACTCCCGCAATATCCTGCAACGCTGCTACTGCTTGCTTTCGATGTGCGCTCGCTGAATCAGCGCTGGGGACATCGAAAACTTCCGAATCTGGAGCGGGAGACGAGTCTCGAACTCGCGACCTCAACCTTGGCAAGGTTGCGCTCTACCAACTGAGCTACTCCCGCATTTGCTGCTGCGTTCTTCTGCTGCTGCGCTTGTTGCGCCGCGCCGTGCATCAGAGAAACGAGATTATGTAGAAGCTAAAGAGACCTGTCAACTGTTTTGTGAGAGGATTTTTCCGGTTCAACGCAATTTTTCGCGATGGGCCCGCTCGTGCTCCGTTCCTCGCCCCGCGTGCCGTTCGACCGCTCAAAGCATGCCGCCGCGCTCGCGAATCTGCGGCCACGCGAGCTTCATGTAGTAGAGCATCGACCAGACGGTGAGGAACGCCGCAACATCGATGAGCCACAAGCCCCAGACGCGCGTGTCGATCACCCATTGCGTGCCGAAGATCTTCAGCGGGCCATAGAACAACAGCATCGGAATGGCGACCATCTGGCACACGGTCTTGAACTTCCCGAGCTGATTCACCGCGACGCTCTTCGATGCGCCGATCTGCGCCATCCACTCGCGCAGCGCCGAAATCGTGATCTCGCGCCCGACGATCACGAGCGCGATCACCGCATTCAGCCGCCCCAGCTGCACGAGCACGAGCAGCGCGGCGGTGACCATCAGCTTGTCGGCGACGGGATCGAGGAACGCCCCGAACGAGGAGGTCTGATTGAGCTTGCGCGCGAGAAAGCCGTCGAACCAGTCGGTGAGCGCGGCAAGCACGAAGATGATCATGCCGAGCAGGTTGCGATGCTCCGGGCTCAGCATCATGTCCGGCAGATAGAACACGCCCACCACGAGCGGAATCAGCACGATTCGCAGCCACGTCAGGAAGATCGGTAGATTGAACGGCATGGGCGATCAACGAGTGAGGGACATGTAAGGGAGCCGCCATTGTGCCGCGTCGACCCGGCGCTCACAAGGCGGCGGCCCGACGCGGCGCGCCGCGTGGCGGGCTTTCCCGGCTCAATCTCAATGCAACTGACGATAAATCTGCTGCGCAAGCGCAAGCGATATACCCTCGACGCTCGCCAGATCCTCGACGCTCGCCGCCTGCACGCCGCGCAAGCCGCCGAAGCGCGAGAGCAGACGCTGACGCCGTTTCGCGCCGACGCCTTCCAGCTCCTCCAGCCGCGACGTCTGGCGCGCCTTCGCCCGCTTCGCGCGCATGCCGGTGATGGCGAAGCGATGCGCCTCGTCGCGAATCTGCGCGACGAGCATCAGCGCCGCGCTTTCCTTGCCGAGCTCGAGCGCCGGCCGCCCGTCGGCGAAGACGAGCGTTTCGAGCCCGACCTTGCGCCCTTCCCCCTTCGCGACGCCCACCAGCATGCCGTGATCGAGCCCGAGCTCGGAGAATACTTGCCGCGCGACCTCGACCTGCCCCTTGCCGCCGTCGATCAGCACGATGTTTGGCAGCGTGCCGCCCGCGGCCACGGGTTCGGCGGCATCGGGCGTGACGTTGGGGTCGGCGGCATCGTCGGGCTGCAGGGTCGTGGCTTCGTCGTTCGCGTTCGCCGCGGCCTGCTCCACCATCTTCTCGTAGCGGCGCGTGAGCACCTGCCGCATCGCCGCGTAGTCGTCGCCGGGCGTGATGCCGGTGATGTTGTAGCGCCGGTATTCGCCCGACTGCATCTTGTGATGGTGATACACGACGCACGACGCCTGCGTCGCCTCGCCCATCGTATGGCTGATGTCGAAGCATTCGATGCGCAGCTGCGCGAGGTCGTCCATCTCCATGCCGAGGGTTTCCGCGAGCGAGCGCGTGCGCGCCTGCTGCGAGCCCTGCTCCGACAGCAGCCGCGCGAGCGCGAGCTTCGCGTTCTGCTCGGCCATAGAGAGCCACACGCGCTTCTGGCCTTGCGGCTGGCGCAGCAGCGTGACCTTGTGCCCGGCCTGCTCGATCAGCAGATCGACGAGCTGGCGGCTCGACGGCGCATGACTCACGACGAGCACCGGCGGCACGCGATTGCCGATGTAATGCTGCGCCATGAATGCCTCGAGCACTTCGGATTCGAGCACACCCTCGCGGGATCCCGGCTCGGCCTCCGGTTCGGCTTGCCCGGGCTCGATGTTCGTCTGCGCGGCAGACCCGACCGCACGCGCGTCCTGCTCCGCCGCCTGCACGATTGCCTCGACCTCCGCCGGCGGCACGGCGGCGGCGTCCGCCTGCGCGTCTTCGACATCGGCGACTTCGGGCAGATCGTCTTCATCCCCGAGCGCCATCGCGCTTTCTACGTGCGCCGGGAAATAAGCCTTGTCGCCGAGATGCCGTCCGCCGCGCACCATCGCGAGGTTCACGCACACCTTGCCGCCGAGCGCGACGACCGCGAGGATATCCACATCGCTCTCGCCGCCGACTTCGATCGCCTGCTGATGCAGCACAGTCGAGAGCGAACTCATCTGATTGCGCACTGCCGCGGCCTGCTCGAACTTCAGCTCGGCGGCGAACGCGTGCATCTTCTGCTCCAGATCCTTCATCACTTCGCCCTGACGGCCGAGCAGGAAGCGCGACGCGTTCGACACGTCGCGCGCGTAATCCTCCTCGCTGATGAGGCCCGTGCATGGCGCCGTGCAGCGGCCGATCTGATGCAGGAGACACGGCCGCGTGCGGTTGTTGAACACCGAGTCCTCGCAGGTGCGCAGTTGGAACACGCGCTGCAGGATCTGGATGCTTTCGCGCACCGCCCATGCGCTCGGGAATGGGCCGAAGTACTGGTTCTTCTTGTCGACCGCGCCGCGGTAATACGCCATGCGCGGGAACTTGTGACCCGTCAGCTTCAGATACGGATACGACTTGTCGTCACGAAAGAGAATGTTGTAGCGCGGGGTGAGCGCCTTGATCAGATTGTTTTCGAGCAGCAGCGCTTCGGCCTCCGAGCGCGTGACGGTGGTCTCGATCTTGCGGATGCGCGTGACCATCATCGCGATGCGCGGCGAATGCAGCGTCTTCGTGAAGTAGCTCGATACGCGTTTCTTCAGATTGCGCGCCTTGCCGACGTAGAGCACGTTGCCGTCGCCGTCGTAGTAGCGGTACACGCCGGGCAGATGCGGCAGTTGCGCGAGCGTCTTTTTCGGGTCGAAATCCGCGGAATCTGGATCTTGAGCGGGTTCGTGTGCGGCGGAATCAGTCATGCAGCGAAGGTCGCGAGGTGTCTCGGGTGTGCGCGGCAGGCGCGGCGCCAGGCGTTCGTGGGGATGCGCGCGCGGGCGCCAAAGCCGCGGACGGTATCTTAGAATCGCCAGTTTAGAACATTACGCCGCGCGCCAACCTCCCCATGTCCACGCATCCCGCCGCCCCGGAACTCGCCTGCGACATCTTCTGCGCGGTCATCGACAACTTCGGCGACATCGGCGTCTGCTGGCGCCTCGCGCGGCAGCTGCGCGCCGAGCACGGCTGGCGCGTGCGCCTTCTCGTCGACGATCTGAAGGTATTTCACGCGCTCTGTCCCGAGATCGACGCGACGCTTGCGCGGCAGGAGGCGATGGGCGTCGTGATCGAGCACTGGCGCGAACCCGCGCACGCGGGCGATACGCTGGAGCTCGCGGACGTCGTGATCGAAGCGTTCGCCTGCGAGCTGCCGCATGCGTACATCGCCGCGATGGCGCGCCGCGATCCCCAACCCGTGTGGATCAATCTCGAGTATCTGAGCGGCGAGGACTGGGTCGCCGATTTTCACATGCGGCCGTCGCCGCACCCGCGCTATCCGCTCGACAAGAGCTTCTTCTTTCCGGGGCTCGGCGCGGGCACCGGCGGCGTGCTGAAGGAGCGCGATCTCGACGCGCGCCGCGAGCGCTTCGACGCGGCGTCGTGGTGGCGCGAGCGCGTCGGCGTCGAGCGGCCGGACGACGGGCAAACGGTCGTGTCGCTCTTCGCCTACGAAAACCCTGCCGTCGACGCCCTGCTCAGGCAATGGCGCGACGGCGACGCGCCGGTCGTGCTGCTCGTTCCGGAAGGACGCATCTCGGGCGCGCTCGCGCGCTTCTTCGGCTCGCCGACGTTCGCGGCCGGCATGTCGGCGCGCGTGGGCGCCTTGCAAGCCCACGCGCTCGGCTTCGTCGAGCAGCCGCGTTTCGACGAGTTGCTATGGGCCGCCGACATCAATTTCGTGCGCGGCGAAGATTCCTTCGTGCGCGCTCAATGGGCGAGGAAGCCCTTCGTCTGGCACATCTATCCCCAGGCCGACGATGCCCACGTGCCTAAACTCAACGCCGCGCTCGCGCATTACACGCGCGAACTCTCGCCGTCCGCGCGCGAGGCAATCACGCGCTTCTGGCATGCATGGAACGGCGCGGGCGTGCCGGACTGGGCGGATTTCTGGCGCCACCGGACCGCGCTGCAAGCGCGTGCGGCGCGCTGGGCCGAAGAACTGGCCAGCATCGGCGATCTGGCGGGCAACCTCGCCGCGCACGTCGCCGCGCGCATCGCCCGTCGATGATTCGCCGGCGCCGACCGACTGGCCAAATAAGCAAAAACTCAGCTAAAATAAGCGGTTATCCGAGGAGGTAGGTCGCGGCGGAATCCGGCGCGCCGCAAATTCGCCAGAAGGCAGATCCCCTCGTTAGCAAGAACTCTCGCATGGCGGGCGGCACTGGAAATCGAGGCAGCGCCCGCCGTCCGATCGATTCAATTCCAGGCATTCAAGCCAAATCCATTCGTACAGGACCCAGTTTTATGAAGACCGCACAAGAACTCCGCGTCGGCAACGTCGTCATGATCGGCAACGATGCCATGGTCGTGCAGCGCGCCGAGTACAACAAATCGGGCCGCAACGCCGCGGTCGTCAAGATGAAGTTCAAGAACCTGCTGACGAACGCCGGCATGGAAACCGTGTACAAGGCGGACGACAAGTTCGACGTCGTCGTGCTCGATCGCAAGGAAGTGACCTACTCGTACTTCGCCGACCCGATGTACGTCTTCATGGACGCCGACTACAACCAGTACGAAGTCGAGGCCGAAATGATGGGCGACGCGCTCCACTACCTCGAAGACGGCATGGCTTGCGAAGTCGTGTTCTACAACGAGAAGGCCATCTCGGTCGAACTGCCGACCACGCTGGTCCGCGAGATCGTCTACACGGAACCGGCCGTCAAGGGCGACACGTCGTCGGGCAAGGTGCTGAAGAGCGCCAAGCTGAACACGGGCTTCGAGCTGCAAGTGCCGCTTTTCTGCAACATCGGCGACAAGATCGAAATCGACACCCGCACGAACGAATACCGCAGCCGCGCGTAAGCCTAACGCCGGCTGACCGGAGGCCGCGCGGACGGGGTGACCCACCCCGCGCACTCCAGAGAAAAGCGCCCCTCGCGGGCGCTTTTTCTTTTGCATGAATTTTTTGACAAATTCAGGCAAACTTTACCGGTCGCACCCTGTTTAATCGAGATGCCGATCGGACGAGAGACCGGCGCATGCCGCGCTTGGACCATTTACATCGGAAAAATTAACTGCGTGGCACGGTTTCTGCTCGGTTAAACGAATAAGGATTTCCAGAACCGATATGCCTAAGCCGCCTTACATCGAAAGCCGGTTATTGATCGTCGCGGCGCTCGCGTTGCCCGCATTCGCGTTCACCGCCGGCTGCAAGTCGACGGGGGCCACATCGGCGCCCCCGGCCAGTGAGGTGGCGGGTGACGACGCTGCGCTCGCCGCTCGCGTGAAGGCCGCGCTCGTCGCGGACCCAGGGCTGAAATCCTTGCCGATGAGCGTCGCGACATATCGCGGCGTCGTGCAGTTATCGGGATATGCGGATTCGGAGGTACAGATTCAGAAGGCGCTCGCCGTGACGCGCGGCGTGCCGGGCGTGCAATCCGTCAGCAATGATCTGCACCTCAGGCCGCAGTGAGGCGTTACCGGCAACAGATGACGAACGAGTAACGCAGGACGAAAAACCGCAGCGGGTCGCGCGCCAGGCGCCGGATCGAGAGGCCGTTTCCCACTCACGACACGCCCGAGTTCCATGCCACGCCAATCAGGTTCCGCATGCGGCGACGGCGCATTACAGTCCACTTTGATACGTTGGTCCGCCATGCCACACGCACTAATTGTCGAAGACGATCCCAATAGCCTTTCCGGCCTGTCCGCGATCCTGACGGCAGACGGTTTCTCCGTCGACACCGCGACGACGCTCGCCGAAGCCCGCTCCGCGCTGACGCGTTTCATTCCCGATGTCGTGCTGATCGACCTGAATCTGCCGGACGGCAGCGGGCTCGACCTCCTACCGAGCTTACCCTCGCAACCGCCCGATGGCGCGTTGCCCGTCATCGTGATGACCGGCAACGCGACGGTCGAGAGCGCGATCGAGGGCTTGCGGCACGGCATCTGGGACTATCTGCTGAAACCGGTCAACATTCCGCGCCTGCGCAGCCTGCTTGCACGCATTCCGCGTCCATACGAGCTGACCGAAGAGGTCCAGGCGCTGCGCGCGACGCTGCGCGAACTCGGCCACTTCGGCGACATGATCGGCCGCAGCCCGGCGATGCAGCATGTCTACGATCTCATCGAGCACACCGCGCCGACCGAAGCCGCCGTGCTGATCTGCGGCGAGCCCGGCACGGGCAAGAAGATCGCGGCGCGCACGATCCATCAGCTGAGCCGCCGGCGCAAGGGGCCGTTCGTCACCTTCGATTGCTCCGCCCAGCACAACGCCGGCAACGGCTCCCAGCGCTCGATGGAAAGCGTTCTCTTCGGCCACGAGCGCAACGCATTCGCGGGCGCGGAGAATCGCGAACCGGGCCTGCTCGAACAGGCGGGCGGCGGCACGCTCTTCCTCGACCAGATCGATTCGCTGCCGGCCGCGCAGCAGGAGGCGCTCCTGCGCGCGCTCGATTCGCAGACCTTCATGCGCGTCGGCGGCAGCAACCGCATCATGACGGACTTCCGCCTGATCGCCGCCTCGCGCACGCCGATGCGCGAAGCGGTCGCGAGCGGCGCGATGCGCGAGGACCTGTTCCAGCGGCTCTCGGCTTCGTCGATCATGTTGCCGCCGCTGCGCGAGCGCGATGACGACATCGCATTGATCGCGGAAACGCTCGTCGACGAACTGAATCGCGAGAATCACATCGCCGGGATCACGAGCGGATCGCCCAAGCGCATCAGTCCGGCGTTCATCCGCGAGTGCTTCGCGACCGAGTGGCCGGGCAACGTGCGCGAGATGCGCGAGCGCGTGCGGCGTGCGTATCACGCCTCGGGCGAGACCATCGAGACGCTTCGCGTGGACGAGCCGGGCGGGCTGGGCGGCCGCGGCCTGAACGGCAGCAGCGTGCAGGTGACGGTCGGCACCGCGCTCGCGGACGTCGAGGACATGCTGATCCGCGCGACGCTCGAAGCGGTCGGCGGCACGCGGCATCGTGCGGCGACCTTGCTCGGCATCAGCCCGAAGACGCTTTACAACAAGCTGCAGCGGATGAAGCTCGAATCGTCCTGATACGCCGCTTCACGCAAAGCAAGAAACGCCACGACATCGTGGCGTTTCTTGCTTTGGAGATCGCGAATCAGCCGAGCATCTCCCTGATCAGCGCGCGCGCCGCCTGATAGTCGGCATGAGCCTGCAGCTTGCTCCAGCGCAGCGCCTTGCCGCGCGGACGCATCTGCCTGATGCGCTGCCAGGACGCCTTCGGCGGCGTGTAGCGCAACTGCTCCAGCACCTTGCCCGCCTCTTCCGGCTGATTGCAGATCAGCACCATGTCGCAGCCCGCCGCGAGCGCGGCCGTGGCCGCTTCGGTGAGCGTGCCGCCGGCGCGGGCCGCTTCCATCGAGAGATCGTCGCTGAAGATCGCGCCGTTGAAGCCGAGCTTGCCGCGCAGGATGTCCTGCAGCCAGATGCGCGAGAAACCCGCGGGCTTGTCGTCCACCTGCGTATAGATGACGTGCGCCGGAATCACCGATGCGAGCGACATGCCGAGCCAGTCGTACGGACGCACGTCGGCGGCGAGGATTTCGTCGAGCGGGCGATCGTCGGTCGGCAGCGCGACGTGCGAATCGGCCTCCGCGAAGCCGTGACCCGGAAAGTGCTTGCCGCAGTTCGCCATGCCCGCGAGCGCGAGACCATGATTCAGGCTTTTCGCGAGCATCGTCACGACGCGCGGATCGCCGTGCAGCGCCCGATCGCCGATCACTTTCGACTGTCCGTAGTTGAGATCGAGCACCGGCGTGAAGCTCATGTCGATGCCGCACGCGCGCAGCTCGGCCGCGAGCACGTAGCCGAACGCGGTCGCCGTCTTGGTCGCGGCGAGCACGTCGCGATCCCACAGCGCGCCGAGCTTGCCCGGCGCGGGCAGCACCGTGAAGCCGTCGGTGCGAAAGCGCTGCACGCGGCCGCCTTCGTGATCGACGGCGATCAGGATGTCGTCGCGCACCGCGCGGATCGCATCGGTCAGCGCGACGAGTTGCGCGCGGTCCTGAAAATGCCGCGCGAAAAGAATGATGCCACCCGTCATCGGATGCGCGATGCGCTCGATATCCGCGTCGTTCAGCGTCGTGCCGGCGACGTCGAGCATGACGGGGCCAGGAGTGCGTTTCATCGGATTCAATTGGCTTGTTGTCTTGGTTGGATTGAACTCAAGGTTGATCAGGCACTTCCGCGATCACGAACGACACCGCGTAATCGCGCTCGTCGCTAACTGTGACTTTCGCGGTGATGCCGCGTTGCGCGAGCCATTCGGCCAGCTCGCCGGACGCCGCGATAACCGGCTTGCCGCTCGGCTCGTTGAGCGTCTGCAGCGCGCGCCAGGTCATCGGCCAGCGCATGCCGAGGCCGATCGCTTTCGAGAACGCTTCCTTGGCGGAGAAGCGCGTCGCGAGAAACGCGAGGCCGCGCACTTCCGAACGCGCGCGCCGCGCGTGATAGATGCGCAGCTCGTCCGGCCCGAGCACCTTTTCGGCGAAGCGCCCCTTGGTGCGCTCCATCACCGCCGCGACGCGGCTCACCTGCACGACATCCGTGCCGATTCCGTAGATCGCCATGACGCGAACGTTCAGCGCGCGTTGTTTGCAGCGAGGCGGGAGGCGACCATGATCGCCTTCATCTCGCGCACCGCGTTGTCCCAGCCCGCGAAGATCGAATGCGCGACGATCGCGTGCCCGATGTTCAATTCGACGATGCCGGGCAAAGCGGCGATCGCCTGCACGTTCGTGTAGTGGAGGCCGTGGCCTGCGTTGACTTTCAGCCCGAGCGAGTTGCCGAAATCGACGCCCGCCGCGACGCGCTCGAACTCGCGCTGCTGCCCGGCTTCGTCATGCGCTTCGGCGTAGCGGCCCGTATGCAGTTCGATGGCGGGCGCGCCTGCTTCCTGCGCCGCGCGGATCTGCGTCTCGTCCGGATCGATGAAGAGCGACACGCGCACGCCCGCATCGGCGAACTGCCTGCACGCGGCCTTCACCGCTTCGAACTGTCCGGCGACGTCGAGCCCGCCTTCGGTCGTCAGTTCCTCGCGCTTCTCCGGCACGAGGCAGACATCCTGCGGCTGGATCTCGCACGCGATATCGAGCATCTCGCGCGTCACCGCGCATTCGAGATTCATGCGCGTCTTGAGGAGCGGACGCAGCGTGCGCACGTCGGCATCGACGATATGGCGGCGATCCTCGCGCAGATGCAGCGTGATGGCGTCGGCGCCCGCGTCCTCGGCGGCGAGCGCCGCGCGGATCGGATCGGGATAGGACGTGCCGCGCGCATTGCGCAGCGTGGCGACGTGATCGATGTTCACGCCGAGATCGATCACATTTGCCGGCGATGAGAGAAAGAAGCTCATAGTTTTTGCAGGTCGATCAGTATCTGACGGGTGGCGAGCGGCGTGCCGCCCAGGTAGTGGTTCAGCAGGAAGCGCATCAGCGTCTTGCTCTGCGCGGCCGTCTGCGGGCTGGCGTAGTCGTCGCGCTCCATGTCGATGAGCGTCTGGCCCGCGATCACCGGCCATTGCGGGGGAAGCTCGTCGGACGCTTCGCGCACGCCGCGATCCGGGTCGAAGACATAACGGCCTTCGGGCACGACCGGCTGGCGCGTGACGGTGCGCATGAGGTTCATCGCGTAGCCGGTCTCGCGCAGCAGCACGCGCTCGAACGAGCGCAGCACCTGGACGGCGGGCTCGTCGTGCGCGAGGCGCGAAAGCGTGAGGACGTAGTGGTTGAAGAGCGCCGGATGCGCGTCCTCGCGCGCGCAGAACTTCACGAGCAGCTCGTTGACGTAGAAGCCGCAAAGCAGCGCGTCGCCCGCAAGCGGAAGCATGCCGCCGACCCATTCGGCGGTCGTCAGCGTGCGGACCTCGCCCTTGCCGGACCACGACAGCCCCAGCGGCTGAAACGTCTGCAACACGCCGCGCAACGCGGAATGCGGCCGCTTGGCGCCCTTCGCGACCAGCGCGACGCGGCCGTAGTCGCGCGAGAACACATCGATGATGAGACTCGTCTCGCGATACGGATAGCTGTGCAGCACGAAGCCTGGCTGCTCGGAAATACGGAAGTCGGAGCGCGGCGCGGCGCGCGGCCGCTTCTCCGCGCCATCGGCGGTGGACGACGCCGCCGCACGCCCGCGCTTGCTCGCGACGCGCGCCGCAGGACGTTCGCTCGCGTCGAAGTCGTCGTCAGGACGATCGTCGGCGGGAGGCATCATCCACGCGTCGTTCGTGCCGTCGTCCATGGGTCCGATTCCAGCGTCATTCGTAGCCGTATGCGCGCAGTCCCGCTTCGTTGTCGGCCCAGCCGCTCTTCACCTTGACGAAAACTTCGAGGTACACGGGACCGTCGAACAGCTTCTCCATGTCGAGGCGCGCCTCCGTGCTGATCTGCTTCAGCTTCGCGCCCTTCTGGCCGATGATCATCGCCTTGTGGCCGTCGCGGTCGACGAGGATCGTCGCGAAGATGCGGCGCAGGCGCCCTTCGGTCTCGAACTTGTCGATCAGCACCGTGCTCGTGTACGGCAGTTCGTCGCCGGTCCAGCGGAACACCTTTTCGCGCAGGATCTCCGCCGCGAGGAAGCGCTCGCTGCGGTCGGTCAGGTCGTCCTCGCCGTAGATCGGCTCGCCTTCCGGCAGATACGGCTTCAGGACCGACAGCAGGCGCTTGATGTCGTCCGGGTTCTTGGCCGACAGCGGCACGATCTCGCGGAAATCACGCAGCGCGGCCATCTGCTGCATGAACGGGAACAGCGAGTCCTTGTCGCCGACGCGGTCGAGCTTGTTGGCGATCAGCAGCGTCGGCGTGCCGATCGGGATCAGGTCGAGCACTTTCTGGTCGTCGGGGCCGAAGCGGCCGGCTTCGATGACGAACAGAATCGCGTCGACGGAAGTCAGCGTCGACGTCACCGCGCGGTTCAGCGAGCGGTTGAGCGCGCCGCTGTGGCGCGTCTGGAAGCCCGGGGTATCGACGAAGATGTACTGGGCGTCGTCGGTCGTGTTGATGCCGGTGATGCGGTGGCGTGTCGTCTGCGCCTTGCGCGACGTGATGCTCACCTTCTGGCCGACGAGCGCGTTCATCAGCGTGGACTTGCCGACGTTCGGGCGGCCTACGATCGCGACCATGCCGCAGCGGAAACCGGAAGAAGTAGGAGCGTTCATAGATGTGTGCGGCGAGATTTCGTTGGGGCGCGATTGCGCGGGGTGCGCGGCGGCGCGCGTCAGTGACCGGCGTCGGCGGCGCGCACGGCGCGGCCCGCGGGCTCGTCCGGGCTCGCGGCGCTGCGTGCTTCCGAGCCGGGCGCGGGATCGTCGTCGTGAGCGCCGGAAGGCGGCGTCGTTTCCGCGGCGGCGGCGTTTGCACGCTCCGAAGCCTGCGCCGATTCGGTTTTCGCCGCTTTCTCGGGCTTGTGAATCACATGACGCTCCGGCTTTTCGGCTGCCGCGTACGCGCCCGCCGACGGCTCGACGTGCGTCGCGCGAATCACGGCGAGCGGCGTGGCGGCCGGGCGCTCATCGGCGTTGTGCTGCGCCCCTTGCGATCCGTGATGACGCTCGCGCCTCTCGGGCGAGCGCAGATCCAGCGCCGCCTGAATGCCGGTGACGCCGGGCACGACTTCGAGCTCGGCGTGCTTCGCGGCGCGCGCGCCCTTGCGCTTGGGCTTCACGCCGAGCGTAGGCGCGGCGGCCATGACCTCGTCGAGCGCCTTCTTCGCCGCGGCTTGTTCGGCGGCACGACGGCTTGCGCCGGAACCCGACACCTTCACGTCGAGCTTGGGCACCGTGCATTCGACTTCGAATTGCTGATTGTGCGCGGCGCCGTGCGTGGCGACGACCGTGTAGGTCGGCAACGCGATCTTGTGGCCTTGCAGATATTCCTGAAGCAGCGTCTTGGCGTCCTTGCCGATGGTGCGCGGATCGATGTGATCCAGCACCGGCGTGTAAAGCCGCTTGATGACGGTGAACGCGGCGTCGAAACCGCCGTCGAGGAAGATGGCCCCGAAAATGGCTTCGAGCGTGTCTGCGAGAATCGACGGACGGCGAAAGCCGCCGCTGCGCAACTCGCCTTCCCCGAGGCGCAAGCCTTCGGACACGTTGAGCGCCTGCGCGATCTCGTAAAGCGACTGCTGCTTGACCAGATTCGCGCGCACGCGCGACAGGTCGCCTTCGTCGAGTTTGCTAAATCGTTGGAACAAAAGCGCCGCCACCACGCAATTTAGAACGGAATCGCCGAGAAATTCGAGCCGTTCATTGTGCGTGGCGCTGTGACTGCGGTGGGTCATCGCCTGGCGCAGCAATTCCGCATTGCGAAATTCGTACCGCAGCCGGCTTTCCAACGGAGAAGAGGGCATGGAGAGAGTATAACGCGGGCGCGCGGGCGGACGATTCCGCCCGCCGTCGCCGGAAAGCGCGTGGCGAGACGGTGTTAGCCGCGCTTCTTCACGCCGTTTCGAAGCTTGTTTTAATGATCACGAACGTCGGCTGTCGTCGTGAGACAGGCCGGCGTTTTCGGTTCGTCACTCGAACGAGCCGATGCGCTTCAGATTGCTGAAGTTCATCCAGATGAAGAACGCGCGACCGACGATGTTCTTGTCCGGCACGAAGCCCCAATAGCGGCTGTCGGCGCTGTTGTCGCGGTTGTCGCCCATCATGAAGTAGTTGCCCGGCGGCACCTTGCAGATGACGCCCTGCGCGTTGTAGTTGCAGTTGTCGCGGAACGGGAAATCGTCCGCGCCGACGACGAACGGCGGCACCTGCGGATTGTTGAGGATGTTGTTCTTGCGGCCGTCGAGGTCTTCGGTGAACTGCTTCGCGTAACCGATGCGCTCGTCGTCGAAATAATCGGGCAGCGGCGTTTCGGGCACGGGCTTGCCGTTGATCGTGAGCTTCTTGTCCTCGTATGCGACGGTGTCGCCCGGCAGGCCGATCACGCGCTTGATGTAGTCGACCGATTCGTCCTTCGGATAGCGGAACACGACCACGTCACCGCGCTGCAACGGACGGCCTTCCGTGAGCTTGGTGTTGGTGATCGGCAGACGCAGGCCGTAGTCGTACTTGTTCACGAGGATGAAGTCGCCGACGAGCAGCGTCGGGACCATCGAGCCGGACGGAATCTTGAACGGCTCGATGATGAACGAGCGCACCACGAACACCGCGAGAATCACCGGAAAAAAGCTCGCCGTGTATTCGAGCCACCAGGGCTGGCGCAGTTTGTCGTCGCGCAGGCGGGCGCGCGTCTGTGCGGCGTTTTCGTCGGCGAAACGCTCACCCACGCGCTCCTGCTGTCGGTCGAACTCGGCCACCGCGGCTTCCGCGGTGCGGCGCCGTTGCGGCAGAAACACCAGCTTGTCGAGCACCCACGCAATACCCGTCAGAACGACGAGAATCAAAAGAATCAGTGCGAAATTCATCAATCGCTTCCGGTTGTTATCGTTGTTTGCCTTGCGGCGACGTCGACGTGTGGAACGACGAGCACGTCATTCGTCCACACGCAGGATCGCCAGGAAAGCCTCTTGCGGGATCTCGACCGAGCCGACCTGCTTCATGCGTTTCTTGCCGGCCTTCTGCTTTTCGAGCAGCTTCTTCTTGCGCGTGATGTCGCCGCCGTAGCACTTCGCAAGCACGTTCTTGCGCAGCGCCTTGATGTTCTCGCGCGCGATGATGTTCGAGCCGATGGTCGCCTGAATCGCCACGTCGTACATCTGGCGCGGAATCAGCTCGCGCATCTTCGACGCCACTTCGCGGCCGCGGTGCTGGCTCTGCGAACGGTGCACGATGACGGACAGCGCATCGACCTTGTCGCCGTTGATGAGCATGTCTACTTTCACCACGTCGGCCGCGCGATACTCCTTGAACTCGTAGTCCATCGACGCATAGCCGCGCGAGGTGGACTTCAGGCGATCGAAGAAGTCGAGCACGATCTCCGCCATCGGGATTTCGTAGGTCAGCTGCACCTGGCGGCCGTGATACTGCATGTTGATCTGCTGGCCGCGCTTGTTCGTGCACAGCGTGATGACCGAGCCGACATATTCCTGCGGCATGTACAGGTTCACGGTGACGATCGGCTCGCGCACTTCCTCGATCTTCGACGGCTCCGGCATCTTCGCCGGGTTCTCCACCGAGATGGTCGTGCCGTCGCGCTGCTCGACTTCGTAGATCACCGTCGGCGCGGTGGTGATGAGGTCCATGTCGAATTCGCGCTCGAGCCGTTCCTGCACGATTTCCATGTGCAGAAGGCCGAGGAAGCCGCAACGGAAACCGAAGCCCAGCGCCTGCGAGACTTCCGGCTCGTATTGCAGCGAAGCGTCGTTGAGCTTCAGCTTTTCGAGCGATTCGCGCAACGCGTCGTACTGGTTCGCTTCAACCGGATACAGACCCGCGAACACCTGCGGCTTGACTTCCTTGAAGCCCGGCAGCGGTTCGGCCGCGGGACGGTTCGCGATGGTGACGGTGTCGCCCACCTTCGCCGCCGTCAGTTCCTTGATGCCCGCGATCACGAAGCCCACCTGCCCCGCGGACAGTTGCGAGAGATTCGTCGACTTGGGCGCGAACACGCCGAGATGCTCGACCGGATATTGCGCGCCGGTCGCCATCATCTTGATCTTGTCCTTCGGACGCAGCGTGCCGTTGACGATGCGCACCAGCATCACGACGCCGACGTAATTGTCGAACCACGAATCGATGATGAGCGCCTGTAGCGGCGCTTCGGTATCGCCCTTGGGCGGCGGCACTTTCGCGATCAGCGATTCGAGCACGTCCTCGACGCCAAGACCGGTCTTCGCGCTGCAATGCACGGCGTCGGTCGCGTCGATGCCGATCACGTCCTCGATTTCGGCGATCGCGTTCTCGGGATTCGCCGCCGGCAAGTCGATCTTGTTCAGCACCGGCACGACTTCGACGCCCAGCTCGATGGCCGTGTAGCAGTTCGCGACGGTCTGCGCCTCGACGCCCTGGCTCGCGTCGACGACGAGCAGCGCGCCCTCGCATGCGGAGAGCGAGCGGCTGACTTCATAGGAGAAGTCGACGTGCCCGGGCGTATCGATCAGGTTCAGGTTGTAGACCTTGCCGTCGCGCGCCTTGTAGGTGAGCGCCGCGGTCTGCGCCTTGATCGTGATGCCGCGCTCGCGCTCCAGGTCCATCGAATCGAGCACCTGCGCTTCCATCTCACGATCGGACAGGCCGCCGCACAACTGGATGATGCGGTCGGCAAGCGTGGACTTGCCGTGGTCGATGTGCGCAATGATCGAAAAGTTACGAATATGATTCATTCAGTGCCGATCAAGCGAAAAAGGCGCGCCCTCACCAACGCGGAGCACGCCTTGAAAATTTGGGGGAAAACTTCTGCATTTTAGCCGAAAACGGGTTCGCCCCGGCGGTTTTGCCTTTTGGGGCGATGCGCTGCGCGGGAATCACGGCGCGGCGATCGGCCGGCGCGACTGCAGCGCGGCGTGGACAGCGGCCGCGTCGAGCCGGTACTGGCACAACTCGACGCCATCGAGCACGAGCACCGGCACGCGCTCGTCGTAGCGCGCTTCCAGCAGCGGATCTTCGTCGATGTCGATCCACTCGATCGCCACGCCGTGCCGGGCGGCGATCGGTTCCAGCTCGGCCCGCATGTCCTCGCACAGATGACACCAGGCGCGCCCGTACAGGATGAACGGCGCGCCCTCTGCCGGCGTCATCGCGGCCTTATTTCTGTGCCGGCACGCGCGGGCGCAGCGGCACGAATTGGGTGTTGTCGCCGCGGCGCACGAGAATCGCGATCATCTTGCTGGCGTCGAGATTCTGCGCGACCGCTTCGAACTGCTTCGCGCTCGTGATGTCGGTGTCCCCGACGCGCAGGATGATGTCGCCCTTCTGGAAGCCCGCGCGCGCCGCCGGGCCTTCGACCGCGTCCACCTGCACGCCGCCGTTCAGCTTCAGCGCCTTCTTCTGATCAGCCGGGATGTCGCTCACCGCGACGCCGAGCGAATTGCTCGCGCGCTCCTTCGGCTGCGGCGCCTTGCGCTGCTCCGTCTTCGCGACCTTGTCCGGCTGCATCTCGGCGACGGTGATCGGCAGATCGCGCGTCTGACCCTTGCGCCAGATCGTGATCGCGACCTTCGTGCCGGGCTTCGTATCGCCGACCATGCGCGGCAGGTCGGTCGCCGTCTCGACGTTCTGGCCGTTGAACTTCAGGATGATGTCGCCCGGCTGCACGCCCGCCTTGTCCGCCGGACCGCCCGACTCGACGCTCGAGACGAGCGCGCCTTGCGCCTTCGGAAGCCCGAGCGAATCCGCGACGTCCTTCGTCACCTCGCCGATCGCCACCGCGATGCGCCCGCGCACCACCTTGCCCGAAGTCTTCAGCTGATCGGCCACGCGCATCGCTTCGTCGATCGGAATCGCGAACGAAATGCCCATGAATCCGCCCGTGCGGCTGTAGATCTGCGAGTTGATGCCGATGACCTCGCCCGCCATGTTGATGAGCGGGCCGCCCGAATTGCCCGGGTTCACCGCGACATCGGTCTGGATGAACGGCAGGTAATCGCCCGTATCGCGTCCCTTCGCGCTGACGATGCCCGCGGTCACGGTGTTGTCGAGGCCGAACGGCGAGCCGATCGCGAGCACCCATTCGCCCACGCGCACCTTGTTCGAATCGCCGATGGTAATCGCCGGAAGATTCGTCGCGCTGATCTTCACCACCGCGACGTCCGTGCGCTCGTCGACGCCGACGAGCCGCGCCTTGAATTCGCGCTTGTCGGTGAGCGTGACGTAGATGGTGTCCGCGTCATCGACGACGTGGGCGTTGGTCATCACGTAGCCGTCGGTCGACAGGATGAAGCCCGAGCCGACGCCGCTGCTCTGCTCCGAATTGTCCTGGTTGTCGTCCGGCGCGTTGCGGCTGCCGCCCTTGCCTTGATCGCCGCCGCCGTTGTTGCCGCCACCTCCGCCGCCTCCGCCACCGCGCGGAGGCTGGCCGGGCATCGGAATGCCGAAGAAGCGGCGGAAGAATTCGGACATGTCGCCGTCGTCGAGGCCGGGCGGCAAGCCGCGCAGATCGCTGCTGGAACCGACTCGCGAGGTCGTGCGAATGTTCACGACCGAGGGCCCCACCTTGTCGACGAGCGTCGTGAAGTCCGGCAGGTTCACCGTAGGCACCGCCGCCGCAGTTTGCGAGACGAACGGCAGGCACACGGCGAGCGCCGCGGCCGCGATGAACTTGCGCAGCGAGAAGTTGCTCATATGTTTGAGGCCGGGAACGGAATTACTTGGAAGGCTTGTATTCTATGGTAGAAGCAAATTGCTGCAATGTGGCTTGCGGCACTTCGCCCAGCAAGGTAATCCAGAAATCCCCGCGCCGCTTCACCAGTACGTGCGTGGCGCCGCTGTTGCCCGCGCCTTCCTTGCGCGTATTCTTTTCCACCGGCTCGACGAACACCGAAATCGTCGCCAGACCATCCGAAAACACCGCCTGATCGACCGGAATCGGCGGCTGACCTTGCTGGCTCGACGCCATCGGACGGCGCAGCTCGCGAATCTTGCGGAAGCCCGCGATGTTCGGCGTCAGCTGCCAGCCCTGCGCTTCCATGTCCACCGGCTGCACGGGCGGGCGCACGATGGTCCAGCCCGACGTGCTGCGGATGCCGCTCGCGATCGGCGCCTTGTCGATCGGCCCGCCGATGCGCACCTGCGAGAACGAAAGCTGTTCGAGCACCTGGCCGTCGGGGTCGAGCGTCTGCGCGCGCAGCAACAGGCCGGTCTTGGCGTCGGCCCACAGCTTGTAGGCGAATCGATAGGAATCTTTGGGGTCCAGCTCCAGTACCTGGCTATCCAGGCCCGCGACGCGATCGCTGCCCAGAAGCTTGGGCTCGTAGACGGAAAGCACCTGATCGCCGCTCGTCGCGAGGAGCGCGGGGAACGAGTCGCGGTTCTGCCGATGCTCGACGACCAGCAGATGCCGCTCGGGGACGAACGTGAACATGTCGTCGTCGTGGCGCAGCATCTTGCGCGGCGCGCCGTCGAGACTTTCCAGGGATTCGTATTCGCCGTCGCCTCGCGTGGCGACATGCGTGATGCGCGAGGACTGAACCGTCGCACCGCGCTGATAGACGAAGGTGCCTTCGTAATTCTGCTGCTGGGCCGCCTCGTGGATGCGGTTGAGCAGGCTGGCGGCTGATTTGCGCGCAGCGGCGGGATCGTCTCCCTGGGCAAAACTGCCCGACGCCGCCGTCAACAACGCGGCTGCGCAGAGTATCAACGCCGGCAGCCGCCCCCAATGATTCGTTTTATTCAACCGCACACTCGGTATCAAATTATTGACCTTGCGATGTAACCGCCGCCCGGATCAAAGGCATGGAACCGGGCATCGCAGGCTGTTGGGAGAACTGCTGATGCGCCTCGAGGTACTGGTCGAGATCGGCGTCGCGGATGATGTTCGCCTCCACGATCGGCGCCCGCGTGGTCACCGCCGGCACCGACGCCATCGCCACGCGCTGCATCGAATCGGCCGGCGCGACGCTCGCCACCTGAGCGCCGGTGTGGTTGTCCACGCCTTGCAGCTGCGGCACCACGATCCAGGTCAGCGTCGCGGCCGCCGCGGCCACCGCGAAAGCCGGCATGACCCGACGGCGCAGTATCCCGCCACGCGCCTTCGTTGCCGTTGCGGGAAGCGCCGCCGGCGCGAGCACGTGCGCTTCGGCCTCGAAACGCTCGGAGAATACGGCCATGAACGCGCTGCTGCGCGCCGGGCTGACCGCGAGATCGTCAGAGCGCAGGGCGTCTCCGATCAAGTGATAGTCGGACCACGCCGCGCGTTCGTGGCCGCTCAGTTCCGCGAGAAACTGGCTGATGCTGCCAATCTCGTCGAGCGACTCACCATCGACGAACGCCGACATGCGCTCGCCGCGCGGACCCGCTTGTGTCTGATTCTGCATCGAGACCGACCCCATGATGCTCCCCATCTCTTTGACCACACCCCGTAGTGACACCACCTAACCCAGATATCGCGCCCTTGTCCCGTGGATGAACGCCGCCTACCAGCGCTTGCCTTCGGGAGTGTCCAACAACGGACGCAATTTTGCCGCAATGGCTTCGCGAGCACGGAAAATTCTCGATCTGACGGTGCCGATGGGGCAATCCATCATTTCGGCGATTTCCTCGTAGCTCAGTCCTTCAATTTCCCGGAGCGTGATGGCGGTGCGCAGCTCCTCGGGCAGCAGCGCCATCGCAGCATTGACCGTCTGAGCGATCTGCTTGCTCATCAACATCGACTCGGGCGTGTTGATATCCCTTAGTTGGTCCGCGTCGGAGAAAGTTTCCGCTTCTTCCGCATCCGCCTCGGTAGAAGTGGGAGCGCGGCGGCCCTGCGTCGCAAGGTAGTTCTTTGCGGTGTTGACGGCAATCCGGTAGAGCCAGGTATAGAACGCCGATTCGCCCCGGAATTGCGGCAGCGCACGGTAAGCTTTGATGAAGGCGTCCTGGGCGACGTCCTCGACCTCGGCAGGGTCGCGCACGAGGCGCGAGATCAGTCGAATGATCTTGCGGTGGTATTTGGCGACCAGCAGTTCGAACGCGGCCTTGTCACCCTTCTGGACACGCTCGACCAGCAATTGGTCGATTTCTTTTTCGCTCACCTGGGAAATCCGTTTAACTTGGGGGTGTTGCGCGGAGGGCTATTGTAGCGTTACCGCCTGTAAGGCAACTGGAGCGCTCATGAGCCGTTACAGTCGTTACAGGTGGGAAGCGGCCGAGCGACGGGCCTGAACGGCGAGCTGGCGGAAGGTGTCGGCATCGACGGAATCGGCCGGGACGAGCAGCGTTTCGCGCCGTCCGCGCGCGCAGACGAGCGTCAGCGCGAGCAGCCGGCCGCTCCAGTGCGCGCATCCCGCGATACGCGTGCGCCGCACGTCGCCGCCGCGGCTCCAGAGCGTGAGACCGTCCGGATGCAGGCTGATGGCCGCTGGCCGGGCCCGCAGCCACCGGTGCGACGCAAGCCCGAGCGCCGCCACCGTCACCGCGCATGCCACTGCCGCGTGCCCGACCTGCTCCGTGTGAGCGAAGGCGCACTGGAACACCGACGCGCCCGCCACGCTCGCAAACCCGAGCATCGCGCCCCGCAAGAAACGCGACGGCCGCATCGCGACGCCCGGCGTCGAGCCGGTTTCCCGATGCGGCCGATCCACGCGCGCGCCCGCCATGTCGATTCCGTGCTGACGAGCGCGCCGTGCTCAGTGGCGCTTGAAGACGAGCGAGCCGTTCGTGCCGCCGAAGCCGAACGAATTCTTCACCGCCACGTCGATCTTCATTTCCCGCGCCGTGTTCGCGCAGTAATCCAGGTCGCACTGCGGGTCCTGGTTGAAGATGTTGATGGTCGGCGGCGAGATCTGGTTGTGAATGGCCAGCACCGTGAACACCGACTCCAGGCCGCCCGCGCCGCCCAGCAGGTGGCCGGTCATCGACTTGGTGGAGTTCACGACGACGTTCTTCGCCTGGTCGCCGAGCGCGCGCTTGATGCCGATCGTCTCCGCGATGTCGCCGAGCGGCGTGGACGTGCCGTGCGCGTTCACGTAATTCACCTGGTCGGCATTGACCTGCGCGTTCTTCATGGCGTTGACCATCGCACGGCGGCCGCCGTCGCCGTCCTCGGGCGGTGCGGTCATGTGGAAGGCGTCGCCGCTCATGCCGTAGCCGAGCACTTCCGCGTAGATCTTCGCGCCGCGCTTCTTCGCGTGCTCATATTCCTCGAGCACCATCACGCCCGCGCCTTCGCCGAGCACGAAGCCGTCGCGATCGGTGTCCCACGGACGGCTCGCCGTCGCGGGATCGTCGTTACGCTGCGACAGCGCGCGCGCCGCCGCGAAGCCGCCGATGCCGAGCGGAGAAACCGTCGCTTCCGCGCCGCCGGCGACCATCACGTCCGCATCGCCGTATTCGATCAGGCGCGACCCCTCGCCGATGCAATGCAGGCCGGTTGTGCAAGCCGTGACCATCGACAGATTCGGCCCCTTGAGACCGAAGCGGATCGACAGATGGCCGGAGATCATGTTGATGATCGACGCCGGCACGAAGAACGGAGAAATGCGGCGCGGACCGCGGTTCAGCAGTTCGGTCTGGGTGATTTCGATCATCGGCAGGCCGCCGATGCCCGAGCCGACCACGACGCCCACGCGCTCCGCGTTCTCCTCGGTGATTTCGAGGCCGCTGTCCTGCATCGCCTGGACGCCCGCGGCAAAGCCGTAATGGATGAAGGTATCCATATGACGCGCTTCCTTGGCGGGCATATACGCCTCGATGTCGAAGCCCTTCACCTCGCCCGCGAAACGCGTGGAGAAGTTCGCGGCGTCGAACTTGGTGATATTGGCGATGCCCGACTTGCCCGCGACCAGATTGGCCCAGCCGTCGGCAACAGTATTGCCGACAGGCGAAACGAGCCCCAGGCCTGTAACAACAACTCGACGACGGCTCACGGTAACCCCTTATCCATAGAATGACGAAAAACAAAAGCCACAGCGGCCACAGGAAACCGCCCTGTGTGCCCTGTGGCTGTGATATCGGTCAACAGCGCGGTCTGTACAGCGACGCCCCTTCAAGCGACGCCCCTTCAATTTTGGGAGCGATGAGTCGCTGACGCGTCCGGCCTCAGGCCTTGACGTTCGCGCGAGCGTAATCGATCGCTTGCTGAACCGTGGTGATCTTTTCGGCCTCTTCATCGGGAATTTCCATGCCGAATTCGTCTTCGAGCGCCATCACGAGTTCTACGGTATCGAGCGAGTCAGCGCCCAGATCGTTCACGAACGACGCTTCGTTCTTGATTTCGGCTTCCGCCACGCCCAGTTGTTCGGCGACGATCTTCTTCACGCGCTGTTCGATGTTGTCCATGCAGCCCTCCGAGGGGAAAAAAGTTCAAATATACGAGTGCGCGCATTTTATCAGGTTTGGACCCGCAAAATACGGCGCGTCAGTTCCATGCTCCACCGTCCGGTGCGCTTCATCAAGAGCGCTGCCGGGGCTTCGCGATGATTCCTTGCCGCCGCGCGGAATCGGTGCGCACGATGCCGTGTTGAGCATTTTGCGCGCCCGTCCGGCGCGGATATTAAGCGAAAATCGGCGAAATGCCTATTACATGTACATGCCGCCGTTCACGTGCAGCGTCGTGCCGGTGATATAGCCGGCGAACGGCGATGCAAGGAAGGCCACAGCATGCGCGATATCGTCGGGGCTGCCCAGTCGGCCAAGTGGTATCTGCGCGGTGAGCGCGGTGCGCTGCTCTTCGGGCAGCACCTTGGTCATGTCCGTGTCGATGAAGCCCGGCGCGATGCAGTTCACTGTGATGCCGCGGCTGCCGATCTCGCGCGCGAGCGCGCGCGTCATGCCCGCGACGCCCGCTTTCGCCGCCGCGTAGTTCGCCTGGCCGGGATTGCCCGAGCTGCCGACCACCGACGTGATGTTGATGATGCGCCCGCCGCGCGCCTTCATCATCGGGCGCAGGACGGCGCGCGACAGGCGGAATACCGCGCGCAGATTCGTGTCGATGACGGCGTCGAACTCGTCGTCCTTCATGCGCATCGCGAGCTGGTCCTTCGTGATGCCCGCGTTGTTCACGAGAATGTTCAGGCCGCCGAATTCCTTCACGGTCGATTCGATGAACGCGTCGGCCGCCGCCGCGTCGTTCACGTTCAGTACCGCGCCACGGCCCTTCGCGCCCGCTTGCTGAAGCGCTTCCGTGATGCCGGCCGCGCCGCTTTCGCTCGTCGCCGTACCGATGACGGTTGCGCCCTGCTTCGCGAGTTCGAGCGCGATCGCCCGACCAATGCCGCGCGACGCGCCCGTGACGATTGCTACTTGGTTGTCCAGATTCATTTTGCTTGTCCTCAGCCTGCGATCACTTTGCGCGTTTCCTCGAGCGACGCCGGATCGAAGATCGCGCCGCCGACGAGATTGCCGTCGATACGCTTCGTCAGGCCCGCGAGCACCTTGCCCGGGCCACACTCGATGACGTGCGTGACGCCGTCCTTCGCCATCGCCTGCACGCACTCGACCCAGCGCACCGGGCCCGCGGCCTGACGCACCAGCGCATCCTTGATCGCGGCCGGATCGGAGACGATCGCGACATCGATGTTATTGATCAGCGGAATCTGCGGCGCCTTGATCTCGACCTTGCCGAGATAGTCGCGCAGCTGATTCGACGCGGGCTTGAGCAGCGACGAATGGAACGGCGCGGAAACGGGCAGCGGCAGCGCGCGCTTCGCGCCCTTCGCCTTCGCCACTTCGCATGCCTTCTCGACGGCCGCCTTGGCGCCGGCGATCACCACTTGCGCGGGCGCGTTGAAGTTGACCGCTTCGACGACGCCCGCCGACGACGCTTCGGCGCAAACCGCGCGCACGGTGTCGTCGTCGAGGCCGAGGATCGCGGCCATGCCGCCCTCGCCCACCGGCACGGCGCTTTGCATCGCCTGTGCGCGGAAGCGCACGAGCGGCACGGCGTCCGCAAAGGCGAGCGCGCCCGCCGCGACGAGCGCGGTGTATTCGCCCAAGCTGTGACCCGCGACGATGGCAGGTGCAAGGCCGGTTTCCTTTTCCCACACGCGGTAGATCGCGTACGCCGCCGTCAGCATGACGGGCTGCGTGTTCGTCGTCAGGTTCAGGTCTTCGGCCGGACCTTCGGCGATCAGCTTGCCGAGGTCCTGGCCGAGCGCGTCGGAAGCCTGCTGAACGGTCTCGCGCACGATGGCGTGATCGGCGAATGCGTTGAGCATGCCGATCGACTGCGAGCCCTGACCGGGGAAAACGAACGCAAATTTCATATCGTCCTCGATGATTGGAATGATCCGCGACGTCGTCGGAGACTGCGCGCGCACCGCGCGCTCATGCGGCGCGCGGCGAATATCGTGACGACGGGATCAGTTACGAATGGATAGAGGGGATCGATTGGCGATTAGTAGCGGATGACCGACGCGCCCCATGTGAAGCCGCCGCCGACACCTTCGATCAGCACGTGGTCGCCGCGCTTGATGCGCCCGTCGCGGACCGCGACGTCGAGCGCGAGCGGAATCGACGCCGCCGACGTGTTGCCGTGCTCGCCGACCGTCACGACCATGCGCTCGGGCGGCAGATGCAGCTTGCGGCACGTGCTCTGCATGATGCGGATATTGGCCTGATGGGGAATCAGCCAGTCGATGTCTTCCGGCGTGAGGTTCGCCTTGTCGAGTGCTTCGAGCGCGACCTTTTCCAGCACGTTGACCGCGAGCTTGAACACGGCCTGGCCGTCCATGTACAGGAACGCGCTGCCTTCGACCACGCCGCCGTTCACGTTGCCCGGCGTGCAGAGGATGCCCGAATGGCTGCCGTCCGCATGCAGCGCGCTCGAGAGCACGCCCGGCTCCTCGGACGCCTGCAGGATGACCGCGCCCGCGCCGTCGCCGAACAGCACGCAGGTGGTGCGGTCGTTGAAGTCGAGGATGCGCGAGAACGTTTCCGCGCCGACGACGAGCGCCGTCCGGTTCATGCCGCTGCGAATGAAACTGTCCGCCGTGGCGACGCCGTACGCGAAACCGGAGCACACGGCCTGCACGTCGAACGCCGCGCCGTTGTTCTTGATGCCGAGCTTGTTCTGCAGCAGGCACGCGGTGCTCGGGAAAACGAAGTCCGGCGTGGAAGTCGCGACGATGATCAGATCGATCGACTGAGGATCGATGCCCGCCGCCTCGATCGCCTTCTGCGAGGCGACGAGGGCGAGGTCGCTCGTGGTTTGACCGGGAGCCGCAAAGTGGCGCGCGTGGATGCCGGTACGTGCGACGATCCATTCGTCGCTCGTCTCGACACCCTGCTTCGCGAGACGGTCTGCCAATTCCTGATTCGTGACGCGCTCGGCCGGCAGATAGCTGCCTGTGCCCAGCACGCGAGAGTAAAGATTGGTTTGAGCCATTATGCCTTCGAATGTAGCGCAGTCCCGGACTCGTCCGGCGGGTTCGGCTGCGAGTTTGGCGGAGAATCGGGCTGGGAAGCGGCCTGTGAAGCAGCCTGTGAAGCGGGCTGCGGGTTCGATTGATTCGCCGCAACGGCGCCAGGCGTGCTTTCGCTATTGGCTGCGGCCGACGCATCGGACGCCGGAGCATTCGCATCGGCCGCGCGCGCGGAGGGCGCATTCTCTTCCATCGCGCGCACCAGGCGTTCCAGCACGCCATTTTTGACGGCATCATACCCGCGTTTGATAGCCCACTCAAACCCGAAGGCCTCAGCCGAGCCGTGGCTCTTGATGACGAGTCCGCGCAGGCCCAGCAACGCCGCGCCGTTATATTGCGCGGGATCGACACGCTTCTTGAAACGCTTGAGCACGGGCAGCGCAACGAGCGCCATCAGCTTGGAGGCGAACGAGCGGCTGAACTCTTCCTTGATCATGTCGGCGAGCATCTTCGCGAGACCTTCCGAGGTCTTCAGCGCGACATTGCCGACGAAGCCGTCGCACACGACGACATCCGTCGTGCCCTTGTAGATGTCGTTGCCTTCCACGTTGCCGTAGAAGTTCAGCGTGCTCGCGCGCAGGAGCTCGCCCGCGCGCTTGATCGTTTCGTTGCCCTTGATGACTTCTTCGCCGATATTGAGCAGGCCGATGGTAGGCCGCTCGCGGCCTTCGATCGCCGACACCAGCGCGTGGCCCATCTCGGCGAACTGCAGCAGGTGTTCGGGTTCGCAATCGACGTTCGCGCCGAGATCGAGAACGGTCGTATAGCCCTTCTGACTCGGCATGGCGAAGGCGATGGCCGGGCGCTCGATGCCGGCAAGCGTCTTCAGCACGTAGCGGGACACCGCCATGAGCGCGCCCGTATTGCCCGCGGAAATGCAGGTCTGCGCCTTGCCGTCCTTCACGAGGTTGAGCGCGACGCGCATCGACGAGTCTTTCTTCTTGCGCAGCGCGACCTCGACCGGGTCGTCCATCGCGACGACTTCGGTCGCCGGAACGACGGTCAGGCGAGGCTCGTCGAGGGCCTTCAACTTCTTGAGCTGAGCGCGGACAGGCTGCTCGAGACCGACGAGCATCAGATGCGCGTCGGGATGCGAGCGCACGAAATTGACGGCAGCGGGAACGGTCACGGCCGGACCGTGGTCGCCTCCCATGCAGTCGATGGTGATCTTTACAGTCATGGAACGCGACGAATTTCGGGCACAAAAAAGCGGCAGTGAAATGCCGCCTTCTCGTCGTACCGGGAAAGTGTCAAGAGCGAGTTGCGCCCGCGTGCCCGCGGAACGGTTTCAGCGGGCGCATCGGGCGTCGATGAACGCTTAGTCGTTCTTCGTCTTGACGACTTTCTTGCCACGATAGTAGCCGTTCGGGCTCACGTGGTGGCGCAGATGCACTTCGCCCGTGCTCGGCTCGACAGCCAGCGGAGCCCCGCTGAGGAAGTCGTGGGAACGGTGCATGCCGCGCTTCGACGGCGACTTCTTGTTTTGCTGAACTGCCATGACTACTCCAGAAAAATTTTGCGAATTCTAACACAGCCCGATCCGCCGACAGCCCTCGGCCGTTCGGCCATCGGGTGGGCACATCGCGCCACCAGTTTGTTGCGTGCTACGAAACCATTTCAGTGCTTCTTGTCGTCGGAGCCGCCCTTTTTGAGCTTCTCCAGCGCGGCAAACGGATTCGGCTTTTCTTCCTCTTCCTGCGCACCGCCTTCATCCGACTCGTCGTCCGCGCTGCCCTGAAGCAGGCTTTCATGCACCTCGGGACACACGTTGTGCTTGGGCACGAGCGGCAAGGACAACAACAACTCCTCTTCGATCAAGTCGACGAGATCGAACTGGCGCGAGCCCACGATCACTTCGACTTCATCGTCGTCGAGCGGATATTCGTCCGCCTCTTCCTCCGTCGCCACGATCCGATACGTCGCATCGACATCGAGATGCTGCGAATACGGCGAAAGGCAGCGCTGGCACATGAGCCACACCGAACCGTGCACCGCCAGGCGCAGATACGGCTGCGGCGCCTCGGTGCCGTCGTCCTGCAGTTCCGGCTGGGTCGAGCCCTCGGCCTGCCAGGTGAACACGGTATCGCGGTCTGGCGCATCCGCCGGCACTTCGGCTAACATGCGCGGCATCTGCGACAAGCGCAGCGCGCCGGCTGCCTGCCTGCCGCTCTTGGCGAATTCGTAAACGTCGAGCGCGCGCAGATCGGCGGGGCTCACAGGTTTGCCAGGATTCTGAGTCATGTGCGCTCCTGCTTGGCAGCCTTGCGTGGTTAGTGCTTCCGGTGAGCGATCAGTATGCACCGCGATGCCGCCTCCGGGCAGCGTGGCTTGCCCGAATTTGCATCGAGCCGGCATTCGTGCTTTCTAGCTGCTTCCTGGCCAGTTTGGCGTTGGAAAGCGGCTTCCAGCGGGCTCATCAGCGTCCTCATCGGCATCGAAGGGGCATGGCGCCAGCGCACGTACCGATGAAAAGCCCAGTATCATATCGGCTTTATTCTTTCGAGTCAAATACTTAAGGGTGCGGTCGAAGGCCATCGTTTTTTTATTCATTTTTGCTGATTTCACTCCATGTCCGAGGCTACAAACCCGTCACCACGCACGCCGCGCCTGATTCTGGCGTCCAGTTCACCGTATCGGCGCGAGTTGCTCGAACGTCTGCGCGTGCCGTTCGATGTCGTCACGCCCGACATCGACGAAGCGCCGCTCGCCGGCGAGACGCCCGAGGCGACGGCCGTGCGTCTCGCGATCGCCAAGGCGCGGGCCGCAGCCGGGCGGATCGCGGGGAACGCGGATGTGCTCGTGATCGGCTCCGACCAGGTCGCGACCTTCGATGGCCGGCAGATCGGCAAGCCGGGCACGCACGAAAAAGCCGTCGCGCAGCTTCAGGCAATGCGCGGCCGCAGCGTCGAATTTCACAGCGCGCTGTGCCTGTTCGACAGCCGCACGGGGAACGTGCAATCCGCCGATATCGTCACGCGCGTGCGCTTTCGCCACTATTCCGACGCGCAGATCGAGGCCTATCTGCGCGCCGAAACGCCCTATGACTGCGCGGGCAGCGCCAAATCCGAAGGTCTGGGCATCGCGCTCCTGGACGCGATCGCATCCGACGACCCCACGGCGCTCGTCGGCCTGCCGCTCATCGCGCTGAGCGGCATGCTGGAGACCGCCGGATTTCCGGTTCTGGGGGCGGCATGGGCGGTGTTCTCTATCTGATCCCGAACACCCTGGGCGACGGCGACGCCGCCGCGCTCGCGCACGTTCTGCCCGAACCGGTACGCGCGCAGGCGGCCGCACTCGCGTACTACATCGGCGAGAACGCGAAGACGACGCGCGCCTTCCTGAAAAAAGTGGGTACGGAGCGGCCGATCCAGGAAATCGAGGTGCGCGAACTGAACGTCAACACGCCGCCGGGCGAGATCGACAAGCTGCTCGCGCCGATTCTGGCGGGTACGGACGCCGGCCTCGTGTCGGAAGCCGGCTGCCCCGCCGTCGCCGATCCCGGCGCGCTGCTCGTGCGGCGCGCGCACCAGCGCGGGGTGAAGGTGGTGCCGTTCGTCGGCCCGAGCTCGATCCTGCTCGCGCTGATGGCCTCGGGCATGAATGGCCAAAGCTTCGCGTTCAACGGCTATCTGCCCGTCGATGCCGCCGAGCGCGGCAAGCGCCTGCGCGAACTGGAGCAACTGTCGCGCAAGGCCAATCAGACGCAGATCTTCATCGAGACGCCCTATCGCAACCGCGCGATGCTCGACACGCTCGTGGCGACGTGCGCGCCGTCGACACTGATCTGCGTCGCGGTCGATCTGACGCTGCCGGGCGAAACCATCGTCACGCGCACGGCGGCGGACTGGAAGAAGCAGTCCGCGCCGGACCTGCACAAGCGCCCGGCGATCTTCCTGCTGCTGGCGTCGTGAGCGTCAGCGCAACTGGAGCTTGCCGCCGAGCGTGAGCGCGCGCACGGCGGCGTCTCCAACCGACGCGCCGAAGCGCCGCACCACGCGCTCGCTGATGCTTTCCTTCTGCGTGTAATCGACGATCTCCGGCTGCTTGATGATTTCGCGCGCGACATAGTTCGCGTCGCCGAAATCGTCGGCGAGACCGAGTTCCACGCTCTTCTCACCCGTCCAGAACATGCCGGAGAACAGCTCTGGATCATCCTTCAGACGTTTGCCGCGCCCCTGCTTCACTGCGTCGATGAACTGTGTGTGGATCTGGTCGAGCATGGCCTGCGCGTGCGCGACCATCTGCGGCGTTTCCGGGGAAAACGGGTCGAACGCGCCCTTGTTCGCGCCCGACGTGTGCATGCGGCGCTGCACGCCGAGCTTGTCCATCAGGCCGGTGAAGCCGAAGCCGTCCATCAGCACGCCGATCGAGCCGACGATGCTCGCCTTGTTGACGTAGATCTTGTCCGCCGCCGCCGCGACGTAATAGCCGCCCGACGCACACATGTCGTCGACGACGACAAAGAGCGGCGTCTTCGGATATTTCGCGCGCAGCCGCCGGATCTCGCCATTGATGATGCCCGCCTGCACCGGACTGCCGCCCGGGCTGTTGATGCGCAGGATCACGCCTGCGGTGTTCTCGTCCTCGAACGCGCTCCGCAGCGCATCGTCGATGTTGTCGGCGCTCGCATCGCCGTTCGCGGCGATCTCGCCTTGCAGGTCGATGAGCGCCGTGTGCTTGCCCGCCTTCGCGACGCGATCGCCGGTGAAATCGAACACGCCCCAGGCGATCAGCGCGACCACCGCGAGGAACAGGAACCGGAAGAAAATGCGCCAGCGCCGCGCGGCGCGTTGCTCGCGGATCGCGGCCAGCGCGATGCGCTCGAGCGCCTCGCGCTCCCAGTTTTCGTTGCCGCGCGCGGGCGGACGGGACTCGGCCCGATCGGGCGGAAAATTGTCGGACATGCGTCGTCTTGTTGTCGAGAAAGTATCAGGCGGGGCGCAATGCGTCGTCCGGCATCCAGAAAACCGAGCGGCCTTCCGGCGTGTCGCGCTCCTCGACCGTCACGGGCCGCAGGCGCGCGCCGCGGCACGGACCACCCACGCATTTGCCGGTGTCGGGCTCGTAGATCGCCCCGTGCGTTGCGCACATCAAGTATAGGCCCGAGCTCTCGAAGAACTGGCCCTCGACCCAGTCGAGCTCCATCGGCACATGCGCGCAGCGGTTCAGATAGCCATACGGCTTGCCGTCGTAGCGCACGAAGAACACGACCGCGTCGCCGCTCGCTTCCGTCGCAGGCATGCGGACGCCCGCGCCGCCATCGACCAGATCGTCCGATGCGCACACGCGCACCGCGTCGCTCTGCGCCATCGCCGCCGGCTCGCTCATGCGTGCTCCCGCAGCCAGCCGGAGAGCGACGCGACGCTGTCCGCGCAGAACTGCGGCTTGAGCGCCGCGAGCGAATCCGCCGGATGCGCGCCGTACGCGACGCCCACGCCCGCCGCGCCGGCGTTGATCGCCATCTGCAGGTCGTGCGTCGTGTCGCCGATCATCACGGTGCGCGAAAGATCCTGGCCGAGCTCGCGGGTGAGCTCCTGAAGCATCGCGGGATGCGGCTTCGAGAAGGTCTCGTCGGCGCAGCGCGTGCCGTCGAACGCGCTCGTGAGGCGCGACTGGTCCAGCGCGCGATTCAGCCCGACGCGGCTCTTCCCCGTCGCCACCGCGAGGAAATAGCCTTCGTCGCGCAATTCCTGCAGCAGCTCGCGCACGCCGCCGAACAGCTCGGTTTGCTGGCCCATCGTCAGGAAATGGAAGCGATAGCGTTCGGCGAGGCGCGGGTACTCGGACGGATCGAGCGTCGGCGCGCAGATCTGCAGCGCGTCCTTCAGGCCGAGGCCGATTACATAGCTCGCGGATTCATCGGCCGGAACCGGCAGCCCGAGGTCGCGGCATGCGGCCTGGATGCTGCGCGTGATGTGCACCGTCGAATCCATCAACGTGCCGTCCCAGTCAAAAACGATCAGATCAAATTGCTTCCGCGCCATTTAACGGGTCTCGCTCGGGTCTTGGTTCGATTGCTTGAGCTGCTCGATGAAGCGCCGGCATTCGGCGGGCAGCGGCGCTTCGAGTTGCAGCGGCTCGCCGGTTGCCGGATGCGTGATCTTCAGACGATAGGCGTGCAGGAACATGCGCTTCAACGACGGTTTCGCGCTCGGACGCGCCAGTTCCTTGTTCAGCGCGAAGTCGCCGTACTTGGCGTCGCCCGCGATCGGCAGGCCGATGCTCGCCATATGCACGCGGATCTGGTGCGTGCGGCCGGTTTTCAGTTCCGCCTCGACCCACGCGTAGTCGCCCCAGCGCTCGATCAGATTGAAGACCGTATGCGACGGCAGTCCGTTTTCCTGGATGCGCACGCGCCGCTCGCCGTCCGCCGCGACATATTTGTGCAGCGGCGCCTTCACGATGCGCCGGCGGCCCCAGTCGGCATGCCAGTCGCCGTGACCGAGCGCGTAATAGCGCTTGTCGACGCGATTCTCGCGAATCTGCTCATGAAGATCGACAAGGGCGGCGCGCTTCTTCGCGAGCATCAGCACACCCGAGGTCTCGCGATCCAGCCGATGCACCAGCTCGAGGAATTTGGCGTGCGGCCGCGCGTTGCGCAGCTGCTCGATCACGCCGAACGCGACGCCGCTGCCGCCGTGCACCGCGACGCCCGAGGGCTTGTCGATGACGATCAGGTGGTCGTCCTCGAAGAGAATCGGGAATTCGGCGGCCGGCGCGTTCGACGAGACCGGCGCCTCGTCCGGCTGCGCCACGCGAATCGGCGGCACGCGCACGAGATCACCCTGCTCCAGCCGATAGGCCGCATCGATGCGGCCCTTGTTCACGCGCACTTCGCCGCTGCGGAGAATACGGTAAATATGGCTTTTGGGAACGCCCTTGCAGACTCGCAGCAAAAAATTGTCGATTCGCTGACCAGCGGCAGTTTCGTCGATTTCGATCATCGACACCTGTTCGCTCGCGACCTGCTTATGGGATGTTTTGCCTAACTCATTCATTCTGAATATAATTTGCGAGCAGTCTGAAAAGACCGAAGCTTTGGATCAAGCAATGGCCGTGATTTGTCAGACTGTACAGGTGCAAGCGATAAACCATCATTTTACTTGCGCCCAGGGTCGGTTGCTCACCCGGAAAATCGAGCGACGAGTTGCACGCACGGCGATATCACCGGCAGGGACGGAGCCCACAGGCGCGTTCGGTCGAGTCGATCGCCGGTCGGTAACGGATTTTTGGTCAAAAAGAATTTTATCGGCGAGAAGCGACGGCGCCCGGCGAAGAAGCCGGCTGCCAGCCTGAATCGGTCCTGCCATCGGGTGGGAGAAATAGGCAAATCGACGCTCGCCGGTTTTGCGAACAACTAACGGCGAAAATCGCTGCTGCGCTGATTCCTGCGAAGCGCGACGACGCCGCAAAGAGGCGAGACACCTGGCCGCCAGCCGATGGGAGCAATCGAGCCCGCGGCGGCGCCGGCGCGGTATGGCAGCATGGAGGATCGGTCGCGAAGCATCGCGCCGGTTTGCGCGAGACCGCTCTTCTCCGCAGCCACCGTTGGGAGGAATCAGGCTCTGTTGCAAAGAGCGCGGATCGGTTCGGCGCGTCTATTTTGAGACGCGGAGCCGCTGCGCCGCCGTTCATCCTCGCCACGCGCCGCGCGGCTCCCGGCGCCTCGCCGTTGCTTCGCATGCGCCCCACGGCAAGGCCGCCCCATCGGCGGCCGAAGCCTGCTTTCGGCAATTCTCCCGCCAGAAGTCCCGCTCCAGCGTGCTTTGTGACAACACACAAAAAAGCGTGGCACGCCCACCTTCCCGCTTCGCGCGCGTGACGTTTTCCGTCACCGACGCCGATTCGCTTGACGAGGGATGCGGAGCCGCTCTGGAGCCGTTTCATGAAACGCATGCTGTTTAACGCGACGCAGCAAGAGGAATTGCGCGTCGCCATCGTCGATGGGCAGAAGCTCATCGACATCGACATCGAAACCGCCGGGCGCGAACAGCGCAAAGGCAACATCTACAAGGGAGTCGTCACCCGCATCGAGCCGTCGCTCGAAGCCTGCTTCGTCAACTACGGCGAAGACCGCCACGGGTTTCTGCCGTTCAAGGAAGTCGCCCGTCAGTATTTCCGCGACGGCGTCGAAATGCGCTCCGCGCGCATCCAGGATGCGCTCCGCGAAGGCCAGGAACTCATCGTTCAGGTCGAGAAGGAAGAGCGCGGCAACAAGGGCGCGGCGCTGACCACGTTCATCTCGCTCGCCGGGCGCTATCTCGTCCTGATGCCGAACAACCCGCGCGGCGGCGGCGTCTCCCGCCGCATCGAGGGCGACGAGCGGCAGGAACTGCGCGAAACCATGGCGCAGCTCGAACTGCCGGAAGGCATGAGCATCATCGCGCGCACGGCCGGCATCGGCCGCTCCGCCGAAGAGCTCCAGTGGGACCTGAACTACCTGATGCAGCTCTGGCGCGCGATCGAAGCCGCGTCGCAGAGCGGCGTCGCCGGCCAGCCGATGCTCATTTATCTCGAATCGAGCCTCGTCATCCGCGCGATCCGCGACTACTTCCAGCCGGACATCGGCGAAATCCTCATCGACACGACCGAAATCCATGATCAGGCACGCGCCTTCATGGATATCGTGATGCCCGACAACCTCCAGAAGGTGAAGCGCTATCACGACGACGTGCCGCTCTTCTCGCGCTTCCAGATCGAGCACCAGATCGAAACCGCGTACTCGCGCACGGTGCCGCTGCCCTCGGGTGGCGCGATCGTGATCGACCACACCGAGGCGCTCGTCGCCATCGACGTGAACTCGGCGCGCGCGACCAAGGGCGCGGACATCGAGGAAACCGCGACGCGCACCAATCTGGAAGCCGCCGACGAAGTCGCGCGCCAGCTGCGTCTGCGCGATCTGGGCGGCCTGATCGTGATCGACTTCATCGACATGGAGTCGGCGAAGAGCCAGCGCGAAGTCGAGCAGCGCCTGAAGGACGCGTTGAAGCACGATCGAGCGCGCGTACAGATGGGCAAGATTTCGCGCTTCGGTCTGATGGAGCTGTCGCGTCAGCGCCTGCGTCCGGCGCTGTCCGAAGGCAGCCACGTGACCTGCCCGCGCTGCAATGGCACGGGCCATATCCGCGATACGGAATCGTCCGCGCTGCAAGTGCTGCGGATCATTCAGGAAGAAGCGATGAAGGAAAACACCGCGGCGATCCATTGCCAGGTGCCGGTCGAGGTGACCGCCTTCCTGCTCAACGAAAAGCGCTCGGAAATCAACAAGATCGAGTCGCGCTTCAAGGTCAATGTCGTTCTGATCCCGAACAAGCATCTCGAGACGCCGCACTACAAGCTCGAGCGCCTGCGTCACGACGATGCGCGCCTCGACGAGCCGCGCGCGTCGTGGAAGATGGCCGTCGAAGCGGCGAGCGAGCTGGAGTCGGAAACCGGCTACAGCAAGCGCAGCGAGGAAGTGAAGCCCAAGCAGGAAGCGGCCGTGAAGGGCATCACGCCCGAGAAGCCGGCGCCGAGCGCGCCGGTCAAGCCCGCGCCCGTCGAGGCCGCGCCGGCACCGGCGCCCGTGGCGGCGAGCGGCGGTTTCATCGCCTGGATCAAGAACCTGTTCGGCATTCAGCCGGAAGCCAGGCCCGCACCGGCCCCGGCCGAGGCGCAACCGGCCCCGCGTCCGCAGCGCGAACGCGCCGAGCGCACCGGCGGCGGCGAGCGCAACCGCAACCGTCGTGGCGGTAGCGCCGGACGCGAAGGCGCGGCAGCAGGCACGGCGACGGGTGGCAATGGTTCAGGCCGGCAAGGCGCGCGCCGCGAGGATCGCGAGGCGCGTGGCGGCCGTGAAGGACGTGAACTGCGCGAAGTCCGTGAGCCGCGCGAGGCCCGCGAGCCGCGTGAAGCCCGTGAACCGCGCGAGCCCCGCGAACCGCGTGAAGCACGCGATCGCAACGCGGAGCGCGCCGCGCGTCCGGAAGCGGGCGAGCGTCAGGAACGCCGCGAGCGTCCCGACCGCGGCGAACGCGCGGAACGCGGTGAGCGCGCCGAACGCGGCGAACGCCGCAAGCCGCAGCCGGAAGCTGCCGTCGAGGCGCTGACGCAGGCCGAAACGGTCGTATCGGAGATCGTCGAAACGACGCAGGTCAGCACGGAAGTCGCGCAGCAGCCGGGCAGCGATGCGGCAAACGCCGACCAGACCGCCGCGCGTGACGGCGAAGAGCGTCGCCGCCGTCGCCGCGGCCGTCGTGGCGGCCGCCGCGAGCGCGACGAGGAAGGCATGACGGTGAACCACGCCGCCGATGTCGCGGAAGCAGAAGGCGCAGCGGAAAGCCTGTCGGCGCAAGCCGGCGTGTTCGATGCGGAAGCCGCGCAGGAAGCGGCCGCTCGCCGCGAAACCCGCCCGGCCGCTCCGCAGCCCGTTGAAGCGTCGGTCGAGCCGCAGGTCGAAAGACCGACCGAGGCCAAGCCCCAAGAGCAGGCGTCTGCCGCCGCCGAGGAAGCCCCGGTTGCCAGGACGCAGGAAGCCGAGCCGTTCGAAGTGAAGGCGCAGACGCCTGAATCGACGACGCCCGATCTCTTCGTCAAGCCCGCTCCGGCGCCCGCGATCGAAAATCCGTTCGGTCCTTCGCCGAAGGTTGTCGAAACGAACGTGACCGATCCGTTCGCGCCCGTCGCGACGGAAGAAGCGAAGCCGGTGGAAACGGTCAAGCCCGTCGAGGCGGCCGCGGCCGAAGCGGCGCCTGAAGCTGCCGTGGAACCCGCCGAAGCCGCCGAGCCGGTGAAGACCGCCGCGGTCGCGCCGACGCCCGAGGCAACCAGCGTCGAGCCGGTCAAGCCGGTCGAGGCTGCGGAAACGCCGGCGGCCGTGGCCGCGCCGGAGCCGGTTGCAGTCGTTGCGGAACCGGTGAAGACCGCCGCGCCGACGGCTCCCGCGACTTCGACGCCGATCGCCGCCGAAGCACTCCAGCCGATGCTGGAGCGCGCGGGCCTCGTGTGGGTCAACACGGACGAGGGCAAGCTGCGCGAAGCGAACGCCGCTGCGGCGCGCGAGCCGGCGCCGGTCCGCGTGCCGCGTGAGCGCAAGCCGCTCCCGCCGGCCGACGCCACGCCGATGCAGCAAGTGGAAACCAGCAAGAGCATCCACTAAGCGCATCGCGCCTGCACGGTTCCAGACCGTGCAGGGCAGGTGCCCGGAAAAACGCCATCGACTCGCGTCGATGGCGTTTTTTTTGCACGGTGCCTCACGCAAGAACTGCGGGAAAACCGGGATCCCGTGTCGATTCATCCCAACGCCTCCTGCAGCCCGGTTCCGCTAGAATGAGACAGTGTCCATACCTTATTCGAACAAGGCCGCAGCCGGAGCCGAACCCCGAGTCATCATGTCCCGACGCATCATTCCCCTGGCCGACATCAGCGCGATTCCGGATTTTTCCGGTGTCGCGTCGGCGCCGTCCGGAACGCTCACGGACACGCTCGCGCGTCCCCTGCGCGACTTGCGCATCTCGGTGACGGACCGCTGCAACTTCCGCTGCGTGTACTGCATGCCGCGCGAGGTGTTCGACAAGCACTACCAGTTCCTCCCGCATGCCGCCCTGCTCTCGTTCGAGGAGATCGAGCGGCTCGCGCGCGTGTTCGTCGAGCACGGCGTGGAAAAGATTCGCCTGACGGGCGGCGAGCCGCTCCTGCGCAAGAACATCGAATACCTGATCGAGCGGCTCGCGCTCCTGCGCACGCCCGAGGGCCGTCCGCTCGATCTGACGCTCACGACGAACGGCTCGCTGCTCGCGCGCAAGGCCCGCTCGCTGAAGGACGCGGGCCTGTCGCGGGTCACGGTCAGCCTGGATGCGCTCGACGATGCGCTCTTTCGCCGCATGAACGATGCGGATTTCGCCGTCGGCGACGTGCTCGACGGCATCGAGGCCGCACAGGCCGTCGGACTCGCTCCGCTCAAGGTGAACATGGTGGTGAAGCGCGGCACGAACGATCAGGAAATCGTGCCGATGGCGCGCCACTTCAAAGGCAGCGGCGCGACCCTGCGCTTCATCGAATATATGGACGTGGGCGCGTCGAACGGCTGGAACATGAGCGAAGTGCTGCCGTCGGCGCAGGTCGTCGAGCGCATCGACGTGCATTTCCCGCTCGAACCGCTCGAAGCGCACAGCGCCGCCGAAACCGCGCAGCGCTGGGGCTATCGCGACGGCAGCGGCGAAATCGGCGTGATCTCGAGCGTCACGCGCGCGTTCTGCGGCTCGTGCACGCGCGCGCGGCTCTCGACGGAAGGCAAGCTCTATCTGTGTCTCTTCGCGATATCCGGCCACGACCTGCGCGGCCTGATCCGCGGCGGCGCGAGTGACGAGGACGTGGCGACCGCCATCTCGCGGATCTGGGAAGCGCGCGGCGACCGTTATTCGCAGTTGCGCGGCAGCGCGTCGGCGCAAGCACGTGACGACGCGCCTCGCGTCGAAATGTCCTATATCGGCGGCTGACGCAAGCGGATAGCTCGTGCAGGCCGCTCCCCACGCTCATTCATCGACGAACGTCACGGCGCTCGTGCTCGCGGGCGGCCGTGGCTCGCGCATGGGCGGCATCGACAAGGGCATGCAGCCCTTTCGAGGCGAGCCGCTCGCGCTGCACGTGATGCGGCGCCTCGCGCCCCAGGCGTGCGCGATGCTGATCAGCGCCAATCGGTCCATCCAGGAATATGAGCGGCTGGGCGCGCAATTCGGCGCACGCGTCATTCCGGACGTGCGCGCGGACTATCCCGGCCCACTCGCCGGCATCGCCGCCGCGCTGCACGCCGCGAACACGGAGTTCGTCCTGACCGCGCCCTGCGACGCCCCTTTCGTCGACGAACACCTCGGCGCCGCGCTGATGCGCGCACTCGATGCGAAGCACGCCGACATTGCGTACGCCGCAACGGTCGAAGCGTCCGGAGAAGTCATGGCGCATCCGGTCTTCGCGCTCGTGCGCACGTCGCTCGCCGACGATCTCGACGCGTGGCTCGACGCCGGCGAACGCAAGGTCCGCGCGTGGTACGCGCGCCACACGGCGGTGGAAGTCCAATTTCACGACGAACGCGCGTTTTACAATATCAATGATTCACAGCAGCTGGCCGAGCTGGAGCGCCGCTGACCACACCCCCGGCTGCTCGCTCACGTCCGCCGTCGTGGCCTGACGATGCACAGGCGCTCAACCATCCCGCGGCCGCCATCCGGCGCGCGACCCACTCCGATTCATGACCACGTCCAAGGAATTCTCCGCCTGCGTCGCCCAGTACGATCCGGATGCCCTGCCCGTCGAGGCGGCGCAGGAAATCGTGCGTCAGTGGGCGATGCCGCGCGCTTCCGACGCGCGGGTGGAACGCGTGAGCCTGCACGACGCGCTTGACCGCGTGCTCGCCGAAGACGTGATCTCTCCCATCGACGTGCCCGCCTTCGACAATTCCGCGATGGACGGCTACGCGTTCGCCGGCGCTGCGCTCGCGCGCGGCGGCGACACGGTCGATCTCTCCGTCGCAGGCACGGCGCTCGCCGGGCGGCCGTTCACAGCCACGCCGGGCGCGGGCGAGTGCGTGCGCATCATGACGGGCGCGCTCATGCCTCCGGGTTGCGACACGGTCGTGCCGCAGGAGCTCGTCACGCGCGCAGGCGACACGATCCGCTTCGCGAATGCGAAAATGCGCGCGGGCCAGAACCGGCGCCTGTCGGGCGAGGATCTCGCGAAAGGCAAGCCCGCGCTGCTCGCCGGCCGCATCGTGCGCGCGTCGGATCTGGGCCTGCTCGCGTCGCTCGGCATCGGCGAAGTGTCCGTGCGCAAGCGGCTCGTCGTCGCGTTCTTCTCGACGGGCGACGAATTGCGTTCGGTCGGCGAGACGTTGAGCCCGGGCAGCCTCTACGACAGCAACCGCTACACCCTCTTCGCGATGCTCAGGCGCCTGGGCGTCGAGACGGTCGATCTCGGCATCGTGCGGGACGACCGCGCGTCGCTCGAAAAGGCGCTGCGCCATGCGACCGAAAGCGCCGATGTCGTCATCAGTTCGGGCGGCGTATCGGTCGGCGATGCGGACTTCACGCGCGAGCTGATGAACTCGCTCGGCGACGTCGCCTTCTGGAAGATCGCGATGCGTCCCGGCCGGCCGCTCGCCTTCGGCCGCCTGTGGTCGGGCGAGCGCGCGGGCACGGGCAAGGCGGCGCTCTTTTTCGGCTTGCCGGGCAATCCGGTCGCCGTGATGGCGACCTTCTACTTCATCGTGCGCGAGGCGCTGCTGGCCATGTCGGGCGCGACGCGCCAGCCGCTCACGGTCATTCGCGCGATCAGCGCCGGGCCGATGAAGAAGCGCGCGGGCCGCACCGAGTTCCAGCGCGGCATCGCGACGCGTGAGGTCGACGGGCGCTTGCGCGTCGTCACGACCGGTCCGCAGGGGTCCGGCGTGCTCAGCTCGATGAGCGAAGCGAACTGCTTCATCGTGCTCGAGCAGGCGCGCGGCGACATAGACGCCGGCGACGAAGTCGAGATCGTGCCGTTCGACGGCCTGATCTGACGGGCACTGCACACGGCGTCGCCACGACAAACATTCCTACATCGATAGACGGGGCTTCCTTCCATGAAAAAGCAGATCTCATCCATCGCACCGGGACAGACCGCCAAGGCGCTGATCCTCGTGTATCTGACCTTCAGCGTACCCATCGTGCTGCTGGGCGTGGTGGTCGCCTTCGTGCGATACGGCTCGGTGGAAGTGAGCACCGTCACGAGCGCGCTCCTGCTCAACGCGATTCTTGGCTTCATCCTGCTGTGGATCGCCTGCCACGCGTACAACTGGGTGGCCTCGCGTTTCGGCGGCATCGAGATCGTGTTGTCCGACGCGCCGGAGGAAGCATGAGCGACGCGAACGGGGGAGCCACAATCCGCGCGGCCGCACCCGCCGACGTCGCCGCGATCTTCGCGCTGATGTACGAACTGGCCGAGTTCGAGAAGCTCACGCATCTCTTCATCGCCACGGAACAAGGCGTGCACGATGCGCTCTTCGGCGCGCGGCCCGCCGCCGAAGCGCTCATCGCAGAGCAGGATGGCGAAATCGTCGGCTATGCGCTCTTCTTCCAGAACTTCTCGACCTTCCTCGGCAAGCGCGGCCTCTATCTGGAAGATATCTACGTGCGTCCGTCGGTGCGCGGCAGCGGTCTCGGCACGCTGATGCTGAAGCGGCTCGCCGCGCTCGCGGTCGAGCGCCAGTGCGGGCGCTTCGAGTGGTCGGTGCTCGACTGGAACCAGAACGCCATCGACTTCTACGAAAAGATGGGCGCGACCGTGCTGCCCGACTGGCGCATCGTGCGCGTGACGGGCGAGCCGCTCGAACGCCTCGCCCGCTGATTCACATGTCGTCGTCGCTTTCGGGCGACGACGCATCGCCCAGCAGTCCCGCCGCCTGTTCTCCCGGCAGCGCCTCGACATCGCGCAGGCGCTTGTTCATCTGCCGCGTGCGCGTCTGCGCCGCTTCGATCGAGCGCGTGACGGTTTCGAGCTGCGACTTCGTCCGCGCCAGCACCTCACCGAACTTGCCGAACTCGGTCTTCACCGCGCCGAGCACCTGCCACACTTCGCTCGAACGCTTTTCGATGGCGAGCGTGCGGAAACCCATCTGCAGGCTGTTGAGGAGCGCCGTGAGCGTGGTCGGCCCTGCGATGCTCACGCGATACTCGCGCTGCAGCGAATCGCTCAGACCGGGACGGCGCAGCACCTCGGCGTAAAGCCCTTCGGTCGGCAGGAACAGCAGCGCGAAGTCGGTGGTGTGCGGCGGCGCGACGTACTTCTGCGCGATCGATTTCGCCTCCGCGCGCAAGCGGCCTTCGAGTGCGCGCGACGCTTCCTCGACCGCGACCGGGTCGGCGCGCTCCTGTGCATCGATCAGGCGCTCGTAGTCCTCGCGCGGAAACTTCGCGTCGATGGGCAGCCACACTGGCGTCGCCACGTCGCCCGGCGCGCCCGGCGCATCGTGTCGGCCGGGCAGCTTGATCGCGAACTCGACACGCTCGCTGCTTTTCGGAACCGTCGCGACGTTCTTCGCGTACTGGTCGGGCGTGAGCAATTGCTCCAGCAGCGATTCCAGCTGCACTTCGCCCCAGATGCCACGCGTCTTGACGTTGGTCAGCACCTTCTTCAGATCGCCGACGCCGGCCGCAAGGGTCTGCATTTCGCCGAGCCCGCGATGCACCTGCTCCAGCCGCTCCGACACGAGCCTGAACGACTCGCCGAGCCGCTGCTCGAGCGTCGCGTGCAGCTTCTCGTCGACCGTGCGGCGCATCTCTTCGAGCTTCGTCGAGTTGTTCGCCTCGATGTCCTTCAGGCGCGCTTCGAGCGTCGCGCGTACTTCGGCAAGCCGCCGCTCGTTTGCTTCCGACAGTTGCCCGAGATGCAGCGTCATCGAGTCCGCGAAGCGCTTGAGCGCCCCGCTCTGCTCGTCACGCGCCTGCTGGCTCTGTTGCGCGAGCTGCTGCGCGAGCGCATCGAACTGTGCGTTCTGCACGCTCGACGTGCTCGCCAACTGCGTCGACAGCGTCTGATGGAACTGCGTGAAGCCGCTTTGCGATTCCATGCGCGAAACGCGCGCGCTCTCCGCGATATCGCCGCGCAGGCCGCGTTCGAGCCGCTCCTGCGCGCGCGCGTGCGCCTCGCCCATGTCGTTGACGCGATCGGCAAGCGCCTCGAATTCCTCGTAGATGCCCGCGTTCGAGTTCCGCCGCATCGTCATGACGAGCGCGATGAGCGAGACCACCAGCGCGATCGCCAGCACGGCGAGCGCGCCGGCCAGCAGTTCCGTCATTTCTTCAGCACGTCGGGATTGATCGGATTCGGCGGATTGCCGGCGCGCGGGCCCTCGCCCAAGGCGGCGATCAGGTTGTCGGCGGCGAGATTGGCCATCGCGCGGCGCGTGGCTTCGGTCGCACTCGCGATGTGCGGCGTCAGCACGACGTTATCGAGCGCCAGGAAATCCCGGTTCAGGTTCGGCTCGCCCTCGAACACGTCGAGGCCCGCCGCCGCGATGCGCTTCTCGCGCAGCGCGACGATCAGCGCCGCGTCGTCGACGATGCCGCCGCGCGCGATATTGGTGAGCGTGGCCGTCGGCTTCATCAGCGCGAGTTCGGCCGCGCCGATCGTGTGATGGTTCTCCTTCGTGTACGGCAGGACCAGCACGACATGATCCGCGCGCCTAAGCAAGTCTTCCTTCGACGCGTACTCGGCATTCAGCTCGGCCTCGATCTCCGGCGCCACGCGCGAACGGTTGTGATAGATCACGCGCATGTTGAAGCCGCCCGCCCGCCGCGCGAGCGCCTGTCCGATGCGCCCCATGCCGATCACGCCGAGCGTCGAGCCGTGCACGTCCGCGCCGAGGAACGAATCGAAGGACCATTTCTGCCACTTGCCCGCGCGCAGATAGTGCTCGGACTCGGTGACGCGGCGCGCCGCCGCCATCATCAGCGCCCAGCCGAAATCGGCCGTGGTCTCGTTCAGCACGTTCGGCGTGTTGGTGCCGAGCACCTGGTGCGAATCGAACGCGCGCATGTCGAAGTTGTTGTAGCCGACCGCCATGTTGGCGACCGCCTTCAGATTCGGCGCGCCGGCCAGTTCCTTCTCGCCGACCCACTCGCCCGCGGTGAACGCGCCGTCCTTGTCGGCGAGACGCCGTGCGAACTCTTCCTGCGGGAGCACGTCGCCCAGGTTCACGTCGACATCGAAATACTGTTTCAGGCGCTCGATCACATCGGGGAACGTGGGACGTGCGACAAGTACCTTCTTCTTCATCGGTTACTCCTGGAAAAATAGCCAGCCCAGAACGGCGAAAAGCGGCAGAAGGACGATGCCCGACCACGCGATATAGCCGAAGAAACTCGGCATGCGCACACCGCGCGATTCGGCGATCGCCTTCACCATGAAATTCGGCGCATTGCCGATATACGTGTTCGCGCCCATGAAGACCGCGCCCGCGGAGATGGCGGCGAGCGTCGTGGCGTCGGTGGTCATGAGCGCGCGGGCATCGCCGCCCGCGAGATTGAAGAACACGAGATAGGTCGGCGCGTTGTCGAGAAACGAGGACAGGAGGCCCGTCGCCCAGAAATAGGCAATGTCGTTCGGCTTGCCGTTCGCGTCCGATACCGCGTGCACGATGCCCGCGAACGCGCCCGCCTCGCCCGCGCGCAGGATGGTGATGACCGGCGCGATGGTGACGAAGATGGCCGCGAAGAGCTTCGCCACTTCCTCGATGGGCGCCCAATCGAACGCGTTGCCGGCGCGCGCGCGTTTCGGCGTGAGCGCGAGCGAAGCCAGCAGCACGGCGACGAGCAGGACATCGCGCACGAGGTTCTGCAATTGCACCTGGGTGCCGAACACGTCGAATGCGATGCCGGGCTTCCAGATACCGCTCATCAGCACCAGCGCGACGATCGCCGCGAGCAGCGCGAAGTTGATCTTGCCGTCGATGCCGAGCGGCGGCGTGTCCGGCGTCGGGTCGAGGAACGCGCTTCTGGCGTCGTGCCTGCGCCAGTAGTAGCTGTCGAGCGCATGGAAGATCACGAGCAGCGCGGCGCAGACGAAGAGCATCGGCAGCGCGAGATGCAGCGTCGTCCAGAAGAAGCCGACGCCGTTCAGAAAGCCCAGGAACAGCGGCGGATCGCCGAGCGGCGTGAGCGAGCCGCCCGCGTTCGCGACGAGAAAGATGAAGAACACGACGACGTGCACCACATGCTTGCGATTGTCGTTGGCGCGCAAGAGCGGACGAATCAGCAGCATGGCCGCGCCCGTCGTGCCCATGATGCTCGCGAGCGCGGCGCCGAGCGCGAGCAGGCCGGTATTGAGACGCGGCGAGCCATGCAGATTGCCGCGCACGCAGATGCCGCCCGCGACCGTGAAGAGCGACGCCAGCAGGATGATGAACGGCACGTATTCTTCGAGCATCGCGTGAACCAGCACGCCGCCTGCCGTGCCGAAGCCGAAGGCGAGCGCGAACGGCGCGAGAAACGCGAGCGCCCACGCCGCCGCGATCTTGCCGAAGTGGTGATGCCAGAGCTTTGGCGCGACGAGCGGAAAAACAGCGATGGAAAGCAGGATGCCGACGAACGGTATGCCCCACGCCGCCGAAAGCGTCGCGCCATCGAGCGTCGCCGCCGCGGCGGGCGCATTGACCAGCGCCAGCGCAGCGAACACGGCGCCGGAAACGATACGCCGCATCGTGCTCAGGCTCCGCGCACGACGATCACATGCACGCGATACGGCCCGTGTGCCCCGAGCACGATGGTCTGTTCGATGTCCCCGGTGCGCGACGGCCCCGACACGAAGTTCACCGCGCGCGGCAGCTCGCCCCGCTCCGCGCGCATGAGCGCGAAGGCGTCCTCGTGCGCCGCGACGATGCGCGACGCCGGCACGATCGCGATATGCGTCTGCGGCAGGAGCGCGCCGGAGGCGGGCGTGTCCGCGCCGGACAGCAGCACGAGCGAACCGGTTTCGGCCGTCGCGCAGAAGCAGCCCGTGATGCCGACGAGATCGGCGTCGGCCGGTTTGCGCAGCGCGGCCTGAATGCCCGCTTCGGTCCAGCACAGACCGCCGAGCGCGGGCCAGGTGACGACATCGGTCGGGAGATTCAGCGACTGGAGATAGCGCGCGGCTTCGGCGGGGGCATCGGCGAGCGCCTCCACTTCGGCGACGGTGGTGGACAGACGCTCCGCCTCCAGCCTGAAGCGCGCGATGAGTTCGTCGCGCGTCCGCGGCAGCGGCGGACGCGGCCCCGCCGGATGGCGCTCCACATACTCCTGCGCCGCCGCGCGCTCGGCGTCGGTCGGTGCGCCGCGGCGGCCCTGCGCACTGCGTATGCGCGCGAGAATATTGCGGCGCGCGGCCGATGTATCCATGGTGCCGTCCTCGTGAATGCGTGCTTGGGTGCGTGCGCCGAATCGGTCAGCGACGCGTCCGAATTATAGCGAGCGAGATTCGCGCGCGAACCCCGGCCGGACGGCATAGGCCGAACGCACGAGCGCCATGTCGTCGACCTTGTCGACCTCGTCGGCCTCGTCTGCCTCGTTGACCGGTCAGCTTTCGTCGGCGGGCTGCTCGATGCCGAATACCTGGCGCAAATAGGCGAGATATGCCTTGTCGTCGCACATGTTCTTGCCGGGCGAATCCGATAGCTTCGCGACAGGCTGGCCGTTGCAGCGGACCATCTTGATGACGATCTGCAGCGGCTGATAGCCGAGATCGTTCGTTAGATTGGTGCCGACGCCGAACGCGAGCTGGCAGCGCCCGCGGAAACGTTCATACAGTTGCATCACCCTGGGGATGTCGAGCGCGTCGGAGAAGACGAGGATCTTCGTGCGCGGGTCGCAGCGGTTCTCCTCGTAATGCCGGATGAGGCGCTCGCCCCAGTCGAAGGGATCGCCGGAATCGTGTCGCGCGCCGTCGAAGAGCTTGCAGAAGTACATGTCGAAGTCGCGCAGGAACGCCTTCATGCCGTAGACGTCCGACAGTGCGATCCCGAGGTCGCCGCGATATTCCTTCGCCCACATTTCGAAGCCGAAGATCTGCGAGTCGCGCAGGCGCGGACCGAGCGCCTGGCACGCCTGCAGATACTCGTGCGCCATCGTGCCGAGGGGCCGCAAGCCGTGCTTCATCGCGTAGAAGACGTTGCTCGTGCCGGCGAACTGCGCGCCGAGCCGTTCCTTGAGCGTCAGCACGACCTCCTCGTGCCACTGCTTCGAGAAGCGGCGGCGCGTGCCGTAATCGGCGATCTTGCAGTCGGAATACTCGGGCGGCGTGGCGAGCAGCTTGATCTTCTCGCGCAGGCGCTCGCGGCCGGTTTCGTACTCGGGCTTGCGCTGCGTGTTGCGGAAATAGACTTCGTTGACGATCGCGAGCACCGGGATCTCGAAGAGGATCGTGTGCAGCCACGGCCCCTCGATGTCGATATCGATCTCACCGTTGTTCTTCGGCGAGGGCGAGATGCGGATGGACTTCTCGTTCAGATGAAAGAGCGCGAGGAAGTCGATGAAATCGCTCTTGATGAAGCGCATGCGCCGCAGGTACTCCAGCTCCTCTTCCTTGAAGCGCAGGTTGCAGAGCTGGCGGACCTCGTCGCGAATCTCGTCGATGTACGGCACGAGGTCGACCTTCGGCGTGCGGCAGCGGAAGCGATACTCGACATGGGCCGCGGGAAAATGATGCAGGACGACCTGCATCATCGTGAACTTGTAGAGGTCGGTATCGAGCAGCGAATTGATGATCATGGTTCTGACTGGAACATCCACGCGAAGAGGCCGCGCGCCGATTCGAGCCCGCGTGCCCTTACCTTATAGTGTCTTTATGATGCCTTCAGGGCCATGTTACCCGAATGTACGGATACGCATTACGCATGCCTCGCCCTTTTACCAAGGACGCATACATACATCACGAATCGATATAAAGCGCGCTTCGCGGCGCTCGCGTCCCCTTTTCTCATTACGCTACAATACGCGTTTCGGCAAGCGCACCTCCCGGCCCATGCAGCCGCCCAGGGCGCCGCCCCCACGAATTTCGCATGCAGGAGCCTGAATGACTCACGTTGTGACCGAAAGCTGCATCAAGTGCAAGTTCACCGATTGTGTGGACGTGTGCCCGGTGGACTGCTTCCGCGAAGGTCCCAACTTTCTCGCGATCGATCCGGACGAGTGCATCGACTGCGCCGTGTGCGTGGCCGAATGCCCGGTCAATGCGATCTACGCCGAAGAAGACGTTCCCACCGATCAGCAGCACTTCACCGAACTGAACGCCGAGCTCTCGCGCAACTGGCCGAGCATCACCAAGACCAAGGCGCCGCTGCCCGAGTCGGACGAGTTCAAGGACGTGAAGGACAAGCTCAATCTGCTGGAGCGCTGATTCGCGCAGGAGCGAGCCGCCGCGCCGGACTGTTCGACGCAAAAAATTGTATTGAATGACGATTCGGCGTTGACACGCTAGCAACGGCTCCCTATAATTTCGCTTCTCTGCTGTAGATGTTCCCCGATAGCTCAGTCGGTAGAGCGCCGGACTGTTAATCCGTAGGTCCCTGGTTCGAGCCCAGGTCGGGGAGCCAAAGTCTCAGCAAGACGGTTTCAAAAAAACCCAGTCGCCCGGCTGGGTTTTTTATCTCAGTTGCAGATGTTTTCAGTTGTTCCCCGATAGCTCAGTCGGTAGAGCGCCGGACTGTTAATCCGTAGGTCCCTGGTTCGAGCCCAGGTCGGGGAGCCAAAGTCTCAGCAAGACGGTTTCAAAAAAACCCAGTCGCCCGGCTGGGTTTTTTATCTCAGTTGCAGATGTTTTCAGTTGTTCCCCGATAGCTCAGTCGGTAGAGCGCCGGACTGTTAATCCGTAGGTCCCTGGTTCGAGCCCAGGTCGGGGAGCCAAAAAATTTCGAATCGAAAAGCCCAGTCGCGTGACTGGGCTTTTTGTTTTTGCGCGCTCGTCGCTAGTCGGAAACCTGCGACACCCGCTCTCTCCCGCCTCAAGAAGTGCGCCCGGAATCCCTTCGGTTTCCTCGAGCCCGGTCATCCAAGCAAACTTCGATTATCCGTTTGTATAATTTTAGGACGTTGATGAAAGCCGGCGATTGAATGCGAAGGAGAAAGAAATGCGCTGGGTGGTGTTATTGATCTTCATCGCTTGCGCGGCTTACACGCACTGGCGCGGCAAGATCCGGCACGGCTTCTTCCGGCAGCTTTCAGATCACTCGACGTTCATGTCACCGCTGAACACCTTCGTCTATCTGTTCTCGCGCGTGCCGTCCACGCCCTACCTTCCGCCGTCGCTTTTTCCTGAACTCGCACCGATCAAGGCGCACTGGGAAACCATCCGCGCCGAGGCCGTCGCGCTGCACGAGGCGAGCAAGATCCAGGCGGCGGGCAAATACAACGACATCGGCTTCAATTCGTTCTTCCGGCGCGGCTGGCGGCGCTTCTACCTGAAATGGTATGACCGCCCGCATCCGTCCGCCGCGGCGATGTGCCCGCAAACGCTCTCGATCCTGCAGAACATTCCGACGGTCAAGGCGGCCATGTTCGCGATGCTCCCGCCCGGCGGCACGCTCACGCTGCATCGCGATCCGTATGCGGGATCGCTGCGTTATCACCTCGGGCTCGTCACGCCGAACGATGACCGCTGCGCGATCATCGTCGATGGCGAACGCTATTCGTGGCGCGACGGCGAGGAAGTCGTGTTCGACGAAACCTATCTGCACTGGGCCGAGAACAAGACCGACAAGGACCGCATCATCCTGTTCTGCGACATCGAGCGGCCGATGAAATACCGCTGGGCACAGGCCGTCAACCATGCGGTCGGCGGCTTTCTGATGCGCGCCGCCGCGTCGCCGAACGAGGTCGGGGACCGCACGGGCGGCCTGAATCGCGCGTTCAAGTATCTCTATTCGATCCGGCTCGTCGGCAAGCGGCTGAAGGCGTGGAACCGGACCGTCTACTACATCGTCAAGTGGCTGCTGTTCGGCGGCATCGCCGTGGCGATCTTCTGGAAGCACTGAGACTCAGGCGAGCCACACGACCGTCAGCGAGCGCACGCCCTGAGCGCCGCGGATCAGCACGCCTTCGATATCCGCCGTCGCCGACGGCCCGGTCACGAGCACCGCATAGCGCGCCGATTTGAAATCCGGCCGGCGATACGCCTGCTGCAAGCCTTCGATGAGCTGAGCCGGATCGAGCAGCACGACGAGATGCTGCGCGAGGTAGCCGATCGAATTCACGACGTACTCTTCCTCGCTGAACCAGACCGACCCCGTTTCGGCGACGCCGAAGCGCCCTCTCACGACGCCCACATCGACGTCCTGAAGCGACGCCGGCACGGTATCGCGCGAAAGCGGCCGCGTGCCGTCGACGCCCGGCACCGCCGAGGCGATGACCGCCGCATCGGGAAAGCGCGAGGCGATGAGCGCGTTCACGTCATCGTGACTGCGCGCCTCGACGCAGGTTCCGCCCATCGCCGTGAGCGCGGTGGTGAAGCGCGTCCGCAGATCGCCTTCGGGCGCGGGGAATATCGGCACGTCGGGACGCGGACGAGACGCGGGCTGCGCCGCGCGGATCTTCGAGAGAAAGGCTTCGCGGGTCGTCATTTGGCGGCTCATTTGGCAGACGAGCGGTTTTTCCTGTACCACTCATGGAAGGTTTTGGCGGGGGCTTCGGGCAAGTCGCGCTGGCGTCCCCAGATATTGAGCGGGTTGTACAGCACGAAGTTGGGCAGGCGCTTGAGCGCGCCGCCAAGCGAGGCGACCGTCGCACGGTAAAGCGTCGGGCTCGCAAGAAGACGCCCCGCCATCTTCAGCACTTCCTGCTTCACGAACGGCACTTCGTGGCGCTCGGCGATCACCGCCCGCCACTTGTAGATCTGCTCGTGGATGTTCACCTTCACCGGGCATACGTTGGTGCAGCTGCCGTTCATCGTCGAGGCGAACGGCAGGCTGCTGTAGCGCTTCAGATCGTAGGTCGGATTGATGATCGCGCCGATCGGCCCGGAATACGTGCCGCCGTACGACAGGCCGCCGCTGCGCCGGTACACCGGGCAGGTGTTCATGCACGCGCCGCAGCGGATGCACTTGAGCGAGTACCAGAAGTCGTCCATCGCGAGGCGCTCGGAGCGGCCGTTGTCGACGAGGATGAAGTGCATCTCCGTACCGGGCCGCGGCGCGCGAAAGTGCGACGTGTATTGCGTGATCGGCGAGCCGAGCGCGCTTCTCGACAGCATGCGCACGAACACGCCGAGATCGGCGATGGTCGGAATCAGCTTCTCGATGCCGATCGACGCGATATGCAGCGGCGGCACGTTGGCCGACAGATCCGCGTTGCCCTCGTTCGTGCAGACGACCACCGTGCCCGCCTCCGCCACCGCGAAATTGCAGCCGGTCATGCCCGCCGTCCGCTCGCGCACGAAATACGGCCGCGTATTCATGCGCTGGCTTTCGGCGAGATAGTGAATGTCGCTGTTCTTCGGATCGGTGCCGATGGTGCGCCCGAACAGCTCGGCCACGTCCGCGCGCAGCTTGTGCACGGCCGGCACGACCATATGGCTCGGGTCCTGATGATCGAGCTGCTGGATGCGCTCGCCGAGATCCGTTTCCATCACCGTGATGCCGCGCGGCTCCAGATAGTCGCGCATGTAGCACTCGTCGGTGAGCATCGACTTGCTCTTGACGAGCGCGGTCATGCCGCGCTCGCTCATTAGCTTGTAGACGAGCTCGTTGTGCTCCTGGGCGTCGGCCGCGAAATGCACGACGACGCCATTCCTCTCCGCCTGATCGACGAACTGCGCGATGTAGTCCGCGAGATTGGACAGCGTGTGCTCCTTGATGCCCGAGGCGAGATTGCGCAGCGTCTCCCATTCGGGCATCCCGTGCGCCTGCGCGTCGCGCTTCGTGCGCAAGTCCCACAGACGCCTGTCGTGGAACGCGACGTGATCCGGCTTCTGAAGAAACGCGCCGGCCGCCTTTGCGTGGTCGATCCGAATCGTCTTGCTCATGCGCGCGCTCCGTTCAGAACTTGCGCGATATGGATGAAGCGGAGATCGTGTCCGATGCCGACCTTCATCCGTTCGGCGCAGCCTTGCTGATGCATCAGGCACGACATGTCGCCCGACACGATGTACTCCGCGCCCGCGCCGAGATGATCGCGCACCTTGTCCTGGCCCATGCGCACCGAGACGGCCTCCTCCGTCACCGAGAACGTGCCGCCGAAGCCGCAGCATTCGTCGGGACGCGCGGGCGTGACGAACTCGATGCCCTTCACGCCTTCGAGCAGCGCGCGCGGCTTCGAATACGGCGTGCCCGCGACTTCCGAGTTCGAGGTCTCGCGCAGATGCCGCACCGCGCTGCAGCTGTTGTGCAGCCCGACCCTGTGCGGAAACTCGGCCCAAGGAAACTCGCGCACTTCGAGCACGTCGTGCAGGAATTCGACGAGCTCGTAAGTATTGCGGCGAACCTTCTGCACGGCGCTCGTCTGCTCGATCGCGGTGAAATGCTCTCGCACGTGATGCACGCAGCTCGCCGACGGCCCGACGACATAGTCGTAGTCGGCGAAATTGCGGGCGAACACGCGCTCGGCGCCGGCGGCTTCCTTGTGCGCGCCGCTATTGGCCATCGGCTGGCCGCAGCAGGTCTGCTCCTGCGGATAGTCGACTTCCAGCCCCAGGCGCTCGAGCAACTCCAGCGTGGCGATGCCGACCTGCGGGTAGAAGGCGTCGATGAAACAGGGAATGAACAAGGCGACTTTCATTGAGGTCCGTTTCGAAGATGGGCAGGGATTTTGGTAAGCTTGGTCTGACCAAGACTTTAAAGAGATGCCTCTTTCGTGTCAAACTCGGGTAATCGCCAGCTTTCGCCGTGTATCTTTCCGAATCTCTTCTGAACGATGACCTTCCAGCCCGTCCAATCACATTCCTACGCCCGCGTGCGCATCTCCGATGTCGTGTCCGGGCAGATCCGGGAGCTGATCTCGAACGGCACGCTGCTGCCTGGCCAGCGACTGCCCGCTGAGCGCGATCTGGCCGAGCAGCTGAACGTGTCGCGCCCGTCGCTGCGGGAGGCGCTGATCCGGCTGGAATCGGACGGGTTCATCCGCGCGGCCGGGCGCGGCGGCTTCGTCGTCTCGGACGTGACGGCGCCGCTCGTCTCGCGTCCGCTCGCGGCGCTGCTCGAGCAGCAGCCCGACGCGAGCGCCGACGTGCTGGAACTGCGCCACGGCCTGGAGACGCTCGCAACAGCCTACGCCGCCGAGCGCGCCACCGAAGCCGATCTCGCGCGCATCGCCGCCGCGTTCGACGCGCTGCGGGCGGCCGTCGCCGAGAAGAGCACGCGCATCGCGGAGAAGGATGCGGCCTTCCATCTCGCGATCGCGGACGCCACGCACAACGTCGCGCTGACCCACGTGATGCACGGACTCAACGAACTGGTCCGCGAGTCGATGCTCACCTCGCACCGCCTCGTCGACTACGACGACGAAGTCGAGGCGAACCTGCTGGCCCAGCACCGCGCGATCCTCGATGCCGTCGTCGCGCGCGATCCGGCGCGGGCGCGCGAGTGCGCGGGCGCGCATCTGGACTACGTGCGCACGCTCTATCGCGATCGTCCGGCCAGGAAAGGCCGCGCGCCGCAATCGTCTACTGGAATGACGAATCCGTAACGCGCCAGTAAGGTTCGATAGGACGTCGCCTACACGCATTTCAGACGCGCACGGCTAACGCGCGGCCACCCTCCCCGCGATACTGGAACCGTCGAAACAATACGCGAAGGAGGACGACATGCCTTATCTGATCGGATGGCTGCTGGGCGTGCCGGTCGTGGTGCTGATCATCCTGTACCTGATCTTTCACTGACCGGCACTGCGCGATGCATCAAAAGAGCCAGGGGCGTCGATACAATACGACGCCCTTTCTCATTTCCGAAGGATGCCGATGAAACGCTCCGTCCTCGTGCTCGCCGCATCGCTCGCTACCGCGGTTGCCACCCTTTTCGGCGCGGGAGTCGCGCACGCGGAGGAAATCGCCAGCGTCAACACCAACTTCCGCTTCACCGGCTCGGACCGGGTGAGCGTCGACGCCTACGACGATCCGCTCGTCCAGGGCGTCACCTGCTACGTGTCGCGGGCGCGCACGGGTGGCGTGAAAGGCACGCTCGGCATCGCGGAAGACCCGACCGAAGCGTCGATCGCGTGCCGGCAGGTCGGGCCGATCAGGATCGTGCAGCCGCTCAAGCAGAAGACCGACGTGTTCTCCGCGGGCATGTCGTTCATCTTCAAGACGCTGCACGTGGTGCGCATCGTCGACGCGAAGCGCAACACGCTCGTCTACCTGACCTACAGCGACCGCATTGCGACCGGCAGCCCGAAGAACAGCGTGACGGCGGTGCCGGTGCCCGAAGGCCCGACCATACCAGTGAAGTGACGCGCAACTGTCCGGTCCGGCACGCGGCAAAGCTGTAAACTGACCCACTCCGCCCTCCGTTTCCAGGCCCGCGCCATGAACGCCGCCCATTTCCGCAATGCCGCACGCTACTGGCGCTCGCCGCTCGTGCCGGACGCGGACATGGTCACCGCCGAGTACCACGACCACGCGTTCACGCCGCACTGGCACGACGCCTATACGGTGCCCGTGATCGAGGCCGGCGCGGAGTGCTTCGACTATCGCGGCGGCCACCATGTGGCCGAGGCCGGCTCGGTGCCGGTAATCAATCCCGGCGAAGTGCACACCGGCGCGCGGGCCGTCGATGCGGGCTGGCGCTATCGCGTGTTCTATCTGCCGGTGCCCTTCGTCGAGAACGTCGCGCGCGAGATGGCCGGGCGGCCGGCGGCGTCGCCATGGTTTCCGGACGAGATCATCCGCGACCCCGATCTGGCGCGCCGGCTCGTGCTCGCGCATCGCCTGCTGGAAGGCGGCGCCGATCCGCTCGCGGCGGAACTGGCGCTCGTCGATGCCGTGACGGCGCTCATCGGCCGGCACGCGCTGGAGCGCCCCGGCATCGCGCCGCTCGCCGTCGATGCGCACCGCGTCGCCACGATGAAATCGCGCCTCGCCGACGATCTGCTCGAACCCGTCACGCTCGCCGAACTCGCGCGGACGGTCGGCCTCTCGCCCTTTCACGCCGCGCGGCTCTTCACGCGCGAAACCGGACTCGCGCCGCACGCGTGGCGCAACCAGATGCGCATCGTGCGCGCGCTGCCCGCGTTGCGCGCGGGCGCATCCGTGACCGATGTCGCGGCGGCGAGCGGCTTCACCGACCAGAGCCATTTCACGCGCCATTTCAAGCGCGCGTTCGGCGTGCCGCCCGGCCGCTGGCGCTGAGCGTCCCGAACGACGCTCGCGCACCGGGAAAGCGCAAGAACGTACAAGCATTCGAACCGGCGTTTTGCGTATCCTCGCTTCCATAGGAGGAAATCTTGAAAGCAACACCCGCTCAACCGTCCCGCGCCGCGCTGCGCGAATTCGCCGCCGGCGCCCGCGACACCATTCCGATGATGGTCGGCGCCGCGCCCTTCGGCGTGATCTTCGGCACGCTCGTCACTGCAAGTCCGCTTTCGCTCTGGCACGGCCAGTTGATGTCGCTCGCCGTATTCGCGGGCTCGGCGCAGTTCATCGCGGTCGGCCTGATTGGGTCGCACGCGAGCTTCGCCGTCATATGGGCGACGACGCTCGTCGTCAATCTGCGTCACGTTCTCTATTCGGCGACGCTCGCGCCCTATGTCGCGCATCTGCCGCGCCGCTGGCGCTGGGCGCTCGCGGGCGTCCTGACTGACGAGGTGTTCGCCGTCGCCTACGCGCACTATCAGAAGCGCGCGCCCGGCGAGATCGGCCCGCATTACTTCTTCGGCTCGGGCGTCTCGATGTATCTGAACTGGCAGTTGTGCACGCTGCTCGGCCTGCTGTTCGGCGCGGCGTTTCCCGGCCTGAAATCGCTCGGGCTCGACTTCGCGATGGTCGCCACCTTCATCGCGATCATCGTGCCGCAGCTCGTCGCCGTGCGCTTCGTCGCGGCGGCGCTCGCCTCCGGCGTGCTGTCGTTCGCGTGGCAGGGCTGGCCGTACAAGCTCGGACTGCTCGCCGCCGTGTTCGTGGGCGTGGTGGTCGGCATGGTCCTCACGCTGGTGGAAAACCGGCCGCAGCAGCAGAACCGCCTGAAGAATCCAAAGGAGCGCACGCAATGAACGCGGCGACGTCGAACTATGTGCTGTTGATCCTCGGCATGGCGGCCGTGACGTATGCGATCCGCGCCGCCGTGTTCGTGCTGGGCGAGCGGCTGCCCTTTCCGCCGATCGTGCGCACGGCGCTTTCCTTCGTGCCGATAACGGTGCTCACCGCCATCATCGTGCCGATGACGGTCTCGCCGCACGGTAACGGCGCCGAGATCACCTGGCGCAACCCGCAACTGGTGGCGGCGATCGTCGCGATCATCGTTTGCGTGCTCACGAAACGGCCGCTCGTGACGATTGCCGTGTCGCTCGCCGTTTTCTTCGTGTGGCAGTTCGCCGTGCTGCGCTAGACCTGTTCCGCCAATCAACTGCCAATCAACTGCCGATCAACTGCCAATCAACTGCCGATCAACTGCCGATCAACTGCCGATCAACTGCCGATCGGCTTTCAAAAAGCCTAGAAGAAGCCTCAAGTTCCCGGAAGGCGCGCCGATATCAGAAACGAATGGACTCCGTCTGAGAAGCGGCGCCGAGAGCATTTCCCGCCTTTGGAACATCCGAGCGCGGAACCGGGAACCAACATGCGTCAAATCACCCTTTCGTTTCGCGAAGAGACGATCGCTTCGCTGCAGCGCGACTTCGAAGCGTTCGTCCGTCTGTCGCTGAAGCTGGATCCGCAATTCGTCACGCCGTCGTTCGAGGACTTCCTGCGCGCGAAGCTGCTCGACAACAACACGCCGCTCACCGAGCAGGCGGTGCAGCGCATGCTCACGCACGGCCAGTACGCGTGGGCCAAGCGGGCGCTCGACAAGGAGTTTCCGGACGTCGTCGAAATCCTGATCCGTCGGGCGGCCGAGCATGGCTTCGCCTTCGCGATCCGCGCCGACTGGACCGCCGAGGATCTCATCAAGGCGTCGCGCGAATGGGCGACGGCCATCGTCACCGAAGCAAAGGGCGACGTGTCGCAAGTGGACATGCTCGCGTCGCAGATCAAGTCGGCCGCGGTAGACATCCGCGAAGTCGAGGAGAAGATGCAGACGCCCGCGTGGCGTCTCGCGGATTCGCTGCGTCAGCGCGTGTATGAAACGAAGATCGCGGTGGAGACGAGCGTCGGATCGACGGCGCGCGAGAAGCTCGGCGAATTGCGCTGCCTGCTGCGGCTCGGCATTTTCCATGGCTCGATCCAGAAGCAGGAAGCCCAGCAGGTGCTGGAATATCTGCGCTCGCTGCGCCCGGAGCTGTTCGTCGAGGAGCCATACGACGGCTTCACGCGCTTCGCCGCCTGGCTGCGCAGCATCTTCTCGACGCGCACGCCGCGCACCGCGCGCGCGCCGCGCTGAACGCGGACTCCCCTACTCCCACATTCCCTTCAGGCGCGCCGCGATATCGAGCTTCGCCTTCGCGGCGGCCGCGAGCCCCGCCGCCGTCGGCGCGGCGGGCGCGATCACCGGCGGCCACGCGGCCGCCTCGAAGCTCGGCATCAGATGCGGCGGGATGAAGCGCGTGCGCTGCGCCCACACGTGCCGGTCGCCGAGATGCGTCTGGTTGTGCACGTAGAAGCGCTGCGGCGTGATGATGTGGAGGTCTTCCTTCGCGCGCGTCATCGCGACATAGAGCAGGCGCCGCTCCTCGTCGATTTCCTCGTCGCTGCCCGTGCCGAGATCGGACGGAATGCAGCCGTCCACGCCGTTCAGCACGAACACGTTGCGCCATTCCTGGCCCTTCGCCGAGTGGATGGTCGAGAGAATCAGATAGTCCTCGTCGATGAGCGGCACGCCCGATTCGTCGCTCGTCGCGTCGGGCGGATCGAGCGTGAGCTCGGTGAGAAAGCGCTCGCGCGTGGGATACGTCGCGGCGATGCTTTCCATCTGCAGCACGTCGCCGATGCGGATCGCCGCGTCCTCGTGATTGCGCTCCAGATGCGGCTCGTACCAGCGGCGGATCATCTCGAACTCGGCGGGCCAGCCCGATTCGCGGCCGCAGAGCTTCGCCATCAGGCCGACGAAGCGCGGCCAGTCGTCGCTCGCGCGTGCGGGCGCCTGGAAGCTGGCGATCGCATTCGGCGCCGTGTCTTGCGCCACGCTATCGAGCAGACGCCCGGCGATCGCCGGGCCGATGCCCGGCAGCAACTGCGCGACACGAAAACCCGCGACGCGGTCGCGCGGATTCTCCGCCCAGCGCAGCACCGCGAGGACGTCCTTGACGTGCACGGAGTCGAGAAACTTGAGACCGCCGAACTTCACGAACGGAATGTTCCGGCGCGTGAGCTCGATTTCGAGCGTTGCGCTGTGATGCGCGGCGCGAAACAGCACCGCCTGCGCCTTGAGCTTCATGCCCGCCTCGCGCGCCTCCAGCACCTTCTCGACGACATAGCGCGCCTGATCCGCCTCGTCCGCCACGGTGACGACGCGCGGCTTCTGCGCCGACGCCTTGTCGGTCCAGAGATTCTTGGTGTAGCGCTCGGACGCGAGCCCGATCACCGCGTTCGACGCCGCGAGAATCGGCTCTGTCGAGCGATAGTTGCGATCGAGCGTGACGGTCGCGGCGGGCGGATCGAAATGCCCCGGAAAGTCGAGGATGTTGCGCACCGTCGCGCCGCGAAACGAGTAGATGGACTGCGCGTCGTCGCCGACGACGGTCAGGCCGCGGCCGTCCGGCTTCATCGCGAGCAGGATGGACGCCTGCAGGCGGTTCGTGTCCTGATATTCGTCGACGAGCACGTGATCGAAGCGGCTCGCGAGATCCGCGGCGATCGACGGCTCCGCCGCGAGATGCGACCAGTAGAGCAGCAGGTCGTCGTAATCGAGCACGCTTTGCGCCTGTTTCGCGCTGACGTAGGCGGCGAACAGGCGCTTCAGATCCGCCTCCCACTCGCGGCACCACGGAAACGACTGATCGAGCACGGTGGTGAGCGACGCTCCCGTGTTCACGACGCGCGAGTAGATCGCGAAGCACGTCGACTTGGCCGGGAAGCGCTTTTCCTTCGATGAGAGCCCGAGCTCGTGCCGCACGAGGTTCATGAGATCGGCCGAATCCTCGCGGTCGTTGATCGTGAACGAGGGTGCGAGGCCGACGAGATCGGCGTAATCGCGCAGGAGCCGCGCGCCGACGCTGTGAAACGTGCCCGACCATGTCAGGCCCTGGGCGATGGCGCGCTTCGCGCCGAGCGCGTTCGCCGCGATGCGCGACACGCGCCGCGTCATTTCGAGCGCCGCGCGGCGCGAGAACGTGAGCAGCAGGATGCGATGCGGATCGGCGCCCTTGACGAGCAGATGCGCGACGCGATGCGCGAGCGTATTGGTCTTGCCCGAGCCCGCGCCAGCGATGACGAGGAGCGGGCCGGCGCACTGGCCGGGCTCGTCGACGCCGAATTCGACCGCCTGACGCTGCGCCTCGTTGAGCTTCGCGAGATAGTCGGCGACCTGTTTCGCGGTGGTTTCGGAAGCGGCGTCGGCGGTGTCGGGAAGCGTGAGCACGTGAAGAAAGGCGGCGGAAAAGGGTGACGCACACTGTATATCCATACAACCCGTGCGCGCAAGTCCTTGGCTCGACGGGCTTTCGGCCCCGCTTTTGGCCCCCTTTTTGCCCCGCTTGGCCCTGAATGCACCGAGCCCGGTTCGCGGGGAACCGGGCTCGTCTTGCGTCGGAAAAGCGTTACTCCGCCTTTTTCGCGTTCTTCAGCTTCGCGTCGGCGGCGGCTTCATTGGCTTCGGACTGCGACTCCGTCTTCTTCTTGTCGGCCTTGGCCTGCGCGACGGCGGCGTCCTTGTCGGCTTCGGCCTGCTTCTTCGCGGCCTTCTTGTCGGCGTGGGTCATCGGCGTCTCGCTCGTCGTCTGTGCGAACGATGCCGTGCTCGCGCTCGCGAACGTCCCCGCGACGAGCGCGGCCAGCAGTGCGTTGATTTTTCGGTTCATGATGTCCTCCCTTTTGCTCTTGTTGCTTCGACGCCGCGAGGCCGGCACAAGCGGCCTCGCGGCCCATCGGGCTCAATGCTGCAGGCCCGTGTCCTTCGGCGAGCTCGGCTCCGTCGCGTTCAGCTCGGCCTTCGCGGCGTCCTTGTCCGCCTTGCGGTTGATCTTGGCGTTCTTCACCTCTTCCTTGTATTGCGCCTTGGCCTGCTGGTTCTGCGCCTTCAACTCGGCCTTCGATGCCTGCTTCGAAGCGCGATATTCAGCGTTCGCCTGCGCGTTCGCGTTACGGCGCTGGACGAGCGGGTCGGTGGGTGCCGGCGCGACGAGATTCTGCGGCGGCGGCGTCACGGGTTGCTGGGCCTGCGCGGGCATCGCATTGCTCATCTGGCCGGGCATCTGTCCCGGTGCCGCGGCGCCGGGCGCCGCCTGCACTGGCTGCGGCGCGGCGGACTCGGGCTGCGCGGTTTGCGCGTAGGCGCCCGAGGCGGCGAGCGTGGCGATGGCGGGGCCGATCAGCAGAATTCGAGCCTTTGTCATGAGCTAGTCCTCTCTTTAGTGTGGCGTCGGCGGGCGCTGAAGCGATGATGAAGCGAGCGCCCCGCGCGACTTTTGTCGATTGGAAAGATGACCGAAGCTGCATCGATCAAACGGTCGGACCGGACTACGATCGGGCGAGTTCTCGAAAACCAGTCATTGTTACCGACGGTTTCATCTGGCTACATTTGCCAACCAGTTCGCTGACGACCGGATTACCGGCATCCGTCATGCGGGCAGCACGCGGCATGCCCGGCGCCCGGCCAGCGGTGGTTTATCATTGAGCCCTTCCTCGCCTCATTCACCGCTTTGCGCCGCGCCCGTCATGCCGCCACTTCAATTCACCCTCACGGGCGACTACGTCGAACTTCACAACCTGCTCAAGCTGATGGGCCTCGCGGACAGCGGCGGTTCGGCGAAAGCGCGCGTCGCGATGGGCGATGTCACCGTCGACGGGAAAGTGGAAACGCGCAAGACATGCAAGATCCGCGCGGGCCAGACGGTCGCGCTCGACGGCCAGACCATTCGCGTGCGCGCGCCGGAATAGCGCGCCGCCGTATCTTGCGCGATGCCTCGCGCCCAGGCGCCGGGCGATCGAGAAAACCCGGGCATGAGCGCCCGCGTCATCGACATATTGCACGCGACGCAATAAGCTAGTCGTCTTTCGTTCTGGTTTCAGCGCCGGGTACTTGCGCGGAATCGGAGCGGTAATGGTCTCTGTGCCCGCGCATCGCCGTCGTCAGGCCGCGGTCGCCCACGGCCGCCGCGCTCGATCCGTTTAATTCGCTTTCAACCATGCAACCCCAATACACGCGCGCCACACGCGCGCATCAAGGACCGCCGAGCCTCTCGCGTCACGCCGTGGACACGGCGCGCCTCGCCGCGCCGCTCGCCATCGCGCAGCTCTCGCAGATGGCGATGGGCGTCACCGACACCATCCTGCTCGGCTCCCTCGGCCCCGACGCGCTCGCCGCAGGCGGCCTGGGCGCGAACCTCTTCTTCGTCGTGGTGACGCTCCTGCAGGGCGTGCTCACGTCGGTCTCGGTGTCGGTCGCGCACGCGCGCGGCGCGAACGCCGACCATCGCGTGCCGAGCATCTACTGGACGGGACTCGTGCTCTCCGTGCTGCTCGCCGTGCCCGCCTTCGCGCTCCTGAGCTACGCCGAACCGATCCTCCTCGCGTTCCACGAACCCGCGACGCTCGCGAAGAACGTCGGCGAATACTGCGCGGTGCTGCGCTGGGGCACGCCCGGCAGCCTCATCGGCGTCGGCATGATGCGCGCGTTCCTGCCCGCGATCGGCGCGGCGCGCCGGCTCCTGTGGATATCGATCGGCGGCGTGTTCGTCAACGGCTTTCTCAACTACGGGCTGATCCACGGCGCCTACGGCCTGCCGCGCGAAGGCTTTCTCGGCTCGGCGGCGGCCACCGCGATCACGGTCTGGGGCATCGCGATCGCGCTCGTCGCGGTGCTGCATCTGCGGCCGCGCTACAGGCATTTCGTCGTCCGCGCGCGCCCGCGCCTGCCGCTGATGGGCGAGCTCTTCGGCATCGGCTGGCCGGTTGCGATCACCTACGGCGTCGAATCGACGCTCTTTCTCGCCACCGGCATGATGGTCGGCCTGCTCGGCGAGGCGCCGCTCGCCGCGCACCAGATCGCGCTCAATGTCGCGTCCGTCGCGTTCATGGTGCCGCTCGCGATCGGCCAGGCGGCCAACGTGCGCGTCGGCTACTGGGTGGGCGCGGGCGTGCCGCTCGCGGCGCGCCATGCCGGCTTCGTCGCGCTGGCGCTGGGCGTCGGCTTCATGATGTGCTCGGGCCTCGTGCTGATCACCGTGCCGCGCGCGATCGTCGGCCTGTATCTGCATCTCGACGATCCCGCCAACGCGCATACCGTCGCGCTCGCGGCCTCGCTGCTCGGCGTCGCGGCGGTGTTCCAGATCGTCGACGGCATGCAGACGGTCGGCTCCGGCTGCCTGCGCGGCCTGAAGGACACGCGCGTGCCGATGCTCGCCGCCGCGTTCGGCTACTGGGGCGTCGGCTTTCCGACCGGCTACGTGCTCGCATTTCACTTCGAACTGGGCGCGAAGGGTCTTTGGTGGGGGCTCGCCGCCGGCCTCGCGAGCGTCGCCGCCCTGATGACCCTGCGGTTCCATCGCATCAGCAGGAAGTTCATCGAGACCGGCATCGCGCCCGCGCCGAACGACGCCGATGCGGCGAGCGCCGCGCCGCACGCCATGCGTGAAGAAAGCGTGACGAAATCGCGATAAGCACGAGAATCGCGCGCCGATATGCAAAGCACGAATCCTTGGTTGGTCCGCCCGGCGCGCATTGCTACGATGAGTCCGTCTCCTCCTTGAGACATCTGTGACAGGGGTTGTCAGCCCGCTTCAGCCAGCGGGCTTTTTTTCGTCCATTCGATTCGTCATTCGCCTCCTTTCAGGGCGCATGCCCGGCCGTTTCCCGATTTCCCATAAAATATTTTCGAGGCGCGCGCAGCGAGAACGCTCCTTGCTTCGTCGTGCCGTTCGCTCAATGGGTCGGGATGTGGCAGGTCGGGACAACTAGAACGAGGAATCGAAGTGTCGGAAAGCCGGGGGAAGTCGAAAGCCGCATGGCGTGACGGAAATCATGGAGACATCGATCCGCGCGCGCCGAAACCAGGATTCAGTGCCGCCGCGCGCCGCGCCCGCGATATCGCCGCGGTGCTCCTGACGGCGGCGCTCGTCGCCGCCTGCGCGACGCGCCCGCCCGCGACGGCATTCGATCGCCCGGTGAGCCACGCGCTGCCGGCAAGCGAATCGACGCCGCTCGCGAACGCGCTCGCGCCGCTGGAGAAGAAACATCCGGACCGGTCCGCGGTGCGTCTCCTGCCGACCGGCACCGACGCGCTCCAAGCCCGCATCGCGCTCGCGCGCGCGGCGACGAAGACGCTCGACATGCAGTACTACATCGCCGAAGAGGACAACACCGGCAAGCTGCTGCTCGGCGCGGCGCTCTACGCGGCGGATCGCGGCGTGCGGGTGCGCATGCTGGTCGACGATCTGAACTTCAAGGACATCGACCGGATCATGGCGGCGCTCAACACGCACGACAAGATCGAGATTCGCGTGTTCAACCCGTTCGGCAGCGCGCAGAGCAGCTTCTCCGAGCGCACGCAGAACTTCTTCACGAACCTCGGCCACTTCACGCGCCGCATGCACAACAAGGCGATGATCGCGGACAACCAGATCGCGATCGTCGGCGGCCGCAATCTCGGCGACGAATACTTCAGCGCGAGCCCGACGCTGCAGTTCCGCGATCTCGACGTGTTCGCCGCCGGCCCGGTAACGCAGCAGATTTCCGCGAGCTTCGACGACTACTGGAACAGCTCGCTCTCCTACCCGCTGCGCGCGCTGAACAAGCAGAAGTTCGACCCGTCCGAGCTCGACAAGACCCGCGACGATCTGCGCGCCCACTGGCGCGCGCAGGCTGATCCGCTGAACGCGAAACCGCTCAACGCGACGCCGCTCGCGCAGCAGATCTCGCGCGAGGAAATGGGCCTCGTCTGGGCGCCGACCGAGTTCTGGGTGGATTCGCCGTCGAAGATCGAACATCCGAGCGACGACTACAAGAGCCCGCCGATGACGCGTCTCGTCGATCTGCTGAAGGACGCGCAGAGCGAGTTCCTGATCCTTTCGCCCTACTTCGTGCCGCACGACGCGGGCGTGAAGGCGCTCGCCGCATTGACGAAGCGCCGCGTGCGCGTCGCGGTGCTGACCAACTCGCTCGCCGCGACCGACGCCGTCGCCGTGCAGGCCGGCTACGCGCCGTACCGCATACCGCTGCTGCGAAACGGCGTCGAGCTGTACGAATTCAAGCCGATTCAGGCCGAAGGCGAAGGCAGCCCGCGCGTGGGCCTGTTCGGCTCGCGATCGCGCGCGAGCCTGCATGCGAAGGCCTATGTGATCGATCGGAGTATTCTCGTGATCGGCTCGATGAATCTCGACCCGCGCTCGGCGAAGCTCAACACCGAGCTCGCGCTCGTGATTCACGACAAGGCCATCGCCGACGAAGCCGCCCAGCTGTTCGAGCACGGCGTCTCGCCGAAAACCAGCTGGCGAGTCGAGCTGGCGAGCGCGGCGGTCACCGAGGAGCTTCGGCGCACGGGAGCGCCGCAATCGGGGCTCGTCTGGACCACCGAGGAAGACGGCCAGCTCGTCACCTACAATTTCGATCCCGAGGCAGGTTTTTATCGCAACGCGATGACGGGCCTCTTCATGCTGCTGCCCGTCGACAAGCAACTCTGACATCACCTGAAGCACACACTTCGCGAGGAGCTTTACGCCATGACACACGACGCGAAAGGCGACGTACGGATGGAGAAAGACACGTTCGGCGAGATTGCCGTGCCGAACGACAAGCTTTGGGGCGCGCAGACGCAGCGCTCGCTGCAGAACTTCAGGATTTCGACGGAAAAGCAGTCGCCCGAGCTCATCACGGCGCTCGCGGTCATCAAGCATGCGGCCGCCGAGGTGAACGAAGGGCTGAAGGTGCTCGACTCGAAGAAGGCCAAGGCGATCATGCAGGCGGCGGAGGAAATCATCGACGGCAAGCATCCCGATGAATTCCCGCTCGCCGTATGGCAGACCGGCTCGGGCACGCAGACCAACATGAACCTCAACGAGGTGATCGCCAATCGCGCGAGCGAGATCCTGGGCGGCCCGCGCGGCGAGGAGCGCCTCGTGCATCCGAACGACGACGTGAACCGCGGCCAGTCGTCGAACGACGTGTTCCCGACGGCGATGCACGTCGCGGTGGCGTATGCGATCGTCAAGCATCTGATTCCGTCGCTCAGGACGCTGCGCGATACGCTCGACAGGAAGGCGAAAGCGTTCGACAAGATCGTGAAGATCGGCCGGACTCACCTGCAGGACGCGACGCCGCTCACGCTCGGCCAGGAGTTCTCGGGCTATGTCGCGCAGCTCGATCAGGGCATTCGCCACGTCGAGGCGTCGCTGCCGCATCTGTATCAACTGGCTCAAGGCGGCACGGCGGTCGGCACGGGACTCAACGCGCATCCGGAATTCGCGGCGAAGGTCGCGCAAGCGATCGGCAAGCTCACCGGCCTGCCCTTCGAGACCGCGCCGAACAAGTTCGAGGTGATGGCCGCCGCCGATGCGCTCGTCGCCGCGCACGGCGCGCTCAAGACCGTGGCCGCGAGCATGATGAAGATCGCCAACGACATCCGCTGGCTCGCGAGCGGGCCGCGTTGCGGGCTCGGCGAACTGTCGATTCCGGAAAACGAGCCGGGGAGCTCGATCATGCCGGGCAAGGTGAACCCGACGCAATCCGAAGCCGTGACGATGCTCTGCTGCCAGGTGTTCGGCAACGACGTCGCGGTGAATTTCGGCGGCGCGAGCGGCAACTTCGAGCTGAACGTGTTCCGGCCGATGATCGCGCATAACGTGCTGCAATCGATCCGCCTGCTCGCGGACGGCGCGCAGAGCTTCAACGACAACTGCGCGGTGGGCATCGAGCCGAACGAGAAGCGCATCGACAGCCTGCTCAACGAATCGCTGATGCTCGTAACGGCGCTCAATCCGCACATCGGCTACGACAAGGCCGCGCAGATCGCCAAGAAGGCGCACAAGGAAGGCACGACGCTCAAGGCCGCCGCGCTCGCGCTCGGTCACGTGACCGAGCAGCAGTTCGACGAGTGGGTCAAGCCGGCCGACATGGTCGGCAAGAAGTAAGCGCGTTCTTCCCCGAGGAAAGCGGCGGGATCAGACCTTGCCCGCCGCGACCTCTTCCGGCTTCAGCTCGACGATGGCGTCGAGCGCGTCCTTCACGTCCACCGCGTATTTCGCGAGGCGCTTCTCCTCTTCCGTTTCCGGCACGAAGGACGGCACGGGCGTCGGCTGGCCTTTTTCATCGACGGCGACGAAGACCATCAGGCAATCGGTCGTCTGCTGCAACTCGCCGACCTTGGGATCGCCCGCGTGCACGGAGATGTGGATATGCATGCTGGTGCGCCCTGTCGTGACCACGCGGGCGCGCAACTCCACCAGATTGCCGACGAGAATCGGCCGCCGGAAGCGGATATTGCCGACGCTCACCGTGACCGCATAGCGGCCGGACCACATCGCCGCGCAGGCGTAGGCGGTTTCGTCGATCCATTTCATCAGCGCGCCGCCGTGCACCTTGCCGCCGAAGTTCACCGAAGTCGGCTCGGCAAGAAAGCGGAAGGTGGTTTCGGCGCGGCTTTTCGGAACCGCTGGAATGGGGGATGAGGTGGGCGTATTCATGGGGGCGTCATCGTTCGAGGCGTGTGACGCCGATTATACGAAGCGAAAACGGGCTTAGTTGCGGACCGTGATGCCTTGATCGATGGTGCCGTACATCGTGATGCTGCCGCCGCCCGCCGATGACGACGGCGCGCCCGCGCAGCCCGCGCACAGCAATAGCGCGCCCAATGCCACGGCGGCGCTCGCGAGAATTAGTCTGGACATGCGAATTTCTCCTGCGGCTTCGGAATGCCACCAGCCATTCTAGCGCCGGCCTCGCGCATCGACATTTCGGCGCGCAGTGAAACATCGATTGCGAACACGCGCTAGAGTGGATGCGTCGACCACTTCGCCTGATTCGGACACCGCCATGAACTCCGTACTCGCCGACGCCGATTCCCGCGCCCGCCACTTCCCCGGACTGTCGCGCATCGGCGCGCTTCTCGCCGATCCGGGCCGCGCCGCGATGCTCTGGTCGCTGATGGACGGCACCGCGCGTCCCGCCGGCGAGCTGACGATGATCGCGGGGCTGTCGCCATCGACGGCGAGCGGCCATCTCGCGCGCCTGACCGAAGGCGGGCTGCTCGCGCTCGAAGTGAGCGGACGGCACCGCTATTACCGTATCGCGACGCCCGATATCGCCGCGGCCATCGAAGCGCTCGCCAATCTGGCGAGGGCGAGCGAGCCGCGACGCGCACCCGCCTGCGCGCCCGAACGCCCGCCGTCCGCCGTGCCGGTGGAGATGCGCTACGCGCGCACCTGCTACGACCATCTGGCGGGCGAACTGGCCGTCCAGATCTTCGACCGGATGATCCAGAGCAACTGGCTCGCCGCCGCCGACGATCACGTGCAAGCCCACGGCCCCGCGGCGCTCGAGGCGACGCCGGAAGGCGCGCGAGCGTTCGCCGAGCTCGGCATCGATCTGAAGGCGCAGCGCGCGCGGCGGCGTCGGTTCGCGTGTACCTGCATCGACTGGAGCGAGCGGCGGCCGCACCTGGGCGGCGCACTCGGCGCGGCGTTTCTGGACGCGTGCGAGTCGCGCGGCTGGATCGAGCAGACGCCGAAGCGCCGCGTGCTGCGCGTGACGCCCGCGGGGCATCGGCATTTCGAAAGCTTCCTGTCGGCCCGATAAAGCTTTGTTACGCGCGCCTGCGCGCGGTTACAAACGGCATCGTACGGATACAAGCGCGGGGGATACATTGATCCGGCAGGCTGCGCGAATCGACGGCGTCCACGATGGCGCACGGCGCGGCCACCGGAGAATATGATGAAAATCAGGACCATCGCCGCCGCCACGCTGTGCGCGTGCGCGCTTTTTTCGATATCGGGGCCGGGCGCGTTCGCGCAGACATCGCCCGCCGCGGCGGCGCAGTCGAGCCAGAACGATCCGCCCGGTCGAATCGCGCGGCTGAACTACATGGCGGGCACCGTCACGACCGAGCCCGCGGGGGCATCGGACTGGTCGTATGCGCAGATCAACCGGCCGCTCACGACCGGCGACCAACTCTGGAACGACCAGAACGCGCGCTCCGAGCTACATATCGGCTCGACGGCGGTGCGGCTCGGCTCGTCGACGGCGCTCTCCGTCCTCGCCCTCGACGACAACGCCGCGCAGCTCAAAGTCGCGCAAGGCACGCTTTCGACGCACGTGCGCGAGCTGCCGCCCGGCACGAGCTACGAGATCGACACGCCCAATGCGGCGCTCGCGATCACCACGCCGGGCGACATGCGCGTGGACGTCGCGCCCGATGGCCGCGCGACCACGGTGACGGTGCGAAGCGGCGGCGTCACCGCCTACGGCGACGGCGGCGCGGTGCAGCTCGCGGGCGGCCAGCAGGTCACGTTCGAGGGCACGAATCTTCAGCAGGCGTCGGCGAACGCCGCGCCCGGGCCGGATGCGTTCGATCAGTGGGCCGCGAGCCGCGACGCGGCCGAGGATCGCTCGATCTCGGCGCGCTATGTGTCGCGCGACATCCCTGGCTATCAGGACCTCGACGCCAACGGCACGTGGCGCAGCGATCCCTCGTATGGACCGGTCTGGGTGCCGAATTCCGTATCCGCCGACTGGGCGCCGTATCGTGAGGGGCATTGGGCCTGGCAGGACCCGTGGGGCTGGACCTGGGTCGACGACGCACCCTGGGGCTTCGCGCCGTATCACTATGGCCGCTGGGCGTACATCGGCTCGCAGTGGGCGTGGGTGCCCGGTCCGACGGCCGTCAGCGCGCCGCCAGCGTATGCGCCCGCGCTCGTCGCCTTCGTCGGCAACGGCGACAGCGGCGTCGACTGGAACGTCGCGCTGACGGTCGGCGGCGTCGCGGCGGCGGGGCTCGCGTGGTTCCCGCTCGGGCCGGGCGAGGCATGGCATCCGCATCGCGACGGATGGAGCCCGCGCTATTACGAGCGCGTGAACCGCAATGTCTACGTGGACCGCTCGGAGCACAACACATACGTCAACTATCGCGCGCCGCGCGCGCTCACCGCCGCGCCCGCGAACATGTTCGTGCGCGGTCAGCCGGTCGGACACCAGCCGTATGCCGTCGATCCGGCGCGCTGGCGCAACCCGCGATTCTTCGCCGGCGCGCCGGGCATCGCGCCGACGCGCGACAGCCTCGCGCCGGGCGCGCGGCGTGCGGACTACCGGCCGCCGCAGGGCGGATACGCGCGTCCCGTGGTCGCGACGCGCGCGCCCGTCGCGCCGCCGGCTTTTCATGATCGATACGTCCAGGCACATGACGGTTACGGCCCCGCCCCCCGGTCACAGAACGTGCATCTCGTCGCGACGCATGGTCCGGCGCGCGCCGTGATCGCCGGCGGCGCCGCGAATGCGCCGCATGCGCCGCATGCGCCGATGCCGCAGGGTGCGCCGTCGTCGCCCTCGCCCGGCGGTTCCCCGCGGCCGGGCTTCGCCGCGATGCAAGGCGGCGCGCAACCGATGCAGCCGCACGGCAACGGCGTCCCGCGCCCGCCGCAGCAGGCGCAGTTCGGCGGCGATCCTCGCTTCGCGCACGGCGAGGCTTCGCCGCACGGACGGCCTGCCGCGAACGAGCCGCGCGTGCCGGCGCAGGCCATGCAGTCGGGCAGGCCGCCGCAACAGGCGCAGGCGCCGATGCAGCAGCCGCATCCCGGTCATGCTCCGCATGTCGGACGCGGCGCGCCGAACAGGCCGATGCAGGCCCAAGCGCCCCACGTCGAGCACGGCGCACCCAACCCGCCGATGTCGATGCAACCCGCGGTCGCGCAGCATGCGCCGCCGCAGCATCAGCCGGAGCCCGTCCATCAGGCGCGCATCGAGCAGCCGCGCGCGCCCATGCCCGCGCCGCAGCCGCGTCACGAGATGCAGCAGCCACGCGCGCCGCAGGAAGCGCAGCGGCCGCAGGTCCATCAGGAGCCGCCGCGCCAGCCGATGCATCAGGAAGTGCGTCAGGCTCCGCCGCAGCCACATCAGGACCCACACCAGGAACCGCATCAGCAGCCGCAACAGGCACAGCAACCGCAGCATGGCGGCGGCAACGACCATCATCGCGGTTGAGGCCCCCCAACGAAAAACGCGCGGCAGAAGCCGCGCGTCAGACTGCTGACGAACCCCATGTTTTTCGGAACGTGGGGTTTGTTTTTTAGGCGGCAGCGCTGTTGGAGCGATGCGGTGCGATTTGCTCAAGTAAGCGCGCGAGGTCGGCACTGAGCCGCTGTAGCGGTTCGTGCGGGGGCCAGAAGTGACGTAAAAGCGCCCGCAGGCGCGCCAGCAGCAGCGCGATC
>NZ_FCOB02000017.1 GCF_001545075.1 Caballeronia ptereochthonis
GCGATGCGGCCCAGTAAGCGAAGGAAATTGAACTTGAAGGATCCTCTCGATGCGATATACGACAAGATCGAACGACTGAAGGCCGGCATTCGTGCAAAGGTCGAACATCCGTTTCGAATCCTCAAGCGACAGTTTGGTTATTTGAAGACGCGATACCGGGGGCTGGCGAAGAACACGGCTCAGATCACGACATTATTTGCGTTGGGCAATTTATGGATGATGCGCAAGGCGCTACGCAAAGCGTAAAAGACACCGGAGGTTGAACCCGCTCCCGCACTCTCGATGAGGGCACAAAGTGCGAGCCAATCGTCTCTGCCGTTGACGGACCGAGCCGGATAAAAAACTGCTCCAACGCCTACATGGTGCGCAGGCCTCTGAAACCGTGTTCTGCAGAGCGTCCTTAAAATCTACGATTGCCATTTTTGGATTATCCGCCGCGACATGGCCGCTTATATTCATATCTCCTTCTGAGCCGCAGTCAATCCGATTTCCGTATTGAGCAACAAAACAATACGCCCCTTTAATTCACCAGAACTGTCTTCGGTCAAGAATAGATCGGAAACTGAATACGGTTTATCCAATCCTGCGGAACTTTCAATTTTCTCCCATTTACCATTAAAGGGGGACAGCGCAGCAGAACATACCAACGGAATGCAGCAAGCCACAACGATGAACAATCTGCAAACACATGCGTTAGTCACCATCTCGACCCTCACATTGAGACAATCATCAACACGATTAAGCCATCCCTTTAAGAACACTATCTGATACTGATTTTTTACAGTAATGTTTGTATAGTACTGTCGCCGAAGATCTGCGATTTCGTTAAGTAACGTATCTTGGTCATCGATCTTATTTAATGCGTCTACAGTAGACTCACCCATGCCACCATCGACTTTGATGCCAGCGCCATGGTTATCATTGAGAAAATTCTGTATCTGCTTGGCGGCTCCGCCAGACGTAATCGTCCAATCGTAGATCATCAAAGCCACGCGCATATCAGTGAATTTGCAAAATCCTTTGGGCTCCCAATATCGCTTCAGATATATTTTCTCTGCTTGATCGCTTGTCAAGTTCTTTAAGTTCTCTAGCGTTGGCTCGATACCCAGATCCTCTTGCGCGTAGGCTTGCCAGGCATTCCATGCGATGCCATGGTTGGTAGGTCCACCCTTGTCATTCGCGTTATTCACGTACCCACCTTCGTGCTTGAGAATAACGGCTGATATCGACTTAAACTTTTCCGCACAATCACAGCTTCTTGCGAAATTCGCTCGAAGTGCAATCGGATGAATGTGGAAGACATCCGATGCAGGGAAGCCCGGCGCCGCTGCCTTCACCTCATCCCACCACGTGAGCGCCTCGATTCGCTTTTGCTCTTCCTCGTGCTGCTGCTTGGGGCCTGTTTGCTTCTCCAGCTCGACGATCAACTGCTTCCACTTCGACGGGTTCGCCCACTCGCTTTCGTGCTTGACGATCAACCGCGATGCCGCCTGCATCAGCCACGGATACGCGCCGCGCTCGGTCTGCGATAGCGTGCACAACTCGTCCGCCGCCTGTTTTGCCGTCACCCTTCTTGAACAGACGGTCGTATACCTTGAACATCAACGGGCTGATGTTCGCGTTTTATTTGCTATTGAGCATTTTTTCATCTGCTTTGCTGCAGCGCCGGATTGATTGTCCAGTCATATATCATCATTGCAGCGCGCATATGTAAATCCTAATTTGCGTTCTTTGTCTGCGACTCAACATCAAGCGCACTACACATTAGCCACATGTCTATTCGCTTGGCGCCTCCCGAATAATTTACTTCGCACCATCCAGCTGTAACTTTCTCAACTACCGCTCGATCTCCTGCGATCAAGTATTTTTTCGTCTTACTTTTAACGTTGGGCTCTTCGAACAGGTAGGATTTAAATTTCACCCGAACAGGAGTTTTGCTATCGTCAATCATAAGCGAAGCAAAAGGCGAATCTATTGCCTGCTGAACATCGTTCTTGGACATGTAAGGGAATCGGTATATTACCCTCTTTCCATCGGATAGCCAACTGTAATCAGCTCCAAACCAATCAGAGGCACGCTCATCTCGATGCAAGATATTCCCGGATGGGTAAAAAACAGAAACAGAGTAGAACTTGCCAGAAGAGTTTGGCTCCACAAGAGAGTTTCGCACCTCCATTGAATGGATTACGAATACCTGATCACGGTGATCGCGACCAACCTTCCTGGAAAAGGCGTCAACAATTACACCAGGGGTCTCGTCATAAAGCAGCCCTCGCCCTTCTGCCTTTGCCGGCACATTTCCATTGGCAATATAATACAAAGAAATCGAATCCGTACCGAGCGGCGCTCCAGTCTTGGGGTCGAGTGTCGGCTCTTGGACAAAGCAAATAGTTCCGTTCTTCATGATCAGTGGTTTATAACTCTGTTGGCCATGAAGGTCTGCACACGTACTTTTGGCGCATACTGAACTGCTTATAAGAATGATCGCCAGGAAAATTTTATTCTTAATCATCAGTGCACCCGGATGAATAATCTTGATTGAATATGGTGGAAATTTCTCTCTTGAACATCGTGCGCCTGAAGCTCGCGAAGGTCGCGGACCGTCTGCGCCGTCAGCACGACGTCGAGCTGACGTGCGACGAGTCGCTGATCGGTACGATGGCCGAGCTGTGTCTTGCTCGCGAATCCGGCGCGCGCAACGTCGATGCGTTCCTCAACCAGCACATCCTGCCGACGGTGTCGCGCGAGTTGCTGGTGCGCATGGCCAGCGGCGCCGCGCCCGCCAAGATCGCACTGTCGAGTTCGGCGGAGGGCAACCTGACGATCGATTTCGTCGACCGCGGCGAGCCGGTGGACGCCGCGGCGCCCGCGCCGGCCATCGCGTAGCGGAGCGACACCATGCCGGCCGGACCCTCTCTCTACGACATGCTGCTTGGCCAGATCGGTGGTGAGCCGCTTAGCGCGTATGACGACCGGACGCTCGAGTGTATGAGCGTGCAGCTGAACGTGCAGCGCATCCTGAACACGCGCGCGGGTGCGCTGAAGCACCTGCCTGACTACGGCCTGCCGGATCTGACCAACATCTACAAGGCATTGCCGGCGTCTGCCCACCTGCTCAAGGAGCAGATGGAGGCGACGCTGATCAAGTACGAGCCACGCATCCGGTCGATCGACGTCGAGATCCTCCAGAACGACGATCCCGGCGTGCTGGTGAGCTTCGAGATGACGTGCCATCTGAAGAAGGCCGGGTTGGTTCGGTTTGGCACGTACGTCGAACCACCCGGGCGCATGCACGTAAAACGACAACAGGCGAAATCCGGCGGGTAACAAGCGGTTGGGGCGCGTGCAGCCGGCATGGCGGTTTGCCTCGATTGAACAGCCGATCTGTATTGATGTTCAAAGATTCAAAGCGTCCCATCCTCCATCTGCCCCACCGCGCGCCCGTTTCCCGCATCGACCGTCAGGCTGTCCATGCGGTGCGCAAGGCGAACGGCCGCGCGGCACGCAGATGCGCGGCACGGCCGAGAAGATCACGGGCAGGATGCAGGCAAAGCTCGGCGCCGCAGTGGACGCGATGCGCCGTGTCAAGAAGTAGCCGCGCCTCAGAACCCCAGGTCGCTCAGGCCCGGATGGTCGTCGGGCCGGCGGCCGAGCGGCCAGTGATACTTGCGGTCCGATTCCTTGATCGGCAAATCGTTGATGGACGCGTGGCGGTGCGTCATCAGCCCCGCCTCGTTGAATTCCCAGTTCTCGTTGCCGTAGCTGCGATACCAGTTGCTGGCGTCGTCGTGCCATTCGTACGCGAAGCGCACCGCGATACGGTTGCCCTTGTACGCCCATAGCTCCTTGATGAGCCGATAGTCGAGCTCGCGCGCCCACTTGCGGCGCAGGAACGCGACCACTTCCGCGCGGCCGTTCGCAAACTCCGCGCGATTGCGCCAGCGCGTGTCTTCGCTATAGGCAAGCGACACACGCTCGGGCTCGCGCGTGTTCCACGCGTCCTCCGCGAGACGAACCTTCAGCCTGGCCGATTCTTCATCGAACGGCGGGAATGGCGGCTTGCTTTCCATGGCGAATCCTCTTTGACGTGGGTAATGACGGACGAAGTAGACAGACTTGTCTACTCGACGCACTCTAGCGCAGGTAGACGAACCTGTCTACAATCGGCTGCATGAAACCTGCAGCTTCCCCAGTCGAAATCGCGGACCTCTTGCCGGAGGCGCGCATCCTGCACACCGCTCACGATCTCTTCTATCGCGACGGCATTCGCGCGACGGGCATCGATCGCGTGATCGCCGAGTCGGGCGTCGCGAAGAAGACCTTCTATCGCTATTTTCCGAGCAAGGACGATCTGATCGTCGCGTTTCTGGATCATCGCCACCAAGTCTGGATGGCGTGGTTTTGCGACGCCCTGCAGCGCCATGGCGGCACGCTCTCGGCGCTCGTGCCGGCGCTGGCGGAATGGTTCGGCAGCGACGCCTATCGCGGATGCGCGTTCATCAACTCGGTCGTGGAAGTCGGCGGCACGCTGCCGCAGGCGGTGGACATTTCACGACGTCACAAGCGCGACATGACCGCGGCGATCCGCGCGCTCATGCCGGCTTCGCGCACATCGAAGGCCGACGCGCAGGCGCTCGCGCTCGCGGTCGATGGCGCCATCGTCGCGGCGCAATTCGCGCCCTCGCCCGCGGAGGCGCTGAAGGCGCTCGCGCGCGTGGTGCGCGCGTTCCGGAACGGCGCGAGCGCGAGCGCGAAGTGAGCGCCGCTACCTGGGCGCGGTTCCTGGCGCGCAGCAAAGCATCGAGGTCATCGATTCGATGTCGGCCGTGCTCAGGGTGGCGACGTCGGCCTTGAGTTGCAGGAGCGCGACGATTGCGCTGTAGCGCGATCGCAAGAGGTCGCGCTTCGCCGTGTAGAGCGTATCGATGGCGCGCAGGACATCGGCGCTCGCGCGGCTGCCGACCTTGTAGCCGACTTCCGTCGCGTGAAGCGCGTCGCCCGCCGTCGCGACGAGACGCGATAGCGAATCGGTTTTCATGCGCTCGCGCACGTATTGCGCATAGTTGTCGCGTGCCGACGCTTCGGCTTGCACCGACGCCGCCACGAAGCCCTGCTCCGCCTTGTCCTCCAGTGCGAGCGACTGCCTGACTCGCGCCTGAATCTCGCCGCCCGAGAAGAGCGGGATCTGCACCTGCAACATGCCGACGGTCGTCGTCGTGGGACGCGAGTAGCCTCCCGCTGCGCCCGCCGGCGAATAGCTGCCCGTCACGCTGACGACGGGATAACCCGCCGAACGCGCCTTGGCCGAATCGAGTCTGGCAATCTCCCAGCCGAGTTGCTTCGACTGCACGCCGTAACCGCTGGTCCTTGCCTGCTCCGCCCAGACCTCTTCGCCCTCCGCCAGACCTGGCAGCGTCATGCCGGGCGGCAGTGCGGCAAGCGTCGAAAACGCGCGCCCGGTGACTTGCTGCACGGCGCGACGCTTGATGCCCAGATTCTGCTGCGCGTCCATCAACTGCAATTGAGCCTGTTCGCGCGCGGTCGCCATCTCCTGCTCGTCGATCAGCGTCGCCTCGCCCGCCGCCCGCTTGCGGCGGACCTGATCGCGCTGGACATCGATGGCTTTCGAATATTCCTGCGAGCGCTTCACTTCGTCTTCCGCGGCAAGTTCGTCGAAGTACGCGCGCACCGCCCGGAGGATCGACGTCTGCCGGGCGCCCGCAAAATCGACGGCGCCCTGCGCCACGACGAAATCCGCCTGGCGATAGGCCGTCCACTTGCTCCAGTCGAAGAGCGGTTGAGACACGTTGACCATCCAGCCGCTCTGCCAGTAGTCCTGCCTCGGAAAACCATCCATGTCGATGCGGTTGTACGCGCGTCCCCAGCCGCCCGTGATCTGCGGCAGCAATGCCGCGCGCGCTATCGGCACGGACAGCTTCGCCGCCTCGTAGCTGGCGCGCGCCTGCGCGAGTTCCGCGTCGTAGTCGAGCGCTTGCTGGACAATGGCGACGAGATCGTCGGCGCGCGCGACGTGCGCGTATCCCATGGTGCACGCCAGCACCCATGCGGCCAGCGTTCGCTTAAGCATGGAGCGCATCCTGCGTCGACACCGCTTGCGAACTGCCTTCGCGCACGAGCGCTCCGTCTTCGAAGCGATAGTGAATGTCGAACCACGATGCAAGCGACATATCGTGCGTGATGACCACCACGGTTCGATCCAGACCGCGCAACAGCGCTGCGATACGCTGGACGGAAGCCGGGTCGAGGTTCGAGGTCGGCTCGTCGAGCAGCAGCACTTCCCGCTGCTGGTAGAGCGCGCGCGCGAGCAGGAGCCGCTGCCGCTGACCGGCGGAAATGTTCGCGATGGTGTCGCTGATCACGGTGCGCGTGCGCATCGGCAGGCGCATGATGTCCTGGAGCAGGCCGACGTCGTTCAATATCTCGTGGATGCGGTCTTCGTCCGCCTGTCCCGCGAACAGCGTGACGTTATCGGCAATCGAGCCGTGCAGAATGATGTCGCCCTGGCGCATGTGCGCCTGGTGGCGGCGGATTTCATCGACGGCGAGGTTCGGCCATGCGATCCCGTTCAGCGCGATATGTCCTTCCTGCAGCGGTTCGGCCGCGGACAGCAGTTTGAACAGCGTGGATTTGCCGCTTCCCGACGGCCCGGTGATGACGATCTTGTCGCCTTTGCGGATATCGACGCTTGCATGCCTCAGAACGGGCTGATCGGAGATGCCGTAGCTGAACGTGACGTCGCTCACTTCGATGCGTTCGAAATGACGCACTTCCGTGGCGCGCTGCGAGTCGGTCAGCGGCGTATAGCGCTCGTTTTCGCTTTCGACGATGTCGTCGACGCGCGCGGTGGGCACGCTCAACATGAAATACTGGAACATCGCGTTGATGGCGCTGGCCAGCCGCTCGGACATCAGCGACTTGTAGATCAGGAATGAATAGAACACGCCGACGGACACCTTGCCGCCCAGCATGAGGCGCGCGGCCATCCACGTAATGATGATAGTGTCCGCATAATTGACGAGCTTGAGTATCGCGTCGCGCGCGCAGGTCAGACGGCTGCTTTGAAGCAGCGCCGCCGCATAGGCCTTGAACAGCGTCATGTAGATCGCCGTGCGCCGCGTTTCGCCTTGCGCGAGCTTGAGCAGTGACGCGGCGCGAATCGTCTCGATCATCGAGTCGTCGCAGCGTGCGGAAGTTTCCAGCACGAGCGCATGGGTATCGCGCATCGCCGGGAACATGCTCAGCGCGACGATCACATAGAGCGCGAACACCGCCAGCGCGACGGCCGTGAGCTGCCGGCTCTGAATCAGCATCAGCACGAGCGCGAGCGCACCTACGGTCAGATCGATATACAGCGAGATCGAGGTGCGCGTGGAATAGGCGCTGATTTCATCCTGTGCCTTCACGCGTGCGAACACGTCGCCGACATGACGCTTCTCGAACCACGACATCGGATTGCGCAGCAGGTGTGCCACGAGGCCTTCGGTGGAGTTGATCTGCGCCACGCCGTAAAGCAGTTCGGTCAGATACTTCTGGACGTATTCGCTCAACGCGCCCAACAGAAAAATGCTGGCAAACGTAATGACGAGCACGTTCAGGAGGTTGCGATTGTCCGCGGCGACGACGTAATCGAGCACGAGATTGCCGAAGTACGGCATCGCCAGGATTGCGAACTGACTGCCCAGCGCAACGAAAAGTACTTTGCCGATCTGCCCTTTCAGCAGCGGATTGAGCGTCCGAACGCGCCTGAGCGCTGCCGGCACCCGCGACTTCGCGCGTATGCGAGGCATCTGCGGCGTTGGCGCGAATTCCAGCAGAAACCCCGATACGGCGGCGCGGAACGTGTCCATCGACACGCGCCGCCGGCCCGTCGCAGGGTCGATGATGCTGATATAGCCGCGGCTGACCTTCTCGAACACGACGAAGTGCGCTCCGCCGAAATGCAGGATCGAGCCCTTCTTGACCTCAGACAGATGAGACGGGTCAAAACGATAAGCTTGTACCGCCAGGCCGAAATCGACGGCCACGTCGTACAAGTCCATCAATGTCAGGCCATTGGCTGAAATCGGCTTATAGGCCGACAGCTCCCGCACCTCGGTGGCCCGGCCCACGTGCGACAGCACCATCGCCAGACAGGCGTATCCGCACTCGGCGACTTCATTCTGATAGATAACTCGCAACTTCAACCCCTCAGCATTCGGAACAGCGGCGCCAGCACCCACTCGGCGATCGTTCTGCGCTCGACGACGATGCTCGCCGTCGCGCGCATGCCCGGCAGGATCGCGAAGCGTTGCCCCTCGAAATCGAACGTATTGCCGCGCAATGTCGCCCAGGCCAGATAGTCGCCGTCGGCCTCCTTCGGGCCGGCCGTTTCTTCGGACGGGTCGGGCGCGCCGGGCGTGCCGGGCGGACTCGGCGGGCTCGCGGGAAGGACGGTCGTGCCCGAGATCGAGTCGATGCGCGCCTCATAGGTGCCGAATTTGGCATAGGGAAACGCGTCGAATTTGAGCCTGACGATCTGGCCTTCCCGCACAAAACCTCGGCGGCGGGATGGAATGCTCAATGCCGCCCGCAGCGGCCCCTCATTTTTTGTCGCGATGACCAATGCAACGTCGTTCGCAGTCAGCATGCGGCCCGCGACGAGCCCCGAGAACGTGACCACACCGCCCTTTGGCGCGGATACGGTCGTGTCCTGCCGCTCCTGTTCGAACCGTGCGCGAACATCCTGAACATCGCGTGCGTGGCGCGCGTCCAGTTCGCGCAGCTGCGCGTCGAGTTCCGCTTGCGCGCTCTTCGATGTGCCGATTTCTCCGGCCAGTTGCTGACGCCGCGCGACACTCTGCGCCACCGTCACCTTGCTCTGGTGCACGTCGGCGCGCGCCTGCTCGATCTTGTCGGCCGTGACGTATTCCGATACCGAGCTCAGGCGCGACAACCGTTGCTGGAATTCGTCGACCAGCTGACTGCCCTGCGCGATCTGACCATCCAGTGCGGCAAGCTCCGCGCGACGGCTGGCCTCCGTCAAGCGCGCGGATTCGACCCGCGCATTCAACTGAACCCGGCGCTCACTGTATTGCTCGTCGATAGCCCGGATCTGGTCGTCGCGCATCTGCTCGTCGAAGACCTGGCGGCGTAATCCGCTGGTCGTCAGCGAAAAGTCCCGTTGCAGCCGGAACAGCGGCGTGCCCGGCTCGACATGCTCGGATGGTCGAACGTAGATGGACGATACCAGCCCTGATAACCCCTGAATCTTCACTTCCGCCGGCGACACGATCTCGCCCGAGACGTCCTGCTTGAGTTCGATCTGGTGGCCAAGGGCAAAACCCAGCGCGGCGATAGTGATGACCGAGGTCGCATAGGCAATCCAGCGCCAGGGCACATCCTTGAATTGAGGAAGATCGGTCGGTTGCATAAACAGAATGAACTACGCCGGCCGATGGCGAATCGTGCGTTCCACGATTGCCGATGGCCTGGGCGCGTGAATGCTTGATCGGTTGATCGGCTTACCTGGCGGGAGCGAACGCGTACATCGCGGGATGTCCCGCGGGGAGCCACTGTTGATAGTTGTCCGTCAGCGCGATCTGAATGTAGTCGGCAAGCCGTTGAGGCGCGTCGCACGCCGACAAGCGAACGGGCTCGAAAATGCGTGCATTGAAGCGCCCTTGCTCGAAGCGGAGATAGAACGGCAGCATGAGCGCATCGAAGCGCTCGCCCATCCTGAATATGCCGTTATGAACACGCGCGTTCCTCCCGAACATGGAGACACTGACCGTTTCCATCGGATAGCGATGCATCGTGAATGGCGGAACATCCGCGAACAGGACCGCGACACCATCCCGTTTCAGCGAGCGGGCAACGCGCACACCCAGACCGCCACGGTTTTCGTCGCCATAGGTGTAGAGCACCTTGATGCCCGGAATGAGCGCGTGATCGTCGCCGTACTGGTTCTGCGGCACACCCGACACCACTGACATCGACTCGAGACCCAGCAACTGCGAGATCCTCTCGACGATGTAAATGTTCGCGTATTGCGAAACATAGTGGAACGGCGAGATGAAGACGGGTTGGCGAGGCGCCGCGCGCTTCAACGCTGCGACTCTCGACGTCAGCTCTTCGGCGATGGCATCCATGTCAGGCCATGCTTCCTGCTTTCGAATGTCACGGCCGAAGTAGATACGCTGATCGATCAGCTTCTCCAGTTGCCCGCCAATTCGCGATCGATCTGATCTCGACGGTGGAAGCTCGAGTACGTCTCGTCCAATCTCCGCCCTGATATTTCCGCTTGCCCGGAAACCGGCGTCGAATACACTCCGAACATGCCAGGTGATTGCCGCAGCCCGTTCAAGCATCGATCGAGGAATTCGACCCAGCACAGCCCGGCGCACATGGAAATTCGTCCGCGCAACCCACATTCGAACCATTGAATGCACCGCAACCATTTCAAATGACAACCGCCTAACGAATGAGGGCGGATCTTTCGACCCACCCTCCTGTCGGCTATGGCCGACGATCAACCACCGCGCCTCTATTACTTGTTGACATAGATGATGATGGTGGTCGTGCTACTCGACCGGCTCGACTTATTGCAGCCACCAGCGACTTCTGACTTGATCAGCTCATTGCGTGCGATTTTCTGCATGATTCCAGACGTCTGCCAAATGAAGTAAGACTTTCTAAACGCCGAGCAGCGCCCCATATTCCTTGAAACATATGGGGCGCTGCAGGACCGGTTACTGCGACAGCTTGATGGTGATGGTCGTCGTCGAGCTGGACGAACTTCCCTTGGCGCAGCCGCCCGCTACTTGAGCCTGAACCAAAGCGTTACGATCGATCTTTTGCATAATAACCCCTTATTGAAAAGTAAAACTAACGATATTGCATCTGGTCGAGATAAGCGGCCCGATCACTCACACTACATCGTTAGCGAGACGCATTATAATTCTATTTTTTATTTTTAAATAAACAGCACTTCTGAATTTACAAAAGTTGAAGATTTTTCTTCTTTCTATGAGTCGGTTCGATATCCGAACATACATTCTATAAATGCAAATTCCATTACGCCTTGCTTGCACTTCGGATGACGCCCTCGCCGCGGAAACATTTCAGTAATGCAAGGCGATGACGGACACTTCGATAACTCACCACTCGAAGTTAGGCACTGCATTTCGAGCCGTCAAGAGCTGCGATCTACTTCGTAAAACCCTCGACAGAAACTGAAACACAAAACGTTATCGCCGCCGGTTCGCTGCGCCCAGGCTCAACTCTGCTACCAATTGCGTCAGTTCGCGGATCTTATCCGATTTCAGGAAGTCCCCGCCTGCATTTGAATGGCCAGAAAGTGACTGATCGTGGATCACTATGGGGTAGTATGCAGCGGAGCGCGTCGGCTGGTACGCAAGCAGGCAATAGCAGCTATATTGCAACGTCAGGGATCCGTGGATCGCTCAGCGCCATTCATGCGGGAGACGACGCCAGACGCTTGCGTTATGGCTAGTGGTGTATTCATGCGTCGTTCAGACGCGAGTACTCGCAGTAAGCAACAACCGGGTCTACCGGCTGTATGCCGAGTGAACAACTGCAATTGCACTTACGGAAGCCGAACGGCACAAAATACTCACCACGCCGTCAGTGTTACCCGACTGCGCGACCCGATGAGGCTTGGGGCTCGGATTGTGTTGCGAATCAGTTGACTATCGGGACATGCCGGTGCGCCGTCACCGCTGCGGCTGTCTTCCGTTGCGAACCGATCCCGTTAAAGTTGACCAGCACCTTCGTGCGGAGAATGCAGTGTCGGTGCTCAACCGGCACGTGGTCAATACCGCCGTCGTGCACTGAGACCGCCAAGGAAACCGAAGCAGTTCTAAAAATACCTCAAAGGCTGGAAACAGATCCAACCTTTGAGGCAAACTCAATTCGAGTAGCCGCCTTATAACTATAAGGACTTAAGCATACGAAATAGAAAAGACCGCTTTCGGATTACTACTCGAGCTGCTGGCCGTGATCTTTACCGTCGTGGTTGTGGTGCTAGTCGAACTCTTACCGCTACCACCCGACACTTGAGACTGAAAGAGAGCCTGACGATCGATCTTTTGCAACATATCACCTTTTATTCAAGTTTCGAGTAAGTGATCGCGGCGCCCTACCCGCCTCCCCATGTACTCGATACACGATCAACCTGCCCTCGTGTATCGACTTCATAAAGCGATGGATAAGCGCGATCACGACGATATGTTACCCAGCCTCATCAAATATTCAATGCTTAATTTTCCTAAATATCCTGTTATCTGTCAGTTATAGGTGAAGTTGACTGTAGCTGTTGCCGCCACAGCCCCGGCGGTCATCGTACCCAGCTTATAGAACTGCGCAACCATCGGAATGGTCATTTTGTTCGTAGCGTCGACAACACCCAACGCCAGTGCGCTACCAAGGGTAATCGGCGTTCCCGTGGTGTCGCCGACGGAGGCTGCCTTGAGCAACTGAACGCCAACCTTGGCCGCGTCTCCGGTGTTCTTCAACACACTGGCAACGGTATCAGTCGTACCGTTGACGGTCATCGAGACGTTGGTACCAGCGACACAGTTTTCCAGATCGATTTTAAAACTCGTTGGATTCGCGGTGGTTGCTGTAAAGTCAGTAATCTTGATTGATTTAAGATCGATATCCTGCTTGACCGAATCCGAATTCACCGTGCATGTGGGAAGAATGATCGTCCCACTGAAGTTCAACGTAGCGTCTGCGGCAAATGCCGACGCTGGCCCAACCAGCGCAATAGCCGTCAGCAAAAATCTGATCTTCTTCATTTGATTATCCTTGGGTTCTAGAGCATGACGCGTGTCGCGCCATGAAGCTTCATAGGTTAGATGGACTACCCGGAAGGCGTTACTGGTACTGCACAGTCATCAACATGGTGGCGTTCGCAGTGCCTGGACTTATGGCGCCGGTACGGAAATAGCGAGCCCTCATCGGTATGCTGTAACTTCCCGACTTTGTTCCGTCAAATCCGCCGAGGGGCATATAGGTTGCCAAGGGCACAACAGCGCCATTACCGTCATAGAGTTGAATTCCTATGCCTCCGGCCTGCGACACCCCGTCATCCAGTGCGACAACGTTGGTATAGCCTGGTACAAGGCGATCCGGAGAAGTCGGGTCGATTCGATACTGGATGCTATGAATCAGGCCCGCGAGGTTTTCCTTGTCAACCGTGTCGGCGGTTCCAGCCGGACAATTGTTGAAGCTGAGATTGAACGACGTGGACTTGTTGGACGGGCTCCCAACGCCAGGAAAGTCTGCTGGACTCTGCGTACCCATGACCACATCGACGTCGGGAGTCTGGCAAGTCAACACCGTCACAATGACGGGAGTCATATCGAAGTTGATGATGCCGGCGCCCGGGTTGAGGTTGCCAACGGGAGTTGCCTTGGTCGCCGATTCCCACGAAAACGCCTGAGCAAGTTGTCCCGTCACCGTACCAGGCACGACCTTTCCGATCTTGACCAAGGATGCGATGAGCTGACCACCATTATTGACGGCACTGCCATTTTGGTTCCATTGATATCCCAGATGAGGAAAGTCCAGCGGACCGCTGGTTCTACCGTTGTTGTAGATGTACCCTCCAAGCGCCATGCCCACGCCCGGAACGTTTGTTGCGTAGACTGGGAAGGACTTGCCGTTGTATGAGCGAGTAAACGACGTAGGAGTGGACGGAATAATTCCAGCAACCTCGAAGTCCGTCCCCGTGTACCACTGTTGAGTCACGACGCACGTCCAGTAATTGTTGGTCATGGGTGTCGACACCCATCCACTGAGCGGCGAACCGTCAGGAAGGTCGCGCGCTACCGCTATCCTGTCCGGAAACTTGAGCGTAAAGAGCAACGGAGGATTGGAGTGACAAGAGGACGTCGCCCAGGCGCTACCCGGCAAAAGCATCCATGCAGTGACACAGCAGAACAGAAGGCGAATGCACGCGGATGCGATTCGTCTAAAAGTCTTCATATCCAATCCTTCAAGGTAAAACGCGTTCGCTTCGTTCATTCACAGACTCCATCGGCAATCGTCAGTGAAAGTTGCTTGTTCGCCTTTGACTGCTCCGGCAACTGATAGCGCACCGAACAAGTTTGATTCGGCGCGTCGCCCCATTTGACATTCAGCGTGCCCGCATCGATCTTCAGGCCGGTGGCGATGATGCGACTGCCCTGCGCCACCACGCCGACGTTATTGCTCTTTTCATCGAAGACTTCCGCCCCGAACGGCAGCGGCTTGCCATCGGCCTGAGCAACACGCATCACGGCAGCCCTGCCCGTGTCTTCCGTGTCGAATTTCAAACTGACAACGGCGCCTGCGGTCGGCGCGGTACGCTGCACCGTGGACTTGAGGGCGATGTTCATCGGCAGACCCTTCGGGTCGATTTCGACATCGTTGTTCGAGTACGGCTGCATACCCGACACGATCGCGTGTCCCCACGGATCGACGCGAAGACCCGCGCCATTGGCGACTCGCGCGCCTGCAGCATCCTTGGCCTCGACAATGCCGATGGTCTCGGCCATGTTCGGCGTGAATGCGACGCCGCCCTTCCAGGCGACCACGCCGCCGGAAATACCCGCGCCAACCTGGGAATAGTGGCGGCCGGTGCTGCCGTTGGCAGTCAGTTGAGCGAACGGCGCCATGTAGCCGACGTTTGCCCCGACGCTCGTGGCACTCGACCCCGTGTTTCCACCATCGTTGTAGTTGGCATTCACGCCGTACGAGAACGCGCTGTCGGAACCCAACGTTCCGGTGACCGACTCCTGCATGCTGTAGGCGCTGTCAGCCGAGTCGTACTGGAAGTTGGTCGACGAAAGCGGTGCGCGCGCGCCGAGGCCGAGCGGGATCATCAGGTTCACCATGACGCGGTTGTCCCACTTGTTGGTGTTCACCATGTACTGACGCACGAACGACGCGCCATACGTGATTCGCTTCCAGCTATTCGAGTAGCCGATCTGAAGCTGCGTATCACGACCCGGACGGTTCCAGTAGTTCACGATCGAGCCGATGGCATAGGCCGAACCGAATCTACCGTCCGAGCCCAGGGTCTGATTGACCGTGAACTGCATCCGCGATTTCTGCATCGCGGACATCAGGCCGAGCTGGCTGTCCTCATGAAGCTGGCGCATGGTCATGGCGTCCGACAGGCTGAAGAAGCCATTGGTCGAATACCGATACGCCGCAATCGCGATGTTGGTGTTGGTCGGCTCGAGGAGCTGGCTGTAGCTCACTCGAAAGCTCATGCCGTTGTGAGTGCCCAAGCCGGCGAAGCTGGCGGTCGCGTGCGTCGCATCAAAACCGAACGCACCGAACTTCGTGTTGATCGCCGCCCCCACCATGCCGGCGAAATACAAGTCGGCGCCCGTAAAGCCCCCATATAGCGTCAGCAGATTACTGATGCCGCGCTGAATCGTAAACTGGGAGACGAAGGGGTGAATGTCGAGTGAAGGATCGCGATACTGACCGATCATGGCGTTGTATCGCGTGATGCCGGGACGCAGCGCGTTCACGGTGGCGGCATAGGGCACCGTCGAAATGTGCTGCGAGCCGTCGGCTTCCGTGACGATCACATCGAGATTACCGCCGTAACCGGTGGGATACAGGTCGGTGATCTCGAACGCGCCGGGTGCGACAGTTGTCTCGTAAATGACATTGCCGTTTTGCCGAACCTGAACGCGGGCATTACTGTTGGCGATGCCGCGCACGATAGGCGCATAGCCGCGTTGCGACTCGGGATACATCCGGTCGTCGGTACCCAGCGTGACACCGCGCACGCCGTAGCTGTCGAAGAGCGCGCCGTCGGTAAACGTGTCACCGAGCGTCAACTGACTCTTGATGTCGTTGAATCCACGCTGAACGTACGTCTGCACCGTTTGATAGTGCTGACCGCCGACGCTGGAGTTCGTCAGGTTGCCCTGGTAGCGGAAGCGCCACGGACCCGCGTTCAAGCCGCCGATCAGCCCGAGGTATTGCGAATCGTTGGTGTAGCCGCTCGCCGAGCTGTGATAGGCGTTGGCGTTGTACTGAAGGGTGGCCGCGGGAACGCCGTCATCCCAGTACTTTGGATCGACATAGCCACGCGCCTTGCTGAACATTACGATCTGCGGAATGCTGATATCGAGACGCTGTTCACCGCCGTCGAACGACGCAAACGCACTCGGGATCAGGTCCGACAATGCCAGACACGCGTTGTCCGGCGACGCGAGCATCGCGGTCGTCTCGGGCGAAAGCTTCCTCAGATCGACACCGATGCGTTCCAGCAGATCGGCGTTGAAGCAAGGCCGTACTTCGCTCGAACCTGGCGCGGATTCGCGGATCTCTACATCGAACCTGCCCCGCCAGACTTCATTGACAAAGGTTTCCGCCCGATAACTGCCCGGCAGAGTTTGTTGGCCCTTGTTGAAACGTGAAATGTCTACCTTGTCGGTTCCTCCTGAATTCAGGAATTGATCGTTGAACTCGACCTGGGCATATTGTTGTGAAGCGTCCGCCCACGCATGAGCACTGACGCCCATGGCGGCCATCGCTTGCAGCGTGACGATACTGATCGGCCTGAGTGGCAACCCAGACACGTGAGCTCTACGAAAATGCATATTAACTGGGTAGGACGATCTATATGCAGTCAGCGTATCCCGCGCGTGACCTGATCACGCACGCTAATGCATCGCTACGGATTAATTGGGGCGACCACGCGGGCGCTACGCGTTCCGCCAAGAACTTAAAGTGAGGCGACTGGATGAAGCGCTCAGGGCGACAAACTTGATTCACCGTGCTGGGGTCCGCCATAGTCGTTAATGGCGGTCCAGCTAACCTTGGCGCCCGCACTCGGCAGGTCACCCTTCAAAGGAAAATCCTTCGTTTCGCCCGGGCCTACCATGCCGCCATCAATGAACGAGGCGCTTCGCGTTCCATCGGTGTACTTGACTGTGTCGAACGACACGTGGTACTCGGTCGGATTCGACGCCTCAATCATGTTTGTGCCGCCTTCCCGCTTCAGATGCCAGACGACATGTCCGGGAGCATCGACCGACTGTTCCTTGAGCCCTGTCGGACGATAGAAAAACTTGATGCGCGTGCGAAATGCCAGTTGCAACTGATTGGCCGAGGCTGCGTCGCCCGTGGATTTCGGAGGCACTTCCAGCACGTTCAGGTAGAAAATCGACTCTTTGTCGGCCGGCAACGGCTCGCCGGCAAACATGATCCGCAACGTTTGCGACTTTGTCGGATCGATGCGCATCAGCGGCGGAGTGATGGTGAACGGCACGTCGATCGTGTCCGGCTTCGCGTCCGGGTCGCCTTTGTCGATCCATACCTTGACGAGGCCAGGGAGCTTGCCATTGTTCGTCAGCTTGACCGTGACTTCCGAATCGCTCTGGTTATAGACGACGCGTGTACCTGCGATTACCACCGACGCGTTGGCGTGAGCGGATAATCCCATCAGCACGACACACCAGGTCGCGATGTTTGCCAATGTTTTTACCAGTTTCATAGTGACGATGCAGTTCCCTAGCCCGACTTGATTACAAAACAGGCGGGCTTGCGCCCGCCTTTACGCAGACCCTCGCTAAGCGAAGGCTGCTAAGACGACCTCGATTTACTGATAGTCGATGCTGTAGACGACCGACGAGTTCGCGACGCCGGCAGTCGTCTTCCCCGTCGCGTAGTAGCGCGCGATGTAGTACAACGTGGCATCGCCCGAGGAGATATCGACAGGCTTGGAGTTCTGGATATCGCTTGCGTAACCCACCTTGATCTGCGTACCGTCCTGATTCAACAGTTCGATCTTGACGTTTTCCGCACCACCGGGCTGAACAATCAGTCGACCATCGACCGGGTCAACCGTCGCGCCCGCCTGATAGAACACCGACGCCTTACTGTAGCCGGAAACCGGCGTACAGTTCTTCAGTTCGACCTTGTAGCTGGTATCGCCTGCCGTGATCTTGCCGGTGGCTCCCGTCAGGTCCTTGGTCTGGACTTTGGGCAGCGCGACCGTGCCATCGGCGGAGCCCCCGCCGTTGACATTGATGTCGCAGGTTCCAGCGACCAGTTCGCCGTTGAATTGAATCGTGCCTGCATCCGCATATGCACCTCCCGCGGCCAGTCCGAGTACGCCAGCAACAAGCGCCGAGATAGCAAAGCTCTTCATCTTCGAAAACTCCGATTAATTATTGAAGTGCGGTGTTTCCAGTGTGGCCGTTGTTGCTGCAAACCGGGTGGCGAAGCTCCATCACCCACACCTTGACGCCGAAACAGCGGATCCCACTTCCCACCATCACATGCCCGACAAACGGAACTTATTCTCGAATGCGAACGATTGATTTACGGGCATGAAACTCGCGACGAGATGGTGCGCTATTCTCGGAAAAGTTGTTACAAGAGATTTCTTAGTTATCTTTATTTAAGTAAAGAAATTTACATGAGCGGCCAAGTAAAGTAGAAATCAGGCAATTAATTTTCAATTTTTTACACATATTATGTAATGCTTAGTATATGGCGTGGACAATTAAATCTGCCTAAAGTCATCTTTAATTTTTTACTGCTGCTTTAATGCCAACCTTGCCTGCCTAATGATTACCCGAACATGGTCTGGCCCACTGCGGGTCCGGCGATGGGCGCTTCGATCGCCGATTGACGTTACGGCCGATCGGCAGCGTGGTCAGGCAATTTCCAGCGACGTCAGCGCCCGCTCGATGATTGCCGCCAGCCGGGCGAAGTTCGGCGCGATCTCGCCGTTCGGCACGCACGCGTATCCGAGCATCAAGCCTCGCAGCGCTTCGTCCCGGTTCATGTAGTAGTTGACAAGCGGCCGAGTGACCACGCCGGCCGCCAGCGCATCGGCGGCAATCGCGCTGTCGTCGGCGTATTGCGGCAGCTCGAGCACGAAGTGCAGACCGGCCTCGTCGCCGCGCACGGCCAGGGAATCGCCGAAACGTGCCCTGATCGCATTGATCAGCAGTTCGCGGCGCTCGCCATACAGTCCCCGCATGCGTCGTACGTGCGACGTCAGATGCCCGTCCAGAATGAACTCCGTGAGCACGGCCTGCTGCATCAACTGCCCTTCGCGATAAAGCTCCGCCACGCCGGTGCGGAACGAGTCGACGAGATTTTCGGGCACCACCATATAGCCCATCCGCAAGCCGGGATACAGCATCTTGCCCAGACTGCCCACATAGATGACCTGCCCGGCGTCGTCGAGCCCCTGCAGCGACGACAGCGGACGGCTGCCGTAGCGGAACTCGCTGTCGTAGTCGTCCTCGATGATCCACACCTTGTGCTGGCGCGCGAACTCCAGCAGCGCGCGCCGCCGCGCGAGCGTCATCACCATGCCGAGCGGATACTGATGCGAAGGCGTGACCAGCGCCAGGCGCGGCGGCGTCGCCATGTCGCGCTCGGTCGGATTGAGCCCTTCCTCGTCGACGGGAACCGGCACGAGCGTGAGGCCCGAGGACTGCAGCACGCTGCGCGCGCCCCAGTAGCACGGCTCCTCGACCCACGCGCGGTCGCCGAAATCCGTGAGCAGGCGCACGGCGAGGTCGATCGACTGATGAATCCCGGTCGTGATGATGATCTGGTCCGGCTGGCACTTCACCGAGCGCGCGACGCGCAGATAGTCCGACAGCGCCCGGCGCAGCGGCCGGTAGCCGCCGCCGGGCGCGTAAGTGAGCAAATCAGGGCTGGCGCGCTTCCAGAGCCGGGCCTGCAGCCGGCTCCAGGTGCGCGACGGAAACTCCGCGACATCGGGCACGCCGGGCATGAACGCGCCCCACTGCTTCGGCGAGACGCCCGCCTGAGCGATCAGCCGCTCGCCCCTGCGCGAGATCGTGCACGGCTTCTTCGCCTCTTCGGGCCTCGCCTTCGCGACGGCGCCCTCGCGCGGCGCAGTGTCGGCGACATAGGTGCCGCTGCCGGTCGTGGAGGTCACGTAACCTTCGGCGGTCAACTGATCGTAGACGTGCAGCACGGTATTGCGCGCGATTCCGAGATCGATCGCCAGCGTGCGCGAACTGGGCAGCTTGGTGCCGGGCGCGAGCTGGCCCGTCAGGATGGCCTGCTGCATCAGTTCCAGCACCTGGCGATACATCGGCTCGGCGGCCGAGCGGTCGAGCCGCGCGCTCAGCCAGTCGGCGAGGATGATGGTATCCATGATGTGTCTTCCCGCCCCTGGAGCCACCCGGCCGGACGCGGAAAGTGGTTCCATTTTGAATATTGAAATGGCTCCACATTGTAGAACCGTACCGGGCTATAGTTATCCCGGGCAGTAGAAAAATTTTCCGGGTGTCGGGACGACGCGCGGCGGTATCAGGAAGCAAAAAGGCATTCCGAAGGAGACACGGAAGATGAAATCCGATCAGGTGATCGTCAGCTTTCGCGGCGTTCGAAAGACGTATGACGGCGAGACGCTCGTCGTCAAATCGCTCGACCTCGATATCTATCAGGGCGAATTCCTCACGCTGCTCGGGCCGTCCGGTTCCGGCAAAACCACCTGCCTCATGATGCTCGCGGGCTTCGAGTTCCCGACCGGCGGCGAGATCTGGCTCGACGGCAAGCTGCTCAACAAGGTGCCCCCGCACAAGCGCGACATCGGCATGGTGTTTCAGAACTACGCGCTCTTTCCGCATCTGTCGGTGCAGCAGAACGTCGAATATCCCCTGACGGTGCGCAGGATGTCCGCCGAAGAGCGCGCGCAGCGCGTCGACAACGCGCTCAAGATGGTGCGCATGGAGAGCTTCGCGAAGCGCTATCCGGCGCAGCTTTCCGGCGGCCAGCAGCAGCGCATCGCGCTCGCCCGCGCGCTCGTGTTCGAGCCCAAGCTGGTGCTGATGGACGAGCCGCTCGGCGCGCTGGACAAGCAGTTGCGCGAGCACATGCAATACGAGCTCAAGTCGCTGCACGAGAAGCTCGGCGTCACCTTCGTCTACGTCACGCACGATCAGGGCGAGGCGCTCACGATGTCCGACCGCGTCGCGGTGTTCGACAAGGGCATCGTGCAGCAGCTCGACACCGTCGATCACCTGTATGAAGCGCCCTGCAACGAGTTCGTCGCGAACTTCATCGGCGACAGCAACCGGCTGCGCGGCACCATCGAGCAGACGCAAGGCGACTACTGCGAGATCCGTCTCGCCGACGGCACGCGCCTCTCGGGTCTCAACGTCGCGAACGCGAAGCCGGGTGCGCCGGCCATCGCCTGCATCCGGCCCGAGCGCATGAAGCTCGCGCACGGCATCGGACGCGCGAACGGCAACGGCATCAACGCGCTGTCCGGCGAGGCCAGAAGCCTCATCTATTTCGGCGATCACGTGCGCATGCGCTGCGGCGTGCGCGAGCAGGACGAATGTTTCGTCAAGGTGCCGCTCGGCACCGCGGCGCTCGACGGCTTCACGCCCGGCGCGCCCGTCGCGCTCGAATTCGCGCCCGAGCATCTGCGCGTGTTCGCCTGAGTCTGGCCGCTTCGCCGAGAAGCGCTTTGTCTTCCACCCGCAAGTCCATCGATAAAACCAAGCAGACAGAGGAAACCATCATGAAGAAGTTCGCACTGTGCTCCATGGCGGCGGCGGCCGCGCTCGTGTATGCATCGACCGCGTCCGTCGTGAGCGCGGCGGAGATCACCGTCGTCAACTTCGGCGGCGCGAACGGCGACGCGCAGAAGGTCGCGTTCAATCAGCCGTTCGAGCAGTCGACCAAGAACAAGGTCACCGCCGTCGAGTACAACGGCGAACAAGCCAAGGTCAAGGCGATGGTCGAAGCCAAGCACGTCAACTGGGACGTGGTCGAAGTCGAATCGGGCGATCTCGGCCGCGGCTGCGACGAAGGTCTCTACGAAAAGCTCGACTGGTCGAAGATCGCGAAGAAAGCGGATCTCGTGCCCGAGTCGCCGGCGACGTGCGGCGTGGGCTTCTTCGTGTGGTCGACCGCGCTCGCCTACAACGCGGACAAGCTCAAGACCGCGCCGGCCAGCTGGGCGGACTTCTGGGACACCAAGAAATTCCCGGGCAAGCGCGGCATGCGCAAGGGCGCGCGCTACAACCTCGAATTCGCGCTGATGGCCGACGGCGTCGCGCCGAAGGACGTCTACAAGGTGCTCGGCACCAAGGCCGGCGCGGACCGCGCCTTCAAGAAGCTCGACGAGCTGAAGCCGAACATCCAGTGGTGGGAAGCGGGCGCGCAGCCGCCGCAGTTCCTCGTCGCGGGCGATGTCGTGATGTCCACCGCGTACAACGGCCGCATCGACGCGGCGCGCAAGGAAGGCAAGAACCTGAAGGTCGTGTGGAACGGCAGCATCTACGACCTCGACTACTGGGCGATTCCGAAGGGCTCGCCGAACAAGGATGTGGCGACGCAGTTCATCTCCTACTCGGTGTCGCAGAAGCCGCAGGAAGTCTATGCGAAGAACATCGCCTACGGTCCGGTGAACAAGGCCGCGATCTCCGCGCTGGACGCGAAGACGAAGGCCGATATGCCGAACTCGCCGGAGAACGCGAAGAACGCGGTGCTGCAGGACATGGCGTTCTGGACCGACCATGGCGACGAACTCGAGCAGCGCTTCACCGCGTGGGCGTCGAAGTAAGCGCATTTCAGGCGGTATGAGGTCGCGCTTCGGTGAAGCGCGGCCGAACAGGAGACTCAAGCGTGAACACCATGACGATCCCGGCTGACGAGTCGCGCGAATCGAGCGCGCGCCTGAAGCGCGAACTGAAGATCGCCGACGCGAAGAAGCGCGCGATGGCGCTGTTGCTCATCGCGCCGCTCGCCATCTTTCTGTTCCTGATTTTCGTGGTGCCGATCGGCGCGCTGCTCACGCGCGCCATCGAAAATCCCGAAGTGGCGAATGCGCTGCCGCACACCGGCGCCGCGCTCGCGAAATGGGACCGCAAGACGCCGCCATCGGATGAAGCCTACGCCGCGCTCGCGCAAGACCTGACGGCAATCTCGGACGGCGAATCGATGGGCGCGCTCGCGCGCCGCCTCAACACCGAAATCCCCGGCTATCGCTCGCTGGTCGCGAAGACCGCGCGCGCGATGCCGCTCACCGGCGACGACGGCAAGCCGCTCGCCGCGCCGCAGATCCGCGCGAAGATCGTGGAGATCGACGAACGCTGGAACGATCCCGCCTATTGGCAGGCGATCGCGAAGAACGCCGGCCGCTATTCGCCTTTCTACCTGCTCGCATCGCTGGATCACAAGCAGGACGGCTTCGGCAATATCGTGCATGCCGATCCCGATCAGTCCATCTATCTCAACGTCTTCGGACGCACCTTCGTCATCGGCGTGGGCGTGACGCTGTTCGCGCTGCTGCTCGGCTATCCCCTCGCCTACTGGATCTCGACGCTGCCCGCGCGCCGCGCGAACCTCGTGATGGTGCTCGTGCTGATTCCGTTCTGGACGTCGGTGCTGGTGCGCGTCGCCGCGTGGATCGTGCTGCTGCAAAGCGAGGGCCTCGTGAACACGGCGCTGATCGGCAGCGGCCTGATCGGCTCGCCGCTCGCGCTGCTCTTCAACCGCGTGGGCGTCTATATCTCGATGACGCACATCCTGCTGCCCTTCATGATCCTGCCGCTCTACAGCGTGATGAAATCCGTGCCGCCCACCTATCAGCGCGCGGCGGTGTCGCTCGGCAGCCATCCGTTCGCCGCGTTCTGGCGCGTGTATGTGCCGCAGACCTATCCGGGCATCGGCGCGGGCGTGCTGCTCGTGTTCATACTCGCAATCGGCTACTACATCACGCCGGCGCTGCTCGGCGGGCCGAACGACCAGATGGTCAGCTACTACATCGCCTACTTCACCAACGTCACGATCAACTGGGGCATGGCGTGCGCGCTCGGCGCGCTCCTGCTCGCCGCCACGCTGCTGCTCTATGTGGTCTACGGGCGCTTCACGCGCTCGAACGTGAGTCTGGGGTAACAGACATGAAACTCGCCAAACCGATGTTCGCGCCGCATACGTCCGCCATCGAGCGCATCTGGTACTTCGCCTTGCGGATCATCTGCGTGCTGACCCTGCTGTATCTGATCCTGCCCGTGCTGGCGATCGTGCCGCTGTCGTTCTCCTCGAGCACGTTCCTGGTCTATCCGATTCCGGGCTGGTCGATGCGCTGGTATCACAACCTCGTCATGTCCGACGAATGGCGCATGGCGGCGAAAAACAGCTTCATCGTCGCGCCATCGGCGACGCTCGTCGCGACGATTCTCGGCACGCTCGCCGCGGTCGGGCTGACCAAGGCGAATTTCCTCGGCAAGAGCATGCTGATGGCTGTCCTGATCTCGCCCATGATCGTGCCGGTGATCGTCGTCGGCGTGGGCATGTATCTGTTCTTCGCGCCGCTCGGCATCGCCAATACGTATTTCGGGCTGATCCTCGCGCACGCGGCCCTCGGCGTTCCCTTCGTCGTGACGACCGTCGGCGCGACGCTGCAGAACTTCAACACCAATCTCGTGCGCGCAAGCCAGTCGCTCGGCGCGAACCCGCTCACGACGTTCTTCCGCGTGACGCTGCCCGTCATCGCGCCGGGCGTGATCTCGGGCGCGCTGTTCGCGTTCGCGACCTCCTTCGATGAAGTCGTGGTCACGCTCTTTCTCGCCGGCGCTGACCAGACGACCCTGCCGCGCCAGATGTTTACCGGCATCCGCGAAAACATCAGTCCGACGATCGCCGCGCTCGCGACGATCCTGATCGTGTTCTCGACCAGTCTGTTGCTTGCGCTGGAATGGCTGCGCGGCCGGGCGGCGGCGCGCGCGATCGCTTAGTATCGATGCAATCAGGGTTTTCCGGTTCCCGCAGACGCCATTTGGCTTACGAGCGGCTTCAAGCGTGCGTGCCTCGAGCGGTCCCGCAGCGGCCTGCTTCGCCCGCAAGGTCCACCGGATAAGGGTTTCACCGGAGCTCGTTCGATTATTCGTAACAACGGGATAGTGTATTCACTGATGCAGTATTTATCGGAATATGCTGAATGACGTACGTTCTAGGTCGAGTCAAAGCCTGGAACAATGCCATGACAGCTTTTTCGAAAAGAGCGGACCCGTGGTCACAGACGGTTCACCAGCTCGAGGCGATGCCCAAGGACATCGCTCGCACCGCCCCCTCCCAGAAATCCGCACGTGCTGAAAACGCATTTGTGGAGCGTCTGACGCGCGACTGGAATCGCGCGCATCCGCAACACGCCGACGACGGCCTGCCGTTTCCCCAGGCCATCGTGCGGGTGATCGAGCGTCCGAGCACTGCGACGGCGCTCGTCTACTGGTCCGATCCCGGCACGTGCCATTACGGCTATCAGGGCTGGCGCGCGACCACGGCGACGAACGAGGGCGTGTGCTCGCTTTCGGGGATGCCGATCCATCGCGGCGATCAGGTCTATCGCCCGTCGCAGCGCGATCCGAAGCCGCAGAACGCTTCCGCGATGATTCTCGCCGCAGCCATGCCCAGGAACAGCGAAGAGATGGAAGTGGACCTGCACGAATGACGGTCATGGGCCGCAGCGCGGGTAGAAGGACGGACGGCGCGAGCAGGCGGCTCGCGCTGCCGCGTTTTCAGTATCCGACGGTGATGCGCTGCCTGATATGGGCGCCGCTCTCGAACTCGTCGAGAAAGGCGATGGCGTAGTCATCGAACGAGATCCAGCTGCGGCCGTTGCTGTCGACGAGCAGTTCATCCACGCCGAGGCGGAATTTCTTCGTGCGCGGACCGGGCACGAATTCGGCAGACGGCGAGATGAAAGTCCAGTCCACGTCACGCTCGCGGCGCAGCGCGTCGAGAAACGCCGCGCCCGCCGTGGCTTCCGGCTTGTAGGCGGCGGGGAAATCCGGCAAGTCGAGCACGCGCTGGCCCGGCGCCGCATACAGGCTGCCCGCGCCGCCCACCACTAGCAGGCGCCGCACGCCAGCGCGCTTCATCGGCTCGACGACCGCGCTTTCAGGAACCGAGACGAAGCGCATCGCGCTGAACACCGCGTCGTGCTCCGCGATGGCGGCCGCGAGCGCCGCGGCGTCGAGCGCATCGACGCTTTGCACGCTCAGCCCCTGCCGCGGCTGCAGATCCGACGTGTCGCGCGCTATCGCCGTAACCGTGTGTCCGCGCCGCAACGCTTCCTCGACTAGACGGCTGCCCACATTGCCTGTCGCCCCGATGATCGCGATCTTGCTCATTCCACATTCTCCTTTGTATTTGCGGCATTCGCACCGGAACCGTGCGAGCGGTCACTTCATGATAAAAGGAAATAAAATACGAACTAATTCCCCGAATCGGTAGAGTTTGTTTCCCGCCAAGACGGAATCGGAGCATCGATTCACCCCTGATCATTATTAAGGACATACCAAACAATAATATAGTCACGCAATTTCCGGGCCGATTTCAACACTCCGGCGCAATATCGACACACCCTTGACATAATCGGTGAGCACGTTCACAGACGCGCGACGCCATTAAACTGGAGGGCCCTGCGCTCTTTCCGAGACGCGGCGCAGCGGCGATACCGGCGCGCCGCACGCAGCAGTTTCGGGGCGCGTTTTCATATCGAAGTCGCCAATTTGTCATCGCTTTGGTTTATATTGCAGTTCCTCGCCGCTCCATTACCGGAAGGAGTTAATCGTGAAGAATCCGCAATTGCAGGGTGCCATCGAAGGACGCGAAAATCCGGCAGGCGAAACCGCCTACGAGCCGATTCCGGTTCGCGCCGTCCCAAAGGAGTCCGCCGAAGAACCCGGCTACTCCGATTCGCTGGACATCCCGCTCAATTACGGCATCGTGATGGACGCCGTCAGGGACGCGGTTCGCGCGAACCCGTAAGCGTTCAAGACTTCATGCGAAGCGCCCCACTCGGGGCGCTTTTTTTATCTGGCCGCTTCACGCGCCGTATCCGTCGCTGTCGAATCGATGTCCTTGCGCGCGCGCTTCGCTTGCGGCTAGGCTAGCGTCCACTGCCGCAGCCAGGCACACAGGCAGCACAAGCAAGCACGATCAGGCGAATGAAAACGCAAAGCGCGCTCGTCGCGAACAATGACCAATTCCTGCGCGATCTGCAGTTGTTCTGCATCGTCGCGCGCCGCTCGAGCTTCATCGCCGCCGCCACCGAGACGGGCATCTCGCCCGCGCACGTCAGCAAGCGCATCGCCATGCTGGAGACGAGCCTCGGCGTGAAGCTGTTCATGCGCACGACGCGCCGCGTGTCGATCACGAGCGACGGCGAAGCGGCGTTCCAGTGGGCGCAAAAGATCCTCGACGATGTACAAGGCATGGCCGATGCCTTCGCCGGTCTCGACGACCCGCGCGGTCTCCTGCGCATCGGCACGAGCCTGCGCCTCGGGCGCGAGCATGTCTCGCCCGCGCTCGTACTGCTCAAGCGCCGCCATCCGGGCCTGGAGGTGTGGCTCGAGCTGCTCGACCGCCGCGTGGATCTGGTCGGCGAGAACTTCGATATCGACATACGCGTCGGCGAGGTGCAGGAGCCGCATCTGATCGCGCACAAGATCGTCGAGAGCTACCGCGTACTGGCTGCCGCTCCGGCCTATCTCGAACGGCGAGGCGCGCCGAAGACGCTCGCCGATCTCGCGCAGCACGACTGCCTGCTCTTTCGCGGACGCGATCAGCGCTTCGGCGTCTGGCGGCTCGCCGGTCCCAACGGCGAGGAGAGCGTAAAGGTGACCGGGCCGATCGCGTCGAATCACAGCGACATCGTGCGGCAATGGGCCGAGCAAGGCTTCGGCATCGTGATGGGCTCGGTGTGGGACGTCGCGTCCAGCCTGCAGAACGGCACGCTGGTTCCGGTGCTGCCCGCGTATCGTCAGCGCGCCGACGTATGGGCCGTAACGTCGGCGCGTTCGTCGCATTCGGCGAAGATCCGCGTGTGCATCGAGTTTCTCAAGGAACAGCTGACGAGCGGCCCCTACGCGCTCGTGACCTCGGGCGTCGCCGGGCTCTGACGCCGCCACGCTTCTTACAACTCATTACGGCGTCACAGGGTGGTAAAAAAGTCATCCGCCACTTTTTGTCCGTAATCCCCGGCGACTGGATCCGCTCCAGTGCCGCGTCACGCGGCGGTTTCGGTCCGAATCCCTCATCCGCCGGGCCTCACTGCCCAACGGGCAGTTGCGCAAACCCGCACCTTTTACACTTTTTTTCGTTGCGTGGACGTCACGGAAACCGGAAAAAAGACCTGCTTTTGACAATGACCATTTCCAAATGTTTCTGAGACATGTAATGATACTGATTCGCATTTAGGCTATTTGCGGCGATAGGCTGTCTCAATGACCCCCGTGGCCGCAAGCGCCGGGCGCTTTCAGGGCGCCGCCGCCGGTCCTTTCTCGACGACGCCGCCCGCTCCGCTTTGATCTCGGTTCGATCAACTTCTGGCAGATGAAAACCCGTTTCGCTGCCATTCGGATTTCACTAACAAGCATCGGGGAAACGACATGTTGAGGAAAACGCCGCTCGCAGCGGCACTGGTAACTATTGCCGCGGTTCCCATGGCTGCGCCGCTGTACGCCCAAACCGCTCCGCAAGCCGCACAAGCCGCATCGCAGAACTCGCCCGCCGCATCATCGCAAGTCGCGCAGCAAAGCGCCGCTCCCGCCCAAGGCGCCTCCGCCGTCACCCCACCCGAAACCGCCTCCCTGCCCGCCGTCAAGGTGACGGGCCAGGCCGACGCGCAGGATTTCCAGCCGGACATGTCGAGCGTCGGCGCCAAGGTGCCGACCGCGCTGCGCGATATCCCGCAGGCGGTCGTCGTGGTGCCGAAGGCGGTGATTCAGTCGCAAGGCGTGAGCTCGTTCGCCGACGCATTGCGCAACGTGCCCGGCGTCACGCTCGGTGCGGCCGAAGGCGGCCAGATCGGCAACAACATCAACCTGCGCGGCTTCACGGCGCGCACGGACATCTATCTCGATGGCTTCCGCGACCGCGGCCAGTATTATCGCGACACCTTCAACCTCGAGTCGATCGACGTGCTGTACGGTCCGTCGTCGCTGTACTTCGGGCGCGGCTCGACGGGTGGCGTCATCAATCAGGTCAGCAAGCAGCCGGACCTCAAGCCGCGCGCCGACGTCTCGCTGCAGGCGGGCACGCATGACCGCTTCCGCTCGACGGTCGATATCAACCAGCCGCTGACGGACACCTCCGCATTCCGCATCAACGCGTTCGGCCAGTCGCTCGGCTCGACGCGCGACGAGATGATCAACAAGGACTACGGCATCGCGCCCGAAGTGAAGTTCGGCATCGGCACGCCGACGCAGGTGACCTTGTCCGCGCTGATCCAGCACAACCGCGATCAGCCCGACTACGGCATCCCGCCGCTGAACGGTCATCCCGCGCCGGTCGACACGAAGACTTTCTACGGATTCACCGACGACCGTACGATCCAGGACGTGCAGACACTGAACGCGCGAGTCGAGCATCGCTTCAACGACATGTTCACGCTGCGCAACCAGACGCAGTTCAGCCATTACAGCACCGAGGCGCGCGCGACCAACGCGGCGGCCGTGCTGACCGGCCCGCTCGGCACGTCGACGGCGCTCTCGAACGGCAACTACACGACGCTGCCGCTCAGCTCGCTGTACGTGCGCCTGCAAGGCAAGGACCGCAACATCAACGATCACTCGGTCTACAACACGACCGATTTCGAAGGCAAGTTCGCGACCGGCTTCCTCAAGCACGACATGCTCGTCGGCGTCGACCTGAGCCACGAAACCTACAGCAACCAGAGCTTCACGGCGACAACGCCGGGCCTGCCGTCGAACACGCTCGCGATCGTGCCGCTGGTCGACCCGGCCTACACGCCGCGTCCGTCGAACTATAAGGAAGTCGCGACCAATCTGGCGGAATCGAGCGCGAACGGCGTCGGCCTGTACCTGAACGACACCATCTCGATCGGCGAGCACTGGAAGTGGATCGGCGGCGTGCGCTGGGACCGCTACGAGGCGTCGATCAACAACTCGATCAACGCGCCGGGCTACGCCACGCAGACCAACTACTTCACGAGCGTGCGCACGGGCCTCGTGTGGCAGCCGACGGAAGCGCAGTCGTACTACGTCTCGTATGGCACGTCGTTCGATCCGTCGCTGGAAGCGCTCACGCTCACGAACGGCCAGCAGAACCTGCCGCCCGAGCACAACAAGTCCTATGAAATCGGCTCGAAGTGGGATCTGCTGAACGGCGGCCTGTCGATCACGCAATCGCTCTTCAACATCGAGAAAACCAACGCGCGGACGCAGGCCTCGGACGGCACCTACTCCCTCGACGGGAACGTGCGCGTGCGCGGCTACCAACTGGGCGTGGCGGGTCACATCACGAAGCAATGGCAGATGTTCGGCGGCTACACGTACATGGACGGCACCGTCCTGCAGGCCTTCGACGGCACGCAGGGCAACACGCCCGCCAACACGCCGAAGCACATGCTCACGCTGTGGACGACCTACGACTTCACGCCCGCGTGGCAGATCGGCGGCGGGCCTTCGTATGTGTCGTCGCGCTATGCGGCGAACAACAATCTCGTCGAAGTAGGCGGCTACGTGCGCTGGGACGTGATGGCCGCGTATCATCAGAAGCGCTACGATATCCAGCTAAACGTGCTGAACCTGACGGACAAGAAGTACTACGACGCCCTGATTCCGTCCGACGGCGGACGCGCGGTGCCGGGCCTTGGCCGCACGTTCCTCGCGACGTTGAACTACCGCTTCCGTTGATGTGAATGCGCGCGCGCCGTATCATGCGGCGCGCGCGATATGAGTTGGAAAGTCAGAACCATGATCCTCTCGATACCGAACGTGCTGAGTCCCGAAGACGCCGCCGCGATGCGCGCGCAGCTGGAGGCCAGCGATTCATGGGTCGATGGCCGCGCGACCGCGGGCTATCAGGGCGCGCCGGTCAAGCGCAACATGCAGATCGCGGAAGGCTCGCCGATCGCGCTCGAAATGGGCGATGCGATCGTAGGCGCGCTGGAGCGGCATCCGCTCTTCATCAGCGCGGTGCTGCCCAATCGGTTATATCCGCCGCTCTTCAACCGCTACGAAGGCGGCATGCATTTCGGCAGTCATGTCGACGGCGCGATCCGCATCGTGCCCGGACACGGCGCGCGGGTGCGCACCGACGTATCGGTCACGCTCTTTCTCACGCCGCCCGAGGAATACGACGGCGGCGAGCTCATCATCGAGGACACCTACGGCGTGCAGGAAGTGAAGCTGCCCGCGGGACACGCGATCGTCTATCCTGCGACCAGTCTTCATCAGGTGCGTCCGGTCACGCGCGGCGCGCGCGTGTCGAGCTTCTTCTGGGCGCAGAGCCTCGTGCGCGACGATGCCCAGCGCGCGCTGCTCTTCGATCTCGACAACTCGATCCAGCGCCTGAACGCGACCAACGGCGACGAAGCCGCCAAGCGCTCGCTGGTCGGCTGCTATCACAACCTGCTGCGCATGTGGAGCGATACCTGATCGCTCAATGACTCATGCGTGCGCCGGCGCGCCGGGACTTTGAAGCGGGCATCGCGATTTCGCTCGCCGTATATTCCAGTCCCACTTCGGCGAGCAGCGCTTCGTCGCGCGCGATGACCTCGGGCAAATGCGCGCGCAGGAACTCCACCCACGTGCGCGTCTTCGCATCGACGAACTTGCGCGACGGATAGAGCGCGTAGAGATTCGTGCGCTGCAAGGTGTGACGCGGCAGCACGCGCACGAGCGAGCCGTTGCGCAGGCCTTCGATCGCCGCATAGAGCGGCAGCATGCCGATGCCCATGCCCTCGCGGATCGCTACCGCGAGCGATTCCGCGATATTCACCTGCACGGGCCCGCTGATCTCGAGCGTCTCTCGGCCTTCGGGCCCTTCGAGCGTCCATTCGCGCGCGGGGAACGCGGGCGTCTGCAAGGTGAGGCAATCATGCGCGGCGAGATCGGCGGGCTCTCCGGGCGCGCCGCGCAAGCGGATATATTCCGGCGATGCGCACAGAATGCTGAAGGTCGCGCCCAGCTTGTGCGAGATGACTTCCGAATCCGACAAGGCGCTTGCCGATACCACGGCGACGTCGCTCGTGCCTTCGAAAAGATCGGGCATGCGCTGCGACAGCGTCAGCTCGACCTTCACATCCGGATGGAGCGCACGATATTTGGCGATGGCCGGCAGGATGTAATGCTGGCCGACGCTCGCGTAGCTGAACATGCGCAACGTGCCCGCCGGATGCTCGTGCGCGCAGCTCGCTTCTTCTTCCGCGCCGTCGATATCGGCGAGGATCTGCCGCACGCGCTTCAGATAGCGCTCGCCTGCCGATGTGAGAGACAGACGCCGCGTCGAGCGGTTCATCAGACGCGCGCGCAGATGCGCTTCCAGTTCCGACACGGCCCGCGACATGGCGCCGGTCGTCGAGTTCATCGATTGAGCCGCTGCTGTGAAGCTGCCGGCTTCGATCACGCGAGTAAAGACCCGCATGTTCTGTAGGGTATCCATCAAACCGTCATAAATGCTTCGGAAACGTTATTGTCCGCTTTTTGGCGAGATCGATTGTTGTTGAATCAGGAAAGAATGTTCCCGCATTCCCTCATTAATCCGTCAAGACGCTTTACCTACAATCGGCGCCTTCACGAGCAGGGACATATCGGCGAACAGCATGTCGTTTCCGGCAGGGCAGCGCATATCGATGCGCCACACAATGCACGACTGGCTCGCCTCCGATGGTCTCGTCTGGCTGCATCTCGCGAAGACGCTGCTGGCCGCCTTCCTCGCGATGGGCACAGCGATGCGTCTCGAACTGCCGCAGCCGCGAGTCGCGATGACGACCACCTTCGTGCTGATGCAGCCCTTCTCCGGCATGGTGCTCGCCAAGAGCGTCTATCGTTTCGGCGGCACGGCGCTCGGCATGCTCGCCGCGCTCGTGCTCGGCGCCGTGTTCGTGCAGCAGGCCGAGCTGTATGCCCTCGCCCTGACGCTATGGGTCGCTGCGTGCACCGGGCTTGCCGTGCGCCATCGCCAGTTCCGCTGGTACGGTTTCGTGCTTGCGGGTTATACGGCCGCGCTGATCGGCATTCCCGCCGTCACCGATCCCGACACCTTGCTGATCGCGACGCTCACGCGCGGCGCGGAGGTCATGCTCGGCATCGTGTGCTCGAGCGTCGTGAGCGCGCTCGTCTTTCCGCGTCATGCCAGCGCGACGCTCATGCATTCGCTCGATGAGCGGCAGACGCGTTTCGCCGTGTTCGCGGCCGACGTGCTCCGCGCTCGCCTCTCGCGCATCGCACGCGAGCGCCGCTTCGCCGATTTCGTCGACGGCATCGTCGGCTTCGAGGCGACGCGCGGCTTCGCCGCATATGAATCGCCCGCGATGCGTCAGGGCGGCGCGAAGCTCGCGCAACTCAATAGCGCATTCATGGATGCGTGCGCGCGCCTGCATGCGCTCGATCAGTCGATGAAGCGCCTGCGCACAGACGGCACGCGATGCGCGCACGACGCACTTGGGCCTTTTCTCGAAGAGCTCGCGAGCGTGTTCGAAAGCAAGTCGCTGTGCGTGCAACTGGAACGCTACAAGGCCGCGCTTCCAAGGCGCCTGCGCGATGCGCGGCGTGGCCTGGCGAACGCCGACCGCGCGACACTGCTCGACTTCACCACGTCCGCCGAGCTGCTCTACCGCTTCATCGCCGATACGATCCGCTACGCCCACGCGCATGCGTCGATCTCGGGCGGCGAGCCAGGCAACGCTCGCGCGTCCTCGCGATACGCGGCGAGGACCAATCGCTTCGTCGTCGCGGCGACCTTCACGCGCACGGCCATCGTGATCGCTTCGGCGGCGTGGTTCTGGATCGGCACGGCGTGGCCGAGCGGCGGCTATGCGGTCATCGGCGCGACGCTGGCTTGCGCGCTGTCGTCGGCGTCGGCGCGGCCGTCGAAGTTCATCGCGCAGATGGCTGCGGGCGCGGCGTGCGCCGTCGTGACGGGATACACGTTCCTCTGTCACGTGTATCCGGGCATCGACGGCTTCGCGCTCCTGTGCGCCGCGCTCGCGCCGCCGCTCGCAGCAGGCGCGTTTCTCGCGATGCGCCCCGGCACCGCCGGATACGGCACGGGCTTCTGCGTGTTCTTCTGCCTGCTCGCCGCGCCGGACAACAGGATCGTCTACGACCCGGGCCTGCTGCTGAACAACGGTCTCGCGATTCTCGTGGCGATGATCGGTGCGGCCATCGCCTGCGCGGTCGTCGTGCCGCCGCGCACGCCGTGGCTCGTCGGCAGGACGCTCGCGGAGCTGCGTTCCCAGGCCGCGCTCGCATGCGAGGGCAGGCTCGCGAACCTGAGCGAACGCTTCCACTCGGGCACGCACGATCTGATGTCGCAATTGCGCGGCCTGCTCGTGCCGCGCTCGCGCGAGCATCGGCACGCGTTGTCATGGATGCTCGTCACGCTCGAAGTCGGACAGGCGATGATCGATCTGCGTCACGAGGCGCGCGCGCTGCATCCACTGCACTTTCCCGAAACCCTGCGGATCGCGTGGAGCACGGCGCTCGCACGCGTCCTGCACGACGTCGCCGCGCTGTTCCGCGCGCCCGACAGCGTCACGTTGCGCCGCGCGATCGGCTCGGTCGTTGCATCGATCATCATCGCGGACGACGTGCTCGAAAGCGTGCACGCGGACCGCGACGCGCGGCGCGACATGCAGCGCGTGCTCGCGTGCCTGCATTTCGTCCGCACCGCGCTCGTCGATCCCGACGCGCCTTTCGAAGCGCGTCGCTGACTCCATCTTTCCCCGGCATGGAAATGTGCCTTCCGGGCACGACGATTAATCCGCGGCGGCGCGCGTCCTATAGTGAGCGCGTCACACAAGGAGAAGTCGATGAAGCCGTTAAAGTTCTTTGTAGCCGCATGGATGTTGTCGGGCGCCTCGCTCGTTCTCGCACAGACGCAACCGGATGGCGCGAGCGCGCCGCAGGCAGCGTCATCCTCGAGCGCTCCGCGGCCGACGCAAGAGTGTGTCGGACCGGCGAGCTTCTGCAACATCTATTTCGGCAGCTGATCGGCATCGCGCGCGGCGCGAGCAGGAAACGCCAGAGAGAGCCTGGGGAGATATCGATGTACGAAGACCGTATTCGTTGTGCCGCATTGCGCGGAAAGATCACCTCGGCCGCGGAAGCGGCGCGACTCGTGCGCGACGGCATGCTGGTCGGCGCGAGCGGCTTCACGCGCGCGGGCGACGCAAAGGCCGTGCCGCTGGAAATCGCCCGCCGCGCCCGCGAGGAAAGCGAGCCGCTGCGCATCACGCTCCTGACGGGCGCATCGCTCGGACACGACACCGATCGCATCCTGACCGAAGCCGGCGCGCTCGCACGCCGTCTGCCGTTCCAGGTCGATGCGACCTTGCGCGGCGCGATCAATCGCGGCGAAGTCATGTTCGTCGACCAGCATCTCTCGGAAACGGTCGAATTCCTGCGCGCGAACCGGCTCGGCGCGCTCGACCTCGCCGTCATCGAGGCGGTCGCGATCGACGAGAACGGCGGCATCGTGCCCTCGACCTCGGTCGGCAATTCGGCGAGCTTCGCGACGCTCGCCGAGCGCGTCATCGTCGAAATCAATCTCTCGCAGCCGCTCGCGCTCGAAGGCCTGCACGACATCTGGATTCCGGGGCGCCGGCCGCGGCGCGAGCCGCTGCCCATCGTGCACGCGCACGACAGAATCGGCACGACGGCCATCGACATCCCGCCCGAGAGGATCGCCGCGATCGTCATCAGCGACGCACCGGACAGCGCCTCCACCGTGCTGCCCGCCGACGAGGAGACCGCGCTCATCGCGGGCCATCTGATCGAGTTCTTTCAGCACGAGGCGGCGCGTGGGCGCTTGCCCAAGCAGTTGCCGCCGCTGCAGGCCGGCATCGGCACGATCGCCAATGCGGTGCTGTCGGGGTTCGCCGCGTCGCCGTTCGAAGCATTGACGATCTACTCCGAAGTGCTCCAGGACTCGACCTTCGACCTCCTCGACTCAGGCAAGGCGACGTTCGCGTCGGGCGCGTCGATCACGCTCTCGGCGCAGCGGCAGGCACAGGTATTCGGCGAACTCGACCGCTACCGCGACCGGCTCGTGCTGCGTCCGCAGGAAGTGAGCAACCATCCCGAGGTGATCCGCCGCCTCGGTCTCATCGCGATCAACACGGCGCTCGAAGCGGACATCTACGGCAACGTGAACTCGACGCACGTCGGCGGCACGCACATGATGAACGGCATCGGCGGCTCCGGCGATTTCGCCCGCAATGCGGCCTACGCGGTGTTCGCGACGAAATCGATCGCAAAGCACGGGCGCATTTCGAGCATCGTGCCAATGGTCCCGCATTGCGATCACAACGAGCACGATGTGGACATCGTCGTGACCGAGCGCGGCCTCGCGAATCTCACCGGGCTCGCGCCTCGCGAGCGCGCGATGAACGTCATCCAGAACTGCGCGCATCCGCTTTATCGCGATCTGCTGCGTGACTATTACCGCGATGCAGCAGCGCTCGGCGGACACACGCCGCATCGGCTCGATCAGGCGTTTTCCTTCCACACGCGCCTTGCGCAAACCGGTTCGATGCTGCCCTGAATCGAAGCGCGCGCGTTTTGCTGCGTCGCGAAAGCGAAGGGCCGCGCGAACGAATCCATAGCACGAGGATTAGGAGCACAATGGCGGGAGCCCGCGCTCGGGTGGGCGAACAGGAGGAGCATCATGACCGCCATCACCTGGGTCCTTGCCGCCGACGGCAGCCGCGCCCGGATCTTCGAGACGCAAGGATTGAAGCTTGATCTGCGGCAGGTCGAGGACCTCAGGAACCCGGCGCCGCGCACGGCGGAATCGGCGGACAAGGATCGCGAGAAGTTTGCGCGAACGGTCGCCGAGTTTCTGGAGCAAAGCCGCCTGCATCAGCGTTTCGATCGTCTGCGCCTGGCCGTCGAGCCCAGGTTTCTGGGTCTTCTGCGCGAGCATCTCACGAGCGAGACACGCAAGCTCGTCTATGAGGAACTCAGCAACGACGTGACCAACATGGACACGCGCGATATCCGCCGTCATCTGGACCGGCCCTGAACCATCGCTTGCGGCGCGCCGCTGCCCGCAAGAAACGGCGCGCCGCGCGCATCAGGCCGCCGCGGGCACGATGTTCTGATTGCTGCGGAACAGGTTGTCAGGATCGTAGCGCCGCTTCACTTCCGCAAGCCGCTCGTAGTTCGGTCCATACGCCGACTTCACCCGATCGCCCTCTTCGCCCGTCATGAAGTTCACATAGACGCTGCCCAGCGCGTGCGGCGTCAACGCAGCGAACATGTCGCGCGCCCACTTCGTGCACTTCTCGTCGTCGGCGGCTTCGGTCCAGCGGCCATGAATGTTGATCGTATAGACCGAGTCTCGATTGGCATAGGCCGTCGCATCGACAGGCACGCGGTTCGTCTGCCCCGCCATCGCGCCGATGAAGATCTCGCAATGCGGCGACGGAAGCGACTTCACCGCATTCGTCAGGATCTCGAACGTTTCATCGTTCAGCGCCGAGAAGTTGTGCGACTTCCAGTAGTTGCGCGCGCCCGGCGTGAGCAGCGGATCGAACGCCTTCTGCCATGCCGCGAACGGCATCGCCCCGAGATGCTCGCCGCACGGCGTGCCGAAGGTGCGCAGCGGCGCGAGCGCCTGTTCGCCGTTTTCCACCGGACCGATGTAGCAGCTCGCCAGCACGATCACCGGCTTGCCGTGCACGTCTTCGGGCAGGAACGGCAGCGGCGGCGCGAGGCGCATCACGGCCCATACGGTGAGTTCGTCGGGGCTATGCGCGACGAACTCGCGGTACTTCGGCAGCACGTCGTCCGCCTGTTCCAGCGGATACACGACGAGCCCGCCATAGACTTCGGGGCCGACCTCATGCAGTTGGTATTCGAACAGCGTCACCACGCCGAAATTGCCTCCGCCGCCACGCAGCGCCCAGAAGAGATCGGGATCGGCCTCCTTGCTGACACGGCGCCACTTGCCGTCGGCCGTGACGATTTCCGCCGCGACGAGATTGTCGACCGTCACGCCGAACTTGCGGCTGATCCAGCCGAAGCCGCCGCCAAGCGTGAGGCCCGCGACGCCCGTCGTCGAGTTGATGCCGAGCGGCGTCGCGAGGCCGAATGCCTGCGCTTCGTGATCGAAGTCGGAGAGCAGCGCGCCCGGCTCGACATAGGCGCGCTTCGCCTGCGGATCGATGCGCACGGACTTCAGCGCGGAGAGATCGATCATCACGGCGTCGTCGCTGACCGCGCTGCCCGCGATGTTGTGCGAGCCGCCGCGAATCGACACCAGCAGCCCGCTGTCGCGCGCGAAGGACAGCGCGGCGATCACGTCGGCGGTGCCGGCGCAACGCACGATGAGCGCGGGCCGCCTGTCGATGGTGGCGTTCCAGACCTTGCGTGCTTCGTCGTAGTCGGAGTCGGACGGTGAGATGACCTTGCCTCTCACCGACGCCTTGAGGGTGTCGATCACTTCGCCTGAGATGTTGATCATATGAGACCTCGCTGCAAAATAACGCGCTGCGACGTGCCCGACCCTGCCATCTGGTACGGCGAAAGCGCAAGGAACCCGCCATCGGATCGGATGTGGCGTATCGATCGAATGCACACTGAGGAGACCGCGAGAACGGGGAAGGTTGCGATGGCGGACGGTTCGGCCCGCTCATTGATTAAATGCCGTGACTTACGGGATGTAAAGCGTGAGGCCAGTTCATTCGCGCACGCGATATAGCATGGATCGGACAAAGTGAATTCCAGGCCGCATAGCGAATTTAGCGCTTCATGCGTAGTATCGCCCAGGCATCGAGAACGCACTGCCTACTTAGGCATGGAAACGGGCGCCTCGCGGCGCCCGTCGACCTGCGGCAACGTCGAAGCTCCTCCTACGCCCGCTCCAGCACCGCCATCTCCCGCACCACGACGAGCAGCATCGACAGACTCGCCCCGCCGCTCGCACGCAGCTCCGCAAGCAGACGGGTGTACCTGTCGAGCGCGTCCCGCCGCTTCGCGCGCCAGCTCTCGACGATCACATCGGGCGTATCGATGCCACGCGATTGCTCGAGCGCACTGACCGTCAACGCGCGCTTCAGACGCGCGAGCTCTTCGAGCGCCGCGGCCCGCGCGAGCAGGTCCCAGTGCGTCGCGATCGGCAGCGCCATCGCCCGTTCGGCGATGCCGCGATAGTCGAGCAACGTGCCGATGCCGAAGTACACGCTCGCGACGAGCTCGAGACTGCGCTCCGAGCACGCCGCCACTTCCGCGCTGTCGAGCACGGCCGTGGCGATCTCGCCGCTCGCGACGCGCGCCGCGAGACTGCTCTCGACGCCCGCGTCCTCCAGTTCGCGCCGGCGCGCATACCACGCGTCCAGCTGCGCCGCGGGAAGCAGCGCGGGAAGTTGCGGCGCGAGCCGTTGCGCCGCCTCGCGGCAGCGCGCGAGCACGCCCCTCGCTTCGTGCACGCCCGATCCGCTGTGCTTCAGATGACGCAGGAACCACAGCGAAGTGTCGTCGAGCAGGCGCACGACATCGACGAACATGCGCGCCTGCACTTCGTCCGCGACGATATTGTCGAGGCCGTCGATGCTGCGCCACAGATCGTCGAGATCGAAGACATCGCGCACCATCATCGCCGCGCGCACGATATCGCTCGGGCGCGCATCGGTTTCCTCCATCAGGCGATGCACGAAGGTGCAGCCCACGCGATTGACGAGCGCATTGGTCAGATGCGTCGCGAGAATCTCGCGCTTCAGCGGATGGCGCTGCATCGCCTCGCTATAGCGTAGCCGCAAGGGCTTGGGGAAATACTCGGGCAGCATGTCGGCGACGAGCGAATCTTCCGGCACGTCGGATTCGAGCAGTTCGTCATACAGCCACATCTTGCCGTACGCGAGCAGCACCGCGCGTTCCGGCGACGTGAGTCCCGCCTTCGCCGCCGCGCGCTCGGCGATCTCGTCGTCGGACGGAAGGAACTCGATCCTGCGCTTCAGGCGCCCCGCGCGCTCCAGGAAGCGCATCATGCGCGCCTCGGCGTCGAGGGTCACGGCCTCGTGGCGCTTCGCGATCGAAAGCGCCTGCGTCTGCGCGTAGTTGTCCTTGAGCACCAGCAGGCCGACTTCGTCGGTCATCTCCGCGAGCAGCGCGTTGCGTTGCTTCTCGGTCATCTCGCCATCGGCGACGACGAGCCCGAGCAGAATCTTGATGTTGACCTCGTGATCCGAGCAGTCGACGCCCGCGGAGTTGTCGATCGCATCCGTGTTGATGCGTCCGCCGTGCTGCGCGAACTCGATGCGTCCCAGCTGCGTGAGGCCGAGATTGCCGCCTTCGGCCACGACCTTCGCGCGCAACTCCGCGCCGTTCACGCGCACGGCGTCGTTGGTGCGGTCGCCGACCTGCTGATGCGTCTCCGCGCTCGACTTCACGTACGTGCCTACGCCGCCGTTATAAAGCAGATCCGCTTCGGCGAGCAGAATCGCGCGAATCAGCTCGTTCGGCGCGAGCACCGATGCGCTGATGCCGAGCGCCGCCTGCACCTGCGGCGAGACCGGAATGGACTTCGCCGTGCGCGGATACACGCCGCCGCCCGCCGAGATGAGCGCGGGATCGTAATCGGCCCAGCTGGAGCGCGGCAACGCGAAAAGACGCGCGCGCTCCTCGAAGCTCGTTTCGGTATCGGGCGACGGATCGAGGAAGATATGCCGGTGATCGAACGCCGCGATCAGCCTGATATGGCGCGACAGCAGCATGCCGTTGCCGAACACGTCGCCGGACATGTCGCCGATGCCGACGACGGTGAAGTCGGTCGTCTGCGTATCGAAGTTCATCTCGCGGAAGTGGCGCTTGACCGACTCCCACGCGCCGCGCGCCGTGATGCCCATCTTCTTGTGGTCGTAGCCGACCGAGCCGCCGGACGCGAACGCATCGTCGAGCCAGAAGCCGTATTCATGCGCGATCGCGTTCGCGTAGTCGGAGAACGTTGCGGTGCCCTTGTCGGCGGCGACGACGAGATAGGGATCGTCGGGATCGTGACGCACGACGTCCGGCGGCGGCACGATGCCGCCGGGCGTGCGGTTGTCGGTCACGTCGAGCAGGCCGCGCAGGAACATCTGATAGCACGCGACGCCTTCGGCGAGGAACGCCTCGCGGTCCGTCACCGGCGGCGGATTCTTCACGACGAAGCCACCCTTCGATCCCACCGGCACGATCACGGTGTTCTTCACCATCTGCGCCTTCATGAGGCCGAGCACTTCGGTGCGGAAGTCCTCGCGCCTGTCCGACCAGCGCAGCCCCCCGCGCGCGACGCGCCCGCCGCGCAGATGCACGCCCTCGACGCGCGGCGCATAGACCCAGATCTCGAACATCGGCTTGGGCTCGGGCAGGCCCGGCACCTTGGACGGATCGAGCTTGAAGGACACGTACGGGCGCGGCTGGCCGTTCGCATCGCGATGAAAGTGGTTCGTGCGCACCGTCGCGCGGATCACGCCGAGGAACTGCCGCAGGATGCGGTCCTCGTCGAGATTCGGCACCTGATCGAGCGCCGCCTCGATATCGGCGAGCACGCGCTCGGCTGCCTTGTCGCGATTTTCCGTCGAGCCGCCGTACGCCGGGTCGAAACGCACCATGAACAACTGGAGCAGCTTCTTCGCGATCAGCGGATTGCCCGTCAGCGCGCGCTCGATATACGCATCGCTGAAGGTCGATCCCACCTGCCGCAGATACTTCGCATAGGCACGCATGATGGTCACGTCGCGCGCGCCGAACTGGGCGCGCAGCACGAGCCGGTTGAAATCGTCGTTCTCGATCTCGCCCGACCACACGCTTGCGAACGCGTTCTCGAAGAGCGGCTTCACGCGGTCGATGTCGAACTCGACGTCGTCCTGCAACTCGAGGCCGAAATCGTGAACCCACGCGTGGGGCGCGCCGGTCGGTTCGATCAGATACGGACGCTCCTCGTCGACGCGCACGCCGAGATGCTCGAGCATCGGCAGGCTGTGCGACAGCGCGATCGGATCGCCCGCGCGATACACCTTGAAGCGGAACGCGCGCCGCCCCGCTTCGATCGGCCTGTAGAGGCTCATCGACAGGCCGCCCGGGCGCGTGTGCGTCGCCTCGATGAGTTCGATGTCGCGCACCGCCGTGCGGGCCGGATAGTCCTCGCGGTAGCCCGCGGGAAACGAATCCGCGTAACGCTGCAACAGGCGGTTGCCCGCTTCCTCGCCGTGACTGTCGATGAGCGCATCGGCGAGATCGTCCTGCCAGCGGCGCGCCACCTGCACGACGCGCGCTTCGAGTTCGCGCGTATCGACTTCGGGCATCGCGCCGCGATCCGCGCGCACGACGATATGAATGCGCGCAAGCGGCGACTCGGAGAGCAGCGGCGTGAACTCGATGCTCTTGCCGTTGAACGCCTCCATCAGCACCTTGCTGATGCGGCGGCGCAAGTCGGTGTTGAACTTGTCGCGCGGCACGAACACGAGGCACGACACGAAGCGGTCGAAGCGGTCGCGCCGCACGAACAGCCGGGTGCGCTGATGCTCCTGCAGGCGCAGCACGCCGAGCGCGGTATCGAAGAGCACGTCCTCGTCGGCCTGGAACAGCTCGTCACGCGGATACTGCTCCAGCACGGTGATGAGCGACTTCGCCAGATGCCCTTTCTCGAGGAACCCCGCGCGCCGCACGATGTTCGCGCACTTGCGCCGCACGATCGGTATTTCGGAGGTCGGCACGAGATACGCCGTCGACGTGTAGAGGCCGAGGAAGCGCCGCTCGCCGATCACCTTGCCGTCGGGGGAGACGCGCTTCACGCCGACATAGTCGAGATAGCCCGGCCGGTGCACCGTCGCGCGCGAATTGGCCTTCGTCAGAAAGATGGGCGCCGCGCCCTCGATGATCGCGGCCGCGCCGGGAGGCAGCGGCGTCAGATCGCCCGCGGCGGGCAGACGCAAGGTTTCGCGCAGGAGCCCCGCTCCCGATCCCGGCACGCCCCGCAGCGCGAAGCCGCCCTCGTGCTCGACGAGATCGTAATCGCGGCAGCCGAGAAAGGTGAAATGATCCCCCACCATCCATTCGAGAAAGGCGCGGGCTTCGATGCCATCGGGCGTCGTGTCGCGCGTCTTCAGATCGTTGATCGCGGCGCGCGCCGAATCGAGCAGCTTCGGCCAGTCCTCGACCGATGCGCGCACGTCGCCGAGCACGCGGGCGATGTTCTCGCGCACTTCGTCGAGCCGCTCCGCGTCGCTGCAGCGGTCCACTTCGAAGTGAATGAACGATTCGAGCTCCGAGCTTTGATCCCCCGCCTCCGCGTGGCCCTGGCCGATACGCTCGATCTCGCCCGCATGCGCGCCCTTGCCGGCACGCCATACGCGAAACACCGGATGAATCGCCGAGTGCAGCGCGAGGCCGAGACGATTGAGCGCCATCGTCACCGAATCGACGAGAAACGGCATGTCGTCGTTGACGATCTCCACCACCGTGTGATCCGAGTGCCAGCCGTGCTGCTCCAGATTCGGGTTGTAGACGCGCAGCACCTCGCGCCCGCGCACGAACTTCTGCGCCGTCTGCCAGTGCGCCATCGCCGCGCCGTAGAGATCGGCGACATCGCGGTTCGCGATGTCCTCGACATCCACCTGTTCGTAGTAGTAGCGGAGAAGCGGCTCGATGACCTGAAAGGTCTGCTCCGGCAATCGTCCTCGCGCGAATTCGAGAAGATCGTTGATGATGTGTTCGACCCGCGCTTCGTTCCTGACCAGCATGGTGTCCTCCCGAGGCTTTCGGTTGCGATGCCGTTACGGTCCGCTCTTCGCGTTCATGGAGATTATGCGCCGGGCGGTGGCTTTAGCCCCGCGCCGGGCATGTGCGGATGCACAACGAAAGTGCGCCGCTCGTGCCCGTACGTTAGCCGCGCCGCGTGACCTTTGCGCGACATCGGCTTTCGGCTATTGTCGATGAGGGCGCGTCACGCCGATGGAAGGAGCCGCCATGCAGGATTCGAACGAGGAAGCACCGCCGCAAACGGTCGTCGCGGTACGGCCGCAGCGGGAGATCGCCACGGTTCAGCGCCTGCCGTATTTCATCGGCTTGTCCGCGGCGACGGCGAACGCGCGTGGACTGTCGATGCATCTCGTCGTCGTGCCGCCGGGCGGACATGGCGAGCCGCACGTCCATTGCGGCTACGAGACCGGCATCTACGTGCTGGAAGGACGCGTCGAGACGCGCTATGGGCCGGGGCTCGAGGAATCGGTCGTGAGCGAGCCGGGCGACTTTCTGTTCATTCCGCCCGGCGTGCCGCATCAGCCGTTCAATCTGAGCGCGACGGAGCCGGCCCGCGCGGTGGTCGCGCGCAATGACGCCAACGAGGCGGAGCGCGTCGTGCCCTACGATCCGAAGGAGGCCGCTTCGCTTCAGTAGCCCGGCGCGCCGCCCGCCGGAAGATCGATATAGCCCGAGTCGGCGAAACGCGCGCCGCCGAACGGGCCGCCCGCGAGCTTGCCGCGCACCGCGTACGAAACCTTGCTGACGGCGTCGCCCGTCGCGAAGCCGAAGGCCTGGCGCGCGACCGAGAACGCCGACACGGTCACCGGCACGGACAGCACCGTCTCGCCGAAGCGCGGCACGGTGCCGCGCTGATCGCTCACGCCGCTCGCGAACGGGCGGCCGTTGAGGTCGAGATCGAGCGCGACGCCGTCGAAGTCGATCGGCGAGTCGTTCGGGTTCTGCACGCGCAGCTTCACGGCGAAGCGCATCTCGAGGCCCTGCCCTTCGAGCGGCTCGATGCCCGCGACGGCCACGCGCATCGCGTCGCGGTTGAAGAAGCCCGCACAGCCGTCGAGCGCGAGCATCGCGATCAAGGCGACGAAAAGGAGAATGAAGCGCCCGCGCGCGTGATTCGATTGCATGAGAATGTGACTCCTCGCGATGTCGTGCTCATATCCGCAGCACATTCAGCAGCATGCGGCCATAGGCATGATGAAACCAGACATCGTCGACGACGAAAAGCGCGGCAGCCCACGCCGCGCCCACGACGATCAGATCGCAATGCCCGCTGGTCCACAGATTGAGCGAGTGGCGCGCGCCGATCCACGGCACGCCGAGCGGGTTCGGCCAGTCCGCGAGCAGATGCATGAGGCCGCCGCACGCGAAGCCGAACGCGACCGGCGCCGCCGGATGCCGCCCAAGCAGATGATACGAAAGCGCGAGCAGCGCGACCCAGCCGACGCCCCAGTGTGTGAGCGTGCGATGCGTGATCCACAGCTTGCGGGCGCGCGTCCACCACGCGACTTCCAGCCAGTCCGGCGCGGTGGCGCCCGCCACGCCCGCGAGCAGCGCGAGCGCGCCGGAAAGCATGCCCGCGCCCGCGCCGGCCGATTTGCCCGCGGCCGTCACGATCGCCGCCGCGATGATGCCCGCCGCCCATCCGGTCGCGTGATGCGCCTTGTTCGATGCCATGAAGAGACCCGCGTTATCGCCCTTGCCGGGAAAGCGCGCATGTTCGCACGGCGCCCGCAAATGGGGCCGGGCTGAAACATAAACTTACGCAAATGCGCACGCAGAAACAGGGCTCGTGATCACGTCGACGGCGAGGCGGCGCGGCGTTGACTAAAATGGTTGCTAGATTGCTGCGCAATTCACGCTGCGGACGTCGAAAACGCGTTCCACGCCCGCCTGCGCATTCAGGCATTGAACGTATTGACCGTATCCATCCGAACCGGCCGTCATGCAACACCTGAAATACCTGAGCGCTTATCCGAATGCGCTTCAGGACAAGGTGCGCCGACTGATCGCCCAACAACAATTGGGCGCTTATCTCGACGCACGCTATCCGAACAAGCACGCGGTGCAGTCCGATCGCGCGCTCTACCAATATTGCTCAGACCTGAAGCAGGAGTTCATTCGCGTCGCGCCCGCGATCGACAAGGTCTTCTACGACAGCAAGCTGGACGTGCTGCGTCACGCGCTCGGCCTGCACACCGCGATTTCCCGCGTGCAGGGCGCGCGGCTCAAGGCGAAGAAGGAAATTCGCATCGCCTCGCTCTTCAGGGACACGGCGCCCGAGTTTCTGCGCATGATCGTCGTGCACGAGCTCGCGCATCTGAAGGAGAGCGATCACAACAAGGCGTTCTATCGACTGTGCGAGCTGATGCAGCCGGGCTACCATCAGATCGAGTTCGACTTGAGGCTTTATCTCACCCATCGGGATCTCGTGCGCTCGAAGGCGGCGTGAGTTTCGCTGCACCGCATCAAACCGACCATGCGAGCGCGGCCGCGTATCCGGCGGGCGCGCCGAGCGAAATCGCCGCGAACGCGCCCGCCTCGCGACCGACCGCATAGCGAACGCCATCGCGCGGCAGCACGGAAAAACCGTTCATCGCAACCATCCCCCCGCCGATGCCGGCGCCGTGCGCCTTCAGCACGGCCTCTTTCGCCGTCCAGCAATCGAAGAATGCGCCGCCGCGCGCGGCTTCGGACATGGCTTCGATTTCATGCCGGTCGCGCTGCGCCAGCACCGACGCTTCCAGCTCGCGCCAGTCGAAGCTCGCGCGCGCCGCTTCGATATCGACGCCCACGCGTCTTGCATGCGACACCGCAATCAGGCCATACGCTCCGGAATACGATACGTTGAAGTCCGGCGCGTCCGCAGGCGCGAGCGCGGGCCTGCCGTTCGCGCCTGCATCCAGGATGAGGGCTGCCGGATCGGCGCCCGTTTCGGCGGCAAGCACATGCCGCAGTGCCGCACGCACGATGGCGAAGCGCGCCGCATCCTCGTGCCGCAGGAAGCGCGCCGCCCGCGCGCGTTCGCTCGCATGTAGCACCGCATGAGCGGCGTCATCGAGCGGTGCCGCGAGGTCGATCCGCACGAGCCAGGCGCGCACGTCGCCCGGGGCGTCGGCGGGAAGCGGCATGGGCCGCAGGTCGAAGGGAAGCTTCGCTTCGTTCTTTCGATCGCGCGATCCGGTCATTTGGGTGCGTACTGCGCCTCGCCGTTGCCGAAGGACCAGTTCTCCTTCTTCACTTCGACGAGGCTGATGAACACGTCCTCGCGCCGCAGCTTCAATCGCTCGTGCAACCCGTCGGCGACGGCCTTGTAGAACGCGCTTTTCTTCGCGACGTCGCGGCCTTCGTTGAGCGTGACCTGGATCACGACGCAAGCGTCGGTACGGCTGATGCCGAGATACGTGCGGTCGACGATGAAATCCGATGCCCCGTGTTCCGCCACGATCTGGAAGCGATCGTTCTCGGGCACATCGAGCGTGGAACGCATCGCGTCGTACACCACGTCGCCGATGGCCGTGCGATAGGCGCTGTCCTTGCCCTTGAGCAAATCGATTCGAACGAGCGGCATGAGATTCTCCTCGTGGATTGATTCAGCGGAAGTCCGGATGCAGAAGCAGTTGCGGCAGACCCGCGCGGTCGACGTACACGACGGCGTTCTGCTCGAACTCTGTCATCAGGATATCGGCGATGTCGCGCGTCGCGTCGAGCACGAGCAGGCTCGCTTCGGCAGACCAGATGTTCATCGGATCGATGCCCGCGCCCGGTAACGCGCGCAAGCCCAGTCGCTCCACACGCTCGATCAGCGTGCGTTGCCGATTCGCGTTGTCCTCGGTCGAAAGCACGTGCCCGAAGGGATTGAACGCCGTCACGAACACCGCGCTCCCGGCGCCGTGCCGCTCGAGCAGCGACGCCACCGCGCCATTCTCGACGCCGATTTTCATGTCGATGTCCGGCTGCGCATCGATCCGGTAGATCGCCGCGTGATACGCAGCGAGCGTCGCGGCAGGCAGCGCACGGGGCGACGCGTTCTTCAGCACGATCGGCCGGCCATGCGGCGTGCGGCGCGCCGCCTCGTCCCATGCGACGCGGCGCTGCTCGAGCATCGCCGTGCTCACGCAGCCCTTCGCCGCGCTCAGGCGCTCCAGCGCACTCAGCCAATGCGCGTAATACGTATCGCCGTGATCGGGGTCTCCCGCGGCCTGCGCGTCCTTGATCGCCACGCTCAACGCATGCGCCCATTCCTGCCAGGTGAATACGCCCCGCTCGTGCAAGGCGAGCGTCATCGCGAACGCCTGCGCTTCCCATGGCGCGCGAAACACCGGGCCGTCGTCGTCGAACGGCAGTCCGGGCAGCGCGGCGCGCAGTTCCTGATGCTTCGTTTCGTCGGCGCTCATGTCAGGCGCGCGCCGCATCGAGATAAGGCTCCCAGCAATCCGCACAGACCGACGATGCCGTCGTGTCCGGGCCCCAGAGCTCGGCCGCATCGAAGCGCACCGTATAGAGCCAGTGCGGATGCTCGCCATCACCGAGCGCGTTTTCGTCGGGAAAGACATGCGTGCCGCGCACGGCGACGATGCGCCCGAGCTTGCCCCGGCAATAGCGCGGCAGCCGCGTATGCGTGGGCGGATTCATCAGCTTCGTGCGAACTTCATCGCCGACGGCGAAGCGCGCCGGCGCCGTTGCCGGACGATCGACCGGCGAGCCGCGCAGGAGCGCCGCGCTCACATCGGCGGCCTTCAGCACGCGCACGTTCGGCACGGCGGCTGAGTGCGAGCGGCCGGCGCCGATTTCCTCGGCGCTCGCGAGCCCCTTCGCGATCAGCAGCTTCTTCAAGCCCTCGAACCAGATTTCGTAGTAGCTGCTGTTGAGATATTGCGCGGGCGGCAGGCTTTCGCGCGCCGCGCGCGACGTATCGATATTCCACTGACCCGTCGCGCCCATCGCGAGCGTGACGGCGAGCACGCGCCGCTCCCACTCCGCATGAAAGGGCGAAGCGCCGGGCGCGTCGCATGGATCGGGGCGGACCGGGCCGAAGCCCTGCATGCCGCCCATGTCGTGTGCCGCGTTCATGCCGATGCTCCCGCTACCTGCGACGGGCTCAGCGCGAGCCCCGTGCCGATCATCGAATCGCGCGTGACGAGGTTCGCGAGCGCGTCTTCGTCCAGATGCTCCGTGCCCACGGGGCGCAGCGGCAGGACGAGATAGCGGACTTCGGCCGTCGAATCCCATACGCGCAGTTCGACGTGTTCCGGCAACCGCACGCCGAAGTCCCGCAGCACGCCGCGCGGATCGATCACCGCGCGCGAACGGTACGGCGCCGATTTGTACCAGACGGGCGGCAGGCCGAGCACCGACCACGGATAGCACGAGCACAGCGTGCAGACAACCATGTTATGTACGTCCTCCGTGTTTTCAAGCGCGACCATGTGCTCGCCCTGTCGTCCGCTATAGCCGAGGGATGCGATGGCGGCGGTGGCGTCGTCGAGAAGCCACGCGCGGTAGCCCGGATCGCTCCACGCCTTCGCGACGACGCGTGCGCCGTTGCGCGGCCCGACCTTGTGCTCGTAGGTTTCGATGAACACGTCGAGCGCGTGCGGATCGATATAGCCTTTCTCGACCAGCAGCGATTCGAGCGCCTTCACGCGCAGGTCCATCTCCGGCAATGCGCTGCCGGCGCGGTCGTGATCATGGTGATGATGGTCGTGATCGTGGCTCATGAGCGGGTCTCGCGAGTGACACAGACGTCACACGTTACCGGAGTGTGCGCAAGCGTGCAAACTGCGTCCCGGCGGCCCTTGCGCCGCCTATACTGGAATCGGCGGCTCATGCGAGGAGGAAGCCATGACACGCACATACATCGACTGCCGCGAGTGCCCGAGCGACGTGAAATGCACCGTCGCCCTCAGCGCCGACACCGAGGACGAACTGATGGAAGCGGCCGTGCAGCATGCGGTCAGCGTTCATCAGCACACGGACACGCCCGAGTTGCGCGCGCAACTGAAGACCTTCTTCCACGAAGGCACGCCGCCCGCCTGATCTCGCTTCAACCCAGTTCGAAAGTCGTCACGCCGAACACGCGCGCGAGCGGCACGTCGGGTTGCGCGCGCGTGTACATGCGCGCGGTTTCGAACTCGCTCCTCATGTCGTGCTCCATGGCGAGCGCCACGGCTGCGGGATTGCTTTCGGGGACATCGAGAAACACGCGCTCGCCCGGCACGCCGGAGACGAGCGCGCGATAGAGTGCGCGCGCAATCGGAAGATCGTCGGCGAACAGCGGCCCGATCTTGTGGCCACTCCTGCAAAGCCTGATCGCGGCGAGGCCGCGCACGGCGCCGTCATCGAGCGCGACGCATGCGCGCGCGTGCGCGCGCGGTTGCGACAGCCACGCGCGCAGAAATGCGGCGCGCTGGCAGGCGAACATGCGCGCGTCGTAATCGAGCAGACGTTCGAAGGGAACGTCGAGCGCATCGGCAATCGCGATGCCATCGACGGGCTCGTCATCCACGGACGCGACGCCCTCGTAACGCACGTTGCGGTAAGCGAGCACGAAACCGGACTTGCGATAGTTGGGCTGCTGCGCGAGCACGCCGTCGAGCCCGATGTTGCGCGCGCCGAGATAAACCATGCCCTCGTTCCACAAGCGCATGCCGAAGCCCTTGCCGCGCCATTCGGGACGCACGATATAAAGACCGATGAAGCCGAACGCATCGCCGTATGCCACGGCCGAGATGCAGCCGATCGGCTCGCCATTCCACGTGCCCATGAAGAAGCCCTGCGGATCGGCGGCGAAGAACGAGGCCGCATCATCGAGACCGGGATTCCATCCTTCCGACGCGGCCCATCCGAGCGCCGCTTCGACATCGGGCGGCGTCATGCGGCGGACGGCGAAACGGGAATCGTCGGGTGTCGCGCGGGACGGATCGGGGACGGATGACATGCGGCGCGCCTCGCGAAATGAAGGTGCGTTCAGTGTCGCGCGTTTCTGGTGCGGGGAAAAGATGCGGAAGGAAGAGATGAATCGAGGGGAACGAATCGAGGGGAACGGGCCGAACGTGCGTCGACCCGCTCAGGAATACCCTTGACGCCGCTCGCTGCGGCTGAAGCTCTGGCGCGAGCGCCAGTCTTCCGAGCGCAGGACGAACTCGCCGTCTTCGCGCGCTTCTTCTTCGGAATTGAAGCCCTCGTCGCTATAAGCGACGACCTTCATTCCGCCCCCCGCCGTCCGTTCGACGGTGATGCCCCAGTGCCACCCGCCTTCCTGATGAAAGACGTGCAGCGTCGGCTTCGACGATGTGGTCAGTTCCATTGATGCGGCTCCTTCAAGCTGACGTCCTAATGCGTGCTTGCCTCCTCCGAACGCCCTTGATTACCGGCGTTTGATTATCGATATCGAGTTGATGGTGATGTGGAAAGTGGCACTGGCACCCGCTCAGAACAGCATACGCAATGCGATGCTGCGTTGCAACACGCAATTACCCTAGGCGTGGCGGGAATGGAACGCGCTTGGGGAGAATAGCGAAAGGTCGCGACCGTTGAGCGCAGTAGGCAGCGAGATGACGACGACGACAGCGCGCCGCCATCTTCGCGCCGGTTTCATTCCCCGTCCCAGTATCCGAGCGAATCGCTTGCGCGAAACACGGCGCGCAGCCCTTTCACGCCCGGTTCATCGGCGACGAGCACGGCCTGCCGCCCCGTGTCGGGATACTCCACCACTTCAGGCGAAAGCATCGTGCTGATCGCGAGGTAGCGCAATGCCTGCGTGCCCGTATTGACGATCTGGTGCGCCGTTTCGACATCGCCCGGTGGACAGGCGATGACATCGCCCGCGCGGATCGCATGCTTCTCGTTGCCGAGGCGCACCTCGCCCTCGCCTTCGATGACGAAGAACATCTCCTCGTTCACGCGATGATGATGAAACGGAAACGCGCGCTTGCCCGGTTCGAGCACGATGAGGCTGTAGCCGAGTTTTTTCGCGCCGAGCAAGCCGCCGATACGCGCGATGCGCGGCGCATAGCGTTCGGCGGCGGCGCCCGTCGGCGCGAATTGGGGCGGCAGCGGCTGGGGATCGAGCGCATCGAGATTGATGATGGGCGGTTTCATGTTTTGCGTTCGTGGTGGAATTTCAAGCGTTTGTCATTCGCATGTCACGCGGGCGCCGGCGCTCGCGTCGTGTTCGCCGAGCCAGGCCGCAATCGCGCCGCAGGTCCAGTCCGGGTCGTCGTGCGGCAGGTCGTGACCGGCCCACGGATGCACCGTGTGGGCCGCGCGCCATCGCGCCGCGACGCGCGCGGAGCATACCGGATCGACGAGCCGGTCGCCCGCCGACGAAAGCAGCAGCACAGGGCAAGGAGGCGCGGCGGCGCGTGCGCGAAAGCGCGCCGCCGCAGCGAGTTGTCGCATTGCATTGGCTGCGCTCGCGCCATGCGTGCGCCGCAGGTGCGCCCATTGCGCGATGTCCGCATCCGCCGTCTCGCCGCGATTGCATGTCAGGCGATGAATCAGCGCTTCGCATCGCTCGGGGCGCGTCCAGCTCATCGCGATGCGAGCCAGCATCGGCCATGCCGCCGGACGCAGGCGTTCATGCACGCGCGCGAACGGCCGCATGCTCGTGTTGATCAATACGAGCCGCTCGATCTCGTGAGGATGCCGCTCGGCCCACGCGGTCGCGACCATCGCGCCGAGCGACATCGCGAGCACGCGGCAAGGCAGGTGCACGCCCAGCGCGGCGGCGCGCGCGCGCACGAAGTCCATCATCGCGACGACGGACCGCGGCGCCTCGTGCGCACGCTCGGCGCCATTGCCCGGCAGATCGATGCACACGACTTGCCCGCCCGCTCCGACGAGCCCATGCGCGACGAACGCCGCCTCGAACTCGCCCCAGTGGCGCGTTTCGCGCGTGAGGCCGCGCAGCAGGATCCAGTGGCTCATCATTCGCCCGTGCGATGCCAGTGCTCCTGCGCGCGCAGCAGCACCTCCTCGCGGAATGCGCCGCTCGGCAGCCAGCGGCGCGACGAGTACGCGGCACGCGTGAGGAAATCGAAAAAATTCGGATGACGCCGCAGAACGCGCCGCGTGCGGTGCGCCTTGATCGGATTGAAGATGCCGAGGCGCGAGAACATCTGCATCGGGTTCTTGCGAATCCAGCGCCAGGAGCCGAGTTCGAGCGTCATCGGCAGGAAGATGTTGGGCGCGCGCGAGCGATCGTAGGCGAAGTCCCACAGATCGCCGTGCAGCAGGTATTGATGGCTCTGCGGCTCGAATGCATAGCCGTGGTGCGGATACGACTCCTCGAACATCGTCTTGAGGAGAAACATTTCCGGCAGATGCGCCATTTGCCGCTCGGTGCGCGCGTAGGGAAACCAGATGCTGTCGTCCCAGCCGAAGCCCGAATGACAGTCGAGCGCGAAGCTCAGGGGCCGCGACATCAACTCCTCCTCGGCGACCGCAAGAAGCGCCGCGCTCTCGGCTTCCATGCGGCCGTCGACGGGACCGCGATACCACGGCAGCCATGGCCCGATGCGCTGCCCGCCCGCGAGAAACGGCACGCGCCCTTCCGCGCTCTGCGGCGCGTTGCGCATCAGGTCGACGCCGTTCGGATTCGCGCGCGTGCGGGCGAACATTCCGCCGGGATTGACGATCGGCATGAAGATGAGACGGATCGCGCGCAACTGCTGATGCAGCGTCTCGTCCCATTCGAGGCGCCTCAGGAGCGCACGCATGTATTCGAGCACGAGCTGCGTGCCGATGCATTCGAGCCCATGCACGCCGCCGAAAAAACCGATGGCCGGCGCTTGCGGGTCCTCCGAGCCGATCGACGCGGTCAGAAGCGGAAACGAATGGCCCCGCGCGCGGATTTCACAGACCGTGCGCCACTCGAAGCGCGCGCCGCCCGCGATGCGGATCGCATTCAGCTCGTCCATCTCCGGAAAGCTGCTCGTCGTGACGACGCTCGAAGTGCTCATGGCGGCCTGTTGTCGTGTGCCTGTTTTGCGTGCCTGTGTGCTTGTAATCCCAGACTATGGGTCCGTCCTTCCGCTGCGTCCCGCTGGAAACGCGCCGGAACTCGCCGCCCGAAACAATCGAGTATACGGCTGATCGTCAGTACACGGCATGTCGATGTGAACTGATGCGCAACGGCGCGAGAGCGAAACGGCTTCTGCGCGTTTTCGTTCTGTCACCTAGAATGAGATGTCCGCCTTATGACCACTTTAGGCGGTGTGAGGTATTCGTCATGACATCCATTTCCCGCATCATTCTCGGCGCGCTGGCTCTGTGCTGCGCAGCCTCCGCGCTTGCGCAGCCGCAGGCGCCCGCCAACGATCCGAACGCGCCGAAGACGCGCGCGCAGGTCCGGCAGGAGTTCCTGCTGTGGCGCGCGGCCGGCTACGATCCCAACGACTGGCTGAACTACCCGGACAACGCGTTGCGCGCGAGCCGGATCGTCGCGCAACGGCAGGCTCAGGGCAATACCGCGGTGCACTGAGCCGCGCGCGCTCCCGGCCTTCGTCAGGCGTTTTCCGCGCGCGGCTTCTCGCCGCGCAGGATGCGCCGTGCGATGCTCCAGCGATGCACTTCCGATGGACCGTCGTAGATCCGGAACGCGCGCATGTCCGCGAAAATCCGCGCGACGACGGTTTCGTGCGTGACGCCCTGGCCGCCCAGCACCTGCACCGAGCGGTCGACGACCCGCCAGAGCGCCTCCGATGACACCACCTTCGCGATGCTCGACTCGTGCTTGCCGAGCACGCCCTGATCGAGCACCCACGCGCAGTGCCAGATGGCAAGCCGCGTGACGTGCAGATCCATTTCGTTGTCGGCGAGCATGAAGCCGACGCCCTCGTGCTCGCCCAGCGCCTTGCCGAATGCATGACGCCGCCGCGCGTGCGCCGTCGCGACATCGTGCGCGCGGCGCGCGGCGCCGAGCCAGCGCATGCAGTGCGTGAGGCGCGCGGGCGACAGACGCACCTGCGCGTAGCGGAAGCCCTCGCCCGGTTCGCCCAGCACGTTCTCGGCGGGCACGCGCAAGCCCTCGAATCGCACGACGCCGTGGCCGCCTGGAAAGCACGTGTCGAGCGCATCCATCGAGCGCTCGATCACGATGCCCGGGCTCGTCATGTCGGCGAGGAACATGGTGGCGGGACCATCGGCGAACTTCGCCATGATGATGCCGAACGCCGCGCCCTCCGCGCCCGTGATGAACCATTTGCGGCCGTCGATCACGTACTCGTCGCCGTCCTGCGCCGCGATGGTCTGCAGCATTGCGGGATCGGCGCCGGCGCCCGGCGGCGGCTCGGTCATGCAGAAGCACGAGCGGATTTCCCCCGCCGCGAGCGGGCGCAGCCAGCGCTCCTTCTGCTGCGGCGTGGCGATGGCTTCGAGCAGATGCATGTTGCCCTCGTCCGGCGCGGCGATGTTCAGCGCCACCGGACCGAGCGGCGAATAGCCGGCTTCCTCGAACAGAACCGCCTTGGCGACGTGATTGAGACCGAGGCCGCCGAACTCCGGCGACACATGGCTCGAGAGCAGCCCCGCCTTGCGGCCTTTCCCGATCAGTTCGGCGCGCAACGACTCGTTCGGGCCATGCGGCGTACAACGCGGATCGCGCTCGAGCGGCACGACTTCTTCGGCGATGAAAGCGCGCACGCGCGCCTGCAGTTCGGTCAACTCCGGGGACAGCGAAAAGTCCATCGGCAACTCTCCAGGGGAACGGGCGGTCGAGCCGCAAGCTTAACCGCGCGAACGCATTGCGCGCCAGTCGCGATTTCCCCGTGAGGGCTCATTCATCGTATTCGGTGTATTTGCGCGCGTCGCCCTTCACCTTGTGCGCCGGATACTTCGAGCGGTTCAGCGCCATCTTTTCGATCAGCGCGCGATGAAGATCGACGTCGAGCGCGTCCGCGAGCATCACGAGATACGCGAGCACGTCCGCCATCTCGTGACGGATCGCTCTCAGCTTCGCATCGTCGAGTTCGGTCTTGTCGCCCGTCGCAAGCCAAGTAAACGGCTCGAGCAACTCGCTCGCCTCGACCGAAAGCGCTGAGGCCAGATTCTTCGGCGAGTGGAACCGGCTCCAGTCCCGCTCGCGGACGAATTCGCGCAGCATGTCGCGCATCTGCGCGAGTTCGCCGCCGCTCTCCTGTTGATTCTGTTGCTCCATTCGCATCCTCTGACGTTTGGTCGCGTGTGCCTCGTAGCTTAACGCGGCGACTGCGCCTGCCTCGAATCGATCGCACCCGAGCCGCATCTGGCATGTGCGTCCGCGTCTCCATGAGGAAAACGCCGCGGGCATGGAGGCGCCGCTGCTGGACATCTTCGCGTCCGCGGGCGTCAGGTTCATTCAGGGAACGATGGAGCGCATCCAGGCCGAACGCAATCAGGTCGAAGTGCGCGGCGCCGACGGCTCGTATTCGGCCGTTCTGGCGACGGGCAGCCGCCTGTTCTGCCCGCAGATGCCGGGGCTCGCGCAGCACGCGTTCAGCGTGGATCAGGTGGACGAAGCCGCGGCGCTCGAGGCGCACATCAAGAATCTCGCGAGGTGAAGATGTCGGGCGCGCAGGCGAAGGAGCTGAAGACGCGCATCAACACCGAGTGGATCTATCCGCGCCGAACGCGGAGCGGGCCGAAGCGTTCGCGGCGGCGGACCCGCTGCGTATCGTCGTGGCGTAATGGCGCTCACGCCGCCGGATAAAGTCCCAGCGTGCGCGCGTGCAGGCGCGCGAGCCCGAGAAGCGCATCGGTGAACGGCGTCGGCACGCCGGTCATCGTGCCGAGCTCGCGCACCGAAGCGACGAGCGCGTCGAGCTCGACCGCCTTGCCCGCCTGCACGTCCTGCAGCATCGACGTCTTCATCGCGCCGAGCTTGAGCGTGACGGCGTGACGGTCTTCCGGCTCCTGCCCGATCGGAATGCCGAAGCGCGCGCCGATTTCCTTCGCTTCCCGCATCACGTTGGTCACGAAGCCGCGCACGAGATCGTCGCTCAGGATGCGGTCGGTGGTCGCGCCGGTGATCGCGCTGATGGGGTTCATCGTCATGTTGCCCCACAGCTTGAACCAGACGTCGCGTTGAATCTGCTGAGATAGCGTCGCGTCGAAGCCCGCTTTCGAAAACAGCGACACGAGCGATTCGGTGCGGGCGGTGGGCGCGCCCTTCGCCTCGCCGAGAATCAGACCCTTGCCCTGGTGATGGCGAATGACGCCCGGCGCTTCCACGAAGCAGCTCGCATGCACGACGCAGCCGACCGTCTGCGCAGCCGGTATCGCCGCGGCGATGCTGCCATGCGGATCGACCGACGAGAGGCGCTTGCCGGCGAACGGTTCGCCGAGACCGTCGCAGAACCACCACGGCACGCCGTTCATCGCGGTCAGCACCGTGGTCCCGGTGGAGAGCAGCGGCGCGATATGCGCGGCGACCGATTCCATTGCGGGCGCCTTGACCGCCACGACGACGAGATCCTGCACCCCGAGATCCGCCGGCGCGGCGCTGGCCGCGACCTTCACCGCATGAGCCGCATCCTTCTCGACGAGCCGCAGCCCCTGTTCCCTCAACACGTCGAGCGTGGCGCCGCGCGCGACGACGCTCACGTCGCAGCCCGCCTGCGCGAGCTTCACGCCGATCCAGCCGCCGATGGCGCCCGCGCCATATATGCATACTTTCATCGTCCTGATTCCTCGCTCCTGGCAATCAATCGTGTTGCCATTGTAAGAGCGGACCCGACCAGCGCTGCAAAATCAATGCGCGATACCGACGGCGAGTTTCGCGACCGTCAGCAGCGTGAGCCCGAACGCGCCCGCGAGCATCACGGCGATGACCGGCAGCAGCGGCAGCTTGATCTGCGCGAAATCGGCGTTGTGCGACGCGCGCCTGCGCACGCCGAAAAAGCTCCACAGCACGATGCGTATCATTTTCAAGAGGGTCATGACCGGCTCCTTCATTCATCTGAACGGGTTTTCTCACGCGTTCATGATGAGCGCCGGGCAACATGAAAAACAGCAGCAGTTACGACGTGTTCGGCGGTAGCAGAACGGCGGGTATCACCACTGCTACCGCAGAATTCATCGCATCTGCTGCTTGTCGGGATGCAGCCGCGCCTTCTATCGTTGACCTCTCTTCGACAGGCCGCCGCATCCATGTACCGATACACCGAGTTCGACAAATCTTTCGTCAAGAGCCGCGCCGCGCAATTCCGCGATCAGCTCCAACGCTGGCAGGATGGCCGCCTGAGCGAGGACGAGTTCCGGCCGCTGCGCCTGCAAAACGGCTGGTACGTGCAGCGTCACGCGCCGATGCTGCGCGTGGCCGTGCCATACGGCGAGCTGTCGAGCGCGCAGTTGCGGGTGCTTGCGCGCATCGCCCGCGAATACGACGATCCCCATCCCGATGTCTATCGCGCGGCAAGCGTTGCGCAAGGCAGGCTCGGCACCGAGCGCCTGCCGACGCATTGCGCGCACTTCACGACACGCACCAACGTCCAGTTCAACTGGATTCCGCTCAACAAGTCCGCCGACGTGATGGACCTGCTCGCCACCGTCGACATGCACGGCATTCAGACGAGCGGCAATTGCATCCGCAACATTTCCTGCGATGAACGCGCGGGCGTCGCGCCCGATGAAATCGCCGATCCGCGGCCGTTCGCGGAGATCATGCGGCAATGGACCACGCTGCATCCCGAGTTCGCGTTCCTGCCGCGCAAGTTCAAGATCGCGATTACAGGCGCGAGCGAGGATCGCGCGGCGACCGCATGGCATGACGTCGGCCTGCAGCTCGTGCGCAACGCGGCGGGAGAGCTCGGCTTTCGCGTGAGCGCCGGCGGCGGCATGGGACGCACGCCCGTCATCGCGACGCTCATGCGCGAGTTCCTGCCGTGGCCGCACATCATGAACTACCTCGAGGCGATCGTGCGCGTGTACAACCGCTACGGCCGCCGCGACAACAAGTACAAGGCGCGCATCAAGATCCTGATGAAGACGGAAGGACCGCGCTATATCGACGACGTGAACGAGGAGTTCCGGCAGATCGTCGAGCACGACGGCGCGCCGCATCTCATCTCCCAGGCGGAACTGGAGCGCGTGCGCGCGTCGTTCGTGCCGCCTGCGTTGCATGCGCATCGAAATGCCTTCGACGAAGCCGGGCTCGATGCGCAAGCCGCGCGTCATCCCCTCTTCGCGCGCTGGCTGCAACGCAACGTCGCGCCGCACAAGGACCCGGCGCTGCGCATCGTGACGTTGTCGTTCAAGCGTGTGCTGCAATCACCGGGCGATGCGACCGCGGACCAGCTCGAGATCGTCGCGGATCTCGCCGCCCGGTTTTCCGCGGGCGAAGCGCGCGTCACGCACACCCAGAACGTCGTGCTGCCCTGGGTGCGTGCGAGCGAACTGCTCACGCTATGGCAAGCCGCGCGCGATGCGGGCCTCGCCAGCGCGAACGTGCAGCTTCTTACCGACATGATCGCGTGCCCGGGCGGCGATTTCTGCGCGCTCGCCAATGCGCGTTCGCTGCCGATCGCGCAGGCCATCAGCGAGCGTTATCAGGATCTCGACGAGCTCGATGACATCGGCGAAATCGATCTGCATATCAGCGGCTGCATCAATTCGTGCGGACATCATCACAGCGGGCACATCGGCGTGCTCGGCGTCGACAAGGACGGACGCGAGTGGTATCAGATCACGCTCGGCGGCTCGGACGGCAGCGCGGCGAGCGGCGCGCCGCAGCCGGGCAAGGTGATCGGTCCGTCGTTCAGCGCGGCCGAAGTGCCCGACGTGATCGAGGCGATCCTCACGACCTATCGCGATACACGCGAGCGTCACGAGCGCTTCATCGAAACGGTGCGGCGCGTGGGCATCGATCCGTTCAAGGCCGCCGCCAACGCCGCGCGCACGAATGATGAGGTGACGGCATGAATGGCGTCGATCGCATGCGCATTCTCACGCAGGAGGATCAACACGCGGAAGCGAACGAACACGTCGCGCGCCTCGCCAACGACGACGATCCGCACTCGCTCAGGGATCGCCTGGCGACGCTCTCGCGCATCGAGCTTCACTTTCCGCATTTCACCGATGGCCGCGCCTACAGCCAGGCGTACTTGCTGCGCAGAAGGCTGGGCTTCAAGGGAGACTTGCGCGCGACCGGCGACGTGTTGATCGATCAGCTCGTGCAGATGGAGCGAACGGGATTCTCGAGCGCGGTATTGAAGGAAGGGGTGAACGCCGCCGACGCCGAACGGCAGTTCGCGCGTTTCTCGGGCTTCTATCAGGACGATCTGACCTCTCGCTGAGGCGGATTCGATCGAATGTAAGAGCACGCAAACGCTTTTCAAGAGCCGTGCCGCGAAAATAAATCGCCCTGAAAAAACAGGTCTTCGGTATTGAAACGATAGCCTTCGCACCTACCTTGGATGCAAGGACAGCGGCAACCCGCGCTGTCGTTTCAAATTCCTGCTGCCGGCCTTGCAGGCGTTCGCGGCTCTCGCAACGAACGTTCGCCTGATGGCCGCAACCATCGGAGACTCGACCATGAGTGAGTTTTATTTTAGCGGTGACATTTTCTCGGAGCTGGACCGCGTGCAACGGCAGATGTCCTCGCTCTTCGGCAATCTCCCCTCGAGCATCCGTTCGAGCCGCGCGGATGCATTTCCTCAACTGAATATCGGCAGCACCGACGACGCCATTCAGATCGTCGCGTTTGCCCCGGGCGTCGAGCCTTCGTCGCTCGATGTCACCGTCGACAAGGGCACGCTCACCATCAGCGGCGAGCGCCGTGCGCAACCGGCCGCTGAAGGCTCGCGCACTTACGCGAAAGAGCGGTTCGTGGGCAGCTTCCGCCGCGTGATCGAGCTGCCGCAGAACGCGGACACCGACAAGGTCGAAGCGCGCTATGAGAACGGCACGCTGTCCATCACCATCGGCAAGCGCGAAGCGTCCAAGCCGCGCGCCATCACCATTCAGTAATAGGGAACCCATCATGACCGATAACACGCAAATCGCCCCGCAAGACACGAGCGAAGTGGCGCGCAAGCGCGAAGACACGGTGCGCCGCCCGACGGTGACGCCCGCGGTCGATATCGTCGAGGATAGCCATGGCATCACGCTGTGGGCCGACCTGCCCGGCGTGCCGCGCGAGAAGCTCGATGTGAAGGTGCACGATGCGCGCCTCACCATCGAAGCCGAGGCGGACCTGCCGGTGCAGGGCGCGCTGCGCGTGCACCACGCCGAATTGCGCGCGCCGCGTTTCGCACGCGCCTTCACGGTGAGCGACGACTTCGACACCGCGAAGATCGATGCGAACCTCGCCAACGGCGTGCTCAAGCTGACCATTCCGCGGCGCGAGGAAGCGCGTCCGCGCCGCGTCGAAGTGCACGCGAGCTGAGCGTCCATCAAGGCTTGATCGCCAACCCGCCTCAATAAGCTTCAATTCGAAAGGCCGCGATTTTTCGCGGCTTTTTTTGCGCGCGCAACATCCGGCGACAGACCGCCAGCCACCATTCTTTTCGCGCTACAGCCCTGCCTCTATAATCGTCAGCGGCGGCCGCCGCCGCCCACGCTCATAAACTCATTAAAAGTAGGGACTATCGTGAAGAGGCTGTTGACGGTATTGTTGGGTTCGATGCTGACCGTGTCGATCGGGGTGCACGCCAAGGAGTGGTCCACTATCCGCTTCGGCGTCGATGCCAGCTATCCGCCTTTCGAATCAAAAGCGCCCGACGGCACGCTGGTCGGCTTCGACATCGATGTCGGCAACGAACTGTGCCGGCGCCTCAACGCCAAATGCGTGTGGGTCGAGAACGCCTTCGACGGCATGATTCCCGGGCTGAAATCGCGCAAGTTCGACGGCGTGCTCTCGACCATGTCGATGACGCCCGCGCGCGTCAAGCAGATCGCCTTCTCCAGCAAGCTCTTTCACGTGCCCACGCGCCTCGTCGCCAGGCGCGATTCGAACATCCAGCCGTCGGCGGAATCGCTCGCGGGCAAGACGGTCGGTGTCGAGCAAGGGTCGATGCAGGAGACGTATGCGAAAGTCCACTGGGGCGCGAAGGGCGTGAAGGTCGTGTCCTACGCCGATCAGGACCAGGTCTATGCGGACCTTCTTGCCGGCCGCCTCGATGCTTCGCTGCAAAACGCCGTGCAGGCCGAGCGCGGCTTTCTCGACACGCCGCGCGGCAAGCCCTACGGCTTCGCGGGCGGTGCGCTGGAAGACGGCGCGATCTTCGGGCCGGGCACCGCAATCGGCTTGCGCAAGGAAGACACCGACCTGAAGGAGAAGCTCGACGGCGCGATCGCCGCGATGATCAAGGACGGCACGTACAAGCGCATCGAACAGAAGTACTTCGACTTCGACATCTATGGCGAGTAAGTCCTGATCGAAAGGAGCGAACCATGACGCAGCCCGCGAACGATTCGCCCGACGTTCACCGCGCGGCCGTCGAAGGCTATACGGCCAACGCGGAAAGCTACGTGCGCGGGCGGCCCGACTATCCGCCTGAGCTTGCAGGCTGGCTCGTGGATGCGCTCGGGCTCGGGCCAGGCGCGAGCGTCGTCGATCTCGGCGCGGGTACGGGCAAGTTCACGCCGCGTCTCGTGCAGACCGGCGCGCGCGTCATCGCGGTCGAGCCCGTCGATTCGATGCGCGCGAGGCTTTCCGCCGCACTCCCCGATGTCCAGGCGCTCGCGGGCACGGCCCAATCGATACCGCTTGCGGATGCGTCGGTCGATGCCGTCGTTTGCGCACAGTCGTTTCACTGGTTTGGAAGCCGCGAGGCGCTCGATGAAATCCATCGCGTGTTGAAGCCGGGCGGCAGGCTCGGCCTCGTATGGAACATGCGCGATGCGCGCGTGCCGTGGGTCGCGAAGCTCGACGCCATCGTCAACCGAAACGAGGGCGACGCGCCGCGCTATTACACCGGCGCCTGGCGCAACGCGTTTCCGCATGAAGGCTTCGGCCCGCTCGTCGAGACGCGCTTTTCCGTCGGGCACACGGGATCGCCCGAAGACGTGATCGTGCATCGCGTGCGTTCGACGAGCTTCATCGCGGCCTTGCCCGGGGAAACGCGCGACGAGATCGACCGCGCCGTGCGCGCGCTGATCGATGACGAGCCCGAACTGCGCGGCAAGCGCGAAGTCACCGTGCCTTACGAGACCGCCGCGTTCACGGCAACCAGGCAATAAGGCGATAAGCCACGTCGGCGCGCAAACGAGCGGCCCGCCAAAGCCGACAGTAGAATGAACACGTCGCGGGCATTCTTTTTGCGCCCGAGGCGATGGAAGACAGCGGCCCTCGCAACAGAACGAGGCCGCGCACGAATGGAGATTCGATCCGCATGATGTGACCATGACCGGACGGCGGCCACGGTTCGCGCCGGCTGACGATGCGCCGTCCACTCTCGCAAGGAGAGTCCATGAAGGTGCTTGCCGTTCATCCCAGCGGCCTGATGTACACCCGCGTATTCCTTCGACTCGAGCCGCTCGGGCTCGAAACCGTGGCGGCGGCCGTGCGCCAGGCAGGCCACGAGGTCCGCCTGATCGACCTGCAGGTCGAAACGCACCGCGACCTCGACCGCGTCGTGCGCGACTGGCGTCCCGACGCGCTCTGCTTCTCCGGCAACTATCTCGCCAACATCCCCGAAATCATCGATCTTGCAAAAGCGGTGAAGAAACGTCTGCCGCATTGTTTCGTGTTCGTCGGCGGGCACAGCGCGTCGTTCACCGCGGGCGACATGCTGCGTCACGCGCAAGGTGCGATCGACTGCGTGCTGAAGGGCGAAGGCGAGGCATCGGTGAATGTGCTGCTGCACGCGGCCGCGACGAACGGCGACCTGCTCGCCGTGCCGGGCGCGGTGACGAGCGAAGGCTCGGGGCCGCCGCCGCGCTTCGTCGAGAGCCTCGACGATATCCTGCCCGCGCGCGATCTGCTGCGGCATCGCCGCAAGTACTTCATCGGCACGCTGGACCCGTGCGCGTCGATCGAATTCGCGCGCGGCTGTCCGTGGGACTGCACGTTCTGCAGCGCCTGGACCTTCTATGGCCGCAGCTACCGTTCACGCAGCGCGGAGGTCATCGCCGACGAACTCACGTCGATACGCGAGCCCGGCGTATTCATCGTCGACGATGTGGCCTTCGTGCATGCCGAACACGGCATGGCGATCGGCCGCGCGGTGGAGAAGCGCGGCATCCGCAAGAAGTACTACCTCGAAACGCGCGGCGACGTGCTCCTGCGCAACAAGGACGTGTTCCGTTTCTGGCGCGAGCTCGGCTTGCAGTATATGTTCATCGGCATGGAAGCAATCGATGCGGAAGGGCTGAAGGCGTTTCGCAAGCGCATCACGCTCGACAAGAACTTCGAGGCGCTGGCGTTCGCGCGTTCGCTCGGCATCACGGTGGCGATCAACCTCATCGCCGATCCCGAATGGGACCGGGAACGCTTCGAGACCGTGCGCCAATGGTGCCTGGAGATTCCGGAGATCGTGAACATCAGCGTGAACACGCCCTATCCCGGCACGGAGATCTGGCTGCGCGAACAGCGCCGCCTGACGAGTCTCGACTACCGGCTCTACGACATTCAGCACGCCGTCCTGCCGACCCGCCTGCCGTTGCCCGAGTTCTATGCTGAGCTCGTGCGCACGCAGCAGGTGCTCAATCGCAAGCACATGGGCTGGGCTGCGTTGCGCGGCGCCGCGGGTCAGGCAATGCAATTGCTGATGCACGGGCAGACGAATTTCATCCGCATGCTATGGCGGTTCAACTCGGTGTTCGATCCGCGCCTGCAATTGAGCGATCATGCGCGCGAGGTTCGTTACACGATGACGCCGCCGCCCGCTCCCGACGAGACCGCCAGTGTCAAGGCCGTCTACGTCCACGGGCCCGCGGGACGCAAGTCGCGCCGCATCGACGACGCGACGGAGAAGTTCGTCGACGAAACGAGAATGGGCGCCGACTAGCGCCTGATCGAACGCGCGGAACCCACCGGAAAGAGGAGACGGCGATGGCGACACTCAAGCAGATCCAGGCCAGGCTCAAGAAGCTGCAGGCACAGGCCGAACGCCTGATCGCGCTGCGCGCCCAAGCCGTGCTCGACGATATCCGCGCGATGATGGAAAGACACGGCCTCACGACTGACGATATCGACGCGTACGGCAAGCGGCCCAGGCGCACGGCCAGGCCGCAGGTCACGCTGCCCGCGCCTGCGGGAAGGCGCGAAGCGGTGACGAAGCTGGCGAAGAAAGGCAAGCTGCCCGCGAAGTATCGCAATCCGGAGACGGGCGAGACGTGGAGCGGCTGGGCGCGGCCGCCCGCGTGGATCGCCGGCGTGAAGGACCGCAGCAAGTTTCTGATCGATGCGGAAGGAACGGAAGGCGCGGTCAAGCCCAGGAAAGCTGCTGGGAAGAAAGTTGCAGCCAGGAAGAGTTCGCCCTCTTCTGCGTCGACTGCTGCGGTAAAGAAAGCCAAGGCAGCGTCAACTCGCGCGCCTGCCGCGAAAAAAGCGAGTGTGACCAGGCCCGCGACAAAGCGCGGCGCGCCACGCAAGCAGACTTCAAACGCAGCGCCGAAAGACGAAGAAACCGTGACCGCGCAACCCGTCGCGGAACCGCAGCCGGCATCGAACACGTCGGCGCAAGCGGATGGCGGCGCTTCCATCTGAAGCACCGGCTGTGACGAAAAACATTCGCATCAGGCGTGCGCTTCTTTCCCTTCACGTTTTGCAGGGAATGCAATGAAGGAAGCGCACGGCGCGCGTCCCGCTGAAACCGGCAGGGCACGCGGCCGCTTCGAGCCGCGTTTTCCCATTGTTTGAGATCGGCGAAAACTCAATTGGCTTTTGGCCAGATTAAAACGCCGCGCATGCCTTCTACACTGCGTTCACATGTCGGGGCGTTTCGTATCGAACGATGCGCATCACCGATTGCAGTTGCTGTCTGCCGCGCAACTGCATCTCTCCCTTTCTTCGTTGGAGCAATCACGTGAACAAGCGACTCGTAGTGAGCCTGGCTGTTGCATTGAGTTCTGTCTTCGCCGGTTCCGCTTCTGCAAGCGGATATGGTCCCGCACCGCATTATCGTCCCGATTTCGGTGCGCCGGCTTCGCAGCATGGCGTCAGCGCGCAGACCTTCGCCGCGGAGGAATCGGCGCAAGGACGCGGGAATTTCGTCGATACATCGCGCACGGCGCAGAATGAACGCGCACAGGTTTCGGCTTCCGCTTCGAATCAGGCCTCGCAATAATTGCGGCTATGCGGACACGGCTTTTCGAATTTCCGTGTCCGCTTCAACTTCGTTTGATCGTCCTTTCCAGAAAAGTCCAAAGCGCGTCGTCGACGGAACAAGGAACGTTGAATCTGAAACACGGACTTTCCGCATCGTCGGGACGGAAATAGGAACCCGGCGCAAGCCATATTCCGTGCTGCAAGGCGCGCGTCGCAACCGCGCTTCCTTCGGCCGGATCGATCGGCAGCGCGCCCCACACGAACAAGCCCGCGCGCGGGCGCCGGAAAAGCTCGACGCCAAGTGTATCCATGCGCTCCTCGACGAGCGCATGCGCATCCTTCAGTTTTTCGACGACGAATTCCACGTGCCGCGCGTAGCGCCCTTCCGTCAGCACTTTCTCGACGATGCGCTCCGTCGCCTCCGATGACGTCAGCCCCACCGCCATCTTCGTGCGCGCCAGTTCGCGCAACACTTCCCGTTCAGCGACGACATAGCCGCAGCGCAGGGCAGGCGTGATCGTCTTCGCGAAGCCGCCGACGTACAGCACGCGATTGAGCCCTTCCATCGAGGCGAGCAGCGGCGCGCCGGGCGGCGCGAGCTCACGGTTCACGTCGTCCTCGACGACCCACAGGCCGTGGCGCTCCGCGATCTGCATCAGGCGAAACGCCGAGGCCATGCTGAAGGTCGCGCCCGTCGGATTCTGCAGCGTGGTGTTGAGGAAAACCGCTTTCGGCCGGTGCTCGATCACGATGCGTTCGAACACGTCCGTATCGATGCCGGCGACGGTGCGCGGCACGCCATGCACGTGGAGTCCGGCGAGCCGCAGAATCTGCAGCAGATTGCAGTAGCCCGGATCCTCGACGACGACCGCATCGCCCGGGCGCAACAGCGTGCGCACGACGAGATCGAGCGCCTGCGTCGCGCCCGCGGTCAAAAGCACGTTCGACGCGGCGTCGATCGGCAGGCCGTGGCGGTCCAGCTGCTCCGCGATGCGTTCGCGCAGCGGCGCAAAGCCGTACGGGTGCCCGTAATCGGCGATGCGGGCTGCCGGCACGCGGCTCACCGCGCGCAGCGCATGCTGCAGGCCGCTTTCATTGACCCATTCGTTGGGCAGCCAGCCGCAGCCGGACTTGATCGGCACGGAATGGTCGGCGAATACGTCCGAGAGCAGCCATGTCGCGGTGAGGCTCGGCGGCTGCCATTCGACCGCGCGCACGCGCTCGCTGTGCCCGCGCACGGCCACGCGATAGCCGGAGCCGCGCCGCGCGGTGACGAGACCCATCGACACGAGCCTGCCATACGCCTCCGTCACCGTGAAAGTGCTGAGACTTTCGGCCTCGGCGAGACGCCGCACCGACGGCAGAAGCGCGCCCGCGCGCAGCGTCTGCTCCTCGATCGCCGTGGCGAACGCGCGCACCAGTTGTTCGACGAGCGTCGGCGCTTGACGCGAGCCGCGCTCCAGCTTGAGTTCGATCATGGGATCCGGGCATAGCGCTGCGAAAGCGCAGCGGCCAATACAGTTTGCAGCATTTTGCCAGCACAGTTGGCAGCGCAGTGAAACAACTGTCTATGCCGTGCAATTTTGCCGAGGAATACAGTGCAGTGACCGTTCTTTCTGAGGAGGAGACCCGCCATGAATGCCCGCCCCGTCATCGACGATCTCTCGTCGTTCTGGATGCCCTTCACCGCCAATCGTCAGTTCAAGGCCGCGCCGCGCCTGCTCGAAAGCGCGAAAGGCATGTACTACCGCTCGACCGATGGCCGTGAAGTGCTCGACGGCACGGCCGGGCTCTGGTGCGTGAACGCGGGCCACTGCCGGGACGAGATCGTCGAAGCGGTGCAGAAGGCGCTCGCGACGCTCGACTTCGCGCCGACCTTCCAGATGGGCCACCCGCTCGCGTTCGAAGCGGCGACCAAGATCGCCGGCCTGATGCCCGAAGGGCTCGACCGTATCTTCTTCACGAATTCCGGCTCGGAATCGGTCGATACGGCGCTGAAGATCGCCCTCGCCTATCACCGCGCGCGCGGCGAAGGGCAGCGCACGCGTCTCATCGGCCGCGAGCGCGGCTATCACGGTGTCGGCTTCGGCGGCATCTCGGTCGGCGGCATCGCGCCGAATCGCAAGACGTTCTCGGGTGCGCTCCTGCCGTCCATCGATCATCTGCCGCACACGCACGATCTCGCGCACAACGCGTTCACCAAGGGCCAGCCCGCGTGGGGCGAGCATCTCGCCGAGGAACTGGAGCGCATCGTCGCGCTGCACGATCCTTCGACGATCGCCGCCGTGATCGTCGAGCCGCTCGCGGGCTCCACCGGCGTGCTCGTGCCGCCGAAGGGCTATCTGCAGAAGCTGCGCGAGATCTGCACGAAGTACGGCATTCTCATGATCTTCGACGAGGTCATCACCGGCTTCGGCCGTCTCGGCAAGGCAACCGCGAGCGAGTACTTCGGCGTGAAGCCCGACCTCATCACGATGGCCAAGGCGATCAACAACGCGACCATTCCGATGGGCGCCGTCGCCGCGCATCGCAGCGTGCACGACACGATCGTCAACGCGGGCGCCGCCAACGCGATCGAGCTGTTCCACGGCTATACGTATTCGGCGCACCCGGTCGCGACCGCGGCAGCCGTCGCCACGCTCGATCTCTATGCGCGCGACAGTCTGTTCGATCGCGCCGCGTCGAAGGCGGAGAAGTTCGAAAGCGCGGCGCACGCGCTGCGCGATGCGCCGTTCGTCAAGGACATCCGCAATCTCGGGCTGGTGGCGGGCATCGAGCTCGATTCGCGTGACGGCGCGCCGGGCGCCCGCGCGTACGAGGTGTTCGTCAAGTGCTTCGAGGCGGGCGTGCTCGTGCGCTATACCGGCGACATTCTCGCGTTCTCGCCGCCGCTCATCATCGAGGACGATCAGATCGACCAGATCTTCGGCACGGTGCGCAAGGCGCTGGAAAGCGTGAAATAAGCGCCGTTCCAGGCATCGATGAGCCCGGTTCCCTGCGCAGGGGAACCGGGCTTTTTAACGCTCCATGACCAGCAACGTCGATGTCGCCGATGCGAACAGCCTGCCGCTCATGTCCTTGAGCGTCGCCTCGGCGAACGCCGCGCGACGTCCGATCGACAGCACGCGCCCTTCCGCGCGCAACAGGCCAGTCTCGCGCGTGACCGCCTTGTGATACGCCACCTTCAACTCGAGCGTCGTGTAGGCCTGCGTCGCGGTCAGGCACGAATGCACCGCGCAACCGCAGGCGGAATCGAGCAGCGTCGCGGCATAGCCGCCGTGCACCGTGCCGATCGGGTTGTACGCGTGGTCGCCGGGCACGCCCGCGAACACCGCCCTGCCCGCTTCGACCTCGATGAAATCGAACTCCAGCGACACGAGAATGCCCGGCTTGCGCCCGCACGCGATGAGCTTGCGCAGTTGCGCGAGTCCGTCGAGGCCCGTGGCCGCTTCTTCGATCAGGCTCATTTCGTCGTCTCCGTTTCCTTGCTCGCGGTCCTGATGACATCGTCGTCGCCGGTCACGCTCCATCCGCCGCCCAGCGAGCGATAGAGCGCCACGGCCGCGAGCGCATGTTCGCGCTTCGATTGATTCAGCGCGTCCGCGTCGCGCAGATAGGCTTCCTGAGCGTCGAGCACATCGAGAAAGCTCGCCGCGCCGCCCTTGTACAGCTGCGTCGACAGCGTCAGCGACTGGTCGGATGCGGCGAGCGCATCGGTGAGGCGCGCGGTGGACTCGGTCGTGCTGACGAGATCGCTGCGCGTGTCCTCGACGTCCTTCAGCGCTTCGAGCATCGTCTGGCGCAGATGCAGTTCCGACTCGCGCATCCTGCTCTCGTTCTGCTCGATCTCCGCCGTGATGCGTCCCGCGTTGAAGATCGGGCTCGTCGCGTTGAGCGCGGCGGAAAAGAGGTTGTCGGTCAGCGTCGGCAAGCCGAGATACGACGATGCGAGCAGGCCGTCGGACAAGCGCAGCGAGAACTTCGGATAGCGCTCTGCACGCGCGACACCCACTTCCGCCGCGCGCTGCTGCACGCCCGCATAGGCGACGAGCACATCCGGGCGACGCAGCAGGGCCTCGGACGGCAGCATCTGCGGCGCGCCGTTCGCCGGCATCGGAATCACGGGCGTGGCGCCGGGATGCGCGAGCATCAGCTTGTCGATGGACTCCGGCGTGCGCCCCGAATACACGGCGATCAGGCTCAACTGATGCTGGATCGTCGCCTGCGTGCGCGGGATGCGCGATTGCAGGTCGCTCAGTTGATTCTGCGCACGTGCGACGTCGAGCCGGGTCGACAGGCCGTATTGCAGGCGGCGCTGGGTGAGCCTGAGCGCGCGCTCGCGGATCGCCTGATTGTCCTGCAGGATCTTCAGCTCGGCTTGCGCCCAGCGCAAATCGACGTACGCACCCGCCGTATTCGCCGCGAGCGCGAGCCGCACCTGATCCGCCGCATGCTCGCGTCCGACGAGCTGCGCCTGCGAGGCCAGCAGTTCGAGCCGCTCGCCGCCGAATACGTCGGGCGTCCAGCTGAGCGTCAGGCCAATGCCCGCCTGCCGCACGTAGCCGAGCGGCGGCGGCGTGTTCTGGCGCGTATCGGAGGCGGCGGCATTCGCATCGAGTTGCGGCAGGAGCGCTGCACGGCGTTGCGTCGTGAGCGCCTGAGCCTGTTTCACGCGCTCGACGGCCGCCTGCAAGTCGAGGTTGTCATTCAGCACCGACGCAACCAGTTCATGCATCACCGGATCGTTGAACTGATTCCACCAGGCGACGGGATCGGCCGCGATTTTCGGCGCCTCGACGCTCCAGTCGGCGGGCGCGGCCGCGTTGACGGTCGCGGGAAGGTCGGCGTGCGTCGCGGGCTGCACTGCACACGCGGCAAGCGAAACACACGCGAGTATTTCGACAAAAAGTCTCTTCATGATCGAAGCATCCAGACTAGGCTTGGTTCAATGCGCATCGGACGAAGGCGGCGCGCTCGTGATCGGCCTGGCGAACGTCACCGTGACGAGGCCGAACAGAAAGCACAGCGCGAGTATGTAGAAGCAATCGGCGAAGGTCAGCACGAGCGCTTCGCGCATGACGAGCGCCTGCAGCGACGCGAGTCCCGCTTGCGAGGCGTTCAGCGCATCGCCGGCGACGGACGCCAGATGCGCCGAGCTGCGCGCGAGCAGATCGTCGATGACGGGGCGGCCGATCGTCACGTTCTCGTTCAGGCGCAGGTAATGCAGGTTCAGACGGTCGTTGAGCATCGTCGCGCTCACGGCAATGCCGATCGCGCCGCCGAGATTGCGCATCAGATTGAAGAGCCCGCTCGCCGATTTGAGCCGCGATGGCGGCAGCGAACCGAGCGCCATCGTGACGATCGGCGGCACCGCGAATTGCTGGCCGATGCCGCGCAGCGCCTGCGGCAGGAGGAATTGCTGCCAGCCCCAGTCGTGCGTGAGCGGCGTATAGAAGTAACAGCCCGCGCCGAAGCAGACCAGACCGAACGCAAGCAGCACTCGCATGTCGATGAAGCGCGACGCGACGCCGTACACGCCGATCGAGAGCAACTGGAAGCAGCCGACCGAAAGCAGCGCGAGCCCGGTATGCAGCGAATCGAAGCCGCGCACGCGGGCGAGGAACACCGGCGTGAGAAACACCGACACGAAGATGCCGATGCCCGTCACGAACGACAGCAGGCTGCCGATCGCGAAGTTGCGCACCGCGAGCGCGCGCAGATCGACGATCGGGTCCTTCGCCGTGAACGCGTGCACGAGGAAAAGGAAGCCGCAGATCGCGGAGATCCAGGTACACGCGACTATGACGTGATCGCCGAACCAGTTCTTGCGCGGGCCTTCTTCGAGCACGTATTCCAGACAGCCGAGAAAGCCCGACATCAAGGCGATGCCGAGATAATCGCCCTTCTTCAGCAGCGACAGATCGGGGGCGTCGATATGCACGTACTTCGGCACCAGCAGCGCGACGACGAGACCGGGCACCACGTTCAGATAGAAGAGCCAGTGCCACGACCACTGATCGGTGATCCATCCGCCGATCACCGGACCAACCGCGGGCGCGAGCGAGGCCAGGGCGCCGATGGTCGTAGATGCAATCAATCGCTGCTTGCCCGGGAAGATCACGAACGCGGTGGTGAAGACGGTCGGGATCATCGCGGCGCCGAGCGCGCCTTGCAGGCCGCGAAACAGGATCATCGAATTGATGTCCCACGCCATGCCGCACAGCATGCTCGTGATGGTGAAGCCGACCGCCGACGCGACGAAAAGCCAGCGCGTGGAAAACACTTTCGAGAGCCAGCCCGACATCGGAATGACGAGAATCTCCGCGATCAGATACGAAGTCTGCACCCAGGACAGCTCGTCCTGGCTCGCGGAAAGCCCGCCGCCGATGTCCTTCAGCGACGACGCGACGATCTGGATATCGAGCGTCGCCATGAAGAAGCCGAGGCACATCAGCGCGAACGCGAACACGCGCTGCCTTATCGGCTGGCTCGCGGGATCGAAGGGAACGGCGTGAGTCATGATTGGGCTCCTCAGCCGTTCGCCTGCTTGCGGAGATGAACCTTGACCGTCGCCGAAAGACCGGGGCGCAGCACCGGCTCCATGCCCTTCGGCACGTCGAGGCGAATGCGCACCGGCACGCGCTGCACGATCTTCGTGAAGTTGCCGGTGGCGTTCTCGGCGGGCAGCACGCTGAAGGTCGCGCCGGTGGCGGGCGCAAGGCTCTCGACGTGGCCCGTGAGCGGCACGCTCGACGCATCGAGCTCGACATCCGCCTCGTCGCCGGCGTGCATCTTCTTCAGCTGATCCTCCTTGAAGTTCGCGTCGACCCAGAGGCCCGTCGAAGGCACGATCGTCAGGAGCGACGTGCCGACGTTCGCGAGCACGCCCACGCGCGCCGTGCGATTGCCGACGTAACCATCGACGGGCGAGCGGATCGTCGTGTACTCGACGTTCAGCTCCGCGACGCGCCGCGCCGCTTCGGCAGTGGCGACGCGCGCCTGCGCATCCGCGATCTGCGCCTCGATCACGCTCGACTGGCGTCTGGCCGCAAGGAGCGACGCGCCGCTGCGATCCAGCGCCGCCTGCGCTTTCGTGTAGTCGGCGTCCGCGCGTTCGACGATCTGGTTCGACACGGCATCGTCCTTCACGAGCTCGCGATAGCGCGAGCGGTCCTGCGCGCTGCGCGTGAGCTCCGCCGACGACGCGTGCACTTCCGCCTGCTGCTGATTGATGACCGCCGCCTGCAGCGCGTCTTTCGCCTGCAACTCGACGACCGCCGCGCGTGCGCTCGACACTTCCGCGCTGGCCTGCGCAAGGCGTGCGTCGTAGTCGCGCGAATCGAGGCGGATCAGCACCTGGCCCGCCTTGACGCGCTGGTTGTCCTGCACCAGCACATCGGCGACGAACCCGTTCACCTTCGGCGCAAGCACGGTGACGTCGCCGCCGACGTAGGCATCGTCGGTCGTTTCGACGAAGCGCAGCACGAGCGCCCACCAGGTCGCCGCGGCGATCAGCACGAGCCCGACCAGGCCGAGCGCGAGCAGCATCCAGGGAATGCGGCGCGCGGGCCCCGCCAGAGCGGGCGCCGCGACCGACGGGAGATTCGTCGTAGGAGTCGTCATTTGCGTTATAAGTGTATATGCACAATTAAAATCGGAAAAAAGGCAACTTTCGCTGCCCGTCATGAAGCGGAAGACTAGTTGTGCATATGCACAAAGTCAACCGTCATGGAAGACACGATTGAATAACGCTGCCGGAAAGAATCCGGCAAAGCTTGCCACGCAAGGCTTTGCCGGTCAGGCTTGCGGCGTCGCGACCAGTGGCGGCTCGTCGAGCAACCTGGCTTCGTCGGCGCAAAAGCGCACCGCATGCTCGACGAATGCGCGCACCTTGGCGGGCAGCAGCGCGCGCGTGCTGTAGGCAATGCGGATCTCGATGGCGGAATCGACGCGCTCATAGGCGTCGAGCAGCGTGACGAGCCGGCCCGCGGCGAGCTCGCGGCCGACGAGCGCGGTAGGCAGCACGCCGATCCCGAAGCCCTGCAGCACCATCTCGCGATTGAACACCGCGCTGTTGGACGAGATGTCGTGATTGAGCGGCACGCGCACCTCCTCCCCGCCGATGCGAAACGTGAGCGCGGGCTTGCGGATCGACGCGGACATCGGCACGAACGCGTGATCGGCCAGTTCGGATGGATGGCGCGGCGCGGGACGTTGCGCGAGATAGGCGGGACTCGCCACGAGCACGAGCGGAATGGTTTCGAGCAGACGCGTGACGGCCGTGTCGGTGGACAGCATGAAGGGCAGCACGATCGCGAGATCGTAGCCCTCGCCGACGAGATCGACGGGCCGCTCGGTCAGCGTGACGTCGAGGCGCACGTGCGGATGGGCGCGGCGGAAGCTCGCGACGAGCGGCGTGTAGCGGCTCGTCATCACGGTCGTATGCGCGACCAGCCGCAATAGACCCGTCGCCTCGCTCGCGCGGTTCGACGCGCGCTCTTCCATCGCCTGGAGTTCGTCGAGCAGGCGCGAGCAGTCGGCAAAGAAACGCTCGGCGGTCTCGGTGAGCGAGATCTGCCGGGTCGTGCGGTTGAAGAGCCGGCTGCCGAGCCGCTCCTCCAGACCCGCGATCGCGCGCGAGACGACCGGCGGCGACAAGCCGAGTATGTCGGCGGCACGCGCGAAGCTCTTTGCTTCGACCACCGTGCAGAACACCTTCAGGCTCGTCAGATAGTCCATGTGCGTATTCGCGATGCGTGCGGATGCCAAGTCCCGATCATGGCATGAAGCGGCGCGAGATGCCCGATCCGCGCTGCCATTGCAGCTTGAGACGATCGCGCGGCTTTGCGAGCCGAACGAGCATTCACGCGGGAAAGGCATGCGCCTACAGTTCAACCCATGCCATGCAGATGGCCCATCACCGAACCAGGAGCACACCATGTCTCGTCTTTCCCAAATCAACGTCAATGAAGCCACCGGCGCCGCCGCGGAGCTCTTCGCCGCGATCAGGAAGGCCGCCGGCCGCGTGCCGAACGCCTACGCGACCATCGGCACGCACAGCCCCGGCGCCCTCGGCGCCGCGCTCGCGAACGATGCGATCCTCGCGAAGAGCAGCCTCGACAAGGCCGACGCCGAAGCGATCAAGCTTGCCGTGAGCGAACTCGCGGGTTGTGATTACTGTGCCGCCGCGCATACGGTCGTCGGCAAGATGGTCGGGCTCACGCAGAAGGAAACGCAGCAGATCCGCGCGGGCGAAGCGACCGGCAACGCGAAGCGCGATGCGCTCGTGCGCTTCGTGCGGCATGTGGCGGGTTCCACCGGCACCATCGACGCCGCGCGCCTGAACGAATTGCGCGAAGCAGGCTACTCGGAAGCGCAAGTGGTCGACACACTGTTCGCGATGAGCGTCATCAATTTCACGAACCTCGTGAACCGCGTGAACGACACGACGCTCGACTTTCCCGCGCTCGCCTGAAGCGCATCAGGCTGCGTTCGAGCCCTTGGTGAACCGGTCGATGACGGTGCTCACGATATCGACCGGCACCGGAAAGATGATCGTGGAGTTCTTGTCGCTGGCGATCGTCGTCAGGGTTTGCAGATAGCGCAGCTGCATCGCCTGCGGCGCCTGCGCCAGCATCTGCGCCGCTTGCAGCAGCTTCTCGGAGGCCTGCAGCTCGCCTTCCGCATGAATGATCTTTGCGCGGCGCTCGCGCTCCGCTTCGGCCTGCCGGGCGATCGCGCGGATCATCGTCTCGTTGATGTCAACGTCCTTGATCTCCACGTTCGATACCTTGATGCCCCACGCATCCGTCTGGGAATCGAGCACGCGCTGGATGTCGCTGTTCAGGCGCTCGCGCTCGGACAGCAGTTCGTCGAGCTCGTGCTTGCCGAGGATCGCGCGCAGCGTGGTCTGCGAAAGCTGGCTCGTCGCTTCGAGAAAGCGCGCGACCTGTATCACCGCCTTCTCCGGATCGACGACGCGAAAGTACACGACGGCATTCACCTTCACCGACACGTTGTCGCGCGTGATGACGTCCTGCGGCGGCACGTCGAACACGACGGTGCGCAAGTCCATGCGCACGACCTGCTGCACGACCGGAATGATCAGCACGAGCCCGGGCCCCTTCACTTTCCAGAAGCGCCCGAGCATGAACACGACGCCGCGCTCGTACTCGCGAAAGATGCGAACCGCCGACGCCAGAAGGAAGATGACGAGTGCGATCAGGATGCCGCTGAAACCGAATGTAATCCCCATTTCTCGAACCTCATTGTCAACGTGTTCATGAATGGCCGGTCTTGCGCTCGCCTTCGAGCGGCTCGACCGTCAGCGTGAGACCGTGACGCGAGATCACGCGCACGCGCGCGCCTTCGCCGGGCAGCGCTTCCGGCGCGGCCGCCCGCACGCGCCAGCGCTCGCCCTGCACGCGCGCCCAGCCGCTGCCGGCATCGGACGGCGCTCCGTCGGTGCTCAGCATCACGCCGATGCTGCCCAGCATCGCTTCGCCGCCGCTCACCACGGGACGCTTGCGCGCCTTCAACGCGACGCCCGACACGGTGAAGACGAACAACGCGGTGAAGAGCGCGAGCCCGACGACGACGCCGAGCGGAATCCCGAAGCCCGGCACGTCTGTGTCGATCAGCATGAGCGCGCCGATGGCGAACGCGACGATCCCGCCGATGCCGAGCGTGCCGAAAGTCGGCAGAAACATCTCGGCGACGAGAAAGCCGAGGCCGAGCACGACCAATCCCAGTCCGACGAAACTGATCGGCAAGAGTTGCAAGGCGAACAATCCGACGAGCAGGCAGATCGCCCCCGCGACGCCCGGCAGCACCATGCCTGGATTCGCGAACTCGAAGAACAGGCCGTACATGCCGATCATCATGAGAATGAGCGCGACGCTCGGGTCGGTGATCGTCGCGAGGAAGCGGCTGCGCCAGTCGGGCTGAAGGACGACGATCGGCGCGCCCTTCGTCGCGAGCACGCGCGCGCCGCCGGCGGTAGTCACGCGACGGCCGTCGAGCTTCACGAGCAGGTCGGGAATGTCGGCGGCGGTCAGGTCGATCACTTTCTGTTCCAGCGCCTCGCTTGCCGACAGCGCCACCGCCTCGCGCACCGCGCGCTCGGCCCATTGCACGTTGCGTCCGCGCAATTGCGCGAGGCCGCGTATGTAGGCGGCGGCGTCCTGCATCTGCTTGCGGGTTTCGGTCGATTGCGTCTCTGCGCCCGATGCCGCCTTGCTCGCGCCGGACGGCTCGCGGTCCGGCCCGCCCATGCCGATCTGGACCGGCGACGCCGCGCCGAGGTTGGTTCCCGGCGCCATCGCCGCGATATGGCTCGCGTAGGTGATGTACGTGCCCGCGCTCGCGGCGCGCGCGCCGCTCGGTGCGATGAAAGCGGCCACCGGCACCGGCGAGGCGAGAATCGCCTGGATGATCGAGCGCATCGACAGGTCGAGTCCGCCGGGCGTGTCGAGCTCCAGCACGGCGAGTTGCGCATGCTCGTCGACGGCGCGGGCAAGCGAGCGCACGACGAAATCCGCGCTCGCCGGGCCGATCGCGCCCTTCAGCGGAATCACGACGACGGGCCCCGTCGCGGCGGCAACGTGAGTTGGCGCGAGCGCCGACGCCATCAGCAGCATTGCCGCCAGCGCGCAAATCGACAGCCAGTGTGCGAGGTTTGTTCTCATCGGGCGAAACCCGCGACGCGCCCGCGCCGCAGGTCCTCTTCGGCGATGCCTGTCTCCGGCATCGCTCATGGTCTCCCATTAAGCTTAGGCCAATTACGCGATCACGGCCGCCGCGTCGTGCGGTCGATGACCTTTTCGACATCGGCGGTCTCGCCGAGTGCGGATACGAAGCCGGACTTGTCGAAATCGCGCGCGACGCAGCCGTCGAGATAGATGAAGCGGCGCTGGATCGTCAGCCACAGGCTGGTTTTCTCGCGCCACTGCATCGACGCGTTCAGCGAGTTCAGGCGCCGCGTCACGCTTTCCGCGATCTCCTTGTCGTAGTCGTAGCTGTTCGAGAGACGGCAGCGGCCGGCGATCCAGCAGCTGTTGCCGCGCTCGATGCGGTAGTGCGCCTCGTCGAGCCATTCCTGCTCGGTCTCGAACGGGCCGCGCGGCGCGACGCAACCGGCGACGGCGCTCGAGACGTGCAGGAAAGGATCGTTGCCGCGGTTGATCCGGGCGTCGTCGGCGCGCGCCGCGACCGGCGACGCGGCCCATATGGCGATGAGTGTCAGCATTCCGTATGCCGTTTTTCTTGTCGATAGCCATTTGCTCATCGTGCGCGCCTTTCATCGAACCATCGTCCAGACAGCATAGTTCATCGAATCGGGACGAACCGCGCGCGTCCAACCCCGGTAAACTCGTGAAGTGACGCACCCTTTCCTCGCACCGAGACCGACATGAAACAGGCACTCCACCATCTGACGGTCGCGACAGGCTCGCGCGGCCTGCACGAAGTCACCCGCGACATCGACCACTGGATCGACCTTCAGGACATCCGCACCGGCTTGCTCACGCTGTTCTGCCGCCATACGTCGGCATCGCTGCTGATTCAGGAGAACGCCGACCCCGACGTGCGCGCGGACCTCGAACGCTATTTCGAGACAGTCGCGCCGGAAGCGCCGGGCCGCTATGTGCACGACACCGAAGGCCCCGACGACATGCCCGCGCACCTGCGCACCGCGCTCACCACCGTTCAGCTTTCGATTCCGGTCGAGGCGGGACGAATGGTGCTCGGCACGTGGCAAGGCATCTACGTGTTCGAGCATCGGACGGCATCACATGATCGCGAGCTCGTCTTGCATCTGATCGGCGAGTGACCTAATATACGCACCGCGTACATCCAGGAGCGGTGACGGTGACTCAACAACTTCAGCAGCAGACAGTGCTTCGCGACGCCATGCGGCGTCTGAACATGACGCGCGACGCGTTCGCCGCGCGCATCGGCGTATCGCGCCGGGCGCTCGACACATGGCTCCTGCCGGACGAGTCGCCGGAATCGCGGGCCATGCCGGAAATCGCTGCACGCTACGTCGGCGAGATTCTCGCAGGCATGCCGGAGAATAGCGCATATACGCAAAGCGCATATTCATCAATCTCCTTCGAAGGCCGCCCGCAACTGCTGTCGATCGACCAGTTTTCGCGCGATTCGGCCGAGGCGTTGTTCCGAACCGCCGACATGATGCAGCCCATCGCGCGGCGCAAGAAGATCACGCGCGTGCTCGAAGGTGCCGTGCTCGCGAACCTGTTCTTCGAAGCGAGCACGCGTACCCGCGTGAGCTTCGGTGCGGCGTTCGCGCGGCTCGGCGGCTCGGTGTGCGACACGACCGGCTTCACGTTCTCGTCCATGGCGAAGGGGGAGTCGATCTACGACACGAGCCGCGTCATCAGCGGCTATGCGGACGCGATCGTCGTGCGGCATCCGGAGCAGGGCTCGGTCGCCGAGTTCGCGCGCGCGACGAATATCCCGGTCATCAATGCGGGCGACGGACCGGGCGAGCATCCGAGCCAGGCGCTGCTCGATCTCTATACGATCCAGCGCGAATTCTCGCGCCTCGGGAAGATCGTGGACGGCGCGCATATCGCGATGGTCGGCGATCTGAAATACGGCCGCACCGTGCATTCGCTCGCCAAGCTCCTTTCGCTTTACAAAGGGCTGAAATTCACGCTCGTTTCGCCGCGTTCACTGGAGATGCCGGCGCATATCGTCGAGCGGATCGCGCGCGGTGATCATGTAATCGAACAGACGAGCGACCTGCGCGCGGGCCTCGCGGGCGCGGACGTGGTGTACGCGACGCGCATCCAGAAGGAGCGATTCGCCGACGAGTCGATCGAAGGCTACACGCCGGATTTCCAGATCAATCAGGCGCTCGTCGACGATGTGTGCGGACGAGACACGCTCATCATGCATCCGTTGCCGCGCGACAGCCGCCCCGGCGCCAACGATCTCGCGACCGACCTGAACCACGACTCGCGCCTCGCGATCTTCCGCCAGACCGACAACGGCATCGCGGTGCGCATGGCGATTTTCGCGGTGCTTCTGGGCGTCGAGCACCAGGTGCGCCATTCGATGCGCGACGCGACGTGGAAGTCGCCCGCCTCCATCGGTCCGGACGATGCCGTGTTCCAGGGCTTCGATTGATGCGTTTTTTATACGCCGCACACGAATCCTGACGCGATGTTGAGGCGGCTCCGTCTATGCTTCTATACAAGAAAAGCGTGATGGAGCAGCAGTCATGGACATGTCGCTTGCGTGGGTTGCCAGCCGCAGACAAACACACGATGAAGGGTTCGGCGCGTGCCAGCGCGTGCGCATTCTGGCGCTGGCTCATTTCGTGGACGGCGAAGCGTCGCGGGAACGCATCCGCGCGCTGTTTCATTCGCCGCTCGGTATCTACGTGAGCCAGGCGCAACGCGAAGGCTGCGCGCTGCGGCTCGAATTCGATACGGTGAGTGAAGATCTCGCGTTCACGCTGCGCACGTTACGGCGCGTGTTGCCGGAAGCTCGTGTCGAGGGAATTGCGCCGCGCGTGTTTCCGCATCGGATGACGACGCGTGAGGCGCGTTGACAGGTCATGCTGCCGGAGGCGCGCCTATTTCCGGCGGCTCATTCATGGAAAAGGCGTATGGTTTCAGCCGCTTGAAGTCTTCGTCGGAAAGCTCCCAAGTGTCCGGATCCAGCGCGATTCCCCGGTTGATTTCCGCTTCCTCTTCATCCGAGGGAAGGATGAACCCTTTATATGTCTGTTGCATATTGACGTACCTCTCTCTTGTTTGCGCGGCGCAGACTGACGATGCGTAGCGCACTGTTTCTCCGCGTGAGGACCACGCAGAACGTATGTCCACGAAGAGGCACGTAACCAACTTCGCGAACCTCTCCATAGTCGCGACGATCGTCCACCCGGAACACGACTTCGTTCCACACGATCTCACTCGCAAGATGAAGCGAAACGCCGTGCTGGATGCGATTGATCGCGTCCTTCAACGGGTCAAATGTAATGTCGACGTGCATTCATTGTGATTCCCAGCAGTAGAAGTGACAAGGCATGAAAGTTCCGAAATACAGACCATTTGATCTGAACTCCAAACTAATTTCGCCACTTCATTCTTCTGCAAATCTCAAGGCTTTTCTATAGACCGATCGGCCAGCGCGCACGTGTGATCCTGAAGCTCCTCCGACGACGCCCAGTTGCCCGGCTGAACATGATCGTTGAGCAGATAGAAAGCAGGCGCGCCATCGCTGCGCACGGCGCCCGCGAGCAAGAGCGTCTGTTCGCCCATCGTCTGACCGCGGCTTGCGGCATACGGCGCAAGGAGCTTGAACGGATCGGTGCGGGCGAGATCGGGGTCGTCGATGCGCATCGCGCTGTAGACATGACCGCGTAACCGCACCGGCAGCGGCGCCCATTCCGTGCCGATGCGCGGCCCCACTTCCCGCAGCGCCCGCGCGATATCGGACGCGAGGCAATCGATGTGGATATGCAACTGGTTCTGCGTGCGTCCGCTGGCGGAATTGATCGCGAGCGAAACCTCATCGCGCGGCAAGTTGCGGCGCAGCTTGTGATTCACATAGACGCGCGCATTCCACGCGTCGCGAAAGTAGTTCGGCGAATCGGGCTCGAGCAGCGCGGGACTTTCGATGCCCGTCACGGGCGCAGTCGGAATCAGCAGATATTGCGCGACGCCGACGAGGTCCTTCAGCACCGCATAGCCGCCCGCGAGATTCACGTCCGCGCATTTCTGTGCGACATGCGCCCCCTCGGCGGCGGGCTGGCAGTAATCGTGGACGATCTCCCACAGCGCGTTCGGATTGGCCGCGCACGCGAGCGGCACACAAACGCAGCAAAGCGCTGCCAGGAGGCGGATTGTCTTTGTGGTTTTCATCGGCATGATTCGGCGGCACGCAAAAGTAGCCAGCCTGCCGGATTATGCTTGCACGCGCGTGAACATGCCTCGAAACGCGACAAAGCCCCGCGCCGGAACGAACGCGGGGCGGCATCACTGAACGCGGAAATCAGGCGGCTTCTGCCCGATTGACCGGATGCGGCTCCTTCAGCTTGTTGGCGACGCGCGCGGCCTCGAAGTACGACGCGTTCGGCGGACGCTTCAGATACTGCCCCGCGCCGCGCACCGCGCGCAGATCGCCGTCGGCCCAGGCAAGCGCGCCGCGCGTGAGCGTGTGCGTGGCGACGCCCTGTACGGTCATGCCCTCGAAGACGTTGAAATCCACTTTCTGATGATGCGTCTTCACGGAGATCGTGCGCGTCGCGTTCGGGTCCCACACGACGAGATCCGCGTCCGCGCCCACCTGCACCGCGCCCTTTCGCGGATAGAGATTGAAAATCTGCGCGGCATTGGTCGAGGTCACGCGCACGAACTCGTTCGGCGTGAGACGTCCCATGTTGACGCCGTGATGCCACAGCACCGACATGCGGTCCTCCACGCCGCCGCAGCCGTTCGGGATCTTCGTGAAATCCTCGCGGCCCATCGCTTTCTGCGACGCGCAGAACACGCAGTGATCGGTCGCGGTCGTATGCAGCTGTCCCGATTGCAACCCGCGCCACAGCGCCTCGCGGTGCTCGCTCGTGCGGAACGGCGGGCTCATCACGTGCGCGGCGGCGCGCGTCCAGTCCGGATCGCGATACACCGATTCGTCGATCACGAGATGCCCCGGCAGCACTTCGCCGAACACGCGCTGCCCTTCGTTGCGCGCCCGCGCGATGACGTCGACCGCATCTTTCGCCGACACATGGACGATGTAGATCGGCACGCCGAGCACCTGCGCGATGCGGATCGCGCGGTTGGCGGCCTCGCCTTCCACTTCGGGCGGACGCGACAACGGATGCGCTTCTGGTCCCGTGAAGCCTTTGGCGAGCAGTTGCTTCTGCAACTGGAAGACGAGCTCGCCGTTTTCCGCGTGCACGGTCGGCAGCGCGCCCAGTTCGAGCGAGCGTGTGAAGCTGTTCACGAGCACTTCGTCGTCGGCCATGATGGCGTTCTTGTAGGCCATGAAATGCTTGAAGCTCGACACGCCGTGCTCGTGCACGAGCAGGCCCATGTCGCGATGCACGGACTCGTCCCACCAGGTGACGGCGACGTGAAAGCCATAGTCGGCCGACGCCTTCTCCGCCCAGCCGCGCCACTCCTTGAACGCGTCCATGAGCGGCTGCTTCGGGCTCGGGATCACGAAGTCGATGATGCTCGTGGTGCCGCCCGACAGGCCTGCTGCCGTGCCGGTGTAGAAGTCGTCGCTGGCGGTCGTGCCCATGAAGGGCAGCTCCATGTGCGTGTGCGGATCGATGCCGCCGGGCATCACGTACTGGCCGCCTGCGTCGATGATTTGCGCTGTTTGCGGGGGTTCCAGGTCTGGGCCGATGGCCAGGATCGTACCGCCGGATTCAGGGTTTGCGCATAGCACGTCGGCGCGGTAGGTGCGGTCTGCGTCGATGATCGTTCCGCCGCGGATTAGCGTTGGCATTTATCGGATCCTCGTGATGGGTTGGGGTTCTGTCTCGGTTCGCTCGTGTGGTGTTCGGTGAAACTTGTTTTCGTGTCGGTCTATTTGTGTTGCCCCTCCCCGGGGCGGGGGTCACTTTCTTTGCAGCAGCAAAGAAAGCGACTGCCGCCCCGCACAGGGGCAACACCAATAGACCACTAAGAATTCAGGATTTCATAGCAGCCCAAACAAGAAAACAAAAAACCACTAAGCACTCAAAACCCCCGCCCGCCGGCTCCCGCTCACCTTCATCCATGACCCGTACACAATGGCCGCAAGCACAAGCCCAACGAACCAGGCATAGGTATAAAGCGTATTAAAGAACCCCGGCACACCGGGAAACGAAGCAGGAAACGCCGTATGCAAAAACCCGGGCAAATTGGGCAACACGCCAACCAGAAGCGCCACAACAGCCGCGATATTCCACCCACCGCTATACGAATACTCCCCATCCTCATCAAACAGCTCACGCTGATCGAGCCGCGTCCCGCGAATGAGAAAGTAATCGACCATCAGAATGCCCGCGACCGGCCCGAGCAATGCCGAATAGCCAACGAGCCAGGTAAAGATATAGCCCTGCGTCGTCGCGAGAATCTTCCACGGCATCATGACGATGGCGATCGTCGCCGTGATCATGCCCCCCGCCCGATAGGAAATGCCCTTCGGCCACAGGCTCGAGAAGTCATAAGCGGGTCCGACGAGATTGGCCGCAAGATTGCAGCACATCGTATCGAGCGTCAGAATGACAAGCGCGATGCCCACACCGATGCCCGTCATGCGGCTAGTCAGGTCGATCGGATCCCAGATCGCCTTGCCGTAGATCACGACCGTCGCCGACGTCACCACCACCGAGATCACCGAAAGCAGCGCCATCGGCACCGGCAAGCCGATCGTCTGACCGATCACCTGATCGCGCTGCGAGCGCGCAAAGCGCGTGAAGTCGGGAATGTTGAGCGCGAGCGTCGCCCAGAAACCCACCATCGCCGTCAGGCCCGGCCAGAACGTCGCCCAGAAAAGCCCTTCCTTCTTGCCGCCCGCGACGAATTGCGACGGCGCCGAGAGCATCGAGCCAATCCCGCCAGCCTTCGTCGTCGCCCACCAGACGAGCGCCACGCACATCACGACCTTGATCGGCGCGGACCAACTCTCAAGCCAGCGAATCGAATCCGTGCCGTGCCAGATGAAGTAGATTTGCAGCGCCCAGAACACCAGAAAGCACGCAAGCTGCCCGACGGAGATGTCGATTAACGGCAGCGCCGCGCCCTGCAATGCATTGCCCGTGAGGATATTCAAAAGCGTATAGATCGCGCTGCCGCCCAACCACGTTTGAATACCATACCATCCACACGCGACGATCGCGCGCAGCAATGCAGGCAGCTTCGCACCCTGCGTGCCGAACGACGAACGCACGAGCACCGCATACGGTATGCCATGCTTCGCGCCCGCATGACCGATCAGCAACATCGGCACGAGCACGATCAGGTTGCCGAGCAGGACCGTCACGACCGCCTGCCACGGCGACATGCCCTGCTCCGTGAGACCCGCCGCCAGCATGTACGACGCAATATTCATCACCATGCCGACCCACAACGCCGCGAAGTGATACCACTTCCACGTGCGCTGCGCGGGACCTGTCGGCGCGAGATCGTCGTTATATAGACTGCTCGCCTCGACGTCATGCGCTGTCTGCTTCATCGGATGCACTCCGGTTGAATGTGTGCGCCGCGTGCCGCATCTTCCGTGCAAGCATCGCGGCCGTGGGGATCAGTGACGAGCGCTACGTTGATTCATGCCGCTTTCGCGGGCTCCTCCGCATCCACGCGAGCGGGGTTGTTCGGATGCGTGGTCCAGTTCGCGTACTCGCCTGCATCGACGCGTTCCATCGTGATGCACTGCTCGACCGGGCACACGTGCATGCACAGGTTGCAGCCGACGCATTCCGAATCCACCACCTCGAAATGCCGCTTGCCGTCCTTCTCCTTCAGGATCGCCTGATGCGACGTATCCTCGCACGCGATATGGCACAGCCCGCACTTGATGCACTTGTCCTGATCGATGCGCGCCTTGATGTCGTACTTAAGATTGAGGTACTTCCAGTCGGTGACGTTCGGCACCGCGCGGCCGCGGATCTCATCGAGCGTCGCGTAGCCTTTCTCGTCCATCCAGTTCGAGAGGCCGTCAGCGAGATCGGACACGATGCGAAAGCCGTAGTGCATCGCCGCCGTGCACACCTGCACGCTGCCCGCGCCGAGCACCATGAACTCGGCAGCGTCCCGCCATGACGAGATGCCGCCGATGCCCGAGATCGGCAGGTTCGGCGTCTCGGGATCGCGCGCGATTTCCGCGACCATGTTGAGCGCGATCGGCTTCACCGCCGGGCCGCAATAGCCGCCGTGCGTGCCCTTGCCGTCGACGGTCGGCATCGGCGCCATCTGGTCGAGATCCACGGCGACGATCGAGTTGATCGTGTTGATGAGCGATACGCCGTCCGCGCCACCCTTGAACGCCGCGCGCGAACCCATGCGGATGTCGCTGATATTCGGCGTGAGCTTCACGAGACACGGCAGCTTCGTGCCTTCCTTCACCCAGCGCGTCACCATCTCGACATACTCCGGCACCTGCCCCACGGCCGCGCCCATGCCGCGCTCGCTCATGCCGTGCGGGCAGCCGAAGTTCAGCTCCACCGCATCCGCACCGGTGTCCTCGACCTGCGTGAGGATCCACTTCCAGTCCTTTTCGTTGCACGGAACCATCAGCGAAACGATCAGCGCGCGGTCGGGCCAGTCGCGCTTCACTTGCTCGATCTCGCGCAGATTCACGTCGAGCGGACGGTCGGTGATCAGTTCGATGTTGTTCAATCCCGCGATGCGCTGGCCGTTCCATTGCACCGCGCCGTAGCGCGAGCTCACGTTGACGACGTGCGGATCGAGCCCGAGTGTCTTCCACACGACGCCGCCCCAGCCTGCCTCGAACGCACGATTGACGTTGTAGGCCTTGTCGGTCGGCGGCGCGGATGCGAGCCAGAAAGGGTTCGGCGATGTAATGCCGGCGATGTTGCAAGTCAGATCGGCCATGTTCGTTCGGCTCCTTGTATGGTCAGGCGGCTTTGATCGCAGTCAGCTCGAACGACGCGTCGATGGACGCCGCCGCGAGCTTGCCGTCCTGCACGGCCTGCACGGTGAGATCGAGTCCTTCGTGGGTCGCGCAATCGCCGCCGGCCCACACCTTCGGAAGCGTCGTCTGACGGTTCTCATCGGTGACGATGCGTCCGCCGTCGAGCGTCAGCAGCTCCTTGTCGATACCGACTGGCACGAGCGTCTGGCCGATCGCCTTCAGCACCATGTCCGCTTCGATCACGAAGCGCTCCGCGTCGCGCTCGAACGCCACGCCGGTCACCCGGCCGTCATCGCCGATCAACTGCACGGGCTTCGCATGCGTGACGATCGTGACGCCATTCGTCTGCGCGAACTCGCGCTCGGCCCACGTTGCGCTCATGTTCCCGACGCCGCGCCGATACGCCATCGTCACGCTCGTCGCGCCGAGCTTGCGGCTCTGCACGCACGCATCGACGGCGGTGTTGCCGCCGCCGATCACGACCACGCGACGCCCGACCGGCACGCTCGCGAGATCGTCCGCATGACGCACCTGCTCGATGAAATCGACCGCGTTCATCACGCCATCGAGCGACTCGCCTTCGAGCGCCAGCTCGCGCACGCCCGCCAGTCCGAACGCGATGAACACCGCGTCGTACTGCTTGCGCAGTTCTTCTAGCGTGAAGTCGCGGCCAAGCGACACGCCGGTCTTGATCTCGATGCCACCGATCGAATACAGCCATTCGATCTCGCGCTGCGCGTAATCCTCGACCGTCTTGTACGCGGCGATGCCGTATTCGTTCAGGCCGCCCGGTTTCTCACGCGCATCGAGGATCACGGCGCGATGTCCCGCCAGCGCGACCCGGTACGCGCACGAAAGCCCGGCCGGTCCCGCGCCGACGATCGCGATGCGCCTGCCCGTCTCCGGCGCGCGCTTGAACAGTGGCTCGCCCTTGGCCATCGCCCAGTCGGTCGCGTGACGCTGCAACGCGCCGATCTTCACGGGCTCATCGTCCCGATGGTTGCGAACGCAACTACCTTCGCAGAGGATCTCGGTCGGGCATACACGCGCGCACATGCCGCCGAGCGGATTGGCGGAAAGAATGTCGACAGCCGCGCCCTTGAGGTTGCCGTTGCCGATCTTGCGGATGAAGCCGGGAATGTCGATTTGCGTCGGACACGCCTGTACGCACGGCGCGTCGAAGCAATAGTGGCAACGGCTCGCGGCGGCGGCCGCGGCGGTGGCGTCGAGCAGCGGCGCGACGTCCGAGAATTCGCACGCGAGCTGCTCCTGCGTCAGGCGATGGCTCGCGATATCGCCGATGGCTTTCATGGTCATGCGCGTTCCTTTTTTTGGGCGTGAGGGTGCCTTCCGTCCGCGTGTCGGATCGCGGACGGCTTGAACGTAAGAATGAAAAAGTGCCGGTTACGAAGCCGGTTCCGAGGCGCGCTCCAGCATCGCGTGCAACAGCACGTTCGCGCCCGCCTCGATCCACTCCTGCGTGGCGTCTTCGATTTCGTTATGGCTGATGCCGTCGACGCACGGCACGAACACCATCGACGTCGGCGCGACCTGCGCGAGATAGCACGCGTCGTGGCCCGCGCCCGACACCATGTCGCGATGCGAGTAGCCGAAGCGTTGCGCTGCGGCGCGCACGGACGCCACACATGCGGCATCGAACCTGACGGGCTCGTAGTAGAAGATCTGTTCGAGCTCGGTCTGCAAGCCGATCTCGCCCGCGATGCGCTCGACGCCCTTGCGCAACGCCGCGTCCATGCGCGCGAGCACGGCATCGTCGGGATGACGGAAATCGACGGTGAAGAACACGCGGCCCGGAATCACGTTGCGCGAGTTCGGGTGGACCTGCATCATGCCGACCGTCGCGCATGCGAGCGGCGCGTTGTCGAGACCGATGCGGTTCACGAGATCCACCACACGCGATGCACCGAGCAGCGCATCCTTGCGGCGCGGCATCGGCGTCGGGCCCGCGTGCGCCTCCTGGCCCGTCAACGTGATCTCGTACCAGCGCTGGCCTTGCGCATCGGTCACGACGCCGATCGTCTTGTTCTCGGCCTCGAGAATCGGCCCTTGCTCGATGTGCAGCTCGAACGCCGCATGCAGCTTGCGGCCGCCGCACGGCTGATCGCCCGCATAGCCGATGCGCTTCAGTTCCTCGCCGATCGTCTTGCCGTCGACGTCCTTGCGCGAGAGACCATAGTCGAGCGAGAACACGCCCGCGAACACACCCGATGCGACCATCGCCGGCGCGAACCGCGAACCTTCCTCGTTGGTCCAGATGATGACTTCGATCGGATGCTCCGTCTCGATGCCGCGATCGTTGAGCGAGCGGATCACTTCGAGTCCGCCGAGCACGCCGTAGATGCCGTCGAAGCGCCCGCCCGTCGGTTGCGAGTCGGCGTGCGAGCCGGTCATCACGGGCAGCGCGTCGGGGTTGCGGCCGGCGCGCCGCATGAACACGTTGCCCATCTGATCGACGCTCACCGTGCAGCCCGCCTCCTTCGCCCAGTTGACGATGAGGTCGCGGCCTTCCTTGTCGAGATCCGTCAGCGCCAGGCGGCAGACGCCGCCCTTTGGCGTCGCGCCGATTCTGGCCATCGTCATGAGGCTGTCCCATAGACGTTGGCCGTTCACCTTGATGGACGTATCGAGACCAGCCTCTCTGATTGCATCCGTTACAGCGTTCATTCGCCTCGCTCCTTACGATCGGACTTCGTATGTGAGTGACCTGGGTTCGTGCATGCCGGGCGCTTGCGGTGCGACGCTGCACGCGCCCGGTGCACGATTTCTGTTCTGCGATGAATGATGCCGGCGACGCGCTTCTTCGATTTTCGGGCGCTCTGCAAATCCTGTCCGGTTGGACAGGTTGTAGCCGATTAAAATAAGCAAATCAACGTCTTTCGTGTCCCGGCAAACAAAGCGATAAGCGTGCCATTGCGATGCAGCATCGGAGAACATTGGGTTCGCCGGCGCTTTCGTCGCGATGCAGCGCGGCGTGCACGAAAGTCGCGATTGAGGCACGATGCGGCACACACGGCGGAAGAACTCGACGATGAGACACGACGACCCGGCTAACGGCATCACCGGAAACGAGGACGCGACGCCGCCTTTGCGGCGGCGCCGCGCACAGATCCGCGAGAGCAACGAAGCGCAGCTTCTGGCCTGCGCGGAAGAAGTGTTCGCCGAGAAAGGACTGGAAGGCGCGAGCACGGCGATGATCGCGGAACGCGCCGGCTTGCCGAAGGCCAACCTGCACTACTACTTCCCGACGAAGCTCGCGCTCTATCGCCGCGTGCTGGAGGATCTCTTCGAGGACTGGCATCGCGCGGCGGATACGTTCGAATGCAGCGACGATCCCGTCGAAGCCATCGGCGGCTATGTGCGCGCGAAGATGGAGCTGTCGCGAAGAAGGCCGCTCGGCTCGAAAGTGTGGGCGAGCGAGATCATCCACGGCGCGCATCACATGCAGGACATTCTCAACGAACGCGTGAAACCCTGGCTCGATACGCGCGTGACCGTGATCGAAAGCTGGATCGCGCGCGGCCTGCTCGCGCCGGTCGAGCCGGACACGCTCATGTTCATGATCTGGGCGACCACGCAGCACTACGCCGACTTCGATGCGCAGATCCGCGCGCTCAAGGGCAAGCGCGCACTCACGCGCAAGGCCTTCGATGAACAGACGGAGGAAGTCGTGCGACTCGTGATTCGTGCGTGCGGCGCGGTTTCACCGCGCACCGCAGAAGAACGACGCGCGCTTGCCGGCTCCGAACCGCCGACGCGACAAGGGCAATAAAAAACGCCGGCCGCTCAATAGCGGCCGGCGTTCGCCTTACTGCCTACTGCTGTATTGCTTACTGCTGTACTGCGCTTCTCGCAAATACTGCCTGTGCTGCCTTACTGCTCCTGCTTGCCACCGCAACCGCTACTGCTCTCTACCTCTACTGCCCTGCTTGCCGCAGCCTTGAATCAGACTGCGTACTTCGATTAGTTACCGAAGTAGACCGAGTTGCGGCCCGACATCGGCACGTTCGCACGGGCGCCCGAATCCGACGAACCAGCGGTCGAAGCACCGTAGGCCGACACCCCGTTTTCAGCATTCACACGTGCTTCGGCGGCCTGGATGTTTTGCGGGTAGTCCACGCGATCCGACGCCGGGTTGTAGCCGGCCTTTTCCAGTTGAACCAGCTCTGCGCGAACTTGTGCGCGGGTCACGGGACCGTTGTTTTGCGCGAACGCGAAGGTCGGAGCTGCCAGAGCCGAAGCGATGACGAGTGCGGGAACGAATGCCTTGATCATGATGAACCTCCAATAGTCTTGTTTTGAAATCGAAACTCGATCAGAAGCTTTTTAAGCGGTTTCTGATTTCGTTTCGCTTGAAAACAGTGTAGGAGGCTAGCGACCTAGGGGAAACCCCAATTTCCACGAAACATAATTGTTCGGATCGCAACAATGCGTTTCGCGCGGAGAAGCGGCGTCGGCCGGCAAAGCAGGCCGTCATTCCGCCTCAACTGTTTGATTTTATTGAATATTAGTTAGTCGATCAGGGGGCGGCGCATCGGTGAAATCGATTCCACGCGATCCTGCCAGTACCCGTCCGTCAGCGAATCGCCATGTCGCGGACAGGTTTTACGCAGCCGCCACGTAAGCGAGCGCCGCCGCAATGAGGTCGCGCAGGAGCGGCTGCACGCTGCCCGCAAGCGTTTCGTCGTAAGAAAACGGCGCCGATTCTTTCATGTAGGTGACTTGCGTCAGTTCCAGCTGGACCGCGTGGACGCCGTCCGCCGGCCGGCCATAACGGCGCGTGATGTAGCCGCCCTTGAAGCGTCCATTGGCCACCGTCGAATAACGACCATCCCGCTCGACGATTCCGGCCAGATGCTCGGCGAGACCCGGCGCCGCCGACGCGCCATCGGCCGTGCCGAAATTGAAGTCCGGCAGACGACCGTCGAAGAAACGCGGCACCGCCGAGCGGATCGAGTGCGCCTCCCACAGCAGCACGCGGCCATGCGCCCGCCGCAATGCATCGAGTTCGCCGGCCAGCGCGTCGTGATACGGCTGCCAGTACATCGCGCGGCGCGCCTCGATCTGCTCGCGCGACGGTTCGCGCCCCGGCTTGTAGAGCGGCTCCTTGTCGAACGTATCGACCGGACACAGCCCGGTCGTGTCGCGGCCGGGATAGAGATTCGCGTCGTCGGGCGGACGATTCAGGTCGATGACATAGCGCGCGTACTCCGGCGTCAAAATCGACGCGCCCAGCTCGCGCGCGAACGCATAAAGCCGCTCGAGATGCCAGTCGCAATCCTCGACGCGCCGCGCGACAGGCGTCATCTCGTCGGCGAGCGCGCAGGGAATTTGCGTGCCCCGGTGCGGAATCGAGATCAGCAGCGGTGCGCTGCCGCGCTCCAGCGTATAAACGGAAGAATCGTTCATTTGAAGACCTCAGCCCATCAAATCGCGCAATGCGGCGCGATAGCGCGAGAGCGATTCGTCTTCCTGCGCGTGACGGCGCGCATCGATCACCTTGCGGCCGCCGACGAAGACATCGCGGATCGGCGTCTCGCCGTGCTCGCAGAAAACCGTGCTCGAAAGCCACGTCTCGCGCGCATGGCCGCCGATGCCGGGATGCGCCTCGTCGAGCACGAGCCAGTCCGCGCGCTTGCCGGGCGCGAGCACGCCGACGGCACGGCCGGTCGCGTGCGCGCCGCCGTCGAGCGCGGCGTCGAAGAGACGATCCGCGGGCCGGCTCTGCGTCGTCGACGCGAGCACGTTGCGTTGACGCCGGCACAATCGCTGGCCGTATTCGAGCAGGCGCAATTCCGAGCGCCAGTCGACGCCGACATGGCTGTCCGAGCCGACACCGATGCGCCCTCCCGCATCGAGATATTCGCGCGAGGGAAACACGCCGTCGCCGAGATTCGCCTCGGTCGTGAGACACAGCCCCACGACCGCGCCGCTCGCCGCGAGACGCGCGCATTCGTTCGCATCGACGTGCGTCGCATGCACGAGGCACCAGCGTTCGTCCACTTCGAAGCGGTCGAGCAACCATTCGACGGGACGCTGCCGCGTGGCCGCGATACACGCTTCGACTTCGGCGACCTGCTCCGCGATGTGGATGTGCACGGGCGCGCGCCCGAAGCGCGCATCGAGCCCTTCGAGCAAAGCCGCGAGCGATTCCCCCGACACCGCCCGCAGCGAATGCGGAGCGACGCCGTAGCGGCGCGCGCCGTTCTCGGGCTGCGCGCGGGCGAGCGTATCGATCAGCGCAAGCAGCGAGTCGGGCGTGTTGAGAAAGCGCCGTTGATCGTCGCGCGGCGCGCTCGCGTTGAAGCCACTGTACTCGTAGAGCACGGGCAGCATCGTGATGCCGATACCCGCGCGCTCCGCCGCATCGACGACGCGCCCGGCGAGTTCCGCACGGTTCGCGTACGGCTTGCCATCGGGTGCGTGATGCACGTAATGAAACTCGCACACCGACGTGTAACCCGCCTTCAGCATCTCGATGTAGAGCCAGTGTGCGATATCCGCGAGCGATTCCGGGCCGATCTTCGCGGCGAAGCGATACATGAGATCGCGCCAGCTCCAGAATGTGTCGGCGGCGCTCGCGCGATATTCGGTGAGGCCCGCCATCGCGCGCTGGAACGCGTGCGAATGCAGGTTCGGCATGCCGGGCAGCACCGGCCCCCTGGCGCGCTCGACGCCGGCGGGCGCGGCGCTGTCGGGCGTAACGCGCACGAGCGTGCCGTCATCGTTCCATTCGAACAGCACGTCGCGCCGCCAGCCATCGGCAAGACGTGCGTGATCCGCGAAAAATGCGCGATGCGCAGCATTCATGTCCTGTCTCCCTTTATGTCGATGCGCGGCTACTGTCGAGCCGTTCGCCGTCTTTACAGCAGGTCGATGCCGACGTGCAGCCACGACCCGCCATCCCGCGACTCGCACGCGAGTGCCGACGCCGCGTCCAGGCGCAGCACGTCGCCTGTTTCGAGCGTATGACGCCTGTCGTCGGCGAGCTTGATATCGATCCGGCCACGCGCGCAGAAAATGAACGTCACGTCGTGTTCGAGCGAGATCGAAGCCGGTTCTTCATGCGCTTGGACCGTCGCGCGTGCGCGGTCGCGGCGCGTCATCACGTTGAAGTCGCGCGTCGGTCCGGCAAGAAGCGTCGCGTGGATCGGCGTTTCGCCTGCAAAGCGCGCGATCGCGAGCGGCGCATCGAGCGAATGAACGCAGCCGTGTGCGTCGGTCAGACGCATGCCCGCGCCGTCGAGGAGCACGAGCACGCGATCGACGCCCGCGAAGGTCGAGAACGCGCCATCCGCGGCCACGTCCGCCAGCGACAGACGCCATGCGAACGCATCCAGCGACGCGCCTTGCGGCCCCGCCGCGATCTCGCGCGTGACGCCGCCGCCGTTCTTCCACGGCACGGGCACCAGAGAATCGGCGCGAATCATCATGATGTTCAGAAATGCCCGGTGAATTGGTAGCGGTCGCCCGGATGCCAGAGATTCGCGACCGAGGCGACCGCATCGCGCGACCACGTGCGCCGATGCAGCAGCAGACACGGCTCGTGCTCCGTCATCGCGAGCGCTTGGCGAATCTCCGGCGACGGCACCGCCGCCTCGATCCGATACTCGACGCGCTGCAACGGCGCCGCCGCCATCAGATACTGATTCGGCGTGATCGTCGTGAAATCCTGCCGCGCGTACTCCGGCGCGAGCACGGGATTCACGTAGCGCTCTTCCATCTGCACCGGCTCGTCGTTCTCGAAATGCAGCACGCGCGAATGGAACACCGGGCTGCCGAGCGCCAGATGCATTTCGGCGCCGAGCGCCTCGTCGACGATCGACGCGCCCAGATGCAGCACCTCAGCGCGATACTCATGACCGCGCGCGACGATCTCGTCGGAGATGCTGCGGATCTCGACGAGCGTCGACGCGTATTTCGGCTGCGCGACGAACGTGCCCGCGCCCTGTACGCGCGTGAGCACCTGCTCCGAGGTCAATTCGCGCAGCGCGCGGTTCACCGTCATGCGCGCGACCTTGAACTCGCGCGCGAGCTCGTTCTCCGAGGGCACCTGATCGCCCTCCTTCCACTCGCCGATGTGAATGCGCTGGAGAATGTAGTCCTTGATCTCCTGATACGCGGGCGTGTTCATGCCGGCTGTTCCGACGCGAACGCGAACGGGCTGTGCCGTGCGACCGCGCCTTCCTGCACGAGCGTCGCGATCGCGGCGATGTCGGGCGCGAAGTAGCGGTCGAGGTCGTAATGCGGGACGTGCGCGCGCAGCGTCTTCATCACTTCGAGGAGCGGCGCGCTCGTCTGATGCGGCGCGCGCAGATCGACGCCCTGCGCCGCCGCGAGCAGCTCAATCGCGAGAATGTTGGCCGTGTTGCTGGCGATGTCGCCGAGCTTGCGCGCGGCGAAGGTCGCCATCGAAACGTGGTCTTCCTGGTTCGCGGAAGTCGGCAGCGAATCGACCGATGCCGGGTGCGCGAGCGTCTTGTTCTCCGACGCGAGCGCGGCCGCCGTCACATGCGCGATCATGAAGCCCGAGTTGACGCCGCCGTCGCGCACGAGGAAAGGCGGCAGGCCGGAGAGCGTCGCATCGATCAAGAGCGCGATGCGGCGCTCCGCCAGCGCGCCGATTTCGGCCGCGGCGAGCGCGAGGTTGTCCGCGGCGAACGCGACCGGCTCCGCGTGGAAGTTGCCGCCCGAGAGCACCTCGCCGGTGTCGGGGAAGATCAGCGGATTGTCGGAGACGGCGTTCGATTCGACGAGCAGCACTTCGGCCGCGTGGCGCATCTGGTCGAGACAGGCGCCCATCACCTGCGGCTGGCAGCGCAGGCTGTACGGGTCCTGAACCTTGTCGCAGTCGGCGTGCGACAGGTTGATGCCCGAGCCCTTCAGCAGCGTGCGATAGGCCGTGGCCGCCTCGATCTGGCCGCGATGGCCGCGCAGCTCATGGATGCGCGCATCGAACGGCACGACCGAGCCCGCCGCCGCATCCACCGACAGCGCGCCCGCGACGAGCCCGGTGCGGAACAGATCCTCGATCGCGAAGAGGTGATAGAGCGCGAGCGCCGCCGACGCCTGCGTGCCGTTCAACAGCGCCAGGCCCTCCTTCGCCTGCAGCGTGAGCGGCTTCAGGCCGGCGACCGCGAGACCATCCGTCGCGCTCGCGCGCTCGCCGCGAATCGTGACTTCGCCCAGGCCGAGCAATACCGTGGACATATGCGCGAGCGGCGCGAGATCGCCCGATGCGCCGACCGAGCCCTTCACCGGGATGATCGGCAGCACGTCGGCATTGAAGAGCGTGATGAGGGCTTCGATGACCTCGCGCCGGATCCCTGAATGACCGCGCCCGAGGCTCGACAGCTTGAGCGCCATGAGCAGCCGCACGACCGGACGGGACATCGGCTCGCCGACGCCCACCGCGTGCGACAGCACGAGATTCTTCTGCAGCAGTTCGAGCTGATCCGCGGGAATGTGCGTATTGGCGAGCCGCCCGAAGCCCGTATTGATGCCGTAGGCCGGATCGCCCTTGGCCACGATCGCGGCGACGGCCCGCGCGCTCGCGTCGATGGCGTCGAAGCTGGCCGGATCGAGCTTGAGCGGGTCGGAGCTTCGCGCGATGCGGCGCAGTTGCGGGAGAGTCAGTTTTCCGGGGGTGAGCGTGATCATGATTCGTCCTGTCTATACAAGTTAGACTCAAGTCTAAACGGGCAAACAGAACGAAACAAGAGGGGATCCGGGATTTCACTAGGTCATTTCGCGGTTTTGACTACCTGGTTGTCTATACAGATTCCGCTATAACACTTTCTCCATCACGAACTGGACGAACCTCTGCTCGCGCACCACGACCGCTCGCGCGAGCAGCATCGTGAAGCCGCAGTATTCGAAGAAAGGCCGCGCGGTAACGCTCGCGTAGGTGTGCAGGCAGGTGATCCCGGCTTCGTCCGCCTCGGCTTCCACGCGCGCGAGGAGCGCGGTCGCCACGCCCGTGCGCTGATGCTTCGGGTCAACGAACATCATGTCCACCAGGCCGTTTTTCTCCAGATCCGCGAAGCCGGCGAGTTCGCCGCCGACGAGCGCGACCCAGGTCGGGCGGCTCATGCGGGCGAGCGCCCACTCGTCGCGGTCGGCTTGCGCCCATGCATCGATCTGCGCCGGACTGTAGTCGGCCGATGCCGTCTCGCGCACCGCGCGCTGGAACAGATCAATCACGCCGTCGAGGTCCCTCGCACGATACGGTCTGATTTCGATGAGCGGGAGCCCTGGCATATCGTCACCTTCTTTACTGTCAAAAGAAAAAGCCGCTGCCGATGCAGCGTGGGTCTTGCGTTGAAAACGCGGGAAGGAAATGCGGAAAGGCACGCGGGAAGCAGGCGTGCGCAAACGTCAAATGGATGAAAAACGGCCATGCGGGATGTGGTGCGCGCCGCGCCGTCTCAGGAAACGACCGCCACCGTCGCGATGCCGAGCGCGGTCATCAGGAGCGACGCGCAGACGTGGATCGCGATCTCCGCGAGCGCCCAGACGAACCGCCCCTGCTGCAGATGCGCGACCACTTCGGCCGAGAACGTGGAAAACGTGGACAGGCCGCCCATCAGCCCGGTGATGATGAAAAGCCGCCATTCCACCGAGAGGTCCGGAAAGCGCGCGAAAAAGGCGACCGCCACGCCGATGATGTAGCCCGCGATGACGTTCGCCGCGAACGTGCCGAGCGGCAGATTCGGAAAAATCGCGTTCAGGCGCAAGCCGAGGACCCATCTGAGGAGCGACCCCAGTCCGCCGCCGAGCCCCACGGCGATGATCGACAGATACATGTCAGTGTCAAACCGATTCGAAATTATTCGGACTCATGCCTCGCGGGCGAGCCGCTCGATCAGTGCCGCGCGGCTCGGCTCCACGATCCACGATCCAGCCCGCGCGGTGCCGCACATGTGCCGCACATGCGCCGTCCACGTGCCGTCGCGGCGCGCTTCCCAGCAGCCGGCATCGCGGCCGTCGATGAAAAGCGAGCCGCGCATGACAAGCTGCGGGTCCGCGGGCTCGAGCACTTCGTCGTCGTTGTGTTCGAGCTTCACTTCGTGCATGAGCATCGCCTGCAAAAACATGTCAGATACAAGGCCAGTCTCGCGAGTGGCTCCATTCTAACGATACTCAGTGCCGAGTTGAGGCACTCACCGTAGCATAAAGGACATTGCCGAAAGGCAATTTAACGTCCGCACGACATGCTCGACCGACGGCGCATCGAAGGCGAGCGTCACGGCGTCGACGCGCTCGAGCGTCGGCCATTGGCAGAAGAGATCGGCGAACGCGGTGGTCTGCACGCGCAATTCGCAGCGATGATCGGTGACCGACACGCGCTGTGCATGCCGCACCGTCGACGACGCCGCCTCGACCGTCTCGCGCGCGGCGAGCTGGATGGCGTCGCATGCGGCGGCGGGCGTTTCGGTCACGCCGCTCGAATAGCCATGCGCGGTCTTCACGCAGAGAAAGCGCGCGCCGGGGAAAGCGGGCAGCGTCTCGGCGCCGAACACGTCGTCGCCCGTCAGGAGTGCGACGCGCGCGCCGCGCTCTTCGGCGAGCCTGCCGTAGAGCGCCGCCTCGCCGGCCTCCTCGCCGTCGAGCGTGACGCGCGCGAAGGCGGTGCTGTTGATCGTGTGCGCCAAGATGCCGCGGCTTTGCGCGCGCGCGTGATAGCCGATCATGAACACCAGCTCGGGCGCCCCTTCCAGCCCCGCCATCATGCCGAGCGTGCGCGGCTTGCCGAGCACGAGCCGCGCGCGCGCGTCGAGCAGGTCGGGCACCAGGTTGCGGAAGCCGCCATGCGAATCGTTGATCCACACCTGCGACGCGCCGCCTTCGAAGGCGCCCAATGCGGCCGCGTTGGCCTCGCGCGTCATCCAGCGGCGCGCTTGCTCGTATTCGCCGTTGCCGGCACGCGTCTGCTCCGGATGGAACACGCCCGCGATGCCTTCGATGTCCACCGAGATGAGCACTTTCATGATCGCGTTCTCAATGCTTCGTTGAGCGAGATGCGCCGATGACCGTCGCGCCCGGCAACCGTCTCCGCGCTGAAGAGCGCATCGAGGATTGCCTGCTCGACGCTGTCCGCGGCGGCTTGGAACAGCGGATCGAGCCGCGCGTCGCCGGCGAGCGGCGGCACGGCGATGAAGTCCGCGTCGTGCGGCACGGTGTACGCGGTCGAAAAAGCCAGCGCGATGTCGCCGCTGCCGTGTCCGTAGACCGAACCGGTGCGCGCGAGGCCGGCCGCGGCGCGCATCGCGACACGCCGCAGCTGCCGGGCGTCGAGCGGCGCGTCGGTTGCGATCAACATGATGATCGAGCCTCGTTCGGGCTGCGTCTGCGACGCGCGCGCCGATTGCAGCGCGCGTCCGACCGCTTCGCCGGCAATCGTGAGCTGCGCCAGGCGGCCGAAATTTGCGAGCACGAGCGCGCCTGCCGTGTACGCGTGCTCGCCGATGTCGAAAAGGCGCGACGCCGAGCCGATGCCGCCCTTCAGCTCGAAACACGACATGCCGCGCCCCGCGCCCACCGCGCCGCGCTCGAAGTCGTCGCTGCACGCATCGAGCGCGTTCATGTAGTGCGCTTCATTGATGGCGAGCGCCTGCATGTCGTTCAGGTAACCATCGTTGCATTCGAACACGAGCGGATTGACGCTCGGCTCCTCGCGTCCGACCTGCGGATTCGCCTCGATGGCCGCGCGAATCTGCGCATTCGCCACGGTGCCGACGCCGAACGTGTTGGTCAGTGCGATCGGCGTCTCCAGCACGCCGAGCTCCTCGACCTGCACGAGCCCGATGCTCTTGCCGAAGCCGTTGATCACGCATCCGCCGGCGGGCACCTTGTCGCGGTACGCGTCGCCGCGATGCGGACGAACCACGGTGACGCCCGTCTGTATCGCGCCTTCATCGAGTGTGCAATGGCCGACCGTCACGCCCGCGACATCGGCGATCGTGCCGCGCGGGCCCGCTTGCAGCGTACCGATAGGCGGCGCCTGCATCATGGACGGTCGAGCTTCGGATCGAGCGCGTCGCGCAGGCCGTCGCCGAGCAGGTTGAACGCGAGCACCGTGAAGAAGATCGCGAGGCTCGGGAAGATCGCGACGTGCGGCGCCATCGCCATGTCGGCGCGCGCTTCGTTGAGCATCGCGCCCCACTCCGGCGTCGGCGGCTGCGCGCCGAGTCCGAGGAACGAGAGGCTGGCCGCCGTGATGATCGACGTGCCGATGCGCATCGTGAAGTACACGACCACCGACGAGATCGTTCCCGGCAGGATGTGTCGCGCGAGTATCGTCCAGTCCGATGCGCCGATGCTCCGCGCCGCTTCGATATACGTGAGATGCTTCAGCGCGAGCGTGTTGCCGCGCACGAGCCGCGCGAACGCGGGAATGCTGAAGATCGCGACCGCGCACACGACGTTCACCATGCCGTTGCCGAGAATCGCGACGACGCCGATCGCGAGCAGAATGCCGGGAAACGCGAACAGCACGTCCGCGATGCGCATCACGATGCGATCCCACCAGCCTTCGTAATAGCCCGCGAGCAGGCCAAAGAACGTGCCGATCACCGCGCCGATCACGACCGATAGCAGGCCCGCCCACAGCGAGATGCGGCTGCCCACCAGGATGCGGCTCAGGATGTCGCGTCCCAGCGAATCGACGCCGAACCAGTGCGCGGCCGACGGACCCGCGTTGAGCGCGTCGTAATCGAAGTAATTCTCCGGATCGTAAGGCGCGATGTATGGCGCGATGATCGCGATCACGATCAGCAGCAGCACGAACACCGCGGCGATCATCGCCACGTGCTGCTGCTTGAACTTGCGCCAGAACTCTGTCCACGGCGTGCGGATTTCCTGCGCGGCGGTGGCCGCCGTTTCGGCTGTCACGCTCATGCGGTCCTCACTTGAAACGGATGGTCGGGTTGATGACCGCGTACAGCACGTCCACGATCAGATTGATCACGATGAACTCCAGCGAGAACAGCAGCACTTCCGCCTGGATCACCGGATAGTCGCGCATCTCGACGGCGTCGACGAGCAGGCGCCCGAGGCCCGGCCAGTTGAACACCTTCTCCACGACGATCGAGCCTCCGAGCAGGAAGCCGAATTGCAGGCCCATCATCGTGACGACGGGAATCATCGCGTTGCGCAGGCAGTGCTTCACGATGACCATCGGCTCGTGCACGCCCTTGGCGCGCGCGGTGCGCACGAAGTCCTCGCCGAGCACCTCGACGAAGGACGCGCGCGTGAAGCGCGCCATCACCGCGGCAACCGCGGCGCCCAGCGTGATCGAGGGAAGCACATAGCCCTTCCATGTGCCGTCGCCGACGATCGGCAGCCAGCCGAGCTTCACCGAGAAGATCTCCATCAGCAGCATGCCGAGCGCGAAGGCGGGAAACGAAATGCCCGACACCGCGAGCGTCATGCCGAGGCGATCCGGCCAGCGATTGCGCCACACCGCCGACACGATGCCGATCGCCATGCCGAAGATCACCGCCCACACCATGCTCGCGATGGTGAGCCAGAACGTCGGCATGAAACGCTCGCCGATCTCCGTCGATACCGGCCGCTTGCTGCGCGTGGACATGCCAAAGTCGAAATGCACGACCTTGCCGAAGAAACTCACCAGTTGCCGCGGCAGCGGCTTGTCGAGGCCGAGATCGGCGCGCACGAGCGCGACGGTCGCTTCGTCGGCTTCCGGCCCGGCGGCGAGGCGCGCGGGATCGCCCGGCAGCATGTGCACGAAGAAGAACACGAGCACCGCGACGATGAAGAGCGTCGGCAGAAGACCCAGCAGGCGTTTGGCGAGGAAGTTGAGCATCGTGATGGACCTGAAACGGGCCGGGCGCGAAGGCCCGGCCAATGGCGACTTACTTGATCGCGATCTCGTCGAAGCTGAACGAGCCGTCGGGCATCACGTACGCGCCGGAAAGACGCTTGCTGCGGGCGTACACCACCTTTTCCGTGACGAGGAAGATCCACGGCGCATCGGCCCAGATGCGTTTCTGCGCATCGGCGTAGAGCTTGGCCTTCTCGCTGCGGTCGGTGGTCGCGAGTGCCTTTTGCAGATCGTCGTCGACCTGATCGTTCTTGTAGTACGCGGTGTTGAACAGCTTCGGCGGGAACGACGAGCCGCCGAGCAGCGGCGAAATCGCCCAGTCCGCCTCGCCCGTCGACGACGACCAGCCGATGTACAGCATGCGCACGGGGGCCGTCTTCGGATCGGGCGCGCTTTCGATGCGCTGCACCCGCTGCCCGGCCTCGAGCGCTTCCACCGTTGTCTTCACGCCGACCTGCGCCAGCTGCTGCTGCACGAACTGGATGATCTTCTGCGCGGTCGTGTGGTTATAGCCCGACCACAGCACGGTTTCGAAGCCGTTCGGGTAGCCCGCTTCCTTCAGCAGTTCACGGGCCTTCGCGGGATCGTATTTCCAGGGCCCGAGCTTCGTCGCGTAATCGACGCCCGGCGGCACCACGCCTTCGGCCGGCACGGCATAGCCCGCAAACGCGACCTTCACGAGCGCTTCCTTGTTGATCGCGTAGTTCATCGCCTCGCGCACCTTCGGATTGTCGAAGGGCTTCTGCAGCACGTTCATGCTGACGTAGCGCTGGATGATCGACGGCGCGGCGATCAGATCCACCTTCGGGCTCGCCTTGAGCGTCGCGGCCTGCTCGAACGGAATCGAGAACGCGAAGTCCGCCTCGCCCGTCTGCATGAGCGCGGCGCGCGTGTTGTTGTCGACCACCGGCTTCCAGTCGATCATGTCGATCTTCGGCAAGCCCTTCTGCCAGTAGCCCGCGAACTTCTTCACCTTCAGGTCGTCGGTCTGCTTCCATTCGACGAACTCGAACGGGCCCGTGCCGACCGGATGAAACGCGATGTCCTTGCCGTACTTCTTGAGCGCGGTCGGCGAGATCATCACCGCCGATGGATGCGCCAGCACGTTGATGAACGCCGAGAACGGAATCTTCAGCGTGATCTTCACCGTGTAGGGATCGACCACCTCCGTCTTCTCGATCTTGTTGAAGAGGTTGTAGCGCTTGAGCTTGTTCGCCGGATCGGTGACGCGGTCGAACACGGCCTTCACGGCGTCCGCGTTGAAGTCGGTGCCGTCCTGGAACTTCACGCCCTGGCGCAGATGGATCGTATAGACCTTCGCGTCGGGGCTCGCCTCGTAGCTCGTCGCGAGCACGTTGCGGATCTTCATGTCCTTGTCGAAGCCGAACAGGCCTTCATAGAACGACTTGGCGACGGCCTGCGAGAGCGTATCGTTGGCGTCGTACGGATCCATCGTCGTGAAGGTCGAGGCGACGGCCATCACGGCGGTGCTTTGCGCATGCGCCGACGTGACGGGACCGAGCGCGGCGAGCGTCGCGAATGCGCCCGCTGCGATCAGCGCGCGCAACTGGAAAGGACGAGAGGACGGCATCGTTGGACTCCTTGGCTTGACGTTATGGTTCGCTTCGCTTCAAGTGGAAGTGCTTCTAGTACGCGCCGCCGACATGATGCTCGGCGACGTAATGATCCGGTCCCACCGCGACGAGCTTCGCGACGATCGGCTCGTCGCCGAGGCTGCGGATCGGGCTCGGAATCTCGTCGGCGGCGAGCATGCGCTTTGCGTGCCGGCGGGATGGATCGGCGACCGGCACCGCGCTCATCAGCTTTCTCGTGTATGGATGACGCGGCGCCTCGAACACGGCGGCGCGCGGCCCGATCTCGACGATCTGCCCGAGATACATCACCGCCACGCGATGGCTCACGCGCTCGACCACGGCCATGTCGTGCGAGATGAAGAGATACGCCACGCCCAGTTCGCGCTGCAGGTCGAGCATCAGATTGACGATCTGCGCGCGCACGGAGACATCGAGCGCGGAGACGGATTCGTCGGCGATCACGACTTTCGGATTCAGCGCGAGCGCCCGCGCGATCGCGATGCGCTGCCTCTGGCCGCCCGAGAACTCGTGCGGATAACGCTGCGCGGCCTCCGGCGGCAAGCCGACTTTCTCCAGCAGCCAGTCGACGCGCGCCTGCGCCTGCCGGCCGCTCGCGACGCCGTGCACGAGCAGCGGCTCCATGACCGAGAAGCCGACCGTCAGGCGCGGATTGAGCGACGCGAACGGGTCCTGAAAGATGAACTGGATATTGCGGCGCAGGGACTGAAGCTCGTGGCCTTCGAGCTTGCTGATGTCGCGCCCGTCGAATTCGATGGTGCCGCTCTGGCGCTCGACGAGCCTGAGCAGCGAGCGTCCCGTCGTCGACTTGCCGCAGCCCGATTCGCCGACGAGTGCGAGCGTCTCGCCCGGGCGCAGGTCGAAGCTCACGCGCTCGACCGCATGCACGGCGGCCGTCGTGCGGCCGAACAAGCCGCTCTTGACCGGAAAGCGCGTGACGAGATCGCGCACGCGCAAGATCGGCTTGACGGTTTCGTCGACGGCGGGCTGCGTCTCCCGCTCGACCGCCTCCGACGGGCGCAACGCGCTCGCATCGTCCGGCGCGATCTCCACGGGTTCCACTTCGAGAATCGGGAATTTCGCGGGGCGATCGGTGCCGCGCATCGCGCCGAGCGTCGGCACGGCGGCGAGCAGCGCCTTCGTGTACGGATGCTGCGGCGCATGGAACAGCGCGTCCGATTGCGCTTCCTCCACTTTCTCGCCGCGATACATCACGAGCACGCGGTCGGCGACTTCCGCGACCACGCCCATGTCGTGCGTGATGAAGATGACGCCCATGTTCATCTCGTCCTGCAGGCCGCGCACGAGTTGCAGGATCTGCGCCTGGATGGTGACGTCGAGCGCGGTGGTCGGCTCGTCCGCGATCAGGAGCGCGGGCTTGCACGAGAGCGCCATGGCGATCATCACGCGCTGGCGCATGCCGCCCGACAGCTGATGCGGATAGCGCGAGAACACGCGGCGCGATTCCGGAATGCGCACGAGATCGAGCAGGCGCAACGCTTCGGCGCGGGCCTCGGAGCGGCTCTTGCCCTGATGCAGTGCGATCGCTTCCGCGATCTGGTCGCCGACCGTGAAGACCGGATTGAGCGATGTCATCGGTTCCTGGAAGATCATCGCGATGTCCGCGCCGCGCACGCTGCGCATCGTCGCCGACGATGCTTTCGCCAGATCGAGCATCTTCCCGTTGCGCCGCCTGAACGCGATGCTGCCCGAGACGATCTGCCCGCCGCCGTGCTCGACCAGCCGCATCAGCGCGAGCGACGTGACCGACTTGCCCGAGCCGGATTCGCCGACGATCGCGAGCGTCTCGCCGCGATCCACGGAAAACGAGATGCCGTGCACGGCTTCGACGGTGCGCGAGCGCGAGCGGAACGAGACCGACAGATCGCGCACGTCGATGACGCGGGAATCCGGAGGTGTCGAAGGCGCGTTCATCATCGATAGATCGCCGTAACGGGCGGCTCGCCCACGCGCGCAAAGCCGCGATACATGCCTTCCGTGTTGAAGGGCAGCGCGACGTTGCCCTTCGCATCGACGGCGACGAGGCCGCCGCGCCCGTCGATGCGCGGCAGCTTGTTCCTCACGACGTCGCTCGCCGCATCGTCCAGCGACACGCCGCGATACTCCATCTGCGCCGAGACGTCGTAGGCCGCGAGCATGCGGATGAACATCTCGCCGGTGCCGGTGGTCGAGACCGCGCAGGTGGCGTCGTTCGCGTAGCAGCCCGCGCCGATCAGCGGCGCATCGCCGACGCGGCCCGCCTGCTTGTTGGTGATGCCGCCCGTCGACGTGGCCGCGGCCAGATGGCCATGCGCATCGAGCGCGACCGCGCCGACCGTGCCGAACTTCTTCGTGGGATCGATCGGATCGTCCTCCGCCGGCGCGTTCGAGAACGCGAAGGTCGCCGCGTCGTGATCGAGCATCGTGCCCGACGTGCCGCGCGCCTTGAGCCATTGCTGATAGCGCGCCTCGGTGCGGAAGTACGACGGATCGACCAGTTCCAGCCCCTGCGCCTGCGCGAACGCTTCCGCGCCCGCCCCGGTGAACATCACGTGCTCGCTCACGTCGAGCACGCGGCGCGCGGCGAGCACCGGATTCTTCACGCGCGTCACGCAGCTGATCGAGCCGGCTTCGAGCGTCGCGCCGTCCATGACGGATGCGTCGAGCTCGTGCGTGCCCGCCGCCGTGAAGACGGCGCCGTGGCCCGCGTTGAAGAGCGGACAGTCCTCGAGCAGGCGCACCGCTTCGGTGACGGCGTCGAGCGCGCTGCCGCCCTCGGCGAGAACGCGCTCGCCCGCGCGCAGGATGTCCGCGAGCGCCGCGTGATAGCGCGCTTCCATCTCGGTGTTCATCGCGCTGCGCAGGATCGTGCCGGCGCCGCCGTGAATGGCAATGACTGGTGTGGCGTTCATGACTCGCGCGGCTCCGTGTGGGTTTGTCTTTTCGTCGTGTGGCGGCGCGGCGCCGGCGTGTGCTGCTTCGCTTTCGCGCCGTTCAGCATCGACGGCGCGACGAGCCAGGGCAGGACGAACTCGGTCAATCCGGATGCCGCCTCGACCGGGCGTTTCGCCCGGTGCGCGACCGCATCGCACAATGCCTCGATGACGGCGAGCACCGCCGTATCGCAATTCGCCGCGAGCCGCCGCTCGGCGCGGATCGTCAGCACGAGCTCCGCCACCTGCGCGAGCGGCGACGCGGCGCTGTCGGTGAGCGCGACGACGCGCAGCCCGTGTTCGCGCGCGAGCCGCGCGAGCGTGATGGTGTCGCCGACATAGCGCGGGAACGCGATCGCGATCAGCACATCCCCGCGCGACGCCGTGAAAAGCCGCCGCGCCGCGTGCGACGGACCGCCCGTCAACGCGAGCGACTGCACGTTCGCGCAATACGGCGTGAGCCCGTGCTCCATCAGTCCCGCGAGAAACGCGCTCGCGCCGTAGCCGATCACGAAGACGCGCGGCGCGGCCAGGATCGTCTCGACGATCGCCTGGGCCTTCGCGCCATCCACGGATGTCTGGGCAAGACGAAGATTCGCCGCCGCCTGCGCGAGCGACGCATCGAACACTTCGGCCCCGCTCGCAGGCGACTCGAGCGCGGTGCGCAGGCGCTCGACCGGCGCGATGGTCGCCTCGAAGCCGCGCACGAGCGCCTCGCGGAACGCCGGATAGCCGGAAAAGCCGAGTGCACGCGCGAAGCGGTTCGCGGTGGCGACCGACGCGCCCACCGCGCCCGCCAGTTCGTCGATGCGCATCGTCGCCGAGCGGAACAGATTCGCCAGCACGAACGCACCCATGCGCCGATGGATCGGCGTGAGCGTCGGCATGGCCGCGGCGATGCGCGCAGCGATCAGATCGTCGGCTTTCGCCGGTGCACGAACCGGCAGGGAACGGGACATGGAATGCGCGGAACCTTAGTTGCGATAGCGGCGATGAAACTATATTTACTCGAAAACGCCGCCAAAAAAAATTCATTTTCATCCGACTCGGGGTTTCCGATAAGACCCGCGCGTCCGCCGCATTCGATGCATCGGACGCGCACGTTCATGCACAATACTGGGCGCACGGCTCTGCAAGCGCGCACGCGCGCGCCTTCTTCACCCTGAACAAAAAGTATGAATTTCGACTTTCTTCCCGATCCGCTGCCGCAACAACTCGCCGCGCATCCGTGGGCGCAAATGCTCGCGGGTTTCGTCGCGCTCGCGTTGATCGCGCTGTTTCTGCAATGGGTCGTCGCGCGCATCGTGCTGCACCTCGCGCACCGCCTGCTCGTGCTGGCCGGACACGCGAAGTGGGACCGCGCGTTCATCCGGCATCGCGCCTATCACCGGCTGTGGTATGCGGTGCCCTTCGCCACCGTCGCGCTCGGCATCGACGAGGTGCCGCGCGTCGGCCACTGGGCGACGGTCATCGGGCGCGTCGCGCACGGCGGCGCGTGGATCTGCGCATTTCTCGCCGCGGGCAGCGCGCTGTCGGCGTGGCAGGAAGTCTATGCCGAAAGCAAGGAAGCGCAGACTCGCTCGATCAAGGGCTATATCCAGATCGGCAAGCTCGCGCTCGCGCTCGTGTGCGGCGTGCTCGTGCTCTCGATCCTGATCGACCGCTCGCCGCTCTGGATGCTCTCCGGCCTGGGCGCGCTGTCAGCCGTGCTGCTGCTCGTGTTCAAAGACACGTTGCTGTCGCTTGTCGCGAGCACGCAGCTGACGTCGAACGACATGCTGCGCATCGGCGACTGGATCGAAATGCCGCAGGCCGCCGCCGACGGCTTCGTGAAGGACATCGCGCTGCACACGGTCAAGGTGCAGAACTGGGACAACACCGTGACGACCGTGCCGACCTACAAGCTCTTCTCCGAGAGCTACCGCAACTATCGGCACATGTTCGAATCGGGCGGGCGGCGCATCAAGCGCACCTTGCGCATCGACGCGCAATGCGTGCGTTTTCTCTCCGAAGAAGAAACCGCGCGCCTGATGCGCTTTCGCCTGCTGCACGAATATCTGGAGCAGAAGCAGACCGAAGTCGAGCAGGCGAACCGCAATCTCGGCGAACTGGCGAACGAACCCGCGAACCGGCGGCGGCTCACGAATATCGGCACGTTCCGCGCGTATGGGCTCGCCTATCTTCAGCGGCATCCGGAAATCCGCCAGGACATGGCGATCATGGTCCGCATGATGGAGCCCGAGTCGCAAGGCATTCCGATCGAAATCTATTGCTTCACCGCGACGACCGCGTGGACGCAATACGAACGCATTCAGGGCGACGTATTCGACCATCTGCTGTCGATACTTCCGGAGATGGGATTGCGGCTCTATCAGGCGCCATCGGGCACGGACTTCGCCGGCGTCGCGGGCCGTCTGCGCGGCGAAATGCCGATGCTCTGACTTGCCGGATTCCCGCTGTCAAAAAGAATCAGGCAAGAATCCTCCAGTTTTGTGTATTCACGTTGACGCCTTCCGTCCGTACGATTTAAACATCGCCGATGCGCCTGTTTTCCGCAGCTTCATAGCCGCGGTGGAGTCGCTTTTTCTCGCGCATCGCCATCCAATCGTCATAAAAGGAAAACTCAACGTGATCGATCGCGTCCATGCCATGCGTGTCTTTACGCGTGTCGTCGATACGAACAGTTTCACGCGCGCGGCCGAGTCGCTCGGCATGCCGCGCGCGAGCGTTTCGACGACCGTGCAACAACTCGAAGCGCTGGTCGGCGTGCAATTGCTCGCACGCACGACACGGCGCCTGAATCTCACCGTCGACGGCGCGGCCTATTACGAGCGCTGCGCGCAGATCCTCGCCGATATCGACGAGCTGGAATCCGGTTTCGGCGCGGGTGAGGAGCGCCTGCGCGGACGGCTGCGCGTCGAAATGCCCGATACCGTCGCGACCTCGATCGTCGTGCCCGCGCTGCCGGAGTTTCATGCGCGCTATCCGCAGATCGAGCTGTCGATCGGCATCGGCAACCGCAATGTCGATCTCGTCGGCGCGGGCGTCGACTGCAGCGTGCAGCTCGGCGAATTGCCCGACTCCGGCCTGATCGCGCGCCGGCTCGGTATGCTCGAGCAGGTGACGTGCGCGAGCCCCGCGTATCTGGAGAAGCACGGCCTCCCCGAGACGCTCGACGAGCTTGCACAGCACGTCGCGGTGAATTGCGTCTCCGAGAAAAGCGGCCGCCCCGCCGACTTCGATTTCGACGTCGACGGCGAGCCCGTCACGATGAAGATGCGCGGCTTCGTGCAGGTCGCCGACGAGCACGCGTACCTGGCGTGCGGCCTCGAAGGGCTCGGGCTGATCCAGCCGTTGCGCGTCGCGGCGCAGCCTTATCTGCGCTCCGGGCAGCTGCTCGAGGTGCTGCCGCAGTGGAAATCGCCGCCGCTCAAGGTGTCGGTGGCGTTCCTGAAGAGCCGGCAGGCGACGCCGCGCGTGTCGGTGTTCGTCGACTGGCTGGCGGCGCTCTTCGAGCGGTCGCAGCAAATCGACGACACGCTCACGAGCCTTTATCGCGCGGCCCGGCGTCGCGGCCCCGCGCGCCGGGACCGGCCCGAGGAGGAAACCGCCGACGCGTGATCTAACGCACGGGCGTGGCCGCGTTCGCGCCCACGACCGTGTTCCATTTGCGCACTTCCCAACGCTCGACCAGCCCGTTCGTCACGTAAGGATCGTTCTTCGCGAACGCTTCCGCGACGGCGGGCGAATCGCTGTGAAACAGCAGCATCGCGCGATCGACGGGTGCGTCGAGCGCGCCCGCCAATATGATCTCACCCCGCTCGACCGCCGCCCAGGCCAGCGTGAGATGCGCGTCGCGAAACTGCCCGCGGCGCTCCAGATAATCCGGACAAAGTTCGTAGACCAACAGATAGTGCATCGCCGTCTCCCTCGGTGGATGGATATTTCGTGGATCAAGTGATTTTGTCTTAATTTCGAAAGCAAAATTAAGACTTCAATCGGAAGCGTCTGATCGCCTAACGATACCGCATCGGACATCATGTGCGGATACTCGATAAGGACTCTGCCATGAATCGCGATCAACCTCCCTGCAATACGTGCCCGAAGCATGACTGCCGCTCGTGTGCGTGGACATCGCCACTCGACGCATCCTACCGCGCGCTGATTCGCTCTCACTCCCTGTTGTCGCTCGTCGCGCTGACCGTGAAAAACCACGAAAACGCGCCCGCGGAGCCGTCCTGGCTCGGCATCGCCATCAAGCGAATCATCAAGTTCTTCGCCGATATCGGGCCGCGCGCACGCTGAAAACCTCGATCGAGTCGCACCGACGCACCGTTTTCGTCAATAAGTTTGCACGCTCCTTTTTAGGATAACTGCGCATATAGAATGCGCTGCGCGCTTGCGCTCGCTTTAAGCGTTCATGTAGAAAGGAAAGTCAGTCGATGAGCATCAATCTGGTCCAGGCGGTCAATTCCGCAGTCTCGGAAAACATCGCGGAACAGCTGTCGCAACAGTTCGGCATTTCCGCGCAGATCATCCGCCAGGTGGCCGCGCGCATCGTGCCCGGACTCGTGGCTTCGCTCATGGAACGGGCGACGCTCGCCCCAGGTTCGCAGTCGGTGTATTCCGTCGTCATGCAGCCGGAGACCGACGCGCACATCGTCGATCAGTTTTCCCGTCTGATCGCCACGACCGGCGGCCTCAAGCAGCTCGAATCCAGCGGTCATGCGCTTGCCGCGCTCGCGACGGGCCGGCGAATCGATGCGCTGACCGACACCGTTTCCGCCGAAACCGGCGTGCCGACGCAAGCCACCTCGGCGCTCGCCGGCATCGTCGCCGCCCTGCTCTTCGGCATCATGAAGCGTCACTTCCTGCTCGCGCAATGGAGCGCGCCGCAACTGCCCAGGCTGTTGCGCGATCAGGTTTTCGAGATCAATGCGTCGATGTCGAACGCGGTCGCGTCGTCCATTGGTGTCGGCAACACGGAAGGCTTCACCAGTTGCATCACCACGCGTCTCGACGCCGTCGCATCCGTTCTGGCGGATCGCGACGTCAGCGACGGCGCGGCTGCAGTCGCCCCCGAACCCGTCGCGAAAACCGCCGTGCAAGCCGCACCCGCGGCCAGGACCGCGCAGCCGTCTGCTCCCACCCTGCGGCCGCCCGCACGCAAGCCGGCGCCTAAGCGTTCGAACAAATGGGTCTGGCTGCTGTTCGCGCTGCTGGCCGCGGTACTGGCGGCGGTCTACTATCGCGGCTTCACGCAAGGCGGGACGATCAATCTCAGCGCGGCTCCAGCGACGCAGCCGGTCGAGAGGGCGGCACAGCCGGCGTCGTCGGCAGCGCCGCTGGATGCGCAACCCGCGGACGCCGCGCCGGCGCCCGCGTCGGCAGCCGCGCCTGCGTCGGACGTGACTGCAGCGGCCCAGCCTGCTTCCGCGCCGGCGGCATCGACCGCCGACTGGAAAGACGCGCAGCTGGCATTCAACGTCAATCAGGCAGGCGTCCCGAAGATCCAGGCCACGGTCGGCACCGAGGCGGAAAAAACGCAATTGCTCGATGCCCTGAGCCTGCGCTTCGGAAAGGGCTATACGGCGAACGTTTCGGTCATTCGTGAAACGCGTCCTGCGACCTGGCTCGCGCGCCTGAAGGACTTCACTCCGCTCATGGCCGTGCCCGGCGCGGAAGCGAAGCTCAGCGGCTCGAAAGTGGAGCTGAGCGGCACGGCTGCCGACGCCAGGCTGGGCTGGATCGATCGTCTGAAAGGCTCGCTCGGCGGCCTGTTCCAGGTTTCGTCCTTCGACGTGGACAGTGCGGTCGCCCACGCGACGCAGTCGTTTCGCGAAGCGATGAAGACCCTGCTCGCGACCGACACCCCTTGCTCCGGCGACAAGCTAACCAAGGTTCTCGACCTGCAGGTCATCAATTTCCCGCGCTCGAGCGCACAGGTGCCGGAAGGCGCCTACGCGACCCTCGGCGAGACGGCTCAATTGCTCAAGTCTTGCGCAGCGAAGGGATCGATGGTGAGTCTCGAAGTCGCGGGCTATTCGGATTCGCAAGGCACGGCGCCGGCGAAGCTGGAAGTGTCGAAAGAACGTGCGCAGGCCGTCCGCGGATTCCTGGTGCGAGCCGGCGTGCCGCCTCAGTCGCTCACGGCCGCGGGCTACGGCGACGCGAATCCTGTCGCCGACAACGAGACCGCGAGCGGACGCTTCGCGAATCGCCGGATCGAATTCGTCGTCGCGAAGCACTGAAAGCCGGTTCGACTCTCGCTATCTTTTCATCACGCCGTCGCGCCAATACGCGACGGCGTTTTTCATCTGCGCGCGTTTTCCCGGCGCAATCGGCTCGATCAGTTCGGCTTGGCGAACTCGTTCTCGGCCCAGCGCTCCGCGCTCGCCTTGTTGAGCTTGAACGCGGGCGAGACACGCACGTGGGCCAGTTGCGTGCCGAATGTATCGAAGGCCTTGAGGTTGGCGTACGGGTCGTCCTCGTCGGGAACGATTTCCAGTGCGACCGTGATCTCCTCGCCGTTCACGTCGATGGTGATGTTCTTGTGCAGCATCGCGTGACGCTGCTGCTCATGGCGGCGCAAGACCTCCGAGGCTGTCTTGACCAGCGTGCGAAACGCGGCGGCATCGAGCGGCTTCGGGTTCTTCTTGTCGCGGCCCATGGTCCACGGGCCGACGAGCGCGGGCTCGGACTCGCCCGCCTGAATCATCTCGACGGCCCAGCCGTCGTCGTCCTCGTTCTTGATCACGCGGGCGGTCCAGCCGTCGTCGCGCCAGAGGCGGTCTTCATGGATGGCGTCATCGGTGGAAGCGAAATCGGAGTCGGTCATATCGTTGCGGTGCAGGCATGCAGTGAGGCAATGCCATGAATTTTACCTTGACGCATGCACGCGGCACCGTTCGTGCTTCAAGCGCTGGCCGAATGGCCAGTCCCGCTTGTCGGGCAGGCGCATGTCATACCCAAACCCATTGCGCCGTGATACTTTGAATGTACCGGGATGCACCCGGAATCAATCGGTAACGCCGTCTAAAAGCAGTAAAACTCTGTCAAGGAGCAACCGCATGCTTGCATTCATCGGTACTTTGATCGTCGGACTCGTCGTCGGTCTCATCGCGCGCGCTATCAAGCCGGGCGACGACAGCATGGGCTGGATCATGACCATCGTGCTCGGCATCGCCGGATCGCTGATCGCGGGTTACGTCGGCCGGGCGCTTGGCTGGTATCAGCCCGGGCAGCCGGCCGGGTGGATCGCCTCGGTGATCGGCGCGATCATTCTTCTCGTCGTCTGGGGCATGATCCGCAAGCGCAGTTCGTAACGCCGCGCCGAAACGTTGCATTTTTTCGGCTTTGACAGACGCCTCGTCCGGTTCGGACGAGGCGTCTTTTCATTGGGCGATGCGATCGAAATCGATCTCCTCGCCGCCGCGCACGACGCGATTGGCCAGCGCGCCGCCCAGCCAGTACGCGAGCTCCGCCGGCCTGCCGATGCGCCAGGCGACGAAATCGGCAACCTTGCCGGCTTCGAGCGAGCCATGCGTCGCGTCGAGACCGAGCGCCCGCGCCGCATGAACGGTCACGCTGGCCAGCGCTTCCTCGGGCGTCATTCGAAACAGCGTGCAGCCCATGTTCAGCATCAGGCGCAGGGAAAGCGCCGGCGACGTGCCGGGGTTGAGATCGCTTGCAAGCGCGATCGGCACTCGGTGCCGCCGCAGCGCATCGACCGGCGGCGATTGCGTCTCGCGCAACATGTAGAACGCGCCGGGCAAGAGGACGGCGACCGTGCCCGACCGCGCCATCGCGATCGCGTCTTCTTCGGTCATGTATTCGAGATGATCGGCCGACAATGCCTGATAGCGCGCCGCCAGCGATGATCCGTGCAACGACGACAGTTGCTCCGCATGCAGCTTGACGGGCACGCCCAGCTCATGCGCGCGGCGAAACACGCGCTCGACCTGCTGCGTAGAGAAAGCGATGTGCTCGCAGAACGCATCGACGGCATCGACGAGACCGTCGGCCACGAGGGCCGGCAGCATTTCATCGCAGACGTATGCGATGTAGTCGTCCGCGCGATTCGCGTACTCCGGCGGCAAGGCGTGCGCCGCGAGGCAGGTCGCGCGCACGGTGAGCGGCAGCGCATCGGCGAGACGCCTCGCGACGGCGAGCATCTTGCGCTCGTTTTCGAGATCGAGCCCGTAACCGGACTTCACTTCGAGCGCGGTCACGCCCTCGCGCATCAGGCCGAGGGCGCGTGACTTCGCTGTCTCGAACAACGCGTCTTCGCTGGCTTCGCGCGTCGCGCGCACGGTGCTCGCGATGCCGCCGCCGCGCGCCGCGATATCGGCATAGCTCACGCCCTGAAGCCGCTCTTCGAACTCGGCGCTGCGATCGCCGCCGAACACGAGATGCGTATGGCAGTCGATCAGCCCCGGCGTCACCCACGCGCCTTCGAGATCGACACGCTCGCATTCGCCGATATCCGGCGCCGCTTCGCGTGGCCCGATCCATTCGATGCGCGCGCCGTCCGTCAGAATCGCCGCGTCCTGGATAATCGAGTACTCGCCGCGCGCCATTGTCGCGGCGTGACAGCGTTGCCAGAGCTTTTTCATCGTTTGCTCATCGTTGGCCGTTGGCGCCTTCGATCATCGGCAGATCGAGACCCTGCTCGCGCGCGCATTCGATCGCGATGTCGTAGCCCGCATCGGCGTGACGCATGACGCCGGTCGCCGGATCGTTGTGCAGGACGCGCGCGATGCGTTCGTCGGCTTCACGGCTGCCGTCGCAGACGATCACGACGCCCGCATGCTGCGAGAAGCCCATGCCGACGCCGCCGCCGTGGTGGATGGACACCCACGTCGCGCCGCTCGCCGTGTTCAGGAGCGCGTTGAGCAGCGGCCAGTCGGACACGGCGTCCGAGCCGTCCCGCATCGCTTCCGTTTCGCGATTCGGGCTCGCGACCGAACCTGAATCGAGATGATCGCGGCCGATCACGACCGGCGCCGACAGCTCGCCGTTGCGCACCATCTCGTTGAACGCGAGGCCGAGCTTCGCGCGCTGTCCGAGTCCCACCCAGCAGATGCGCGCCGGCAGCCCCTGAAAACTGATGCGCTCGCGCGCCATGTCGAGCCAGCGATGCAGATGCGCATCATCCGGGATGAGCTCCTTCACCTTCGCGTCGGTCTTGTAGATGTCCTCCGGATTACCCGAGAGCGCCGCCCAGCGGAACGGACCGACGCCACGGCAGAAGAGCGGCCGGATATACGCCGGCACGAAGCCCGGGAAATCGAACGCGTTCTCGACGCCCTCTTCCTTGGCCATCTGGCGGATGTTGTTGCCGTAGTCGAAGGTGGGCACGCCCTGTTCGCGAAACGCGAGCATCGCGCGCACGTGTTCCGCCATCGACTGCTTCGCCGCTTTCACCGTGGCCGCCGGATCGCTCTGCGCACGATCGCGGTATTGCGCCCAGCTCCAGCCCTTCGGCAGATAGCCGTTGAGCGGATCATGCGCGCTCGTCTGGTCGGTCACGAAGTCCGGGCGTACGCCGCGACGCACGAGTTCGGGCAGCACGTCCGCCGCGTTCGCGCACAGCGCGATCGAGATCGCGCGGCCTTCGGACGTGTAACGCCGGATGCGCGCGAGGGCGTCGTCGAGATCGGTTGCCTGTTCGTCGACGTAACGCGTTTTCAGACGGAAATCGATGCGGCTCTGCTGACACTCGATGTTCAGCGAGCACGCGCCCGCGAGCGTCGCCGCGAGCGGCTGCGCGCCGCCCATGCCGCCGAGCCCGGCGGTCAGCACCCAGCGGCCTTTCAGATCGCCGCCATAGTGCTGCCTTCCCGCTTCGACGAAGGTCTCGTACGTGCCCTGCACGATGCCCTGGCTGCCGATGTAGATCCAGCTGCCGGCCGTCATCTGGCCGTACATCGCGAGGCCCTTCGCGTCGAGTTCGTTGAAATGCTCCCAGGTCGCCCAGTGCGGCACGAGGTTCGAATTGGCGATCAGCACGCGCGGCGCGTTCTCGTGGGTCCTGAACACGCCGACCGGCTTGCCCGACTGGACGAGCAGCGTCTCGTCCGCTTCGAGGCGCTTCAGCGTCTCGACGATCTTGTCGTAGCACGCCCAGTCGCGCGCCGCCCGCCCGATGCCGCCGTAGACCACGAGTTCATTCGGATTCTCGGCCACCTCGGGATCGAGATTGTTCATCAGCATGCGCAGCGGCGCTTCGGTGAGCCAGCTTTTGGCGTTGAGTTCGACGCCACGCGGCGCGCGGATCTCGGTATCGCGGAAACGGGAGGATGAGGTCACGGATGGCTCCTGCGTATCAAGAAATGAGAGGGAGAACGAGCGCGGGCGACGACCCGCGTCGAATTGATCCCATCATCTTGTATATACAACTTTGGTTGTATTAGGGAATTCCCGAGGCTTCGAGGCGGCGCAGTGCGGTCTAACACCCATTCTTGTATAGACAATGCGCATCACCGAAGCGGCAATCCGCCATCGCGTTTGACTTCCCGGAGCGAGAGCATCGACTCGACGGCCGTCACGCCGGGCAAGGTGCGCAGCACGTCGCGCATGAAGACGCCATATTCATCGAGATCGCGCGCGACGATCTGCAGCAGATAATCCGCCGTGCCGGAAATGTTGTGACACGACACGATGCGCTCGATGCCCTGAATCTCGCGTTCGAAGCGGTCGGACAGCGCGCGGTCGTGAACGCTGAAGCGCACTTGCGCGAACGCGACCACGCCCAGTTCGAGCGCCTTGCGCGACAGGATCGCGCGATAGCCGTCGATATAGCCGTCGCTTTCCAGCCGCTTGAGCCTGCGCGCGCAGGGCGTCTCGCTCAGGCCGACGCGCTCGGCGAGTTTCGCGACGGGCAGGCGTCCGTCCTGCTGGATCGCGGCGAGCATGGCGCGGTCGATACGGTCGAGTGCGGTCATGGCGTTTTCCTCTTTGATTTTCGTAGATTCTAGAGGAAAGCTGCATCGTTCAAAGCGAGTGCGATGCAAAAGGCCAGAAAGCGCCCCATCCGAAGTGGCACGATACGGCCTTCGAACAAGGAGCATATTTCATGGTCTCGGCACACTTGCTTTGGGTTTTCATCGGCGCGCTCGCCGTCGTCTATGCGCTGCCGGGACCGGACATGGCGCTCGTGCTTCAGACGAGCGCCACGCGCGGCCTGCGGCATGGCCTCGCCGTGGCCGCCGGACTCGCCACCGCGCGCGCGGCGCACGTGACGCTTTCGGCGCTCGGCGTCGCGGCATTGTTGCGCAGCGCGCCGTGGCTCTATGACGGCGTGCGCATCGTAGGCGGCTTGTATCTCGCGTACGTCGCGATTCAGATTTTCCGATCACCGGCGTTCGGGCTCGACGCGGCGCCCGGACAGGCCGCCGCCTCCACACTGCGCGCCGCCTGCGCGAAAGGCATCCTGAGCAGCATCCTCAATCCGAAGGCGCTGCTCTTCTGCTCCGTGCTGCTGCCGCAGTTCGTGCGTCCGGAGGCCGGCCCCGTATGGTCGCAGGTCCTGGAACTGGGCGTGGTGCTGGTGGCGGTCGGCATCATGTTCGACCTCACGCTGGCCGCCGGTGCGGTGCGCATCTCGGGCTGGCTCAGGCGTCACCCGAAAGCGCAGACGGTTCAGCGCTGGACGTTCTCAGCGGCGTTGCTGGGGTTCGCCGTGCGGCTGTCGCTGGACTAGGACCCGGCGCGGCGCGTGTTGCGCGCCGCCGTCCTCAGGCTTCAAGAGGCTTCAGAAAAAGCTCGTGCTTCGGCGCGAAGTGCGCATAGAGCGGCAGAATCGCACCGCCCATCGCGCGGGCGTCGGGGCCGATCTGCCCTTCGACGAGGCGCGGGCGCGTCATGCCCTGCCAGTCGAAGCCGGCGAGCGCGTCATCGGTTCTGCGGATCACTTCGCGCAGCAAGGTCCGGTCGATCTCCCCGTCGATCACCACCGCTTCCAGATCGAGCAACGCGGCCGACGACGCAATGCCCGTCGCAATCGCGGGACAGGTCTCGCGCATCCACGCCTCCGCTAGCGGACGCAATTCCGGCGAGCACGCGCGCCCGTCGTGCGCCGCGGCGGCCGGCGCGCCCGCCGCGGCAAACGCCTTCTCCAGCACGTACACCGACGCCGTGTTGAGCAATTGCCCCGGCCGCTTGCCGTTGCCGCCGCTGGCGAGCGGCAGCGAACCGATCGCGCCCGCATTCCCGCCCGGACCCGCGTGCAGCCGGCCATCGATCACCAGACCGCCGCCGATGAACGTCCCGATGAACACATACAGAAAGTTGCGCAGCGCGCGCCCCTCGCCCATCACGAGCTCGGCGGCGCATGCGGCCGTGGTGTCCTTGGCGAACTCGACAGGCAGCGCGGTCAGCGCCTGAATCCGCTCGCGAATGTCGATGTCGTTCCAGGCGGCCAGCGCATCGGGCGGCGTGTCGAAGAAGTCGCGCCAGCCGCCGAGCCACAGCGGCGCCGCCACGCCGATGCCCGCGATCTTCCGCGCGTTGTCGCCGAGCGCCGCGGTGACGCGCGCGAGCCGCTCCTCCAGCGCGGGAAAGAGCGTACGCGGATCGGGGTACGGATACTCCAGCGTCTCGCGCGCGCGCACGGTGCCGACGAAGTCCATCGACAGCACGTCGAGACTGCGCCGCCCCACTTTCACGCCGATGGAAAACGCGCCGTCCGCGCGCAGCGATATCGGCACCGACGGCTGGCCGATGCGCCCGCGCACGCGCGTGCGCGGCTCCTTCGCGAGCAGCCCGTCCTCGATCAGATGATCGACGATCAGCGAGACCGTCTGCATCGACAGGCGCGTCAGGCGCGCGACTTCGGCCTTGGGCAGCGCGCCGTGCAGCCGGATCGCCTGCAGGACGATGCGCTCGTTGAACTGGCGCATACCGAGCTGATTCGAGCCGACCGAGTGCATCGAGGCTTGCCGCGCCGTTCGTTCAGACATCGGCTCGAACCTCGCGATCCAGGCGCGCACGCCGGACATCGTTCATATGCTCGTCCCCGTTCGATTAAATCCAGTATTTTTATTTAGTAAAGGCGTCCGGGGTGATTTTATCAAGCGCGTATCCGCAGGCGTTTGGCGCAAGCCGAAGCCGCGGGCGCCGGCATCAATATTTTTTTCGATTTTTAGTCGGTTATGTTCGGCGAGAAGCCTTATTCAAACGACTCTCGTCCTTCAAAAAAATGAGCACACTGGAAGCCCTTCACGCGATCGTCAACGACAGCGACGCGCCGCAGATCATTCGCGATCACATCGTGGATTCGCTGCAGTTCGCGCTGCGCAACCATCCCGGCTACTTCACGCGCAAGGAGATTCAGTGGCTCGCGCAATGGGACGACACGCGCATTCCCATCGCGGCGGCGAAGGTATTGAGCGAGATGAAGACGGCCTGAGCGTTTCCTGCACTCAGTGCGTGCCGGACGCGCGCGCATGCCATTCGTAGTCGAATACGGTGGCCTGCGCGGGCTCCGAGAGGCATTCGACGAAGCGCACCACTTCCGGGTCCTTCAGGAAGCTCGCGGCGGAACTCGCCGCCAGAATCGCCGAGCTTTCCTGCGGCCGCGCGACCAGGAAGCCCTGCACATAATCCACGCCGATTTCCTGCAACGCGCGCAGCGTATCGACGTCCTCGACCCATTCCGCCACGCTGCGCATGCCGAGGTTGCGCGCGAGCGCGACGATCGCCTCGACGATCGCGATATCCGCCGGATGCGCGCACATCGAGCGCACGAATTCGCCGTCGATCTTGAGCGCATCGGCCGACAGCGCCTTCAGATACTTGAACGACGTGTAGCCCGCGCCGAAGTCGTCGAGCGCGATCTTGCCGCCCATGTCGTGCACCCGCGCAATGAAGCGCTGCGTGTTCTCCAGATCGTGCAGCGCCACGCTCTCCGTGATCTCAAGGCAGAGGTAATGCACGATCGACTGGTAGCGCGCGAAGAGCGCGAAGATGTCCTCCATGAACTGCTCGTCGTTGAGCGAGCCGCCCGAGAGGTTCACGCAGATGAACTGCGTGTTGCCGAGCCGATGCTGATGCGCCTCGATCCATTCGAGCAGCGTCGAGATGACCCAGCGGTCGATCGCCGCGATGTTGCCCGACTCCTCCGCCGCGACGATCACCTTGCCTGCGGGCAGCGTGGCGCCGTCGGGTGCGCGCATGCGCAGCAGCACTTCGAAATTGAGTGATTCGGTCGGCGCCGAGAGCGACATGATCGGCTGCATCACGAGGAAAAGTCCCGGCGGCAGGCGATTGCGCCCGAGCGTCTCGACGAGCCTCAGCTCCTCCGCGCGCTCCTCGAACGCAGCCGCGCCCTTGCGATACGTGACGAGATGCGTGTGCGCGACCTTCTTCGCCTCGCGGCACGCGCGGTCGGCATGCGAGAGCGCGTCCTGCACACGCACGCCCTGCGAGCATTCCACGAGGCCGATCGACGCCTTCACCTGGAACGCGCGATTGCCGACCTGATACGGCGCATCGGACAGAATCGAGATGAGCTCGCGGCATTGCGCGATGGCGTCCTCGATCGACGTATCGTGCATCACGCAGACGAACTCGTCGCCGCCGATGCGCCCGACCGGATAGCTGCGCGCGAAGTGCGCCCGCGTGCGCGCCGCGACCTGACGCAGCACTTCGTCGCCGCAGCGGTGGCCGAAGAGATCGTTGACCAGCTTGAAGCGGTCGAGGTCGACATAAGCCAACGCCCACGGCAGTGTCTCGTCGCTCTGCGCGGAGATCGCCTTCTCGATGCCCCGTCGGTTCAGCGAGCCGGTGAGCGGATCATGCTCCGCGAGAAAGCGCAGGCGCTCGACGGCTTTGGAACGCTCGGTCGTGTCCTGCAGCGAGCCTTCGATCCATCCGTTCGAGCGGATCGCCTTCAATAAATAACGCCGCTCGCCGGTGCCGTGCTCGGCCGAGCCGCTCATCTCGAGTTCGCCGTCGCTGCCCTTCGACGCCAGCGCCTGCAGTGCGCCCCACGCGCCCGCCTCGAAGTAGTCGTTCCAGTGACGCGCCTTGTAGTCGGCCTTCTGCAGATCGAGCATGGCGCGCAACGCGGGATTGGCACGAACGAAATGGCCATCCGGGTCGAGCGTGAAGAGGCCGATCGGCGTGACTTCGTAGGTGTTGCGCAATTCCATCTGCGCCTGGCGGCGGAAGTCGCGCTCGGCGCGCATCTGCTCGGCGATCGCAAAGGCGGCCATCATGCTCGACGAGAGCGCGGCCATCACCGTGTTGACGCCGCCGACCAGCACCTTCAGCCCGAAGGCCGCGCCGAGCACTTCGGAGAAGGTGGCGAACAGCACGACGCCGAGCGACGCCACGTACCAGAGCACGGTGCGCGAGCGCGCCATCCAGACGAGCCGCGCAAGGAAGAACAGCAGCACGCAGATGCCGAAGCCCGCGATGATCCACAGCGTGGGGATGAAATACGCATACGGCAGCGTGAGCGCCGCGGCGAGCAGCACGATGCCGACATACTGGATCACGCGCAGCAGCCAGCGATAGCCGACCACGCGCAATTCACGGCGGAAGAGCTGCTGGAAGAGCGCGGCGGTCAGCAGGTAATAGGCCGCGAAAGTGAACTGCCGCAACGGCTGCATGAAATCGGACGGCAGCAGGCGGCCGAGCCATTGCATGTCCCAGCCCATCGCGTTTGCGCACAGCCGCAGATTGCCGACGAGCCACACCGCGAAAATCACATACGTCCATTCCTGATTGATGAGCGCGGTGACGAACACGAACACCGCGAGCGTCAGCAAACCGCCGGCGATGAGTCCCGAGCTCTCCTGAAAATCGAGCGCCGAATTGCGCAGGCCCGGCCAGTCCCACGCGAAGGCATTGATTTGCGCCGGGCCCGAAAAGGTGCCGCGGCAGAGAATGTTTTCAGACTGCTTGAGCCGGCCGACCTGAATGGAGAAGCCCGCCTTCACCACGCGCATCTCGCCGCTTACGCTGTCGCGATCCGCGCGGCCGAGCGGCGCGAGGGTGCTCGCATTCCAGCAGGCAAGCGTTTGCGCGTGACGCGAAGGCAATTCCACGACCGTCGACGAATCCGAACTCATGCTGGGCGTGGTGAAACTGAACCAGATCGGCTTTTCGGAAAGACGCGTGCTGTAGCGCGAAACGGGCGCCGCGCCGCGCAGCGCTTCGAGCGCGTCGGCGGGATCGGCGATATCGCCCTTATCGGCGACGACACGCAACGCGAGCGGAACCGCGCCGCGCGTTTCGTACTGGCGCGGCAGAAAATAAAGCGTCGCGAGCGTACCGAGCAAAATCAGGAACGGCACGGCATAAACCGCGACCGCGTACAGCGCGTCGTCGATCCACGAGCCCGTGCGTCTGAATCTCGATAAGGAAGCTGGAATAACCGACGCCATACCTGGAAAAACCCCCGTGTGCGCCCACGCCCCGATGCGACGGGGCAAGCGGCGGCGGAGCCGCAAAAGATCCCCAGGCGCCGCCGCTTTTGGCCAACCGGACCGCTCCGGGGTCCGGTTTTTCGCTATTACCTTCCTGGAAACGTGCTGCCTTTACCTGCCGTAAGCCATTAATGGAGCCTCCGGGCATCGTACCGGTTCCCACTCAAAAGATAAATCTACAGAATGCAAATCGATGTCCGGATGATGCGTGTGCACCATGTAATTGAAGAGCGGATGACGGGCTTCTTCCCAGCGCTGGCGCGCCGCGGCGACGTCCTTCGCCAGCACGCGATGCGGCAGGCCGCCCACGTGCGACATCGGCAGGAACTCGTTGACGCCGAAAACATCCTTGAAGAGCATCGCCTCATACTCCCGATCCAGCGGCGAACGCGCCGTGATCACCATGTAATCGATCTCGTGCAGTTCGCAGAACATCCAGAGGGCCTTGCACAACGCCACTTTCACCACCCGCCCTACCATCCCGCCCGCGACGCCGAGACGCGTCGCTTCCGCGAGACGGCTCGCCCCCAGATGCTCGGGCAGGCGGACCGACTGCTCGACGGCGAGCGGCCCGCAGGCATTGGTCTGGATGCGCATGGTGCCGAGCGGCGCGCCATCCAGCTTGGATTCCGCCAGTAGCACGACCGTGCCGCGGTCACGGTCGGAGGGCTCGATCGCCATCGTTTCGGCAAATTCGGGCAGATGCCGCCCGTAGGCCGAACGTCTGATCGATACGGCTTTCTGCAATCCGGCATCGTCACGGACGATACGGATAGTAAACGGCATCCGCTCCGTTTTCTGAAGTGAGGGAACAACCGTGAGAGCCGGGCGAACCGCCACTTCGGATTGGTTGGCGGCGGTGTTGTTGGCAAGGTTCAGACGTTCCATTTGTAAAACCCCATTTTTTCTTGGCGATTGGAAAGACGCCGCGTGTTAAGGACGACTTTTGGTGGGTTCCTCACACGGCGCATCGAGCCTCTCACGAAGTCAAATAACGGGGTGCGCGCTTGCCGCTGTTTCTCAGCAAATTTCAGGCTAAACAAGAGGAAGAAAGCTTCTAATCGACGAGCCAATCGCCGCGTAGCCGCCGTAAACCGAAATATGCATATGTCACACAGGAATATGCGTGCCGGAAACGAGTGAAAGAAACGAGAGCGAGCAGCCACCATTTACGCGAGAGGCATTTGGAAGAATAGCCTTCGCAGAACTGCTGCGGCGCATCGCGTAAACGCTGGAAAACATGAAAAAAAAGGGACACGGTAACGTTTGCTCACGGGCCGGTTTCGCAGAATCTGCGAAACCGGCGGAACGCAAAATGTAGTAGTTGCGAGCTGCGCGGGCGGAGCGGATGCCCGACGAAAAGCGGGCGCCCGTAATGGGGCGCCCGCCTTTGGCATGACATATTCGAGTCGGCTGTGTGAAATCGGCCGAAGCGAATCAGAGAATCAGTCGTCGTCGTCGAGCCAGGGAATGTCCACGTCGGTAATGAAAGCGACCATCGCAAGCGGCCTGCCTTCCTGCCGCCCGATATTGCCGTCCGCGCGTTGCCACTCGCAGCGGAAAACCGTCGACGGCGTATCGGCAAGCAGCGTCACCGTGCGAATCTCGTCCGGATCGTTGTCCTCCACCGGGCCATCGAGCGATATGAGCAACTGCTGCGGCCATACGCCGTCGGCGGGATCGTAAATCTTGTCGCCATCGTGAATGACGACATGCGCCTCGACGCCGATCGTCGCCGATGCCTCGACGATCATCTTGCCGAGCGCGCGCAGCACCGCCGTGGCGCGGCTCGAGTTGGCCTGGCGGATCGCGAGATCGCCGCGCGTCAGCGCCTGTTCGAGTTTGGGATTGGTTTTCTGTTGCGCCATCTATCTCTCTCAAAGGTGTGTTGCAACTTTCGACGAGTCGTGCCCGGTTTAAGTTGCAGGCGGATCATATCGCTGCAACAACAAAGATAGGTCGTGCGTGCGTCCGCGGCAAACCGGGCAGCGCCAGACCTGTATCGATGTACAGACGACTTGCGCGCTCAAGTTTCTTCACAACCGGCCGATATTGCGGTCATCCCCTCCGAAACGCGTGACTGCCGTGCCGTTCATCGACCTGTGTGCTCCTCTCTGCGTTCGTCCGCCGGCGCGCGCTTCCCGTCCGCCGTCTCCGGGCACCGCGCGGCCGACGCCGGCCACCTTCGCGGGAACGTGTTGAGCGCAGAGACGGGGATCGTCGACGGCATCACGCTGTGCACGCATCTCCAGCCGATCTACAGCCTGCCGCATCAGCGCGAGGTCGGCTACGAGGCGCTCCTGCGCGGCGATGCGGGCGGCGGCGCGCTCGTCGGCCCGTTCGATCTGTTCGGGCGGGCAATCGTCGCGGGCAAGCTGACCGAGCTCGACCGCATGAGCCACCTCACGCACCTGCGCAACGCGGCGCCGCTCCTGCCGGATGCGCAGTGGCTCTTCATCAACATCAATCCGGCGACCTTCACCGATCCGGGCTACGCGGCGCGGCTCGCGGCGGCGACGCGCGAAGCGGGTCTCGCGCCGGAGCGCGTCGTGATCGAAGTGCTGGAATCCGGCGGCACCGACGTCGCGGAAATCTCCCGCGCGACGCATGCCTTCCGCGCGCAGGGCTTTCTCGTCGCGGTCGACGATTTCGGCGCGGGCCATTCCAACATCGACCGGCTGCTCACGCTCAAGCCGGACATCGTCAAGCTCGACCGCAGCCTCGTGCGCGCCGGGAGCACGCATCAGCGCGTCCCCATGCGCGACGCGCTGATGCCGAAGCTGGTCGATCTGCTGCACGAATCGGGCATGTTCGTGGTCGCCGAAGGCATCGAGACCGGCGAGGATCTGATGCTGGCGGCGCGCTCGAACGTCGATTTCGTGCAGGGCTATCTCTTCGGCATGCCATCGCCGCGTCTCGCCCGGCGTGGCGCGGCCACGCCCCTTTTCGATGACGTGTTCGACGCGCTCGCCCAGATGCGCCGCACCGAGCGGCTCGCGGATGATCTGCTCCTGTGGCCTTATCGTTCGAGCCTGACGCAGGCGGCCGCGCGCTTCGCCACCGGCGCGACGACGCAAGCCGCCTGCGCCGACCTGCTCGCCCTGCCTTGCACGCTCAGCTGCTTCTTCCTCGACCAGGGCGGCCGCGAGTTCATGCCGGGCCTGGCCGGCGCCGCCGCGAAAGCGCCGAGCGAGCGCTTTGCGCCGATCGCCGATCCTTCCGCCGGACGCTGGGACAACCGCCCGTATTTCGTCGATGCGCACGCCAACCCGCAGCAAGTGATCACGAGCGCGCCGTATCTCTCGGTGACGGGCACGTCGCTGTGCGTGACGCTCACGATCGCGATGCAGCGCGCGGCGAAGCCCGTGGTGATCGGCGCGGATCTCGACTGGCGCCGGCTGATCGAGGCGGCGCCCGCGATTTTCTGAGCGCATTTGCCCCGCCTCAGGCCGCCGCGCCGTGCGCCTGCCCGATCGCGTTTGCGAGCGCCGCCGCGCCCGCGCGCAACGCCGCGAGATTGCCCGGCTCGAAGGTCCAGTGCCCCGCCGCGTTCACGACGGCCAGTTCCGCGCCGGGCCAGCGCGCGGCGAGCTCCAGCGCCTGATCGGCCGGGCAGACCATGTCGAAGCGTCCGTGCACGATCCGGCAAGGCAGATGCGCGATGCGCGCGACGAGCGGCAGCAGCGGCGTCGGCGGCAGCTCGCTCGCCATGTAGTGACGTTCGAGCAGCGCCATCGAGATCGCCGCCGCGTTGGCTTCCCCGCTCGGGCGCTTCTCTTCTTCGGCGGGCTCGTTCTCCGGCTTGTTGACCACGGAGAGCGTCGTCTCGTACTGCGTCCACGCGCGCGCGAGCCGGGTGCCGGCCTCGTCGAAGCGCGCGAGCGGCGCCTCGGTCATCTGCAGGATTTCCTGCGCGCTGGCCGGGCGCTTGCCGCAGGCCGCCTCGATCGCATCGAGAAACGCGCGGTGCGCCTCGGGAAACACGCGGCGCACGTCCCACAGAAACCAGTCGATGTCCTCGCGCCGCGCCAGAAAAACGCCGCGCAGCAGGAAGCCCAGACAGCGTTCCGGATGCGCGACGCCATAAGCAAGACTGAGCGTCGTGCCCCACGAGCCGCCGAAAAGCGCCCATTGCCCGATGTTCAACGCGGCGCGCAGCTTCTCCATGTCGCCGACGAGCGCGTCGACACCGTTGTGCGCAAGCAGACCGAAGGGCGTGGACTTGCCGCAGCCGCGCTGATCGAAGAACACGACGCGCCATTTGTCCTGCTCCAGCACCTCGGCCCATTTCACGTTCATCGCGCCGCCGGGGCCGCCGTGCACGACGAGCATGACGGGCGCGTCGCGCGGACCCTGCGCGCGCCAGTAGATGGAATGTCCGTCGCCCACGTCGAGCATGCCTTCGTCGAAGTCCTTCGGCGGTTGAGTTTCCATTGCGTCGATTCCTTGCTGGATGTGTTTTGTCGGGTCCATTGTTGCATCGGTTTCGTGGCGCCGCATGACGCGCGCCGCGCGACTCCGTTACGGCGCGTTTCACCCGATACGTTATGCTTGCGGCTTCCCGCGTTCGTCCCCCACCCGTCACACTACGAATCCGATGCGCCGCACCCTCGTCAAGTGGCTCTTCGCTACCTATCTGCTCGGCAGCGGCATAGTGTGGTCGATCCTGATCCTGCCGCTCTTTCCCTTCGTCGGCCGCAACGGGCGCTACGGGCTCGCAAGGCTCTGGTGCCGCGCGATGGTCGCGATGATGCGGGTGATCACCGGCGTCACTTGCTCGATCGAAGGACTGGAGCATCTGCCGGACGGCCCGTGCATCATCCTTGCGCGGCACGAGTCGACGTGGGAGACGCTTTCGTTCATGGCGCTCTTTCCGCGCCGCATCAGCTTCGTGTTCAAGCACGAGCTCATGAACATTCCGTTCTTCGGCTGGGTTTTGAAAGGGCTCGACATGGTGAGCCTCGATCGCGGCTCGATCCGCCAGGCGCATGCGGCGGTGACGCGCGAGTGCGCCGTGCGGCTGAAGAAAGGCGATTCGGTGGTGATCTTTCCGGAAGGCACGCGCGTCGCGCATGATGCGCCGCTCAAGCTGGCCTCGGGCGGCGTGCGCCTCGCCTGCGCGACGAAGGTGCCGGTCGTGCCCGTGGTGCACGACGCGGGCAAGGTCTGGCCCGCGAAGGGCTGGCCGGATCACGGCGGGCATATCCGCGTGATCGTCACGCCTTGTCTGCCGCTCGATTGCGAAATCCCGCAGGAACTGAACCGCCTCGCGCAGACGCAGATGGAGGAGGCGCTGGCCGAATTGCGCTGAAGCGCGATCAGTACAACGGCCGCTTGTTCGCGGCGCACAGGCGGTTCACCGCGGAGACGAGTGTCTCCATGTCGACGGGCTTGCGCAGATAGCCGTCGTAGCTGACGAACGCCGGCGGATTCGGATGCCCCGAAATCATCAGGAAAGGAATGTGCGCGAGCGCCGCGTCGTTCTTCATCGTCTGGCAGAGCAGCGCGCCGCCCAGGCCCGGCATCATCCAGTCGGACACGACGATGTCCACCCGCTGCTCGCCGAGAATCGATAACGCTCCGTTGCCGTCGAACGCGCATAAGACGTTGCAATCCTCGCCTTGCATGCAGAGGGTCCAGGCTTCGATGGTGGCGGGGTCGTCGTCGACGAGCAGAACAGTCTTCATCTTGCGGACATGGTCAGGTGCGGTGGTGCATGCGGCCAGGAAATCACGACAGGGTCGGCGGGCAACCTGCATGTGACCGCCGCCGCACGCGTTTGTTGCAGTCACGTCCTGCGGTCGCCGCCTTTCGTCATAGTATTTCTTTCCCGCGAAATCTGCGCGGTAAATGATGCTGCAGCAACTTGCGCGCCGCGCACCCCAACCGGTCATTTGCTCCCCGCGCGCGACCGCCCGGCTTCGCGCAGCGCATCGACGAGCGTTTCCTCGACCGGCGTGCGCGCGGCATCGTTGCGGCGGATCAGGCCGATGGGCTCGTCGGTGCCGGCGAAGGGCATCGGCAGCGCGGCCAGGAGTCCGAGCGCGATGTCCTGCTCCACCGCCCCCGCGGGCACGAACCACACGGCGTCGTTGTTCATCGCGAGCGAGCGCCCGAGCGACACCGACAGGGTTTCCACGAGCGCCGTCAGGGCATGCGCGCCGAACGCGGTCAGCACGCTTTCAGCCGACTGACGGATCAGCGTGCCGAACGGCGGCACGACGATCGCGAAGCGTGCGAGCAACGCGGGCGTGAGCGGCGTCTCCAGCGTGAGCGGATGCTCGCGCCGCACCACCACCGCGAGCGGCTCGCGATAGATCTGCTCGAAGGACAGCGCGTGCATCGCCTCGGGCTCGGACAGGCGCCCGACGACGAGATCCACGTCGCCCGCCTTCAGGCGCTCGAGCAGGAGCGCGTTGGAATCCGTCCAGACGGACAGCGACACGGCCGGCCACTGCTGCCGGAACGACGTCAGCGCGGGCGACAGGAGCACCGGCGCGACCGTCGGCAGGATGCCGATCGAAATGGACCCTGGCACGTCGCCGCGCTCGCGCAGGAGCATGTCGACGCCCTCGCGCAACGACGCGACGCACGCACTCGCATGCGGCGCGAAGAGCCGGCCTTCGCGCGTCGGAACCGCGCCGCGCCGGCCGCGCTCGAACAGCCGCACGCCTAAAATGGATTCGAGTTCGCCGATCGTCTTCGATACCGCCGGCTGGGTGATCGACAAGCTGTCGGCGGCGCGCTGCACGCTGCCGAGCTGCGTGACGGCCAGAAAACACTGCAGATGCCGGAACTTGACGCGGGTGTTGGTAAAGTCGGTATCCATGACGATCCGTTATGCAAGATGGCACGAAACATCATTTTCCATAACTTGCGTCGTTCTATAAAGTAGCCGTCAGAAACATCCTATTCAACTTCCACAAAAACAGGAGACAGTCGACATGACCTCCCCTATCCTCACGCCGCGCGATTGGGAATCCCATCCGCCGTATCTGTCGCCGGGCTACAAGTCGTCGATCCTGCGCAGCCCTGGCCTGCCGCTCGTTCCGCTGAAGGAAAATCTGCGCAACCGCCGCGTTCCGGTCTACGGCGCCGAGGATCTGGGCACGCTCGACAACGACCTCACCCGCAACGCCGCCAAGAACGGCGAGCCGCTCGGCGAGCGCATCATCGTGACGGGCCGCGTGCTCGACGAAGGCGGCCGCCCGGTGCGCAACACGCTCGTGGAAGTGTGGCAGGCGAACGCCGCGGGCCGCTACGTCCACAAGGCCGACCAGCACGACGCGCCGCTCGACCCGAACTTCCTCGGCGCGGGCCGCTGCCTCACCGACGACGAAGGCCGCTACCGCTTCATGACGATCAAGCCGGGCGCCTACCCGTGGGGCAATCACACGAACGCCTGGCGTCCGAACCACATCCACTTCTCGCTCTTCGGCGAATATTTCGGCTCGCGCCTCGTCACGCAGATGTACTTCCCGGGCGATCCGCTGCTGGAACTCGATCCGATCTTCCAGGGCATTCCCGAGCATGCGCGCAACCGTCTCGTGTCGCGCTTCTCGATCGATACGACGCAGGAAGGCTACGCGCTCGGCTACGAATTCGACATCGTGCTGCGCGGCCCGGACCAAACGCCGACGGAGTGAACGACATGACCACGCTGAAACAGACCCCTTCGCAGACCGTCGGACCGTACTTCGCCTACGGCCTGGTTCCCGAGCAGTACAACTTCGACCTGAAGAGCCTCTTCACCGCATCGGCGGCGGACCGTGAGGTGCCGGGCGAGCACATCGCCATCGTCGGCAACGTGTACGACGCCGAAGGCAAGCCCGTCAACGACGCGCTGATCGAAGTCGCCCAGGCCGATGCAAACGGCCGCTATGTGCAGAACGTGCAGGAAGCGCGCGAATCGGGCTTTCGCGGCTTCGCCCGCGTGGGCACGGGCACGGATCCGAAGCTGCGCTTCATCGTCGATACGGTGAAGCCGGGCAAGACCGCCGACGACTCCGCGCCGCATCTCGACGTCATCGTGCTGATGCGCGGCATGCTGCTGCACGCCTACACGCGCATCTACTTCGAGGACGAAACCGAAGCCAACGCGAAGGACACCGTGCTGCAGAGCGTGCCGGCCGAGCGCCGTCATACGCTGATCGCCACGCGCGAGGCGGGCGGCTCGGCCAAGCCGGGCTCGTCGGGGACGATCTATCGCTTCGACATCCATCTGCGCGGCGCGAACGAGACCGTTTTCTTCGACCTGTAAAAGTTCTCGCAGCAGTTGTTTGAAACGAGGGCGTCCGGCACTGCGCTATAGTGTCGGACGCCTTTCGTTCTTTTCTCCGCTTTACGCTCATGTCCGACGCTCCTACGCCCAGTCCGCTCTACGCCAAGCTCCTCGGTGAAACCGCCCAGATCGGCTGGTCCGAACTGGAGCGCTTCTTCGCGAAGGGCGTGCTCATCTGGGTCAAGGGCGATCTGGATCTCGTGAGCGTCGCGGAAGCGGTCGCCAGCGACGACACGCAGCAGGTCGCGCAATGGCTTTCCGCCGGTTTGATCGAGCGCATGCAGGCCGGGACCGCCGCCGATCTCGCCGCGCGCGATCCGGAACTGTGGGCGGTCGTGCTGTCGCCGTGGGTGTGCGTGCAGGAGCGCGGCTGATTCCGCTCTGACGTCGCCAAGAGGGCGCATCTCCGATGCTCCCTCGCAAAAGCATCAGTCCCGCACCCAATCCACCCACAGCACGACGAGAATCGTCATCAGCGCCGGGCCGATGAAGAGCCCGATGAGCCCGAACGTCTCCGCGCCGCCCAAGATCCCGAACAGCACGAGCAGGAACGGCAGACGCGCCGAGCCGCCGATCAGCACCGGCCGCACGAAGTGCTCCGCCACGAACACCACGATCAACCCGAACACGGCGACGCCGGCCGCCGCGATCATCGATCCCTGCGCCAGCAGCCATAGCGCCGAGCCGAGAAAAACGATCGGCGCGCAGAACGGCAGCATTGCCGCGACCGCCGTCAGCATGCCGAGCAAGGTCGCGTGCGGCACGCCGGTCGCCACGTAGGCGATCCCGAGCAGCGCGCCCTCGCCCAATCCCACGACGACGAGCCCGACCACCGTGCTGCGCACCGATTCGGCCATGCGCCGCACGAGCGCCGCGCCGTCCGGGCCGAACGCGCGGCGCGAGCCCGCAAGCAGTTGCTCGCCGAGCCTCGAGCCCGCCTGGAACACGAAGAAGAGCGTCATCAGCATGAAGCCGAAGACGACGAAGCCATGCACGACGCGCCCGCCGAAATGACGCGTCATCTCGACGACCGTCGCGCTGTGCAGGTTCTTCACCGCGGGCGAGGATTCGAGCGGCGTCGCCAGATTCTCCTGCCACCAGCGCGCGACCTGCTGTGAACCCATCGGCAAATGCTCGATGAAGGAAGGCGCCGGGATGCCGGTGCGCAATACGTCGTGAAACCAGCGGAGCATGTCGTGCGCCTCGGCGACCGTCTGCGCCGCGACGATGAAGAACGGCACCACGAAAAGCAGGCCGACCGCCGCGGTCAGGAAGACTGCCAGCGCGAGGCGGCTGCGCTTGAAAATCGGCCGCCGCTCGAGCCAGCCCAACGCGGGCCACAGCGCGATCGCGATCACGCTCGCCCATACGACCGCCGGAATGAAAGTGCGCGCCGTGTACAGCGCGACCAGCACGAGCACCGCATAGAGCGCCGCCGAGGCCGTGCGCTGCATCTTGCGCGGGCGCTCGGACGAGTCCGGTGTCATGTCATTGCGCGGATGGGTCTGCATGGGTGCACGAGCCTCGTGGTGGTGGAATTGCATCGATCCGAAAACGGAGAACCGGGAAACGTTCGTCTGCATTGTAATCACGCACGAATCATTCCACTTCACGAACGCTGTCCATGCAATGTTCTTTACAAAGAGACGATTCGTGCTCCCTATAATCAAGGCTCGGCATCGACGCAGGGAATCTTGCAATGGCGGGAAAGGCTTGGCAGACGACAGTCGCGGCGTGCATGACGCTCGCGCTGCTCGCTGGATGTTCGACGGGTCTCGACCGGTCGAAGGAAGATCAGTTGAACGCGCAATACGGCATCGTCATGTTGCCGGTCAGGGGCGGCGTGGAGATCCGGCTGCCCGAGGCGCCGATCTTCGATACGGACGAGTCTGTCATCCGCGAAGGCCAGTCGTCGACGCTCGACCGCGTGGCCCAGGTGTTGAAGCGCAGCATGCGGCCCATTCTGATCGAAGGCCATACCGACAACGAAGGCTCGCTCGGCTATAACCGCAAGCTGTCGGAGGCGCGCGCCGAAGCCGTCGCGCAAGCGCTGATCGCGCGCGGCGTGCCGGCCGAGCGCATCACGACCAAGGGCATGGGCTGGCTGCGTCCGATCGCCAGCAACGACACGGCGCAAGGCCGCTCGTTGAACCGGCGCGTGGAGATACTGGTGCGCACCGAGAGCGAAAACACGCTGCTCGGCACGCCCCCGAAGTCCAAGCGTTAAGCTGCCTGCTCGGTTTCCAGCACGAGGAGCTGGGAGCCGTCGGCGACCTGATCGCCCACCGCGAAGAGGATCTCGCCGATCCTGCCCGTGGCGGGGGCGAGGATCGTGTGCTCCATCTTCATCGCCTCCATCACCATCAGCGGCGCGCCCTTCGTAACCGTGGCGCCCGTCTCGACGAGCACCGCGATCACCTTGCCGGGCATCGGCGCGGTGAGACGTCCCTCGTGCTCGGCGTCGCCCGCGTGGGCCATCAGGTTCTGCCATTCGAACTGGAATGCCGCGCCTTCGTGGAAGACGTGGAAGACGTCGCCGTCGGTGAAGACGTGGCCCTTGATGAGCGCATCGTCGAGCTGCACGGCGAACGACGTCTCGCCGCTGTGCGACCAGTCGAAGCGCGCGCTTTCGCCATCGAGCCGCAGGCGCTTCTCACGGTCTTTCGTGAACACGACCTTCAGCGCTTCGTCCGCGTCCAGCGCGCGCCAGTTCAGATCCTGGCTGTAGCCGCCCGCCATGCGCCAGTGCGACAGCGCATCCCACGGCGAGCGGCCATGCGCCTCGCCGCCCTCGCGCGTGAGCAGCGCCGCGCAGGCGAGCGCGAGCGCCTTCCTGCGCGATACGCCCGACGACGCGAACAATGCATCGTGATGACGTTCGATCAGGCCCGTGTCGAGATCGCCCGCACTGAACGGCTCGCTCTTCACGATGCGCTGCAGGAACTCGACGTTCGTCGAGAGCCCGACGATCTCGCATTCGGCGAGCGCGCGCGCCATGCGGGCGAGCGCATCTCGCCGGTCGCGGCCATGCACGATCAGCTTCGCGATCATCGGATCGTAGAATGGCGTGATCGCATCGCCCTGGCGCACGCCGCTGTCGACGCGCACGTCGCCGTCGATCGAGAACTCCACCGCGTGCGGCATGCGCACGTGCTTGAGCGTCCCCGTCGACGGCAGGAAGCCCCGCGACGGATTTTCCGCATAGATGCGCGCTTCGATCGCGTGGCCGTTCACCTTCAGCTCGTCCTGCTTCAAAGGCAAGGGCTCGCCCGACGCCACGCGCAATTGCCATTCGACGAGATCGAGGCCCGTGACCATCTCCGTCACCGGATGCTCGACCTGAAGGCGCGTGTTCATCTCCATGAAGTAGAACTGGCCGTCCTGCGTCATGATGAACTCGACCGTGCCTGCGCCCACGTAATTCACCGCGCGCGCCGCGGCCACGGCGGCCTCGCCCATCGCGCGGCGGGTTTCGTCGGTCAGGCCCGGTGCGGGCGCCTCCTCGAGCACCTTCTGATGGCGGCGCTGCACGGAACAGTCGCGGTCGAACATATAGACCGCGTTACCGTGCCTGTCCGCGAACACCTGCACCTCGACGTGACGCGGACGCAGCAGGTATTTCTCGATCAGCACGCGATCGTTGCCGAAGCTCGACGCCGCCTCGCGCTTGCACGATGCGAGCGCCTGCGCGAAGTCCTCGCTCTTCTCGACGACGCGCATGCCCTTGCCGCCGCCGCCCGCACTCGCCTTGAGCAGCACCGGATAGCCGATGCGGTCCGCTTCACGCTGCAGCAGTTGCGGATCCTGATCGTCGCCGTGATACCCCGGCACGAGCGGCACCGACGCGGATTGCATCAGCGCCTTCGCGGCGGCTTTTGAGCCCATCGCGCTGATCGCCTCGACGGGCGGCCCGATGAAGACGAGCCCCGCCTTCTCGCACGCGTTGGCGAACGCCTCGTTCTCCGACAGGAAGCCGTAGCCCGGATGAATCGCCTGCGCGCCGGTCTTCTGCGCCGCTTCGACGATGCGCTCGATGCGCAGATAACTCTCGGACGCCGCCGAACCGCCGACGTGCACCGCCTCGTCGCACACATCGACGTGCTTGGCCTTCGCATCGGCGTCCGAATACACGGCGACGCTGCCGACGTTCAGGCGCTTCGCGGTCGCCGCCACACGGCAGGCGATCTCGCCGCGGTTCGCAATCAAAATCTTGTTGAACATGGCTTCCCCGTGATTACATCCGGAATACGCCGAAACGCGTGTCTTCGATGGGCGCGTTCATCGTCGCGGCGAGGCTCAGGCCCAGCACGTCGCGCGTCTGCGCGGGATCGATCACGCCGTCGTCCCAGAGGCGCGCGCTGGCATAGTAGGGATGCCCCTGCGCCTCGTACTGATCGCGGATCGGCGCCTTGAACGCCTCCTCTTCCTCCTTCGACCACGTGCCGCCCTTCTTCTCGATGCCGTCGCGCCGCACCGTCGCGAGCACGGACGCGGCCTGCTCGCCGCCCATCACCGAGATGCGCGCGTTCGGCCACATCCACAGGAAGCGCGGCGAATACGCGCGGCCGCACATGCCGTAGTTGCCCGCGCCGAACGAGCCGCCGATGATCACCGTGAACTTCGGCACCTTCGCGGTGGCGACCGCGGTCACCATCTTCGCGCCGTTGCGCGCGATGCCTTCGTTCTCGTACTTGCGGCCGACCATGAAGCCCGTGATGTTCTGCAGGAACACGAGCGGAATCTTGCGCTGGCAGCACAGTTCGATGAAATGCGCGCCCTTCAGGGCCGACTCGCTGAACAGGATGCCGTTGTTCGCGACGATGCCGACCGGATGCCCCCAGATATGCGCGAAGCCGGTGACGAGCGTCGTGCCGTAGCGCGCCTTGAACTCGTCGAACGCGGAATCGTCGACGATGCGCGCGATCACTTCGCGCACGTCGAAAGGCTTGCGGGTATCGACGGGAATCACGCCGTACACGCTCTGCGGGTCGTAGCGCGGCGGCAGCGGTTCCTTCAATGCGAGCGTCGGCGTCTTCACGCGATTCAGATTGCCGACGATGCTGCGCGCGATGCCGAGCGCATGCGCATCGTTCTGCGCGAGATGATCGGCGACGCCCGACAGACGCGTATGCACGTCACCGCCGCCGAGGTCTTCGGCGCTGACTTCCTCGCCCGTCGCGGCTTTCACCAGAGGCGGGCCGCCCAGGAAAATCGTGCCCTGGTTCTTCACGATGATCGACTCGTCGCTCATCGCGGGCACGTACGCGCCGCCCGCCGTGCACGAACCCATCACGACGGCGATCTGCGCGATGCCCTGCGCCGACAGGTTCGCCTGGTTGTAGAAGATGCGGCCGAAGTGATCGCGGTCGGGGAATACGTCGTCCTGATTCGGCAGGTTCGCGCCGCCCGAATCGACGAGATAGACGCACGGCAGCCGGTTCTGCTCCGCGATTTCCTGCGCGCGCAAGTGCTTCTTCACCGTGACGGGATAGTACGTGCCGCCCTTGACGGTCGCATCGTTGCAGACGACGACGCACTCCTGGCCCGCAATGCGTCCGATGCCCGTGATGATGCCCGCACCCGGCGCGTCGTCGTTGTACATGCCATACGCGGCGAGTTGCGACAACTCCAGAAACGGCGTGCCCGGATCGAGCAGTTGCGCGATGCGATCGCGCGGCAGCAGCTTGTTGCGCGACACGTGACGATCGCGCGCGGCCTGTCCGCCGCCTTCCGCGATCTTCGCGACCTTCTCCTTCAGGTCCGCGACGAGCGCCTCGAGCGCCTGGGCGTTGGTGCGGAATTCCTCGCCGCGCGGATTCAGTTTCGATTCGATGATCGCCATGACGCGCGCCCTCAAGCCGTCTCGGCGAACAATTCGCGGCCGATCAGCATGCGGCGGATTTCGCTCGTGCCCGCGCCGATTTCATAGAGCTTGGCGTCGCGCCACAGACGGCCCACCGGATACTCGTTGATGTAGCCGTTGCCGCCGAGAATCTGAATGGCTTCGCCGGCCATCCACGTGGCCTTTTCGGCGGTGTAAAGAATGACGCCCGCGCAGTCCTTGCGCACCTGGCGCACGTGGTCGGAGCCGAGCGTGTCGAGCTGGCGGCCGACCGCGTAGAGATACGCGCGGCACGCCTGCAGCGTCGAGTACATATCGGCGACCTTGCCCTGGATCAGCTGAAACTCGCCGATCGCCTGGCCGAACTGCTTGCGATCGTGGATATACGGCACGACCGCGTCCATGCACGCGAGCATGATGCCGGTCGGGCCGCCTGCGAGCACGGCGCGCTCGTAGTCGAGGCCGCTCATCAGCACCTTCGCGCCGCCGTTCAGTTGACCGAGGATGTTCTCCTTCGGCACTTCGACGTTCTCGAACACGAGCTCGCCGGTATGCGAGCCGCGCATGCCGAGCTTGTCGAGCTTCTGCGCGACGGAAAATCCCTTCATGCCCTTCTCGACGATGAACGCCGTGATGCCGCGCGGTCCCGCTTCGATGTCCGTCTTCGCATAGACGACGAGCGTGTCGCAGTCCGGGCCGTTGGTGATCCACATCTTCGTGCCGTTGAGCACGTAGTGATCGCCCTTCTCGTCGGCGCGCAGCTTCATGCTGACGACGTCCGAGCCCGCGTTCGGCTCGCTCATCGCGAGCGCACCGATATGCTCGCCGGAGACCAGCTTCGGCAGGTACTTCTGCTTCTGCGCTTGCGTGCCGTTGCGATGAATCTGGTTCACGCACAGATTCGAATGCGCGCCATACGACAGACCGACTGACGCCGACGCCCGCGAGATCTCCTCCATTGCGACCATGTGCGCGGTATAGCCCATGTTCGCGCCGCCGTATTCCTCGGAGACCGTCATGCCGAGCACGCCGAGGTCGCCGAGCTTCTTCCACAGGTCCATCGGGAACTGGTCGGTGTGGTCGATCTCGCCCGCACGCGGCGCGATTTCCTTCGCCGCAAAATTGGCGAGCGAATCGCGCAGCATGTCGATGTCTTCGCCCAACGCGAAATTGAGGCCGGGTACGTTGCTCATGGGTCGTCTCCTCCAGATACGATGTTTTCGGCAGGCTCTGAAATATGAGTCTCGCTCACACCGGGCCGAAATATGCGGAATGGGGCAATTTCACGCTCAAATCGGCTAGCCGTCAATAGGTTTTTGAGCTACGCTCACATTTATTTCGCAGGCTCTTTCGCCACGGTCTCCGACAATGTCGACGCAAACCACCGCCACCGGCCGCCGCGCGCCCGCCGGGGTCAAATCGCAGCAGCGCGTGAAGGACATCCTGCAGGCGGGGCGCGACATCTTCGCCGAAAAGGGCTACGACGCCGCGACGAGCGCCGAGATCGCGCAGCGCGCGGGCATCTCGGAGGCGACGGTCTTCAGTTATTTCAGCGGCAAGCGCGAGCTATGCGCGCGCGTGATCGCCGACTGGTACGACGAAATCATCGATGCCTTCGAGACCGGCCTGCCGCGCGACGGCTCGGTGCGCCAGCAATTCGCGTTCATCGTCAGAACGCACATGCGGCTGATGCTGATGAACGGCACGGGCCTCTGCGCGCTCGTGCTCTCGGAAGGCCGCACGAAGCAGCACGATCTCTCCGACACGCTCACGGAACTGCAGCGCCGCTATACCGCGCCGCTCATGGACGTGCTCGCGCGCGGCCAGACGCTCGGCCACGTGCGCGACGACGTGCCGCTGCGCCTGTTGCGCTCGCTCGTCTTCGGCCCGATGGAACACGTGCTGTGGGATGCGACGCTCGCGAAGCGCCGCCTGAGTCAGACTCAGATCGAGACGACGGCGAACGAGCTGGTGGAAGTGTTGTGGACGGCGCTGCAGCCGCCGAATGCGCAGCTGGCCGCGCTCGTGCAGTTCCGGCAGGATGTGGAGGAAGCGTCGCGCCGGTTCGATCAGGCAGCGAAACCGGCGAGTTGAAGCAGCGTTATTTCTTGATGAAGCGCAGTGCGAAGCGCGCGAGTCCCGGCACGGTCGTCGGGCGCAGCAGCCGCGCGTCGTAGCCGCCCATGCGGCGATCGTTCTCCGCCAGACAGAGTTCGATCAGCGCGCGCACCGACACATCGCCCGCCACCGAATCGCCGACATTCGCGGGAAAGTTCGCGTCCTGCGCCGCGCCGCTCTTGTCGAAGCCGCGCGCGAGCGAGATGCGGTCGCGGATCAGCGAGAACCAGACGCTCGCGGTCTTCGCCAGAAACCACGGCTTGCGATACCACGGCAGGCTGCGCCGGTACCACGCGACCCAGTTTGCGAAGAAAAGAATGTGCCGCGCCTCTTCCTGAATGACCGGCTCGAAGGTCTCGACGAGTGCTTCGGGAAAGTATCCGGATTGCCGCGCCGCCTCGAATAGACCGAACGCGAAGAAACTGTCGATGCACTCGCTATAGCCGGTCAGCATCCACGCGCGCAGCGGATCGGCGGGCGCGGGATACGGCGGCTCCGGCGCGAGCTCGATGCCATACGCCTCCACCAGCTTCGACAGCACCAGCTTGTGGCGCGCTTCCTCGCCGCCGTTCATGCGCAAGGCTTCGCGCAGGTGCGGATCGTCGACGGTACCCGCATAGGTCGCGACGCGAATGGATGCCCGCCCTTCCGTCTGCACGGCGATATCCCAGATCGGCAGCGAGGTCACGCGCTTCAACGCGGCCGGATCGAGCTTCGGCCAGTCGATGACCGCGGGCTTGTACGGATTGTGCGTCGTCAGCAACATCTCGCAGAACATCCGCTTGTGCAGGTCGGAACCGATCGGAATCTTCCCCGTCGACCGGTACGTCCAGTTGCGCATCGCATGATCTGCTTCGACTGTGTTGAGCGTGTCGGACATATTCGAATATTGGCCGCCTATTGGGTACGTCCTGCGGATTTTGGCATACAGAACGCAAACACGCAGTAGCTGGCGCCTCTTACGCGCTTTTTGCTTCAGTGCGAGATCTTCTCCAGCGCGAGATCGCGCGTCTTCGGACCCATCAAGCCGATGGCCGCCATCACGATCAGCATGGCCGACGCGATGAACACGAACACGCCCGTCGTGCCGAAACCCTTCAGCACGCCCGCGATGATGAACGAGGTGAAAATCGCCGAGAAACGGCTCCACGAATAGACGAAGCCGACCGCGCGGGCCCGGATGCTCGTCGGGAAAAGCTCGGTCTGATACGCGTGGTAGCTGTACGACATGATGTTTCCGGAGAGCGTGAGGCCGACGCCCATCGCGATCAGGAAGGCCGGGTTGCCCGACTGGCTGAACAGCAGCCCGCAGACGATGTTCACCGCCGCCATCGCGACGATGGCCGTCTTGCGCTCCACCTTGTCGGCAATGGCGAGGCCGATGAGCGGCCCGACTGGCGCGGCGATCGCGATGATGCCCGAATACATGAGGCTCGAGGTCACCGTGATGCCCTGCTTGACGAGCAGCGTCGGCACCCAGTTCGCGAAGCCGTAGAAGCCGACGGTCTGGAACACGTTGAAGATGATCATCATCGCGGCGCGCTTGCCGTAGGGCGGCTTCCACATGTCGGCGAAGGCGCCGCGACTGTCCGCCGTTTCGAGCGCGGGTTCGGGCGGCGAAAGCGGCTTGCCGTACTCGCGCGCGACTTTCTCCTCGAGCGCGCGCATCACGCGGTCGGCTTCGTCGAGACGCCCCTTCTGCGCGAGCCAGCGCGGGCTTTCCGGCAGCGTGCGGCGAATCCACCAGACGAAGAGCGCGCCATGCGCGCCGATCACGACCACCCAGCGCCAGCCGTCGATGCCGAACGGCGCGCGCGGCACGAGCAGATACGCAAGAAACGCGACGACCGGCACCGCCATGAAGCCGACCGCCTGCTCGCAGGCGAACGCGCGGCCGCGGATGTGCTTGGGCGCCAGCTCGGAGATGTAGGTGCCGATCGTCACGAGCTCCACGCCGATGCCCACGCCCGCGACGAAACGCCAGATGTTCAGGCCCGTCGCCGTGTCCTGGAAGGCCATGATCAGGTTCGCGCAGGTATACCAGAGCAGCGAATACGTGAAGATCGCGCGGCGCCCGAAGCGGTCGGCGAGAAATCCGCACGCGATCGTGCCGACGAACAGCCCGCCGAACAGCGACGCGATGAAGCTCGCGACGCCCGTCATGCCGAAGAAGCCGGCGGTGGTCGGCGCGAGGATGCCGCTTTTGACGAGGCCAGGCGCGACATAGCCGGAGTAAAGCAGATCGTAGAGCTCGAAGAAGAAGCCGAGGCTCAGGAGCACGATGAGCGTCCAGACGGAGCGCGTGGCGGGCAGGCGATCGAGCCGGGCGGAAATGCTGCCGGCGGTGACGGGAAGCGCCTGTGCGTGCGCCGCTTGGGGTGTTGCCATCGGTTGTCTCCTCTTGTTGCGGATTGCGCGGCACGCGACAGTCGGCGTGCTCGCGCGAAACGAGGGACGAATTTTAACCGGGTGGGTAATCTTCCGAATGCCTGCGCCGCGTCAAAAAGGCCGGATCCCGTTCATCAGCAACGCCACGACGTGCCGCGCCAGCTGCCCCGTGCTGAGCGCGCGCTCGCCCTCCCCGCGCCAGCGCGACGTCGCGAGCGGAAACACCGTCAGCCCGAACAGCGACGCGAACACGAGCGACGGCTCCAGCGCCGGATTCAGCTTCCCTTGCTTCTGCCATTCCGCGATGCGCTCGATCGCGCGCTCCTTGTGCTGGTCGCCGAAGCGCTCCGCCATGCGCTGGCGCAGGAGCCCGCCTTCGCTGATCATCTCGCGCACCCATAGCGCCGCGAACCACGGATATTGATCGACCGTCGTGACGAGCGTTTCGACGAACGCGCGCAGGGTATCGACGGGCTCCGACGCCGGATCGTTGAACACGCGCGCGAGCTCGGCGCGCAAAGGCACGAAACGCTCGTCGATCAGCATGTCGAGCAGTTGATCGCGCGTCTTGAAGTAATAGTGAACCATCGCCGGCGTGACGCCCGCCTCGCGCGCGATCGCGCCGAGCGTCGTCTCGGCGATACCCTGCCGCGCGAACAACTCCAGCGCGATATCGAGCAGTTGCGCGCGCGCGTGCTCGCCGTGCGCTCCGCTCGGACGGCCGGGACGGCGGCCGGGCTGCTTCTTCGGCGCCGAATCCCCGGAAACACCCGCGCCCGTCTCAACAACGTCTTTCGTCATATCGGAAATTGACCCGCTGACTGTCAACGATTATATTAACTTCCACGTTAATTAATTTCAATCCATCTGAGATAACGGGCCACTGCGCCCGTGCCGGATTGAACCGCGCCATTTCACTTTGCTTACGGCGGCCTAACCGCCTCGGACAAAATGACATCTTTGCATCAAACCGCCGTCGCCGGCTCGAACGAGCCCGCGGAAGCCGGCCTCGCCGCGAAGCCGCCCGTCAGGCTGCTGTTCACGGCGCTGCTCCTCGTCATGCTGCTCGGCGCGCTCGATCAGACCATCGTGTCGACCGCGCTGCCGACCATCGTCGGCGATCTCGGCGGCCTCGAGAACCTGTCGTGGGTCGTCACGTCGTATCTGCTCAGTTCGACGATCGTCGTGCCGCTCTATGGCAAGTTCGGCGACCAGTTCGGCCGCAAGGTCGTGCTCCAGGCGTCGATCCTGATCTTTCTCGCGGGGTCGATCCTCTGCGGCGTCGCGCAGAACATGACGCAGCTGATCGCGCTGCGCGCCCTGCAAGGACTCGGCGGCGGCGGCCTCATGGTCATCACGATGGCCGCCATCGCCGACGTCATCCCGCCCGCCGAGCGCGGCCGCTTCCAGGGGCTGTTCGGCGGCGTCTACGGTCTCGCGACGGTCGTCGGTCCGCTGCTCGGCGGCTTTCTCGTCGAGCATCTGTCGTGGCGCTGGATCTTCTACATCAACCTGCCGCTCGGGGTGATCGCGCTCGCGGTCATCCAGCTCGTGTTCAAGCCGCATTCCGCGCACGTCGATCATCGCGTGGACTATATGGGCGCGGGCTTTCTCGCGGCCGCGCTCACCTGCATCATTCTCTTCACGAGCGAAGGCGGCACGATCCTGCCGTGGAGCTCGCCGCAGCTCTGGTGCACGCTGCTGCTCGGGCTCGTGTGCATCGGCGGCTTCGTCTACGAGGAGCGCCTCGCCGCCGAGCCTATCATGCCGCTCTCGCTCTTCAAGGAGCGCACCTTCGTGCTGGCGGGGCTGATCGGCTTCATCGTCGGCTGCGCGCTGTTCGGCGCGGTCACGTTCCTGCCGCTCTATCTGCAGGTCGCGAAGGGCTCGACGCCGTCGCAAGCCGGCCTGCAGATCACGCCGATGATGGGCGGCGTGCTGCTGTCGTCCATCGTGAGCGGACGCATCATCAGCAAGATCGGCAGGTATCGCTTCTTCCCGATCGCCGGCACGGCGCTCGTCTCCGTCGCGATGCTGCTGCTTTCCACGCTGAGCCTCGACACGCCGCTGTCGGTCATGAACGTCTACATGGCACTGCTCGGCCTCGGGCTCGGCATGGTGATGCAGGTGCTCGTGCTCGCGGTGCAGAACGTCGTCGAGTTCCGGATGATGGGCGTGGCCACCTCCAGCGCGACGCTCTTCCGCTCGATCGGCGGCTCGGTCGGGGTGGCGGCGTTCGGCGCGATCTTCAGCAACAGCCTGCGCGGGCGGCTGGAGGCGCTCATGCCGGCGGGCACGGAACTGCCGCAGTCGCTCGGGCCGCAGGCGGTGGCGCATCTGCCGGCCGCGCTGCGGGACGATTACTTGCACGCGTTCGCAGGCTCGATGCACACGGTCTACCTCGTCGCCGCATGCGTCGCGCTGCTCGCGTTTGCGTTGTCGTGGTTCCTGAAGGATCATCCGCTCAGGAAGCGCTGAACCGGAACCCACGCGAGGGAACGCTCTAAAGCCCCCGCTATCGGGGCTTTCACTAGCACTCCAGGATTTTTGGCTTGGTAACCTTCTGCCGATTCTGAGCGGACACGATCCGCGGAATGCCCACGCTCCGGCGCCCAACGACGCGCCGGACGCCCGGATAGAGACCTTCCGGGCTGAAACTGACTACCTTCTGGAGTTAAAACAGTGAAGAAACTGCTCGCGGCACTGACGATGTCCCTCCTCGCCGCCACGTCGCTCACCGCCGTCACACCGGCGCTTGCGAAGGACTATTCGACGATCCGCTTCGGCGTCGACGCAAGCTATCCCCCCTTCGAATCCAAGGGTTCCGACGGCAAGCTGGTCGGTTTCGACATCGATCTCGGCAACGAGATCTGCGCGCGCCTGAAGGCCAAGTGCGTGTGGGTGGAGAACGATTTCGACGGCATGATCCCCGCGCTCAAGGCGAAGAAGTTCGACGGCGTGCTCTCGTCGATGTCGATGACGCCGCAACGCGCCGAGCAGATCGCCTTCTCCAGCAAGCTCTTCAACACCCCGACGCGCCTCGTCGCGAAAAAGGGCAGCAACATCCTGCCGACGGCTGAAAGCCTGAAGGGCAAGAACGTCGGCGTCGAGCAGGGCACGATCCAGGAAACCTACGCGAAAACCTACTGGGCGCCGAAGGGCGTGACGGTCACGCCGTACCAGAACCAGGACCAGGTCTACGCCGACCTGACCTCGGGCCGCCTCGACGCGGCGCTGCAGGACGCCGTGCAAGCGGAAATCGGCTTCCTGAAGACGCCGCGCGGCGCGGGTTATGACTTCGCGGGCAAGGACATCGTCGATCCGAAGGTCCTCGGCAACGGCGCGGGCATCGGCCTGCGCAAGGAAGACACGGACCTGAAGGCGAAGATCGACAAGGCGATCGCCGACATCATCAAGGACGGCACCTACAAGAAGCTCGAGAAGAAGTACTTCGACTTCGACGTGTACGGCAGCTAAGCCTCGCCCGAACGCCGGTCCGGCTGAAGACGGGCTCCGCGCTCAAGGCGCGGAGCCCGTTTCTTTTTGGGCGCGCGGGCGATCAGGATCCCGCCGCGCCGATTTCAGCTAAGATCGAACGTCCGACAGGACGCCGACGGAGGAGACACCGCGGCGCCCGGCAATTTCCAGAGGCAAGACCCGCGCATTCGCGTGCGCGCGACCAACATGCAAACCAGAAATCATCCCTTGATTCCGCCGACGCTCGGCACCTCCCGCAACATCACGAGCTTTCACTACGGCCCCGGCGGCGGCCAGAAAATCTATATCCAGTCGTCGCTGCATGCGGACGAGCTGCCCGGCATGCTCGTCGCGTGGCGCCTGCGCCGCCAGCTCGCCGAATTCGAGGCGGCGGGCAAGCTGCGCGGCGAAGTGGTGATCGTGCCGGTGCCGAATCCCATCGGGCTCTCCCAGCATCTGCACGGCACGCTGATGGGCCGCTTCGAGACCAACAGCGGCCACAACTTCAACCGCAACTTCTACGATCTCGCCGCGCTGATCGCACCGCGCATCGAGGCGCGTCTCGGAAAGGACGCCGAGGCGAACAAGCTCGCCGTGCGCGCCGCAATGAAGGAAGCGCTCGACGAGCAGACGCCGCACACCGAGCTCGAATCGCAACGCCTCGCGCTGCAGAAGCTCTCCTATGACGCCGATGTCGTGCTCGACCTGCACTGCGATCTCGACGCCGCGCTGCATCTCTACACGAATCCGGACATCTGGGACGAAGTGGAGCCGCTCGCACGCTATCTCGACGCGAAGGCATCGCTGCTGGCGCTCAATTCGGTCGGCAATCCGTTCGACGAGATTCACAGCTTCTGCTGGTCGGATCTGCGCCAGCGCTACGGCGAGCGTTTCCCGATTCCGAACGGCGGCATCTCGGTGACGGTGGAGTTGCGCAGCCAGCACGACGTGTCCTACGCGCTCGCCGAGAAGGACGCGCAGGCCATCGTCAACTATCTGATCCAGCGCGGCGTGATCGATGCGCCGGTGCCGGAGCAGCCGCCGCTCGCCTACCCCGCGACGCCGCTCGCGGGCGCGGAGCCAATCGTCGCTCCGGCGTCGGGCGTGCTCGTGTTCCGCGCGCAAGTGGGCGCGTTCGTCGAGGCGGGCGAGCCGATCGCCGATGTCGTCGATCCGCTCACCGACACCGTCACCACGCTCAAGTGCACGACCTCGGGCGTGATGTACGCGCGGCACATCACGCGCTTCGCGACGGCGGGGCTCGAAGTCGCGCGCATCGCGGGCGCGAAGGCCTATCGCACGGGGTCGCTGCTGTCGGCGTAAATCACTTCTGTCAGAAAGGCGCGAGGCCGCACTGCGCGGCCACGACGCGCCACGTTCCGTTGATATCGCCCCAGGTTCGCGTGTAGCGCAGGCTGCCCGAGAACGGGGCGCCGGCGAACGTCCCCGAAATCGCCACGCGCGTCACCGTCACGGCGAACGATCCATATACGCGCACGCTCTGCTCCTCGACATCGAGCTTCTCGATGCGCTGCATGCCATAGCGATGCCCGTTCAGGTCGTCCGCTTTCGTCCAGACCTTTCCGGTCGCATCCACGAAGCTGAGGTCGTCGGCCAATAGCGCGTCCAGCGCCTCGACGTCCGACGCCACCATCGCCTTCTTCAGGCGCTCCTCCAGTTCGCGGATTCCTGTCTCGTCCATGATCTCGCTCGCGTGTCATCGAAACGCAAGCATACCGTGCGTCCCCCGATGCCGCGCACGCGCGCACCAGCGCACAAGCCGACGGCTTGCGCTAGCCCTGTTGCACGCGCGACACACCGCAAGCCATCTGAAAGCACTGTCACATTTCTTTCTTTAGCGAACGCTACATTTGCGCCCGTCGCCGACACGCGCCGTCAGAGCGCGACGCAACGCCGACACCGTCAACACCACACCGCGATATCTACCTCACGGAGCTTGTTTTGAAGAAGAATCTCTTGGCGACCGCCGCGCTCGCCGCATTTGCCGTCCTCGCCGCCACCTCCGCGCACGCACAAAGCAGCGTCACGCTGTACGGCATCATCGACGCCGGTATCAGCTACGCCAACAACGCCGCACGGACCGGCGGCAGCGATTCCCTCTGGAAGTACGACGACGGCGTGGCGCAAGGCAGCCGCTGGGGCATCAAGGGCGCTGAGGATCTGGGCGGCGGCCTCAAGGCGATCTTCACGTTGGAGAACGGTTTCAACAGCGGCAACGGCACGCTCGGCCAGGGCGGCGCGGAATTCGGCCGTCAGGCGTTCGTCGGTCTCGCGAAGAACGACGTCGGCTCGCTCACGTTCGGCCGTCAGTACTCGTTCTCGACCGATTACCTCGGCGGCAACTACTCGATCGGCGGGCAGACCGTCGCGGGCAACTACGCGTACCACATCAACGACGTCGACCAGCTGACCTCGAGCCGCATCAACAACTCGGTCAAGTTCAGCAGCGCGAGCTTCTACGGCGTGACCTTCGGCGCGATGTACGGCTTCTCGAACCAGGCCGGCGCATTCGCGGGCGCACCGAATACGACGGTCGGCACGACCACGGTCGCGGGCTCGTCGCGCGCATACAGCTTCGGCCTGAACTACAAGGCGGGTCCGTTCGGCATCGGCGCGGCGTATACCGACATCCACTATCCGGGCGCGGCGACGCCGGCGTTCAGCACCAACATCGCGAACATCGCGACGGGCGGCGCGAAGGACCTGCGCACGTTCGGCGTGGGCGCGAACTACACGCTCGGCTCGGCGACCATCTTCGGCCTCTGGACCAACACGCGCTTCGAACCGATCACGGGCGCGAGCTCCAAGCTCAACGCGTTCGACATCGGCGGCAAGTACGCCTTCACGTCGGCGCTGACGGCCGGCCTCGGCTACTCGTACATGAGCCTCACGGACAACTTCAAGGGCCACTGGCACCAGATCGACGCGAGCGTCGATTACGCGCTCTCGAAGCGCACCGACGTGTACGCGCTGGCGGTGTACCAGAAGGCGTCGGGCTCGAACAACGGCGTGGAGAACCAGGCGCAGATCGGCTCGTCGACGAGCTACTTCGGCACCTCGGGCGTGGGCGAGGACAATCAGCTCGCGTTCCGCGTCGGCATCCGCCATAAATTCTGAGCATCGTTGCATCGCCGGGCGTCTCCACGCGGAACGCCCGGCGGGCGAAACGAACCGGGCCGCTTTCCGCGGCCCGATTTTTTTCGCTTCACGCGATCACTTCCCTTTCTTGTCGGACTTCTTGCCCGACTGCGCGTTGAAGCGCTCGATGTACTCGTCCATCAGCTTGCGGATCGCGCGGCCGATCTGCATGTAGTCGCTCTCGTTCAGATTGGCGAGCGACACGCGCCCCGAGGGATGCTGCGTGCCGAAGCCGCGCCCCGGCAACAGCACGACGCGCGCTTCCTTCGCTAGCCGGAAGAGTATTTCCGAAGGCTCGGTGTTCTTGATGACCCAGTCCACGAGCTCGCGGCCATGCCTGCGCTCGCCGAGATATTCCATGTCGAGGATCGTGTAGTAGTCGACCTGATTTTCGTCCTCTTCCTCGAGCGCGATGCCGATCTCGCGATACAGCGCCGCCTTGCGGCTGCGGATCAGGCGCTTGAGCGCGTTCTTGTACGCGTCGGGCGTGTCCATCAGCGAGAAGAGCGAGAACAGCACCATCTGCACCTGCTGCGGCGTCGACAAGCCTGCCGTGTGATTGAGCGCGACCGTGCGGCTGTCCGCCACCAGGCGATCGATGAACTTGAGCTTGTCGGGCTCCGTCGTGATGGATTCGTAACGTTCGTGAAGCTGCGCCTTCTGCTCCTTCGGCAGCGCGGCGAGCTTGCGGTCCAGCACGTTGTCGCGATGCGTCGCGATGGTGCCCAGGCGCCAGCCTGTCGCGCCGAAGTATTTCGAGTAGGAGTAGACGAGAATCGTGTTCTTCGGACACAGCCCGAAGAGCGACACGAAATCGTCGGCGAAGGTGCCATACACATCGTCGGTCAGGAGGATCAGATCGGGCCGCTCCTCCACGATGCTCGCGATGTATTCGAGGCTCTCCGTGTCCATCTTCACGGACGGCGGATTGCTCGGGTTCACGAGGAAGAACGCCTTCACCTTGGGATCGCGCAGCTTGTCGAGCTCCTTCTTCGAGTATTGCCAGCCGTTGGAGACGTCCGCTTCGAGATTGACGACGTTGAGCTTGTAGTCGTTCAGACGCGGAATCTCGATGTACGGCGTGAAGATCGGCGTGCCGAGCGCGATGGTGTCGCCAGGCCTGATGAGGAAGTTCTCGCGCAGCGTGTTGAAGATGTAGGTCATCGCCGCGGTGCCGCCTTCGACCGCGAAGATGTCGAATTCGCCGACGAACGGATACTTGCCGATCATCTCGCGCCTCAGGTATTCCCCGACGATCACCTCCGAGAGCTTCAGCATGCGGTCCGGCACGGGATAGTTGCACGCGAGAATGGCTTCGCACATCTCGTAGAGGAAGTCGCCCGCATTCAGGCCGAGCTGATCGCGCACATACGACACGGCGCCCACTAGAAAAGAGATTCCGGGCGTGCCCTTGCTCTCGCGCGCGAATATCTCGAAGCGCTCTTCGATCCCTTCCCGCTTCGGAAAGCCGCCGATGCCTTCCGGCATGTACGCGAACGAACGCTCCGACTCGCGCATGGCGAAGAGGCCCAGTTGCCAGAAGCCGTGACGCGGGATCGTCGCGAGAAAGTTCGGATTGCCGCGCCCCGCGTTGAGCATCGCGAGGTTCGCCGGGCGCTCGACCACGCCGCCGCCCGCCGCCTTGATGAGTTCGTCCTTCAGTTCGAACGGGCTGAGCGTCGCCATGGCGGCGCGATCGTCCGAAGCAGATTTCGAGGACTTTGCCATCCAACACCTCCAGGGAAAATGAGAAACAAGGTTCGATGCAGTGAGACCGTGCGCGTCAGCTGAGAAGCATGACCATCACCATCCCCCAGATCGTCAGCAGCGTATTGCCGACCGCGTAAGTGACCGTATAGCCGAGCCCGGGCACCTGGCTTTTCGCCGTGTCGCAGAGCATGCCGAGCGCGGCGGTCGTGGTGCGCGCGCCCGCGCAGATGCCCAGCAGGAGCGCGGGGTCGAACCTGAACACATATTTGGCGATATACATGCCGATGATGAGCGGGACCGACGACGCGAAGATGCCCCACAGAAAGAGGCTCACGCCGAGCTTCTGCAAGCCGGCGACGAAGCCCGGCCCCGCCGTGATGCCCACTACCGCGATGAACACGTTCAGCCCGACGGAGTTCATGAACCAGAGCGTCGGCGCCGGAATGCGTCCGAAGGTCGGATGAACGGCGCGCAGCCAGCCGAACACGATGCCCGCGATCAGCGCGCCGCCCGCCGTGGACAGCGTGATCGGAATGCCGCCGGCGCGGATCACGATCGCGCCGACGAGTGCGCCGAGCGTGATGGCGAGGCCGGTGAACGCCATGTCCGCCACGTCGCTCGGCCGGTCGATCACGCCGATCTGCTTCGCGACCGCCGTGGTGTCCTGCGTGCGCCCCATCAGCGTGACGGTGTCGCCGCGCTGCAGCTTCGTGCTCGGCAGCACGGGAATGGGCGTTTCGGTCACGCCGCGCTTGATCCTGCGGATGAACACGCCGCGCGCCCCCGGCATCTGCGCGAGCTCGGCGAGCGTTTTTGACTCGACCTCCTTGTTCGTGATGTAGATGTCGACGCCTTCGACCGGCACGGCGAGCAGCTCGGCGTCGTCGACTTCGGTGACCACGCCGCCGAGAATCTCGACGAGCTGCTCACGCCGCCCCGCGACCGCGACGACATCGCCGGCCTGGAGGACGTCGTCGATCTTCGCTTCCTGGATCTTGCCGTCGCGCCGGATGCGTTCGATGAAGAGGCGCGCCCCCGCCGGTTCGAGCGCTTCCGTCTGCGCCACCGTCAGCCCCGCCGCGCGCCCGCCCTCCGGCACGCGATACGCGCGCAGCGTGAACTGATGCCACGCGAGGCCCGCGCCGCCTATTTCTCCCGAGCCGCCCATCTTCGCCTCGTAGTCCTTGCATGCCTGCACGAGATCGATGTTCAGGAGCTTCGGACCGAGCATCGCGAGAATCAGCGCGGAGCCGATGGTGCCGTAGATGTAGGTAACCGCGTATGCGGTGGGCATCGCGTCGAGCAGCGCCTTCGCCTGATCGGGCGGCAGGCCCAAGCGATTGATCGCGTCGGTGGCGAGGCCCATCGATGCCGAGATGGTCTGCGAGCCCGCGAAAAGGCCCGCCGCGGAGCCGACGTCATAGCCCGCGACCTTCGCGGCGATCCACGGCGCCACGAGACACAGCACGCACAGAATCACCGAGAAGAGCGCCTGCGGCAGGCCGTCCTTCGCGATGCCGCGCACGAATTGCGGGCCCACGCCGTAACCCACGGCGAAGAGGAACATCAGGAAGAAAACCGATTTGACGTTGGGCGAGATCGTGATGCCGAGCTGCCCGATGGCGATGGCGGCAAGCAAGGTCGCCGTCACCGCGCCGAGGCTGAAACCCTTGAAGCTTTTTCCGCCGACCCAGTAGCCGATGCCGAGCGAGAGAAAGACGGCGATCTCCGGATAGCTGCGCAGCGTTGCGGTGAGCCATGACATAGGCACTCCTTTCGGTACGGTGGATTTCGATCAGCTGCAGCCGATTCGGACGTCTGAGCGCGCCAGGAGGCTGTTCGCTCAGCAATACACTATTCACCGATTCTTGGGTGCGGAAACCTATATCCCGACGATTCTTTACTTTATTGCAACAATCGACGCAGATCTGCTGCATTTTTGCGCAAGCCGGCGCGCACATATGAAAACGGCGGCCGAGGCCGCCGTTCTGTCTGCTGTTTCGCGTAAAGCGACTCCGCTTACTCCGCCGTTTCGAGCAATGGATAGTCCGTATAGCCCTTCGCGCCCGGCGCATAGAACGTCGACGTATCCCAGTCGTTGAGCGACGCATCCCGCTCGAAGCGGCGCACGAGGTCCGCATTCGCGATGAAGGGCTTGCCCCACGCCACCGCGTCCGCATCGCCACGCTCGATGATCGCTTCGGCGCTCGCCTTCGAGAAGCCCTCGTTGACGATATACACGCCGCCGAACTCCTTCTTCAACCGCGGCCCGAGGCTATCCGCAGCCTCATGCTCGCGCGCCGCGATGAATGCGATCTTGCGTTTGCCGAGCTCGCGCGCGACATGGCCGAAGGTCGCGGCGCGATCGCTGTCGCCCATCGTGTGCGAGTCCGCGCGCGGCGCGAGATGCACGCCGACCCGATCCGCGCCCCACACGTCGATACATGCATCGACCACTTCGAGCAAGAGCCGCGCGCGATTCTCGATCGGACCGCCATACGCATCCGTGCGCTTGTTGGTGCTGTCCTGCAGGAACTGGTCGAGCAGATAGCCGTTCGCGCCGTGCACTTCCACGCCGTCGAAGCCCGCGCGCTTCGCGTTCTCCGCGCCCTTCCTGAACGCGGCCACCACGCCGGCGATTTCATCGAGCTCGAGCGCGCGCGGCGTCACGAACGGACGCTGCGGACGCACGAGGCTCACGTGACCGCCCGCCGCGATCGCGCTCGGCGCGACCGGCAGTTCGCCGTCCAGGAACACCGGGTCCGAAATGCGGCCCACGTGCCACAGTTGCAGCATGATCTTGCCGCCCGCGTCGTGCACGGCCTTCGTCACGAGCTTCCAGCCTTCGACCTGCTTGTCGGACCAGATGCCCGGCGTATCGGCATAGCCGACGCCTTGCGGCGTGACCGAGGTCGCCTCGCTGAGAATCAGACCGGCCGATGCGCGGTCAGCGTAGTACTGCGCCATCAGCGCGTTCGGCACGCGCTCGACGCCCGCGCGCTGACGCGTGAGTGGCGCCATGACGATGCGGTTCTTGAGCGTGAGTGCGCCTACCTTGAGCGGATCGAATAGTATCGACATGAATTGGTGTCCTAATGAAATTGAAAGCAGCCCGGCACCGTGCGGTAAGAAAAACCTTCAGAGTTTCTCGATGGAATCGCGGAAGGCCTGAATCACCGCTTCGTCGCGCTTGAAGAACACCCACTGTCCAACGCGCTTCGTGGTGACGAGCCCGGCTTTGTGCAACGTCGCGAGATGCGCGGAAACGGTGGACTGCGACATGCCGCAGCGCGCATCGATCTGACCCGCGCAAACGCCATGCGACACCGGCAATTCCTGGTTCGGGAAATGCTGCTCCGGCTCCTTCAGCCACTCGAGAATCTCGCGGCGAAGAGGGTTGGCGAGGGCCTTGTGAATTGCGTCGATGTCCATTTCCGTGCTCATGCGTCTGACGAACGGAAAGCCTGGCCTTACCGAATCGTCTTGTCGCGAAGTATATATCGTAAATTTCCGATATGCAAGCGATCACGCATACGTCAACCCGCGACATGCCGCCGCGCCGCGCGGTCTGGTAATCTGCCCGGTTTCACCTGCTGTCAAACAAGACTACGCAACGCTTATGGATACTCCCTTCAACGAACGCGGCGTCACGCTCTCGCGCGCCGGCCTGTCGGCTTCGGGCCAGATGATTCCGCTGCGCGACCTGCGCTCCGCGCGCGTCATCAGGATTCCCCGTCAGAAGCCGCTGCCGGTCAGCATCGCGCTGATCGGGCTCGTGGCGCTCGGCGCGGGCATTGCGACCGGCTCCGGCGCGGCGCTCGTGCTCGGCGTGATGATCGTCGTGGTGGGTTATCTCACGTGGATCACGCAGGACGTCATCTACCAACTGATGGTCGCGACACCCGACGGCGAACGCGAAGTGCTCATCACGAAGGATCAGGAATTCGCCGACAAGGTGGCCGCGCTCGTGGGCGAAGCGGTGGCGAAGCACGCGGCGGGCGCCGCGGCGAAACCGCAGGCGCGATCTTGATACGGCGTATACACGACGGCGTCGCTCTTTAGCCCGGTTTTTAGACGCGCCGCGCTAGAGTGCATGCGTTGCCACTCCGAGCCGCAAGCCAGCGGCTTTCATCGATGTACCGCACATCCGATTCCCCCGCTCTTCCGCATGCGCTCAACGGCGGCTCGCCGCATCGCCGCGAAGTGCGCCACTGCGTCGCCTTCGATCTGATCGTTCCGGGCCTGGACTCGTCACCCGCGCGCGAAATGCTCGCGTATGCGTTCGGCGCGGGCACACAGGCGTACGTCGTGCAGACGAGCCGTCTCCACGACTGCACGACGCTGTATGTCGAGACCGATCGCGACGACATCAACGACGTCATCGGCATGCTCACCGCCCACTTCCCGAACGCGACGCTCGGCCGCGTGACGCGCGTCACGCGGCACTGAGCGGCTGAGCGCATCGTTCAGGTGACTTGCAGCGGCTCGACGTGCCAGATGTCGCGCGCATACTCCGCGATCGTGCGATCCGACGAGAAGATGCCCATGCCCGCGACGTTCTCGATCGCGCTCTTCGTCCACGCCTCCTTGTCGCGGAACTTGAGGTCGGCTTCGGTCTGCGTCTTGTCGAAGCTGTCGAAGTCGGCGAGCACCATGTAGTGGTCGCCCCAGTCCACGAGCGTGTGGAAGATGTCGTAGAAGCGGTGCGGCTCTTCGGACGAGAAATGCCCGAGGCGGATCTGGTCGAGCGCGAGCTTGAGCTCCGGATTCTCCTCGTAAATATGCCGCGGCCGATACCCCGCCGCGCGCAGCGACTCGATCTCGTCGGTCGAATGCCCGAAGATGAAGATGTTCTCGCGCCCCACGGCATCGCAGATTTCGATGTTCGCGCCATCCAGCGTGCCGATGGTCAGCGCGCCGTTCAGCGCGAGCTTCATGTTGCCGGTGCCCGACGCCTCGGTGCCAGCCATCGAGATCTGCTCTGACAGATCCGCGGCCGGAATGATGAGCTCCGCCACGCTCACGCCGTAGTTCGGAATGAAGCCGACCTTCAGGCGATCGCCGACGAGCGGGTCCGCGTTGATCTTCTTTGCGACCTCGTTGATGAGCTTGATGATGTTCTTCGCCATCTTGTACGCCGAGGCCGCCTTGCCGGCGAACATCACCACGCGCGGCGTCCAGTCCTTCTCCGGATTCTCGCGGATGCGGTTGTAACGCACGATCACGTACAGGATGTTGAGCAGTTGCCGCTTGTACTCGTGGATGCGCTTCACCTGCAGATCGAACAACGCCTCGGGATTGATGATCGCGTTGGCGTCGCGCTTCGCGCGCTCCACCAGCCGGAGCTTGTTGGCGAACTTCGCATCGTGAAAGGCCTTGCAGAACTCCGGATCGTCGCGCCATTCGCGCAGACGGCCAAGCTCGAAGAGATCGGTGCGCCAGCGCGGCCCGAGCCGCTTGTCGATCAGCGCCGAAAGCGACGGGCTCGCCTGCGCGAGCCAGCGGCGCGGCGTGATGCCGTTGGTCACGTTGGTGAAGCGCTCCGGATACATGCGCGCGAAGTCGGAGAAGATGTTCTGCACCATCAGTTGCGAGTGCAGCTTCGACACGCCGTTCACCTTGTGGCTCGCGACGATCGCGAGATGCGCCATGCGCACGCGGCGCTGGCCGTATTCGTCGACGAGCGAGATGCGGCGGATCAGATCGACGTCGCGGCCGAACTTCTCCGTGACCTGCTTGAGGAACTGCGCGTTGATCTCGAAGATGATCTCCAGATGCCGCGGCAGAAGGCGCGCGAGCATCTCGACATCCCACGTCTCGAGCGCTTCGGGCATCAGGGTGTGATTCGTGTAGGAGAACATCTGCTGCACGAGCTTCCACGCCTTGTCCCACGGCAGCCGATGCGTGTCGACGAGAAGGCGCATCAGTTCCGGAATCGCGAGCACCGGATGGGTGTCGTTCAGGTGCACCGCGACCTTCTCCGCGAGCCGCCCGAAATGCGTATGCGTGCGCTGATAGCGGCGGATCAGGTCCTGCATCGTCGCGGAGACGAAGAAGTATTCCTGGCGCAGGCGCAGCTCGCGCCCGGCCTGCGTCGAGTCATCGGGATACAGCAGACGCGAGACATGCTCGGACGTGTTCTTCGCCTCCACCGCGCGGCGATAGTCGCCCTGATTGAACGCCGAGAGATCGAACTCGTCGGTCGCGCGCGCGGACCACAGGCGCAGCGTGTTGGTCGCCGTCGTGGCGAAGCCGGGGATGACCGTGTCGTAGGCCATCGCGTTGACGTGCTCGGTGTCGATCCAGTCGGTGCGGTCGTCGTGCTGCACGGTGCGGCCGCCGAAATGCACGGTGTACACGACCTCGGGCCGCGGAAACTCCCACGGATTGCCCGCGCGCAGCCAGTAATCGGGCATTTCCACCTGATTGCCGTCGACGATCGTCTGCCGGAACATGCCGTACTCGTAGCGAATGCCGTAGCCGAATCCCGGCACGCCGACGGTCGCCATCGAATCGAGGAAGCAGGCGGCGAGCCGGCCGAGGCCGCCGTTGCCGAGCGCGGCGTCGGGCTCCAGGTCCTCCAGCGCCGCGAGATCCACGCCGAGCCCGGCGAGGGCGTCCCGCACCTCGTCGTAGATGCCAAGCGCGAGGAGCGCGTTCGTAAAGGTTCTGCCGATGAGGAACTCCATCGACAGGTAGTAGACGCGTTTCACGTCCTGTTCGTACTGCAGCCTCGTGGTGCGCATCCAGCGCGCGACGAGGCGGTCGCGCACCGCCAGTTCGGCGGCATGGAGCCAGTCGCGCGGCTGCGCGGTGACCGCATCCTTGCCTACGCCATACATGAGGCGGTTCGAGATGGAGCGCCTGAGCGCTTCGACGGTGCTATTGAGCTGGTCGAATTCCAGGTCGACGGATGTCATCGAAACCTCCGGTTTTTGCAACATATGCAACGACCGCGAAAGCATCCCCACGGGGATTTCCTTCGGTCATGCCTGGAGTTCGGCATGAGACCGCATAGGACACGCTTCGCTCCGATCCGCGCGGGCGCGGTCGCGCCTGAATGTGCAGGTTACGCCAGTTTTATTTTTTTTGGTATGACAGGGCGTGCACCGGAATGAGGCCCCGGGAGCCGACATCACGGCGCCGGGGCTTCGACGGAACGGCAGTTTGCTTCGGCATCCTGATGTTTTGCGCGCGACTCAACGACGCGGCGCGCGTGCCGCGATCAGCAGAAGCGCGGCGAGCGACACGCCCAGCAGGATCAGCGAGAGCGCGGACGCCGGCAGATAGTAGCCGCGATTGACCTGCCCCACGACGACGATCGGCACCGTCGCGAAGCCGGGCGGATAGACGGTCAGCGTCGCGCCCAGCTCGCCGAGCGAGAGCGCGAAGCCGAGCGCGAGACTCGCGCGCACGGCGGGCACGAGTTGCGGCAATACGACGCGTATCAGCACCATGCGCGGCGGCGCGCCGAGGCTCGCGGCGGCTTCGCGCAGCGTGGTCAATTCCGGACGCAGCGCGGCCGCGGCGCAGCGATAGCAGAACGGCAGCACGAGCGCGAGCTGCACCAGCACGACGATCGCCGCCGAGCCGGACAGATCGATCGGACGCTTGTGATAGGCGATCAGCACCGCGAGTCCGAGCACGACGCTCGGCACGCCGCTGCCCATCATCGCGACGGCGTCGACGAGCGCGCCGAGCCCGCGCCGGTCGCGCCCTTCCAGCGCGAGCGCGAGCCACAAGCCGAGCGCGGTGCCGAGGAACGCGACGCCCAGGCCGACTTCGAGACTGGTCGTGACCGCGTCGAGATCGCTGGCGCCGAGTCGCGCGAACCAGCGCGTGCTGAAGCCGTCGGGCAGGATCGTCCCGGACCAGTGCGAGGCGACGCTGGACAGCGCGACGACGATCACCGGCAGCACGAACAGCCAGATGCACAAGAGCGCGAAGAAACTTGTGAAGGCGATGCGCAGGAACGCGCCGGGCGTGAATCCGGGGCTAGCCGAAAGCTGCATGTCAGCGGCCTCCCGAGCGGCGGTCGACGCGCCGATAAAGCGCATACAGCGACAGGGACATCAACAGCATCACGACCGATCCCGCGGCGGCGGTCGGCAGATCGAGATCGACGGTCGCGGCGCTGTAGATCGCGATTGGCAGGGTGATCAAGTGGGCGCTGCCGAGCACGAGCAGAATGCCGAATTCGTTCAGCGTGAGCAGGAAGCACAGGATCGTGCCCGCCGCGATGCCCGGCCACGCGAGCGGCAACACGACCCGGGTCGCGACCATCCAGCCATCCGCGCCGAGGCTCTTCGCCGCTTCGACGAGCCGCATGTCGAGCGTCGCATAGGACGCGAGCGTCGGGCGCACGACGAACGGCGCATAGAACACGACTTCCGCGAGAATCACGCCGCCGATGCCGAAGAGGAAATCGAGCGGCGGCGCATCGAGCGAAAAGAGCCGCTGCAAGCCGATGCTCACCGAGCCTTGCGAGCCATAGAGAAAGATCAGCGTGAACGCGACGAGGAACGACGGAAACGCGACGAACAGTTCCAGAAAGCGCGTGAGCAGCCGCGCGCCCGCGAAGGGCCTGAAGAACAGCATCGACGCGAGCGCGACGCCAAGCAGCGAGGCGATGCTCGCGCTCGCGAAGAGGATGCCGAGCGTGGTGCCGATCATGCCGCGCGTCTCGGGATTGCCGAAGAACGCGGCGTACGCATGCAGCGTGAAGCCGTGCGGTCCCGTGACGCTCAACATCACGAGCCGCGCGAGCGGATAGACGACGAGCGGTCCGAGCACGAACACGAGAATGAAGAGCAGATGCCACTGCCCTTTACGCTCGCGGCGCCTCGCCTCTGCGGCGTGCGCGGCGAACTGCGCGGACAGATCGGCGTCGCTGATGCCGCGTTCGTTGCGCGCGACGCTGTCAGGGACGAACAAGGACGACATCGTCAGCCTCGAAACGAAGAGAGATGCGCGTGCCTTTTTCCGGCATGCGCGCGTGGCCGCGCTGCGTCGTCACGAGCACCGGCTCGCCGGGCAGCGCATCGAGCGCGACGGAGATGGACAGCGCCGCGCCATACCATTCGACGGACGCGATCGTGCCGTGCAGCGGGCCTTCGCCCAGCGGCACGATGTTGAAGCGTTCCGGCCGGATGCAGGCGAGACGCTCGCGTTCCTCGTGCCGCACATCGCCGACGGGATACACCACGCGCGGCGGAAGAAGGTTCGCCGCGCCGAGATAGCGCGCGACGAAGGCATCGTTGGGCGCATCGTACAGCTCGCGCGGCGCACCGAGCTGCGCGATGCGGCCATCGCGCATCAGCAGCGTGCGGTCGGAGAGCACGAGCGCGTCGTCCTGATCGTGCGTCACGCAGACGATCGTCAGATTCGGCAGACGTTCGTGCAGCGCCTTCAGTTCGCTGCGCACCGAGGCGCGCAGGTTCGCGTCGAGTGCGGAAAGCGGCTCGTCGAGCAGCAGCACATCCGGTTCGATGACGAGCGCGCGCGCCAGCGCCACGCGCTGCTGCATGCCGCCGGAAAGCTGCGCGGGCATGACGTGACCGGTATCGGAGAGCTGGACGAGCTTGAGCGCATCGGCGACGCGCCGCGCGATCTCGCCGGCCTTCAGCTTGCGTGCGCGCAAGCCGAACGCGACGTTGTCGAACACCGACAGATGCGGGAACAGCGCATAGCTCTGGAACAGCAAGCCGAGATTGCGCTGATGCGGCGGCACGTGCGTGAGATCGCGGCCAGCCACCGAGAGCGTGCCCGCGAGCGCATCGGCCGCGACGAAGCCCGCGATGAAGCGCAGCAGCGTGGTCTTGCCGCAGCCGCTTCTGCCGAGCACGGTGAGGAATTCGCCGCGCTCGATCGTGAGCGAGAGATCGTCGAGGACGGTGCGCGAACCGAAGCGCACCGTGAGGCGGTCGATGTGCACGCCCGGCGTCTGATGGACGCCGGGCACTTCTTTGGGGATGGCGTTCACGTTACGACTTCGGCTTGACGACTTCGGTCTGCTTGCCCGAGTTGCCGATCACTTCGTTCTTCCAGCGCTCGGTCCAGCCGGCCTTCTTCTGCATGACTTCGTTCCAGTCGACCGGGATCAGCTTGACGCCGGAGATCGCCTGCTTGACGGCCTCGCCGTTCTTGCCGGCGAGCGGTACGTCGGTGCGGCCCGGGATGCCGTAGATACCGGGCACTTTCGACTGCACGTCCGACGACATCAGATAGTCGATCAGCTTCTTGCCGGCCGCCTGATTCGGTCCGCTCTTGATGAGGCCGATCGCGTACGGAAGCTGGAACGTGGTCGGCGCTTCGCCCGCCTTGTGCGAGAGGAAGAGCGGCTTGATCGACAGGCCGCCGTTCGCGGCGTCGTCGAGGTCCATCTGCAGGTCGCCGTTGGCGAAGGCGATCTCGTTACGCGAGAGCAGCACGTCGAGATAGCCGGTTCCCTTGGTGTGGAACTTGGCGCTTTGTTCGAGCGACTTCAGGTAATCGAAGGCCTTGTCCTCGCCCATCAGCGCCGAAGTCAGGATGATGACGGCCATGCCGTCGCCTGCCGTCGCCGGGTTCGAGTAGGCGATCTTGCCCGAGTAGTTCGGATGCAGGAGATCGGCGAAGGTTTTCGGTGCGCTCTTCGTGACTTCGGGATTGATCGCGAAGGAGAAGTAGTTGTTGACGAACGTGGCCCATGCGCCGTCCTGGGCTTTCGCGATCGCGGGGACGTTCTTGTAGTTCACGCTCTGATACGGCTGCAACAGGCCGCCTTGCTGCGCTTGCTGGATGAACGGCGGCAGGGTGACGAGCACGTCGGCTTTCGGCGAATCCTTCTCGACGGTCGCGCGGTTCACCACTTCGCCGCTGCCGGCCGTAACGATGTTGACCTTCACGCCTTCCTTCTTTTCGAACGCGGGGAGGACGTCCTTGTACAGGTTCTCGAGGCCGTCGGCGGTGTATAGGACGACGGCGTCGGCGGCATGCACGGGCATCGCGGCAAGCAGGGTGAAGGCGGCGGCGAACGCCGGCAGCACGTTGCGCACGAAGCGGAAATCGCGGGTCATGGTGGTGGTCTCTCTTGTCGGGAATTGATGAAGGTCGGTCGCGACCTTCGACTCCGAAGGATTGCAGAGATCTGTGACATCGACGTGAATGCGCCACGGTTCGCCAACTATTTGCACATTTTGCCAATGTTGGGTTGGGGTTTTGTTTGGCTGAGTTTGGTTGATTGCTTGTTTCGCTTTCGTGGAACCTGCATTCTTAGTGGTCTATTAGCACTGCCCCTGTGCGGGGCGGCAGTCACTTTCTTTGCAGCTGCAAAGAAAGTAACCAAAGAAAGCAGCTTTGGCCCGGAGTGCTTGAAGCGGACGCGTCGTCATGGTTCGGCGTGGCCCAGCCCCTAAAGAGTGCCCTCAAAGGACTAATCGGGCGTGGACCGCGCACGGTCTGACGAGCTAGTCCGTTTAGGGTGCTGGTCAGCACCTAACAGTTCCGGCACAGCGCTACGCGCTGCCGCAGGGTCTGCAAGGGAAACCGTCGTTAGGCAGAAGCGGAGAGATGGAAGCGTTAGCAACGAAGCGGGCGCACACCCGATTTCCCCTTCGGCCACGACGCGGGCCGGTGCTATTGGGTGCTGAACCAGTCAGTTTTGTGGTGCGATTTGGCAGACCGTGCGCGAGCCACGGCGCGTTAGTCCTTTGAGAGCGACACTTAGGCGCTGGGCCACTCCGAACCATGACGACGAGCCCGCACAAGCACTCTGGGCCAAAGCTGCTTTCTTTGGTTACTTTCTTTGCAGCAGCAAAGAAAGTGACTGCCGCCCCGCACAGGGGCAATGCTAATAGACCACTAAGAATTCAGGATTCCACGAAAGCCGAAGCAAGCAAACAAACAACCAACCAAACTCAACCAACAACAACCAACTCCGGCCCCCGAGAAGCAATAGCCCTCCTGATACTCTTCCCCGGCGCAGCCTCACAAACAAGATATCGCACCAACTCGAACCCACGAATCCTGACCGGCGTAACCAACCCAAACTTGGAGCAATCAGCAACGACAATCGCACACGCGGCAGAAGCAATCATCCTCCCCCGCACTTCGGCAGCAAGCCGCGAATAATCCGTAAGATGCGCATCATCGGTAATCCCCCCCGCGCCGACGAAAGCAAAATCCGCGTGATACTGCGAAATCTGCTGAATCGTATCGAGCCCGAACGTAGCATCCTCGAGATCCGCAACCTCCCCGCCAAGTAAAGTCACACGATTGCCATTGCGTCGCGCGAGCAGCATCGCAATACGCCAGTCGTTCGTGTACACCGTCAGCCGATGCCGGTCCGCAAGCGCCCGCGCCACAGCCTGCGTGGTACTCCCCGAATCGATCACCACCGACGCCCCATCCGGCACGAACGCCGCCGCCCGCACGCCGATCGCCTGCTTGGCCACCGCATTCTCCGCTTCGCGCACGTCGACATGCGGCTCGCGCCGGTCCACCGACAACGCACCCCCATGCGTCGTCGTCACGAGCCCCCGCTCGGCGAGCGCATTGAGATCGCGCCGCACCGTCTCGCGCGATACCGATAACGCACGCACGAGATCGGCCACCGCGAGCGCACCATGCTTGTCCAGCTCGGAAAGGATGTACTGGTGACGTTGTTCTGCGAGCATCGGTCAGTCGCGTGATAGTCTCGATCGGATGGAAATTGGCGGAAACAAGGCGAGGCAGCATGTGTAGTTTAGCGGCCTTATGTGGCATTTCCTTGGCAACCGCATTCGCCAGCAACACATTCGTCAAGCCGCACCGCGCAACGCATTCTTTCCGCTGCGTTTGCAATCGGCGCGCGCCGGTCCGCTAGACTCGCAGCTTGCTCGGTCGCTCTGAACGAGCTCTGAAAGAGGCTATCCCGATGTACAAGAAAGGCGTGGTCATCGAAATTCAGTTTCCACCCGATCGCCTGAACGACGCCGCGGGAGATCCGTTCTGGATCGATCTCACGCTCGACGAAGCCAGGCGTCTTCACGCACAGCTCTCGCGGCGCTTCGAAGGCGAGGCGCGCGCCAATCAGCCGCTCGACACGTTCTCGCTCGAATGACGCGCCCGCACCGGCGAGTGCACGGTTAGACAAGACGAGCCACGCCGCGCGCAACGATACTTCGACATCCCGTTTCGTCGCTTCCCTCACATGGTCTCGCTTCTCGCCGCGCCGGTCTTCGTGTTTCTCTGGTCGACGGGCTTCATCGTCGCGCGGGCGATCACGCCTTATGTCGATCCGAACATGTATCTGCTCGCGCGCTTTTCCGGCACGACGCTGCTGTTCGTCGCGATCGCCATCTTCACGCGCGCCCCCTGGCCCAGAGGACGCGATATCGGCCGGCACCTGTTCGCCGGCGCGCTCCTGCAAGGCGTCTATCTCGGCACGAGCTACTGGGCCGTCGCGCAAGGACTCGGCGCGGGCATCATGGCGCTGCTCGGCGCGCTGCAACCGCTCTTGACCGCCGCCGTCGCCGCGCGACTCTTCGGCGAGAAACTCTCGCCGCGCGCATGGGGCGGCCTCGTGCTCGGCCTCTTCGGCGTGGCGCTCGTGCTCGCGCCGAAGATCGTCGGGAGCGGCGCGCACCTCGCGCATGCCGCCCAAGGCAACGCTCCGCCATGGCTCGTCGTGACGATCGCGGTGCTCGCCGTCGTCGCGATCACGGCGGGCACCCTCTATCAGAAGACCTCGCTCGCCCGCGCCGACATCCGCAGCGCCGGCGCGCTGCAGAACGCAGGTGCGGCCGTCGTCGCGCTCGTGCTCGTGATCGCGCTCGGGGAACACCGCTTCATCGCATCCACGACGACCTGGCTCTCGCTCGCGTGGGGCATCGTGATGCTCTCGGGCGTCGCGACGACGCTGCTCGTCTGGATGGTCCGGCGCGGCGACGCATCGCGCGCCACCGCCCTGCTCTTTCTCGCGCCGCCGCTCGCCGCGCTCGAAAGCTATCTCGCGTTCGGCGAGACGCTCGATGTCGTGCAACTGGCGGGCTTCGCCGTGGCGCTCGCGGGCGTGCTGCTCGCGCGCTCGAAATAGCGCTTCGGGACGCGCTCAATCGACCGTATCCGCGCCCGCCGGAATGTGCTCGCGCACCGCCTTGCCCGGACCCGGCGACCACGCGGGCCGCGTCTTCCTGTCCGTATCGACGACCACGAGATAGTGCCCCGCCCAGGGTGTCGTCTTGCGATTGGCCTTGAGGACCCACATCGACTGGCCTTCGGACGCGCGCGCCTCGTATTGCGCGTCGAGAATGCCGTGCTGGTCGAAGAACGTGTTGAGCGTCGACGGGATGCGCACGCAGCCCTTCGAATGCCACATGCCCAGCAGAGGCTCGAGCTTCTCGGGATCGGTGGCGTGCATCTGGAAGCGCATCGGCGACTTGCCGCCCTTGCCCCAGCCGCGCTCGCCGTCGGCCCAGCCGAAATCGTAGATGCGCATGTCGCGCGCGCCGTAGCCGCGGATCTTGAACTCGTTCAGCGTGCCCTCGGCGCGGAAGTCCATGTTGCCCGGCACGTGCTGGAATACGCCGAGCGGTGTCAGGAAGTGATCGTAAGTGCCCGGGCGGCCCGTCGAGACCGGCGATGCGCCGATCATCGACCACGGATCGCCCGCCTTCGCGCGAAAGTACACGAACACCGCCTGCACGTTGGCGCTGCGATCGACGAGCACCACGAACTCGTTGGCGAGATCGCCGTGACCGTCTTCGTCGAGCGCGTTCTGCAGCAGACGGCCGTAGGCCTGCTGATCCGGCAAGGGCACCGCCAGTCGCCGGTTGACCTCCTTCGCGAACGTCTGCCGCATCGCGAATGCGCCGGCCGGCGGCAAGCCGGTGCGCTGCGCGAGATTGGGTTCCGGCGGCTCGGGCGGCAGGGGCACCTCGGGCGCCTGCGCTTCGGACGCCGCGCTGGCCGCGCTGGCCGCCGAGGCGGCCGATGCCTCCGATGCCGCACTCGCCGCGGAAGCTGCACTCGCCGCGGAAGCCGCAGAAGCCGCCGACGCCCCCGAGGCCGGTTGCGCGGGCATCGGCACGGGCATGGCGGGAAGCCCGCGTTCCGGCACGCTCGCGCCATGCGGGATGCTGGCGCCGAGCGGCATCGGCGGCGCGGGCACCGCCGGCGCCGCGGGGGCGACGGGCATGGCCGTCACGCGGCCCGCCGCGACCGTCCCCGACACGGCAGACACGGCAGACGCCGCCTGCTGTGCGTGAGCCGCAGCCGTGACCGAAAGAAGCGCGGCCGCCGCCCCTGCAATACACCTTGCGCCCGATGGCGTCTTGTTCGTCTTGTTCTTGCCTGCCTGCTGCATCGATTTGAATGATCCGCTTTGCCTTCTTCCAGCAGGCGATCCACCGGATCGCCCGGTTCGAGCGGCGAACGCGCGCCGTTTGCCTCGCTGGCGCGCGCCACAAAAAAGCCGGTGCGCACGAGGCACCGGCTTCGCCGCTACATAACGTTCGTCAAAAGGGACTCAGCAAAGTTCATTCCGGCCGCGGCGTGCGACGCCACGCGCGACAGCCGTCAATGGAGGCGAGTGGACGCATCGCCCAGAGCCGAAGCCCGGGCGCGCAAGGGTGCGTCGAGGAGCCGCTGATGGCACAGCTTCTGAGCGATCGCCTCGCCGATGTAAGGCACGTCGGTCGCGAGCTTCGCAGTCGCATAGGCGTCGGCCGTGCCCGCGCCGTGGACCTCGATGTCGCTCACGTAGCCGCCGAGCTCGTTTTCGAGAAAGCGCCGCACGTCGCGCGCGGCGCAGCGCCGGGGAAGATTCCAGACGAGCAGGTTCATCGCCGTCACCTTCTTGCGCACGCGCGCGCGCATAGGGGCCGCGCGCGGCGCCGACGAATCGAGCGCGTCACGAGCGTGCCGACAACGAAAAGGGACACATAACCCAGGATCATGGCAACTCCCACGGCGAATTTCGAGACAGCTAAATACTAATACCGTAGACCGCGTCCGAGATGCGGCATTCCGTCATTTTCAATAAATGTTCTAAATCGGATGGATGGGATGCGTTGAACCGGACATCAGAAACCGCTGCACGACATGCTGGAAAGATTCGGATAGCGATTGGCCCAGTCGCCGGCCATCGCCGCCTGCGCGTCCTTCAGCGTCATGTCGCCGGTGCAGACACAGCGCTTCAGATAGACCGCGAGCCGCTCCTTGCGGCGCTGTCCGGCGCGCCCTTCCCAGCGGCGCAGATCGAGATTCGCGGGCGAGTTGGGCGAGCCGCCGAGCAGCACCGGCATGCGGTGATCGAGCGCGTATTCCGACGCGAACGACGCATCGATGCTGCGCTGCTTCAAGAGCCGCTCCTTCTGGCGCATCTGCATCTCGAAGGACGGCAGCACGCGATCCACATAACCCGGGACGCAGATCGTGTCGACGATCGTCGCTTGCGTGACGCGCGAATCGAGCCACTCGGCGCGCTGCGCACGCGGCGTGCCCGGCACCAACGCGAGCGCCGCGCAGCAGGTCGCCAGCGCGACGCGCGCGAACCGGCCGGCGCGTGCGAGCCGCGCCCTTCGCTTCCCGGTGACCTCGGTATCCCTTCGATTCATGCCTCTTTGCGCAATCCATCGCGCGGCGGAATATCGCCGCATGTTATTGAGACGAACGGAGGTTCAATTAAAACACACGAAAGACGCGCAGCACGGGAAGTGTTGCCGGCGACCATTGAGACGCGCGATGACGGCACGGCGCAGGCCGGAGAGCAGTCACGCGGTGCGAGGCGCGGGCGCGCCATCGAGCGCGGCGTCGAGCGCCTCGGCCGCCGCGACGAAGGCCGCGAACGACGCCGCGATGCGCGGATCGTCCTCGCCGTTGCGGTCCTCGTCGAGCGCGCAATCGCAGTCGTGCTGCAGCGCGACGCACGCGCGCATGAAAGGCGCGGCCCCGATGACGGCCGCCGCGCCCTTCATCCGGTGCGCCGTATCGCGCAGGCGCGACCAGTCGCAGTCGTCGAACGCGGCGCGTGCATCGGCGAGATCCTGCGCATGGGCCGACTTCAACGTGTCGACGAGCGTGCCGGCCTGATCGCCGAAGCCTTCCAGCAACGCGCGGTCGAATGCGCCGGCCTCTGACCCGGGCGTCACCGCATGCGGCTTCGGCGCGGCGACCGACGCGACCGGCGCGCGGCGCTCGCGCGTCGTCTCGATGAGCGCCGCCCGGAGGCCGTCGAGACTGAGCGGCTTGACGAGACACGCCGTCATGCCCGCCGCGATCGCGCGCGCCGCCGCGTCGGGCTGCGCGTTCGCCGTCAGGCCGACGATCGGCACGGGCCGCGGCTTCGACGCGTCGTTTGCTTCGTCGTCCCGGATCGCGCGCGTCAACTCCTCTCCGCTCATCTCCGGCATCGAGCAGTCAGTAAGGATCACGTCGAAGGCGCGCGGCCCGGCGCGCCAGCGCGCGAGCGCGCGCTTGCCGTCGACGGCGAGTTCCGCCGTGCCGCCCAGCAGCCTGATCTGTCCGTCGAGCACGATGCGATTGGCCGGATGATCGTCGACGACGAGCACGCGCAGCCCCGCGAGCGATTCGACGGATGCGCTCGCCGCCGCGGGCTGCGCCTCGACCGGCGACGCAACGGCAGCCGCTTCGGGAAAGCCGATCCGCACGGTGAAGCGCGTCCCGCGCCCCGGCTCGCTCGAAAGCTCGATGACGCCGCCCATCATCGTGACGAGCCGCTTGCTGATCGTGAGGCCGAGGCCGGTGCCGCCGAAGCTGCGCGCGCGGCCGTCGTGGGCCTGGACGAACGGTGTGAAGAGCGCGGCCTGCCGCTCGGGCGCGATGCCGATGCCCGTGTCCGACACCGCGAGCGTCACGGCGCGCTTGCCGTCGCAGCGCGGCCCGACGCCATATTCGAGCGTGACCGCGCCGATATCGGTGAACTTGATCGCGTTCGACAACAGGTTGCCGACGACCTGCCGCAGGCGCTGCCCATCGGCGAGCACCCACGCCGGGCCGCGCTCGCCCTGCCGCTTCACGACGAGCGCAATGCCCTTGGCGCGCGCGGCGGGTTCGTAGATCGCGGCGACGCCCGCGATCCACGCCTCGATCTCCAGCGGCGCGGGCGCGAGCATGAGCCGCTCGGCCTCGATCTTCGCGACATCCAGAAGATCGTCGATCATGCCGAGCAGATCGCGCGCCGCGCGGTGCGCCGTCGAGAGTGCACGCTCTGTTGCGGCGCGCTCGCCCGGCGCACGCAGTTCCATTTCGAGCAGGCCGAGCACCGCGTTCATCGGCGTGCGGATTTCGTGGCTCATCGTCGCGAGGAAGGTCGATTTCGCGCGGTTCGCGGTTTCGGCTTCCTCCTTCGCGGCGCGCATCGCGTTCTCGGCGGCGATCCTGCGCGCGATCTGCACGCGCAAGGTCAGCGCCCAGCCCGCGAGCACGAGCAGCAGCGCGCCGCCGAGCAGCGCGCCGAGCGCGACTTGCGGGCGGCGCCGCTCCCACAGCATTTCGGGATGCTCGGAGAGCTTCCAGCGCGTGCGGATCGCCTCCAGTTCTTCCGGCGGCAGATGCGCGATCGCGCGATCGACGATACCGAGCAGCACCGGCTCGCTCGCCGCGACGGTGAGACCGTGCGGCACCGGCCGGGTCGACAGCACGCCGCTCATCACGAGCACGCCTCGATAGGGATTGCCCAGCGCGTAATTTGCGAAGGCGAGATCGGCAATGGTCGCGTCGGCCGCGCCTTTCGCGACGGCGTGAAATTGCCCGTCGAGCGGACGCGTATCGACGAACCGCACGTCCGGAGCACGCTGACGCACGAGGTTGCGCAGCAGCGACGACGCCGGCAGCGCAATGCGTTTGCCCGCCAGCGCGGCGGCGTCGCGCAGCGGCGGCTGTCCGGCCGCCGTCACGATCGCAAGAATGCCTTCACCGGTCGGCACGGTGGACACGCCGCCCGGAATCGCCGATGCGTCGCCCGCGCCGTACGGCAGGATGGGGGATGCGCCGCTCTTGAGATCGGCCGCCAGTTGCTCCTGCGAATCGCGCACGCGGGCCTCGAAGCGCAGGCCGGTCACGCGCGCGATGGCATCGAGAATATCGACCGCGGCGCCCGCCGGCTGACCGCGCGAATCGCGAAAAGTGAGCGGCGCGCCTTGCGAGAGCATCGAATAATGCACCACCGGATGCGCGCGCACCCACGCGGCTTCCTCGGCCGTCAGCTCGATCGGCTTCTCGAGCGTGATTGCCGAGGCGCCCGGCCCCCAGCGCGCACGCGCGACCAGCAGGAACGCCGGCGGCAATGCGGCGAGCGCCTCGTCCACCCGATGCCGCAAGGTGCTCGCACCCGCGCGATCCGCCGCGAACGCGAAGCGGTAGCCGTCTTCGTCGAAGGCCGCGAGGTTGGTGATGGTCAGGTTCGGCAGTTCGAAATGCCTGATCGCATAAGCGGCGGCGGTCATGTCGCCGACGAAGGCGTCCGCATCGCCGAGCGAAACGGCAAGCAGCGCGCCGATCAGGTCCGGATAAGCGGCGGGCTGCAGCGACGGATACGCCTTGCGCAGCCGCGCGGGCGAGGTCTGCGCATCGACGTAAGCGAGCCGGTGCGTGGGCGGGCGGCGCGCCAGCGGCTCCACGAAGACTTGCTTGACCGGCAGATACGGACGGCTGTAGGCGAGCGCCGCGCCGCTGTCCTCGCCGGTCGCACCGGTCGCCAGATCGATATCGCCCCGTGCGAGCGCTGCGATCAGCGCGGCGCGGTTCGGATAGAGGCGCCATTGCGGTTTCACGCCGAGCGCATCGGCGACGGCGTTCGCGTAATCGACCGAGATGCCGCGCGGCGCGGCGGAATCGGCCGCATTGCGGCTTGCCGCGTATGCCATGTCGAGCGGCGGCGCCACGCCCGGCGCCGTGCCGATGACGATCCGCTCCTGCGCGCCGGCCCCCGGCACCCAGAGGACGCTCGGCACGCAGGTCAGGACGATGAACACAAAACGCGCGAGTCCGGCCCGCGCGGCGCCACGGTGACTCGCATGATCGGACATGCCGCACCCCCGGAGTGAGCGGTGCGGCTAGTTTCTCAAAAAGCCTGGATCGCGCATATCACCGGCGCGATGCACGAAGGCGCGTTTCATTGCAGGCCGTGAAACGCTTCGCCGTGCTCCGCCATGCGGCCGGCGAATCAGGCCGGCACCGACTCCGCCTTTTGCGCGCGCGACCAGACGCGATGCTTGCCCATCGTCTCGATGAAGCTCTTCATCACCTTCCTGACATCGCTGCCGACCACCACACCTTCGTCGCCGTTCGGCAGATGCGCGGCGGCCAGCACGTCCTCGCCGTCGCCGATCGCGCCGATCGCCTTCAGGTGCTTGAACGCTTCGAGCACGAAGTGGCGCGCGTCGCCGGATTCGGAAAGCGCTTTTGCGCTTTGCTGGCCGCCCGCGACGATGACGCCGTCGAACATGATCGACGGCATGCCGAGGATGGTCGCATCGGCCTCGACGCCTTCCGCGGGCGAGCCGAGTGTCGGCGCAATGACCTTGGCGTGCGCGCCAGCGGCTGCGAGCGCATCCTTGACAGCCTTGATGCTCGCGGCATCCGCGCCCGTGGCCGCGAGAATCGCGACCTTGCGCGTCTTGACCGAAGGCTTGGTCTTCGCGACGATCGACAGCGCGGGGGACTCGGTCACCGACGACTTGCCGAGTTCCTCGGCGCTCGCGTTCTTTTTCGGCGCGGGCAGGCCGAGATTCGCGGCGACGCGCGCGGCGAGCGTTTCGTCGATATTGGCGAGGATGCCGAGTTGCCGCTCGCGGATGGGCTTGCGCTCGACCTTGCTCAACTCGAACGAGTAGGCGCCGACGATGTGATCCTTCTCCGGGTCCGTCATGCTGTTCCAGAAGAGCGTCGCCTGCGAGTAGTGATCCTTGAACGACGGGCTGCGCACGCGGATCTTCGCGCCTTCGACGCGCTGCGTATAGCTCTCGAAGCCGCCGCCTGCGGCGGCGGCCGCGGTTTCCTTGGGCCAGCCGCCGTCGATGGAATTCGGCTCGTAGGAGGCCTGCCCCTTGTCGATCGTCTGGCGATGCATGGCGTCGCGCTGGCCGTTGTGCAGCGGCGCGAGCGGACGGTTGATCGGAATCTCGTGGAAGTTCGGGCCGCCCAGACGGCTGATCTGCGTATCGGTATACGAGAACAGGCGGCCTTGCAGGAGCGGATCGTTGGTGAAGTCGATGCCCGGCACGATATGTCCTGGACAGAACGCCACTTGCTCGGTCTCGGCGAAGAAGTTGTCGGGATTGCGATTGAGCGTGAGCTTGCCGATCATCTTGAGGGGCACGAGCTCCTCGGGAATGATCTTGGTCGCGTCGAGCAGATCGAAGTCGAACTTGTGTTCGTCTTCTTCCTCGACGATCTGCACGCCGAGCTCCCATTCGGGATAGTCGCCGTTGTCGATTGCTTCCCACAGATCGCGGCGATGGAAGTCGGAGTCCTTGCCTGCGAGCTTTTGCGCTTCGTCCCAGAGGAGCGACGCCGAGCCGATGGTCGGGCGCCAGTGGAACTTCACGAAGCGCCCTTTGCCTTGTGCGTTGACGAAGCGGAAGGTATGGATGCCGAAGCCTTCCATCGTGCGCAGGCTGCGGGGAATGGCGCGGTCGGACATGGTCCAGAGCACCATGTGCGCGGATTCGGGCACGAGCGAGACGAAGTCCCAGAACGTGTCGTGCGCCGATGCGCCTTGCGGCATTTCGTTATGCGGCTCGGGTTTTACCGCGTGGACGAAGTCGGGAAACTTGATGGCGTCCTGGATGAAGAACACGGGCATGTTGTTGCCGACGAGATCGAAGTTGCCTTCATCGGTGTAGAACTTGACGGCGAAGCCGCGCACGTCGCGCACGGTATCGGCGGAGCCGCGCGAGCCTTGCACGGTCGAGAAGCGCACATAGACGGGCGTTTCCTTCGACGGGTCTTGCAGGAATGCGGCCTTGGTCAGTTCGGCTTGCGATTCGTAGGCTTCGAATACGCCGTGCGCGGCGGAGCCGCGGGCGTGGACGATGCGTTCGGGAATGCGTTCATGGTCGAAGTGCGTGATTTTCTCACGCATGATGAAGTCTTCGAGCAGCGACGGGCCGCGCTCGCCGGCGCGCAGGGTGTTCTGATTGTCGGCGATCTTGACGCCCTGATTCGTCGTCAGCGCCTGATTGGTCGCGTCGGTGCGGAAGGTTTCGAGGGATTCGACTTTCTTGTTCGTATTGCTCTGGGATGGGGTGCGGGCCACGCCGCTCGCAAGGGGCTTCTTTGTTGCCATTTTGATGACGACTCCGGGGTTGGGGGTGAGGTTTGGCTCTCACTACCGCAATCGATGTACCCGGGGTCTTTGGGCTTCTGTGGAATCCTGAGTTCTTAGTGGTCTATTAGCACTGCCCCTGTGCGGGGCGGCAGTCACTTTCTTTGCTGCTGCAAAGAAAGCAACCAAAGAAAGCAGCTTTGGGCCCAGGCAGACTCGTCGTCATGGTTCGGCGTGGCCCAGCCCCTAAAGAGTGCCCTCAAAGGACTAATCGGGCGTGGACCGCGCACGGTCTGACGAGCTAGTCCGTTTAGGGTGCTGGTTCAGCACCTAACAGTTCCGGCCCAGCGCTACGCGCTGCCGCAGGGTAGGCAAGGGAAACCGTCGTTAGGCAGAAGCGGAGAGATGGAAGCGTTAGTAAACAAGCGCGCGCAAACCCGCTTTCCCCTGCGGCCGCAAAGCGGGCCGGCGCTCTTGGGTGCTGAACCAGTCTGTCATGTAGTGCGAGGTGGCAGACCGTGCGCGAGCCACGGCGCGTGAGTCCTTTGAGGGCGACACTTAGGGGCTGGGCCA
>NZ_FCOB02000020.1 GCF_001545075.1 Caballeronia ptereochthonis
ATCTGCGCGAGACACTGACGTTCCTGATGTTGACGAGCGAGGCTTCGGTTTCCATCGCGGCGGGGGAATGACGCCCGGCCGCATCGGACAGCACGACGCCATAAAAGACCTTGGGGAGAAGGACCTGGCTACCACGCGGTGGTTCGGGTCGAGCCGGGCCGATGGTCGCATGTCGGCGCGCTCGATGGTGAACTGCCCAGAACACGGAGACGATTGATCATGGCTGCTCTTTGCGAAATTTGTCATGTCCGGCCCGCGGTTGCACAAGTGGCGGTGGTGCAGAACGGTCAGCGCAAGTCGATGTCGATCTGCGAATACGACTACCGTCAACTGATGCGGCATCAAAGCATGCTGAATCCGTTCGATTCCCTCCTGGGCGGCGGCGGCTTGTCGCGTCTTCTGGGCGGCATGCCCGGCTCGGGAGGCGTGGACGATGAAGACGACGAAGGTCTCGTCGCTTCGGTGCCGCGCGAATCCGTCGACGTCACCGACGCCTTCAGCGAGCAGACGATGGAACTGCTGCAGCGTGCCGCGGAAAAGGCGCACGAGCTGCAGAAAACGGAGCTCGATACGGAGCAAGTGCTCTATGTCCTGGCGGACATGGATATCGTCCAGGCGCTCTTCAAGGAACTGAAGCTATCGCCGGAGGACATCAAGCGCTACATCGACGAGCACGCGAAAAAGGGCAACGCCGACCCCGATGCGCCCGTCGAGAAGATGACCATCTCGCCGCGCCTGAAGAAGGCGTTCCAGTATGCGTTCCAGGCGTCGCGCGAGCTCGGGCATTCGTATGTCGGTCCCGAGCACGTGCTGATCGGGCTTGCGGCCGTGCCGGATTCCATCGCGGGCGCGCTGCTGAAGAAATACGGCGTCACAGCCGAGGCCTTGCGCCAGAAAGTGGTGAAGGTCGTCGGCAAGGGCGCGGAAGACGGCCGCGTCGACACGCCGACCGGCACGCCCACGCTCGACAAGTTCGGCCGCGACCTCACGGCGATGGCGCGACAAGGCAAGCTCGATCCGGTGCTGGGACGCGCGCAGGAAATCGAGAGCACGATCGAAGTGCTCGCGCGGCGCAAGAAGAACAATCCGGTGCTGATCGGCGAGCCGGGCGTGGGCAAGACGGCGATCGTCGAGGGGCTCGCGCAGCGCATCGTCAACGACGACGTGCCTGAAGATCTGCGCAACAAGCGGCTCATCGAGATCAACATCAACTCGATGGTCGCGGGCGCGAAGTATCGCGGCGAGTTCGAGGAGCGCGCCAAGCAGCTCATCGACGAGATCACGGCCAAGCAGGACGAGCTGATCGTGTTCATCGACGAGCTGCATACGATCGTCGGCGCGGGCCAGGGCGGCGGCGAAGGCGGGCTCGATATCGCCAACGTGCTCAAGCCCGCGCTCGCACGCGGCGAGCTGAGCCTGATCGGTGCGACGACGCTCAATGAGTATCAGAAGTACATCGAGAAGGATGCGGCGCTCGAGCGGCGCTTCCAGCCCGTGCTCGTGCCGGAGCCGACGGTGGAGCAGACCATCGTGATCCTGCGCGGGCTGCGCGACAAGCTCGAAGCGCACCATCAGGTGAGCTTCGCGGACGATGCGTTCGTCGCCGCCGCCGAGCTCTCGGATCGCTACATCACGTCGCGCTATCTGCCCGACAAGGCGATCGATCTCATCGATCAGGCCGCGGCGCGCGTGCGCATCGGCTCGACCTCGCGGCCGGCCGAGATCCAGGAGCTCGAGGCGGAGATCGCGCAGATGAAGCGCGAGCAGGATTACGCATCATCGCGCAAGCGTTTCGATGAAGCGAAGGGGTTCGAGGAGCGCATCAAGGAAAAGCAGGCGAAGCTCGACGAGCAGACCGAGGCATGGCAGCGCAAGACCGGCTCGGAGACGCTCGAAGTGACGGTCGCGTCGGTGGCGGAAGTGGTCTCGCGTCTCACCGGCATACCGGTCACCGAACTCACGCAGGAAGAGCGCCAGAAGCTCCTCGACATGGAGAACAAGCTGCGCGAGCGCGTCGTCGGGCAGGACGAAGCGGTGACCGCCGTGAGCGATGCGGTGCGTCTGTCACGTGCCGGCATGGGTCAGGCGAACCGGCCGATCGCGACCTTCCTGTTCCTCGGGCCGACCGGGGTCGGCAAGACCGAGCTCGCGAAGGCGCTCGCGGAATCCGTGTTCGGCGACGAGTCCGCGGTGATCCGCATCGACATGTCGGAGTACATGGAGCGGCACGCGGTCGCGAGGCTGATCGGCGCGCCGCCGGGATATGTCGGCTATGACGAAGGCGGTCAGCTGACCGAGCGCGTGCGCCGCCGTCCGTACAGCGTGATCCTGCTCGACGAGATCGAGAAGGCGCATCCCGATGTCAGCAACGTGCTGCTGCAAGTGTTCGACGACGGCCGCCTCACCGACGGCAAGGGCCGCGTGGTCGACTTCAGCAACACGATCATCATTTCGACGAGCAATCTCGGCGCGTCCATCATCATGGACAACCTGGAGAAGAGCGAGAAGGACCGCGACTCGGAGAAGGCGATCCGCGAGAAGCTGATGGATGTGCTCAAGGGCCACTTCCGGCCGGAGTTCCTGAACCGCATCGACGAAATCATCGTGTTTCACGGGCTTTCGCGCGAGAACATCCGGGCGATCGTGCAGATCCAGATCGAACGCGTCACGCGAACGGCTGCGGCGCAGGACATCACGCTCAAGGTGCAGGATTCGGTCATCGATCATCTCGCCGATGTCGGTTATCGGCCGGAGTTCGGCGCGCGCGAGTTGAAGCGCCAGATTCGTCAGGAACTGGAAACCCGGCTCGCGAAGGAAATCCTCGGCGACAAGCTCAAATCCGGAGACACGGTGGACGTGAGCTACGACAAGGAGACGGACAAGGTAGTGTTCAACAAGGTCGAATCCGAAGCGAAGCCGAAGGAGAAGAAGGCCAAGCCGGCGAGCAAGAAGAGCGCGGCGAAGTCCGGGGAAGGCAAGAAGGAGTCCGCCAGGAGCGAATCCTGATCGCGCGGGCGTAGGCGTTCCAAAGGAGCCGGGCGGCGATGTCAGCTGCCCAGCTCCTGGAAGGCGTGGCCGTTCGCATCGAGTTCCTTGAGGATTTCGGGCGACAGCTCGCTTTGCCAGATATGCCCGGAAAACTGCCACTGTTTTGCTTCGGCCGCCGCGAAATCAGGCAGGCCCGCGCCCTTGCGGACGTAGAGCCCGAGCGTGGGTTTCGCGAGGTTGATGTAGAAGTCGAACTCCGCTTGTTGCTGTTGCATGGCGCACCTCCTGATCGCTTAAAAAGGTGTTTCAATCAGCATAGCCCACGTCACGGCCAAAGAGCGATTTTTTAGTGAAGCACCTACGCACTCAAAACGAAGGAACGCAGGTTCGATTAGAACTCCTTCCGCGAACCCGGAACGCGTTTTCCGGACTCTGTTCTTCTCGGGAGCACGATCATGACCATCCGGCAAAGCGAACCCGATGACGAGCCTGTCGGCGAGCAGCGCGAGGGAGGGCGGCACTCGCCACGGAACGGCGCGAACCCTGGTGCGGGCCACGAGGGCAGTCGGCCATACGCGAAGCAGTTGCTCTGGTTCATTGCACTATGGCTCCTCGGGGTCGTTTCTACCGCGCTGCTGGTGCTTCCTTTCCATCTTCTTGTCTCCTCGGCCATCCATCGCTGATACCCGATGCGGGACAAGGACGCACTGATCGATTCACGCCGGCCTGTGCGGCTGAATGCAGCGAGCGCGTTGCGATCGCCTCGGCGTTGACTGAGGTTCGCCTTCCAATTCTTATCATCGGCAAAGCCGATATTAACTTGCGCGTGGTACGTCCTTAAAATTCCGAGAACATCGAGGCGTCGCTTCGATGGTAACGGTGGAGGGGCGCGTTGGTCACCAGACTTCCTTGTCTCCACGCCTTCCTGATGCATGGCATTGCGACCGTGCGCAGGCATGCGCAGAAACCGTGCGCCGAAATTCGAGGCTGCTTCGTTGATCCGGATCGATTCGCCGACCGGGAGCTGTGTCCGCTGAAGTGTCACAGATGCGGCATGGAGGGCGCGATGATGCTCCTCGAAGACCGGAGCCCCGGCATTTGATCGCTCGAGGAAGCAGACGCCATCACGGTGTTCTGTGCTTGCTCGCCATCGCTCGTTCTGTATCTGTCGCGAGCCAACGGCCCGGCTAGACTGAACGCACCTCGGCACCATGCCGAGATGAAGGCGCAACCCGCTGTTAAAACAGCCTCCCAGTCATCTGGGAAGTTCATGGAGTCTCATATGACCACGCGACGTGAAGTGCCAGGAATCCGACCGTATGACGGACCTGCAGGGGGCTGGGGCGCGCTCCGTGCGACAGCTCAGGCCGTCCGAACCCAGATGGAAAGCTTCGAGGCGCCGATCACGCTGTTGCGGACCAATCAGCCTGATGGCTTCGATTGTCCGGGTTGCGCCTGGCCAGACAAGGAGCACAAGTCTACTTTTCAGTTCTGCGAGAACGGCGCCAAAGCGGTCACGTGGGAAGCGACGACCAAGCGGGTGACCCCCGAGTTTTTTGAAAACAACACCGTGTCATCGCTGCTGCAACGTTCGGATTTCGAACTGGAGGGTCTCGGCCGGCTGACGCATCCTCTCGTCTACGATGCCGCCACGGACAAGTTTCGGGTCGTCGAATGGCAAGATGCGTTTGCGCGCATTGGCGAGGTTCTGCGCGGTTTATCTTCTCCGAACGAAGCCGAATTCTATACATCGGGAAGAGCCTCGAACGAGGCGGCGTATCTCTTCCAGCTGTTCGCACGCGAATTCGGGACCAACAACTTCCCCGATTGCTCGAACATGTGCCACGAGCCGACCAGTGTCGGGCTGCCCCAGTCGATCGGCATCGGCAAGGGCACGGTATCGCTGGACGACTTCGACGAGACCGAACTCATCCTCTCCATCGGCCACAACCCCGGGACGAATCACCCTCGCATGATGGGAACGCTCCACGAAGTCTCACGGCGCAACGTCCCCATCATCGTATTCAATCCTCTGCGCGAGCGCGCGCTCGAGCGCTTCGCCGATCCGCAGAGCGTCGTTGAAATGGCGACGTTCGGCTCGACTCGCATCGCGTCGACCTATTTTCAGCTGGACGCCGGCGGAGACGCAGCCGCCCTTAAAGGCATCATGAAGGCGCTCCTCCAGATGGACGCGGAGCAGGGTGGAACCGTGCTGGATCACGAGTTTATTTCCACTCATACCCAGGGCTTCGAGGCGTGCGCAGCCGATCTGGAAGCAACGTCATGGGACGATATCGAAAAGGCGAGCGGGCTCGAACGTGAACATCTCGAGGAGGTCGCCATTGCCTATGCCAAATCGAACGCGACGATCGTCACGTACGGCATGGGCGTCACCCAGCATAACAAGGGAACAGCCAATGTCCGACTGATCGCCGATCTATTGCTCATGCGAGGCAACATCGGCAAGCCTGGCGCGGGTATCTGTCCCTTGCGCGGGCATTCGAACGTGCAAGGCAACCGGACGGTCGGCATCACCGAAAAGCCTTCCGAGACCTTCCTCCAGAAGATCGAGGACGTGTTCGGGTTCGAGCCGCCCAGGGAGCACGGGCACGATGCCGTCCAGGCGATGCAGGCGATGGTCGCCGGCTCGGCCAAGGCCCTCATTTGCCTGGGCGGCAATTTCGCGGTTGCGCTACCCGACCCCGAGTTGGCGTTTCCCGCGATGGGCAAGCTCGATCTGAGCGTTCACCTTGGCACGAAGCTGAATCGATCACACCTTTTGGTGGCGAAGGAAACCTATCTGCTGCCGGTCCTGGGTCGCACCGAGCTCGATATGCAGGCGACCGGGCGGCAGTCCATCACCGTTGAGGATTCGATGTCGATGGTCCATGCGTCGTCGGGAAAACTGACGCCCGCATCCGGGCATCTGCTGTCCGAGCCCGCGATCATTGCGGGCATCGCCAGCGCCACGCTGCCGGACAGCAAGGTGGCGTGGAAGGACCTGATCGCCGACTATGACAAGATTCGCGATCTGATCGAGCAAACGGTGCCGGGATTCGAAGCGTTCAACGAGCGAATCAGAACGCCCGGAGGATTCCGCATGCCATTGCCTCCCACCGAGCGCGTATGGCCCACGCCGTCAGGAAAGGCGATGTTCTCGGTGTACCGTGGAGTGAAGGAAGATGCGGACGTGCTCGGCGCGACCGGTGTCTTGCGCCTCATCACGATCCGCAGCCACGACCAGTACAACACCACGATCTATGCCCTCGACGATCGGTATCGGGGTGTGTTTGGCAGGCGCGACGTGCTGTTCATGAACGAAGCGGATCTTGCCGAGCGCGGGCTCGAACATGGTGACCTGGTCGACATCGAAACGATCGCATCCGGCAGACAGCTGCGCCTGAAGAACATCACGGCCATTGTCTATGACATCGCGCCGGGTTCGGTGGCCGCCTACTATCCCGAAGCGAACGTGCTGGTGCCGCTCGACTATATCGACAAGGAAAGCGGCACGCCTTCGTACAAGTCCGTTCCTGTTCACGTCGTACGTTCGGCGCAAGCCTGACCGCGAGCACCTGACGCGTCGGATCGAACGCAGTTCTGCGCGAAGCATCCGGCCAGGCACGCCTGGCCGGATGCTTCGGCTACGCACGACCTCCTCACGACCGTGAGCAATAAGCGGCAAGGCCGATTGTCGTCTCACAACCCTTCTCTTGCCGCAATTGCCGTTACAACCAGGAGCAAATTGTTCAGCCATGGAATTATTCGATGCCTTCCACCTCGCCAGGCTGCAGTTCGCCTTCACGGTCTCGTTTCATATCGTCTTCCCTGCGATCAGCATCGGCATGGCCAGTTTCCTCGCCGTGCTGGAATGGCGCTGGCTGCTGACGGGCGACGCTGCCTACAAGGAGATGTTCCTGTTCTGGTCGAAGATCTTCGCGATCGGCTTCGGAATGGGCGTGGTGTCCGGTGTGGTCATGGCCTATGAATTCGGCACCAACTGGGGCGGGTTTTCCAGTGTTGCCGGAAACATCACCGGACCGCTCTTGACGTATGAAGTGCTGACGGCCTTCTTTCTCGAGGCCGGGTTTCTCGGCGTCATGCTGTTCGGATGGGAGCGAGTCAGCCCGCGCGCTCACTTCTTTGCCACGCTGATGGTGGCGGTGGGCACGCTCATTTCCACCTTCTGGATTCTCGCATCGAACAGTTTCATGCAGACGCCGCAGGGATTCGCCATCGAGAACGGACGTATCGTGCCGGTCGACTGGATGAAGGTGATCTTCAACCCGTCGTTCCCGTATCGCCTCGCGCATATGACCATCGCCGCGTTCATCGTCGCGGGCTTCATTGTCGCGGCTTGCGGCGCGTGGCATCTGCTGTATGGTCGACGAGACAAACCCGTCAAGCGCAGCTTTTCGATGGCGTTGTGGATCCTGCTCCTGCTCACGCCAGTCCAGATTCTCGTCGGCGATGCGCATGGGCTCAACACGCGTGAATATCAGCCGGCGAAGATCGCTGCAATCGAAGGTCTCTGGGAAACCGAGCACGGTGGCACGGCGCTCAATCTGTTCGGTCTGCCCGACATGGACGCAGAGGTGACGCGATACGCGATCCAGATCCCGCATCTGGGCAGTCTCATACTGACGCACAGTTGGGACGGCGAAATTCGCGGGCTGAAGGAATTTCCCGCGAAGGACCGCCCGTATTCACCGATTGTCTTCTGGACGTTTCGCGTGATGGCAGGTCTGGGAATGCTGATGTTGCTGACCGCGGTTCTTGGTCTGCTGCTCAGAAGGCACGGCCGGCTCTATGAAGCGCGCTGGTATCAGATTTTCGTCCTCTGCATGGGGCCGTCGGGAATCGTCGCGCTGCTGGCCGGCTGGATCACGACCGAGGTGGGCAGGCAACCGTGGACCGTCTACGGTGTTTTGCGGACCGCGGATTCCCTTTCACCGATCAGCGCGCAGCAAGCAGGCGTTTCGTTGCTGATCTTCGTGCTGGTGTATTTCCTGGTGTTCGGAACGGGGGTGTACTACATGATGAAGATAATGAAGCGCGGACCGGAGGAGCACGTCGAGCGCCGCCTGTCCCGCAGATACCCTGTGTTGCGGAATCGCCCGCTCGACGCACTGGAAGGAGAATGACGCCATGCAAATCGACCTTCCCGTTGTGTGGGCCGCGATCATCGGGCTCGGCGTGTTCATCTACGTGATGCTGGACGGATTCGATCTCGGCATCGGCCTGCTGTTCCCGTTTTTCGAGGGGAAAGGTGAGCGGCAGGTCATGCTCAATACCATCGCCCCGGTCTGGGACGGGAACGAGACCTTCCTCGTGCTCGGCGGCGCCGGGCTTTACGGCGCGTTCCCGGTGGTTTATTCGACGCTGCTGCCGGCGAACTACATGCCTTTGATCCTGATGGTCGTGGGACTCATTTTCCGTGGGGCGGCGTTCGAGTTGCGAGCGAAGGCCACCCGGACCCAGCACGCCTGGGACCTCGCCTTCATCGGCGGTTCCGCACTTGCGGCGCTCTGCCAGGGGATCGTGCTGGGGTCTCTTCTGCAAGGCATCCGGATCGTCGACGGCCGTTTTGTCGGTGCACCGTTCGACTGGCTTTCGCCGTTCAGCCTGTTTTGCGGAATCGGCGTGCTCATCACGTATGCAACGCTCGGCTGCGGCTGGCTCATCCTCAAAACGGACGGGGAACTGCAACGCAAGATGCGCGAGCTGATGAGGCCGATCGTGATCGTGCTGCTTGGGGCGATCGCCGTCGTCAGTCTCTGGACGGTGATCGGATTGCCGGCGGTGGCACATCGCTGGTTCGGAAGCGGCAATCTCGGATGGTTTCTTCCGGTGCCGATCCTCGTGCTTCTTTGCGTCTGGGGCATCTTCCGTGCGGTCCGGCTGAAGCACGAGGCCACGCCGTTCCTTCTTACGCTCGCACTGTGCTTCCTCGGTTTCAGCGGCCTGCTCATCAGCATCTGGCCGAACATGATTCCGCCTTCGCTGACTATCTGGGAAGCCTCTTCAAGTCACTCGAGCCAGCTATTCGCGCTTGTCGGAACGGTCATCGTGCTGCCGATCATCCTCGTCTACAACGCCATGCAATACCGCGTGTTCCGCGGCAAGGTGAGGGAAGGGGACGCAGGATATCACTGACGGCAACGGCGCAATCGGTACATCAAAAGAGCAAATCATGATCGTGAGGTCAAACCAAAACTGGTTCCGATTGCTGTTCGTCTGGAACGGTTCCGTGTTGCAATCGATTATCCCGCAGCTGGTTTTCATGGGGATCGTCAGCAGTCTCGCCGTGCTCACGCAGGGGCGCATTTTCGGCGAGAAGATTCCGCTCAATACGGCGCCTTTCACGTTGTTCGGTCTGGCTCTCGCCATATTTCTCGCGTTTCGCAATAACGCGAGCTACGAACGGTTCAATGAGGCGCGCCATCTTTGGGGCAATCTTCTGATCTCCGCGCGGTCCCTGACGTCGCAGATTTTGTGCTACGTCCCGTCCGGCGCGGACAAGACGAACATAGCCCGCACGCTCATCGCCTGCATCTATGCGCTGAAGCACGAGCTGCGTCGAACCGATCCGGTTCCGGATCTTCTCCCCCTGCTCGGGCGCGCGCGGACCGAGGCGTTGCAGCACACCTGCTATAAGCCCACTGCGCTTCTCAATGACGTTCGTCGGGACGTGGCCGATTTGCAGGCGCGCGCGCAGGCTTCGGAGACGAAGCTCTGGATGTTCGACGCGCAGATCAACGAATTGGGCAAGGCAATTGGCGGATGCGAGCGAATCGCATCGACGCCTATTCCGTTTTCCTACAGTGTATTGCTTCATCGGACCGTCTACGCCTATTGCATTTTGCTCCCGTTCGGTCTCGTCGATTCGACGGAGTTTTTCACACCTCTGCTTTGTGTTTTTATCTCGTACACGCTGATTGCGCTGGAAGCGATCGCGAGTGAAGTCGCGGAGCCGTTTTCTGTCGCGCCGAATGCGCTGGCGCTCGACGCCATGACTCGCAACATTGAACGATCCGTTCTGGAACTGTGCGGATGCGAGATTCCGGACGAGGTCGTACCCGTACGCCCGTATCAACTGACCTGATCGTGCGGTGCGTTGGGCCGCGTCGTGGCGGGCGCGCGAGAGTCGAATGTGCGCAAGACTGTGCTTCCGGATGTCGACACGAACTGTTCGTCGCATGCACGCGCCAACCAGCTATCCTGCAGTACAGCCAATGCGCCGGGCAGAGGTTCTTCGCTCGGAACATTGACGGCCGCTGCGCGGCCCTACCACTCGCAGTTCATTCTCGAATAGACCGTGAAGATAATCGACCAGCCGATACCAGCTGATACGGCCTCCCGTGATCGCCTGTCCGCCGGTGATGCCACACCCATTCTCGACAGGCTCGATCGGCCCCTGCGGGATTTGCGGCTGTCGGTTATCGATCAATGCAACTTTCGTTGCACCTACTGCATGCCCCGGGACACGTTCGGCGCAGACTATCCGTTTCTGCCGTCTTCGGAACGCCTGCCGTTCGCGCAAATGCTCAAGCTCGCGAGGGCGTTCGCATTGCTCGGCGTGGAAAAGATACGCATCACCGGCGGCGAGCCGCTCTTGCGGCGCGGCCTCGAATCGCTGATAGAGCAGCTCGCGAAACTGACGACCATAAGCGGCACGGCGATGGAACTCGCGCTCACGACGAACGGTTCCCTTCTTGCCGCGAAGGCGCGATCGCTTCGTGACGCCGGTCTCGGCCGTGTTACGGTCAGTCTCGACGCCGTCGATTACGCGGTGTTCCGCCAGATGAGTGATATCGACATACCTGTGTCTCGCATACTGAACGGGATCGAGACGGCGCGCGCGGTCGGGCTCGATCCGATCAAGGTGAACACCGTGGTCGAGCGAGGCGTGAACGACAGCCAGATTTTGCCGCTCGTGCGGCTTTTCAAAGGCACCGGCGTGGCGGTGCGCTTCATCGAATACATGGACGTGGGGGGCGCGGCGGAGTGGTCGAACGCGAAGGTGATCACGGCTCGCGAGATTCGTGACGTCGTCGAGTCGGAGTTTCCCTTGATTCCTCTCGCTGCTACCGAGCAGAGGGGCACCGCGGTCAACTATCGCCATGCCGACGGTGAAGGTGACGTCGGATTCATTGCGAGCGTATCGCAGCCGTTCTGCGGTTCGTGCTCGCGCGCCCGCATATCCGCCGACGGATGGCTTTATTCATGCCTGTTCGCGAAGGAAGGTACGGACCTTACGCCATGGCTCACGGATGCCGCGTCGGTCGAGCAACTGGCCGTGGCCATCCGCAGCCAGTGGGTCCAGCGCGATGACCGCTACTCCGAACTTCGATCGACGCAGCGCAAAAGGGGATCAGGACGAGTCTATCCGACGGTCCGCATGTCGCTTGTCGGGGGCTGACGGCGTGCCAGCCCGTGCAGCGGACAAAGCGGGAGACGCTAGCGAGCACACGTTGCGACGAGCTTGCCGACGGTAATCACGGCCTGCTCGATCTCGCTCGACCAGGGGCTGCTGTAGTTGAGCCGTATGAAATTCCGGTAGGTCGACTCGGAAATCGAGAACATGTAGCCCGGACCGATCGTGATGCCCTGATCGAGCGCGAGCTTGTAGAGACGCATCGCGTCGACGCTGGAGGGCAATTCGATCCACAGCACGTATCCCCCCGTGGGGTTGGATATGCGCGTCCCCTCGGGAAAGAAACGCGAAACGATCGCCTTCATGAGATTGGCCTGCTGTGCATAGGCCTTCCGCACCCGTCTCAGGTGGTGCTCGTATCCGTCGCGTTCGAGGAATTCCGCTATCGCCAGTTGTGGAATCGACGGCGAGGTCAGCGTATTCAGGAACTTGAGCTTCTCGACGCGATCACGATAGCGCCCCGGCAAAGCCCAGCCGATCCGGTAGGCCGACGTCAGGCTCTTCGAGAACGAGGAGCAGTGAAGCACCAGTCCCTTGGTATCGAAAGACTTCAACGTGCTCGGATGGGCGCGGTCGAAGTGCAGCTCGTTGTAGACGCCGTTCTCGATGACCGGGATGTCCTGCGCGGTCAGGAACTGAACAAGCTCCCGCTTGCGCTCGTCGGGCATCTGGAAGCCAAGCGGATTCTGAAAGTTGGGCATGACCATGCAGGCGGTGACCGTCTGCGACTTCACGATCGCGGCAAGCGCCTCGATATCGATGCCGTACTCCGGATGAGTCGATACTTCGATTGCCTTCATGCCCATGCGTTCGATTGCATGGAGCATCGCATAAAACGTCGGCGACTCGACCGCGATCACATCGCCGGGCCTTGCGACCGCCTGAAGACAGAGATTGATGGCCTCGGTCGCGCCGACCGTAATGATGATCTCATTCGGATCGACCGCCATGCCGTTCTCGAGGTAGCGACGCGCGATTTGCCGCACGAGCTTCGCGTTGCCCGGCGGCAGCGCATCGGTCACGCCCCATTGCGCCTTGCCCCGTCCCGCGTCATAGGCATAGCGGTTGATCCGCTCGAACGGAAACAGACTGGGATCGGGGTAGGGCGAACCGAGCGGCACCGCATCGTCGACGCCGATCGAACGCAGCGTCGACAACACCAGTCGGCTGACGTCGACCGGCGACGAGATGGGGATCGGTCTCGACGGGCGGAGCTCGAGCACTTTGCGCTCGCCCGCGTCGCCGTGGAAATTGACGAAATAGCCGGACTGGGGTTTGCTCGTCACCAGGCCGCGGCTTTCGAGCAACAAGTACGCGCGAATGGCGGTCGTGACGCTGATCCGATGTTGCTGGCTCGTCTGACGAACCGACGGAAGGCGCTCTCCATGACGGTATACGCCTTGCCGGATCGACCGCTCGATGTCGTCTGCAAGCTTCTCGTAGAGATTCATCCGACGACTCCCGTGACGTCCGCTGTGTGAGTGGTGTTGGCCGCCTTCCTGGCGCGGGCGCGCTCGCGCCGATAGATTGTCGCCCGGTGCCGAGATCGTAGCAAAACTGTAATGACGGGAGCCAGCCCGATCTGTGCACTTCGCGACCGGCGCGCCGGCCGTACTCTTTCCTCCATCGAATACACGATTCGGGATCCCGATGGCGGGACCCGCGCACAACGATCGAGGCTGGAGAATGAAAAAGGCAAATTGGAAGGAATCAACCGGCGCAGACCATCGGCGGCCCGCAGGCCGGGCGGCTCATCATTGTGACGGCGCAAAGGCGGGGCGAATAAAGTGAATCTCCTGGAAGCCATGCGCATATACGTCAGGGTCGTCGAACGCGGGAGTATCTCCAACGCGGCGAGAGACCTCGACATCGGACAGCCGGCCGCGAGCGAACGCATCGAGCGGCTCGAGAAATATCTCGGTTGCCGGCTCCTGCTTCGCAGTGCCCGCGCATTCAATTGCACGCCCGACGGCATCGCCTTCTACGAGCGTAGCAAGAGAATTCTGTCTGCGGTAGAACAGGCGGTGGCTGAAATGTCGAATGATGAGCAAGCAGTCAGAGGAACGATTCGCCTCGCGGCGCCTCACTGCTTTGGCGAAACCGTCGTCACGAAGACGCTGGCGCTCGTTCGCGCGGCATATCCGCAGATCGAACTGGAACTGATGCTGAACGACAGGGTCGCCGATCTCGTGACGGAGGGCGTGGACATTTCGTTTCGTCTGGGACCGCTTGGAGAAGGCGCGTTCATTGCCCGTCAGCTCGGGCAGATCGGGCGTACGCTTGTTGCCGCGCCGGGCTACTTGAGCCAGCACGGACTCATTCTGGAGCCGTCGGATCTGATCAGGCATCCGTTCATTCGGTTACAGGGCATGTTCGGCACGGACCAGTTGCCGCTCCGGCACGACGCGACCGTCGTGGAAAACGCGTCGATTCGCACAGTCATCAGGACCAGTCATTGGCGGCCCGTGTATGAAACGATTCTCTCCGGCGTCGGGATCGGCGTGCTGGAGGATCCGGCTTGCGCCGATGCGCTCGCAGACGGCCGGCTCGTCCGGATCCTGCCTCAGTACGAGGTACCGTCTTTCGAGCTGAACCTGCTGATCCAGGCACAACGTCCGGTGCCGCCGCGGGTACGCGCGATCGTGACGTTGCTGAAGACATCCATTCCTGAAATCCTGGAAAGGATGTACGTCGCTCGCGGCAAGGAAGAAGACTGCCTTGAAGCGCCTGCCAACGATGACGCTTCCAGGCTTCTGGACTCGTCGTTGCTGCGTTGAATTCCAATGATGCCCGGTCCCCAATGAAAGAGCACTTTACACAAGGCCTGACCGAAAGCGTCCGACGAAGATTCGACCACGTGATAAACGTGGTCGAGCTGACGGTGCTGATCCTGATCGGCCTCGCCACGGCGTTTGCCATGGCTCAGGAGACCTGGAAGGTCCTGAGGGCCGGCACCGTCTCGCTCACCGACCTGCTGCTGATGTTCCTGTATCTCGAAGTCCTTGCAATGGACGCGCGATATCTACGCCTTGGCCAGTTGCCGGTTCGATTTCCGCTCTATATCGCCATGGCGTCGCTGGCGCGAGATCTCATTCTGAACCGGGGCGACACGGCGGACCAGCATATCCTCGTTACTACGCTCGGCATCGCAGTGCTGGCGATCAGCGCCGTTGTCCTCCGATTTGGCCAACACCGGTATCCCGCGCGCGACGATGAGGGGCGCGACGAGCTCACGGATTCCCACCCTTGATTCGGAAATCGGACGCGGGCGCTTCTCCTGATTCGGCAGACGCACCGTGGCCGCCGCCGCCCGGCACGTCCAGCCGCAGACGCGCATGCGCCGGAATCGTCTGCAGACCCATCGACGGGAGTGGCGTGCCATCCGCAAGACCGACCCAGCCGCATCGGCCCGCCCCTCCGCCGTCGCGGCCGCGCGCGGGTCGCTGTATACGGTCGTACATCCCGAAGAACTGGAACGGCGCGCCGTTGATGGTGCCGATCTCGATGCGCTGTCCCATCCCGCCGCGCCAGCGGCCCATGCCGCCCGAGTCTTCGAGCAATTCCTTTTTCCAGATCACGATCGGGTTGCCGGCTTCGATCACCTCGCATGAGATCGCCTTGATGCCGCTCGGGAAGGCGGTCGCCGAGAGTCCGTCGGCGCCCAGTCTCGCGCCGGAGCCGCCGCTGTTGAAGAAAAGCGTCTCGAACGCGGGCGTCGCGTGCTCGGGCGTGCCGGCGAGTGCGCTGACCTGCGGACCGCCGCGCAACTGGGCGCCCCAGACGCACGACGCGCCTTCAGCCGGCACGCGTTCGGGCATCACGGCTGCGAGGCAGCCGAACACGACGTCCGGCAAGAATTGCCCGATGATGTGCCGCGCGCTCACCGGCCACGGATGCTGCACGTTGAGAATCGAGCCCACGGGTGCGTCGATCTCGAACGGCTGGAGCGAGCCTGCGTTGTTCGGCACCTCGGGCGCGATCGCCGCGCGCAGCGCATAAAGCGTGTAGGCGCGGGTGTAGTTCAGCACGAGGTTGATGCCGCGCGCGCTTGCCTTCGACGACCCCGCGTAGTCGACACTGAGCCGGTCGCCGTCGATCGTCAGTTCCGCGACGAGATCGACGGGCGTGGAATAACCGTCGATCTGCATCGCGTAGGAATATGTTCCGTCGGGCAACAAGGCGATCGCCGCGCGCGTCGCCCGCAGGGAGCGTTCGATGATGACGTCCGCGAGCGCCTGGAAGTCGTCGATGCCGTATTCGCCGAGCGTGTCGACGAGACGCCTGCCGCTCAACGAATTCGCCGTCACGTAGGAGAGCAGGTCGCCCACCACTTCATTCGGCTGGCGCACGTTGGCGCGTATGATATCCAGCAGATCCTGGTTGGGCGCCCCCGCGCGCATCAGCCGCATGACCGGAATGCAAAGGCCTTCTTCGTAGACCGACTGTCCATCCGGCCCTTGCCCGAGGCCGCCGATATCGACCTGGTGGCACGTGCAGGCGAAAAACGCGATCAGCTCGCCCTTCGCGAATACGGGCGAGACGACCGTCACATCGTGCAGATGGCCCGAGGAGAGCCACGGGTCGTTCGTGATGAGATGATCGTCCTCGCCGATGGAACCGGCAGGGAAGCGCTCGACGAAGTGGCGCACGGCCGCCGCCATCGAATTGACATGACCCGGCGTGCCGGTCACGGCCTGCGCGACGAGCCGGCCGCGCGCATCGAAGACACCCGCGGACAAGTCGCCGGCCTCGCGCACGGTCGGACTGAAGGCGGTGCGCATGAGCAGCCGCGCCTGTTCCTCCACGGTCGAGATGAGGCGGTTCCAGACGATCTGCAGCGTGACGACGTCGATGTCGTCTCCGGCCTGAAAGGACATGTGTCATGCCTCCGCGCGGGAAGCGAGCGGCTTGCGCTCGAGAAGAATGTCGGCGTTGTGGAGAACGCGGATGTCGAAGGCCGGCGGCACGACGATGGTGGTCTCCTTGTCGACGAGGATCATCGGCCCGGCGGCGCTCGCGCCCGTCGCGAGCGCGTCGCGGGCGACCACCGCAAAATCCGCACGCCGGCGGCTTGCCTGATCGAGCACCTTGCGGGTCTCGACACTTCGCGACGGCGCGGCGCCGGTCAGCGCGCCTTGCACCCGGCGCGCGACGACGGCCGCGCGGGCCGCTTCATGGCCGGTCACCGTCACGGTCCAGCCGAGCGCCTCGATGCCCGCGCCTTCGATCGAGCGGCCATAGCGCTTTACGTATTCGTCGACGAACGCGGCCGACAGGCGCTGGCCGCCGTCCTCGCCGAACGAGACGTCCGCGAGCGGCACGCGCAGCTCGTGGCCTTGTCCCTTGTAGCGGACGAACGCATGCATCGTCGCCGTGCTCGGCATGTCCGGATCGAGCGCGCCCAGCGCGGCGCGGCCGCGTGCGGTCAGCTCGGCGAGCAGCGCGTTCACCGCAGATGCATCGAAGCGCTCGAGGTCCTGATGCAGGCTCTGCGTGGTTTCAAACGCGAGCGCCGCGTGCAGGAAGCCGAGCGCCGAGCCAACGCCCGCCTGAGCCGGAATCAGCACGCGGTCGATCTGCAGTTTGTCCGCGAGGCGCGCCGCGTGCAAGGGCGCCGAGCCGCCGAACGCGATCAGCGTGCGGCCGGCGACGCCGCGGCCCGTATCGACCGCGTGCTCGCGCACGGCCTGCGCCATCGCTTCATCGGCGATCTCCGCGACGGCGTAAGCGGCTTCGTCGGCATCGACACGCAGCGGCTGCGCGATCTGCGCGTCGAGTGCTCGCGAGGCCGCTGCCGCATCGAGCGCGATCGTGCCCGCGGCGAAGTATTCGGGGCTGAGGCGACCGGCATGCAGATGCACGTCGGTGAGCGTGATCCGCTCGCCGCCGAGCGCATAGCACACGGGGCCGGGCTGCGAGCCCGCGCTTTCCGGGCCCACGGCGACGCGGCCGAGATCGTCGACGCGCGCGATCGAGCCTCCGCCCGCGCCGATCTCCGAGAGTTCGATCACGGGAATGCGCAGCGGAATGCCGCTGCCCGCCTTGAAGCGATAGAACAGCGAGACTTCGAGGGAGCGCGCGGTCTGCGGCTCGCCTCCGTCTATGAAGCACAGCTTGGCCGTGGTCCCGCCGATATCCACCGACAGCACCTGGTCGAAGCCATGTTCCCGTGCCAGGCGGGCGGCGAGCAGCGCGCCGCCCGCCGGTCCCGACTCGAGCAGCCGCACCGGATGGCGGCATGCGGTCGCGACGTCGCACAGGCCGCCGTTCGACAGCATCATCAGGAGCGGCGCGCGCACGCCGAGTGCATCGAGGCCCGCGCGCAACCGGTCCAGATAGCCGCGAATCAATGGCCTCACGTAGGCATTCACGCAAGTCGTCGAGAAGCGTTCGAACTCGCGCATTTCGGGCGAGACATCGGACGAGAGGCTGATGTCGAGCGAGGGCAGGATGCGCGCGACGATCTCCGCCGCCTGCTGTTCGTGCGCGGGGTTCGCGTAGCTGTGCAGGAAGCCGATCGCGAGACTTCGGGCGCCGCTTTCGCCGATCTGCCGCGCCCGAGCCTCCACCATCGCGTGATCGAGCGGCAGCAGTACGTCGCCACGCGCGCTCATGCGCTCCGTGACCGCGAAACGCAGCGCGCGCGGCACGAGCGGGTCGGCCTTGCGCAACATCAGGTCGTACTGGTCGCAGCGGCTTTCCGTGCCCATTTCGATGACGTCGCGAAAGCCCTCCGTCGTGAGGAGCGCGGTCCTTGCGCCCTGTCGTTCGAGCAGCGCGTTGGTGGCGAGGGTCGTGCCGTGCATCACCGCGTCGAGCGAGCCGGGCGCCGCGTCCGCCTTCGCGAGCAGCGCCGCGAGGCCGTCGAGCACGCCTCGTTCGGGCGCCAGCGGTGTCGTGAGCAGCTTGTGGGTGATGCGGCGCTCACCGGTCTCGAGCACGAGATCGGTGAAGGTGCCGCCGATGTCGATGCCAACGCGGCAGCGCGTGTGTCTGTGGGCGGCGGGGTCGCGGAATGCGTTCGTCAAATCTTCAACTCCGTTGGATGGCGGTAGACACGCGGACGCAGACCCGCGTGAAACCACTCGACGAGGCTCACGATGTCATATACCGGAACACCGAAGCGCGCGGCGATGAGCGCCGAATACGGCGCGAAATTCGCGCATTCGCTGACGATCGCGCCGACGTCCGGATGCTCGTCGACGAGACGCTGAGCGCAATCGAGGATGTCCTTTGCCTGCTCGTCGAAGCTCACCTGCGCCGCGTTCGTGAGGTTGTTCTGGAAGAAGCGCGACGCTTCGGGCAGGCCCGCGACCGGCAGATCGGGCGGCGCGTTCGCCGCGAGCAGATGCGCGGCCGTGAGCGCCGAACGCTTCGCCGTCAGCACGCCCACTCGCTGGCCGCGGCGCAGAAGGCTCGCGGCCAGCGGAATCTGCAGCAGGCTCGACGTCGCCACCGGAACGGCGCAGCGCGCGGCAAGCTGGTGCTGGAACAGGACGAGAAAGCCGCAGCTCGTCGTGACGGCGTCCACGCCGAGCCGGGCGAGTCCGTTCGCCGCGTCGACGAAGCGCTCGAGCAGCGGCGCGGCCGCCTCGTTGTCGCCGGCCGCGGCGGCCATCACCTGCGGCCCGCTCACGCCCTCCACCAGCGCGTACTGCACGGGGAAGGGCCAGGTCGCGCCATGCCCGATGTCGCCGGGCAAACGCATGAATCCCGTATCGAGCATCAGGATGCCGATGCTCACGCCATGGATCGTGCGCGTGCGCGGGGCGGAAGCGTTCGCGCGCATGGTCAGTTGATGAAGCAGTTGCAGCTATCGAGCGACGGCGCGATCGGAAGGTTCAGCGCCTTCATCTTCGCGCGATTGATGATCGCCACGTAGTCGCCCGGCTGCGGCCGGTAGACCGGGAGCGCGGAAGGCTTCGTGCCGCGCAGCATCTTCACGGCGAGGTCGGCGGCGTGCGCGCCCTGCGACTCGTAGGAGGGCGCATAGGCGACCGCGACGATGTCGCCCTTCTTGATCATCTCGTGCTCGGCGCTGATGATCGGCACCTTCATGCGATCCGTCACCGACGCGACCGCCGGCAGCGACGACTGCACGAGATTCGAGCCGATCGCATAGAAGAAGCCGACGCCCTTCATGGTGGCCGTGCGCTGCGGCACGTCGACGGTCGAATCCACGGAAGTCGCGAGCATCTCGAGCCCGGCCTTGCTCGCGGCTGTCTTGAGGCTCGCGATCGCGGCGACGTCGTTGACTTCGCCCGCGTTGTACAGCACGCCGAACGAGGTCGCCTTCGGGAACACCTTCCTGGCGAACGCGAGCACGGCGTCGTAGTCCGTGACGCTCGCCGTGCCGGTGATGCGGTCGCTGCCGTGCGCCCAGTCCGGCACGAGGCCGGCGGCGACCGGGTTGGTCACCTGCGTGAAGACGAGCGGCACCGAGTGATCCGATACGTTGCGCACCGAGGCCTGCGCGACGGGCGTCGTCACGGTGAGAATCACGGCGGGATGCCGCGCGACGATCTGCGCGAGCGTCTGCGGTATCAAGCCCGGCGTGAAGTTCGCGTCGCTGTAGACGTACTCGGCGTTCTTGCCGTCGACGTAGCCCTGCTTCGTCATCTCCTCCTTGAAACCGGCGATCGTGCGCGACAGCGCGGGATGCGGCCCGAAGTTCGCAATGCCGATCACCGTCGTGGCCTGGGCGGCCGCGCCGCTCGCATGAATGAGCGCCGCGGCGGCGGCGAGCGCCGGCAGCTTGCGCAAGAGCGACGAGAGACATGAGGCGATGCCGGATTGAGGAACGAGTGGACGCATGGAGTGGAACCTGAAGTGGATGGGAGCGCTCGACTGCCGCCCATTGTGTAAAGAAGCGCCGCGCGCGGGCAGGCCGGCAACCCAAACAAATCCGATTGCCTATCTATTTGGGCGTCTGCCCTCGATTCGCGGCCTGCGCCTGCGCGCCGCCGCGTACACATCGCGCCTTGCCGGGCGTCAGCGCGGCAGAACGTGCGGGTTTGCCCGCATGCGCTCGTGGCGCCCGCTAGTCATCCGATCCTCAATTGGAGGATTTCGGTTCTAACTTTTTTGACCCGATTGTCGGCCGGCGCGCCGGTTTTTAGTCTCCAGTCCTGGCGCTCGCACCCATGCGCCGCTTCACCGCACTCGAGACCAGGTTCGACTCCAGAGTCATCACCGCCTACACGGGATAAAAGCATGAAACGAATTTGCCCTGCGATGCTGCTGCTTACATTGGCCACCGCCGCACACGCCCAGACGTCATCGTCGAGCAGCGTCACGCTGTACGGTGTCTTGATGGAAGGCCTCATCTACACGAACAATTCACTGAAGGGCCCGTCGGTTGCGACGGCCAACGGGCCGAGCCGCTGGGGTTTCAAAGGCGTGGAAGATCTGGGAGGCGGGCTGCGCGCGATCTTTACGCTCGAAGGCGGCTTCAATCCGAACACCGGCACGATGTCGCAGGGCGGCCGCGAATTCGGCCGGCAGGCGTTCGTCGGCTTGCAGTCGGACACGTTCGGCACGCTCACCTTCGGGCGCCAGTACGACTTCACGCAGGACTGGCTCGCGCAATACTCGGCGCCGCTCCGCTGGAACGGATATGCGGCGACGGTCGGCGACAACAACAACTTCAACTTCCAGTTCCGCACGAACAACGCCGTGAAATTCGTGTCGCCGAACTATCGCGGGCTGCAGGGCGGGGCGATGTACAGCTTCGGCGGCGTCGCGGGCAGCTTCGGCAATCAGAGCGCCGTGAGCTTCGGCCTCAACTATGCGAGCGGCCCGCTCTCGCTTTCGGCGGCGTACATGCGGATGAACCATCCTTCCGTGGCGGCGAGCGAAGGGATCTGGAACACCGCGCTCTTCCCGTCGATCTCGGCGCAGTCGCCCACCTTCTCCTACGCGCTCGCGCCGTCGAGCATGGAAATCTACGGCGGCGGCGGCTCGTATGTGCTCGGACAGACCACGCTCAGCCTGGTCGTCACCCACAGCCGCTACGACGACCTGGGCGTCGCGCAACTGGGCCTGACGCACGGCCGCGCGGGCTACACGAACATCGAAGCGAACGTGAGCCACTATTTCACGCCGGCCTTCCAGTCGGCGTTCGATTACGTGTACACGCTCGGCAAGGTGCAACCTACCGATTTCTCGCCGAAGTATCATCAGTTCGTGCTGGTCAACAACTACTTCCTGTCCAAGCGCACGGCGCTCTACGTCGACGCGATCTTCCAGCTCGCCGCGGGCGACGCGCAGCACGCGAACATCGAATATGCGAGCAGCGGCGGCGCGTCAACCAGCAAGCGTCAGCTCGCGGTGACGGCGGGCATCTTCCATCGCTTTTGAGCGAACGCATTGCGGGCGGCCGGCGCCGCCCATTCACGAGGATGGTCAAGTGCTGAACAACATGTTGCCGACGCCGCGCGAAAGCCGCAGCGGCGCGGCGATCCTGGCCGATATGCTGCGCCAGTTCGAAGTGCCCGTCGTCACCTTCATTCCGGGCGAGGGCATTCTGGAGCTCGTCGACGAACTCGCGGTGCGCGCGCCGTCGATTCGCCTTGCGAGCTTTCGTCACGAAGCGGGCATGGCATTCGCCGCGCAGGCCATCGGGCAATTGAGCGGCCAGCCGGGCGTCTGTCTCGCGGCGCGCGCGCCCGGCGCGCTCAACACGACGCTCGCCGTGCATACCGCGCATACCGACAGCGCGCCGCTGGTGATGATCGTCGGGCAGGCGGGCATGGGCGCCGCCGAGCGCGAAGCGATGCTCGGCGTCGGCCATTTCCATCAGGTATTCGGGCCGCTCGCCAAGTGGGTCGGACTGATCGAATCGGCGGCGCGCATTCCTGAAATGCTCTCGCGGGCCTGGCACGTCGCGATGTCGGGGCGTCGCGGGCCCGTCGTGCTGGTTCTGCCCGAGGACGTCTCGCGCGAGCTGGCCGAGGTCGCCGATCTGGCGCGTCCGTCGCCGTCGGCCGCCGCCCCCGCCGCGCCCGACCTCGCGCGCTTCAGAGCCCTGCTTGCGGCGGCGCAGAGGCCGCTCATGATCGTCGGCGGCACCGGCTGGCAGAACGACTCGCTGCGCGTGCTGACCGAGCTCGCCAACACGCACGGCGTGCCGCTCGCGACGACCTACCGCCGCCGCGACCTGATCGATCACGAGCATCCGAACTCCGTTGGCGAAGTCGGGCTGGGCATCGACAAGGCGCTCGCCGCGCGCATCGCCCAGGCCGATCTCGTGATCGTGGTCAACGGACGGCTCGGCGAATTGAACACCGTCGGGGCAGGCGCTTTCAGCGGCTTCACGCTCTGGAAGCCGCCGCGCCAGTCGAACGTGCTGGTGCACGTCCACCCGGAGCCGGCCGAGCTCAATAGCGCGTATCGCGCGGACCTCGCCATCCCTGCGGATGCGAACGCGTTCGTCGAAGCCTGGGCCGATGCCGCCGCGCGGAGCCCGGCGCCCGGCGCGCCGCATGCCGGACGCGCCACGTGGGTCGCCACGGCGCGGGCGGAGCGCCTTGCTTTCACGAGCTCGGGGAGTTGCCCGGGTCCGCTCGATCTGCGCGCGGTCTACGCCACGCTCGACGCCGCGCTGCCCGACGATGCCCTCGTCGCCTCGGGCGCGGGTGCCTATGCAATGTGGCCCCAACGCTATTTGCGGCATCGCCGGCCGGGCACGCAACTGGGGCCGAAGAGCGGAGCGATGGGCTACGGGCTGGCTGCGGCGATCGGCGCGGCGCTCCTCGCGCCTGCCCGGCGGGTGGTCGCCGTGGCGGGCGACGGCTGCTTCATGATGCACGCCGAGGAGTTGGAGACCGCCGTGCGGCTCGGGATCGATCTGCTCGTGATCGTGGTGAACAACCGCTCGTATGGCGCGATCGAGAGCGCCCAGCGCCGCCAGTTCGGCCGCACGACGGGCACGGCGCTCGGCGCGATCGATTTCGCGTCGTTCGCGCGGGCGCTCGGCGCGCGCGGCGAGACCGTCGAGACGACCGACGCGTTCGCGCCCGCGCTTCATCGCGCGCTGGCCGCAAGCGGCGTGTCGCTGATCGAACTGCGCGTGTCCGCCGACGTGACCAAGCCGGTCGGCTAACCGTATTCAAGTTTCCGAATTCAAACGATGAGCCACTCTCTTTCCGATCGACATGTCGCGGTCGTCGGCGCGGGCATCGCCGGGTTGACGGCGGCCTACCGCCTGCAGCAGGCCGGTGTGCGCGTGACCGTCTTCGATGCGCAGCCGGTCGTCGGCGGACGCATGGGCGATCGCCGTGAAGGCGATCTCGTGTTCAACAGCGGCGCGCGACTCGTGTATCCGTTCGGCCAGGCGTTCAACCGGCTCGTCGAGGAGCTGTCGCTCGGCGATGCGCTGGTGCCGCTGCACCGGCTGAGCGCGCAATGCATCGCCCCCGGCGGCGCGCACACCATCGAACTGATGCCCTCGCCACGCTCGCTCGCCACGCCGGGCCTCGCCGCCGGCGAACGCCTGCGGCTCGTCACGCACGCGCTTTCGATGCGCCGCCTGAAGCCGCGCGTCGACCCCGATTGGGCGACGAGCGCACTCGACGCCGATCCCCGGCTCGATCGCATCACGCTCGCCGAGTACATCCGTGAGACCCTCGGGCCCAACGTGCTTGCGCGAATGGTCGAACCTGTGTTTCGCGCGACGCGCAGCTTCAACCCCGAGACGCTGTCGGCGCTCTTCTATGCGTCGACGGTGCCGCACATGATCGGCGAGACCACCGTGCATACGTTGAAGGGCGGCATGGGCCGGGTGTGTCACGCGCTCGCCGCGCAGCTGACCGTACGCACCTCGACGCCCGTGCGCACCATCCGGCGCGGCGCCGTGGGCGACGGCGTCGAGCTGACGCTCGCGAACGGCGAACGCGTGCATGCCGACTACGCCGTCTGCGCGGTGGAAGGCTCGCTTGCGAAGGCGCTGGTCGAAGCGCCGACGAGCGCCGAGCGCACCATGCTCGATGCCGTGCGCTACAACGCGCTCGGCGTCGTGCACTACGGCTTCGCGTTGCCGCTGCCGCCGAAGATGAACTTCGCGATGCGCGGCCAGCCCGGCAGGATCGCGACCTACCAGCAGTTGCCCGCCGCGCCTGCGAGCGGCCGGCCGCTCAACCAGATTTATTGCCAGCTCACGCCCGAAGCCGCCGACGAGGCCGTGCGACGCGGCCTCGAAAACGAGCTGGACGTGCTGGTGCGCGAAGAGCTGCGCGCGCGTATTCCCGATTTCGACCGGCATGTGGTTGCGGTCGCGAACCAGTGGATCCCGCGCAAGCTGCCGGTGTTCTCGCCGGGATACGGCGCGCGCGTGGCGAATTTCTGGGCCTGGCAGGAAGACCGCCGGCAAGGCGGCGCGAGCGCGATCGTGTATTGCGGCGACTGGCTCTCGCAAGCGCTCCTGACGGGCGCGTGCGCGAGCGGCGAGCGCGCCGCGAAGACGCTCGTTGCACGCATGCAGTCGGCCGTAACGCGCGTGAGCGCCTGAAACGTAGGCAAAACGGAGCGAGTTGTAGCGAAACGGCAATTGCTCGGCGCGCTTTAATGCCGTGCGAACTATCGGTGATAAAAACATTGCAGACCTGCCGCCGTTCCCGCAACGGAGTTCCGATCGAACTTTGGGAAGTCAACATGGAGATGAGCATGAACAGAAATGGGCGCGTCTGCGCGGCCCGGCGTCTGGCCTGCCGCAAGCTGTCGGCTGCGCTCGGCGCGACGATGGTGGTCGCGCTTGCATCGGCCGGGGGACCCGTGGCGGCCGAAACACCCTCCACGACCGTCATCGGGATCGCGAGCCTCGGACCGCATCCGTCGCTCGCGAAAACCATTGAAGGCTTCAAGCAGCAGATGGCGAAGGAAGGTTATGTGGAAGGCAGGAACACGAGCTACGTGTACAGCGACGCCAATTTCACGCAGGCGCTGATGCCGCAAATGTTCTCCCAGATCGTGGCGAAGCATCCGGCGCTGATCCTGACGGTGACGACGTCGGTCTCGCAGGTGGCGCGCTCGGCGGTCGTCGATCCGAAAACGCCGCTCATCTTCACCGAGGTCACGGACCCGGTGGCGGCCGGCCTCGTGCCGAACTGGAAGCAGGGCGGCGAGCGCTTCACCGGCTCGTCGGATCTGCAGGATTTCGACGCGGTGCTCGCGTTCGCCAAGAAGGCGTTTCCAGGGGTGAAGTCGTTCGGCACGCTCTACAACGCCGGCGAGGCGAACGACGTCGTCACGACGAAGGCGCTGGAAGCCGCCGCCCAGCGCGCGGGCCTCGCCTTCAGGCCCGTCAGCGTCGACACGGTCAACGACATCACGCAGCGCGCCCAGCTGCTCAAGGGCGTGGGCTTCGTCTATATCACCGGCTCGAATCTCGTGCAGTCCGCGATTCCCGCGGTGGCCGCGAGCATGCAGCGCCTGAAGATTCCCGTGCTCAGTTCAGAGACCGAAGCGATCAAGAAGGGCATGGCGACGGCGTCCTACGCGGTTTCGCTGGAGTCGGTGGGCGCGAACGCCGCGAAGCTCGCGGGACGCGTGCTGAAAGGCGAGAAGACATCGGCGCTGCCGCCCGCGATGCCTACGGCCGCGGACTACGTGACGTCGATCAGCAGGAGTCAGTTCCAGTCGCTGGGGCTCAAGGTGCCCGCCGAATTCGAGGATTGCAAATGCTTCATCAACTAAACGGCCGCCCTGCGGCCAGGGTCACCACGATGCGCGAACGCCCCATACTCATGCTGTTGGCAGAGAAGATCTGCAAGACGTTCCATCCGGGCACCGTGGACGAGCGTATCGCTCTATCGGACGTTTCGCTGAAACTGCATGCCGGCGACTTCGCCGTCGTCGTGGGCGGCAACGGCGCGGGCAAGTCGACGTTCCTGAACTTGCTCGCGGGCGAGGTTACGCCGGACAGCGGCACCATCACCGTCGGCGGCTGCGACGTGACGGCGCTGCCCACGCACAGGCGCGCGCGGCACATCGCGCGCGTGTTTCAGGACCCGTCGGTCGGCACCGCTGCGGCGCTGAGCCTCGAAGAAAATCTTGCGGTGGCGAACCGGCGCGGGCTCAGGCGCTCGTTCAGCCTGGGGCTCACGCAGTCGTTGTCCGAGGAGCTCCGGGAGCGCATCGCCTCGTTCGACCTCGGGCTCGAGAAGCGCATGAAGACCAAGGCGTCGCTGCTCTCGGGCGGCCAGCGCCAGGCGCTCTCGCTGCTGATGGCGGTGCTGCAGCGCCCCGAATTGCTGCTGCTCGACGAACACACGGCCGCACTGGATCCTCGAACGGCCGCCATCGTCATGCGGGTGACCGAGCAGGTCGTGCGTGAGGCGAGCCTCACGACGCTGATGGTCACGCACAACATGCAGCATGCGATCGATTACGGCAACCGGCTCATCATGATGCGCGACGGTCGCATCGTCGGCGATTTGTCGGGCGACGCGAAACGCGCGATGACAGTCGAGAAACTGGTGGCAACCTTCAACGACGAGCCGGCAACGGCACTCACGGTGAACTCATGAACTTTTTGAGCGGCTTCCTCGATCTGGTGCCTGTGGGACTGATGCAGGGCCTGACCTATGCGCTGATCGCCATCGCGATCATGATCCCCTTTCGCATCCTCAGTTTTGCGGACATGACCGGAGAGGGTGCGTTTCCCTTCGGCGCATGCGTCTGCGCGAAGTTCCTGATGCTCGGACTCAATCCGGTCATGGCGCTGCTCGGCGGTGCGCTCGCCGGCTTCATCGCGGGACTCGCCACGGGCTACATTCACGAGAAGGCGAAGATCAACACGCTCTTGTGCGGCATTCTCGTGCTGTCGATGCTCTATTCCATCGACATTCGCGTGATGGGGCAACCGAACGCCGCGCTCTTCGCGTTCCCGAGCGTGTTCTCGTGGCTGCCCGGCGACGCCGGCGGCTACCTGCCGCGCATCGTGATGCTCGGCGTGATCGACGTGGCGATCGCCGCGTGCGTGCTCTGGTTCCTCGGCACCGAGCACGGCCTCGCCATGCGCGCGATCGGATCGAGCGTGTCGATGGCGAAGGCGCAGGGCATCAACGTGAAGGTCTACACCCTGATCGGCCTCGGCCTCGCGAATCTTTTTGCCGCGCTGGGCGGCGCGATGCTCGCGCAGAACCAGGGCTTCTCCGACGTGAACATGGGCTTCGGCGTCCTCGTGAACGGCCTGGCCGCGCTGCTGCTCGGCGAGGCCGTGATCGGCAATCGTTCGATGACGCGCCAGGTGATCGCGCCGGTGCTGGGTTCGATCATCTACTTCCAGTTGATATCGGCGGTGCTCGCGCTCGGCTTCCAGCCGTCGGATCTCAAGCTCGTCACGGCGCTTTTCGTGCTCGTCACGCTGCTGTCCATGGCGAAGCGCAAGAAGCGCGGCTCCGCGCGCAAGAAGCTCGAGCCTGTGGGTTCGACGGGTAATTGAGGCGACGCGTCGCAGCAGGGCAAGACGGGGGCCGCACGATGTCGTGCGGCCCATTCGTTTGAAGGCCGGCTTCCGGCCAGCATGGCTATCGATTCGGCGCGGGAGGAGCGGGAGCTTTGCTTTCGAGTATTTCTGGCGGCCGCGATGCCGGCATCGGCCGCGTACGCGATCAGCTCGCTTTGCCCAGCCCGGCCCACCGTGCATAGGCGTTCGTGTCGTTGATGCCGAACTGGTCGAGCACGCGCTGCACCGTGTAATCGACCAGCGCCTCGATGCTATCCGGCCGGGCATAGAAGGACGGCAGCGGCGGCATGATGATGCCGCCCATCTGGGTGACGAGCGTCATGTTGTTCAGATGCGCGAGCGTCAGCGGCGTTTCGCGCGCGAGCAGCACGAGCTTGCGCCGCTCCTTGAGCGTGACGTCGGCGGCACGCGTGACGAGATTGTCGTCGAGGCCGTGGGCGATCGCCGCGAGCGTCTTCATGGAGCACGGCGCGACGACCATGCCGTCGTGCTGGAACGATCCGCTCGCGAGCGTCGCACCGATTTCGCCGGGCTCGTGCCATTCGCACGCGAGCGCGCGCACGTCCGTGCGCTCGAGCGCCATCTCGTCGTGCAGCGTGAGCCAGCCCGCGCGCGACACGATCAGATGGGTTTCGACCGCGCGCTCGCGCAGCGCCGCGAGCAGGCGCACGCCATAGATTGCGCCCGTCGCGCCCGTGATCGCGACGACGATGCGGGGCCGGCGCGGGTTCATCGGGACGCTCGCGGATTGAAGTGCGGCAGATAATCGTCGAGCGCGAGCGTGTCGACGCCCGGGATGGACTTGCGCTCGAACTCCGCTTCGCGTCCCCACGGCTTGGTGGCGTCGATTGCAAGGCGGCCCCAGTGGTCCTTGTGCGGATCGCGATAAAAGCCGGGCACGTCCGGGATCACCATCGTGCGCGTGTCCGCGCGGCCGCGCGTGAGAAAGGCCCAGATGACTTCGTTCATGTCGTAGATGTCGACGTCCTTGTCGACGACGATGCACAGCTTGTTGTAGTCGAGATGCGAGCCGAGCGCGGCGAGCAATGCGTGCTGCGCGTGGCCGTCGTATTGCTTGTCGATCTTGATGATCGTGTTCATGACCGTCGGCTTGCAGGTGACGTCGAGCACGCCGCGCACCTGCGCCGACACCGCCTTGTAGATGCGGGCCGCGGTCGCGGCTTCGAGCGGACGCAGGTCTTCGTCGGAGCCGCAAATGAGGCCGTGAAAGACGGCGCCTTCGCGCCAGCCGACATGCGTCACTTCGAAGACGTGGTTGTCGCCGACTTCGACGTAATAGCCCATGAACTCGCCGAACGGCCCTTCGGGACGCCGCTCGTTCGGCAGGATGCGGCCTTCGATCACGATCTCGGCGGCCACCGGAATGTCGAGGTCGAGCGTGAGCGCGCGGCGCATCGCGAGCGGGCCGCCGCGCATCGCGGCCGCGAGCGCCAGCTCGTCGCCGTCGGGCGGCAGCGAGACGCATGCGCTCATGAAGAGTTCAGGTGCCGCGCCGATCAGGATCGCCGCTTCCAGCGGCTCGCCGCGCGCCTCGGCGCGTAATTGGTACTGCGCGAGATCGTGGCTGCTGCCGAGACGAATGCGCAGCTCGGAGTCGGAGATGACCATCGAGCGGTGAAACGACAGGTTCGGCACGCCGCTGTCCGGGTCCTTCGCCAGAAAGATGCCGGATGTGATGTAGGGCGCGCCGTCGCGCTCGTGATAGGTGAGGATGGGCAGATCGGAAAGCGTGCCCGTCACCCAGTCGGATGGCATCGGAATGTGTTCGAACGCGCTCTCGAGGGTCGAGGCGAGCGAGATTTCGCGATCGAGGCGGGCGCAGAATGTTTCATCGGGTGCGCAGCGGATGATTTCGCGCAGACGGTCATGGTCGCTGTAAAGATTGAGCAACACCGGCAGCCTGCTTCCGCGCACGTTCTCGAACAGGACGGGCTTGGTGTTTTCCCGCTGAAGCCGTCGCGCGACCGCTGCGGCTTCGAAGCGCGGATCGACTTCTCGTGTGACGGTCAAAAGGTCGCCGCGCGCGCGCAGGCGGGAGAGGTAGTGTCTCATCGTGAGCGAATCCGCGAATCGTGAAATGAGCGCCGATGCCGCACGAAGCGGCGGCGAGCGCAGGTGCTTCTCTTATAGCCGACGAAGGTGGCGCGATGATTCGCAAAAGCGCGGCAAAACTAGGAAATGGGTTTTTTTTGCCGCGCACGCGGCGTCATGGGACATGCGGCGCCATGCTTCCGGTGACGGATAACCCGCTTGATGGGACATAATGAAGCGCGCGCGGCGAAGCGCAAGACACGAGCGACACCGCGCGGCTATTCATCGGGGAAACGCAATGACGAACGACCATACGGGCCTCTTCAGAAACGCGCTGGCGGGGCCGCAGGCACGCCTGACCGAAGCGTTCTATCAATTACGGGTGCGTCCCGACTGCGTGAGCGTGCCCGAGTTCGGCTTGTACGGTGCGATCGTCTCGGTGCCCGGCGAAGCGGAGGAGGGCGCCTGGAAGATGGCGAGCATCCGCGACGATATCTTTCTTGTCGTGTCGGATTGCAACTATGCGCACAGTCGCTCGGAGAACGTTCTGCCGGAGGGCTTCGTCGAGTTTCACTTTTCGCTCTCGGGCCCCGCGAGCGTGGATTTTTCAGACGCTGGTCAGTTGCACGTCAATGCGCCCAACCTGCTCGTCTGCGTCCAGGGCACCGACGTGCAATATCAGGTGACATGCGGGCCCGGGCCGTGGCAATCGGTTGGCATGTACGTGACGCGGCGCTATTTCGACCGCCTCGTGCATGCGCTCGGCGGCGAGGCCGACAAGATCCGCTCCGAGCTCGCCACGATCGGTCACGACCAGATCTACAACCGTCAGATGCCGTTCAGCGTCGAGGCGTTGCAGATTGCCGAGCAACTCCTCGCCTCGCCGTATCACGGCGCGCGGCAACTGCTTTATCTCGAAGGAAAATGCACCGAGATCCTCTGCGCCTGCATCGAGATGTGGCTTGCGCATCTCAACGCCGACAAGCCCGGCGAGACGCTTTCCGCGCGCGATCTGCGGCTCATCGAACAGGCGCAAAAGATCATCGTCTCGGATCTGCGCGTTTCGCCGACCATCCCGGAACTGGCGCGTGCGGTCGGCACCAACTCGTCGAAACTGAAGCGCGGCTTCAAGTTCCTGTACGGCATGACCATCTTCGAATACGGGCATCGTTGCCGCATGAATCATGCGTTGCGGCTGCTCGTCGAGGAGCGGTTGCCGGTCGGGCAGGTGGCGCTTGCGACCAGCTACCAGCATCAAACCAGCTTCACCGCCGCGTTTCGTGACTACTTCGGGTTCGCGCCGAAGGACGCGCGCCGGCTTGCGAGCCCCGCGATTCAGCGACACGAAGCGCCGGCGGGCGAAGCCTCTCTCGCGCCCGAGCGCATGACCGATGCCAGCGCGCCCGCGAGGGCGCAATCTGCCAGGATCGAGAACGCGGGCAAACCGTGAGGCGCATGCCTCACATTGGATCAAGGCATTCAAATTTAGGAAATCGGCCGCATCGCCCCTGACTGGCTGCCATGCCGCGACGTCTGTTGATAGCATCGTCTCACCCTATGCCACCGGCCCTCGGGGCCGACGATCAACAGACCGGAAACATGATGAAGTCAATCCAGGTACGCAATCCGCGCACGGGCGAGCACGATTACGAGTTCGCATCGGCAAGCGCGCAGGACGTCTCCGTCGTGATGGCCGAAGCGCGGCGCGCACAGCGCGCGTGGGCTGCGCTCGGACTCGAGCATCGCATCAAGGCACTTGCTGACTGGGCCCTTCAGCTCGAAGCACATGGCCGGGATATCGTCGCGGCGCTCGCCGTCGATACCGCGCGCCATCGCATTTCGGAGGAAGAGCTCGGCGCGGTGATCCACTTCATTCATGGCTTCTGCGAGGCCGCGCCCGAAGTGCTGGCCACGCCGTTCCGCAAGCTCGACGCGCATCCCGACATCGTCTTCAAGGTGACTTACGCGCCGTATCCGGTGGTGGGCGTCATCAGCCCCTGGAACTTTCCGCTCGTGCTGTCGTTCATCGATGCGATTCCCGCGCTGGTCGCAGGCGCGGCTGTCGTCATCAAGCCGAGCGAGGTGACGCCGCGCTTCGTGGAACCGCTGATCCGTTCGATCGATGCGGTGCCTGCGCTGAAGGGCATCATCAATCTGGTGCGCGGCGGGGCGGAGACCGGCGCGGCGATCGTCGCGCAGGCGGATGCCGTCGTGTTCACCGGCAGCATACCGACCGGGCAGAAGATCGCGGCGGCGGCCGCGCAGGCGTTCGTCCCCGCGTTCCTCGAACTGGGCGGCAAGGACGCGGCGGTCGTGCTCGAAGGATCGGATGTCGCGCGCGCGGCGACCAGCATCTTGCGCAGCGCGCTCTATAACTCGGGACAGGTCTGTTATGCGATCGAGCGCGTGTATGCGCATGAATCGCTGCATGACGCGCTCGTCGCGGAACTCGTCGCGCAGGCGAGGACGCTCAGGCGCAGCCACGCCGCGGGCGATGGCGGCCATTATGGTCCGATGATCTTCGCGCAGCAGGCCAGAATCATCGACGCGCAGCTCGATGACGCCGTGGCGAAGGGTGCGAAGATCGTACTTGGCGGCAAGAGCGAAACGGTGGACGGTGCTGTGTGGATCGACCCGACGATCGTGACCGGCGTGACCCACGACATGGCGCTGATGACCGAGGAGACCTTCGGACCGGTCGTGCCGGTGATGCGCTTCACCGACGCCGACGAAGCCGAGCGGCTGATGAACGACTCGATGTTTGGCCTGAGCGGCGCGGTGTTCGGCCCGGACACGCACACCGCCGGCGATTTCGCGACGAAGATGGAAGCGGGCGGCGTGAGCATCAACGACACGGAACTCCCGCGCGTGATGATGTTCGCGGGCGAGAAGACCGCGTTCAAGAAATCAGGCATGGGCGGGTCGCGCTACGGCTCGACGAGCATCATGCGATATGTGAGAAAGCGCGCGCTCCTCGCCAACGAAGGCAGCGTGCCGCCGCTCGACAAGCTCGCGGAAGTCTGACGCGACGTTCGTCACGTTCGTCACGAAAAGGAAACGGGAAATTCAGGGCGGTGAGGTTGAGGATGACCTCACGCCCGGCAGGCGGGGCCAAGCGATGATGGATAGCCCCGCAGGAGGCGAATGCCGCGTCGTAAAAGCGACGCCGCAATGCATCTGCATTTGCGGCGTGCGCGTTTCGCCGAAAAATCGACGACTGAACCCCGTCGCTTCTCCCCCTTTTCGCATGGTGCTCACGCGTCGCGGAGCGCGGCTCACCGCCCGGTGCCTTTGCTTCCGCGCGCTTGATACTGTTCGGTCCCGACAGCCCAATCTGCGCCCGACCGATCGCCGATCGTTGTCGAAAAGCCCGGCGCGGCGGTGCCGGCTTGTTCGTGAGCTGCGGAAACGGCATCGCGCTGATCCAGCCAGAGCGAAATGTTCACGCTCACGATCATCAACACGCCCATCATCAACATGCTGAGGTTGCGCAACTCGTCATGGAATCCGAACAGGAGAAACAGCGGCACATTGATGGCAAGGGCAATCCACACATGACGCCGCACGGCGTCCGGCAGTCGACTCCAGCCCGATCGCAGCAACCACACGGCAACAGCGAGGAAGATGACGTTGAAGCCTTTGGGCGTCACCACGCCGTAGTTGTATTCGAAGCGCAGGTAGCTCATCGGACGAATGAGGAAAGCGAAGTTGTCGAGCAGGTGATACTCGATGATTCCGCCGCCGTTGTGCGCATAGCGCAACTTGATCAGCACATTGGCCGCGCCTGCGAGCGCCAGCATGATCGCTTGCAGCGTCAAGGTCTTTCGCACTGAGAAACGGGTTCGCAGGAACGGGTATAGGGTAAGTGTGAAGAACAGGAAAGATTCCTTGTTCAGCGTCGCGACCACGGTCAGCGACAGCAGCCAGAGCACGCGACCCTTGTTCGCCATCCAGACCGCGAGCGCCATGAACAGGAGTTCGGGAAAGTCATAGAAATAGCCCCCTTCCGTAAGAACGAGGGGCAAAGCGACTGCGATCGCCATTGGCGCGAGCGTGCTCGCCACTTCCCCAGACTTCAGCACGAGGCACACCGCGCGCATGGCGAACATCGCCAGGAACAGCGCCGCGAACGACATGTAAAAGATCATATAGTAGCGAAGCGCGTACTTGGGATTGCGCGCGTCCGTGGCGTCCGGATAGAACCAGGCAATCGGGCCGTGTGCGCGCCCATCCGCGAGAAGCCAGTCTGTCGCGCGGGCTCGCAGCTTCTCCGGCATAACGTGGTCCACTTCGTTCGCGATCGCCGGTAAGAGCTGCCTGTACACGAACGGTCGGTCGCCTGTTCCTTCGAGCATGCTGGGCAACGCAAACTGAGGCGTATCGTCTCGGAGTTTCCATTTGGCAAAATAACCGTGGAATGCTGCCGCCGTGATCAAGTAATACATCACGACCAACAGCAGCCAGCGGCCGCCGCGGCGAGCAACCGGTGCATGTGGCATGGAATTCTCCAGTGGTTGTCCCGACCCGCAAACCGCATGGAAGTCGCGAGCGTTGCGAACGGAATGCGCATGTTTGCTCAATCGTACGAAGAACTTCCCCGCCCCCCGATTCGACGACAAAGTCAGCTCTTGCTGCCACCCGTTCGCGTCGCGGTCACGAGTTGCGTTATCGGTTTGCGCCTCCTCTACGACCGCACCATTCCGGCGCCCGGCATATACAGCACGATGACGCTCGCGAGCAGCAGCATTGCGCCTGTCGCCGTGCGCAGCGAAAGTCCGCCGCCCAACGCGGCGTCGAAGAGCAGGATCTCGACCAGCGTGATCGCGACCATCATCGGATAGGCGATGCTCAGTTCGAGTTGCTTCAACGCAAGCGCGTAGAAAGCGAATCCTGCGCCGTAGGCGCCGATGGCGGCGAGACGCAATGCAAGCGGCTTCGCAGCGAAGCCGGCAATCAGCAGATCGTTCGGCGCGACCGGCAGGCGCCCCGCGAAGCGCAGCAGCAGACTCGCGAGGGCACTGCAGGTCCCGCTCAGAAACACGAAGAAAAAGGGCATACCGTCAGAACGGTCCTTTATCAGATGGCCACGATCACGGTGCCCACGCACAATGCGAGAACGAGGAGACTCAGGCGATCCCGGATCGCGAAGACGATCGGGTCGTCATGCATCTGGCCACGAAAAGTCACCATCCAGATGCGGCTGATCCAGAAGAGTGCCAAGCCGAACAAGAACCATAGCGCTTGTTGATGCCGATAGAGCAGCGTGACGTCCGCGGAGTTCATGTAGAGCGCAAGCACCAGTACCGCGAGATAGCCGGACGCGGTGCCGAATGACCGCAGAATGCCCAGATCCTGCGTGAGGTAGGCGCGCCCCGCCGCTTCGCCGCTTTCAGAACGCTGGAGGAGTGCTTCGAGTTCCGCGTAGCGCTTGACCATGGCGAGACTCAGGAAAATAAGCACCGAGAACATGATCAGCCAATAGGACAGCGTGATGCCGCCCGCGGCGCCCCCCGCGGCGATGCGCGCGGTATAAAGCGCGGCGAGCACGAATACATCCACGAGCAGCATGCGCTTGAGCACGAACGAATAGGCGACGGTCGTTACGAAGTAGCACGCGAGCACGATAATGAAGTCGACCGGCAGCAGGACAGCAAGCGCCGCGCTCGCGAGCAGCAGAACGACGGTCAGCACAATCCCGACCATCAGAGGCAGCTCGCCCGATGCGAACGGCCGCTTGCACTTGCGCGCGTGACGCCGGTCGGCGTCGAGATCGAGCATGTCGTTCAGCAGATAGACCGACGACGCGCAGAAACAGAACGTGACGAAGGCGATGCACTCGGCACCGAGCACGCGCAGATCGGTGAAGCGGTGGGAAGCCAGCAGAGGCAGAAAGATCAGAAAATTTTTCACCCACTGGTAGACCCGCATTTCGCGCAGGACGAGACGCAGGAAAGAGCGCTTCTGCTCGAAGACCAGAGTCGTGTCGTTGACCTTCTTCGCCGCGCCGGCGATATGAAGATTGCCCACCACGATGGCCATGCGTGCAAGCTTCCATACCGGCACGTCGACGAGCGCGTTGCCGCAATAGTCGAAGCCGCGCTCGCCGAATTCGTCGCGCAACGCGCCGGCCTTGTCCGCGCCGGAGAAGTTGCGCGTCTCGTCGCTTGCGCGCACGCCCTTGAAAAAGCCGAAGTGAGTGGCGACCTGTTCGGCCAGACGGCGGTTCGCCGCCGTGCAGAGATAGAGATCCCTCCCGCTCGACGTCTCTTCGCGCAGGTAGGCGACCAGCTTCGCATCGTAGGGAAGCAGCGAAACGTCCAGCGCGACGCGCTCGGCAATCCGGGCCTTCAGATAGGCCCGTCCGCGCAGCAGCCAGACGAAACAGTAAAAGAGGTAAAGCGGATTGCGCTTGACGAGGACGAGAAATGACTCGGCGAGCAGATCCGCATGTGTCAGCGTGCCATCTAGATCCACGCAAATCGGGACATTCACCTGGGACATGCCTTACCTCTCAGGGATCGCTTTTAGGGAGTACCCGTAGTTATTCGGGCATCCGGATCATTCGCCCGCCGCCTCGCCTGGAACTGCGCCGATGGCCCGCTCATGCTACCGTCTGCAATGCCATCTTCGGTGCGGTAAACCACCATCGTTGTCAAAAATTCCAAGGGCTATGTGACGTCCGTCTGGAACGCTCGCGCGATTTCATAAGGGTTCGGGGCCGATGCAATGCTGGAGAATTCCATGCCAATGCCGTGGCCGCATGACGCGACGCTCGCGCCTTGCCTGCCGGAGAAACTTGATTCTTCATACTTCCGATGAGTCGGTTTTTGATTCGAACTCCAACTAAGGGATACTGACGAGATGACAGCGCGGCAATTGCGAGCGTCAAAACCGCGTCGCGACGCGCTCACGCGAGCGCCTAGTGAAGTGAAGAAAACGGCAGTGTCGGCATCGCGCATCATCTGGGCGGCTATCCTGCACTCGGGAAAGCCCGCGCGCCATCAGCGTTCGCTGGCCCACCGTCGAGGTCGTGGTTGGAGGACATCATGTGCACCGCGAACGCATCTCCGCGATGCGGCCTGGCGAACGTTCGTATATGGCGCTGTTCATCGTGGTGGGCAAGCCGCATTGATTTGATCGAGGGTTCTGGAGAACGGAGAAAGCGTCAATGGATTCGCAACAGACCGTCAGCCCGCAAGCCCGACCTACGCGCGCTTCTCCTCCGGCGGCTCGAACACGTGCACTTCTGCTTCGCGCCGCGCTCATTGTCTTCATCTTGCTGCCCACCGTGGATCTAGCCATTTTTGGCGTCCGGCGCTTGTGGCTCCATCTGGATTACGCATCCATGCTCGGCTACATAGCGATCTGGGTTCGTTCGATACTGTGGCACCCTATAGCGCTCGATGACTCCTGGGCTCCCATGCGTGCCGCGCTCGTGTGGCTGAACACGCATTCCGGCGACAACCTCTACCATCAACTCTTCTTCATCGAGCACATCAAGTTCCAGTATCCCCCGAGCAGCTTGCTGCCTCTGCGGATCCTGAACGACTTCTCCCTCGACGCCACCGATGCAGCGTTGAATCGCATCAATGCATGGGTGATCTTGCTCAACTCGGTGACGTGCGGGGCCCTCGCATTCGTGCTGGCGACGCGCTCGGAGATCAATGATCGATTCCGTTGGCATTGGGCGATCTTTGCGGCATTGGCGACGCTGTCATACTTTCCGTTGCAGAAGGCGTTCTCGCTGGGCCAGGTGCAGGTCTGGAACAACGCCTTGTTCGCGCTCGCCGCGCTCGCCTGGACTCTCAATCGACGGTTGCTGACGGGTTGCCTCATCGGGCTGATATGCCTGCTCAAGCCTCAGTTCGTGCTCTTCATTCTGTGGGGCCTGTTACGACGCGAATGGCGCTTTTGCGCCGGCTGGGTCGTTGTCGTGGCGCTCGGGAGCGCGGCTTCGCTGATCGTCTTCGGCCTCGATAACCATCTCGGCTACTTCACGGTTCTACAGGCGTTGTCGCGCACAGGCGAGGCGTTCATCGCCAATCAGTCGGTCAATGGCTTCTTGAACAGGCTGCTCGGCACGGATGCGACGCCCGAAATCTGGAAAGAGCATGGGTTCCCCGTGTATAGCACGGTTGTGTACCTAGGGACGTTATTGACGTCGGGAATCATGATCGCGGCCGCACTGCTCGTGCCGTTGCGCACGCGTTCACGGTCCGGGCTATTCGATTTCCTGTGCGGCGCGTTGACGTTCACCATTGCGTCGCCCATTGCGTGGGATCATCACTTCGGCATCATGCCCGCCGTCTATCTGGCGCTGATGCTGAGCCTGTCGAACTGTGCGCCATCGAAGGCACGCTCCATCGCGTTCGCCGTGCTGATCGCGTCATACTTCGTCACTGACTTCTGGCTCCGCGGATCGTGGATGCTGTGCGGTGTTCTGGCGACGCTGGGGCTCGTCCATTGGTCGATGTCGGGTGCAACGGTTCGCGAATCCGGAGGCCTTGCACAGGTCGGTTATCGGCCTGCTTCGGGTCCGCTTGTGTGAAGCCCGGCGGCTTTCCCGTGGCAGAGAGCGAAGCGGCGTTCCACGCGACAGAAACGTCCCGCGCAACCTTACCGCCGCGCTACTGGGACTGCCTACGCGTCACAGACCAGAATCGCGCGGCAGCCCGGTCGTCTCGCGCCGCCCGACCCGCCTTGACGCCTTGAGAAAACGGGCCTGGCGCCTCGCGCCATGCCCGCTTCGCATTCCCTCTACTGTCCCACCGGCCGCACCGTCAACGCGTTCCTGACCGATGTCACGCCCGCCACGCCTTGAGCGATCCGCGTGGCCTTGTCGACCTGCGTCTCGTCCGGCACCGTGCCCGCGAGCGTCACGGCGCCGCTCGCGGCGCGCACGGTAATGTTTCCGATGCTCACGTCCTTGGCATGAGCGAGGGCGCGCCGCACGTCTCTGGACAGCTTCCGGTTTGCGGCCTTGCTGCTCTGAACCGGTTTCGCCGCCGATGCCGCCGCCGCGCCCGAATCGCTCGCTGTTTGCGCGAGCGCGCCGGTCGACACGGTCAGAACCGCCATGCCGAAGAGAGTCACGACTGCTTTCTTGATCTGCATCTGAGTGTCTCCATTCCTGTCGTCGTTAAAGCCAAGAGGTCCAAAACCAACTGCGGTGGGAAAGCGTCACGGCGCGGTGCTGAGCGCACTCCAGACCACACGCGTCGCGCGACGGAACGCCGCGAGATTCGGCGTGTTCTGTCCGGCACGTCGCAGGAACACGATGAGCCCTTGCCAGTGCGAGTAGATCAGCGCGCCGCGGATATGACACTCGCTCTCGCCGAGCTTCGGGTTCATCTGCGCGACGATGCCGCTGAAGAGTGACTGAAACTCGCCGCTCACGGCGACCATCATGTCGCGCACGGTTTCGTGATGCTCCGCGAGGCACCAGACCTCCAGCGCGAACGGGCTCACGACATTGTCCGGTCCGGTGAGGACATCGAAGGTTTCGTCGAGCAATGCCTCGAGTCGGGCCTCGGGAGCTCTCGACCCGTCCTCGGCAATCTGCCTGAAGCGGCTCAGATAACGCTTGGCCAGTTCTTCGATGGTCGCCTGCAAGAGCGAGTCGCGGCTGCCGAAATAGTGTTGCAGCGTCGCGAGGCGCACGTCGGCGGCCGCAGCCACCCGCCGCTGCGTGAAGCCAGAATTGCCTTCGGTGGCGAATACGCGGATGGCTGCTTCGAGAATTTCGGGCACGCGCGTCTCGCGTCTTCCGCGCTGCGCGCCCTTTGCGTCCTTCTCGACTGCATCGTTCAGTGCGATGGTCAGGGATTTCATCATATTAGGTCATGTGACCGATAGAAAGTGAATGCAGGTTCGGTCTTCTGACCAATTATACGCACCTTTTGAATCAGTCTATCCCGCACTGCTGGGAGCGGAAAATTTAGGGATTTCATGTAGGTGAAAAGCCTGATCTTCCGAGCCTTGATTATTGGTCAGCTGACCATTATTGTTTGGTCAACGGACCAATTAACGAGCGTGGTCGGAGGGGCGGGAAATGAACCATCGTACGGATTCCCTGCACGGGATCGTCGACAAATGGCTCGGGCCGGCAGCGGCGATGCCCGCGAAGATCGTGCGTGAACGGGCAGGCGAGCGGCGCTGCGTGAGGATCGAAGTGATGCGCGCCGCGGACATCCTGTCGATGCGCTTTTTTCGGCATGGCGACGGTTCATGGATGGTGTTTCCGCCCGAACGCCGTCGTCCGTGCATGGGCGAGCGCGCGTCACACGCCTGACTCTCGGAACAGGAACGGAACGAAGCGGAGGCACGGATGGACCTCGACATGCATGCCGTGAAACTCAGACGCTGGATCGATCGGGCGATGGTTCCCGCGTTACGTGGCGCGAGGGACTGGCTGCTCTATATCTGCGCCGCCAGCCAGATGGCGGACCTGACCGGCATGCCGGTCGATGGGAAGACGGTCGACCGTTATCTCGGCCGCGAGCGCAAACGCTACTAACCGTCTGTCCATGCCAAAACCGCCCGTCAGTTCTTGACACTGACCGGACAGCGATGCAGTATCGCAGCCATGAAGATCAAAGGTTCATCCAATGACTTTTTCAATGAGCGGCATGAATAATCATTCGGCCGGCGACGAACGCGCACGCGTCGCGGCACGCGCAAAACAGGAGGAGCAACGATGAAGAGCGCACTTGAGGGTCTCAAGGTCCTCGATTTCACGCAGATGATGAACGGCCCGTTCGGCACCATGCTGCTGGGCGATTTCGGCGCGGACGTCATCAAGGTCGAGCCGCCGCAGGGCGACACGATGCGTCTGACCGGCGAGACCTTCCTCGGCGACGATGCGGTGTACTTCCTCACCCTGAACCGCAACAAGCGCAGCATCGTGATCGACCTGACGACCGGGCAGGGCCAGCGTCTCGCACAGAAGATGGCCGAGCAGGTGGATATCGTCGTCGAGAACTTCCGGCCCGGTGTGGCCGAAAAGCTGGGCATCAGCTACGAGAAACTCTCGGCGGCCAATCCGCGCCTGATCTATTGCTCGACCTCCGCGTTCGGCCGCACCGGCCCGGACAGCATCCGGCCGGGCATGGACCCGGTCGTGCAGGCGATGTCCGGCATCATGCAGCTCACCGGTGACGCGCAAACCGGCCCGCTCAAGACGGGCATGCCGTATGCGGACCTCATCACGCCGCTGCTCTCGACCATCGGCGTGCTGGCCGCCGTCGAGGCGCGCAACAAGACCGGGCGCGGCCAGCGCATCGATCTCTCGATGATCGACGCGACCATCTTCAGCATGATTCCGCGCGACGCCTATTACTTCGCGACGGGCGAAACGCCGGGACGCATCGGCAACGCGCACTGGCAGATCGTGCCGTACAACACCTATGCGACGTCCGACGGCCGTCACATCATGGTGATCGCCCACACCGACAAGTTCTGGCGCGTGCTCGCCGACGCGGTGGGCGCGCACGAACTGCTCGCCGACGAGCGTCTCGCCACGAAGGAAGGGCGCCTCGCGCATCGCGATGTCGTCGATGCCGGGCTTGCGGCCGCGTTTGCGAAGATGCCGCTCGCGCACTGGAACGAGACGTTGCTCGAGGCGCACGCCATGTTTTCGCCGGTGCTCAACTTCGAGGAAGTCTTCGAGGATCCGCGCGTGCAGCGGGACCTCGTCGCGGAACTGGATCATCCGACGGCCGGACGCTTCAAGGTGGTCACGAACCCGATCCGTCTCTCCGACACGCCGACGGCCATCCGCCGTCCGCCGCCGACGGTCGGCCAGCACACGGAAGAGATATTGCGCGAGTTCGGCATCGAGCCGGACGAGCTCGTGCGCGCGCCGGACGACTGCGCCGCATCGGCGGGAGCGCAGTGATGAGCGAGACAACGGACGCCACGATGCACTCGACCGGAAGCGGGCTGCCGCCGCTCATGAAGCACGAGCCGCCGCTGAAGGGTGTGCGCGTGCTCGATCTGTCGCGCGTGCTCGCCGCGCCGTTCTGCGCGATGATGCTCGCCGATCTGGGCGCTGAAGTGATCAAGGTGGAGCATCCGAAGGGCGGCGACCAGACGCGCCACTGGGGCACCGCCATTCAGGGCGGCGAGCGGACGTACTACCTGGCGATCAACCGCAACAAGCAATCGGTCGCGATCGATTTCTCGAAGCCGGAAGGCGTCGCGCTCGTGAAGGCGCTCGCAAGGCAAAGCGACATCCTCGTCGAGAACTATCTGCTCGGCACCCTCGAACGTTACGGACTCGGCTACGAAGCGCTCAAGGCGGAGAATCCGAAGCTGATCTACTGCTCCGTGAGCGGCTACGGCCGCACCGGACCGAGCGCGGCGCGCCCCGGCTACGACTCGGTCATTCAGGCCGAGAGCGGCCTCATGTCCATCACGGGCGAGCCGGACGGCGAGGCATCGAAAGCGGGCGTGCCGATCTGCGACATCACTGCCGGCATGTACGCGACGCAGGCGATTCTCGCGGCTTTCGTGCGGCGCCTGCGCAACGGGCACGGCGAAGCGATCGACATCGCGCTCTTCGACTGCACGCTCGCGAATCACGTATCGGTGGCCGCCAACGCGCTCCTGCTGAACAAGGCCCCCGGCCGCTACGGCAACAGTCACGCGGACATCATTCCGCAAGGCCTTTATCACGCGGCCGACGGGCCGCTCATGTTTCACGTCGGCAGCGACCAGCAGTTCGCGCGCTTCTGCGCCGACGTGCTCGGGCTCCCCGGACTGGCGCAGGACCCGCGCTTTCTCGACAACGACGGCCGCCGCGCCAATCGCGATGCGCTCGACGAGATCATGTCCGCGCGCTTCCTGACGCGCTCGCGCCGCGAATGGCTGCCGCTGTTTCGCGCGGCGGGCGTGCCGGCCGGACTCGTGCAGAACGTGCTCGAGGCGCTCACGTCCGATGAGGCGCGCGCGCGCGAAATGGTGTGCGAGATCGACCATCCGACCGCGGGCCGCATCAACCTGGTGAATTCGCCGCTGAAGCTCAAGGAAAGCTCGCTCGCGCAGCCCAAGGCGCCGCCGCTGCTCGGCGAGCACACCGACCGCGTGCTCGGCGAGCGGCTCGGACTCGAGTCGAGCGCCATCGAGCGTCTGCGCGCCGCGCATATCGTCTACTGAAGAACGAAGGAGACCCCGCCATGCAAGATCCAACCGCCGCACCCGCGTTTCCGATGCGCCGGTGCCCGTTCGCACCGCCGCCGGAATACGACGAAATCCGCAAGCAGGCAGGACTGTCCCGGGTCACGATGCCCGACGGCACGAAAGCGTGGATCGCGACGCGTTATGAAGACGTGCGCGCGATTCTCGGCGACAACCGCTTTTCCACGGTGCCCTCGACGCCGGGTTATCCGTTCATCGCGCCGGCGCGTGCGTCGCTGCTGATGAACGAGCATCCGCCGACCATCATCCGCATGGACCCGCCGGATCACACGCGCTATCGCCGCATGCTGACCAAGGAGTTCATGGTGCATCACGTCGAAGCGATGCGCCCCGAACTGCAGAACACCGTCGACGTGCTGCTCGACGAGCTCGAGGCGAAGGGCTCGCCCGCCGACCTGTTCGAGGACTTCGCGCTCGCGGTGCCGACCACGGTCATCTCGCGCATCCTCGGCGTTCCCTACGAAGACCGCGCGTTCTTTCAGGAGCGCAGCAAGGCCAAGCTCGATCTGACCGCGGACCCGGAAGTGCCGGTGCGCGCAGGCGCCGAGATGCGCGACTACCTCGACAGGCTCATCACCGAAAAGATGCAGGACCCGGGCAACCGCAGCGATCTGATCAGCCGCCTGGTGACGAGCCAGGTCGTGCCCGGCCACATGACGCGCGAGGAAGCGCTCGCGACCATCGAGCTGCTGCTCATGGGCGGACACGAGACCACGGCGAACATGATCGCGCTCGGCACGCTCTCGCTGCTGCTCAACCCGGCGCAGAAGGACGCGCTCGTCGCCGATCCATCGCTCGTGCGCAACACGGTCGAGGAGATGCTGCGCTTTCACACCATCGTGCATTACAACGGGCCGCGCGTCGCGCTCGAGGATGTCACCGTGGCCGGCACGCAGATCAAAAAGGGCGAGGGCGTGCTCGCGCTCATCAGCGCGGCGAATCGCGATCCGAAGATGTTTCCCCAGCCCGACGAGTTCGACATTCATCGCGATGCGCTCCATCACGTCGCGTTCAGCTACGGCGTGCATCAGTGCCTCGGCCAGCCGCTCGCGCGCGCCGAACTGCAGATCGTCTTCACGACGCTCTTCCAGCGCCTGCCGAAGCTGCGGCTCGCGGTGTCGCCCGAGGAGATCAGCTTCCGCCATGACGCGTTCGTGTACGGCGTGGACGCGCTGCCGGTCGAGTGGTGAACCGGCGTTCGCAAACAGTCAGCAGAAACAGCAAGGAGACGGACATGAGAATCAAAGTCGACGCAACCAAGTGCATCGGCGCGGGCCTGTGCGTGGTCGCAGCGCCGCAGGTGTTCAGCCAGAACGAGGACGACGGTCTCGTCGTCGTGCTGCAGGAAAATCCGCCGCCCGAGCTGCACGCCTCGGTTCGCGAGGCGGCGCGCCTGTGCCCCGCGCTCGTCATCACGTACGAGGAAGAATGAAGTCAGCCTTATTTGGATGCGTTCGATCGGGGTCGTGAGATGACGGAAAGAGGCGTGGTGATCATCGGTGCGGGGCAGGCGGGCTATCAGCTCGCGGCCTCGCTGCGCGAAGCGGGATATACGCGGCGCGTCGTCCTGATAGGCGAGGAGCCGGATCTGCCGTATCAGCGTCCGCCGCTTTCGAAGGCGTTTCAGAGCGGCGCTTGCGAAGCGGAGCATCTGACGTTTCAGCCAGAGGCGTTCTATGCGAAGGCCGCCATCGAGCTGATGCCGGGCGTGCGCGTGCAGCGCGTCGAGCGCGAAGCGCGATGCATCTTCACCGCGGATGGCCGGCGCATCGATTACGACAAGCTCGTCTTCGCCACCGGCGCGCGCAACCGCACGCTCACGGGCACTCCGGACGCAAGCGGGATATTCGACCTGCGCACGCTGCACGACGCCCGTGCGCTGCGCGCGGCGCTCGGCAGGGCGCGCGGGGTCGTCATCATCGGCGCGGGCTTTCTCGGGCTCGAGTTCGCCGCCGTCGCCGCTGCGCAAAGCGTGCCGGTGCAGGTGATCGAAGCCGGCCCGGCCCCGATGAGCCGCGTGGTGAGCGCGCCCGTCGCGCAGGCGTTCCGGGCGCACCACGAGGCGCTCGGCACGCGCTTCATCTTCGATGCGAGCGTGCGCGCGATCCACGCGCAGGACGGGCGCGTGAGCGGCGTCGAACTGGCGGACGGGAAGCATATCGTGGCGGACCTCGTCCTGATCAGCATCGGCGTGGTGCCGAACGTGGAGCTGGCGCGGGAGGCGGGGCTTCCGACCGCGAACGGCATCGTCGTCGACGACGCGCTCGCGACCGGCGATCCACACGTCTTCGCGCTGGGCGACTGCGCGTCGTTCCCGTCACGCTTCGCGGACGGACACTGCCGGATCGAATCGGTGCAGAACGCGGTCGACCAGGCGCGCTTTCTCGCCGCACGCCTCGCGGGACGCGACGCGGACCCGCTGCGCACGTTCGACGCCGTGCCGTGGTTCTGGAGCGATCAGGGCGGCGCGAAGCTGCAGATCGCGGGCCTCGGCATGCTGCGCGCCGACGAGATCGTGCTGCGCGGCGACCGCCCCGGCATGAAGTTCTCCGCCTACGGATTCGCGCGCGGCCGCCTGATCGCGGTGGAGTCCGTCAACCGGCCGGTCGATCACGTCGCGGCGCGCCGTCTCATTGCGGCGGGCGCGCCCGTCACGCCGGAACACGTCGGCGATGCCGCCCTCGATCTGCGCACGCTGCTCGAACCGGTCACCTGAACACGAGGAATCCACTTTATGTCGACTGTTTTGTCATCCTCCCGTTATGCGTCCCTCGGTGCGTCGAGCGCGCGCTTCATCGGCTCCGCGCATCGCATGCTGATCGACGGGCGCTGGGTCGAGGCGCATTCCGGCAAGACCTTCGATGTTTTCGATCCGGGCACGGGGCAAGTCGTCGCGCGCGTGCCGGAAGGCGGCGCCGAGGACATCGGCCTCGCCGTGAGGGCCGCGCGCCGCGCGTTCGAAACGGGGCCGTGGCCGCGCATGAAACCCGCCGAGCGCACGCGCCTGCTGATGAAGCTCGCCGATCTCATCGAAGCGCACGGCGACGAGCTCGCCGAAATCGAAGCGGTGGACAACGGCAAGCCGCTCGCCGTCGCGCGGCGCGGCATCGCGGGCACGGCCGAGATGGTGCGCTACATGGCGGGCTGGGCGACCAAGCTCAACGGCGAGACGGTGGATGTTTCCGTGCCCGGCGAATGGCATGCGTATACGTCGCGTGAAGCCGTGGGCGTGGTTGGGCAGATCATTCCGTGGAATTTTCCGCTGTCGATGGCGATCTGGAAGCTCGCGCCCGCGCTGACCGTCGGCTGCACCGTCGTGCTGAAGCCGGCGGAACAGACGCCCCTCAATGCGCTGCGGCTCGGCCACATCATCGAGGAAGCGGGCTTTCCGCCGGGCGTCGTGAATATCGTCACGGGCTTCGGCGCGACGGCGGGCGCCGCGCTCGCCGCGCATGAAGATGTCGACAAGATCGCCTTCACCGGCTCGACTGCGACGGGCAAGCGCATCGTCGAGGCGTCGCTCGGCAATCTCAAGAAGGTTTCGCTGGAGCTGGGCGGCAAGTCACCCGTGTTCGTCTTTCCCGATGCGGACCTCGAGCGCGCGACGCCCGCCGCCGCCAATGCGATCTTCTTCAACGCCGGCCAGGTGTGCTCGGCGGGCTCGCGCCTCTACGTGCACAGGAAGGTGTTCGACCGCGTGGTCGAGGGCGTGATCGGGCACGGCGACCAGCTCGCGGTCGGGCACGGCCTCGATCCGGCGAGTCAGATCGGGCCGCTCATCTCGCGTCAGCAGCAGGAGCGCGTGGAACGCTATGTCGCGCTCGGCGAGGAGGAAGGCGCGCGGCGGTTTGGCGCGCCGCGCGTGTTCGATTCCGACGGCTATTTCGTCGCGCCGTCGGTGTTCGTGGACACCGCGCCGGACATGGCGATCCGCCGCGAGGAGATCTTCGGTCCCGTGGTCTGCGCGATGCCTTTCGACGACGACGATCTCGAGGGCATCGCCGCCGAAGCGAACCGGACGGAATTCGGTCTGTTCGCCGGCATCTGGACGCGCAATCTGTCGCTCGCGCACAAGCTCGCGCGGCGCATCAAGGCGGGCTCTGTGTCGGTCAACGCGCACATGGTGAACGAGCCGGCGCTGCCGTTCGGCGGCTACAAGCAGTCGGGCTGGGGACGCGAGCGCGGCCGCGAAGTGCTGGACCTGTACACCTCGGTGAAGAGCGTAGCCGTGAGTCTCGACTGATCCCGGACGCACAACGAAGAACAATGCGATGACGACCTTCGACACGATCATTGTGGGCGGCGGTTCGGCGGGCTCCGTGCTCGCCAACCGGCTTTCGGCGGACCCTTCCCGGCGCGTGCTGCTCTGCGAGGCCGGCGCGGACCTGCCGAACGACAGACTGCCCGCCGCCATTCTCGACAGCTATCCGGGCACCGCGTATCTGAATCCGGCTTATCTGTGGCCCGAATTGCGCGTGACGACCGTCGCGCCCGCGCCGGGTTCGAGCGAACCGCGCAAGCTGCGCAAGTACGAGCAGGCGCGCATTCTCGGCGGCGGCTCGTCCATCAACGGGCAGTTCTTCAACCGCGGCGCACCGTCCGACTACGACGACTGGCAGGCGCGGGGCGTCGCCGGCTGGAGCTGGGAAGACGTGCTGCCGTATTTCAGAAAGGTCGAGCGCGACCTCGATTTCGACGGCCCGCTGCACGGCTCGTCGGGCCGCATTCCGGTGCGCCGGATTCATCGCGAGGCCTGGCCCGGGCACGCGACGGCGATCGCCGCCGCGCTTGCGGAATCGGGCTACGACTATCTGCCGGATCAGAACGGCGAGTTCCGCGACGGCTACTTTCCGATCGCGATTTCCAACGTCGACGAAAAGCGCGTATCGGCTTCGATGGCCTATCTCGACGACAAGACGCGCGCACGTCCCAACCTCACCATCTGGACCGGCGTCGAAGTGGCGAGCCTCGTCTTCGACGGCCGGCGCTGCGTCGGCGTCCGGCTCGACGCGCCCGGTCTGCCGCCCGAGGTCCGTGCGAACGAGGTCGTGCTGTCGGCGGGCGCTCTGCAATCGCCCGCCATCCTGATGCGCTCGGGCGTGGGGCCGGCGGCGCATCTGCGCGAGCACGGCATTGGCGTGGTGGCCGCGCTCGAGGGCGTCGGCCGGCATCTGATGGAGCACCCGTCGATCGCGCTGGCGTCGTTCATCCGCAGGGGCGCACGCATCAACGCCGCGACGCGCCGTCACATCATGACCGGCTGGCGCTATTCGTCCCGGATCGGCGGCGCGCCGGCGGGCGACATGTTCGTGTCGATCGTCACGAAGACGTCGTGGCACGCGGTGGGCGAGCGCATCGGCACGATGCTCATGTACGTGAACAAGCCGTTCTCGAACGCCGGCGAGGTGCGGCTCGCATCGTCCGACTGGCGCGCGGCGCCCGAGGTCGACTTCAACATGCTCGCTGACGAGCGCGATCTCGAACGGCTGATGGACGGCTTTCGCCGCATGGCCGCCGTGCAGGCGCTAGCGTCCGTGCGCGCCGTCACGGACGACCCGTTTCCCGCGAGCTACAGCGAAAAAGTGCGCCAGGTGGCGATGCTGAGCCCGCGCAACAAGCTCGTGACCGACGTGCTGGCCGCGCTGCTCGACGGCCCCGCGCCGCTGCGCCGGGTGCTGATGAGAAAGGTGATCGCGGGCGGCGCGACGCTCGCCGAACTCCTCGCCGACGAGGCCGCGCTGCGCGCGTTCGTGCGCGGCGCATGCGTGGGCGTGTGGCATCCGTCGTGTTCGTGCCGCATGGGAGCCGCCGACGATCCGCTCGCCGTCACGGATCACGCGGCGCGCGTGCGCGGCGTGGACGGCCTGCGCGTGGTGGATGCGTCGATCTTCCCGCACATTCCGAGCGGCAATCTCAACTTCCCGGTAATGATGGCGGCCGAAAAAGTGGCCGACATGATGATCGGTCAGCCGCGTTTCGCGGCGGCGCAGACCGCGTAGCGCCGCCGCGCGCGGGCGCGCTTACGCTTGCGCGCCTCCGTCGGGGATCAGCACGGCGCGGCCTCGCACGGCGCCGGCTTCGAGCGCGTCGAAGGCGCGCATGGCCTCGGCGAGGGGAAAGCGCGTGACGAGCGGGCGGATCGCGCCGCGCTCGGCAAGCGCGATGACCGCGGCAAGGTCCGCATAGGTGCCGCCGTAAGGGCACATAACCGTGACGCCGCGCGGCAACGCATTGCCCGCCGAGCGCGCGACGAAGGGCAGCGTGCCGCCGGACAGGCCGACCACACGGATCGCGCCATAGCGCCCGACGATGGCCGCTGCGTGCCGCAGGGTGGTGTCGTTGCCGACGAAGTCGAGCACGACGTCCGCGCCGAAGCCGTCCGTCATCGCGACGACCGTCTCGGCGAAGTCGGGCGCATCGGCGCGCAGCGTCACGTCGGACCAGGCGCGCGCGGCATCGATGGCGGCCCCGGAGATGTCGGCGGCGACGATGCGCGTCGCGCTCGTCGCCCGCAGGATCTGCACCGCGAGATTGCCGAGCCCGCCGAGCCCGATCACGACCGTGGTCGAGCCGGGATGCAACAGGTCGGCGCAGGTGCGGATCGCGTGATAGGGCGTGAGCGCGGCGTCGGTGAGCGTGGCCGCGACGGCCGGGTCGAGCGCGCCGATCGCCATGAGCGCGCGCTCGGGCGCGCACACGTAGTGCGCCATGCCGCCATGCTTGGTGACGCCCGGCGTGTGCGGCGGCGCGAGGCGCGAAGGCGTCTTGCGGCACGCGTTCTGACGGCCCGCGAGACACGCGGCGCATGCGCCGCACGACCAGCACGGATGCACGACGACGCGTTCGCCGGGCTTCCACCGCGTGACGCCGTCGCCGCATTGCTCGATGACGCCCGCGATCTCGTGGCCGAGCGTGGTGCCGTCCGGCGTGCGCGAGTCGGCGGCGCTGCGGATGTGCAGATCCGTCTGGCACAGGCCCGCGGCGAGCACGCGCAGCAGCACTTCGTCGGGGCCGGGCGTCGGGCGCGGCAACTCGGCGAGACCGACGTCGCCGGGTCTCGCGAGCCTCACGCCGAGCATGGTGTTGCAGCATCCGTTGGTTTGCATGGGAGTCTCCGTGCTGGTTTTTCGATTGGTTTCTCGTGGAACTGCTTCGAGCCTGAGCATATGCGCGGCCAACCGAGGTTAAACCCCGAGTCGCGCTTTCTTGACAGCGGAAAATACACGCTTCTATGATAATTGCAAAGGTTCATCCAATGACAAATTAGAGCCTTAAAAAGCCGTAATTCCCGCTTCCAAAAGTTGAGGAGACAAAAAAATGAGTCACGCAGAACCCGCAGTACGTCCGCAATCCGGTTCGCGATGGAGGGAGGCCATGCGGACCGCGTTCGCCGCGGCGGCCTTCGCCTGTTCGGTATCGGCGCATGCTGCCGAGCCGGTCGTGATCTGCTCGGTCGACGACCGCAGCGGCGCGGCGGCCGATACCGGCACGCAGGGATATCAGGCCGTGCAGATGGCGATCGACGAAGCCAACGCCGCGGGCGGCGTGGCGGGCCGCAAGATCAAGCTCGTCGCCTACGACGGCAAGACCGATCCGCAGCTCACCGCCACTTTCGCGTCGCGCTGCGCGGAGGACGACCGCGCGCTCATCATCATCGGCGGCAATCCGTCGGCGCCGGCAGCCGCGATGATTCCCATCGCGACCGAGAACAGGATTCCGTACTTCATGCTCTCGGCCGGCACGGACTCGCTGACCGATCCGCCCGCGCCGTATCACTTCCGCTTCGGGCCGGCGAACCGGCAGGATGCCGCCGCCATCGCCGATCTGCTTGCGAAGCAGGGCTTCAAACGCCCGGCCATCATCAACAACTCGCTGCCTTTCGGGACCGACGGCGCGCGCGCGACCACCGCCGCGCTCAAGAAGAAGAACATCACTGTCGTCGCGCAGCAGACCTACGACGTGAACGCGACCGATCTGTCGCCGCAGCTTACCAACCTGCGCGAGGCGAAGCCCGACGTGCTGCTAGTGTTTCCGTACGCGGCCGATGGCGCACGCGTGCTGCGCACCGCGCGCCAGCTCAACATGAGCGCGCCGGTGATCGTGTCGCGCAGCGCGTTGCTCGACACCTTGCGCCGCCTCGCGGGAGCGGCCAGCGACGGCGCGCTGATTCCCGATACGGTCGACCCCGCGCGCCCCGACGTGCAGAAATTCTTCGCGGACTTCAACGGGCGCTATGGCCCGCATCAGCCGACGCTCTATCCGGTGATCGGCTATGACGCGGCGAAGGCGGCGCTGCAGGTGATCGGGACGCCGCCGGTGCAAAAGGCGCTCGATGCCGGCGACCTCGAAGCGGCGCGCAAGGCGCTGCGCGACGGCGTCGAGAAGCTCACGCAGTTCAAGGGGCTGCAGGGCGAGCAGGGCGCGAGCTATCGCTTCGGCCCGCAGCAGCATCACGGCTCGCCCGACGAGAAGTGGTACGTGTTCGTGGAAGTGGCCAACGACGGCGCGCGCCTCGTGAAACCCGACCTCGCCAAGTTCAAGCCGCTCTGACGCGGCGTTCCTCCGGCTCGGCGCATCGCGGGTGAAAGCGCGCGATGCGCCCAGGCAACAGGGCAATCCTCATGGACAAAATGGCAGTTTTCCTGCTCGCCGGTTTGACCAACGGCAGCGTGTACGGGCTGATCGGCCTGTCACTTTCGCTCATCTACGGAACCAACCGCATCATCAATTTCGCGCAAGGCGATTTCGTGATGGCGGGCGCGATGTCGGCGATTCTCTTCATGGTCACGTGCAGCCTGCCCGCGCCGCTCGCGATCGCCGCGGTGATCGCCGTGGTGCTCACCGGCGCGCTCGCGCTCGAGTTCGGCATCTATCGCCCGCTCATGAAGCGCGGCGCGCCGCCGCTCACGGTGATGATCGGCACGCTCGCCGGTGCGATCATCGCGAGCGGCGGCGCGTTGCTGATCTGGGGCGCGAATCAGCTCTACGTGCCGAATATCTTCTCGCTCGATCCCATCACGCTCGGCCCGCTCACCACCAATCTCCAGCAGATCGCGATCATGGTCGCGTTCGTCGTGCTGCTCGGCATAACGTGGTTCCTGCTGTACCGCACGAGCTTCGGGCTGTGCATTCGCGCGACCGGCGCGCAGCCGCGCGTCGCGCAACTGATGGGCATTCGCGCCTCGCGCGTGGTGCGCTTCGGCTTCATGTTCAGCGCGCTCGTGAGCGGTCTCGCGGGCGTGCTCGTCGGGCCGCTGCTCGGCGGACAAGTGTCGATGGGCGTCGAGCTGACCGTGAAGGGCTTCATGGCGGCGATTCTCGGCGGCCTCGGCAGTCCGTTCGCGTCGGCGGCGGGCGGGCTCGCGATCGGCGTGCTCGAGGCGTTCGTCGCGGGCTACGGCAGCAGTCTGTACGCCGAGCCGATCATCTTCCTGTTAATCCTGATCGTCCTGCTCGTGCGTCCGTTCGGGCTGCTGGGCGACTTCGAGGCATCCCGCCGATGAAACTCTCTTCTCCCTCGCTCGCGGCGCCGCCCGCGCGCCGGCTCGTGCCGCCGTCGCTGCCGTTCGCGATCTTTCTCGCCGCCGCGCTCGCCGCGCCGCTCGTCATGACGACGGGCTTCCAGTTGCGCCTGGTGTCGCTGATCTTCATCTACGCGATTCTCGGCATGGGCTTCAACGTGCTTTACGGCTATTGCGGACAGGTGTCGATGGGACATCAGGGCTTCTTCGCGATCGCCGCCTATGCGTACGCGCTGCTGCAATCGAAGGCGGGCTTCTCCGCGCTGGCGGCGTTTCCTGCGAGTCTCGTCGTGTGCGCGCTCGTCGCGTTGCTGATCGGCATACCGCTGCTCAGGCTGCGCACGCACTATCTGGCAATGGCCACGCTGTGCTTCGGCCTCGTCGTCTCGGGCGTGGCCAATCGCTGGATCGAAGTGACGGGCGGCTCGGGCGGCCTCCTGATCCCGTCGCTCGCGATCGGCGACAAGCCGCTCGACCGCGTGACGCTCTACTACATGATCGTGGCGGCCACGACGATCGCGCTCGCGTTGCAGAACTTCATCGTCTCGGGACATCTGGGCCGCTCGCTGCAGGCGATTCGCGACGACGACCGCGCCGCCGCCGCGCTCGGCGTGAACGTCGCGGCGCAGAAGCTGCGCGCGTTCGTGTTCAGCGCGGTGCTCGCGGGCGTGGCGGGCGTGGCGTTCGCGGTCGTCAACCGGCAGGTCAGCCCCGGCATGGGCGAATTCCCTGTGCTCGTCTCGATGCTCACGATCGCCGTGGTGGGCGGCCTGGCGACGCGCTACGGGCCAATCCTCGGCGCGATCGTCGTCGTGATCGCGCCGCAGTTTCTCGCGCGCTTCGGTGACCTGCAGACGCTCGCCTATGGCGCCTGTCTGCTGCTGTTCCTGATCTTCGTGCCCAATGGCCTGTCCGGCCTCGTCGCCGGGCTCGCGGCGCGTGTGCGCCGCGGCCGCCGCGGCCGTCCGGGACTGATCGTCGAGCCGCTCGCGAGCGAAGTCGCAAAGAAAGGAGCCGGACGATGAGAACCCAGGCGAATCCGCGCGCGGCGATCGACGCGCCCGTGCTGATGTCGGTGCAACGCGGCGTCAAGCGCTTCGGCGGCCTGTGCGCCGTCGACAACGTGTCCTTCGACGTGCGCGAAGGCGAGGCCGTCGGGCTGATCGGGCCGAACGGCGCGGGCAAGTCCACGACGTTCAACCTCATCACCGGTGTGGACGGCCTCACCTCGGGCGACGTGTTCTACAAGGGCGCGCGCATCACCGGCACGCCGCTGCATCGGCGCAGCGCGATGGGCATGGCGCGCACCTTCCAGATCGTGCGTCTCTTCGGCGGGCTCACGGTTCTGGAGAACGTGATGCTCGGCTTTCATCCGGCGCTCGTCGACGGCTTTCTCGCATCGCTCCTGCGCATGCGCCGCGTCGCCGCCGATGAAAGGCGCTGCGCCGCGCGGGCGATGGAGCTCCTGCAGTTCGTCGGCCTGGCGCAGCGCGCGCACGATCTGGTCGCGCATCTGCCGCATGGCCAGCAGCGGCTGATCGAGATCGCACGCGCGCTCGCCAGCGAGCCGGGCATTCTGCTGCTCGACGAACCCGCGGCGGGCCTGAACGACGAAGAGACCGCCGCGCTCGGCCGCATGCTGCGCCAGCTGAACGACGACGGACTGACGATTCTCATCGTCGAGCACGATATCGGCTTCATCATGAACCTGTGCCATCGCATCGTCGTGCTGGATCACGGCGCGAAGATCGCCGAAGGCGACGCAGCAACCGTGCAGTCCGACCCGAAGGTGATCGAGGCGTATCTCGGAGTAAGGGGGGCGCATGCTCAACATTAGCGGCCTGCGTGCGGGCTACAAGGGCACCGAGGCGCTGCACGGCGTCTCGCTGGAGATCGCGGCGGGCACCATCGTCGCGGCAGTCGGCGCGAACGGCGCGGGCAAGTCGACGCTCATCAACGCCATTTCGCGTCTCGTGGATGTGACGAGCGGCCGGATCACGTTCGACGGCGAGGACATCACGCGCCTTTCCGCGCCGGATGTGGTGGAACTCGGCATCGTGCAGGTGCCGGAAGGCCGTCAGGTTTTTGCCGCGCTCACGGTGTACGAGAACCTGCGGCTCGGCTTTCACCGGCTGCTGCGGCGGCGCGACCCCGCGCTGTTTCGACAGCGGCTCGACTACGTCTACAACCTCTTTCCGAAGCTCGCGGAGCGCGCCAACCAGCGCGCGATCACGCTCTCGGGCGGCGAGCAGTCGATGGTGGCGATCGGCCGCGCGCTGATGGCCGACCCGAAGCTTCTGCTGCTCGACGAGCCTTCGCTCGGGCTCGCGCCGCTCGTGGTCGAGCGCATGTTCGACGTGCTGCATGTGCTGCGCCGCGCGGGACTCACGATCCTGCTCGTCGAGCAGCATGCCGACGAAGCGCTCGAACTCTCGGACTACGGCTACGTGCTGTCGGTCGGCCACGTGGCGGCGCACGGCACGGGCGAATCGCTGCGGCGGCACGAAGCGATCGCGCAAGCCTATCTCGGCTGATGCCGCTTTCCGACACCGGAGATTTCTCGATGACTCAGGATGCAATCAGCGCGGACGTGGCGATCGTCGGCGGCGGGCTAGCCGGACTCGTGGCGGCAAACCGTCTCGCGGAACTCGGCTTGTCCGCGGTCGTGCTCGAAGCGGGCGAGGATGCGCTCTATCCCGCCAATTCGCGCTACGCGGGCGGCGTGTTTCATATCGCCTTTCGCGATCTCGACGAAGCGCCGCAGGCCCTGGCCGACGCCATCGCCGACGCGAGCGCGGGCCTGCGCGACCCGTCGCTCGCAGAAGCGCTTGCACGCGACGGCGCGCGCGTCGTGCACTGGCTCGCGGCGCACGGCGGCGCGTTCGGGCGCGGCGGCGAGTATCCGTTCATGGGCAACATGCTGATGCCGTTCAGCCTGCGCGAGACCGGGTTCCAGAACCACTGGCGCGGCAAGGGCTGCGACCGCCTGTTGCAGGCGCTCGAAAGCGCGTTCGTCGCGGCGGGCGGGCGCGTCGTGCGCGGTGCGCGGGCGCGGGACCTCGACGTGTCGCAAGGGCGTTGCACGGGCGTGATCGCGCAAACGCGTGACGGCGGTCGGCTCGCCGTGCGCGCGCATGCCGTGCTTCTCGCCGATGGCGGTTTTCAAGGGAATGCGGAGATGGTGCGCGAGCATATCTCGCCGCGCCCCGAGCACCTGTGCAAGCGCGGGGCGGGCACCGGCCTGGGCGACGGCATCCGCATGGCGCGCGCGGCCGGTGCGGCGCTCACGGGCATGGACCGCTTCTACGGCCACGTGCAGCACAAGGCCGCGTTGCACAGCGAATCGTTATGGCCTTATCCGGTGCTCGATATCGTCGCATCGTGCGCGATCGTCGTCGACGCCGATGGCCGGCGCTTCACGGACGAGGGACTCGGCGGCGTCGCGCTCGCCAACGCCATCGCGGCGCTCGACGAGCCGCTCTCGTCGTTCGTGGTGCTCGATGAAGCCATCTGGGAAACGGCGGGGCGCGCGTTCCTGCTCGCGCCCAACCCGGCGCTCGAGGAACTGGGCGCGGTGGTGCATCGCGCAGCCGGCATCGATGCCCTCGCGGCCGAAACCGGCATGGATGCGCGCACGCTCGCGCACAGCATCGACACGTACAACGGCGCGCTGGAACAGGGCAGGCTCGCCTCGCTGCAGCCGCCGCGCACGGTGAAGCCCGCGATGCTCGCGGGCGGCGCGGCGCCGATACGCGGGCCGCGCCATATCGCGATTCCGCTCTGCGCGGGCATGACCTACACGATGGGCGGCATCGTGATCGACGCCGACGCGCGCGCACTCGACGCACACGACCGCCCCGTGCCGGGACTCTACGCCGCGGGCGCGACGACGGGCGGCATAGAAGGCGGTGCGAACTCGGGGTATGTGGGCGGCTTGATCAAGGCCGCCGTGTTCGGCCTGCGCGCGGCCGAAGCCGCGGCGCGCGACGAGCCGGCCTGACGCGCTTGTGACGAAGCGGGGCGCGCCGGACTCAGCCGGCGCGCTTCGTGTCGAGCGTCTGCGAGAGATAGTGCTTCTGCAGGCTCTTCAGATGCGTTTCCATTTCGGCGGCCGCTTTCTCTTCGTCGCGCGCCATCAGATGCTTGAGCAGACGCTTGCGCGAGGGCATCACGGAGCTGTCGGGAAGCGGCGCGAGCACTTCGAGCAATTGCTCGTGAATCTCGACGAGCGCGTCCGTGAGGATCACGAGCACCGGATTGCGCGCGGCGCGTGCGAGCAGCCGATGAAACTCCAGATTGATGCGCACGCGCTCGCGCACGTCGCCCTTGGCCACGGCCGCCTCGCTTTCCCGCACGTTTTCGCGCAAGGCCTCGAAATCTTCCTCGTTGCCGCGCAGGCACGCGAAACGCGCTGCCGCGACGCTGACGATGAGGCGCGCTTCCGTGAGATCCGCGGGCTTGATCGCGCCGAGCCGGAACATGTCGGAAAAGCCCGCGATGACCGCGTCGCCCTGGCCTTCGCGCACGAATGCGCCGCCGGTCGCGCCCTTGCGGAATTCGAGCACGCCCGCGATCTCGAGCGATCGCAGCGCTTCGCGCACCGTGTTGCGCGATAGCCCGAACGACTCAGCCAGCTCGCGCTCCGACGGCAGCCGGTCACCCGGCTGCAACGCGCCGTTCGCGAGCTGGCTGCGAATCTGGTCGGCGACGACTTCGAAGGCCCGGCGCGTCTGCACCGGCGAATAGGCGGGCGCGGGACGCGCGGGCGCGGCCGTGGCCGCCGGCGCGGCCGAAGCAGGAGTGGTCGCGGCGGCGCGCCGGGGCGTGCGATTCATGGCAGAGGCTTTCAATGATTAATCCATTCAAGGGATAGGCAGATGCTAACCGCTCGTCCGGGAATCGACAAGCAACGCCGGATGGCCGAGGTCGCCGTCGCTTCCGCCCCCAGAGGTATACGCTAATTGCTTAAAAGAAACAATGGATGAACCATTGAAATAATCTACTTGTTTACGCGGACCACTGCGGCATAACGGGAGCCGGAATGAAATCCGACCGACTGACGGCTGACGAACTGGTGTCCGAACGTGGCGAGGCCGCGCCCATCGACACGGCCATCGACTCACACGCGCACGGCTATCGCTGGATCATCCTGCTGGTGATCTGGTCGGCGTTCACCGTGAGCTGCGTGGACCGCTTCGCATGGGCGAGCGTCGCGGCTTCGGTCGGGCATGAACTCGGCTTCGCGCTGGCCCTGCTCGGCTCGCTGACCACGGCCTTCTACGTGGGCTACACGGTCTCGTGCCCGATCGGCGGCGTGCTCGCCGACAAGCTCGGCAGCCGCGCGACCCTTGCGCTCTCGATGTTTCCGCTTGCCGCGCTCACCTTCTGCTTCGGCTACGTGCAGAGCTTCACGGCGGCAGTCGCCCTGCACGCGGTGATGGGCTTTGCCGCCGGCGCCGAGTACGGGGCCACCATCAAGGTGCTGACCGTGTGGTTCGTCAGGGACAAGGGGCGCGCCTTCGGCATCTGGGCGACGGGCACCTCGGTTTCGGTCGTGCTGGCCAACGCGACAGTGCCGCGCATCGCCGAACTGTGGGGATGGCGGGCCGCGTATCAGTGGCTCGGCGTCGCGACTTTCGCTTTCACCTTGCTATGCATGCTGGTCGTGAGAAACGCGCCGCGCCGCCTCGTGCAGGCGCGCGTCACGGGCGCGGAGCTGGCGTCGCTCCTGAGAAGCCGCGCGCTGATGCTCGTGGCGTTCGCCGGGGCGGGCGCCCTCTACGGCACGCTCGGCTTCGTCGCATGGGCGAACGCACTGCTCACGGTCGCGCATGGCGTATCGCAGGTGAAGGCCGGGTCCGTGCTGATGGGCTTCGGCGTCGGCGCATTTCTGTCCAAGCCGCTCTTTGGCTGGCTTTACGACCGGTGGCACACGCATGCCAGGAGCATGGCGATCGCGGTGCTGCTGTGCTTCGTCACATTGCTGATCGCATTCGGCACTTGCACGTCGATGACGGGCTATTACCTGATCGCGCCGTTTCTGGGCGCGGCAGCCTACGGCTATACGCCGCTGCTCATCGGCCTTTACACGCGCGCGTCGGGCGCGCGCCTCGCGGGCGCGGCGGCCGGCCTCGTCAACACCGTGTGGTCGGTGGGCAGCTTCGTGTCGCCTATCGTCGCGGGCTACGTGTTCGCGCACGGGCGATCGGTGGACGCGACGCTCGCCGTCATCGCCGCCGGGCCGCTTGCCGGAGCGCTCGTGCTCGCATTTGCGCGCGAGGATCGGCGCCCGGGCGCTTCCGAGCCCGGTTCGGGCACTTGACATCCGCTCACTTCTGCGCAACCATGTTTCAAAGGTTGAACCAATAAACATTTTGCGGTGCGGCGAAGGCATACCGATGCCCGGGTCGCGCAGAGACACATTCAACGAAGGAGGCACGATGAGCGAAGACCTGCGGGACCTCGTGAAATACGAAGCGACAGACGGCCGGGCATACATCACGTTCTGCCGTGACGAGAAGCGCAACGCCCTGACCTACGAGATGTTCGATCGCATGATGGAGCACGTCGAGCGCGCCGAACGCGACGACGACGTGCGCGCGATCATCTTCCGCAGCGAAGGCCGCGACTTTTCCACGGGACACGATCTCGCCCAGGTGGGCGGCGCGGAATACGGCTTCTCGAAGGAGCCGGGCGCGCGGCGTCCGAGCCAGCGCATCCGCCTGTCGTTCGACAAGCGTCACGTCGAGCAATTTCGCCAGCTGCTCTATTGCACCAAGCCGACCCTGTCGCTCGTGCAGGGCTACTGCGTGGGCGCGGGCCTCTACATCGTCGAGGCGAGCGATCTCGCCATCGCGGCGGACGACGCGAAGATCGGCCATCCGGAACAGAAGATGGGTCTCGCGGGCGCGTCGTACATGACGAGCATCAACATCCTTGCGCTGGGGCCGAAGAAGGCGCGCGAGATCCTGCTGCTCGGCGAAACCATGAGCGGCACCGAGGCGGCGCGCATTGGCCTCGTGAACAAGGCGGTGCCGGCCGGCGAGCTCGCCGCGGCGGGCGAGGACTGGGCCGAGCGCATCGTGCGCCTGCCGCGCGATGCGATCGCCATCGGCAAGGCGGCCACGCATCTGTCGCTCGATTCGCTCGGCATGACCTCGCAGTTCGTGCAGGGCTACGTGATGCACGCGCTCGGCACCAATATCCGCTACGAAGCCGACGAAAACAACTTCATGAGGGAGCGCCGCAACAAGGGCGTGACGGGCGCGGCGCACGCGCGCGAATCGCGTTACGAAGGGCAGGACAAGGCGGAAGACTGACGCCGCGTCGCGGCGATAACTTTTCAATCGCCCGCATCGAGCGGGCTCGCAGAAGGAAAGGGCGGAACATGCTTACTGATCTCACCGGCGCGGCTGCGGTCGTGCTCGGCGGCACGAAGGGAATCGGGCGCGCCTCGGTCGTGAAGCTCGCGCAAAGCGGCGCGAGCGTCGTGATCCAGGGTCGCGACGAAGGCGCGGCGCGCACGCTCGTCGACGAATGCAGCGGGTATTCCGGCGAACGCGTCTTCGTGAACAGCGATCTCCTGAGCTACGAAGGCATCGAGCGTGCGGTCGCGCATGCGGTGGAGCGCTTCGGCAAGGTGGATATCGTCGTGGCGAGCGGCGGGCCGCGCGAGCCGAAGCCCAAGCTCTTCGTCGACATGGCGCCGGACGAGGGCATCGCGTGCCTCACGAGCCGCCTGATGCCGCGTCTGAACGCCGTGCATGCGGCCACGCGCTTCATGCGCGAGCAGGGCTACGGCAAGATCGTGCTCGTCACCACCGACGCCGCGCGCATCCCCACCCCGAGCGAATCGATGATCGGCGCGGCGGGCGCATCGATCATGTTCCTCACGCGCGCGCTCGGCGCCGAGCTCGCGCATCTGGGCATCCGCATCAATGCGGTCGCCACCACGCTGACGACCGGCACGCCCGCGCACGATCGCTTTCTCGCCGCGAAGGAAGCGGGCTCGCAGGAAGTCATCGTCAAGGCCTTCACCAAGGCCGAGCAGCGCGTGAAGTTCAAGCTGAACAGCGCGGAGGATCTCGCGGAATACATCCTCTATCTGTCGAGCAAGGAATCGGATCAGGTCTCGGGATCGACGCTCAGCATCAACGGCGGCCTCTCGTTCCCGGGCTATTGAACGGCGTCGGTCCACGGAGTTCATATGCGTCTCGATGAAGATCTCGTCGCCATCCGCGATTCGGTTCGCCGCATGGTGCAAAAGCATGTCGTCCCGCTCATCCCGAGCATGGAGGCGGACGACCGGTTTCCCTCGGAACTCGTGCCGGTGTTCGGCGACATGGGCTTGTTGCAGCTGTGGCTGCCCGAGCAATACGGCGGCCCGGGCGGCAACCTCAAGACGGTGTGCATCGTGAAGGAGGAGATCGCGAAGGTTTCGCTCGCCGCCGCCACGCTATGCGGCAACAACTCGATCTCGTTCGTGCTGCCGATCCTGCATTTCGGCACCGAGGAGCAGAAGGCCCGCTGGCTGCCGCTCGCCGCCGAAGGCCGGCTCGTGAGCGCGATCGCCGTGACCGAGCCGCAGTCCGGCTCGGACGTCTCCTCGATCCGCACGCGCGCCGTGCGCGACGGCGACACCTATGTGATCAACGGCCAGAAGAACTGGATCACATGGGGCGGCCACGCGCATTACGTGCTGCTCTTCGCGCGCACGTCGGAGGCGGGCGGCTCCGACGGCATCAGCGCCTTCCTCGTCGACACGCGCACGCCGGGCTTTCGCCTCGGCCGGAAGGAGCACAAGATGGGCCGCCACGGCGCGCCCAATCACGAACTCTTCTTCGACGACATGCGCGTGCCCGTCGATTGCCGCCTCGGCGCGGAAGGCGAGGGCTTCAAGGCGTGCATGAAGGTGCTCGATCTGAACCGTCCGACCATCGCGGCGACCTCGCTCGGTCTTGCGCAGGGCGCGCTCGATGTCGCCGTCGCGTATGCGAAGGACCGCCGGCAGTTCGGCCGGCCGATCGCGGAGTTTCAGGGCATGCAGTTCAAGCTCGCGGACATGGCGATCAAGGTGGAAGCGGCGCGCAACCTGCTCTACAACTGCGCCGACGAGATCGACTCGGGCGACCACTCGCGCCTGAACATGCTGTCCTCGATCACCAAATGCTTTGTCACGGACATCGCGATGGAAGTCACCACCGAAGCCGTGCAGGTGCTCGGCAGCTACGGCTATTCGAAGGAGTTTCCGGTCGAGCGCATGATGCGCGACGCGAAGCTCAACCAGATCATCGAAGGCACCAACGAGATCCATCGGCTGATCGTCGCACGGCGGCTGCTCGCGGACTGAGGAAGGGAGGCGAGCCATGGATCCACAGCGCGCCATTCCCTGCGTCTGCGTGCGCGGAGAGATCGCCGCGCATGCAGACGGCAAGACGAAGCGATTGCGTACAGAACGGCGCGCCGCCTGATGGACGGTCGCGTCTACGTTCCCAATTGATTCTGCAGCATACGGAGAGACGGAAAACATGAAAGTGATGGTGGCGGTCAAGCGCGTGCTCGACTACAACGTGACGCCGCGCGTGAAGCGCGACGGTTCGGGCCTCGACATCGTGAACGCGAAGATGTCGATGAATCCGTTCGATGAGATCGCCGTGGAGGAAGCGGTGCGTCTGAAGGAAGCGGGTGTGGCGACGGAAGTGATCGCGGTGTCGTGCGGTGTCGCGCAGTGTCAGGAGACGTTGCGCACGGCGCTGGCCATTGGTGCCGATCGCGCTGTGTTGGTCGAGACCTCGGAGGAGCTGCAGCCATTGGCCGTGGCAAAGCTGTTGAAGGCGCTGGTCGATCAGGAGAAGCCGGAACTCATCATCCTCGGCAAGCAGGCCATCGACGACGATTCGAATCAGACCGGCCAGATGCTGGCTGCCTTGGCAGGTCTGCCGCAGGCGACGTTCGCATCGAAGGTCGTGGTCGCGGATGGCAAGGCCACCGTGTCGCGCGAAGTCGATGGCGGCGCGGAAACGCTGTCGCTCAAGCTCCCCGCCGTGGTCACGACCGACCTGCGCCTGAATGAGCCGCGCTACGTGACGCTGCCCAGCATCATGAAGGCGAAGAAGAAGCCGCTCGCCAGCATGAAGCCATCCGATCTCGGTGTGGATGTCGCACCGCGCCTCAAGCAGATCGACGTGAGGGAGCCATCCGCGCGTGGCGCGGGCGTGCGTGTGCCGGACGTCGCCGCGCTTCTCGACAAGCTCAAGACGGAAGCCAAAGTGCTGTAAAGGGGCGGAGACAAATGACGACTTTAGTGATTGCGGAACACGACAATGCGTCGATCAAGGCAGCGACGCTGAATACGATTGCGGCGGCCGCGAAGATCGGCGGCGATGTACATGTGCTGGTGGCGGGTTCGAACGCGCAAGGCGCGGCGGATCAGGCGGCGAAGATTGCGGGCGTCTCGAAAGTGCTGCTGGCCGATGCGCCGCAACTCGAAGCGGGCCTCGCGGAAAATATCGAAGGCACGGTGCTGAATATCGCGAAGGACTATTCGCACATTCTGGCTCCGGCCACGGCTTACGGCAAGAACATCGCGCCGCGCATCGCCGCGCATCTGGATGTCGCGCAAATCAGCGACATCACCGCAGTCGACAGCGCGGACACGTTCGAACGCCCGATCTACGCAGGCAACGCCATCGCGACGGTTCAATCGAGCGATCCGATCAAGGTCATCACGGTGCGCGCGACGGGCTTCGATCCGGTCGCGGCCGAAGGCGGCAGCGCGCCAATCGAGAAGATCGAAGCCGCAGCCGACGCGGGCATCTCGCAGTTCGTGAGCCGCGAAGTGACGAAGCTCGATCGTCCGGAGTTGACGAGCGCGAACATCATCGTGTCGGGTGGCCGTGGTCTGGGCAGCGGCGAGAACTACACGAAGACGCTGGAGCCGCTGGCCGACAAGCTGGGCGCGGCGCTGGGCGCATCGCGCGCGGCGGTCGACGCGGGCTACGTACCGAACGATTATCAAGTGGGCCAGACCGGCAAGATCGTCGCGCCGCAGTTGTACGTGGCAGTCGGCATCTCCGGTGCGATCCAGCACCTGGCCGGCATGAAAGACTCGAAGGTGATCGTCGCGATCAACAAGGACCCGGAAGCGCCGATCTTCAGCGTGGCCGATTACGGTCTCGTCGGCGATCTGTTCGCGCTCGTGCCCGATCTCGTCAACCAGCTCTAGACCACACCGGAGAACCGCCATGACCGAAGCCGTCATGACCGACTCGGCGCAACGCGCGGCGATCGCCGACGAACTCGACCAGCACAACTGCCGCGTCGCGCAGCCGACCGACGGCCCGCTTTTCACGCGCACGCCGCAATCGGCGATGCAGGCCGCGCACTGGAAGGCGCGCGACCTCGAACGCCTGCTCGACAAGATCGGCGCGAACCTTAAGCTCGAGGCGGGCGGCCAGCGGCGCACGCTGCGGCTCGCCAATCGCGGGCTGCCGTTCGGCACCACGCCCACGTTCTGGGCATCGATTCAGGTGATCCTGCCGGGCGAAATCGCCACCGCGCATCGTCATACCGCGAGCGCGCTGCGCTTCATCATGAAGGGCCGCGGCGCGGACACCATCGTCGACGGCGAGCGCTACGAGATGAATGAAGGCGATCTCGTGCTCACGCCTTCGTGGACGTGGCACGACCACGAGCACAAGGGCGACGAGCCGATGATCTGGCTCGACGTGCTCGACATCTCGCTCGTGCGCTCGATGCACGCGACGTTTTTTGAAGGCTCGGAAGCGCCGCGCCAGCCGCTCGCGCCCCTGCCGGACCGTTCGTACCGCATGTACGGCAGCGGCATCATGAAGCCCCTTGCCGATACGCCGGTGCCCGACATCAATCCGTTGCTCGTCTACACGGCCGAGCGCTCGCAGGAAGCCTTGCGTCTCGCGAGCGCATTGCCGCCCGACCCCTACGATGACACCGCGCTCGAATATCTGAATCCGCTGACGGGCGGCCCGGCCATGCCGACCATCGGCACGGTGCTGCAGTCGCTGCGCCCCGGCGTGCATACGAAGGCGCATCGGCACACCGGCAGCGTCGTGTATTACGTGATGCGCGGCATGGGCACGACCATCGTCGACGGCGCGCATTTCGACTGGGGCGCGGGCGACTTCATGGCGATACCGCCGTGGGCGGTCCACGAGCACATCAACCGGTCCGCCGACACACCGGCGATGCTCTTCCAGGTCAACGACATTCCCGCGCTGAAGAAGCTCGGGTTGTATCGCGAAGAGCCGGCCGACGCGCAAATCTGAACGAAGCGGCGCGAGACGCGCCAACATGGGGAGAATGGAGATGCAAACACCGGTATTGATCGTGGGCGCGGGACCGATCGGCCTCGCGCTCGCAGGCGACCTCGGCTATCGCGGCGTGCCCTGCATGCTGATCGAGCGCAGCGACGGCCAGGTCATCCAGCCGAAGATGGACATGGTGGGCGTGCGCACGATGGAATATTGCCGCCGCTGGGGCATCGTGCCGTGGGTTCACGAAGCGGGCTATAACCGCGACTATCCGCAGGATTGCGCGTGGGTGACGAGCCTGACCGGCTATGAGTTCGGACGCGAAGCGTTCGCGAGCCCGAAGGACGAGAAGTGCCCGCCGCAGAGCCCGCAAAAACGCGAGCGCTGCCCGCAGAATTTCTTCGATCCGGTGCTGCGGCGCTTCGCGGAGCGCTCGTCGCTCGCGACCATCGTCTATCACACGGAGCTCGCGGGTTTCACCGAAACGGAGCACGGCGTCACGGTCCGCCTGCGCGACGTGCTGAGCGGCGAGGAGCGCACGGTCGACGCGCAGTATCTCGTGGGCTCGGACGGCGGCGCGAGCGCGGTGCGTCAGGCACTCGGCATCGCGATGACCGGCGAAGCGACGCTCACCTACACGACCAATGTCGTGTTCCGCTGCAAGGACCTCGAAGCGCTGCACGACAAGAAGCGCGCGTACCGATACATCTTCATCGGCCCGGAAGGCACGTGGGCGACGCTCGTCGCGATCAACGGGCGCGACCAGTGGCGCTTCTCGCTCGTCGGCGACGCCACGCGCCAGACACACGACGAGGCCTACATGCGCCGCGCGATCGTGCGCGCGGTCGGCCGTGAATTCGACTTCGAGATTCTCTCGATGCTGCCGTGGGTGCGGCGCCAGCTCGTCGCGGATCGCTATGGCACGAAGCGCGTTTTCATTGCGGGCGATGCGGCGCACCTGACATCCCCGACCGGCGGCTTCGGCATGAACACGGGCATTCAGGACGCGGTGAATCTTTCGTGGAAGCTCGCCGCCGTGCTGCAAGGCTGGGGCGGCGAGCATCTCCTCGGAACATATGAGACGGAGCAGCGCCCGGTGGCCATCCGCAATGTCGCGGAAGCGACCGGCAATCTGAAGCGCATGCTCTCGCCGCGCGTGATGTCGCCGTCGGCGGCGATCTTCGACGAAGGCCCCGAGGCCGATGCGGCGCGCATCGAATTCGGCAACGCGTACACCGAGCTGATGAAGCGCGAATGGTTCTCCATCGGCATTCACCTCGGCTACATGTACGAAGGCTCGCCGATCATCGTGCCAGACGGCACGCCGCAGCCGCCGGACGAAGTGTCGAGCTATGTGCAGACGGCGCGGCCCGGATCGCGCGCGCCGCACGTCTGGCTCGAAGAAGGCCGCTCGACGCTCGATCTGTTCGGCCAGTCGTTCGTGCTGATGTGCTTCGGCGAGGATCGCGCGGGCGTCGATACGCTTGCCGATGCCGCCCGCGCGGTCGGCATGCCGTTCGAGATCGCGCACATCGACCACGCCGAAGCGCGCGCGCTCTACGAACGCGCCTTCGTCCTGGTGCGCCCCGATGGCCAGGTGGCATGGCGCGGCGACGCGTTGCCCGAGGATGCGCGCGCGCTCATCGACACTGTGCGCGGCGCGGTGGCGCGCGAAGCCGCCGGCGAACCGAGCGGTCAGGAAGCGCAGAGCGAAGCTTGAGGAAGTGAAACGTCGTCGCGCCGCATGGCGCGGCGCGACGACGAAATACGACGCAAAGGGAAAACGTCTCAGCGCGCCGGATGGCATTCCAGAAAAGGCAGGATCGCACCGTTGAAGGCCTCGTTGCGATCGCCCGCGATCATGTGCCCAGCCCCGGCGACATGACCGATCTCCAGTTGCGGCAAGGCGGCACGCAATTCCGCGATGCCTTTGCCGTTCACGACATCGCTTTCCTCGCCGACGACGAGCATCGACGGGATCGTCACGCCGCGGCACATCGTGAGCAGGCGAGCCGCGTGACGATCGCGCGCATCGTCGTTGCGCTCCCTGAAGAAGCGCGGATCCCAGTGCCAGTGCAGGCGGCCGTCCTCGCGCAGGCGCAGGTTCTTCATCAGCCCGCGCGGGTTCTTCGGGCGCGGCCGGTGCGGGTTGTAGGCGGCGACCGCATCGGCCGCTTCCTCGACGTTCGCGAAGCCGTCGCGATGCCCGTGCAGGAAATCGTGCACGCGCTTCAGGCCGCGCGGATCGACACGCGGCGCGATATCCACGAGCACCACCGCGCGGGCGCGCGCTTCGTCCGTCCGGGCGATCGCGTGCAGCGCGGTCATGCCGCCCATCGACGCGCCGATCATCGCGGGCACGCAGCCCATGTGCCGAACGATTGCGTCCAGATCGTCCGCGAGTCGTTCGTACGAGTAGTCCGGCTTCGGCGACCAGTCGCTGTCGCCGTGGCCGCGCGCGTCGTAGGCGAGGGCGTGATAGCCGAGCGCGCCGAGCGTGGCCACGCTGCCGCGCCACGAATGGCGCGTTTGGCCGGCGCCGTGCAGCAGAATCACGCCGGGCCGGCCGCGCTCGCCCGCGACGCTCGCCGCGAGCGTGACGCCGTCGCCTGCCTCGATGCGCTCTTCGTAGAGCGGCACGTGCGCCGGCGGCGCCGAAGCGTCGGCGCGCACCGCGGTTGCGCGCGTCACGATGCGGTGACGGCGGCCGGGTCCGGCGCCGTGCGCGACTTGTCCCACACCGGATGGCCGCCGTTCTCGCCCTGCACGACATCGAGCGTCATCGAGCCGACATGCGCGATCTCGATCACGACCTCGTCGCCGTGCACGATCGGCCCCACGCCCGCCGGCGTTCCCGACGCGATGATGTCGCCCGGATAGAGCGTCATCACCGCCGAGGCCATGCGGATCATCTCGGGAATGTCGACGATCAGATCCCGCGTGCTCGCGTGCTGGCGCAGTTCGCCGTTGACCGAGAGCCTGAGGTCGATGGCCTCGTGATCGGGCACTTCGTCGGCCGTCACGAGCCACGGGCCGACCGGGCAGAACGTGTCGTAGGACTTGCGCATCACGCGCTCTTCCTTGCCGCGCACCACGACGTCGATGAGGCAGGCATAGCCGAACACGTGTTCGAGCGCGCGCTCGCGGCTGATCTGCCGTCCGCCCTTGCCGATGATCACGGCGAGCTCGCACTCGTGATGAATCTGCCGCCCCGGGATGTCGGGGAGCACGATCGGATCACGGGGACCGCTCAGGCTCGAATTGGCCTTGAGGAAGAAGCCCTGGCCGTCCGCCTTGAACGGCGAGATGAGGCCGGTGCCTGCTTTCATTTCCTCCACATGCGCGTGATAGTTGGCGGGAAACGCGATCACCTTGTTCGGCCACGCGATGGGCGTTTCCAGATGCACGTCGGCGAGCGGCCGGCGCGGCCCGCTGCGCGCGCGCTCGGCGAGTTGCGCGCGCAATTCGGGAAAGCGCCCGATCAGATGCAGCATGCCGACGGGCGGCCACGCGCCGGGCATGGCGCTCACCGCGTCGGTGACGTCGACGATATCGGCGCCGTCCACGATGCCGATGCGCCCGCCGTCGAAGCTTGCGAGTTTCATGATGATGTGTCCTGTGTCGTGGTGAAAGGGATCAAAGGGCGCCGATTTCGCGGTCGTGCTCGCCGATCGCGGGCGGTCCGAAGCGCGCGGCGAAGCGCCGGTCGTCGAAAGTGGCGGGGTAGCGCGCGGTGCGGATCGGACCCACCGGCGACGCGACGTACTCGAACACGCCGTTGTGGCTCACTTGCGCGTCGTTCAGGTAATCGTCGAGCGAGAACACGGGCGCGGCGGGCACGTCGAGACTCTCGAAGCGCTCGAGCCAGAATGCGGTGTTGCGAGTCTTCACGACTTCGCCCACGCGCCGGAAAAATTCTTCGGCCATCGCGACGGGATCGCGCATCTGCTTGAATTCCTCCTTCCATTCGGGGCGCTCGATCGCGTTGAGCGTCTTCGACATCTGTGCGCCGTTTGCGGGCGAGATCACGACGTGACCGTCGGACGTCTCCAGCACCTGGGACGCGGGCGGCTTCCACGCCGACGTATCGCCCTCGAACGTGCGGTGCTGATACATGTCGGGAAAGTTGAAATAGCCCATCACGTCGAGCATCGGCAGCTTCACGTGCGCGCCGCGGCCGGTCTTTTCGCGCTCGAGGAGCGCCGCGAGAATGGCTTGCGCGCCGAACACGCCGGTCACCTTGTCGACCATGTTGAAGGGCGTCACCGCGGGCTTGCCGTTGCGGCCTTCGGCGGCGACGATGCCCGTGCGCCCCTGGATCAGCGAATCGAAGGCGGGCGCGTTGGCGAGCGCGCCGGTGTCGCCGAAACCGTTGATCGACAGGCGGACGAGGCGCGGATTCAGCTCGGCGAGCACGTCCTGGCCCAAGCCGAGCGACGCGGCCACGCGCGGCCGCCAGTTCTCCACCAGCACGTCCGCGCCGGCGAGGAGCCCCTTCAGGCGCGCGACGCCTTCCGCGGTCTTCAGGTCGATCACGACACTGCGCTTGCCGCGATTGGCATTGGTCCACGACGCGCCGAAGCCGTCGCGGTTGTGGCCGAACTTGCGAAAGCCGTCGCCGCCCGGCGGCTCGACCTTGATGACATCGGCGCCGAGATCGGACAGCATCATCGCGGCGAACGGGCCGGTGAGAAAGCTCGACGTCTCGACGATGACCACGCCGTCGAGCGGGCGCCTGACGGCGTCTTCGGCGCGGGGTTGGGTTTCAGGCATCTGACATCTCCGGATCGGGCGCGAATCGATGGAGCCTTATCGTGCTCGCGCCTTTTTTCATTGGATCAACCTTTGACACTACAATGCTATGTTGAGCGGGTCACGACGCGATGTCAAGCGCGCCTCGTGCAAGAAAAAACGGCCGGCATGTTTGCCGGCCGCCGTGCGCCTGATTGCGTGGCGAAGCCTCGCGCGGTCAGAACTTGTGCCGGATGCCGATGCGCGCGACCACCTGGCTTTGCGTGTTGGCAGGCGTCAGCGTGACGAGATAGGGCACCGACGGCTGATTTGTCGAGTCCACACCCGAGCCCTTCATGTAGGCGCCCGCGAGGTAGACGTCCGTGCGCTTCGAAAGGAAGTAGTCGAGCGAAGCGTTGATGGTCTGATAGGCCGCGCTGTCCTTGCCGTTCACCGCGCCGCCGCGCAGATAGTTGTAAGACGCGCCCGCGACGAGCGCCGGCGTGATGTAGTAGGCCGTGTAGATGTTGTAGTTGTTGAACGCGGCGTTGCCGGTGTAGCCGAACGGGTTGGTGAGCGAGAGCGTTCCCGACGCCGGATCGTTGAGATTCTGAAAGCGGATGTTCGAATAGCCCAGGCCGAGAATGAACGCGCCGAGCGTGTACTGCGCGGCCGACGCCACGATCTGCATCTTGCCCGCCGACGCATAGCCCCCGTAGATCGGGTTGACCTGCACGCCGCTCGTCGCGCCGAGATTGTTGGCGGTGGTCGAGCCCGTCGAGTTGTTGCCGTAGAACGACTGGTTCGGGTTGTTGATGTGCATGTAGCCGGCGGCGACGCTCAACGGACCCGAATCGAAGCGCGCGCCCACCGACCAGATACTGTTGCGGCCGAACGATCCCGCCGCGCCGCCGAAGCTGTAAAGGCCCGTGAGCGTGACGCCCGCGAACTTGGGGCTCGTGTACTTGATGGAGTTGTTGATGCGTTGCGAGTCCGCCACGTTGTCGATGTCGCCCGGATGGTCCGCGAATGCGCCGCCCGCATAGCTGCCCGCCTGCATCGGGCCGATCACGTCGACGATCGAATCGTACTGGCGGCCGAGCGAGACGCTGCCCCAGTTCGGCGAAGTCAGGCCGATATAGGCCTGGCGCCCGAAGAACGTGCCGCCTTGCTGCAAGCGGCCCGTCCCGACGTCGAAGCCGCTTTCGACCACGAAGATGGCCTTGTAGCCGTTGCCCAGATCTTCCGTGCCGCGCAAGCCCCAGCGCGATGCCTGCGCGAGTCCGGTGGTCATCGACCAGACCGGGCCGCCCGTGCGCCCGTTCGGCGCGCCCGCCTTGGCCGTCTGCGAGTTGTTGACATAGTTGATGCCTTCGTCGAGCAGGCCATAGAGCGTGACGCTGCTCTGAGCCCATGCGCCGCCTGCGGCCGTCAGCGCGAGCGCGCCGAACAAGGGTTTCGCAAAGTTCAATTTCGTCTCCTGGATGTGTAGTTATTTAGTCAAACCTGGAAGCCTGCCAGACGTTCCTTGTCCGCCCGGATTCATTTTTTCATTGCATTTATCATTGGATGAACCATTGCATCAAATATGTGGGAGACGTTTTTTCGTGTCAAACGGGCAAAAACCCTAATCGTCAGCGGGGCGGCGCTCAGGCGACCGATTGCGGCTCCGCGCCGCCCGGACGGCGCGGCACGGCCTTGAACGACGCCCAGGAGATCGCGCTCGAGACGGCCAGCGCGATGATCATCGAGAGCGTCGGGTTGCCAGGCGCGAGTCCCACGGCGGCGGTGCACAGCGCGCCGTAGCCCATTTGCAGGCAGCCGTAGAGTCCGGCGGCGGCGCCTACCACCGTCGGCTCGACATCGAGCGCGCTGCTGATCGCGAAGGGGCTCGACAGGCCCGTGGCGAAGAACATCACGATCATCGGCGCCATCACGGAGATCACGGAAAGCGTGTCGAAATACCACGATGCCACGAGGCTCAGCGAGGCCGCGCCCATGATGACGCTCGCGGCGATCAGCGCCGCGCGCGCCGAGACCTTGCCCGCGAGCCGCTTGGCCGTGGTCTGTCCGCTCGCGAGTCCGACCACGAGCGAGAAATACGCGAAGCCGAATGCCTGCGCGGAAAGCCCGAGCCGGGTTTCCAGTATGAAAGGCGAGGCCGAGAGGAACGCGTAGATGCCCGTCGTGGCGCTGGCGCCGCCCAGCGCATGCGCGAGGAAGACCGGCGAGCGCAGGAGCCGCAGATAGCTGCGCGCATAGCGTCCCGTCGCGAGATCCCGCGAGGCCGTGTGCGTCTCGGGAACGAGCAGCCACACGGAGACGAGCACGAGCACATTGGCGATCGAGAGGGCGAGAAAGATTGCGCGCCAGCCGAAGTGCTCGACGAACTGCGCGCCGATCACGGGCGCGATCGCCGTGGCGACCGCCATCGCGATGCTGAGCGTCGCGAGACGCCGGATCAGCGTGGTCGAGCCGGAGCTGTCACGCGCGATGGCGCGTCCCAGCACGAGACCGGAGCAGCCGCCGAGCGCCTGGGCGATGCGCGCGAACTCCAGGCTTCTGAGCGATGGCGCGAACGCGGCGGCCAGGCTCGCGACGGCAAAGAGCGACAACCCGGCGAGCAGCACAGGCCTGCGCCCATAGCGGTCCGAAAGCGGGCCGTAGATCAGTTGCCCGATCGACAGCCCGATCACATACAGCGTGATGGTGAGACCGATACCCGCCGACGACGCACGCAACTCGCTCGCCGCGAGCGGCAGCGCGGGCACGAACACGTGCAGCGGAAACGTGCCCGACAGGGTGATGCATACGAGAATGAAGAGCGATGGGGCGCGGACCAGCGTGACGGCGGCAGGATCGTTCATGTCGATTTGTTTTCATTGGATGAACCATTAATATATGGAGCCGCCGTGCCTCCGTCAATCTCGCGTTTCAGCGCTCGCCGCCTGCCGCCGCCAGTGCGAGCAGGCCATCCGTGATGCGGGAGACGGGCGCGTCCTCGGCGTTCATCACGGCGTCCGTCAGCGCGCTGGCCGCCTGCGCGAGCGCCGGCGCGCCTTCCCCGTGCGCATCGAGGCCGGTCATCACGTTGAACTTGGCGGCGAGCGCCCGATCCGAAAAATGCGTGTCGGCCTGCCACGGATCACCGAGCGCGTGGTCCGCGGTCGCGCTGAACACGCGGCCGCGCGCGTCGATGTCGACGCCGCCCGGCACGCCGCGCCACTGGCCGCCCGTCATCCAGTCGGCGATGTTGGCCGCGCCGGGCTCCGCCGCCACGCTCACGCGCGCGCGGAACGCGGCGATGCGCGGATCGTTCATCGTCTGCGGCGCATACCAGAGCGGGCCGGCGGGCACGCGGTGCGCGGCGGCCGCGAGTGCGTGCGCGTGGCTGAACTCGGCGCTCAGCATGTCGCCGGGCTGCTGTTCGCAGAAGATCGGCGTCAGCGCGAACGGGTTCGCCCGCACGACCACATGCTCGATCTCCTGCGGCGCGAGCGCGTGTTCGTCCATGAGGCGCGTGAATGCCGTCAGCGGATGATGGATCCAGCGGCAGCACGGCCAGGGCTTGTAGGTCGTGTTGAGGATCTGCCAGTCGGAGCCGAGGCCGGAGACGAGCGCGGCGTCGTCGTGAGCGGGCGAGCCGTAGGTCTTCCAGAACGCGTTGTCGCCGTCGAGAAAGTCCTTGAATCCCGTGCTGCCGAGCTTCGCCAGCAGCGCCGCCGACACCCCGACCTGCGCGCACCAGCCGGCGTCGGCGTACTTGTACATCGGCTGCTCGACGGATTCCGCCCATTTGCGCAACGTCGGCTGCGGCGAGTTCGCGCCGCCGATGCCGAACGCGTGATTCGCCTGCCGCGCATTCAGTCCAGCGATGTTCGACGCCGCGCCGATCGCCGCCCACGCGATGGTGGCGGCGGGACCGCCGAGCTCGTTCCAGCCGGTCACGCGCCCGTTCTCGATCTGCATCGGCGCGCCCATCCAGCTGCCGATGCGCGCGCCGAGGTCGAAGCCGACCGCGATCGCGGCGAGCAGTTCGCGTCCGTGCATCGCCTGCGTTTCGGCGAGCGCGAGCGCGGAAAACACGGTCGCGTTGCCGAAGTGCGTCGAGGTGGGGAACGTGTCGTCCGCGTCGAGCACGTTGGCGAGGCGCGCGTTCGCGTACGCCGCGTTGACCGTGCTGCTGCGCGTGGCGGCGCCTATCACCGTCGCATCGGGCTTGCCGCCGAGCTGGCTCACGTAGTCGAACGCGATGCGTCCGCTTTCGGTGCGCACGGCGCCAAGCGCGCAGCCGATCGTGTCGAGCAGGAGGCGGCGGCTTTCGGCGACGACCGCCGCCGGCAAATGTTCGAAGCGCGTTTCGGTGACGAATTCGGCGAGTGTTTGGGTCAGGCCGGTCATGTCGGATCCTCGTCTGGTGTGCTCAATGCGTGAGTTGGTGTTCGACGGCCACGTCCAGCGTGTCGCGCACGCCGGCCGTACCGTATGCAGCGAGTTCGGCGCGCGCCGTTTCCTCGCCTTGCGCGAGCGTTCTCCCGGCGACCATCAAGGCGGCGATCGACACCGGAAGCACGCCGAGCGCGCACAGGATCGCGAGGCGCAGATCGCCGGTCGCATCGCTCAGAAGGCCCACGCAATACGGGCCGAGGCCGAGGCCGAAGATGTTCGGGCCGAGCGAGAAAGCGGCGAACGCGGTGCCGCGCAGGCGCGGGATCACGAGGTCCTGCGTGGTCGCCTGCAGCGGGCCGAACCACATCGGCACGAAGAACGTGGCGAGCGCGTAGGCGCAATAGAACGTGGTGATGCTCGTCGTCAGGTATTGCACGACGCTCGCGGCCGTAAACGCGGTGGCGGTGAAGCACACGAACCACAGGCGGCCGAGCGCATGCCTACGCTTGGCGAGATCGCACAGATAGCCGCTCACGGTGATGCCGAGCCCGCCCGCGATGATCGCGATGATGCCCAGATGCAAGCCCGCCTGAGCCGTCAGGCCGAGCGTGCGGCTCGCGTAGACGAACACGAAGCCGTTGACGGCGTTCATCGCGAAGGCGAGGAACGCGCCCGCCACCGTGATCGACATGAAGGTCTTCGAGCCGGTGATGAGACGGTGCGCGGCGGGATCGCCGAGGCGCGTGGCCTGATACCAGTTCGAGCACACGTACACCGCGATCGCGATGGCGAGCCATTGCACGAGATTGCTCGTCACGGGCATGCCGTAGAGGGAGCCGATCTGCGCGTTGCGCGAGGCCGAAAGCATGCCGTTGGTGACGTGCGTCGCGAACATGGCCAGGCACGCGGCGAGCAGCAGATAACCGACATTGCGCGCGTATTCGCGGCGCGGCGCATCGAGCGCGGCCAGATGCATCCAGCTCCACGGCGGCACCATCGCGCCCAGGTCGCGCATCGCGTGGGCGAAGGGATGCGGATCGGCCCTGGCGGGCACCGCATCGAGGCGGCCGCGTTCGGGTTCGCGCACGGTGAGCAGCACGACGAGTGCGAACACGAGCCCCGGCACGCCCACGCCGATGAACGAGGCCTGCCAGCCGCTCAGCCCGAGCGGCGCGAGCCCACTCGTGCCGTAGGTGCGCTCCCATGCGGCGACGATCGAGCCGCCGATCGCGAGCGATGCGCCCGCGCCCACATACACGCCGACCGAGTAGAGCGCGAGCACCGTGCCGCGCCGGGCGCGCTCGAAGTAGTCGCCGAGCAGCGACACGGCGGCGGGCGTCGCGCTCGCCTCGCCCACGCCGACCCCGACGCGCGCCGCGCCGAGTTGCGCGAAGTTGCGCGAGAGCCCGGAGAGCGCGGTCATCAGCGACCAGAACGACAGTCCGAGCGCGAGCGTGCGCACGCGGCTCCAGCCGTCCGCAAGGCGCGCGAGCGGGATGCCGAACACGCAATAGAAGAGCGCGAACGACGTGCCATAGAGCAGGCCGAGCTGCGCGTCCGAGATGCCCATGTCCTTCTTCAGATAGGGCGCGAGGATGGTGACGATCTGCCGGTCGACATAGCTGAACGCGTAGATCAGCGTCAGGATGAACAGCACGTACCAGCGATACCAGGGGCGTTCACGAGTCATCTTGGATCTGCCTGTAGTCGAAAGGAGGAGGGGCGCGCCCGCGGGCTCGCGGCGGCCGCGCGATCGGGCGAGGACGGCATGGGATGTGTCTCCGGTCTTGCTTGTTCTAGTGTTTGCGGCGCCCTTGGATGACGCGCGACGACAGGATAGACACGGTGCGCGGATTCACGCCAATACGATTTTCCGATCCTGTTAGAGGAAGAACTTGAAGAACGAGCCAGAGGAATAACTTCTAGAAACCTTCGCAAACAGTATTGGTCAGGCGGTGCGCCCTGTCGCTACAGTGAGTCCGTGTCGCGTCGCATGAGACGACGCAATTGCCCGGATGGAGCCAAGAGGAGCATCGAGACTATGGCGCAGATGAGTTCAGTGAGTCGCACGCCGGTGGTGGTGGTCGGCGCGGGGCCGATCGGCCTGGCGCTCGCCGGCGATCTCGGCTGGCGCGGCGTGCCGTGCGTGCTGATCGAGAAGAGCGACGGCGAAGTCTTCCAGCCCAAGATGGACATGGTCGGCATTCGTACGATGGAATTCTGCCGGCGCTGGGGTATCGCGACGGACGTGGAGAACGCGGGCTATAACCGCGACTATCCGCAGGACTACGCATGGGTGTCGCAGCTGCACGGTGGATACGAGTTCGGCCGCGAACGCTTCCCGACCGTGCGCGACGAAGCGAAGCCGCCGCAAAGCCCGCAGAAGCGCGAGCGCTGCCCGCAGAATTTCTTCGATCCGGTGCTCACGCGCTTCGCGCGCAGCACGGGCAACGTGACGATTCGCTACGAGACCGAATACCTCGGCCACGAGGAGCGCGCGGACGGTGTCGCGGTGCGCGTGCGAGATCTGAAGACGGGCGCGGAAGATCTCATCGAATGCCAGTATCTCGTGGGCTGCGACGGCGGCGCCAGCAGCGTGAAGCAGGCACTGGGCATCACGATGAGCGGCACGCCCGCGCTGACCTACACGACCAACGCGATCATCGAATGCGAGGGGCTCGAGGCGCTGCACGACAAGGAGCCGGGCTATCGCTATATCTTCATCGGACCGGAAGGGACCTGGAGCACGCTCGTCGCGATCAACGGGCGCAACTGGTGGCGCTTCTCGATCGTCGGTGACGGCAAGCTCGTCACGCTCACCGGGGACGAGGTCTCGGCCGCATTCCACCGCGCCGTCGGGCGCGACGATTTCAGCTTTCGCATCGTCTCCGTGATGCCGTGGATCCGCCGCCAGCTGGTCGCCGACAGCTACGGCACGGCGCGCGTGAAGATCGCCGGGGACGCCGCGCATCTCACGTCGCCCACGGGCGGTTTCGGCATGAACATGGGCATTCAGGATGCGGTCGATCTCGGCTGGAAGCTGCAGGCGATGGTCGAAGGCTGGGGCGGCGCGCATCTGATCGACACGTACGAGTTCGAGCGCAGGCCGGTGGCAATCCGCAACGTCAACGAGGCGACCAGCAATCTCAAGCTGATGCTCACGCCGCGCCAGAACCTGAATCAGACGGTCTTCGAGCCGGGCCCCGACGGCGAGCGCGCGCGCAAGATCTTCGGCGACGCCTACACGCAGATGATGAAGCGCGAGTGGTACACGATCGGCATTCACCTGGGCTTTCGCTACGAAGGCTCGCCGATCATCGCGCCCGACGGCACGCCGGAGCCGGACGACACGGTCAACACCTACGAGCAGACCGCGCGGCCCGGGCATCGCGCGCCGCATGTATGGCTCGCGCCGGAGCGCTCGACGCTCGATCTGTTCGGCCGCGGCTTCGTGCTCGTGCGCTTCGATCCGTCCATCGACGTCGCCGCGCTCGACGACGCGGCCCGTGCCCGGGGCGTACCGCTGACGGTGGCGGACATCGGCAACGAGGAAGCGCGCGTGCTCTATGCGAGAAAGCTCGTGCTGGTGCGCCCGGACGGTCATGTCGCTTGGCGCGGCGACGCGCTGCCCAAAGACGTGGAGACGCTCGTCGACACGGTGCGCGGGGTCTATTCGACCGCTTCGGACGCTTCCTCGCTGGAGCGCGCCGCCTAGCCGCTCGACACGAACCGGATGCGCGGGCGCACGCATGGTATTTCGCATGACGAAACAAGATCGCGGCACGAGGACTAGTCGATGAAGTTCACCGAAGAGCAGGACATGCTGCGCGACATGGTGCGCAGGGTGGCCGAAGAGCAGGTGCGTCCGCTCGTGGCGGAGATGGAGGAAACGAAGCGCTTTCCCGAGGAGCTCGTCGCCGTATTCGGCGATCTCGGGCTGCTGCAGATGTGGGTGCCGGAAGAATACGGCGGCCCGGGCGGCGATCTGACCTCGGTGTGCATCGCGAAGGAAGAGATCGGCCGCGTGTCGCTCGCCGCGTCCACGTTGTGCGCGAACAATTCGATCGGTCTCATCCTTCCGCTTCTGCATTTCGGCACCGAGGCGCAGAAGGCGCGCTATCTGCCGGAAGCGGCGCACGGGCGCACGTTGTCGGCGGTGGCGATCACCGAGCCTGAAGCGGGCTCGGACGTCTCCGCGATCCGCACGACCGCGAGGCGCGACGGCGATTCGTATGTGATCAACGGCCAGAAGAGCTGGATCACGTGGGCCGCGCAGGCGAACTACATGCTCCTCTTCGCGCGCACGTCGGTAGGACGCGGGCACGACGGCATCAGCGTGTTTCTCGTCGATACGAAAACGCCCGGCGTCAGGATCGGCCGCAAGGAAACGAAGATGGGCCGCCACGGCTCGCCCACGTATCAGGTGTTCTTCGAGAACATGCGCATCGACGCGGACTGCCTGCTCGGCGAGGAAGGCAGCGGCTTCAAGGCGTGCATGAGGATTCTCGATCTGAACCGGCCTTCGGTCGCGGCGTCCTCGCTCGGGCTCGCACAGGCGGCGCTCGAGGAATCGCTTAACTATGCGAAGGACCGGCGTCAGTTCGGCAGGCGCATCGCGGATTTCCAGGCCATCCAGTTCAAGCTCGCCGACATGGCGATGAAGGTCGAAGCCGCGCGCACGCTGCTCTATTCGAGCACGCAGGAGATCGATGCGGGCGACACCGCGCGCCTCACGCTGCTCTCCTCGATGGTCAAGTGCTTCGTGACCGACGTCGCGATGGAAGTCGCGCTCGAGGCGGTGCAGGTGCATGGCGCCTACGGCTACTCGACGGAGTATCCGGTCGAGCGCTTCATGCGCGACGCGAAGCTCAACCAGATTCTTGAAGGCACCAACGAGATTCACCGGGTCATCATCGCGCGGCAACTGATCGGCCGCTGATGCCCGCACTCACGAAAAAGGATTTCTCATGGACATGACGAGAACATTTCATCCCGCGCTGGGCGAGGCCGCGCGCGCCTTTCTCGGGCGCGAGCACCTGTTGCTGATCGACGGCCACGCGGCCGAGTCCGATTCCGGCCAGCGCACCGAGATCCTCGATCCGGCGACCGGCGAAGTGATCGCCACGGCCGCCGAAGGCTCGGCCACCGACGTGGACCGCGCGGTCGACGCCGCACGCCGCGCGTTCGCTGGACTGTGGAGCAAGACCACGCCCGCGGCGCGCACGCGCATCATGCTGCGCTTCGCCGAGCTGATCGAAGCGCACGCCGACGAGCTCGCGCAGCTGGAATCGATCAACAGCGGCAAGCCGTTGCCGGCATGCCGCAACGTCGATGTGCCGGGCATCGCGGAGATGCTGCGCTACATGGCGGGCTGGGCCACGAAGATCGGCGGCGAGACGCCGGCCGTCTCGCTCGCGGGCGAGTGGCACGCCTACACGCTGCGCGAGCCGGTCGGCGTGGTCGCGCAGATCATCCCGTGGAATTTTCCGCTGAACATGGCGATGTGGAAGATCGCGCCGGCGCTCGCGGCGGGCTGCACGATCGTGATGAAGCCCTCGGAGCAGACGCCGCTTACGGCATTGCGGCTCGGCGAGCTCGCGCTCGAAGCCGGCGTGCCGCCGGGCGTCCTCAATATCGTCACCGGCTTCGGCGATCCGGTCGGCGCGGCGCTCGCGGCGCATCCGCGCGTCGACAAGGTGGCCTTTACCGGCTCCGGCGAGACGGGGCGGCGCATCCTGCACGCGGCGAGCGGCAATCTCAAGCGCGTGTCGCTGGAGCTCGGCGGCAAGTCGCCCGTGATCGTCTTTCCGGATGCGAATCTCGAAGCGGCGGCGGCGGGCGTCTGCTCGTCGATCTTCTTTCATGCGGGGCAGATCTGCGCGGCCGGCTCGCGGCTTTACGTGCACGAGCGCGCGTTCGATCAGGTGCTCGACGCGATTGCGAAGCGCGCCAACGGCATGAAGCTCGGCCACGGCCTCGACGCCGGCACCGAGATGGGGCCGGTGATCTCGCAACGCCAGCTCGCCCGCGTGACCGGCTACATCTCGAGCGGAGAGATCGAGGGCGCCACGCTCTTCGCCGGCGGCGCCGCCGACCAGGAGCGCGGCTTCTTCGTGCGGCCGACCGTGCTCACGAACGTCAGGCCCGGCATGCGCGTGCACGACGAGGAGATCTTCGGCCCCGTGCTGTGCGCGATGAAGTTCTCCGACGACGACGATCTCGACAGCATCGCCGCCGCCGCCAACGGCACGACCTACGGCCTCGCCGCGAGCATCTGGACGAGCGATCTCGCCACCGCGCACAGGACCGCGCGCCGCCTGCACGCGGGCATCGTCAACGTGAACGCGCTGTCGTCGCCGGATGCCGCGCTGCCGTATGGCGGCTACAAGCAATCGGGCTGGGGCCGCGAGCGCGGCTTCGAGGCGATCGAGCTCTATACCGAGGTCAAGGCCGTCGCCGTCAACCTCAACGTCTGAGGCCCACGCCTCTTCGAACCATCATCAAGGAGACACGCACATGACAGGCAGCGTCGATTACCTGGCCCGCGACGGCCGCGCGTACATCACCTTCAACCGGCCCGAGAAGAAGAACGCGTTCACCAACGCGATGTTCGATCAGCTCATGCAGTGCTACGACGAGGCGGAGCGCGACGACGACGTGCGCGTGGTCGTGCTGCAGGGCGCGGGCGACGACTTCAGCACCGGCCACGATCTCGCGGAAGTCGGCCACGAGTACGGCGAAACCACCTACGACGACAAGGGCCGCCCGCGCAAGCCGAGCCAGCGCGCACGCCTGCTGCACGACAAGCGCTATCTCGAGCGCTTCGAGCGCGTCTTCAAGTTCCTGAAGCCGACGCTCTCGCTCGTGAAGGGCTATTGCCTCGGCGGCGGGCTGTATCTGGCGGAAGGCTCGGATCTCGTGATCGCCGCCGATACCGCGAAGATGGGGCATCCGGAGCAGAAGCTGGGCCTCTCGGGCGCGGCGTACTTCGCGGCCTGGGAGATGATGACGATGGGCCCGCGCAAGGCGCGCGAACTTCTCCTCATGGCCGACGTGTGGGACGCGCAGACGTGCCTCGCCAACGGTCTCGTGAACAAGGTCGTGCCGCTCGCCTCGCTCGTCGACGCGGGCGAGGAGTGGGCCGAGCGCATCGTGCGCCTGCCGCGCGACGGCATCGTGATGGGCAAGGCCGCGACCAGCCTCGCGATGGATTCGCTCGGCATCACGAGCCAGTTTTCCTACGGTCACGTGCTGCATTCACTCGCGACCAACGTGCGCTACGAGGCCGACGAATTCAACTTCATGAAGCAGCGCCGCGACAAGGGCGTGCGCGCGTCGAACCACGATCGCGAAGACTTCTACGTGAAGAAGGAGCGAGCATGAGCACGGTGGACAAGGCGGCGCTCGGCGGCCTCAAGGTGCTCGACTTCACGCAGATGATGACCGGGCCGTTCGCCACGATGATGCTCGGCGATTCCGGCGCGGACGTGCTGAAAGTCGAGCAGCCGGATGGCGATCCGTTCCGGCGTTCGGGCGAGACCACGCTCGGCGGCGACGGCGCGTTCTTTCTCGGCGTCAACCGCAACAAGCGGAGCGTCGTGCTCGATCTCAAGACCGAAGAAGGGCGCGCGTCGGCGCGCGCGCTCGCGGCCGAGGCGGACGTGCTCGTCGAGAATTTCCGGCCCGGGCTGACCGAGCGCGCCGGGCTCGGCTACGACGCGCTGAGGGCGATCAACCCGCGTCTCGTCTATTGCTCGATCTCGGGCTTCGGGCGCAGCGGGCCGGACAGCAATCGGCCCGCGCTCGACATGGTGATTCAGGCCGTGTCGGGCGTGATGCAGGTGACCGGCACCGAAACGTCCGGGCCGCTTAAGACGGGCTTTCCGTTCTCGGATCTCGTGACCGCGCTCATCGCGACCATCGGCATTCTGGTGGCGCTGCAGGCCCGCGAGCGCACGGGCGAGGGCCAGCGCGTCGATCTCTCGATGCTCGACGCCAGCATCTTCAGCCAGGTGCCGCGCGACGTCTATTTCGATCTGACGGGCGTCACGCCGACGCGCATGGGCAACCAGCATTGGGACATCGTGCCCAACAACACCTACACGACCGCCGATGGCCGGCAGGTCATGATCATCACGATCAACGACAAGTTCTGGCAGATCCTTTGCGACGCGCTCGGCACGAGCGAGTGGAAGACCGACCCGCGCTACGCGACCAAGGCCGCGCGCCTCGCGAACCGCGCCCTCGTGGACGAGAGTCTCGCGCGCGTGTTCGCGAGCCGCGACCTCGCGCACTGGGAAGCGGCGCTCTCGGGCGCGGGCGCCATCTACGGCGCGGTGCGGACCTGGCCCGAAGTGTTCAGCGATCCGCATGTCGTCGAGAATCTGTTGCGCACGCTGCATCACCCGAAAGGCGGCGCGTTCAGGGTCATCAACAATCCGCTGAAATTTTCCGGCACGCCGACGCAGATCCGGCTCGCACCGCCTTTGCTCGGCGAGCACACGGGCGCGGTTCTGGGCGCCGATGGCGCGGCGTGGCCCGCCTGGGCCGCGCGGGAAGAGGAACGCGAGGCGTCATGAACGGGACCTGCATCGTCGTCGGCGCGAGCCATGCGGCCGCCCAGCTCGCGCCGCTTCTGCGCCAGGAAGGCTGGACGGGGCGCATCGTCGTGATCGGCGAGGAAGCGCATCTGCCGTATCACCGGCCACCGCTTTCCAAGGCGTATCTGCTCGGCGAGAAGCACGCGGACGACTTGCTGATCCGCACGGCCGACGCCTACGCGCGCCTCGGCATCGAGTTCCGGCTCGGCGAGCGCGTCGCGTCGATCGACCGCGCCGCGAAGACGGTCACGCTCGCGGGCGGCGAGCGGCTCGCCTGGGACAAGCTCGCGCTCTGCACCGGCGCGCGCGTGCGCACCGTCGACTGGCCGGGCGCGCGCCTCCCGGGCGTGCACACGCTGCGCGGCATCGGCGACATCGACGGGATTCGCGCGCGGGTTCGCGCCGGGGGGCGCGCGGTGATCGTCGGCGGCGGCTATATCGGACTCGAAACGGCGGCCGCGCTCAGGACGCTCGGCATGCACGTGACGGTGCTCGAGTCGGCGCCGCGCGTGCTCGCGCGGGTGAGCGCGCCGCAGGTGTCCGCGTTCTTCGAACGCGTGCATCGGGAAGAGGGCGTCGAGATTCGCGCGGGCGTCGCGGTGTGCGGCTTCACAGGCGATGGCGGTGACGTGAAACGCGTGATCTGCGACGACGCTTCGCTCGACGCCGATCTCGTGATCGTCGGCATCGGCGTGGTGCCGAATGTCGAGTTGGCGGCGGCGGCAGGCCTTGCGATCGGTGACGGCGTGCGCGTGGACGAATGCGCGCGCACGTCGGATGCCGACATCGTCGCGGCAGGCGATTGCGCGATGCATCCGTCGCCGTGGTACGGGCAGGTGCGGCTCGAATCCGTGCCGAACGCGACGGAGCAGGCCAGGAGCGCCGCCGCCGCGCTGTGCGGCAAGGAGAAGCCGTATCGCACGTTGCCGTGGTTCTGGTCGGATCAGTACGACGTGAAGCTGCAGACCGCGGGCCTCAACGCGGGCTATGACGAGATCGTGATGCGCGGCGAGGCTGACAGCGGGCGGCGGTTCAGCGCGTTCTACCTGAAGGACGGCCGGCTCGTCGCGGCGGATTGCGTGAACCGTCCGCAGGATTTCATGGCGAGCAAGCGGCTCGTCGCGGAGCGCATCGACGCGCCGCGCGAGGCGCTCGCCGACCAGGATTTCGATTTGAAGATGCTCTTCAGGACCGCGCCGGTTCTGGGAACGACATGACAGGGAGAGAAACATGCCGATGATCCGATACGTGCAGGCAGACGGACGCGCGATAGACGCCGACGTGCCGCTCGGCAGCTCGGTGATGCAGGGCGCGGTGGATCACTTCGTCGAAGGGATCGCCGCGGAGTGCGGCGGCTCGTGCAGTTGCGCGACGTGCGAGGTGAGCGTGGATGCCGCGTGGCTCGAGGCCGTCGGCGAAGCATGTGAGATCGAGCGCGACATGCTGTGCGCGGCGGGCGCCGCGGTGGGCGCGCGCAGGCTCGCCTGCCAGATCGAAGTGACCGACGCGCTCGACGGGCTCGTCGTCGCGGTGCCGCAGGCGTAGCGCGTGCGTTGCATGACCAAGAGACGAACATCGAACGAACATTCATACAGGAGAACGGATTCATGAACAAGCCAGTGGCAGTCGTGACCGGATGCAATGGCCTCACGGGTCAGGCTATCTGCAAGAATTTGAGCGGGCGCGGCTATGCCGTCGTCGGGCTCGATGTCGGTGAGACGGGCAAGGGCGACTTCGCCTATCGCCGGTGCGACGTCACCGATTACGGGCAGATCAGGGCCGCCGTCGCCGCCATCGATGAAGAGCACGGCACGATCCGCGTGCTCGTCAACAACGCGGGCGTGTGGCACGGCAAGACCTTCCTCGACATCACGCCGGACGATTACGACTTCACCTACGGCGTGAACACCCGCGCGCCGTTCTTCCTGAGCCAGGAAGTCGCGAAGCGGCTCATCGCGGCGGGCGGCGGCGGGGTGATCGTGAATCTCGCGTCGATCGTCGCGACGACCGGCAGCGGCGTGACCGATTACGGCGGCTCGAAGGCCGCGGTCGTCAATCTGACGAAGAGCCTCGCCAAGCCGCTCGGGCCGCATGGCATCCGCGTGGCGGCGGTGTCGCCGGGCACGATCAACACGGCGATGGGCGAGAAGGTGCCGAAGGAAATCCGCGACAGGCTGATTGCGAGCTCCGGCCTCCAGCGCGCCGCCGAGCCCGAGGAAATCGCGGCGGCGGTGGGCTTTCTCGTCAGCGACGACGCGCGTTATGTGACGGGCGCGACGCTCGACGTGAACGGCGGACTCTGAGCCGCGCTTGCCTGTGACGGGGGGAAAACATGTCTCAATGTCCATTTGGCGGAGATGCGGCGCGCGCCGCGTTTCCGATCGCGCGGCAATGCCCGTTCGTGCCGCCGCGCGAGTATCGCGAGTTCCAGCAGCAGGATGGCCCGGTGAAGGTGCGGATGTGGGACGGCCGTGACGCGTGGCTCTTCACGCGCTATGACGACGTGCGCGCCGTGCTGGCCGACAATCGCTTCAGCGGCGATCCATCGGTGCCCGGCTTTCCGAGCCTGTCGGAAGCGCGCAATGCCGTGCTCGAACTGGAGCCCGCGTTCATCCGCATGGACCCGCCGCAGCATGGGCATTTCCGCCGCATGCTGACGAAGGAGTTCATGGTGAAGAAGGTCACGGCGATGCGGCCGATGATCGACACGATCTTCAACCGGCTGCTCGACGAGCTCATCGCCAAGGGTCCGCCCGCGAATCTCGTGGAAGACCTGTTCCTGCCGCTCACCTCGGAGGTGATCGCCTGGCTGCTCGACGTGCCGCGCAAGGATCACGGCTTCTTTCAGGAGCAGAGCCGTCTGAAGGTGCTGCTCGATGTCGGTCCGGAGGTGCCGAAGGCCGCGTCGGAGCGCATGCTCGCCTATCTCGACGCGCTCATCACCGAACGCTCGAAGGATGCGGAGAAGCGCGACGATCTGCTGAGCCGGCTGATCGTCGAGCAGGTGCGGCCGGGGCATCTGACGCATCGCGAGCTCGTCATCATGGCGGAGCTGCTGCTGATGGCGGGCCACGAGACGACGGCAAACCAGATGGCGCTCGGCGTATACAGCTTTCTCACCAATTCGGACCAGCTCGCGCGCCTGCGCGCCGAGCCCGCCCTGCTGCGCAACGCGGTGGAGGAGATGCTGCGCTTTCACACCATCGTTCATTACAACGCGTTTCGCGTCGCGCGCGAGGACGTGGAAGTGGCAGGGCAGCTCGTTCGACGCGGCGAAGGCGTGATCGCGCTCATCGCGGGCGCCAATCACGACGCGAAGGCGTTTCCCGAGCCGGACAAGTTCGATATCACCCGCAAGGTGGATCATCACGTCGCGTTCAGCTATGGCGTGCATCAGTGCCTCGGCCAGCCGCTCGCGCGCGTCGAGTTGCAGGTGGTGTTCGGCACGCTCTTCGAGCGTTTGCCGGAACTCCGGTTCGCCGTGCCGGCGGAGGAAATCCGCAGCAAGGGCGATCACTTCGTGCAGGGCTTGCAGACGTTGCCGGTGACGTGGTGATCGCGGCTCGCCCGTGCCGCTCAGGCTTGCAGCGCGAGCGGCGCGGGCGGTGCGAGGCTCGCCTGCCGGGAGGCATGGAGAAAGAGCTCGGGATGCTGGGCCATCAAGGCTCCGGCGTTCTCGCGGGCCGCCTCGCGCCACATTTCGAGCAGCGGCGGCACGCGGTCGCGGTGCCACGCGAGCGAGAGCGATACGGCGGGCGTCTCCGCGTCGAGCGGACGGTAGGCGATGCCGAGCGGCTTCATCAGCTGCATGATGGCGGGCACGACCGCCACGCCCATGCCGGCCGCGACGAGGCACGCCGAGGTATGCATGTCGTAGGCCTCGCGCGCGATGGTGGGCTTGCGGTTCTCGTCCTCGAAGATGTCGAGGATGCGGTCGCCATAGCCGCGCTCGGTGGCGTTGCCGCGCGCCACCGCGATGAGCGGCCAGGTCGCGAGATCCTTCAGCGCGACCGCGCCCGGTGTGTCGTACTCGCTGCCCGCCGGCACCGCGACCACCAGCAGCTCGCGGTAGAGCAGCTCCGTCACGATGCTCGGATCGTAGATGTGTCCGCGCACGAGACCCACTTCGATCGCGCCTTCCTTGAGCGCGGCGATCTGCTGGGAGATCGTCATCTCCTGAAGGCTCACGTCGGAGTTCGGGGCGAGCGCCTTGAAGAGGCGCAGCGTGTTCGGCAGGAAGCAATAGATGGCCGTGTAGATCGCGCCGACCATCAGATGCGCCTTCGCGCCGCGCCCGGACGCACGCACCGCCGCGATTGCCGCCGATGCCGTGTTGAGTACGCGCTGCGCATGCTCGACGAGAATGTCGCCCGCCGGCGTGAGCATCACCTTGCGCTTCTCGCGCGTGAAGAGCGGCGTGCCGAGCTCCTCCTCCAGCGCGATGATCTGCGCGGAGAGCGCGGGCTGCGCAATGTTCACGCGCTCCGATGCGCGCGTGAAGTTGAGCTCCGCCGCGACGGCGAGAAAGTATTGCAGCTGGCGCATGTTCATCGCGGTGCTCCTTTCAGTGCGCGCCGCGCCAGGCGAGCGTGCCTGCGTCGACGTTGAAGGTGCTGCCGGTGCAGAACGAAGCTTCCTCCGATGCGAGAAAGCAGACGAGGCGCGCGACTTCCTCGGGCTGGCCGAGGCGCCGGATCAGATGCGTGCCGTAGAGGCGCTTTTGCGCCTGCTCGCGGTCGGCGGCGTGCTCGAGGCTGCGGGCGAGCATGGGCGTGTCGATCGCGCCGGGCACATAGGCGTTGCAGCGGATGCCGGCGTCCGCCAGATCGACGGCCGTGGCCTTGGTCAGCATCACGACGCCGCCCTTGCTCGCGACATAGGCGGGCAGGCCGGGATACGCGACGCTGCTCGCCACCGAGGCCGCATTGACGATCGCGGGACTGCGCGGGGACTTGCGCAGCCACGGCGCCGCGAACTTCGTCGCGAGCCACATCGCCTTGAGGTTCACGTTCATCACCGTGTCCCAGACGGCCTCGGGAAGGTCCTCGACCGACGGCGCGCGGCCCGTGAGCCCGTCGTCGGTGACGCCGGCGTTGTTCACCAGCACGTCGATGCCGCCCGCGAGTCGCGCGGTCTCGTCGATCATGTGGCGAATCGAGTCGCTTTGGGAAAGATCGGTCCGGACGAAGCGCGCCTGCGCGCCTGCCTCGCGCACGGCGCGCGCGGCCGCTTCACCGTTCTCCTGCTGGAGGTCAGCGAGGGTGACCCACGCCGCGCCTTCGCGCGCCGCCTCGATGGCGATGGCCCGTCCCATGCCTTGCGCCGCGCCCGTGACGATCACGAGGCGGTCCTTGAGCCTGTTCATACGTGTCTCCAGCGTCGTGCGCTTTCGGCCGCGCAGGACGCGCCGCGGCCGAAGGCGCCCCCCGCTCGCCAGACACGGCGGCGGGCCTTGTTTGTCCGCCTACCTTATCCAAACGCATCGAGATGATCCATAATGAATCATCTCGATTTCTTTACGAATCGTCTAGAACAGGCTCGCCATGGACCTCCTGACCGACATCGTCCGGCTGATGCGCCCGCAGACCGTCCTGTGGCGAACGGTCGATGCCGGCGGCCGCTGGGGCATGCGCGTGCCGTATCGGGAGACGCCGCGCTTCTGTCTCGTGGTGATCGGCCATTGCTGGTTCGTTCCGGACGAAGGGGAGCCGCGCCTCATGCGCCAGGGCGATTATTTCCTGCTCGCGGGCAAGACGTGCTACTGCCTCACGAGCGACCTGGACGTCATGCCCAGGCTCGACGCGCTGCGGCGCCGCGCGCGCCAGGAAGACTACCTGCGCTGGGACGATACCGTTCGGGGCGCGCCGATGCGTCTCATCGGCGGGCATTTCCAGACCGATCCCGAGCATGCGGCGCTGCTCGCCGATCTGCTGCCGCAGCAGATCTACGTGCGCGCATCGGATGAGGAGGCGGGCCGTCTCACGCGCGTGCTGGAGCTGATCGGCGAGGAGGCGGTGTGCGAGCAGCCGGGGCGCGATCTCGTGATGAGCCGCCTCGTCGAGATCATGCTGGTCGAAGTGCTGCGCCGGCCCATGCTGCAGATCGAAGGGCAGCGCACCGGCTGGCTGAGCGGCATGGCCGATCCGCAGATCGCGCTCGCGCTGCAGCGCATGCATGCGGAGGTCGCGCGCCACTGGACCGTGGATGCGCTCGCGAAACATGCCGGCATGTCGCGTGCCGTGTTCGCGCGGCGCTTCGTCGAACGCGTGGGCGTCGCGCCGGCGACGTATCTGTCGAACTGGCGCATCGCGCTCGCGAAGGATGCGCTCATCAACAGCGATCGCCCGATCAGCGATATCGCGCTGTCCATCGGCTATCTCTCGGACAGCGCGTTCTGCACCGCATTCGCGCGCATCGTCGGCAAGCCGCCCGCGTCCTATCGCAAGACGTGCCGCAGGGCGCCGTCGCAGGCGGCCTGGCGAACCATCGAGCGATCCGCTTGAACCATCGTTTTTTCGTATTTGCCACGCGGCGCGCGCGCGCCTTATCTTCTGCTCACACAACGCAATTCGACGAGCGGAATCGACATGCTGAAGGTCTGCATTTTTGGCGGCGGCGCGATCGGCGGCCATATCGCGGCGCACCTCGCGCGAGCGGGGCAATGTGAAGTAAGTGTGGTCGCGCGCGGCGCCACGCTCGAGGCCATCCGCGCGCGAGGCCTGCGGGTGCGCACGCCCGCAGGCCTGATCGAAGCACGCGTGAAGGCGGTGGCCGATGCGCGTGCGCTGGGCAAGCAGGACTATGTGTTCGTCACACTGAAGGCGCATCAGTTCGACGCGGCGCTCGATGACATCGCCGTGCTGATGGACGAGCAAACGGCAGTCCTTCCGCCGACCACCGGGATTCCTTATTATTTTTTTCATGGCACGCGCGGCCCGTTCGACGGACGGCAACTCGATGACATCGACCCCGGCGGCCGGCAATGGCGCGCGCTGCCGCCCGCGCAGGTGCTCGGCTGCGTGCACTGGATCGGCGCGCATGTCGTCGAGCCCGGCGTGATCGCGCAGGACGGCGAGAAAGCGGGCTGTCCGGTCGGCGAACTCGGCGGTGGGACGTCGGAGCGCGTCACGCGGCTCGCCGCGCTCTTGAGCGAAAGCGGGATTCCATCGAAGGTGAGCGGCGACATCCGCGCGGCCATCTGGACCAAGTTCGTCAACAGCCTCTGCTGGAATCCCGTTGCGCTTCTCACCGAGGCCACGCTCGGCGAAATGAGCGATGCGCCGGGCATCGTGCCGCTCGTCGGAACGATGATGCGCGAAGCGGATGCGCTCGCCGCGCGCCTCGCGCTCACGATCGGGCCGCAGCCGGAGCAGCGCATCGCCACGACCTTGAGCGCGCGGCATCACAAGATGTCGATGCTGCAGGATCTCGACGCCGGACGGCCGCTCGAACTGGAGCCGCTGGTTCGCTCGCTGCGCGCCGTCGCGCGGCTCGCGGGCGAAGCCACGCCGACGCTCGACACCGTGCTCGCGCTCGCCGCGCTGCGCGCTCGCGCCATTCATCCACATCGCAATGAGGAGCAGGTTTCATGAATTCATCCGCCAATGCGCGCCCGCTCGAGGGCTGCAAGGTCGTCGAGGCGTGCAGCTACATCTCCGGCCCGTTCTGCGCGCAAATGCTGGCCGACCTCGGCGCGGACGTCATCAAGGTCGAGCCGCCGACGGGCGATCCATATCGCAACTTCGGGCACAGCTGGGAAGGCGTCGGCACGGTCTGGACGAATTCGAATCGCGGCAAGCGCAGCGTCGTGCTCGATCTCAAGTCGCCGAAGGATCTCGAGCATTTCAGATCGCTTCTCGTGGACGCGGACCTGTATATCGAGAACTGGCGCCCGCATGTTTCGGCTTCGCTCGGGCTCGGCTTCGGGCAGTTGAGCGAGCTCAATCCGCGGCTCGTGCAGCTGTCGATCACGGGTTACGGCGCGGATGGCGAACTCGCGAAAGAGCCGGCGTTCGATGCGCTGATCCAGGGCCGCACGGGTCTGCTGAGCTATGAGGCGGCGGGCGGTGCGCCGCGCGCGACGAACTCGTTCCTCGCGGACAAGGTCGCCGCGATCTTCGCCGCGCAGATGGCGCTGGCGGGACTGCGCGAGCGTGATCGCACCGGCAAGCCCGTGCACCTGGAAACGTCCATGCTCGACATGCTCTCGTACTTCAACTTCCCCGACATGTTCCATAACCGGACCTACCTCGACGACGACGCGCCCTGCACGCTCGCGCCGCAGCCGGTGCTCGCGACCCAGGACGGCTACATGGTGCTGTCGCCCGTGTCGGGCAAGCAGTTGAGCCGCACACTGGAGGCGCTCGGCCACCCGGAATGGAAGGAGGAATTGAAGCGTATCGCCGACAGAAAGGCGATGACGCATGCGTTCTTCGAGCGTATCGCAGCGCCGTTGCGGGAGCGGACGACGGCCGAGTGGCTCGCGCGCTTTCGGGAACTCGACGTGCCGGCCGGCCCGGTGAACGAGCCGTCGGATCATTTGCGCGATCCACAGGTGCGTCACAACGAACTGTACGTCGAACTGGAAAGCAGCGCCGGCCGACTGCGCGCGATCCGTTATCCGGCGCGCATCAACGGCGAACTGCTCAGGCCCACGCGCGCCGCTCCGGTTCTCGGAGAGGCCAACGGTGAATTGTTCGCAGACTGAGAGACCAGGGGAACAAGGTGCCGATCCTGCTGAGAGGTATCGACGGAATCAGGGCGTACGCGGGCTTTCATCTCGGCAAGAGCGGCTGGGTCGAGATCGGACAGCCGACCATCGACGCGTTCGCCGCGGCGACGGACGACCGGGACGCGCTGAGCGTGGACCCGGATGAAGCCGCGCGCGGTCCTTACGGAACGACCATCGCGCAGAACAGCCTGATTCTCGCGATGGTTCCGCCGATGCTGCACGACGTCTTCCTGCTCGAGGACGTGGGATTGAGCCGGCAATGCGGCATCGACAGACTGCGGTTCCTCGCGCCGGTGCCGGTGAACTCCTGCATTCGTCTCGACGCGACGCTCAAGTGGGCACGCGCCGAGATCGCCGGGCTGAGGTTTACGCTGGAATGCACGATCGAATGCGATTGCACGGACCTTCCCGCGCTTCAGGCCGATATTTCCTACCAGGTTTGGCCTCTGGCGTGCTCAGGGGTCGGAAGGGTTCTTGCGTTATGAGCGCGGTTTCGAGGACCCGTGCTGTCTCGATCCGACCCGCCAAACGAGTTCGGCTTGAATGATCTGCCAGGCTGCAATTCGCGCCCGGGGAGCGCACGCCCGAATGCATGCTCCTGCTGCATGGATCGTCAATCGACTTCCTCGAACGTTCCTGTGCGCACCTCGCCATTGCGCATGTAGCGGGTGATGAGCACGCCGCGAGGCGTGCTGGTGGCGTGAGCCAGAGTGAAGGCGGACGCCAGTGCGTCGTCGCCGAACAAGCGCTTGCCGCGCCCAAGCATGACGGGGTAGATCAGAAGCCGAAGCTCGTCCACCAGGCCGGCTACGAGCAACTGGCGCACCATGTCGCCGCTGCCGAACGTCAAAAGATTGGCGCCGTCCTGACGTTTGAGCACGCGTATCGCGTCGACGAGATTGCCCGTCAGCGCATGACTGTTCTGCCAGTCGAGATCACCGGATCGATGCGTGGCCACGTGCTTGGGTACGCGGTTGAACGGGTCGGCGATGGAACGGCTGTGCGAATCGGGCGGTACGCGCGGCCAATACGCCGCGAATATGTCGTAGGTGCGGCGCCCCAGCAGCAGCTCGAACGGCTGCGAGAGCAGATCCTGCAAGTATTGGCCAATGGCTTCATCGGCATAGGGAACGATCCAGCCGCCGAGGCGGAAGTCGCCGCCGGGATCTTCTCGAGGCCCGCCAGGGGATTGAATTACACCATCCAGACTGACGAAGGCGGAAACAGTGAGCTTGCGCATGGTGTTCTCCAGATCGACGGACCCGATCGGTCCGTAGATACGACGAACGATTCGCATGCAAATCGACAACCATGCGTCTGTGGCGATATCGCTTTTTAGAGCGCGTACCTTACGCGCCGGAAACGGTCGTCTATTCCACGCGTGGCAAGGGGGGACCAAGAGCCGTCGAGAATGGGATGAACGGCCGACGCGCCTCAGACCGGCCTGTTCAGCGCGACGATCGCCTCGAGCGCACCGCTCACCATGTCGCGCACCACGGGTTCGATCTTTTGCGCGACATCGGGCAGATAGTCGAACGGGGCGTCCTCGCTCATGTAGGTCGATTGGCACATCTCCAGTTGCACCGCATGCACGCCGTCGTGCGGCGCGCCGAAGTGCCTTGTGATGAAGCCGCCCTTGAAGCGGCCGTTCGCGATCCACGTGAACGGACCCGCCGCGGCCGCGCGCTGCACCGCTTCCTGCACGGACGGCGCCGCCGTGCGGCCGTCCTGCGTGCCGATGTTCAGATCCGGCAGCTTGCCCTCGAAAAGACGCGGCAGCACGCTCGCGATCGAATGCGCTTCCCACAGCAGCACGTTCCGGTGCTGGGCGCGCAGCCGCTTCAACTCGTCGCGCAAGGTGTCGTGATACGGCTGCCAGTATGTCGCCACGCGCCGGTTGCGCTCGGCGGCATCGGGCGCGCAGCCATCGCGATACAGCGGCGCGCCGCGAAACGTTTCGGTCGGGCACAGCGAAGTGGTCGTCTGTCCGGGATAAAGACTTTCGTCGTTCGAGGGCCGGTTCAGATCGATCACGTAGCGTGAGACGCGCGCGCCGAGAATCGTCGCGCCCAGCGATCTGGCGAATGCATAGAGGCGGTCGAGATGCCAGTCGGTATCCGCGACCGTCAGCGCGATGTCCGTGTACTGGCCGCGCAAGGAATCGGGAATGTGCGTGCCAAGGTGCGGAATCGAAATCATCAGCGGTGCATCGCCGCGTTCGAGTGAGAAGAGATCGTTCATGGTGCTTTCATCCGGATGAATGCTTGCGTTCAGGCGTTGGCGAGAAGCTGCGACAGCGCCTTGCGATAGTCCGCATAATGCCGCGCTTCATCACGATGGCGGCGGTCATGGACCACGCGCTCGCCGCCTACGATTACATCGCACACGGGTGTTTCGCCATGTTCGCAGAATACGACGGACGAGAGCCACGTCGCGCTCGTCTGCTCCGCGAGATTCGGATGCCCGGCGTCGAGCACGATCCAGTCCGCGCGCGCGCCTTCTTCGAGCGCACCGACCGCGCGGCCCGTCGCGCGCGCGCCGCCTTGGAGCGCGCCGTGAAAAAGCCGGTCGGCGACATGCGCCGTTCGTTGTGACGCAAGCACGTTGCGCTGACGCCGCACGAGCCGCTGGCCGTATTCGAGCAGGCGCAGCTCCGCGCGCCAGTCTACGCCGATATGACTGTCCGAGCCGATGCCGAACGCACCCTGCGCGTCGAGATAGTCCATCACGGGGAAAATGCCGTCGCCGAGATTCGCTTCGGTCGTGAGGCACAGGCCCGCAATCGCGCCGCTTTTCGCAAGCGCGCCCGTTTCCGTCTCGTCGACATGCGTCGCATGCACGAGGCACCAGCGCGCGCTCACGTCGAAGTGATCGAGCAGCCATTGCACGGGCCGTGCGCCCAGCGCCGCGATGGATGCCTCCACTTCGGCCGTCTGCTCCGCAATGTGGATATGAACCGGCGCGCCGGGAGACATCGCGTCGAGCCCCTCGATCAGCGTGCGCAGCGAAGTCTCCGACACCGCGCGCAGCGAATGGGGCGCAACGCCGTAACGCAGCGCGCCGTGCTCGGGACGCGCATCGCGCAATGCACTCAGAAGATCGAGGAATTCGCCGGTCGTGTTGATGAAGCGGCGCTGATCGTCGCGCGGCGGCTGCGCGTCGAAGCCGCTGTATTGATAGAGCACCGGCAGCATCGTCATGCCGATGCCGGTCTCGCTCGCCGCATCCACGACGCGCTGGGCGAGCTCGGCCGGATTCGCATGGCGCCTGCCACCCGCCGCGTGATGCACGTAATGGAACTCGCACACGGACGTGTAGCCCGCCTTGAGCATCTCGACATAGAGCCAGCGCGCGATGGCGCCGAGCGTATCGGGCGTGATGCGCGAGGCGAAGCGGTACATCAGTTCGCGCCAGCTCCAGAAGCTGTCCGTGGGATTCGCGCGATATTCGGTGAGACCGGCCATCGCGCGCTGGAACGCGTGCGAGTGCAGGTTCGGCATGCCGGGGATGACCGGCCCCGCGGCGTGCGCGACGTTCGCGGGCGCGGCGCGCACATCCGGCGTGACGGCGACGAGCGTGCCCGCGTCGTTCCATTCGAGCAGCACGTCGGTGCGCCAGCCGTCGGGCAGCAGCGCGTGCGCGGCGAAAAGCGCTTTCGTATCTGAATTCATGACTGATTTTCGGTATCCAGCGACGCGCACAACAGCATGCCGTCGCCTTGTATCTCCACTTCGACGTCGTTCGCCGCATCGACGCGCACCGTGTCCATCTTCGTCAACGTGACGCGCGCCTGACCGACGCGCACATCGAGCGAGCCTTGCGCGCAATGCAACAGCACGGTTTCCGCATCGACGATGCGACTCGCCGGCGCGCGCCGGAAATCGATCGAAGCGCGCGCGGCGCCGCGATGCGTCATCAGATTGAACACGCGCACCGGGCCGTCCGTCAGACGCGCCTCGATCGACGATTCGCCCGTGAATCTCGCGACGTCGAACGCATGCATGACGGCATGCTCGTCGAGCATCAAGCCCGCGCCGTCGAGCAGCACCAGCACGCGGTCGATGCCGTCGAAGCGCGAAAACGGCCCTGGCCGATCGATGTCCGCAATGCTCACGCGCCACGCATGCGCGCGCGTCGCGACTTCACGCGTGATGCCGCCGCCGTTCTTCCACGGCGACGCCGCGAGGTCGATGCCACGTATCAGGGAAACGTTCATGCCCGCGACAACACCGCTTGCAGGAACGAGCGCGTGCGCGGCTGCGTCGGCGTCGCGAAAATATGCGCGGGCGGGCCCGCCTCGACGATCTCGCCGCCGTCCATCACGACGACGACATCCGCCACTTCCTTCGCGAAGCCCATTTCGTGGGTGACGACGAGCATCGTCATGCCTTCGGATGCGAGCAGCTTCATCACCTGCAGCACTTCACCGACGAGTTCGGGATCGAGCGCGGACGTGGGTTCGTCAAAGAGCATGACGCGCGGCTCCATTGCCAGTGCGCGTGCGATCGCGACGCGCTGCTTCTGGCCGCCCGACAGGCTCGCGGGCATCGCATGCGCCTTGTGCTCCAGACCGACTTTCTTCAGCAACGCGAGCGCGGCCGCTTCGGCATCGGCTTTGGACACACCGCGCAACATGCGCGGGCCGACCGTGATGTTATGCAGCACCGACAGGTGAGGAAACAGGTTGAAGGACTGAAACACCATGCCCACTTCGGTGCGCAGCGCATTGAGCGCGCGTTCCTTGAGCATCGTGCCGTGATCGACGAGCCGATGCCCGCAAATATCGATCGTGCCGCGCTCCGGCTGTTCGAGTCCGTTGCAGCAGCGCAGAAACGTGCTCTTGCCCGAACCGCTCGGGCCGATCACGACGACGACCTGGCTTGGCTGAATATCGAAGTCGATGCCGTTCAACACGCGATGCGTACCGAACGACTTCGTGAGTTCGCGAATGCGGACGATGGGTTGAGCGCTGTTCATTGCACCATGCCTCCTGCGCGCAGCCGTCGCTCGACGCGATGAAGAATGTAGTTGGTCGTCTGCGTGAGGACGAGATAGACGAGCGCGATGACGAGATACACCTCCAGCGACCGGTACGACACGCTGATGATCTTCTGTCCTTCGTGCATGAGATCGTGAATCGTCAAAAGCGACACGAGCGCCGAGTTCTTGATCAACGCGATGAACTCGTTGCCGAGCGGCGGAATCATGCGCACGATGGCCTGCGGAAGAATGATCGCGCGCATGGCCTGTCCCGCCGACATGCCGATGGAACGCGCCGCTTCCATCTGTCCGCGATCCACCGACTGAATCGCGCCACGCACGATCTCCGATACATACGCCGCGGAATATAGCCCGAGCCCGAGCATGCCGCACACGAACGCGGGCAGGAGGATGTTGAACTGCGGCAAGCCGAAGAACAGCAGGAACAGTTGCACGAGCAGCGGCGTGCCGCGAAAGAAGATCAGATACCCGGTGCAGAAGCCATAGATGAAGCGCCGCTGCGGCGAAAGCCGGCCGATGCCGATCAGTAGCCCGAGCAGGCACGAGAGCACGAGCGCGGCGGCGGTCACTTCCACCGTGACCAGCGCGCCGTGCGCGATATCGGCCCAACCGGCGAGGGCCGGCGTGAAGTCGAGTTGCATGGGTCAGGTCCGCCGGATTACTTCGCGTTCGCGGTGGTGCTGGCGCTCGCGCTGAACCACTTCTTCACGATCGCGTCATATGTGCCGTCCGCCTTGATCTTCGCGAGCGCGGCGTTCATCTGATCGCGCAATTGCGGCTCGTCCTTGCGCACCGCAATGCCGTACGCCTCCGTCGTCAGCTCCTTGTCGAGCACGCGAAAACCGGGGCGTGTGCGCACGAACTGATACGCGGCGGGCTTGCCGGTCACGGCGGCATCCGCGCGGCCGATGCCCACGAGATCGAACATCTCCTGATTCTTTTCCACTTCCACGCGCTGCACCTGCGGATAGTTGTCGCGCAGGAAGTTCACCGACTTCGTGCCGACCTGCACGGTCACCCTCTTGCCGTTGAGATCGGCGAGCGTCTTGATCGGCGAATCCGCCTTGACGAGCGCGGACAGGCCGCCCGCGAAGTACGACTGCGTGAAGTCGACGACCTGCGAGCGCTCCGGCGTGATGTAGATGCCCGAGATCGCCGCGTCGAAGCGATGCGCGACGAGGCCCGGAATCAGCCCCTTGAAGTCGATGTCGGTCCACTGGATCTGCTTGCCCATCGCCTTCGCGAGCGCGTTCATGATGTCGATGTCGAAGCCGGTGCGCTGGCCCTTGTCGACGAATTCCATCGGCGGGAAGGTGGCGTCGGTCGCGACGTTCAGCACGTTCGAGTCTTGCGCGGCAGCGGCGCCGGGCATGACGGCACAGATCATCGCGATGCCGAGGCTTGCGGCCGAAAGCATGTTCTTCAGTTTCATGGTGTGGCTCCCCAGGGTGTGTGGTCAGTCGTTGAGTTGCATTCAGGCGGCTTGCAGCCGGGCGGAAATGGCATTGGCGGTGCGCACGGTCCAGCCGGCGAGCTGCTGTTCGCGGCCCGCCGCGCGCGAGGACGGCGCCATCAGCGTGATCGATGCGCTCGCGCCCGCGCCGCGCGAAACGCGCCGGAACACGGGTGCGCTCACGCCCCACACGCCGGGATCGACTTCGCTGTCGCTCACCGCATAGCCGCGCGCGCGGATGTGTTCCAGCTCCGCTTCGAGGGCGGCGCGCGCCGCGTCGTCGCCGGCGAACTGGCGCTCGAGCGTTTCGCTGCGCGCCTTGTCGGCCATGAACGCGAGCAGCGATTTCGCCGATGCGCCGGCGCGCAACGGCACCGCGCGGCCTTTCTCGAACGAGCAGCGCAGCGAGTGGGTGCTTTCGATCATTTCGAGGCAGATCACCTGATCGTTCACGGCGACGACGAGCCCGACGCTCTCCTGCGTGGTGCGCGAGAGCTGCATCATGCCTTCGCGGCTCGCTTCGACCAGCATCGAATTGATGTCGAAGCCGAGCGCGAGTTGGAGACTGATGGGACCGGGCGCGTAATAGCCGGCGTCCTCGGTGACGAAGCCCCAGCGCTTGAGCAGCGCCACTTGGCGGTAAAGCGTGCTTTGCGCGAGACCGGTCGCCCCGAGCATGTCCCTCACGGACATGGCCTTGCCGTGGCTGGCGAGTGCGGTCAGCACGAGCAGCAGGCGCTCGGCTCCGGTGACGCTTGATTCCTGATTCACGTGATCTTGAGCCGGAGGAACTGGATCGATGACCGGTAGGATGCCACTTCGCTCCCGCTGGACAAAAATGAGATTCCCATGAGGTGGGAATGAATGGCTAGGGTTTTCCCTCGGTTGGTTGACTGGCTGTGTGCCAGGCACATTGCGGCTGGCGAATGGGGCAGGCGCCTTTCACGAAGGCTGCCACCATCGGCCGAGCTTGATATGGCGCATGCCGGAAAAGCCTTGCCCGAGAGGATTCGGAGGCAGCGAACCAATGCGTCGCTGTGTGGCGCCGGCGCGGCGCCTTGCAACTCGACAGATGCAATCGAGGGAGGCCCGTCTGTCGCCGGGGGAGACGGTGGACTTCGGGTGTCGGCCAACAGCGGCCATTATCGCGAGTTTACCGACGGACATTCGAATGTCGGCTACGACCTCCAAAGAGCCCGAAGCAATAGGTCGCGCCGACGCGATCGTCGGGGCGACCGCGATCTAATTGCTTGGTTGGCACTTCGAAAAAGTCGAATACGAAAGGCGCGCACCGTGCAGTTCTTCCCGAGTCTGTGAGCGCTTTACACAACCGTCTCAGTTTTCCTTACGTTTTACTGTCGAGAAGCTACAATCAGAGTGGATCCCCTGTGCGCCGCAGGCCGGCCGAGTCCGCCTTCGCGAGCTTTCCGTCGCCACCGAGCCGATCTGAGCATCGCGGCCTGAAACAAAGGCGAACATGATCGAGCGACTGTCATGAAAATGAAAAGCTCAATGCGTCGCGCGCTGGTTCTCAAGGTTGCGTTTGCTGGCTTTTCGGCTTGCACGGCACAACTTTCCAGCGCGGCAAATGTCACCATCGCTACTCTCAACGGTCCGGCCATGCTGGAGCTCAAGAAGCTTTCCGCAAGCTTCGAGAAGGCGAACCCCGATATCAAGCTGAATTGGGTGATCCTTGAGGAAAATGTGCTTCGTCAGCGGGCGACGACCGATATCACCACGAACAGCGGCCAGTTTGACGTGGTTGCAATTGGTACGTACGAAGCGCCGCAGTGGGGCAAGCGCGGCTGGCTGGTGCCGATGACCAATCTGCCGCCCGATTACGATCTCGACGACGTGGTCAAGACGGCGCGCGACGGCCTTTCGTACGATGGTCAGCTCTACGCGCTCCCGTTCTATGTCGAGAGCTCAATGACGTTTTATCGAAAGGATCTGTTTCAGGCAGCTGGGCTCAAGATGCCGGATCAGCCGACTTACGACCAGATCAAGCAATTCGCCGACACACTCACCGATAAGCCAAACGGTCAGTATGGCATCTGTTTGCGCGGGAAGGCAGGTTGGGGTGAAAACATGGCGTATGTGTCGACAGTGGTGAACACCTACGGTGGGCGCTGGTTCGATGAGAACTGGAAAGCGCAGATCGATACGCCGGAGTGGCACAAGGCGATCAGCTTCTATGCAGATCTCTTGAAGAAAGACGGGCCGCCCGGCGCCAGCTCGAACGGGTTCAACGAGAACCTGACGCTGATGTCGTCCGGGAAGTGCGCGATGTGGATAGATGCGACGGCCGCCGCGGGGACGCTCTACAACAAGGCACAGTCAAAAGTGGCGGACAAGATAGGCTTCGCTGCGGCCCCGGTTGCGGTGACGCCGAAGGGGTCGCATTGGCTGTGGTCGTGGTCACTCGCGATCCCCAAGACCTCGAAGGCGCAGGATGCCGCGAAAAAGTTTATTACATGGGCAACGTCGAAACAGTACATCGAGATGGTTGGAAAGGACGAGGGTTGGGCATCCATTCCTCCGAGCAGGAAGTCGACTTTCGCACGTCCCGAGTACAAGCAGGCTGTTCCGTTCGGAGAATTTGTATTGAAAGCCATCGAATCGGCCGACCCGAACGACCCGTCGCTCGAGAAAGTGCCGTACAACGGGATTCAATTCGTAGGGATTCCAGAGTTCCCGTCTTTCGGGACCGTGGTGGGGCAAGCGATTGCGGGCGTCGTTGCTGGGCAAACCAGTCTGGACGCCGCACTGAAGGCAGGCAACGCCGCCGCCGATCGAGCTGTTAAGCAGGCGGGTTATCAGAAGTAAGCCCCCGAAGCTGCCTTTCGCAGTCAACAGGCAGCGCGGTCTCTGATCAAAGGTACTGCCCACCAACGCATCGAGAAGTGTCACGATGAGTCGTTGGACCGCTCAAATGACTAGCTCCGCGCATAGGCCGTCGGGGGGGAGTTGAGTAACGGCTTCCGCAATGACTGGAATCCGTCTGAATGGCCGCAATGTCTCTGGGAACGGCCGTGTCTTCCGCGCGCGACCGAACGGCGGCGCCGGGTCGAAACGCGCCGGACGCTGCATCAAAGCGCGGAGCAAGCTTTCGACGTCATACTCGGCCCCGCCCCACAGCCCTCACGCGCTTGCGCATATCGCGATCAACCCTGCGACATTCGCACGATCTCCGCCGCGCCGCTGACGGCAAGGGCATCCAGTGCCGCCTTGGTCGGCGTATCGTTCGAAACCTGCACGATCGTCGTGGCAACCGAACGGCGCTCCGTCAGCAGCGCGGCTCACCGCGGCTCGCGGTGCTGCGCACATAGCGCAGCGAGACCGCGCTGCGCTGCCGATCCGCAAGCGTGACGTCGTGGATCGGCACCGGTATGTCGACCGGCACCAGATAGTTTGCGCCGGCGCTCTCGAAGCCATGTCCCGCGTAATAAACGAACGCGATCGATGCGTGGCTCGCGCGCTGGCTGAAGTGCTCGAGTGCGTCGAGCATCTGCGTGCGCGTCTGGTTCAAGACGGTCTCGGTGGCGAAGCCGAGCGTGCGCAGCCCATCGGCGACGAGCTGCGCATCCGCGTTCGGCGAGGCCAGGCGATCCGCTGCGCGATAGGCCGCGTTGCCAATGACGAGCGCGACGCGCGCCCCGTCTCCCTGCGCGCTTTCCGCCACGGGCGCTGCCGCGTGCGCCGAATGGACGACGCTACGCACGATGCGACGACGATCGCCCACGCGCGTGCAGCGCGCGGCCGGCGCGGCGGTCATCAGCGGCAGATGTCGCCGATGCCGCGCGTCGACGCCGTCGTCGTCGGTTCGCGGTGTGCCGATTTCTTGCAGTAGTTCCCGGCGCGATCGCGCGCGACGTCGTACAGCGACAGCCTTGTGCGGTTGCCCTCGAGCACGACCTGCACGAAATCGCCCTGTTCGGCGACGATCGGCAGCGGCAGCGGCAGCGCAACCGTTCGGCGCTACGCGTGGCGGTCTGCGCGCCGCTGTCGGGGCGCGCATAGAGCGCGACCGTCGGACGGTCGGTTGCGGTGACAAGGGGCGTGCTCTGATCGACGGCCGCGCCGGCGGTCCCCGACAGCTCGAGCAGCAAGCCGGCGATGCAGGCCGCGGACGCCGACCACTCGATCGACCGCAGGCGCTTCCACCTGTCGCCGTTCATCGGAATGAAACGTGACGCCGACCGGCTGCACGCACGGCGCGCCATGCGCATCGCGCGCATTCAGCAGTTCGGGACGTAGCGCGACGCCGCCCGCTTCGAGATCGGCGGCGAGATAGACCGGCACGCCGCTGCTCGCAGCCGCGCAAACGCCTTGCGCCAGCCGCGCGATCGCCGGATCGTTGCGCCGGTCGATGAACAGGATGTCGACGAAGAGCGCGCGCGGCTTGCGCGCGGCGATCGCGTCGATCACGCGCGCGTAGTGCGTGTAAGTCGGCGGCCAGGTCTGGCTGGATGCACGATCGACAGGCGATCCGCGCGCCGTTCCTGCTGACGCGTCCGACGCGTACCGGCAAGCGCGACGAGTCGTGATCCCTGGCTATCGGGTGGATGAGATATCAGGCAGGTTCGGACATGTCCTGCAAGATCGGCACACGCAAAGCGCATGCAATGCAAATCGATCGGGTACGCGCTGTCACGGAACGTTCTATCTTCGGTCGAACGAGTACTTCCCCGGCCCCGTAATGGACAGCAGGATCAGGCCGCCCATGATGCTGATGTTCTTGTAGAAGTTGATCGTGTTTGCATATCGTGCCGCGCCCTCCATCGTCCAGTAGTGATGCCCGATCAGGGCCGTGCCGAGCGTATAGAGCGCGAGGAGCAGCGCAAGCGGCCGTGTGAAGAGGCCGAGGACGATGGCAATGCCGACCACGAGTTCCATCACGACCGCGATGATTGCCGAGAACGTCGGAGCCGGCGCGCCCACTGACGTCATGTAGGAAACGGTGCCGGAAAAGCCGATCAGCTTCTGCCAGCCGAACAGGACGAAGAGAATCATCAGCAGCACTCGGGCGACGAGAAGCAGTGGGTCTTTCTGTTGCTCAAGGGATAGATATCGCATGGCTGGCTCCGTGGTATGACCGATTGTTCATTGTGTTGTTCGGCAGCGCGTCCATGATCGCGATCTGTACACGCCGTGGCAAGTTTGTTCGCATGCATTTCGGGTGGCCGGCGAGATACTGTCGCCGTGCCGTCTTTCCGGCAACGCCGCCAGGGAAGTTCGACGGCTTGATCCAGGTGATCTCTCAAGGTGGCGGCACCGTTTGAGCAATGCTTGATTATAGGAATGTCGTTGCGTGCATAAGTTGGTGGATACCCGGTCGCCTGACGTGTTCGGGGTATGCCGCAACAGAACAGCGCCGGCGCGGTGCAAATACTTTCGATTTTGCCGGCTTGCCGTATGCGGAAGTCACGATCTTAAGTATCGGTCGGCAAGAAAGCCTGTACGAAACGCTCACGCTCGCCAGCAGGACGATCTTCCCCTGCATGATCGCCATCGAAGAATCACGGATGCGCGAAGCGCTGCTCGCCTCATGTGCTTCCTCGCTCCACGATCGTGAAGCCGAGATCGATTCGCGGATTGGCGGGGCGCTTCCCGTCCAGAAAGTCCAATAACATCTTTCCGGCGAGCTTGCCGATTTCGAGCGAAGGGACACGAATGGTCGTGATGCCCGGATGAGTCGCCGCCGCGATCGGCAGATCGACGAAACCCATGAGGGCGATATCCTCGGGCACGCGAATCCCGCGCCGCTGACATTCGAAGAGTACGCCCGCCGCGAGCATGTCGCTGGAGCAGAACACGGCATCGAGCTCGGGGCGGCGTTCGAGCAGATCGGCGAGCAGCCGCGGAGCATCGTTGATGCCGGATGGCCTGTTCTGCATGACCGCCTCGACCTTGGGAATTGCGCTTTCTTTCGCGCCGGCGCGAAGCCCCTGCAACCGGGCCGACGAGCGGACATCGACACTTCCCAGATAACCGAGGTAGCGGCGGCCTTTCCCGGCGAGATAGCGCGCCACCGCCGCGCCCGCTTCGCGATGAGAAAAGCCGATGCGCATATCGATCTGATCGTTCGACGTGTCCCATGCTTCGATGACGGGCACGCCGCATCGTCGAATCCGGTTCACCAGGTCGGCGGGCGTGGACGTGCGAATGAGCATGATGCCGTCGACGCGCCGTCCGACGAACGCATCGAACAGGCGCAACTCCTCGGCTGAATCGTAATTGGACTGGCCGAGCAGCAACTGATAGCCCTTGACCGCCAGCGCCTGAGACAGCCCGCTGATGGTGTCCGAGAAGAACGGATGCTCGATGGTAGGAATGACCGCGCCGACGATGCGTGACTTGTTCGAAGCCAGGCTTCCGGCGTTGAGGTTCTGCACATAACCCAGTCGTTCGATGGCGGCATGCACCGCGGCGAGCGATTCGGGCGACACGAGTTCGGGCTGATTCAACGCGCGCGATACTGTCATGCGGCCGACATTGGCCTCACGTGCGACGTCTTCCATCGTCGGGCGGGGCAGCAGGGTGCCTTCGGGCGCGGTGTCGCTTCTTTTCATGGTCCTGGATTCTTGTTGGCACTAGGGAAAACGCGCGAGCGAAACGAAAAATGCTCGCTTGACACCCGGAAAGATACACTTTACTTTGAATGGGAGCGCGCACATAGCGCTTGAACACTGATGCAGTGCGGAAATCGTGCAAATCGCGCATGGAGGCACCAGCGAATGGGAGCGCTCCCATCGAACAGGAGACAAAACGTGCTTACGAAGGAGCAGGTAGAGCAGTACAGGACCGACGGCTATGTCGTCGTCACCGATGTCTTCAGTCCCGACCTCGTGCAGCGGATGCGCAAGGTGACCGACGAACTCGTCGAGAAATCACGCTCGATCAGGGCGTCGGACGACGTCTTCGATCTCGCGCCGTCGCATACGGCCGAACGCCCGCGCGTGAGGCGAATCAAGGATCCGATCAAGGTCGATCCCGTGTTCATGGAGGCGCTCACGCATCCGCAACTCATCGCCGCGCTGAAGAGTCTGCTCGGGCCGAATCTCCGCGTGCGCAACACGAAGCTGAATCTGAAGGAAGCGCATGTCGGCGATCCCGTCGAATGGCATCAGGACTGGGCCTTTTATCCGCACACCAACGAGGACGTGCTCGCCGTGGGCGTGATGCTCGACGATTGCGAACTCGAGAACGGCCCGCTTCTCGTGCTGCCCGGAAGCCACAAGGGCAAGGTCTACAGCCATCACACGGACGGCTACTTCTGCGGCGCGATGGACCCCACGACGTGCGATGTCGATTTCGCCAGGGCGGTACCGTGCACGGGCAAGGCGGGCTCGTTTTCGATTCATCATGCGCGGACCATCCACGGCTCCGCGGAAAACACGTCGAATCATCCGCGCCGCCTGCTGCTGTACGAAGTCGCCGCCGCCGATGCCTGGCCGCTTCTCGACGGTCCCGGACAACTCAGGTCGCTCGAAGCATTCGACGAGCGGATCATCGCGGGCGAGCCCACCATCACGCCGCGCGTGGAACAGGTGCCGGTGATCATGCCGTTGCCGCCCGCGCCCAAGCAGGGATCGATCTACGAAAACCAGGCCTCGCTCAAGAACCGCTTCTTCGCAACGACGGCGACGGCTGCGGCGACGTAGCGCGCGCTTGTGCGCTCGCCTCATCGCGCGACTTCGGGAGACCTCATGCAGCAGTTGAAGGTGTATCAGTCGCTGTGGGCGATGGAGCGCCGGCGGCCGGACGGGGTGGAGTGGCCGCTCGACGAGCAGCTACGCATGATTCGGGACGCGGGCTTCGACGGCGCGGGCGTGCGCTTCTTCGACTACGCCTTCGCGCGGGACGTCACGCGAACGCTGAAGGAATACGGGCTGACGTGGCAGGCGCAGTGCTATCCGAAGAGCGTCGATGAACTGAAGCCGATCATCGAGCACGTTCAGGAGCTCGGCGCCGATCACATCAATCTTCAGCCCGACGTCAGGCCGTACTCGATCGAGGAATGCATTCCCCTGATCGAAGGCTGGCGGCGCCTTGCGCACGATTCCGGAATCGCCGTTCACATCGAAACGCATCGCAACCGGATGACGACCGATCTGCTCTTCACGCTGCGGCTGCTGGATTGCTTTCCGGACCTGCGCTTGACGGGCGACATCTCGCATTACGTGGTGGGACGCGAGTTCGCATGGCCGGTGTGCGAGGAAGACGACCGGCACGTCCGGCGCATTCTCGACAACAGCTGGGGCTTCCATGGGCGCGTCGCGAGCCGCGAACAGATTCAGCTGCAAATCAGCTTTGCGCATCACAAGGAATGGCTGGACCTGTTCCTCGCGTGGTGGAAGTACGGCTTCGAAAGCTGGCGCCGGCGCGCTCCGGATGATGCCGTGCTGACGTTCCTCTGCGAACTCGGGCCGAAGGAGTACGCAATGACCGATTGCAACGGCTACGAGCTTTCGGATCGCTGGGAAGAAGCGTCGATGCTGAAAGGCCTCGTCAAACAGCTTTGGACCGATCTCGAGGCGGAAGCCGGCAAGGAGCAACGAGCAGCCTAGTCGCAACCGCAGGACGCACCTAACCATATGAGACACACAGGAGACGAACCATGGAGGAAGCAGGCTTCGCGAGAGTGAATTCGTCAGGCTCCGCGCGCTGGATCAGGATCGTGATGGTCATCTTCCTGATGTACACGATCTCGTACTTCGACAGAACCAATATCGGACTCGCGCTGCCATCGATCCGTCGCGATCTGGGCATCGATGCAACGCATGCGGGTCTGGTGGGCGGCATCTTTTTCTGGGGCTATGTCATCACCTTTCTTGCCGGTGGATGGCTCGTGTCCCGATACGGCGCGCGCCGGGTCGTCATGGTGAGCCTGATATGCTGGGGCGCCGCCGCGATGGCGACAGGCCTCGTCCGAAACCTGAACGAGCTTCTGGCGGTGAGGCTCGTGCTCGGCGTGGCGGAAGGTCCCGTGTGGGCAGCGGCCTCGAGTCTGACGGCGGCGTGGTTCGTGAGAGCGGAGCGCGGCAAGGCATTCGGGCTATGGGTGGTCAGTTCGCCGTTGGGCGCGCTGCTGGCGGGGCCGGTCTCGGGTTTTCTGCTGGCGCATCACGACTGGCGCGTGATGATGATCGTCGAGGGCTTGCCCGCGTGGATCTGGGCCGCGGTCTGGTGGTTCAGCATCCCGAAGAGCATTTCCTCCGCGCGCTGGCTCACGGATGAACAAAAGCGGGGTTTGACGAGAGCGCTCGCGGAAGAACAGGCCTCGTTCAAGGGCGTGACCTCCCATTCGGGCATTCGGCGGGTCATCTCGCTGAAAGCGACATGGTTCCTCGCGGGCGGCTTTTCGCTCATCAATCTCGTGGTCTATGGGTTCATGCTCTGGCTGCCGACTTCGATCGCGGCGTCACAAAAGCTGGGACCGGTGGAAGTCGGGATATTGTCGGCGCTGCCGTGGGCGGCGTGCATCGTCGGCATTCTGGTCTCGACGCGCAGTTCCGACCGTCATCAGGAGCGGCGGCTGCATGCGGGCGTGCCGATCCTCATCGCGGGCCTGCTCTTGCTGATCGCGGCGAACGTGCCGCCGACGTCGCTCGCCTTGCGAATGTCGCTGTTCACCGCAATGGGCTTCTTCCTCGAGATGTTCCTGCCGCTCATCTTCACTTACGTGACGGAACTGCTTCCCGCCGCGGATGCGATCGTCGGCACCGCGCTCATCGGCGCGATCGGCAATCTCGTCGGCGGGTTCGTCGGTCCGGTTCTGGTCGGCCTGCTTTCGGGCAAAGGCAGCGACTTCCAGCTCGCGTTTTCGGTGCTGGCGTGCTGCGGACTGATTGGCGGTGTTCTGGTGTTGTGCGCCAGGCCTCATCGGGAGGAAGTCGGGGAAGCGGTCGTTGCCAGATGACGGGCTTGCCGCTCGACACCGGCCCGTCGCGCCGGATGAACAGCCTGGCATGGGGCGCTCGTGATCGGAGCGCTCTGAAGCCGCGTTACACTGAGGCTTTCACCTTCCGGAACCCGCTGTGCCGAAAGTGTCCACGATTCGCGACGTCGCGGAGTACGCCAAGGTTTCGAAAGCCACCGTATCGCGCTACCTGAATGGCAGCCTCTCCTTGCCGCCGGACACCGCCGAACGCATCGACGCTGCCATCGTTGCACTGAACTATCGGCAGAACAGCCTCGCGCGGCGCCTGAGCCTTGGCAGCAGCGAAACCATCGGCCTCGCGATGCCCGACGTCGCCAATCCCTTTTTCGCCGAAATCGCCGATGAAGTCGAACTCGCCGCGTCCGAGCACGGCTACGGGCTCTCGTTGTGCATCACGCGCAATCAGCTCGATCGCGAGTCGTTGTATGTCGGCTGGCTGGACACGCAGCATCTCGACGGGCTGATCCTCGTATCGAATCGCCCGGACGACGGCTCGCTGCGCGCGCTGATCGGCAAGCGCCGCAATATCGTGATCATCGACGAAGACGTGCCGGGCGCCGAAGTGCCCAAGGTGCTCGTCGACAACGTGCAGGGCGGGTATCTCGCCACACAGCATCTGCTTCAGGCAGGACATCGGCGCATCGGTCATGTCAGCGGACCGCGCGGCCTTTTCACCGTGCAGGAGCGCTGCGAGGGCTATCGGCGCGCGCTCGCGCAGGCGGGCATTGCGTTCGATGAATCGCTCGTGCGCTTCGGCTCCTACGAGCGCGAGTTCGGGGCCACGGCGCTTGCCGAACTGCTCGCGCTGCCGTCGCCGCCCACGGCCATTTTCGCGGCGAGCGACTATCTCGCGGTGGGCATGCTCGAAGCGCTGCGCGATCGCGAAATCAGCGTTCCGCGCGATATGTCCATCGTCGGCTTCGACGACATGGAGTTCGCGAGCCTCCTCATGCCGCCGATTTCCACGATGCGCCAGTCCGCGCGCGATCTCGGCCGCACGGGCGTCGACATGCTGCTCGCACGCCTGTCGGGCGATGCGCCGGCCACCGTCCGGCGTCTCCCGGTTCGTCTGATCGAACGCGCTTCGGTTGCGCCGCCGCGCGCGCGGTAAGGCCCCCGCAAATTTTATTTTTTGACCCGTTGACATCGGCCGGTGAGCGGCAGTACCTTAAGTAAACCGGTTTACAAAGCGGGGCGCGGTCATCTTCTGCGCCTGTTCTGAAGTTTCACCCATGCCGGGACCAGCCGAACGAAGCGCTCGTTCCTGCGCCTTTGCGATGGAGGGGAAGTCGATGAACGCCAAGATGTTCCGCCGGATCATGTCGACGGTCGCCGTGCTGACCGCCGGATCGATGATCGCGCTGTCAGGCACCGCGCACGCCGCGGACAAGAAAAAGATCGCGCTGGTCCAGATCAATCAGGAAGCGCTGTTCTTCACCCAGATGGACGAGGGCGCGCAAAAGGCCGCGAAGGCCGCCGGCGTCGATCTCGCCATCTTCAACTCGAACAACGACCCGAACGCCCAGAACAATGCGATCGAGACGTACATCCAGCAAAAGGTCGATGCGCTGCTCGTGGTCGCCATCGACGTGAACGGCATCAAGCCCGCGATCACCGAGGCGAAGAAAGCCGGCATTCCGGTCGTCACGATCGATGCCATCGTAAACGGCGACAACGACGTGCAAGTGGGCGTCGACAATCTCAAGGTCGGCAAGGACATCGGCACGTACACGGCGGATTACATCAGGAAGTCGCTGGGCGGCAAGGCGAGCGTGGGCGTCGTCGGCGCGCTGAACTCGTATATCCAGAACGTGCGTCTGGACGGCTTCAAGACCGGTCTTGCGAGCGCGCCCAACGCGAAGATCGTCTCGACCGTCGACGGTCAGAACGTGCAGGACCAGGCGCAGACGGCCGCCGAGAATCTCATCTCCGGCAATCCGAACATGCAGGTGGTCTATGCGACCGGCGAACCCGCGCTGATCGGTCTGGTCGCGGCCGTGGCGGCGCAGGGCGCGACGGACCGCGTGAAGATTTTCGGCTGGGATCTGAGCGCGCAGGCCATCAAGGGCATCGATCAGGGGTTCGTCATGGCCGTCGTGCAGCAGGATCCCGAAGGCGAAGGCAAGGCGGCGGTGAACGCGGCGCTGAAGCTGATCGCGAAGCAGCCGGTCGAGAAGAACATTTCCGTGCCGGTGACGATCGTCACCAAGGCGAACGTCGCGAAGTATCGCAGCGTGTTCAAGTAAGCATCGTCGCCATCGAGAGCAAACCGGGAGCAGGCAGATGACGAGTGCAGACAAGGCCGCGCCGCTGCGCGTGCGCATGCGCGGCATCACCAAGCAGTACGGCGCGATTCAGTCCTTGCGCGGCGTGAATCTCGACGTCGCGCCGGGCGAGGTGCTCGGCCTCGTCGGCGACAACGGCGCGGGCAAGTCGACGCTGTCGAAAGTGCTGTCGGGCGCGGTCGTGCCCGACAGCGGATCGATCGAGATCGACGGCAGGACGGTCCATTTCAACGATCCCGGCGATGCGCGCGCGCATCACATCGAGATGGTCTATCAGGACCTGTCGCTGTGCGATACGGTCGACGTCGCCGGCAACCTGTTCCTCGGCCGCGAGCCGATGCGCCGCGTGCTCGGCGTGCCGACGCTCGATCACGCGAAGATGCATCGCGACGCGCGCGACATGCTCGATGGCCTCGGCATCCGCATTCCCGATACGAAGCTCGATGTCGAGAACCTGTCGGGCGGGCAGCGTCAGGCGATCGCCATTTCACGCGCGGTCTCGTTCGATCCGAAAGTGCTGATCATGGACGAGCCGACGGCCGCGCTCGCGGTCGCCGAGGTCGAGGCGGTGCTGGAACTCGTGCGCACGGTGAGCGCGCGCGGCGTCAGCGTGATTCTGATCAGCCACCGGCTGCAGGATCTCTTTCTCGTCTGCGACCGCATCACGGTGATGTACGAAGGCAACGCCATCGCGGACCGGCCTATCGGCGAGACGAATCTGCAGGAGATCGTCGATCTGATCGTCGGCCACAAGTTCAACGCGCGCTCCGCGCGCCCACACGCCGAACACTGATCATGGGTACGACCGTGTCTTCCGAATCTCCCGCGCGGCCCACGCTTTCGCTGTCGCACCGGCTGGGTCATCACGCCGGCGTCGCGAGCATCGCGGCCTTCTTCGTGATCTGCGTCGTGGCGTTCACCATTTCCACCGACACCTTCCTCACGACCGGCAACCTGCTGAACGTGCTGCGGCAGAGCGCGCCGCTCCTGATCGTCGCCACGACGATGACGCTCGTCATCACCACGGCCGGCATCGATCTTTCCGTCGGCTCGACGCTCGCGTTCGTCGGCGCGCTCGCGGCCATCGCGCTGCATGCGGGCGCGCCCGACACGCTCGTGCTGATCGGCGGGCTCGTGCTCGGCGGGCTGATCGGCCTCGTCAACGGCTACTTCATCGCGATCGCGGGCATGCCCGCGTTCATCGTCACGCTCGGCACGCTGTCGATCGTGCGCGGCGCGGCGCTGCTCATCACGCAGGGCTATTCCGTTCCCGTCGACAGCAACGGCTGGTTCGTCGCGCTCGGCCGCGAGTGGCTGTTCGGCCTGCCGCTGCCCGCCGTGATCGCGGTCGCCGTGATGCTGGCCGGCTGGGTCGTGCTGCGGCATACGCGCTTCGGGCGCTACATCATCGGCATCGGCACGAATGCGGAAGGCGTGCGGCGCGCGGGTGTCAACGTGCGCGGCGTGATCATCAGGGTCTATGTGCTGAGCGGCGTGGCGGCGGGGCTCGCGGGCCTCATCACGACCGCGCGGCTCGGCAGCGGTTCGTCGAATCAGGGCGTCGGCTTCGAGCTCGCGGTGATCGCCGCGGTCGTGCTCGGCAGCACCAATCTCTTCGGCGGGCGCGGCACGATTCTCGGCACCTTTCTCGGCGCGCTGACCATCGCCGTGCTCGGCAACGGGCTGATCCTGATCCATGTGTCGCCGTTCTATACGCAGATCATCCAGGGAGCCATCATGCTGTTCGCAATCTGGCTGAACACGCGGATCTTCTCGCCCCAGCGGCGCAAGAAGGGCTGAGCCATGACAGCTTCGAAACCGGTGTTCGGACATGCGGCGACGCTGCCTGTCGGCGTCGGCAGCGGCCAGGTGATGACGGTGCTCGGCCCGATTCCCGTCGAGGCCATGGGCATCACGCTGATGCACGAGCACATCCTGATCGACGCCTCCGGCAAGTGGGTCGCGCCCGCGTGTTGCAGCCAGCGGCACATCGGCGAGCAGAAGGTGCATGTCGGCATTCTCGGCGCGCTGCGCATGAACCCGCTGATGAACCGCGACAACTGCCAGTTGTTCGACGTCGACGCCGCCGCCGAGGAGCTGATGAAGTTCCGCGAGCTCGGCGGCAAGACGGTCGTCGATCCGACCAATCTCGGCATCGGGCGCGATCCGCTCGCGCTGCAGCGCATTGCGCGGCGCACCGGCCTGAACATCGTCATGTCGACGGGGTTCTATCTGGAACCTTCGCATCCCGCTTACGTGCGCGACCGATCCATCGACGAGCTCGCTGAGCAGATGATCTTCGAAGTCGGCGGCGCGGAGCGCAAACCCGACGTGATCGCGGGGCTCATCGGCGAAATCGGCGTGTCGGCCGCGTTCACGGCGGAGGAGGAAAAGTCGCTGCGCGCGGCCGCCCGCGCGAGCGCGGCCACGCGCGTGCCGCTGTCGGTGCATCTGCCGGGATGGGTGCGGCACGGCCATCGCGTGCTGGATATCGTCGAGCGCGAAGGCGCCGATCTTGCGCACACGGTGCTGTGTCACATGAACCCGAGCCATGCGGACATCGAGTATCAGCATTCGATCGCGCGGCGCGGCGCGTGGCTCGAGTACGACATGATCGGCATGGACTACTACTACGCCGACGAAGACGCGCAATCGCCTTCCGACGAAGAGAACGCGCGCGCGATCCGTGCGCTGATCGACGCGGGTTTCATCGGCAATCTGCTGCTCTCGCAGGACGTGTTCCTCAAGATGATGCTCACGCGTTACGGCGGATTCGGCTATGGCTACCTCCTCGAGCATTTCGTGCCGAGGCTGAAGCGCCACGGCGTGACCGACGCGCAGATCGAAACCATGCTCGTGACCAATCCCGCCCGCGTGTTCTCGGAACGGCATCCGGCGTGACAGATTCAATCGCGCGGGCGAACGACAAGCGGCCCGCGGCCAACGGAGAAACGGAATGACGAAGAACGTCCTGCTCGCCGGAGAATCCTGGACCAGCACGGCCACGCACGTGAAGGGCTTCGATCTGTTCGCGTCGGTGACGTATCACACCGGCTCGGAGCAGTTCCTCGCGTTGTTCAGGGACTCCGACTACGCGGTCACGCACATGCCGAGCCACGACGCGCAGACACGATTCCCGGCGACGCTCGAAGGCCTGCAGGCCTACGACGCGATCATCCTGTCCGACATCGGCGCGAATACGCTCTTGCTGCATCCGGATACGTGGGCGCATAGCAAGCGCACGCCGAACCGCCTGAAACTGTTGCGCGAATATGTGGAGGCGGGCGGCGGCCTGATGATGATCGGCGGGTATCTGAGCTTTCAGGGCATCAACGGCAGCGCGCGCTTTCGCAATACGCCGGTCGAGGACGCGCTGCCCGTCAAATGCCTGCCTTGGGATGATCGCGTCGAAGTGCCCGAAGGATTCACGCCGCGCATCGTCGCGCAGCATCCGGTGATCGATGGGCTCGGCGCGCAGTGGCCGCATCTGCTCGGCTATAACGAGGTCGAGCTTAAGCCTGGCGCGACGCTCATCGCGACCGTGCCGGACACGGATCATCCGTTGCTCGTGGCGGGCCGGCATGGCGCGGGGCGCACGCTCGCATGGACGAGCGACATGTCGGTGCACTGGCTGCCGCCGGAGTTTTCCGCCTGGGATGGTTATGCGCGGCTGTGGCGCAACTGCCTCGACTGGTTGACCGAGGCGCGCGCAGCATGACGTTCCTCGATCCGGTCGCACTCACGCGCGAGCTCGTCGCTTTTCAATCGGTCAATCCGCCGGGCGACGAAGAAGCATGCGCGCGGCATCTCGCGGGCCTGCTCGCGCGCATCGGCTTCGAGGTCACGCTGCACGGGTTCGGCGAGCGGCGCTTCAATCTCGTCGCGCGGCTTGCGGGCACGGCCGTCGGTTCGCCGCTCGGCTTCACCGGGCACCTCGATGTCGTGCCGCTCGGTTCGGCGCCCTGGGCGCACGATCCCTTCGCCGGGGAAATCGACAACGGCTTGCTGTACGGACGCGGCGCCAGCGACATGAAAGCGGGCATCGCCGCGTTCGTCGCCGCATGCGCCGGGTCGATCGACACGCTGCGGCGCGGCTCGGGCGTGCATCTGATCCTGACAGGCGGCGAGGAGACCGGCTGCGACGGCGCGCAGGCGCTCTCGTCCGATCGGCCCGAGCTGTTGCAGTCGCTCGGCGCGCTGATCGTCGGCGAGCCGAGCGCGAACCGCGTGCTGTTCGGCCACAAGGGCGCGCTGTGGCTCAGGGGCGTGGCGCGCGGCGTGACCGCGCACGGCGCGATGCCCGATCAGGGCGTGAATGCGATCCGCATCGCCTCCGACGCGCTCGCGAAGCTGTGGGATTTCGAAGTCGGCCCCGCACACGAGGCGATGGGCACGCCGACGCTCAACGTCGGCACGATACGCGGCGGCCTCAACATCAACTCCGTGCCCGATCACACCGAGTTCACGGTCGATATCCGCACCGTGCCGGGAATCGAGCACGGTTCCGTGTGTTCGCATCTGCGGAATCGGCTCGGCGCGATCGACCTCTCGCCGATCATCGATCTGCCGCCCGTGTACTCGGAGCCGTCGGACAACTGGATCGCGCGCGTGATGGAGCTGGCCCGTCCGTTCGACGATGCGCCATCCGCGCCGCGCACCGCACGCTTTTTCACCGACGCGGCCGTGCTGAAACCGGCGACGGCGTGGCCGCCGACGATCATCCTCGGGCCGGGCGAGCCGGATCTCGCGCACAAGACCGACGAGTACTGCCGCGTCGATCGGCTGCGCGCGGCCGTGGAACTGTATCGCGCGATTCTCGACGACTGGGTGACGCGATCATGAGCGGTGCGCGCGTCTGCGTGGTCGGCAACGCCGCCGTCGACCTGACGCTGCGCGTCGCGTCGCTGCCCAAGCCCGGCGAGACGTCGCTCGCGCTCGGCAGCATGCTCGATTTCGGCGGCAAGGGCGCGAACCAGGCCGTGATCGCGGCGCGCGCGGGCGCCGAGGTCACGCTGCTCGCCGCTGTCGGGAGCGATGCGGACGGCGCGCGCATCGTCGCGATGCTCGAAGCGGAGGGCATCGACACGCGGCACATCGCGCAACTCGACTGCGCGACGGATCTGTCGATCGTCACCGTCGATGCCGCCGGCGAAAACACGATCGTCACGCGCAACGACGCCGCCAGCGCCTACGCACCGGATGCGGCCGCGCTCGACGCCGTGAGCGCGGCGGGTGACTGGATCGTGCTGCAGGGCAATCTCTCGCGAGCGGTCACGGCCACGCTCTTGCGCGAGGCGCGTCGCGGCAACCGGCATACGCTGCTGAATCCGGGTCCGGTGCAGTTCGATGTCAAGCCACTGCTGCCCGACGTGGACGTGCTCGTGGTCAACGGCGTCGAAGCGGCTGCGCTTTCCGGCGAGCCGGATCCGCGACGCGCGGCGCGCTCTTTGCACGCCGATGGCGCAACGGACGTGCTCGTCACGCTGGGCGCGAACGGCGTGGTGTGGTGCCGTGGCGAAGGCCGCGTCGATCACGTGCCGGCCTTGGCCGTGACCGCCGTGGACACGGTCGGCGCAGGCGATGCGCTTTGCGGCACGCTCGTGGCAGGGTTTGCGCGCGGTCTGCCGCTTCGCGACGTGCTGCCCCACGCGATGTCCGTGGCCGCTTTCGTGGTCGGCCGCCACGGCACGCGCGCGAGCTTTCCGGATCGCCGCCGCATGCGCGAACTGGCTCGCTTCATCTGAACGATTCGTCGACAGGACTCTCATGAACACTCAACACGTGGTCGGACGCGGACGCACCGACAGCATCGAGCGCATCTTCGGCCGCGCACGCGGCATCGTGATCGGCGTAGTCCACTGTCCGGCCTTTCCGGGCGCGCCGCGCTTCGACGGAGGCACGAGCGATGCCCTCTACGAAGCCGCGCTCTCCGACGCGCGGGCCTATGCGCAGGGCGGCGTCGACGGGCTCATCATCGAGAATCACGGCGACGTGCCGTTCGCGAAGCCGGATGACATCGGACCGGAAACGTCCGCATTCATGGCCGTGACAGCGGACAGGATCGCGCGCGAAACCGGTTTGCCCATCGGCATCAACGTGCTTGCCAATGCGTCGGTGCCGGCGCTCGCGATCGCCGCGGCGAGCGGTGCCGCGTTCGTGCGCGTTAATCAATGGGCGAACGCCTATGTGGCCAACGAGGGCTTCATCGAAGGAGAGGCGGCGCGGGCGTTGCGCTATCGGGCGCGGCTGCGTGCGGAAGGCATACGCGTCTTTGCCGACGTCCACGTGAAGCACGGCGCACATGCGATCGTCGCGGACCGTGCGCTCGCAGAGCTCGTGCGCGATGTCGAGTTTTTCGATGCCGATGCGGTCATCGCCACCGGACAACGCACCGGTGATGCCGCCAGCCTCGACTATCTGCGCCAGATTCGCGCGGCCACGCATCTGCCGCTGCTGGTGGGCAGCGGCTGCACGCAGGACAACGTCGCGGCGATTCTTTCGGTCGTGGATGCGGTGATCGTCGCCAGCTCGCTGAAGGTGGGCGGCGTGTGGTGGAATCCCGTCGATGAAGAAAAGGTTCGCGACTTTGTTCGAGCCGCGCGCGCGGCTTAGTCTGGGCGCGCCGCACGGTCGCCCGGCCGGACCCGCTACCGGCGCTCCACGCCTTTGCCATTGCGAAATGTCAGCACGGTAGTCCTGAACCGCGCCGCCGCCGGGCTTTCCGTTGTCGATCGCGTCACCAGATGCAGCGGCGCGCGAAACGCCTCATCCCCGACGATCCGGCAATAGCGCACGCTCTCCTGCTGATAACGCTGCATGGAAGCCGGCACGAGCGTGATGCCGCCGCCCGCCGCGACGAGATTGATGGCCGTCACCATGCGCGGCACCTCATCGACCACACGCGGCGTATATCCGCGCGCCTCGCATGCGCGAATGAAATCGGCATACATGCCCGGTGCGCCCGGCCGTCGCACGAAGATGAACGGCTCGTCGACGAGCGCATCCATCGAGATCGCGCGCTTGCCGACCAACGCGTGCCCGAGCGGCAACACGAGCAGCATGCGCTCCTGCGCCAGCAACTCGAAGCGCAGCTCGGCGGGCGTCCCGATCGGCTTGCGCAGAATGGCGACGTCCACGCGTCCCTGCAACATCATCTCGATGATCTCGGCCGCGTTGATCTCGCTCAGTTCGATCGCAATGTCGGGATAGCGCTCGCGGAAGTTGCGGATGGCGGCCGGCGCGAGCGGATGAAACGCGGCGGAACTCGTCAGCGCGATACGCACGCGCCCCACCCGACCCTGCGCAACCCGGCGCGCGTGCGTGACGCCTTGCTCCAGCATGCGCAACGCGCCGCGCGCATGTTCGGCGAACGCCTCGCCGGGCGCGGTCAGTTCCACCCCGCGCGGCTGGCGCAAGAAAAGCGCGAAGCCCAGTTCCTGCTCCAGTTCCTGAATCTGCTGCGAGAGCGGCGGCTGCTGCATGTGCAGCCGCGCCGCCGCGCGCGTGAATTGCCGCTCTTCGGCGACGGCGAGAAAGTACCGCAGGTGACGCAGTTCCATGGTTCATCGCCTCGATGTATATGCATTGGATATGGCAGTACTATCCGATATGTATTTTACATTTGGCGTGGCGCTTCATAAGCTGGAACCACACGATAAAAATCCAGGGAGACGTATGCAATCCGTGCTCGACACCGGTACGCCCGTGAGCGCCGGGCGCCCGCTGACGAACTCGCAGGTCCGGCGCGCGGTGCTCGCGTCGGTCATCGGCAATGGGCTCGAATGGTTTGATTTTCTGATTTACGGTTACTTCGCGAAGACCATCGCGCACGTGTTTTTTCCGGTGGGCAACGGGTTTCTGTCGATCACGCTGACGCTGGCCACCTTCGCGATCGGCTTCGTCGTGCGGCCGCTCGGCGGCATCGCGATCGGCGCGTGGGCGGATCGGCATGGGCGGCGCAGGACCCTGTCCGCGCTGATTCTGCTGATGGCCGTCAGCACGCTGCTCATGGGCCTGACGCCGGGCTACGCGACGATCGGCATCGCCGCGCCGCTGCTCGTATTGCTCGCGCGCGTGCTGCAAGGCCTGTCCGTGGGCGGCGAATTCGCCACCGCCGCCGCCATGCTTACCGAATACGCGCCTCCCGGCCGCAAGATGTTCTTCGGCAGCTTCCAGATGACCTCGCAAGCCGTGGCGTTGTTGCTGTCGTCGTCGTGCGGCTATCTGCTCACGACGCATCTTTCGCACGAGGCGCTCATGTCGTGGGGCTGGCGCGTGCCTTTCCTGCTCGGCGCGCTCGTGGGCCCGGTCGGCTTCTACATCCGGCACAAGGTCGCCGAATCGCCGGAATTCGCGCAACTGCGCGAACGGCTCGGAAACGCGCCGCGTCAATCCTTGCGTGCGTTCTTTCGCGAACGCGGCGATGCGGCGCTCTGCGCGATGGGCGTCATCATCGTCGGTACGGCAACCAATTATCTATGGCATTCGTACATGCCGCTGTATGTCGAACGGCAATTGCATCTGCCGCTGAGGAATGCGCTATTCGGCACGGCGATGTCGGGGCTCATCAGCATCGTCGGCTATCCGCTGGCGGGCAAGCTCGCCGATCGCTTCGGCGCCTATCGACTGTTTTTTCCGATCACCATGGTGTGGGTCTGCGCCGCGTGGCCGCTGTTCTCGTGGGTGCTGGCCGCGCCCACACCGGAGCGCGTGTTCGCCGCGCAGATGATCGCGACCGTCGTGCTCAGCCTGATGTCCGGCGCGCATCCCGGCATGCTCACGCAGCTCTTTCCGACCGCCACGCGCTCGATGGGCGTCGCGCTCTCCTACAACATCGCCGTGACGCTGTTCGGCGGGCTTGCGCCGCTGACCGTCTCCACGCTCATCAACGCGAGCGGATCGCGCATGGTGCCGGCGTGGTATCTGATCTGCGCGGGCGTCGTGTCCTTGTTGCTCGTCGGCGCGAGTGCGTCGGGGCGGCGTCTGTTTCGCGAACCCGGCGCGTGGCCGAAGGACGGCGTGCGCTCATGACGATGCAGGCACACGAAACGCGCCCGCGCAACGAAGCGCCGGTGCGGGTGGTCGGCGCTGCGCGCTTCAGGGTGGCGACGGAGCGCGGCGCCGGCACGGTGCCGTTGTTCACCGGCGGCGCGTCGGATGGCGCGAAGGTCGAACGTGTCGTGATCATGCTGCACGGCCGGCTGCGCGACGCCGATGCCTATCTGCGCACGGCGGAACACGCGCTCGCGGCGTCCTCGATCGATCCGCGCGGGACCTTGCTCGTCGTACCGCAGTTTGTTGCCACCGCCGACGTCGAGCATCACGCGCTCGAAGACGACCTGCTGCATTGGGAGTGGACTGCATGGATGGGCGGGCTCGATGCGCGCGGCCCGTGCGCGCTCAGCTCGTTCGACGTGCTCGATGCGCTCGTCGCAGCCTATGCGCGTGATCGCGCACGCCTGCCGATGCTGCGCGAGATCGTGATCGCAGGGCATTCGGGCGGGGCGCAAGTGGCGCATCGTTATGCGATCGCCGGCAAGGCTGCTTCGGCGGATAACGTGAAGCTGCGCTATGTCATCGCGAATCCGTCGTCGTATGTGTATTTCGACGCATCGCGTCCCGGTGCGCCATGCGACGAAGCGAACGACTGGAAGTACGGCCTCGATCGCCTGCCGCGCTATGCGTGCGGCCGGTCCGCAAGCGTCATGGAAAGCCGTTATGTGCAGAGCGAGGTGATCTATCTGCTTGGCGAGCTCGATTGCGATCCGGCGCACCCGGCGCTCGATCGCTCGTGCGCGGCGAACGCGCAGGGACCGCATCGGCTCGCGCGCGGGCGGGCGTATTACGCGTATCTGCTGGCGCGACATCCGCGCTTGCGGCATCGGCTCGATGAAGTGCCCGGCGCGGGACATAGCGGCGAGGCGATGTTCGTATCGGAGCAGGGCGTGCGCGCGTTGTTCGGAGACGGCACGCGGCTCGTGCGATCCGCCGCGATCGACGCTGGCGGCGCAAGCGAATAGCGACCGGGCAGGCGCTTGCCCGAAGTGATCCACGACTGCCGGAATCGACAGCACGCCAGGGCGGCCGTGCCAACCAGGGAAGTTCGACGCACTACAAAGAGGCAAGGAGACGGATATGACCAGCAGAAAGTCGGGGGCGGCGCTCGCCCTCGGCGCGCTATGCGCCGCATGTGTGACCATCAGCGGATGTGGCGGCGGCCACGACGACGGCGGCTCGCCTTCCACGCCCCCGCCGAGCGCCGCGGCGCAATGCTCGGCGCTCGCGGGCCTTTCGATTCCCGCCTCATCGATCGGCGCGCCTACGAACGGCGCGAAGGTCGCGAGCGCGACGCTCGTCGAGACGAGCGGTGAATATTGCCAGACCAACGGCACCATCGCGCCGGTCGATCCCACGGCGCCCGCCATCAACTTCCAGGTGAACCTGCCGACGAACTGGAATCACAAGGCGCTGCACTACGGAGGCGGCGGCTTCGACGGCACGCTGATCACCGGCGTCGATCCGCTCGACATGGCGCCCACCGGCGCGCCGACGCCGCTTGCGTCCGGCTACGTCACATTCGGTGACGACTCGGGCCACCAGAGTTCGAGCATCACGGACGGCTCCTTCGCCGCCAACGACGAAGCGCTCGCCAACTACGGCGGCCTGAGCCTGAAGAAGACGCACGACGTCGCGATGACGCTCATCCAGACGCGCTACGCAAGCGCGCCTTCGAAGACCTACTTCTTCGGCAGCTCGACCGGCGGCCGCGACGGCCTCACCGAAATCCAGCGCTGGCCGAACGATTACGACGGCATCGTGGTCAACCGGCCCGCGCTGAACTACACCGGCTTGCGATTGAGCAACGTGGTGCTCGGCCGCGCGCTGTATCTGAACAATGGCGCGGGCTGGCTCGATGTCGCGAAGACCGTGCTGCTGCAGAACGCCGTGATGAAGGCATGCGATACGCTCGACGGCCTGGCCGACGGCATCGTTTCGAACGTCGCCGCGTGCAAGGCGCGGGCGCCTCAGGTGCTGGCATCGGTGCGCTGCGCGGGCGGCGCGGATGCCGGCGATACCTGTCTCTCGGATGCGCAGATCGCGACCGTCAACACGATTGCCGCGCCGATGACGCTGCCTTACCCGCTTGCAAACGGCGTCACGCGCTATGCGGGCTACAACATCCTCGGCGGCGCGGTATTCGCGGGGCCCTATACGACGCGCGATTTCGGTACCTCGAAAACGCCGTCGAATCCCGCGGGCAAGCACGACGCCAATCAGTGGGTCACCGGCGATCAATGGGTGAAGTACTTCGTCACGCGCATTCCGACGTTCGACTCGCTCACCTTCGATCCGCTCGATCCGGGCGCCTATCGAGCGCGCGTGCAGGCCGTGTCCGCATTGAGCGATGCGACCAACACCGACCTCGGCGCGTTCCAGGCGAAAGGCGGCAAGATCATCATGACGCACGGCCTCGCCGATGAAATCGTCAGCACGGATTCGAGCACGGACTATTACAACGGACTCGTCGCGCGTTTCGGGCAAGGCACGGTGGATGGCTTCGTGCGCTTCTATCTGATGCCTGGCGTGGGTCACGGCACCGGGCCATTCCATCCGGCGATCGATTCGCTGTCGGCGCTCGATCAATGGGTCGAATCGGGCACCGCGCCCGAAACCCTGACGATGAGCGATCTGAACAGCGCGACGCTTGGGCGCACGCGGCCGCTTTGCCGGTATCCGATGTGGCCGCGGTATGGAAGCGGGGATATGAACAGTGCCGCCAGCTTCAGGTGCGCAAATGATTGAGACCTGAGCGATGCGGCGAGCATCACGCGGTGTCGCGCACGGCGCACGGGATGATGAAGGTGTCTCTTCGTCACCCGTGCACGAACGTCGCCGTTACTTCCCGTACATGTCGAAGTCGAAGTACTTCGCTTCGATCCTGCGGTATGTACCATCGCGCAGAATGTCCGCGATGGCGCCGTTCAGCGCATCGCGCAACTCGGGGTCCGACTTGCGCACGCCGGCGGCATCGCCGTCGCCCATGATCTTCGCGTCATACACGACATCGCCCGCGAACGCGAAGCCCTTGCCGCTCGGCGTCGTGAGAAAACCGAGCTTGCCCTGCACGGCGTCCATCAGCACGGCGTCGACGCGGCCTGCGACCAGATCCGAGTAGGCCTGGTCGTAGCTCGGATAGGCCACCGCCTCCACGCCTGACGGCGCCCACTTCTCGCGCACATAGGTCTCCTGCACCGTGCCTTGCTCGACTGCGACGCGCTTGCCCGCGAGCTTCGACGCTTCGGGCAGCAGGTGCGCGCTGTCCCGCGCGATCAGGCGCGTCTGGTTGCGGTAGAGGCGCTCGGTGAAGTCGATCTGTTCGCGGCGTTTCGCGGTCGCGGCCATCGACGACAGAATCACGTCGAACTTGCGCGCCTGGAGTCCGGGAATGAGGCCGTCGAAACTGCTTTGCACCCACACGCACTTCGCCTTGAGTTTCGCGCACAGCGCATTGCCCAGATCGATGTCGAAGCCCTGTACCGCGCCGTTCGTCGCGACCGATTCGAACGGCGGATAGGTCGGATCGACGCCGACGCGGATCGTGCTCCATTCCTTGGCCGAGGCCATCGTGGCCGCTACCATCAGGGTGAGTGCGGCGGCGGTCAACATCGTCCTTGCGCGTGGGGTCTTCATGTGGGCTCCGTAAGGGTGGTCGCGGTTCGTCTATGAGTGTCTCGGATCAGCTCGGAAATTCGCCGCGCGTGAAGTCGTTATCGAGGGCGATGGACTCGGCGATCTCCTCGACCGTGACGGGCTTGATCGGCGCGCGAATGCGGTAGTAGCCGACTTCGCCGACCGTCCGGTTCTGCACTTGCGCGATCAACTCGCTCACGGTCGTGCCGCACCATCGGCCCTGACACGGGCCCATGCCGCAGCGCGAGAACGCCTTCATCTGATTCGGCCCCTGACAGCCGAGCGAGGCGATCCGGCGAATCTCTCCCGCGCTGATTTCCTCGCAACGGCAGACCGTCACGTCGTCGGCGGGACGGCGCAACGCGGCGGGCGGTGTGTAGAGCGCGTCGAGCAGCGGGCGCACGGCGAGGTGCCGCTTCAGTGCACGAAGCGCGGGGCGGCTGCGTGCATCGCGCGAGGGGGCGTCGAGCACGCCGAGCTCGCGCGCGATATCGAGCGCCGCGAGCGAGCCCGCGTGCGCCGCGGCCTTCGCGCCGCCGATGCCCGCGCCGTCGCCCGCGATCCAGACGTGGTCGAGGCTGCTGCGGCCGCGCGCATCGGTGCGAGGGCGCCAGCATGCCGACGACGCATCCCATTCGTGCGCGCAGCCAAGCGAGCGGGGCAGTTGCGTGGACGGGATCACGCCCTGATGCAGCAACACGAGCGGCGTGTCGATTGATTGCGGCGCGCCGTGTCCATCGACGAAGCGCACGCGTTCGGCGCGGCCCTCGCCTTCAATCGAGAACGCGCTCGCGCCGCGATGAACGGCGATGCCGGCACGCTTCACCGCGCGCATCATGCGCACGCCCTTCAGCAGATAGTCGGCGCCTGCGAGCGCGGGCAACGCATGCGGCAGGGCGGCGCGCCAGGCGTCGGGCGGCGTCGTATCGATGATGGCGCGCACGCCGCGCCCCGAATTCAGCAATTGCGAGGCGAACAGCCACAGCAGCGGCCCGCAACCCGCGAGCACGGCCTCGTTCGACGGCGCGAGTCCCGCCGATTTGAGCAGCGTCTGCGCCGCGCCGATGCCCATCACGCCCGGCAGCGTCCAGCCGGGCACGGGCCACGGACGTTCCTGCGCGCCGGTCGCGACGAGCACCGCGCGCGCCGCTACCTCGAGCGTGCCGCCGCCCTGTTCGCCGTGCAGGCTGCGCGTGAGCATCGCAATGACCTGCCGGTTCTCGAACGCGATCTGCCATACGACGCAACGCGCCAGATGCTTGGCACCGCTGGCGGCGAAACGCCCGATCAGCGCGCGTCCCGCGAGATAGTCGTCGCCGAGCACGTGAGCGTCGGCGAGCGGCGATTGCGTGGCATTGCGATAGATCTGACCGCCGGGCGCTTCGCCTTCGTCCGCGACGACGACCTCGAGACCGGCCGCACGCGCCTCGATGGCCGCGGACATGCCCGCCGGTCCGGCACCGACGATCAGCAGGTCGCACTTCAACCGCATCGCGTCGTGCGTCATGCGAGCCTCGCCTTGCCCGCCATCACGCGTACGCGCATGCCGTCGCGCACGCGGGTCATGCACGCCTGCATGTTCGGCACGCCGTCGATTTCCACGAGACAGTCGAAGCACACGCCCATCATGCAGAACGGGCCACGCGGAACGCCGCTCACGGGCGTGGTCCGGCACGCGGGCGCACCGCCTTCGAGGAGGGCGGCCGCGACCGTGTAATGCGGCGGGACATGTCGGTGCGCGCCGTCGATGTCGATGCGGACCGCGCGCGTCGGCACGGCGGCGAGAGATTCAAAGAGCGTGGGCATCGGTCGAATTCGAAAATCGCGTGGCAACGAAGGGATAAAGAATCGCGGGCTGCGCGCCGCCCGCGATCCAGGGCGCGATGACGTCCGCATGCGCGGCGGCGAGCGTCACGCCGCTATGGCAGATCGCGAGGAACGCGCCCGGATGCGTACGCGATTCCTCGTAGACCGGCAGGCCGTCCGGCGTCATGATGCGTAGCGCACCCCACGCGCGCACGACGCGCGCATGCGCGAGCAGCGGAAATGCGGTGCGCGCGCGCCGGGCGATGTCGGCCATGACGGCGCGCGTCTGGCCGTCGTCGAAGCCGACCGGCTCGGCCGAATCGCCGAGCAACACCGAACCTTCGGGCGTCTGGCGCACGACCAGCGTCGGATAGTCGAGAAACGGCGCGAGCCGCTCGGTCACCATGATCTGGCCGCGCAGGGGCGTGACGGGCGCGTGCATGCCGACCATCGGCGCGAGCCGCGCGTTGTCGAGACCGGCCGCGAGCACCACGCGCCCGGCGTCGAGCGTGCCGTTTGCCGCGTCGATCTCGAAGCCGTCCGAGCGTGGGCGGATGTCGCGCACCTCGTTGCGAGGCAGATACGTGCCGCCGCGACGCTGGAACGCCTGTTGCATTGCGCGCAGCGTGTAGAGCGGGCTTGCGTGGCCGTCGTGCGGCGAATACAGCGCGCCCGCCAGCCTGTCCGATGCGGCGGGGACGCGTGCCTTCAGCGCCTTGAGATCGAGCACGTCGTAGGCAAGCGACGAATCCTGCGCGCGGATCGATTCGAGCAGTTGCTGCCCGGCCTCGAGCTGCTCGACGGTCTCGCAGAGCTCAATGCCGCCCGGCCGCTCGAAGCCGGCATCGACCCCGGTCTCGCGCTGCAATTGCGCGGCGAACGCGCTCCAGCGCTCCGACGATTCCCGCGACCACTGCGCATACGGCAGACAGCGTCCGCCCTTGCCTTGCACCCAGACGAGCCCGAAATTGCCACGCGCGGCGCGATGCGCCGAGTCCGCGCCGTCGCATACGGCGACGCGCTTGCCCGCGCGCGCGAGGCCATAGGCGATCGCCATGCCGACGAGCCCTCCGCCCGCGACGACGATATCGAAGCGGCGAGCCATGTTATGGGATTGCCTGTCATGCATGAAATGCGTTTCCTGCCTGTTTTTACGAATCACGGATGAAACTGTGTGCGCGGCAAAATTCTCCGTCAAATGCCGATTCATCGGTCACCTATAATCCAGTGTTATGGATACGTCCGAACTCAAGATTCGCCAGATCGAGGCCTTTCGCGCGGTGATGCTGCGCCATACGGTGACGCGTGCCGCCGAGTCGCTGCACATTTCGCAGCCGGCCGTGAGCCGCCTCATCGCCGATCTGGAGAGCCGCGTCGGCTTCGTGCTGTTCGACCGGCTTCAAGGCCGGCTTGCCCCGACCGCGGAGGCTCGCGTGCTGTTCGAGGAAGTGGAGCGCGCGTTCGTCGGGCTGGACCGCATTGCGCAGGCGGCGCAGCAGATTCGCGCGATGCGGCGCGGCTCGCTGCGCGTGGCCGGATCGCCCGCTGTCGCACTCGACCTGCTGCCGGCGGTGATCGCGCGCTTCGTCGAGCGTCATGCGGGCATCGACGTCAATCTGCTTGCGCACAGCGCCACGACGGTGGTGGAGAAAGTAGCATCCGGCCAATGCGATGTCGGACTGATCGCGGAGCCGATCCCGCATCCGGCCGTGAAGAGCGAGCGGCTGGCGAACGCGGTCATGCGCTGCATCGTGCCGCGTGGGCATCGTCTTGCGCGCAAGGCATCGTTGCGTCCTGCGGATTTGCGCGGCGAGCGCTTCATCTCGTTTCCGCAGAGCTTCGATGCGCGTAGCGCCATCGATCGCGTATTCGTGGAAGCGGGCGTGACGCGCGATCTCATGGTCGAGGCGCAGCTGTCTCAGGCCATCGTGGCGCTGGTCGCGAACGGCGCGGGCGTCGCGCTGATCGATCCGGTAACCGCCGCCTATGCGCGGCAGCGCGTGGCGGTGAAGGCCTTCGCGCCGGCCGTGCCCGATCATTTTTATATCGTGACCAATGCATCGCAGCCGAGGTCCGCGGTGGCCGAGACGTTCTGCGACGACGTGCGTGAGGCATTCGCGCGTGTGACGGGCATCAACGCGTGAGCGGCACTTTGGCTCCGCGGGATGGTGGTTTTCCGGGCATTGCCGTGGTGCCGTTGTGCGCCCGTGCAATGTCTGCACTTGCGCGCAAAAACTACCACTTTTGAGGGCGAACCCTCACGCAATCCCGGGATCGAGCGGTGCGCCACTTGCAGCGGAACACGGATTTCCGGCGCTCGGGGAACTCTGTTTCAAACCGATGACCCAATCGGACCAGGGGTCGATACGAGGCTCCCGCGACGGCCAATCCGACGCGGACCGGGATCTGGCGTGCCGTTCTGGTATGCGACGTGTGAGCCAGCTACGAATCGAATGATCTCGACCCGATCTTCACTCTGATCGCAGGAGCGTTTCGTGCAAGGACGCTCCTCCCGATGGACCCATTCGGAGACAGAGATGCACGACTTTACGCGTGACTTCATCAAGTACACCGTCAAGGATATGGTGCCGCCGGCCATCCTGAGATTGCTGCGCCCTGACGATGCGACTTCCGACGCCTGGGGGACCGTCAGATATGGTCTGCACGGGTTACGCCTTCCCGGAGGCAGGCGCTTCATATATCGGCCTTCGCAGGAGGACCGACGGGTGTGCCGGGACATTTTCTTTCGACGATCCTACGCGACGGATCATCTCAGCCGGTCGCAGGAGATCGTCGACTTCTACCAGTCGAGCCCCGATCCGATCATCGTCGATGCCGGGGCCAACATCGGCGCTGCCGCAGTTTGGTTTGCACTAACGTATCCCAAGGCAAAAGTCCTCGCCATCGAGCCCGACGTATCGAACTACGAAGTACTCAGTCGTAATTCGACTTCGTTCCCTTCCATCGTGCCTTTGAACGCGGCGATTGCGGCGAACAGTGGAACGCTGCATCTGACCGATCCAGGAGCGGGCGCCTGGGGATATCGCACAGCGGAGCAACCGACCGAGCGCTCCTGCGCCGTCGAGGCGATGACGCTGGAGCAGGTGATAGCGAAATCGAGCGGAACGCCGTTCATTCTGAAAATCGACATCGAAGGTGCGGAGTCCGATCTCTTTTCGCGCCACTCCGAGGAATTGAACAGGTTTCCATTGGTGATCATCGAGCTGCATGACTGGATGCTCCCGCGGGAATCGAACAGTCGCAACTTCTTGAAATGGCATATTGAAATGAAGCGGGACTTCGTGCATTTCGGCGAGAGCGTATTTTCCATTTCCAATACGTCTTTGCCGCCGTGACAGGGGCCGTCGCGGCGTTGTCCGGCTTTCCGCTCAGGTCGGCGCCTCGATCTCCCGCACATCGACGTCCGGGGATGTCATGACACGGTTGCGTCCCATTGCCTTCGCCATATAGAGCGCCGCGTCCGCCCGCGCCATGACGCCCTCCAGCGTATCGCCCGGCGCGATGAGGGCGACGCCCGCGCTTAGCGTGCAGCGCACCCCGGCGCCGGGTGATCGCTCAACAGCGAGTCTCAGCCCGTTTGTCAACGTCTCTGCGTCGGACTTTCCTGTGTCGACGAACACGATTCCGAACTCTTCGCCACCGAGGCGCCCGAACAGATCGCTCGGCCGCAACTGGCCGGACACAACCGACGCGAAGTGAGTCAGCGTGCGATCGCCAACGGCGTGACCAAAGCCGTCGTTGATGGCTTTGAAGTTGTCGATGTCGAGAATCGCGATAGATAACGGCGCGCCTGTTGCGAGCGCCCGGGAATGCAAGGCGTTTGCCTTTGTCATGAACGCGCGCCGCATGAGTACGCCCGTCAGCTCGTCGATAGTCGCGAGCGTTTCCATCCTGCGGACGAGCTGATCGTGAGCCAGCATTGCCATGCCTATCGACATGCACGGCAATGTAACGATCGCGAGGCCGAGAAACAGAACGCTCCACGGCAAAGGTTGCAGATACGTGACCGGCGACGCGACGCCCAGACCGACCGCGACAGCGCGCGCGACGTGGACCAGTGCGCCGAGATAAGCAGCGGCGGCGACGAATCGATATCCGTACAGCGCACCGTCACGCGGCGCGTGTCGCAGCGCCAGCGTACCCACAGCGATCCGTCCATAGGCCATGACGGCGGATACGAGAACGACTCTCGCTTCAATGTTCGGCGACACGCAGGTAACATACACCAGTGCAACGAGGACGATGACGAATGCCGCCGACTCGACGCGCCGCACGGGGCGCATGCCGAAGAACTGACGCGTGCCCTGTACGAGCAGCGCCACGGCCACGAATGTGACGAGCGAAGCTCCAACAGTCGCAATGGGATTGAGCGGATCGCCGACGAGCAACATGTACAACGACACCGCGGCCAGTAGCGCGTAGGCCGCGCACCAGCGGTCTATGCCTGGCACTGCGGTTCGACGCAACGAGCCCAGGATTGCCACGCTCATCAGGCAAGATACGATCAAGATCCCGAATAGAGCGAGAGGGCTGAGCATGAGGTCGGTCGGACGGAATGGAGTGGGAAAACCGAATTAACGCGACGTGATCAAAAAATGAAGGCAAAACGAAATGGACGTGAAGCCACGTGTCGCTTTGGCGGAAAGATCGTATCGTAGCGCAGATATGCGTTAGGCCAATCCAATTGCAACGCAAGCGCGCCTGAATGTGACTGGACGGAGCCTTTTCCCCATCGAGACGAGCGGGCTGTTGATTGAAAGCGCAGTCACTGCAATGGCTCGTTTGAGCCAGTTCCTGCGCGATACCGGAGAGTGGTACCGGCGTTATTGCGTGCTAGGATGTCCTGTCGGAGGGGTGCCGATCGGCTTACGTTCGCTCGCTTTCCCGTGTGCGTAGCCCGTTTGCAGTGCACATCCATCCGACGATCAGCGAGCTGCTCCCGACGCTGCTCGACGGTCTTGCGCCTGTGAAGTGAAAGTTGACGTGAGGTCGAGCCATGCTCCTTCAAACGGGTAACCTTTTCAGCTTCGAAGCGAAGCGCGGCGGCGAAGAGCGGATCGACATGCTCATCACGGGGCAGCGCCTGAACGTGGAGCGGATCGTGTCGATGGGACACGCGAGTCCCGAAGGGTTCTGGTACGACGACTCGCGCGCCGAATGGGTTGTGCTGCTGTCGGGCGCGGCCGTGCTCGAGTTCGAAGAGGACTCGACGCTGCACGACATGCGCCCGGGCGACTACGTGCTGATCGAGCCGCATTGCCGGCATCGCGTCGCGTCGACGCTTGCCGAAGAACAAACCGTCTGGCTTGCGATCTATTACGAACGCTGAATCGGGCGCCGATTCATATGCCGCCTTGACCATCGTCGACAGGGGCCGCCTGATCGTGGTTCAATCGCACGGCGCATAGTGGTATGGCCGCTCGGGCAAATATTTCCCGGGCGATTCGCGCCGCGCGGCGACCACGAGGGTCGCCCGCTGCGATGGTAGCTCCATCGAATGAAGCAGACGCGCCTCACCCAACTCGACTCGCGCTCAAAGGAGGCGGGGGTCCTGCGCCGGGCGTTCCGGCGACGTCGGCAACGGCACCGGGATGTGAAGGTCCTTCAAGAGCGCGGCGCCGGGCCACGACATCGGCATGGACGGCGGCATCCCGGGAATGGTGTTCTCGCTGCCCGGTTTGGTCACTTGCAAGATGCCGCCGCGCATGGCGGACGTCGCGTCGCGATGGAGTGTGTCGACGCGGGGCAGATCGATGATCATCAGAGTAGTCATGGCTGGTCTCCTGGCAAAGGTAAAGTGAATGGCGACACGGAAGTCACCACTCGATCATTTGCACGCGGCGTGCCAAAGAGTGCCAACGAGTGCGAAAGCCGTTGATTATCGGCTTCGGTCGAATCCATACGTGGATAGCGGCGTACTCCGAGCAACAGTTCGACCGCTTGCTGTCGGCGAGCGCCAGACATTCGCACGTCCGCAGTAAGCGACCACGACGCCGGGGATCAGCCTGCGCGCTGCGGCTTATCATCGCCTTGGCGATGACCCGCGCCATCGGTCTGCCGGGCCTCAAGCACGCACCTGAAGCCTGCCCGACGGATGGTTCGGCCTCCGTGTTTTCCCTGATCCCGGCCAATGTCGATTCCGGCTTCGATGCATCGTCGTAGAAGTGTGTCCAATTTCTCCAAAAGGTGAGCACACCATGACTACCGGAACCATCCATCTCCACCGTGTCTTGCGCGCGACTCCCGAGCGCGTCTATCGCGCCTTCCTCGAACCCGACGCGATAGCAAAGTGGCTTCCGCCTTACGGGTTCACCTGTCAGGTCCACCACCTGGATGCCCGCGCGGGCGGCACTCACAAGATGTCCTTCCGCAACTTCAGCACCGGCAACGGCCATTCGTTCGGCGGCGAGTACATCGAACTGGTGCCGTTCGAGAAGATCCGCTACACGGACCGCTTCGACGACCCGAACCTGCCTGGCCAGATGCAAGTCACCGTCTCATTGCGACAGGTGTCCTGCGGAACCGAACTCACCATTGTGCAGGAGGGCGTGCCCGAGGTCATTCCTGTGGAGATGTGCTACCTCGGCTGGCAGGAGTCGCTGGTTCAATTGGCGAGACTGGTCGAGCCCGAAATCCCTGACTGACGACGTCGGCGCAGACGCTGTGACCGCAGTTCCGTGCCGCCCATCGTCGACGATGACGATTGCTCGATTTTTCGCGCGCGACGACGCGGGCCGTCACGTCTCGCGTGCTGTCGCCGCCTGTTCCCGGGCGTCCATCCGAAGTATCCCTAGTTTGCGGCGGAAGCCTTGCCGCCCCGGTTCGAAACCGCCCGCAATGCCTTATCCGACGCTGGCGCGGACCGCTGTCGCGCCATTATTTGCATTTCGCGAATGACGCATTCGCCGGTTCTGCCGTTCTTTTCAAACTGCGCCTGGGTCACTCTCTGTGCCATTGGCGGCGCCGCGCTGCAAGGAGGCCGAATCGGTCTCGTCCTTGTGACGGCGACCGCCGATTCTGACTCAGGAGACAAAGATGAAATCGACCCGGTGGGATACGTCCTACGAATGGAAAGCCGTGACGCTGCTTGCGCTTGGATTTGGCCTCGTCGGCCTCGATCGGTGGCTGATCGCGCCGCTCTTCCCATCGATCATGAAGGACCTGCATCTGACCGCGCAGGACGTCGGCAACTGCATCGGCATACTGGGTCTCTCGTGGGGCATTTTCGCCGCGCTGATGGGTGGCATCTCCGACAGGATCGGGCGGCGCAAGGTGTTGATACCCGCGATCATCGCCTTTTCCCTGTTGTCGGGTTTCTCGGGTGTGGCAGGCGGCCTCGCCAGCCTGCTCGCCGTTCGCGCGTTGATGGGCGTCGCCGAAGGATCGTTCTGCCCGACCAGCTTCGCCGCGACCGCGGACGCTTCCCATCCGAAGCGGCGCGGCTTCAATCTCGGGCTTCAGCAAAGCGGATTCGCGCTGTTCGGGCTCGCGCTTTCACCGATCATCGCGACACAACTGCTCAACGTGGTGACATGGCGCTGGGTGTTCGCGCTCGTCTCCATTCCCGGATTGATACTGGGGCTGCTGATGTTCCTCGTGATTCGCGAGTCGCCGGCAGTGGCCGAATCAGCCCTCCCGGAACGGCAGGCGCAGAAGGCTGCACAGCCCGAGCGGGGCAACTGGCGCGACGTGCTGAAGAGCCGCAACATTCCCGTCGCCATGGCTGCGCTGTTCTGTGCGATGACGGGTGTCTTCGTGCTGGGGGCGATGCTGCCGCTTTACCTCACCGAATACCTCGCGCTGGACACGCAGCGCATGGGCGTCGTCGTGTCGGCCATCGGCTTCGGCGGTTTCGTCGGCCAGTTCGGTCTGCCAGGGCTCTCCGATCTCGTCGGCCGGCGTCTCGCGAGCATCGTCGGTTTCGCGGGAACGGCGGTCATGCTGTACGTGTTTCGCGGACTCGGCTCGCAGCCGCTCGTTCTGTTCATCGTGCTGTTCGTCGCGGCCTTCTTTACGCTGGGCCTCGTTTCGCTGCTCTCGGGGCCGGTCGCGACGGAGGCGGCGCCGGCCGGCATGGTGTCGACTGCGATCGGCATCGTGGTGGGCGCCGGCGAGATCTTCGGCGGCGGCGTGGCGCCGGCGCTTGCCGGATTCGTCGCAACTCGGTTTGGAATCCAGAATATTCTATGGCTGCCGATTTGCGCGGTGGTGGTCGGTATCGGTGTAAGCCTGCTGCTCGAAGAAACCGCTCCCGCCAGAGCGCGCCGGAATTCGCAGGCGGTCGAGTTCGCCGGAGGCGAGCAGCCCGAGTAAGCGAACCTGCCTGCGGATCAAGCGCGCGCGACTGCCGTTGCTTCGAGAAGAAGCATGGCGCTGCGCGCGCACTCTTTCTTTGTGCCATCAGCCGTTGGAATGTGCCGCCGCATGCGCTCGTTCGCGCACGCCGCAGCGGATACACTGACGTGCTGGACACGATCGAAAGGGACCAGCATGGATCGTTTTCTCAGCATCGAGGCCTTCGTGCGGGTAGCGGAGACCAGCAGCTTCGCGGAGGCGGCACGGCAGCTCGGGGTCACCAGCTCGGTCGTGACCAACCGCATCCAGCAACTCGAGAAGTTCCTCAATGTGCCGCTGTTTCACCGCAGCACGCGACATGTGCGGCTTTCCGACGTCGGCGAGGCCTTTTATCGCGACTGCGCGGAGGTCGTGGGACGGGTCAACGAGCTGACCGACCAGATGCGCGAGTTGCGCGCGACCCCGACCGGGCGACTCCGGATCCAGATGCTGCCGGGCTTCGCGCTGGGCCACTTCGGCGCATCGCTTGCCGAATTCAACCGCCGGTATCCAGGCATCCAGCTCGACGTGATCGTCAATGACCGGGTCGTGGACCCGATCGAGGAAGGCTTCGACGTCGCGTTTCAGATCTTCCCGCCGATCTCCGAATCTCTGATCGAGCGGCGTCTCTTTACCGTTCGGCGGCTGTTTTGCGCAGCGCCCTCGTATGTGGACGAGCATGGCGCACCGCAGCATCCGCGTGACTTGCTGGAGCACAGGACGGCTCTCTATTCGGGCTATCCGTCGCGCAATCGCTGGACGATGACGCGCGGCGACGAGGTCGTGGAAATGGAGTTGCCCGGCATCATCCGCTCCAATTCCGTTCATCTGCTACACGACTATGCGTTGACGGGCGGCGGGGTGGTTTGCCTGCCGACGCTGGTGGCGAGCGCGTCGCTGCTGAACGGCTCGCTCGTGCCGATTCTGGCGGACTATGCGCTCTCACCGCTGAACTTCGCAGCCGTCTATCCCGCAACGCAACGTCAGGGGCTCAAGGTGAAGGCGCTGGTCGAGTTCCTCGCCGAGCGGCTGGGGCCCGAGCCCGCGTGGGACGTGCCGCTCATTCAGCGCGGATGGGTGAGATAGGCGGATGCGGGCCCGATCGCCCCTCGTCCGCCTGACGGGTCTTGTGAACCGCTGGCAATGAAGCAAGCACGCGCCGCGCGTCATCGAGTTCCCTTTTCATCTCATCGATGAGCCACTGTGCAACCTTGCGCGTATTCTCGGAAGGACTGGACGAGCGATGTTCGAGTATGTAGTGGCAGCCCGTCTCGACATAGCGATCCCATGCGGGAATCACCTTGCCCTCGTTGAGCGGCGCCGCGATGGCAAGCAGCCAGCCGAGCACGATCCCCTGGCCGAGCATCGAGCATTGCACCGACAGTCCCGGATCGGTGTGATGTACGGCTTTACCGACGCCCGTATCGGTGAGGCCCGTCGTTCGATGAAAGTCGGCCCACGAATGCGTGGTCACATCGAGATGAATGTAGGTGTGGCCTTCGGCGCTTTTCGGCGCGTCGAGCGAGCCGAACTCGGAGAGATAGTTTGGGCTGCATATCGGAACGATGACTTCCGGACACAGGCAAAACGGATTCCTGTCCGAGCCGGGCCCATGCAGCCGGATGCCGAGGTCCGCATCTTCGAGCGGTCCGTACAGGCGCCCGGGCATGACCTGCAAGCGCAGATTGACGCAAGGAAACGCCTTGCGAAACTCGGCATAACGCGGCAGGAGCCACAGCGCGGCGAAACCGCTTGCGAGCGACAACGTGACGATCTCGCCTTGTGCATGATCGCGCTTGAGCTCGTCGATGGTACGGCCGATTTGCCCGAAGCCGGACGCCACGGCGTGCTGCAATGTTGCGCCGCGATCAGTCACAAGGCGCAGTTCCACTTCAAGAAGGCCGGCACGCCGGGCGCGCGCGCGGAGATCATCGCGCCGCCTTCGGTGGAAACCGCGCTCGATTCCGCAATGATGGTCCAGCAGGCCGCGAAGCAGGCGGGCGTCGACATCAACGTTCGCCGCGTGCCCGCGGACGGATACTGGTCCACCTACTGGATGAAGTACCCGATGACCTACGGCTCGATCCTGCCGCGCCCGACGCTCGATCTGCTCTACACGCAGTTCTTCAGGTCGAATGCGAACTGGAACGAGTCGGGCTGGAAGAACGAGCAGTTCGATCAACTGCTCGTGCAGGCGCGCCGCGAGCGCGACGAAGCGAAGCGCAAGCAGATGTACGGCGACATGCAGACGATCGTCTACGAGAAGAACAGCCTCGTGATTCCCGCGTTCATCAACTTCATCGACGCGCAGAGCTCGAAGCTGCATGGATTGAAAGGCAGTCCGTCGGGCCGCGTGATGGGTTATCGCTTCGCCGAGTTCGCGTGGCTGCAACAGGCCTGAAGCTCGGTCCGATCGATGTTCGCGCCTCTGCTACCACAGCGCCTGGCTCGTCAGCGCGAACTGGGTGAGCGTCGCATCGGTGGATGGCGGGCCGTCGAGCGCCATCTGCTCGATGGTATCGACGAGCGGCAGCCCGAGCCCTTCGAGCCACGGGGAAAGCCCGTACCGCAGCGGCGTATCGACGCGCACGAACATGCCCGCGTTCAGGGAAAGCCAATAGCTGATCAGCGCCTTGGCGCGGCTCTCGTCCGGCGATTCGGGCGCGATCACCGGCCCGATCACATGTCCGTCGCCGAACCGTCGGAAGAGCGCGAAGCCGATCAGCTCGCCATCGCGATCGAGTGCGATGCCGCTCGCCACGTCGAGCAGTTGCGGCAGCAGCTCGCTACGATCCAGCCCGCTCGCACGCGATGCAAGTTCGACGAGACGCGGTGTATCCTTCGCGCCGATCGGGCGCAGCCGCTCGCCTGGCGGCAGGGAAACGAGCGGCGGCTGAAACGCCGCACCCTGATGCTGATGAATCGTGCCCATGTGCTCGAAGCCGAGCGCCTCGCACATCGGCCTGCCTTCGTCGGACGCATGAATCAGCAACGTGCGCGAGCCGAGCTTCGCCATCAGCCGATCGAGCAGGCCACGCCCGATGCCCCGCCGCTGATGCCCCGGCGACACGATGAACATGCCGAGCGTCGCCGCATCCGTGCCGAACTGCCACGCGAGCGCCGTGCCGACGAGCGTCCCTTGCTGATCGACGGCGGCGAACCCGCTGCCCAGACGTGCTGCGAAACGCCAGTCGTCCATGCGATGCCGCCATTTGACCGCCGTCGACAGCGCATGCGCGGCGGGAATGTCGTCGGGCGTGAAAGCCCTGTATTCGATCACATCGTTCTTGCCTGAGTCGGGCACGCCGGCCTCCTCGCTTTGAAGACAGTTACCGTGACTGTGACACCGCGCGGCGCACATGGCTAGGATGATCTTCCTGTCCCGCTCCATGGGTGAGCCCGTACGCGTGGTGCAACGCAAAACCGGAGGTTATGGCCGCAAGAACGCGCGCGTTGTGCCGACTCGGCAATTTTGTCGGCGAAATATGCCGGCGGTCCGGTCCTACGATGACGTCATGCCAACACAACATCCCGGAGGAGGACTCTCGCATATGGACCGTTTCGATCCCGTCAGCATCTCCATCAAAAGCGGGCATTTCATTGGTGGCGAGCTGATCGATGCGGGCGCGTCGCGCATCGAAGTGGCGCGGCCGTCGGATGGCGTCGTGTATGCATCGGTGCCCGTCGCCGATCATGCGATGATCGACTATGCCGTGCAGAACGCGTGGGCCGCGTTCAAAAAGACCGACTGGGCGCGCCGCGCGCCGCGCGAGCGCGCACGCGTGCTGCGCAAGTTCGCGGATCTTGTCGCCGCCGATGCCGCCACGCTCGCGCCGCTCGAGGCGCTGGGTTCGACGCGTCCCGTGCGCGATGCGTACAACTGGGACGTACCGTTCACCGCGGAAAGCATCCGCTTCTACGCCGAACTCGCCGACAAGATCGGCGGCGACGTCGCGGCCACCGACCATCGGCATCTCGGCATGACGATCGCCGAGCCGTACGGCGTGATCGGCGCCATCGCGCCGTGGAATTTTCCGCTCGTGATGGGCATATGGAAGACCGCGCCCGCGCTCGCGGCCGGCAACGCGGTCGTGCTGAAGCCCTCGGAAATGACGCCGTTCTCGGCGCTGCGTCTCGCCGAACTTGCGCTGGAAGCCGGCGTGCCGCCGGGCATCTTCAACGTGGTGCAGGGCGATGGGCGCACGACGGGCGATGCGCTCGTGCGTCATCCGCGCATCGGCAAGGTGACTTTCACCGGCTCGACGCGAACCGGCGCCGCGATCATGGCCGCGTGCGCGGAAACGGGCACGAAGCCCGTCACGCTCGAGCTGGGCGGCAAGAGCCCGCAGATCGTCTTCGCGGACGCGCCGCGCATCGACGAAGTGGCGCGGCGCATCGCGGGCGCGATCACCGGGAATGCGGGACAAGTATGCGTCGCGGGCTCGCGGCTGCTGGTGCAGCGTTCGATTGCCGAAGATCTGACCGATCGGATCGCCGGGGCATTCAGTGAACTGAAGGCAGGCCCGACGTGGGCCGCGGGCACGACATTGCCGCCGATCATCTCCGAGCCGCAGGCGCAGCGCATCGACGCGATCGTTCAGCGCAGCATCGCAAGCGGCGCGACCTTGCGCTGCGGCGGCAAGCGCGCGGATGCCGCGACGCCCGGCGCGTTCTATTCACCCACTTTGCTCTGCGACGTCACGCAGGAAAGCGACGCCGTGCGCGGCGAAATCTTCGGCCCGGTGCTCACCGTGCAGTCCTTCGACACCGAGGAGGAAGCACTCGAACTGGCCGCGCACCCCGATTACGGCCTCGCTGCGGGCGTGCATACGGCGGACATCGGCCGCGCGTTGCGCATGGTGCGGGGCATCGAAGCGGGCACCGTATGGGTGAACCGCTACGGCCGCACGAGCGACTTCGTGATTCCGACCGGTGGCTACAAGCGCTCGGGCATCGGCAAGGATCTCGGGCGGCAAGCCTATGAAGCGAATCTGCGCTTCAAGAGCGTGCTGATCGATACAGAAGGCTGACACGCACGAACGTTCGAAAAATGCGCCGCATTTTCTGCTGTCGCGGCGTCGAAAAACGCATGACTTATGTGGTTGCAAGGCCCGCATTCAACGCCATCCGACATTTTTGCCTTGTTTAAATTTTTCTCGACACATCGCTGTTCCTTGCTTTCAACACCGAACTCCGGACGGGTTCATCACACGACAGGACTGACACCATGATCGATTTCGAGCCGAAGTACATCACGTTCGACTGCTACGGCACGCTGACGAAATTCCGCATGGCCGACATGGCTCGCGAGATGTACGCCGACCGCCTGCAAGGCGACGCTCTTGAGCAATTCGTGAAGTTCTTTGCAGGCTATCGGCGCGATGAAGTGCTTGGGGCGTGGAAGCCGTATCGCGACGTCATCGTCAATTCGGTGCGCCGCGCGTGCAAGCGCATGAACGTCGCATTCAACGAGGCGGAAGCCGAGAGGTTCTACACCGCCGTGCCGACCTGGGGCCCGCATCCGGACGTGCCGGAAGGTCTCTCGCGGCTTGCTTCGAAGTACAGGCTCGTGATTCTGTCGAACGCATCGAACGACCAGATCCAAAGCAACGTCGACAAGCTCGGCGCGCCGTTTCATCGCGTGTTCACGGCGCAGCAGGCGCAGTCGTACAAGCCGCGCATGCAGGGCTTCGAGTACATGTTCGATCAGCTCGACTGCAATCCGGAAGACGTGCTGCACGTTTCGTCGAGCCTGCGCTACGACCTGATGACGGCGCACGACATGGGCATCAAGCACAAGGCGTTCGTCAAGCGCGGCCACGAGCCGGGCACGCCGTACTACGAGTATTACGAAGTGGACACCATCGGCGATCTCGCCACGCAACTGGGTCTCTGATCACCACTTCACGCGAGCAATGCCGATGAAACTCGACTCCTACTGGCTCGATACCGCGCCCGCCATGATCTCGACGTGCGAAGGCCCGGCCGACGGTCAGGTCGATGTCGCCGTGATCGGCGGCGGGTTCACGGGTTTGTCGGCGGCGCTCGCGTTGGGCAGGCGCGGCGCGTCGGTCGCCGTGCTCGATGCCGGGCGCATGGGCGGCGGCGCGTCGGGCCGCAATGGCGGTCAGTGCAATACGGGCGTTGCGCAGGACTATGCGGCCTTGCGCGCGCAGCTCGGCGTGGAGCGTGCGCAGGGCTGCTATCGCGCGTATGCGGCGGCGGTGGATACGGTCGAGCGCTTGATCCGCGAAGAGCAGATCGATTGCGACTATCTGGCTTCGGGAAAACTGAAGCTCGCCGCGAAGCCGCATCATCTCGAACATATCGCCAGGACCGCCGAACTGATCCGGCGTGAAGTCGATCCGGACATCGATCTGCTCGATCGCGAGCAGATCCGCAGCGAAGTGCAATCCGACGCTTTCCATGGCGGCCTGTTGCAGCGTCACGGCGGCCAGATGCATATGGGCAAGTTCGCGGCCGGACTCGCCAATGCAGCCGCAAGACAAGGCGCGCGCCTTTACGAACATGCCGAAGTCACGAACATCGTGAAGGAAGGCGGCGCGTATCGCATCGAATCGAAGCGCGGTTCGTTGCGCGCGAATCAGGTGCTGATCGCAACCGGTCCCTCGAAGCACGGCCCGTTCGCCTGGTATCGCCGCAGGCTTGCGCCGGTGGGCTCGTTCATCATCGTGACGGAGCCGCTGCCGGCCGGCGAGCTCGCGCGTCTCCTGCCGAAGCGCCGCTCGTACACCACGAGCCGTCTGATGCACAACTACTTTCGCGTCACGCCCGATTCGCGCCTGCTGCTCGGCGGACGCGCGCGCTTCACCGCATCGGAGCGTCCTTCCGATGCCAGGAGCGGACGCATCCTGCAAGCGAATCTCACATCGATTTTCCCGAGCCTCGCGGATGTGCGCGTCGATTATTGCTGGGGCGGGCTCGTCGATATCACCGCCGATCGCCTGCCGCGCGCGGGCCAGCACGACGGCATCTATTTCTCGATGGGCTACAGCGGCCACGGCACGCAGATGTCCACGCACATGGGACAGATCATGGCCGACGTGATGAACGGCAACGCTGCCGCGAACCCGTGGCGAGATTTCGACTGGCCCGCGATTCCGGGCCATACCGGCAAGCCGTGGTTTCTGCCGCTCGTCGGCGCCTATTACTCGATCAAAGACGTTTTCTATTGAAGCCAAGACAGGCGGCCGCCTACCGAGCCGTCGAACGATCACAGCACCCCTCACGCGGAGAAGTCCATGAGCATCGATCAATCGCCTGAAGCAGTTGCCCATGCCGATGCCGGCAAACGGCTCGAAGAACTGACGCGCCGTGGCGCGTCGCGGCGCAACGTCCTTCGCGCGATGGCCGCGGGCGGACTGTTGTCGGTGACGGGCACGGGCCTGCTCACCGCGAGCGGCGCGGCCTTCGCGCAGGACAAGCCGAAGCAGGGCGGCAAGATTCGCGTGGCGACGCAATCGTCGTCCGCCGCCGATACGCTCGATCCCGCCAAGGGCGCGCTCGGCACCGACTATGCGCGCGCGTTCATGTTCTACAGCGGCCTGACCGAGCTCGATTCGCATCTCGGCGCGAAGATGGCGCTCGCCGAATCGCTCGAAACGACGGACGCGACGGTGTGGGTCGTGAAGCTTCGCAGCGGCGTGCAGTTCCACGACGGCAAGTCGCTCTCGCCCAACGACGTGATCTATTCGCTGATGCGCCACAAGGACCCGGCGGTCGGCTCGAAGGCGAAGACGCTGGCGGATCAGTTCAAGGAGATCAAGGCGACCGGCCCGAACGAACTGACGATCACGCTCACCGGCGCGAACGCGGATCTGCCGGTGATTCTCGCCGACTCGCACTTCCTCATCATCAAGGACGGCACGACGGACTTCAAGACGGCCGTCGGCACGGGTCCGTTCAGGCTGAAGGAGTTCTCGCCGGGCGTGCGCACCGTCGGCGTGCGCAACGAGAAGTACTGGAAGCCGGGCATGCCGCATCTGGACGAAGTGGAGCTGATCGGCATCGCCGACGAGCCCGCGCGCGTGAACGCGCTCATGTCCGGCGACGTGCAGCTCATCAACGCAGTGAGCGCGCGCTCGACGGACCGCATCAAGGGCACGCCGGGCTTCGCGGTGCTGGAGACGAAGACGGGCCAGTACACCGATCTCATCATGCGCGACGAGGGCGGCGTCACGGGCAACGCCGATTTCCGCCGCGGCATGATGTATCTGATGGATCGCGAGCAGATGCGCAGGACCATCTTCCGCGGCTATGGCGCGATCGGCAACGATCAGCCGATCGATCCGACCAACAAGTACTACATGTCGGGCTTGCCGCAGCGCGGCTTCGATCCCGACAAGGCGAAATTCCACTTCCAGAAGGCGAAAGTCGGCAGCGCGCCGATCCAGCTCTATGCATCGCCGGCGGCGGAAGGTTCGGTCGAGATGGCCGTGCTGATGCAGCAAGTCGCGCCGCAGGCGGGCATCAATCTGCAAGTCGTGCGCGTGCCGGCCGATGGTTACTGGTCGAACCACTGGATGAAGCATCCGCTCGGCTTCGGCAACATCAATGCGCGCCCGAGCGCGGACGTCATCTTCACGCAGTTCTTCAAGTCCGATGCGCCGTGGAATGAAGCGAACTGGAAGAGCCCGCAGTTCGATCAGCTGCTCGTCGCCGCGCGCGGCGAGCCGGACGATGCGAAGCGCAAGAAGCTCTACGGCGACATGCAGGAGCTCGTGCACAAGGACGGCGGCGTCGGCATTCCGATGTTCCAGAGTTCGCTCGATGCGCACACGACCAAGCTGAAAGGCCTCGGCGGAATTCCGCTCGCGGGCCTGATGGGCTGGATGTTCGCGGAGAACGTGTGGCTCGAGGCGTAAGCGCGCTTCAATACGGGATGCGCGCCGTCTTCAAAGCGGCGGCGCGCGAAGTCAACCCTCAATCGGGAGGCGATATCCGATGAAAGCTCACGCGCAACGACTCATCGCCGCGCGCCTCGGCCTGGCGCTGCTTACGTTGCTGATCGTGTCGATGGTGGTGTTCGGCATCACCGGCCTGTTGCCGGGCGATGCCGCGCAGCAGGCGCTCGGACAGGCGGCCACGCCCGAGCAGGTGGCGGCGCTCAGGCATCAGTTCGGTCTCGATCAGCCGGCCTTCACGCGCTATGTGCAGTGGCTCGTGCATGTAGTGACGGGCAACTTCGGCACGTCGCTGTCGAACAATCTGCCCGTGCGTGAGCTGATCGCGACGCGTCTGCCGAACTCGCTCGTGCTCGCGGGATTGACCGCGCTCGTGTCCGTGCCGCTCGCGCTCGTGATCGGCATCGTATCGGCGATGTATCGCGGTTCGCTGCTCGATCGCGTGCTCAATGTATTCACGCTTTCGACGGTCGCCGTGCCCGAGTTTCTCGTCGCGACCATCGCCGTGCTGATCTTCGCGGTGAAGCTGCGCTGGCTGCCGGCGCTGTCGTATCTGTCGGACGTATCGTCGTTCGGCGCGCTCGTGCGCACTTACGCGATGCCGGTGATGACGCTCTGCTGCGTGATCGTCGCGCAGATGGCCCGCATGACGCGCGCGGCGGTGCTCGATCAGCTCAACGCGTCGTATGTGGAGATGGCGTTGCTCAAGGGCGCCTCGCCGATGCGAGTCGTTTTGCGGCACGTATTGCCGAACACCATCGGGCCGATCGCCAACGCGGTTGCGCTAAGCCTTTCGTATCTGTTCGGAGGCGTGGTGATCGTCGAGTCGATCTTCAATTATCCCGGTCTTGCGAGCCTGATGGTCGATGCGGTCACCAATCGCGACATGCCGCTCGTGCAGGGCTGCGTGATGGTGTTCTGCGCGGCGTATCTCGCGCTCGTGCTCGTCGCCGACCTGTGCCAGATCGTATCCAACCCGAGGCTGCGTCAACGATGAACCGACACGCCGCAACTCCCGTCTCCTCTCACGCCACCACCGTGCTGTACGAGCAGCCCTCCGCCGATGCGCCGCAGGAGCAGGCGTCCGTCGTCAGGCGGAGCGTGTGGAGGCGCCTCGTGAACCGCTTCTCGGTGCTCGGGCTGATCGGGCTTTTCATCGTCGTGTTCTGGCTCGCGGTTGCATTCGTCGGGCCGATCGTCGCGCCGTACAAGGGCGGCGCGTTCACGTCGACGGAAATCTTCGGCTCGTATGGCGCCGCGCACTGGCTCGGCACGGACTATCTCGGCCGCGACATGCTGAGCCGCATTCTCTACGGCACGCAATACACGGTCGGACTCGCGCTTGCATCGACGGTGCTCGCGAGCGTCATCGGCACGTTCTTCGGGCTGGTGGCGGCCGTGTCGGGCCGCTGGGTCGACGAGGTCCTGAGCCGCCTCTTCGATGCGCTCATCTCGATCCCGAGCAAGATTCTCGCGCTCGTCGTGATCGCCGCGTTCGGCTCGTCCATTCCGATGCTGATGATGGTCGCCGCGCTCGCGTACATTCCCGGCGCGTTTCGCATTTCGCGCTCGCTCGCGGTGAACATCATGACGCTCGAATACGTGCAGGTCGCGAAGGCGCGCGGCGAGAAGCTCTTCTACATCGCGCGCGTCGAAGTGCTGCCCAACATGATTCACCCGATGCTCGCGGACTTCGGCTTGCGCTTCGTGTTCATCGTGCTGCTGCTTTCGGGGCTGAGCTTCCTCGGCCTGGGCGTGCAGCCGCCGAACGCGGACTGGGGCTCGCTCGTGCGCGAGAACATCGGCGGTCTCGCGGAAGGCGCGCCTGCGGTGCTGATGCCCGCTGTCGCGATCGCGACGCTGACCGTCGGCGTGAATCTGCTCATCGACAGCTTGCGTCGTCATGGCGCGCGTTCGCACGGAGGCGGGCAATGACAACGAACACGAGCATGATCGAAGTGAAAGGCCTGCGCGTGGTCGCGGGCAGCGCGCCCGATCCGGTTGTCGAGATCGTGAAGGGCGTCGAGTTCACGGTGAAGAAGGGCGAAGTGCTCGCGCTGATCGGCGAGTCGGGTTCGGGGAAGACGACCATCGCGTTGTCTTTGCTCGGACACGCACGCGGCGGATGTTCGATCGCGGGCGGCTCGGTGAAGATCGGCGATATCGACGTGCTTTCCCTCGATGAGAAGGGCCGCCGCGCGTTGCGTGCGCGCGTCGTTGCGTATGTCGCGCAGAGTGCGTCGGCGGGCTTCAATCCGGCGCGCACGATCATGGATCAGGTGACCGAGCCCGCGCTGCTGCACAAGCTGATGACGCCCGCCGCCGCGCGCGAGAAGGCCATCGGCCTGTTTCGTTCGCTTGCGTTGCCGGGTCCTGAAACGATTGGCGATCGCTATCCGCATCAGGTGTCGGGCGGTCAGCTGCAGCGTTTGATGGCGGCAATGGCGTTGATCACCGATCCGGCTGTCGTCGTGTTCGACGAGCCGACTACCGCGCTCGATGTGACCACGCAGATCGAAGTGCTCTCGTCGTTCAAGCGCGTGATCCGCGAGCTCGGCACGACGGCGGTGTATGTGTCGCACGATCTGGCGGTCGTCGCGCAGATGGCGGATCGCATCGTCGTGTTGAACGCCGGACGCGTGCGCGAAAACGGCACCACGGCGCAGGTGCTCGATGCGCCCGCCGACGAATACACGCGTCAGTTGCTTGCGGCGACGCGTCGTCCCGAGGCGGAGTTCACCGCGCCCGACGAAGTTCGCGAGGTTCCGCTGCTCGAAATCCGCAACCTGAGCGCGGGCTATGGCCGCGTCGATGCCAGCGGTGTGCCCGCCGTGCGCGTGCTCGATGACGTGAGCCTGAAGATCGCGCGTGGCAGCACGCTTGGCGTGATCGGCGAATCGGGTTCGGGCAAGACGACGCTCGCGCGCGTGGTCGCGGGTCTCGTCGATCGCGCGCGCGGCGACGTGCTGCTCGACGGCAAGCCTTTGCCCGCGAAGTTGTCGGATCGCACGCTGGATCAATATCGTCGCGTGCAGATCGTGTTCCAGAACGCCGATACCGCGCTGAACCCGAGCCGCGCCATCGCCGATATCCTCGCCAGGCCGATGAGCTTCTATCACGGCCTGCGCGGCGCGGCGGCGCAAAAGCGCATGCTCGAGCTGCTCGATCTGGTGAAGCTGCCGGCGTCGATCGCGAGGCGTCAGCCGGGTGGCTTGTCGGGCGGGCAGAAGCAGCGCGTGAATCTCGCGCGTGCACTCGCCGCGAACCCCGAACTCATTCTCTGCGATGAAGTGACGTCCGCGCTCGACACGGTCGTCGGCGCCGCGATTCTCGATCTGCTCGCCGAACTGCGCCGCGAGCTGAACGTGTCGTACATGTTCATCAGCCACGATATCTCGACGGTGCGCGCCATCTGCGACGAAGTGATCGTGCTCTACGCGGGCCAGTGCGTCGAAGCCGGTCAGCGCGACGCGCTTTCGCGTCCGCCGTATCACCCGTACACCGGTTTGCTCGTCGATTCGGTGCCTGCATTGCGTCCCGGCTGGCTCGATTCGCGTCGTGCGATGGCGCTCGCCGCGTTGCCCGCGCTCGGCCCGGAAAGCGATGCGCACGAACTGTGCAGCTTTCGTTCGCGCTGCGCGGCGCGCATCGACGGCAAGTGCAACGTCACGCCGCCTGCCAGGAAGAAATTGCCTTCGGGCGCGGAGATTCTGTGCCATCACAGCGCCGCCGATCTCTCGCGCATGCAATCGACGGAAACGGTGACGGCATGAGCGGACGGTTCGTGAGAGTCGCGGAGAAAGGGCGCAGGACGTTCGAGATCGTCATCGACGGAAAGCGTGCGCGCGCGGCCGAGGGCGACACGCTGATGGTCGCGCTGCTGACGTCACAGGAAGACTTGCGCGATTCCGAATTCGGCGATGGCCGTCGCGCGGGCTTCTGTGTGATGGGTGCGTGCCAGGACTGCTGGGTCTGGACCGCGAGCGGCGAGCGCTTGCGCGCGTGCACGACGCAGGCGGTCGAAGGCATGTCGATCGTCACGCGCTTCGCGCAGGCGCAGGAGGGCGTATGGCCGCGACTGTGATCGTGATCGGCGCGGGGCCGGCGGGCGTGCGCGCGGCGCAGGCGCTCGTGCAGGCGGGTTTGCGTCCCGTCGTCATCGATGAAGGCAGAAGGGATGGCGGACAGATTTATCGACGTCAGCCCGAAGGTTTTACGCGCACGTATGAGACCTTGTACGGCAGCGAAGCCGAACGGGCTCGAGCATTGCATGGCGATTTCGATGCGTTGCGCGCGCGGATCGACTACGTTCCCGAGACGCTCGTGTGGAACATCGAGCCGAATGCGGTGCATGTGGTGAGCGGCACGCGCTATCGAAAGATTGCATTCGATGGGCTCATCATTTGCAGCGGCGCGACGGATCGGCTGATGCCCGTTCCCGGCTGGCATCACGCGGGCACATATAGCCTGGGCGGCGCACAGGTCGCGTTGAAATCGCAGGGCTGCGCGATCGGCTCGCGCGTCGTGATGATGGGCACCGGCCCGCTCCTTTATCTCGTCGCCGCGCAGTACGTGAAAGCGGGCGCGAAGGTGAGCGCGGTGCTCGATACGTCGACATTCGTGCAACGCGTGCGTGCGCTGCCGCAATTGCTCGCGATTCCATCGACGTTGAAGAAAGGCATCGCGTTGATGAGCGTGCTCAAACGCGCTGGTGTGCCGATTCATCGCGGCATCACGCCTGTATCGATTGAAGGAACGCCCGAGCATGGCGTTCAGAGCGTGCGCGTCACGCAAGCGAACGGCTCGATGTTCGAAGTGGAATGCGATGCGGTCGCGCTAGGCTATCACTTGCGTTCCGAGACGCAGCTCGCCGATCTCGCGGGCTGCGAGTTCCACTTCGACCGGGCTTTGCACCAGTGGCTGCCGATTGCGGACGAAGACGGCCGCAGCCACATAAAAGGCGTCTATGTCGCGGGCGACGGCGCGCGCGTGCGCGGCGCGGATGCCGCCGAACACGCGGGGCGACTCGCGGCATTGGCCGCCTTGAACGATCTGGGTGTCGCGCACGATGCCGCCGAGGCCAGAAAGTTGCGCGTGCAACTAACCCGCTTCACGCGCTTTGCCGCGGGGTTGCGCACCGCATTCCCATGGCCCGCGCGCTTTGCCGCGGCGTTGCCGGACGAAACCATCGTCTGCCGCTGCGAGGCGATCACCGCGGGCGAGCTTCGCCGGGTCGTCAACGAAATGGGCGCGAAAGAAGCGAATCGCGCAAAGGCGTTTTCACGCGTCGGCATGGGCCGCTGCCAGGGCCGCTTTTGCGCGCATGCCGGCGCCGAAGTGATTGCCGCGGAAGCGCGCGTGCCGCTCGAAGCCGTGGGAAGGCTGCGCGGCCAGGCGCCCGTCAAACCGCTGCCGATGGCGCTCGCGCCCCACAAGGACATGGAGACGAGCGAATGAACCAGCGCGCCGATGTAATCGTGATCGGCGGCGGCATCGTCGGCACGACGACCGCTTTTTTCCTGCGACGCCGCCAGCGCTCCGTGATTCTGCTCGAACGTGGTTTGACGGGACAGCAGGCGAGCGGCGTGAACTTCGGCGGCGTGCGTCGACAGGGACGGGCGCTCGAGCAACTCGCGATGTCGAATCGCGCGCTGGAAACGTGGCGTCGTTCGCGCGAATTGCTCGGTGAAGACATCGAGTTCCTGCCGTCGGGGCACACGCGCGTCTGCTATCACGCGCACGACGCCGAATACTTCCATCGCTATGCCACCGAGGCGCGCGCCCATGGCCTCGATCTCGAAGTGCTCGAAGGTGCGGCCATGTTCAGTCGCTTTCCGTTTCTCGGACGCGACGTGCTCGCTGCATCGATCTCGCCGCTCGATGGCCACGCGAACCCGCGTCTCGCCGCGCCCGCGTTCGGACGCGCGGCGGCGCGGCTTGGCGCGCGCATCGTCGAGAACACGGAAGTCGTGCGCGTCGAAAAGGAGGCGGGCGGCTTTCGCGTGGAAAGCGCGGCGGGCGATGTCTATCGCGCGGAGCAAGTGCTGATCTGCGCGGGCGCATGGGCCAACGCGCTGTCGACCCAGCTCGGCGAGCCCGTGCCGCTCGTCGCGCGCGGTCCGCAGATGGCGGTGACCGAGCCCGTGCCGTACGTCTTCAGGTTTTCGATGGGCGTGTACACGTCGATCAAGGAAGAGAGCGTGTATTTCCGGCAAATTCCGCGCGGCAACATCGTGCTGGGTGGCGGTCCGCCCGGTCCCGCCGATGCCTCCACGCGGCGCGCTTCCGTCCTGCCCGAAAATACTGTCGCGCAGATGGCACAGTTCCGCCGCATGGTGCCCGCGATGCGACCGCTGCATGTGATTCGCGTCTGGAGCGGCGTGGAAAGCTATCTACCGGATTCGGAGCCGGTGATCGGCCCGAGCTCCAGGGCCGATGGCCTCTTCTATGCATTCGGCTTTTCCGGTTCAGGTTTTCAGATCGGCCCGGGCGTCGGCGAAACGCTCGCCGAATTGCTCGACACCGGCAGCACGCCGATCGACCTTGCATCGTTTTCCATCAGACGATTCGAGTGCGCGTCATCGGCGCGCGCCGAGTCGGTCACTTCCGAGACTTCGCCATGAGCCACGCCAATCTCGTCGACGCGCTCGCCTATATCGAAGCCAATTTCGACAAGACAGTGAGCCTCGCGCAGCTCGCGGATCTCTCGGCGCTGAGCGTATCGCGCTTCGCGACCGTGTTTCGCGAGCAATTCGGGCTTTCGCCGTACAAGTACCTGTGCGAACTGCGTGTGCGGCGTGCGCAGACGTTGTTGCTTGCGGGCGTGCCGGGATCGGTCGTCGCGACTGAAGTGGGCTTCTTCGATCAGAGCCATCTGGCGCGGCATTTCAAGCGCTTTTGCGGCCTGACGCCCAGCGCTTTCGTGGAGCGCACGCGTAGCAAGGCGTGTTCAGCCGAGCGCGATGCCGGTCTGCTCAAGCGCGCCGCGCAGCCCGAGCGCAGGGTATTTGCTTTCGACGATGCGCATGTCGCTTAAGGCTTCCTGGATGATCCACGCGCGCACATCGGCGACGATGGGTCTCAAAGGCCGATTCGGCGGCGTGAGCAGACAACAGCGCCGGCTCGTGACGATCAATTCTTCTTCGGCAGGCACGAGCGCGCCTTGCGCGAGCCAATGCGACGTCACGTTCAACCAGCCGAGCGCGATGCCCTGCCCGAGCAGCGCGGCCTGCACGACGATCGCATAGTCGTTGAAGCTCAGCATGCCCGCGGCGTGGCGCTCTCTTGAAGCGAACGCACGAAAGCGCTCATGCCAGCCGCGCTCCTCATCATCCATGACGATGACGGTATCGCCGTGCACACGCCCCGCTTCCGTTTGCGCAAGCTCGTGATAACGCGGATTGCACAAAGGCAGCAGCGTTTCGGGCATCACGAGCACGGCGTTTTCGTCGATATCCTCGTCGTGCAGAAAGCGCATGCCGAGATCGACGTCAACGAGCGGCCCGCCGATGCGTCCCGATATCAGCTGGAACCGCAGATCGACGGAAGGAAACGCCTGATTCAGGCGGCTCATGCGCGGCATCAGCCAATGCGTGGTGAAGCCGGTGGAAACGGAAAGCGTGACCGTTTCGACGCCCGTCGCGCGCGCCTCGATCTCGCGGATTGCGCTTTCGATTCCGCTGAAGCCTTCGGAAATCTTGCGATAGAGAATCTTGCCGCTTTCCGTCAGCTCGATACCGCCGCGCACGCGCTCGAAGAGCCGCACGCCGATATGGTCTTCCATGCGCGCGAGCATGCGGCTGACCGCAGGCTGACTGACATAGAGCTCCTGCGCGGCGCGCGTGAAATTCCCGCAGCGCGCGGCCGCTTCGAACACGAAAAGCGCGTTCGCGCTGGGCAGTTTCTTGCGGAGGTTTGGCATGACTTCATGTTATGCCCGATCCAACAATTTTGGAATTGCCGTCAAAAACATCGCGACTTAGTATTTTCCCAACCCCCTCTCCTTGACGATGAGACGAACGCCATGGACGCACGCGCGAAAACCGGAGTCTCGATCAAGTCCGCCACCAAGCGCTACGGCGCGCTGACGGCGCTCGACGACGTATCGCTCGATATCGCGCCGGGCGAGTTCGTCTCGCTGCTCGGCCCCTCGGGCTCGGGCAAGACGACGCTGCTCGGCATCCTCGGCGGCTTTGTTCAACCGACTTCGGGCAGCGTGTGGGTAGGCGAGCGCGACATTACATTTGCGCCGCCTCACAAGCGCGACATCGGTATCGTGTTTCAGAACTACGCGCTCTTTCCGCACATGACCGTCGGCGAGAACGTGGCGTTCTCGCTGCGGGCGCGGCACGAGCCGAAATCGACATGGGCGAAGTGTGTTGCCGAAGCGCTCGCGATGGTCGAGCTCAAAGGCTACGAAGGCCGCGGCATTCATCAGCTCTCCGGCGGACAGAAGCAGCGCGTGGCGCTGGCGCGCGCGATCGTGTTCCAGCCGCAACTCATCCTGATGGACGAACCGCTCTCCGCGCTCGACAAGCAATTGCGCGAGACCATGCAGATCGAATTGCGCCGGCTGCATCGCCAGCTTGGCGCGACCATCGTCAACGTGACGCACGATCAGCGCGAGGCGCTCACGATGAGCGATCGCGTGGCCGTGCTGAAGGACGGCCGGCTCGTGCAGATCGACACGCCCGAACGCCTGTATGACCGCCCTTGCGATGCGTTTGTCGCGAGCTTCATCGGCGAGGCGACGATGCTCGACGTCACGCGCGCCGGCGACGATGCCGTGCGTCTCGGCGATACCGTCCTGCGCACCGCACACGCCTTGCCGCGCGGCGATAAGCTGCTGCTCGCCGTGCAGACGGAAAAGCTCGTCATCGACGGCGAGAACCGTCATGCAAACGCGAACCGCCTTTCGTGCCGCGTCACCGAAGTGCTTTATCAGGGCGAGAGCCTGCGTGTGTTCGCCGCGCTCGCCGATGGCACCGCCATCAGCCTTCGACAGCCCGGCAGCCATGACGCGCGCCGGCGCATTCCCGCGCCGGGGGCGTCGATGATCGTCGCGCTCGATCCGCAGGACACGATCGTCGTGTCGGCCTGATTTCTTTCACCGCCTGTGCACGGGCGATTTCGTCGTCGCGTATCAAACGCAAACTGCAAAGGATGAAGCAATGAATCTCACCGATTTCAAGGTCCTGACCTTCGATGTCGTCGGCACGCTGATCAACTTCGAAAAGGGCGTGCTCGATTCGGTGCGCCGGCTGGGCGGGCCGAAGGCGAAGGACCTGACCGATGATCAGATCTTCGAGCCGTACATGGAAGGGCGCGCGAAATATCCCGGCCGTTCGAGCCACGAGATGGCGAATGTGTATCTGCATCTCGCGAAGCAGCTCGGCTTGCCGGATGACGCGCAATCCGCCGCCGCGTTCCAGCGCGACGTGCTCGAATGGCCCGCGTTCGAAGACTCGGTCGCTGCGTTGAAGCGCTTGCGCAAGCACTTTCGCCTCGTGGCGATGACGAACGCGGACCGCGTCGCGTTGTCGGCTTATGCGCACACGCTCGGCAATCCGTTCGACGATACCGTGTGCTGCGATGAAACCGGCGTCGCCAAGCCCGATCCGCAATTCTTCGCATACAACCGCGGACGTCAGGCCGCATTCGGCTACAAGTTCGAGGAGATCCTGCATACGGCGCAGAGCCAGTACCACGACATCGGCGTCGCGACGAGGCTCGGTTATGCGACGTGCTGGATCGAGCGGCGTCAGGGCATGAAGGGCTTCGGTGCGACGCCGGTGCCCGAAGCCGTCACGACGCCGACCTTCAGGTTCGCGACGCTCGCCGCCCTCGCGGATGCCGTCGACGGCGAAGTGCGCGCTGCTGCGTGACGATGCGCGCTCCCAGCACACCGCTGCGTCCGCAACCCGAATCGCTGTGGCGAGCGATGGCCGCGCGCGTGCCGACGATGGACGCGCCCGTTTCCACCGGCGCGCCGCTCGCTCGGGATATCGACATGGAAGTGGCGGTCGTCGGCGCGGGATATTCGGGCTTGAGCGCCGCGTATGCGCTGCAAAAGCGTGGCGTGCAATGTGCGGTGCTCGATGCGAATCCCGTGGGCTGGGGCGCGAGCGGGCGCAATGGCGGCGTGGTGTCGTCGAAGTTTCGCCTGTCGTTTCCGGCGATCGCGAGCGCGCATGGCGTCGATGTCGCGAAGCGCATGCATCGGCTCGCGCATGACGGTGTGCGTGCCGTGGAAGCGTACATCGACGAATTCGGGCTGGAGCGCGCGTGCTTCGAGCACACGGGCAGCTTGCGCTGCGCGCATACGGAGCGCGCGCTGGCATCGATACATGCCGAAGCGGATTGGCTGCGCACGACGCTCAACGATACGTCGATGACCGTGCAATCGCGCGCGGAAGTGGAATACGAAACAGGCTCGAAGGCTTTCGTCGGCGGCGTGCTGAGTGCGGACGCGGGCACGATTCTGCCGCTCGAATACGTACGCGGCATCGCGGCGGCCTTGACCGCACGCGGCGTGCCGATTTACGAAGCGACGCCCGTCATCGACATGTCGCGCGCGCAGGATGGCCGCGTCGTGCTGCGAACGCCGGGCGGAATGGTGCGCGCGAAACAGGTGATCGTGGCGACGAACGCGTATTCGAATCTGACCGGTGCCACCGCTTCGTATCATCGTGAGCTCGTGCCGTTCAGGAGCGCGATGATCGCCACCGCGCCCTTATCACCGGAGCTGGACGCGCAGTTGATGGTCAATCGCCGCAGCTATACCGAAACGCGCCGCATGATGAAGTGGTTCCGCAAGGCCGACGGCCGCATGCTGTTCGGCGGCCGCGACGCGTTCGGCAAGGAAGGCGAGCCCACCGGCTTCGATGCGCTGCAACGCGCGATGGTCGCGCTCTTTCCGCAATTGAAGGGCGTGCCGGTGGAATATCGCTGGTCGGGTTATGTCGGCATGACGTTCAATGCCCTGCCGCACGTCGGCCGCAGCGACGATGCGACCACGTTCTGTCTCGGCTACAACGGCGCGGGCGTGGCGATGGCGAGTCTGATCGGCCAGCACGCGGCGGCGCTCGCGCTCGGTGAGAAGCCCGAGCTCGCGCTGCTCGCGCAGGACGGATTGCGGCCCGTGCCGTTTCACGCGCTGCGCGCGCCGGGTGTGAGGCTCGTCGCCGCGTGGTATCAGTTTCTAGACGCCGTGGGTGCATGATGACGACAGCCAAACGGATTCTCCAGGACACCGCCGTGATGCATGCCGCCACGATCGATCCCTCGGTGCGCCATCAGCGACGCGAAGATCGCGCGATGCTGCTGCTGATGGCGCCCGCGCTTCTCGTCGTCGTGGTGCTGCTGGTCGTGCCGCTCGCGTGGCTATCGTGGCAGTCGATCTATCACGATGGCGTCTTCTCGCTCGTGAACTACCGGCGCATTTTCACGGGCGCCTATCTCGATACGTTTCTGCTGACCTTCAAGCTGAGCTTCATCGTGACGGGCATCACGCTGCTGCTCGGCTATCCGGTCGCCTATTTCGCGGCATCGATATCGCCGCGATGGAGCGCGCTCGTGCTCGGCATGGTCATCCTGCCGTTCTGGACCAGCGTGCTCGTGCGCACGTATGCATGGCTCGTGCTGTTGCAGCGCACGGGCCTCATCAACAAGGCGCTGCTCGGCATGGGTCTGATCGATCGCCCGTTGCAGCTTTCGTATAACCAGTTCGGCACGATCATCGCGATGGTGCATATCCTGCTGCCGTTCATGGTGCTGCCGCTCTATTCCGCGATGCAGAAGATTCCGCCGAATCTCTCGCAAGCGGGCGCGAGCCTCGGCGGCTCGCCGTTGCACGTGTTCTGGCGCGTGTTCCTGCCGCTTTCGATGAGCGGCGTGCTCGCGGGCGTGACGCTCGTGTTCGTGCTGTGCCTCGGCTTCTACATCACGCCGGAACTGATGGGCGGCGGCAAGTCGATGATGGTCTCGATGATCGTCAGCCGCAACGTCGAGATCTATAACAGTTGGGGCGCGGCGAGCGCGGTGAGCGTGGTGCTGCTCATCTGCGTGTTTGCGATCTTCCATGCCGCGAGCCGCGTGATTCCGCTGGAAAGGACGCTGGGGGCGAAATGACGCAAATGAGGAACTCACTTTCGTTGGGTCGCGTGACGCTCGGCGCATCGGTGATGCTGATTCTCGCGTTTCTGATGATTCCGGTGGTCATCGTCGTGCCGCTGTCATTCTCCGACGCACGTTTCCTGACGTTTCCGCCGCCAGGTTATTCGCTGCGCTGGTATCACGCGTTCTTCGACAACCCCGCGTGGATCGATGCCGCCAAGACGACCTTCGCGGCTTCGACGTGCGCGGCTTTGATCGCGACGCCGGTCGGCATCGCAGCGGCATACGGCATTCAGTACGGGTCGCATTGGTCCTTGCGCTATCTGCGCACGCTGCTGATGCTGCCGTTGATGGTGCCGATCATCATCGTCGCGGTGGGCGTGTTTTTCGTGTTCACGCAGATGGGCTATGTGAACACGCTGGGCGGGCTCGTCATCGCGGATACGATGCTCGGCCTGCCTTATGTGCTGATCTCGGTCGGCGCGGATTTGCGCACGTTCGATCGCACGCAGGAGATGGTCGCGCGCAGTCTCGGCATGAATCGCTTTCGCGCGTTCATGGTGGTGACGCTGCCGCAGATCAAGGCCAGCGTGATCTCCGGCGCGGTGTTCGTGTTCATTCAGGCGCTCGATGAAACGGTCGTCGCGCTGTTCATTTCCGGCGGCAACAATCAGACGCTCACGCGCCGCATGTTCGTCACGTTGCGTGATGAAATCGATCCGACCATTGCCGCCATCAGCACGATGTTGACGGCGTTGACACTGTGCCTCGTGATGATCGTGGTCGTGAGCCGGCGTTCTTCCGCCGCGGCCCGGACCTGATTCTCCACTACTCAAGATATGCGACATCTACAGCAGTTCTATATCGACGGCGAATGGGTCGAGCCGTTGGGCAGCGCACGTCTGGCTGTAATCGATCCGAGCACGGAAGAATCGATCGGCGAGCTCGCGCTCGGCGATGCGCGCGATGCCGAGCGCGCGGTGGCGGCGGCGCGGCGTGCTTTTGCGTCGTTTTCCAGGACACGCATCGAGGAACGCGTTGCGTTGCTCGAACGCATTCTCGAAGCGTATCTCGCGCGCTACGACGAGATGGCCGATGTCATCACGCGCGAGATAGGCGCGCCGAGAAAGCTCTCGCATGCGTGGCAGGCCGCGCTGGGCAAGCGGCATCTGGAAGAAACGCTGCGCACGGTCGAGCGGTTTCAATGGCAGCGCAAGAAGGGCACGACGCTCGTCAATCACGAGCCCGTGGGCGTGGCCGCCCTCATCACGCCATGGAACTGGCCGATCAACCAGATCGTATGCAAGGTTGCGCCTGCGCTTGCGGCGGGGTGCGCGGTGGTGCTGAAGCCGAGCGAAGTGTCGCCGATGAATGCGGTGCTGTTCGCCGAAATCATGGGCGCAGCGGGCGTCCCCAGGGGCGTCTTCAATCTCGTGAATGGCGATGGGCCGACCGTCGGCGCCGCACTCAGCGCACATCCGGATGTCGACATGGTGTCGTTCACCGGATCGACGCGCGCGGGCATCGAGATTGCGAAGCTGGCCGCGCCGACCGTGAAGCGCGTGCATCAGGAACTGGGAGGGAAGTCGGCGAACATTCTGCTCGACGATGCCGATTTCGAAGCGGCGGTTACTGCTGGCGTGAACGCGTGCTTCAGCAACAGCGGACAGTCATGCAACGCGCCGACGCGCATGCTCGTGCCTGCGTCGCGTCACGATGAAGCGGTGGGGATTGCCTTGCGCGCCGCGCAGAAACATCGCGTCGGACCGGCAAGCGATCCGGACACGACGATGGGTCCTGTCGTCAGCGACGTGCAGTTCGGGCGCGTGCAGCGGCTGATCGGCGTGGGCATCAAGGAAGGCGCTTCGCTGGTGACAGGCGGCCTCGGGCGGCCTGATGGGCTCGAACGCGGCTTTTACGTGAAGCCGACTGTCTTCGCAAACGTCAGTCCGTCGATGACGATCGCGCGCGAGGAGATTTTCGGGCCCGTGCTCGCGATCATGCCGTATCGCGACGAGGAAGATGCGATTGCCATCGCCAACGACACGCCTTATGGTCTGGCGGCGTACGTGCAGTCCGGGAATCAGGAGCGCGCGCGTCGTGTCGCGCTCAGGATGCGCGCCGGGAGCGTCTATGTGAACTACCCGGCCTGGGATGCGGGCTCGCCGTTTGGCGGTTACAAGCAGTCCGGCAATGGGCGCGAATACGGCGAGTGGGGGCTGGAGGCGTTTCTCGAAGTGAAGGGGATCGTCGGTTACGGCGAGTGACGCGCACGAAGCCGTTCTTAGGTTTCTTGCCCGGGTCATGACGCGCCGGAAACGGCTCGATCGCGCGCTGTCGTGCTGCTCGAATGACGCGCTTCGTTGCGGAGCAAATCGGCCACACGCTCCGCGATCATGATCGTCGGCACATTGGTGTTGGCGCATGGGATCGATGGCATGAGCGAGGCATCGCAGACATGCAAGCCTTCGACGCCATGAACCGCGCCGCGCGAATCGGTCACTGCCAGCGGATCATTCGAAGCTCCCATGCGGCACGTCCCGGACGGATGCCACGTCCCGCCGACGGAGCGCATGACAAAATCGGTCATCGCGCGATCGTCGGCGAGCAACTCGTCGATCGTCACGCCTTGAGTCACGACGCGTTTGATCAAGGCACCGCGCAAAGGCCCGGCGACATCGAGCAACGCACTCAATGCGCCGCGCTGCACCGCGTTCCATGTCCCCGGAACAGCGACGGCGGCCACGCGCGGCGAATAGCTCGACGGAAAGATCACGTCGCGGTGTGCGGCCATCGAAGGCGACGCCAGCGTGATCGCCCCGAAGCGCAAGGCGAGCTTGAGCCGATCGAGATCCCGTGCATCGGAGAGCATGGCGAAATCGACCCTGGGCTCATCGGACGCGTTCGCCGACACGAGCGTGACGCGCCCGCGCGAATACGACTTGTTGACCCAGAAGAAGATCGTGCCGAGCCGATGGCCCACCGAATGCCAGCCCGAACGCGACAGAATCGCGCCGTGCATGTCGCCGGGCACGGTGTCCGTCACGCCGGACGAGAAGCGCACGATCGCCTGTTCATGGTGCTCGTCGGGAAACGGCGTGCGCGCGCCGCGCGGCAGAAACGCGGACACGGCAATCGACGGATGCTCCATCAGATTTCGGCCCACGCCCGGCAGATTCGCGCGCACGTCGATACCGAGTGCGCGGAGCTCGTCGGCGGGTCCGATGCCGCTGCGCATCAGCAGCGCGGGACTGTGTATCGCGCCCGCGGATACGATCACGCGTCGCGCTTGCAACGCTTCACGCGTGCCGTCTGCGCGCAGCACGCATGCGCCGGTCGCCCGCTTGCCGTCGAACAGGACACGTTCGACCCGCTCGTCCGTGCGTATGGTCAGATTGCTGCGCGTGCGGGTCGCGTCGTCGAGATAGCAGACGGATGTCGGGATACGTTCGCCCTTCGCGCTCATCGCAATGGAACCAATGAACGTGCCGTCTTCCCAGGGCCCGTTCTGGTCCTCATGCATCGCATGGCCGCTTTCTCGAAGCGAACCGAGCACCGCTCTGACGAATGGCGATATGCGCGGCCATGCCGTGCGTTGAATGCGCACGGGACCCTCGCCGCCATGAAGCTCGCCGCTGAAATCGCAGTCCGTTTCGAGCTTGCGAAAATAGGGCAGGCAGGTCTGCCAGTTCCAGCCCGACGCGCCGAGCGTTTCCCATTCGTCGTAGTCGGCGGGCGAGCCGCGATTGGCCATCAGCGCATTGATCGCCGAGCCGCCGCCCAGAAGCCGCGCCTGCTCATAGCGACGAACCGCGCCACGCTCGCTCATGCGCGCTTTCAACTGCTGCCAGATATTGCGCGTGTCGAGATAGGCGCGGCCCGGATAGCGGCTGCGAATCGCATCGGGCATCGCGTGTGCGGAGATGTCACGCCCGGCTTCGACGAGACACACGTTCGCCCGGGCATCTTCGGAAAGGCGCGCGGCCAGCACGCAACCGGCCGAGCCGCCGCCCAGGATCAGATAGTCGAACACGCCGGCGTGCAGCAATTACTGCATGAACTTCAACCAGCGCGCCTTCGCCTGAACCCCCGCATCGGACGCCCACCATTCCTCCGACATCAGCGCCTGCTTCGCCGCATTCGCGGGCGAGCTCGGCAACTCCGCCGCGCGCTTGTCCGTGATCTTGCCGGTCTTGAACGCAGCCGGATTGCCCGGGCCGTAGTCGATATACAGCGGCAGATTCGCCTGCAATTCCGGCGATACCGCCGCATTCAGGAAGCGCACCGCATCATTGAGATTCGGCGCGTTCTTCAGGATGCACAGCTGCGTGTTCTGCAGAATGCCATCGTTGAACGTGAAGCCGATGTCCGGATCGTCCTTCATCACGGCGCTCGCGCGGCCGTTCCAGATCATCGTCATGTCGACTTCGCCGTCATGCAGCAATTGCGCCGACTGGCCGCCCGATGTCCACCACACGGTGACGTTCGGCTTGATCTCGGCGAGCTTCCTGAACGCGCGATCCACGTCGAGCGGATAGAGCTTGTCGCGCGGCACGCCGTCCGCGAGCAGCGCGGCTTCGAGCACCGTCACCGGGTCGTTGCGCAGCGCGCGCGTGCCGGGGAAGTTCTTCACGTCCCAGAAGTCCTTCCAGCTTTGCGGAATCTTCTTGAGCGTCTTCTTGTTGTAGCCGATGACCGTCGAATAGAACTCGTAAGCCACCGAATAAGGCGTGCGGTATTTCTCGGGAACGGACGCGGCGTTGGGGATCTTCGAGAAATCGAGCTTCTCGAGCAAGCCTTCGCGTCCCCCGCGCAGGCAGTTGGACGTGGGCGTATCGACGACGTCCCAGATCGGCTTGCCGGTCGAGCCTTGCGCCTTGATCTGCGGCCACGCGTCCGGAATGCTGTCCTGGCTGATGGTGATGCCGAGCTCCTTTGCGGCAGGGTCGAGAATCGCCTTGGTCTGCGCTTCCTGATACGCGCCGCCTTGCGACACGAACGTGATCTTTCCCGCTGCGAACGTCGGCGCGGTGCCCGCGATGCCCAGCAGCAGGGTCATGGCCAACGGGCGCACAGGGAAGCGCGGACAGCGGAACCTTGCAATCTTCATCACGGCGTTTTCCTCGACAAGGTTGAAGCGGTGGACGTCATGCAGGGCGCGCGCTTTCACCTGGTCGACGGGCGAAGAGGACGCGTGCTGATTCAAAATATATTGAGTCAAATACGCGCGATCAACGCCGGAATTGTTGGAGTGACCATGACTTGGTGTTATGTCAGCGCAATGGTCACGCCGTGCCGCGCTTTCAGAAGATCACATAGACCTTGCGCATGGTCTCATCGACTTCCCAGGTGCCTTCCGTGTGCGCCGCAAAGAAGAGCGTGTCGCCGCCGGTGAAGTGGATCGTGTCTTCGCCATCGGGCGTGAAGCGGCCTTTGCCCGTCAGAAAATGCATGACTTCCGCCTGCTTGACCGCACGACGATAAACGCCCGGCGTGCATTCGAACACGCCCGTATCGATCGCCTCGCTGCCTGGAATGACTTTCTGCACGCCGGATACCTTGATTTCCCGCGTGCCCGGAAGGCCGGCCGTGCCCCAGTCCTCCAGGCCCTGCAACGCGATGCTCTGCCTGATCTGCTGAACTTTCATGTAGTCGCCTTCAAAGGGAATTGATGCGCCGTTCGATCCTGCCGAGCCGCACGACCGTCACGCCCGGACGCAATTGACGCAGCGACGGCATCACGAGCATGCAATCGTCGTAGGGCGTTTTGACGGGCTCGCCCTCGGACCAGCCGATCACGCTGCCCGCTTCGGGAAACACCTCGCGGCCGGTGTAGTGATCGGCGAAGCGGAAGTCCATGCTCTTGGCCACGACGGGTTCCGTCACGCGCACGACGAGCATTTCTTCCGGCGCGGGTTGAATCCAGCCGGCGGGCAGATCTTCCTTGTCGAGCACGCCGGATAGCACGAGAAAACGCGCGGTCACGTCGCGCGCGACGGTCACCGCGCTCGCTTCCCAATGCTGTCCGCATTCGACGAGCAATGCGTTTCTACTGCTCGACGGATCGCCGAAACCTTCGTAGTCGCGCATGCGCCGGCCTTCCGGATGCCCTTCGTCGCAGATCACGGTCGCGGGCGTGCCGAGCCGCGCCGACAATTCGATGCCCTTTTCAAGCGGCCCCGCGACGATCAACGGCTTGCTCTTCTCGTGCATGGAATGCAGGTCGAGCAGCAAATCCACGGTGTCGATGACAGGCCGCATCGCGCGGGCGCGGCGCAGTTCGATCGAATCGCGCGATGCGTCATCGAGCGTTTTCGCGGTCCACACGCGATTGAAGTCCTGATCGACGAAGCGCGACGCATCGGGCTTGCTCGCATCGAAGCTCCGGTAGGCGTCGACGTTTGCGAAAGCGAGCGTGAGCTTGCCGCGCCGCGGCCGCGGATTCGCGCGCAACAGGGCATCGACGACGATCGCGCCGCACACTTCGTTGCCGTGCGTGAGCGCGTTGATCATCACATGCGGGCCTGCGACGCCTGAATCGAAGGTGTGCACATACGGAATGCCCGCGCTGCCCGATTCGTGAGCGGCGATGTCGGGGAATGTGATCTCGATCGGATAAGCGCTCATTCGAGTCCACCCTGGCAGAGATATTTGATCGAGAGGTAATCGTCGAGGCCGTACTTCGAGCCTTCGCGTCCGTAGCCCGATTCCTTCACGCCGCCGAACGGCGCGGCTTCGCTCGAAATCGCGCCTTCGTTGATGCCGACGATGCCCGCTTCGAGCAGACGCGACACGCGATCGATGCGCCTCATGTCCTGGCTATAGAAATACGATGCGAGCCCGAACGGCGTGTCGTTGGCGGCGTGGATGGCTTGCGCTTCGTCATCGAAACGGAACAGCGGCACGACCGGGCCGAAGGTTTCCTCGCAGCTCAGCTGCATGTCGGGCGTGGCGTCGATGAGGACGGTCGGGGCGTAGTAGTTGGCGCCAAGCCCGGAAAGGCGCTGGCCGCCCGTGAGCGCGCGCGCGCCGCGCCTGAGCGCATCGTTCACGTGACGTTCGATTTTCTCGACCGCGCGCGCATTGATCATGGGACCGATTTGCGCGTCCGGGTCGGTCGCCGGCGCGACCTTCAATGCGGCGACGCGCTTCGTCAGCAACTCGGCGAACTGCTCGTAGACCGACGATTGCACGTACACGCGATTCGGGCATACGCACGTCTGCCCGCCGTTGCGGAACTTCGATGCCATGAGTCCGGCGACGGCGGCATCGAGATCCGCGTCATCGAACACGATGAAAGGCGCATTGCCGCCGAGTTCGAGCGAAAGCTTTTTCAACGTGCCCGCCGATTCACGCGCGAGATATTTGCCCACCGGCGTCGAGCCCGTGAACGTGATCTTGCGCACGCGGCTGTCGTCGAGCCAGTCGGCGACCGCGTCCTGAGCGTTCTCGCGCGATGCGCTGATCAGATTCAACGCGCCCGCCGGCACGCCCGCTTCGTGCGCGAGCATCACTAGGGCAAGCGCGGTGAGCGGCGTGTCCTCAGCGGGCTTGCCGACCACCGTGCAGCCCGCCGCGAGCGCGGGCGCGATCTTGCGCGCGATCATCGCGAGCGGAAAATTCCACGGCGTGATCGCGGCGACGATGCCCACGGGCTCCTTGACCGCGCTCATGCGCTTGCCGCGCTGCTGCTGCGGAATGATGTCGCCGTAGATGCGCGTTGCTTCATCCGCGAACCACGCGACGTAGGACGCGCCATACATCACTTCGCCGCGACCTTCCGCGAACGGCTTGCCTTGCTCGAGGGAGATGAGACGCCCGAGCGCATCCGCGTTCTCGACGATCAGCGCATGCCAGCGATGCAGCACGGCAGCGCGGTCCTTCGGCAACGCATCGCGCCAGGGGGGGAAGGCGCGCGCGGCGGCGTTGGTCGCGGCGCGCGCATCGGCGGGGCCGCTGTCGGCGACTTGCGCGATGACTTCGCCCGTCGCTGGATCGGTGACGGCGAAGCGCTTGCCGCTCGCGGCGGCCACCCATTTGCCGTCGATGAAATTGTCGGCGCGAATCAGGTCGTTCAGCTCGAATCGTTTCGTCATGGTGGTCTCCTTTACGCGAGCAGATGCGCGATGGCCTCGCCCACTTCCTGCGTACTTGCCTTGCCGCCGAGATCGCCGGTCCTCGGTCCTTCCTTCAGGACA
>NZ_FCOB02000084.1 GCF_001545075.1 Caballeronia ptereochthonis
CCATTGGCGGCGCGAACTCCAATCGGAATGGAAGCCCAACTGCCGCCCCGCAGATCGTGGCCGCGACATTCCCTCTCGGGTACTGATGGGAAGTAGGCAAACAACCACTGAGTCGCTTTCCGGTGTAACGATTTCAAAGACCGACAGCAAGGCGAAATCCCTGAGTGGAATCGCGCTTACCCATCGATGCGGCGGTGGTAACAAGCGCGATCTCACCCGCTTGCACAGCGATCGCACCCACTCCCGACGCAACTGCTTGACTTAATCCCGCTACATCGCCGATCAAGGCAACGAAGGCTGCGTTTCGGGCGCGGGAATCGCCGAATTGCGCCGCCTCCTTATAGGTTCGAAGATCGGCTTTGAAGTTAGCGGCGCTGGTTGCAAACCCGGCAATCCCCGCGAACGTTGTGGCAAATTGCGATGACCCTAGAGCGCTCCCTACTGCGATCGCATTTGCGCCGGCTTGCACTACTGCATCCTGACTCGCATTCCCATTTCTGTTAGCACCGAGCGTCTGCATGAATGTACCCCATGCACCGAATGCCGCGGCGACGTTTGACGAAGTTTGAATTGTTGTAATGCCAGACATCTTCTTTTCCTATTTATTGACTTCAAAGATCCACTGCAAGACGGAAACCTTGTGTGGAATTGCGTCTATCAGAGTTGGCGCCGCCGCGGACGGCCGCACGGACTGAATAGACGATTGACGCCCAACTGCCGCCACGAAGGATGTGGCCCCGGCATGCACTTTTGGGTGGGACGAGCGCTGGAGGTAGTGGTGTGTAGTCTTCCCATGAACAGTTGGACATCCACTGAGTCGCATTGCCCAGCATGTCGTATAGGCCCCATGGATTAGGCTGAAACGAGCCCACGGGCGAGGTCCAGAGGAAGCGGTCGTTGCAGGGTGCGACGGGGATATCCGGGTCGAGCGCTCTTGCAGTTTCATCGCGCGCATTTTCGTAACGGCACTGCTCCTGCCTGCTATTGCCCCAATACATCGGCGTGGCCGTGCCGGCGCGCGCGGCGTACTCCCATTCCTGTTCGGTCGGCAAGCGGTAGCGATGCACGGTCTTTCCCACAAGCCTTTCGTTCAGCCATTCGATGTATTGCTGAACGTCATTCCACGACACGCAGACCACCGGATCGTCGTCGGTCTGAGGGAAGCCGGGGTTCTGCCAATCAGCGTCGGGAACATCCTGCCAATCTGTACGCTTGAATGTTCTGCAAGCTTCGCCGTTGAATCCCGTCTCTTTCGCAAAGACTGCGAATTGCTTTCTGGTGACAAGAAAACGCCCGAGCGCAAACTTCTTCACCTGTACGGGATGCCGTGGAGTCTCCGCGTCATACATCGATTTAAAATTCCCGGGCTGTCCTTCAAATTCCTCCTTCGTCGCGCCCATCATGTATCGCCCGGCTGGCAGGACGACCATCTCGGAACAGTCCTCGCAATCCTTAAAGGTAGTCAGTGGCGCTGTTGTCTTGGCTGAGACTGGCGATGTAGTTAATGCAGCGAGAAAGGCGAACTGAATCAACATCCAGTTCCTGCGTCGTCCGGTCATCTGTTCTCCGGTAGGTTTAGAAAGAGGGGTTGGCGTGTGAGTCACTGCACGTCTTCGCGGCCACCCGACCGAGCATCAACGTCGATACGCTTCCGCTTTAGATTCAGACAGTTTGAAATATCATTCAGCGCGAGGAGGCGCGGGGAAAGGTCGTCTGACATGCTCGCGCGACTGCGAACGGTCGAGCGGTAACGCCTACTCGATGGGCAAAACGTAAAGGAGATTTATTTCAAGAGGAACGAGGGAAAACCTTTAATCCAAAAACACTGACAAGAGGCAGTACTTAAAATGAATTTTCTTGAAAATCGAAAAGCCGGGCTATCGTTTATGTCGCGTCCCCCTCTCCCGCCCTTCGCCACCTTCGTAATCCAGATCAGCGGAATGATTAGCTGATTATCGAGTTCCTGGAAGTAGTCGCGTATCCCATAGATGGTATACATCCCGAAACCAATCACAGCGGAGACTCCGCCGATCACGCCAGCAGCCGTACTCATTGATTCTGCGGCGGTGGCGAGCGCAGCTTGACCCGTCTGTTGGGCGATGACACCCACTCCCGATGCAACCGCCTCGCTCAGTCCCGCCGCGTCACCGACCAACGCGACAAAGGCCGCGTCCTGAGCGCGAGCATTGCGATCAGCCACTGCCTGTCGATAGGCTTGCAAATCAGCGCCCCAATTGATCATGCTAGTCGCAAAACCTCCGATTCCAGAAAAGGCTTGAGCAAACTGAGAGGAACTGAGCGCACTTGCCGCAGTGACGAATGAAGCTCCGGCTTGTACTACGTCCTGTTGTTCTGCATGGCCCTTTCTGTATGAATTGAGCGTCTGCGTGAAGCTACTCCAAGCACCCATCGCCGCAGCGATATTAGAAGAAGTTTGAATATTTGTAATGCCCGGCATTTTATATCCCTATGTATTTTAGTTAAAGTCCAATCGCAAGGCGAAATCCCTGTGCGGAATTGCGCTTGTCTGTATAGTTGCCCCCTCTTCCCGCTGCGCGAACCGCAAATGGAATCGACGCCCAACTAGCGC
>NZ_FCOB02000071.1 GCF_001545075.1 Caballeronia ptereochthonis
CGCATCGCTCCAACAGCGCTGCCGCCTAAAAAACAAACCCCACGTTCCGAAAAACATGGGGTTCGTCAGCAGTCTGAAAAGCCCCGCAATGCGGGGCTTTTCAACTTTCACGTCCGGCGTGTCCGACGCCTGCGACGAAACGCTTACGCGTTGTAGCCGTTCGTTTCGAGGGAGCGGATGCGCTTTTCGAGCTGGACGATGTCCGTCGATTGCGCGAGATACGCTTCGCGACGGCGCTGTTCAGCAGCTTCAAACCAGATGCTCAGTTTTTCGATCAGATACGCAAACATGATGTTCTCCAAGGTCTTGAAAGATCCCTGGCAGTTCGAGTCAGGGATTACCCGCGTTAGGGAATACCCGGATTATAGAGGAGAACGTCTTCGGTGTGGTAGTGAAATGCTTGAATACTGTGCATCCGGTTTCGGAATGGTGCGGGCAGACTCCTTGCTTAAACCGATGATTTTTTTGGATATTTATGCGGTCATCTGCAAGGCTCGCGAGAAATTGGCACCAATCTTGTGCATCACTGAGCCAGTTTGTCCAGAATCGGGCAATCCGGCCGCTCATCGCCGTGGCAATGGCGAGCCAGGTGCGAGAGCGTGTCGCGCATGACCGTCAGCTCGGCGATCCGCCGATCCAGCTCCGCGACATGCTCCAGCGCAATCGACTTCACCTCGGCGCTCGCGCGCGACCGGTCCTGCCACAACGCGAGCAACTTGCGGATATCCTCGACGAGAAAACCGAGCCGGCGCGCCTGCCGCACGAAGCGCAGCGCATGGACCTCCTGTTCCCCGTACACGCGATATCCCGACGACGTCCGCCCGACCGGATTGAGCAATCCGACGCTCTCGTAATAGCGGATCATCTTCGCCGTCACGCCCGAGGCGCGGGCCGCTTCGCCGATGTTCATGGTCTGCTCCCCAAAAAATGTCACTTCGACTCTACACCTTCCCATGATGGCAAGGTATACGATGTCGTTTATCGACGCCTTTTCAAGAGGAAAAACCGCAATGACGGAATTCGAAGTTCAAGGCATGAGTTGCCAGCACTGCGTCGCGGCCGTGACGCGCTCGATCCAGGAAATCGATCCGCAAGCACAGGTTCGCGTGGATCTGGAGCGCGGCAAGGTCGCGGTCGAATCGGCGCAGTCGAACGATGCGCTGAAGGAAGCCATCGACGACGCCGGCTACACGGTCGTCGGCGTCACGTCAGCATGACGGCCGGCGAACGCTTCACTGTCGCGCTGATCGGCGCGTCGGGTCTTTTGGGCCGAGCCGTCGCCGCCGAGCTGGCGAACGCGGACCGCGCGAAAGAATGGCGCGTGGTGCGCACGGCCCACAGCCGCGCCGACGCACAGAGCGTGAAGCTCGACCTGCTCGACCATGACGCGGTGCGCGCCTTTCTTCGGGGTCTGGCGCCCGATGCGATCGTCGTCGCGGCGGCCGAACGGCGTCCGGACGTCTGCGAAAACGATCCAGCGCTCGCACGCGCGCTGAACGTCGACGCACTGAGCGTGATCGCCGGCGAGGCGCGCGCGCTCGGCGCGTGGGTGCTGTCGATTTCGACCGACTACGTGTTCGACGGGACTTCGCCGCCCTATTACCCGGACGACGCGCCCGCCCCGCTCAACGCCTACGGACGAAGCAAGCTGGAAGGCGAGCGCGCGCTGCTCGAGTGCGACCCGAGTTCATGCGTGTTGCGCCTGCCGCTGCTGTACGGGCCGTTCACCGGCTGGAACGAATCGGCGGTGACGAGCCTCGCGCCCGCGATCGTCGCGTCGGCCGACGCGGCAAACCCGCCCGCATCGATGGACGCGTGGGCGACGCGCTATCCGACCTTCACGCCCGATGTCGCCGTGGTGATTCGCGGCATGCTCGAACATCGCGCGAAAGGCGCGGCGATCTCCGGCATCGCGCAATGGTCCGGCGACGAGCCGATGACGAAGTTCGATATCGCCCGACGCATCGCGCAGGTGCTGAGGGTGAACGCGAAGCTCGTCGCGCAACTCACGCCGGCCGACGCGACGCCGCGCCCGCGCGACTGCCATCTCGACTCCGGCCGGCTCGAAGTGCTCGGAATCGGCCGGCGCACGCCGTTCGACGCGGCGATCTCAACCCTGCTTGCGCACTATCCGGAAGGCCCGGCGCAATGAAGTCTCAGTGAAAATCGCGGCTCGGTGCGGCGAGGCGGCCGAGCAGCGCGCTATGGTCTTCGAGGCGCTGCGCCACCAGATGCCGCACGTCCCCTTCCCTCTGCCAGACGCCATGCACGCCAAGCAAAGACGCCCCTAGCAGCACCTTGCGCTGCTTCTCGACGAGCCCCGGCCAGACGATGACGTTGATCGCGCCCGTTTCGTCCTCGAGCGAAACGAAAATCGTGCCGTTGGCCGTACCTGGCCGTTGCCGCACCGTCACGATGCCGCACGCCCGCACGAAGCGTCCGTTCCTGTAGTCCGCCAGTTCCGCGGCGGTCTTGAAACGCATGCGCGAAAGCTTCGCGCGCAGGAGCGCGAGCGGATGACGATTGAGCGTGAGTCCGAGGCTCGCGTAGTCGTCGACGATTTCGCGTCCTTCCGATGCTTCCGGCAGCACGAGCGGCGCCTCGCTCATCGGCGCGTCGCGCAATAGCTCCGGCGCGCGCTGTTGCGCCGTGACCGCCCACCACGCCTGGCGCCGGTGCCCCGCGATGCTCGCGAGCGCATTGCCTGCCGCGAGCGCTTCGAGTTCGCGCCGCGACAGGGCTGCGCGACGCGTGAGATCGTCGACATCGACGAATGGCGCCTGCGAGCGAGCGGCCATGATCCGCTCCGCAGCCGCCTGCGAAAAGCCCTTGATCAGCTGCAGGCCGATCCGCACGCCCGGCCCTTTCGCCCCGTACTGCTGCGCGGGCAGTTCGATGCGCATCCTGAGCTTGCGCGCACCGCGCCGCATGGTCTTGCGAAAGATCCCTTCCGACGGGGCCGCGCCGTAAAACTGCTGACGCCGCCGTTCCTTGCCGCCATCGAACAGGATGCGCTCGCCGTTGCCCGACCGATCTTCCAGCACCGATTCCCAGTCGCTCAGCGACACATCGGGCGGAAACACCTGCACGCCGTGACGCCGCGCGTCCTGCACGAGCTGCGACGGCGAATAGAACCCGAGCGGCTGACTGTTCAGCAAGCCGGCCAGAAACGCCGCAGGCTCGTAGCGCTTGATCCACGCGCTGATATAGACGAGCAGCGCGAAGCTCGCCGAATGGCTCTCCGGAAAACCGTATTCGCCGAAGCCCTCGATCTGCTTGCACACGCGCGCAGCGAATTCGTGCTCGTAGCCGCGCGCAAGCATCTTCTTCATGAGATCGGCCTGATATTTCTCCAGATGTCCACTGCGTCGCCAGGCCGCCATCGCGCGGCGCAACTGATCGGCCTGCTCCGCCGTGTAGCCCGCCGCGACCATCGCGAGCTTCATCACCTGTTCCTGGAAGATCGGCACGCCGAGCGTGCGGCCGAGCACCGGCCGCAGCTCCTCTTTCGGATATTTCTCCTCTTCCAGTCCCTGCTTGCGGCGCAGGTACGGATGCACCATGCCGCCCTGAATCGGCCCGGGCCGCACGATCGCGACTTCGATCACGAGGTCGTAGTACGTGCTGGGACGCAAGCGCGGCAGCATGCTCTGCTGCGCGCGCGATTCGATCTGGAACACGCCGATGGTGTCCGCCCGGCAACACATCTCGTAGACGGCCTTGTCCTCACGGCGAATGTGCGGAAAGCCGAAGCCGGGCACGCCGCGCCGCAGCGCGACGAATTCGAGCGCGCGGCGGATCGCCGAGAGCATGCCGAGCGCGAGCACGTCCACCTTGAGCAGCTTCAACTGATCGATGTCGTCCTTGTCCCACTGGATCACGCAGCGGTCCTTCATCGCGGCGTTTTCGATCGGCACGAGCCGCGACAGTCGTTCCCGCGCGATCACGAAGCCGCCGACGTGCTGCGACAGATGCCGCGGAAACCCGCGCAACTCGTGCGTAAGCCGGATGAGATGCTTGGTGACGTGCGAGTCCTCGCTGAAGCCCGCTTCCCTGAGATAGCCGGCCACCGCCGACGGCCCGTCCCACCACTGCTGCGACTTGCCGATGCGCTCGATCAGCGACGCATCCAGTCCGAGCGCACGGCCGACATCCTTGAGCGCGCTGCGCGTGTGATACGTGATGACCGACGCCGCCAGCGACGCGCGATGCCGTCCATACTTCCGATAGATGTACTGGATGACTTCCTCGCGCCGCTGATGCTCGAAATCGACGTCGATGTCCGGCGGCTCGTTGCGCGCCCGCGAGATGAAACGCTCGATCAGCATGCCCATGCGAACCGGATCGATTTCGGTGATGAACAGGCAATAGCAGATGATCGAATTCGCCGCCGAGCCGCGCCCCTGGCACAGAATCCCCTGGCTTTGCGCGAATGCGACGATGTCATAGACGGTCAGAAAGTATTTCTCGTACTTCAGGTCGGCGACGAGCTCCAGTTCCTTGTCGATCAGTCCGATCGTGTCGGCGTCGAGCCCGTTCGGCCAGCGCCGCAGCGCGCCCGAGATCACCTTCTTGCGCAGATAGCTCGCGGGTGTCTCGCCGGGCGGCACCAGCTCCTCGGGATATTCGTACTGAAGCTCGTCGAGCGAGAACGTGCAGCGAGCCGCCGCCTTCAGCGTTTCCCTGATCGCCTCCTGCGGATACAGCGCGCCGATGCGCAGCCGCGTGCGCAGATGCCGCTCCGCGTTCGCCTCGAGCGCATAGCCGCATTCGGCGAGCGGACGATTGAGGCGGATCGCGGTCAGCGTGTCCTGCAAGGGCTTGCGCGAACGCGCATGCATCAACGCGCCGCTCGCCGCGACGAGCGGCAATCCGCTCGCCTCGGCAATCACGCGCGACGAGGCGAGACGCTCATCGTCGCTGCCGTCCTGCCATAGCTCCAATGCGAGCCACGCGCGGCCCGCGGCGAAACTGGCCAGCCAGTGCGCGCGATCGAGCGTGTCGGCGAGCGTCGCCGAACGCTGCGGCACGAGGATCAGCAGGCAATCGGGCAAATGCTTCAGATGCGCGATATCGCCGCGCAAATCAGTCGCGTCGAGCGCGCTCGACGATGCCGCGGGATCGGTGAAATCCTCCGGACCCAGCCGGTAACCGCCTTTGGGCGAGCGCGAGCGCGCAAGCGAAATCATCTCCGACAGGTTGCCATAGCCTTCGCGATTCGTCGCAAGCGCAATCAGCGTGCAGAACGGTTCGCCGTCGGCATCAGTGAGATGCAATTCGCTGCCGATGATCAGCTTCAAGCTCTGCTTCTTGGGCGGCGGTTCGCCGGCCTCGACCGCGGCTTCGGCGGCAGCCTTCGCTTTCGCTTCGATATCCTGGATCGCGGCGTGCGCACGCACGACGCCCGCGAGCGAGCATTCGTCCGTGATCGCGAGCGCCGTATAGCCATGCTCGAGCGCAGTGGCCGCCAGCTCCTGCGGATGCGACGCGCCGCGCAGGAACGAGAAGTTGCTCAGGCAATGCAGTTCGGCATAGCCGGGCAAGAGCGCCGAGGCGGACATCGAGCCGAGGAACGCTGCTTTCTCGTTGCCCTCGCCCAGGCCGATGATGTCGCTCAAATCGTCCATGGCGGCATCATCCGAAAAAACCGTGCAGGAACCAGAAGCCGGTGAGACGCTCGCGATAGAGCCAGAACATGCGGCCGCGATCGTCTGCGGCGACGTAGTAATCGCGCTGGACACCATTGCCGTCCCACCATCCCGCCTCGATGCGCTCTGTTCGGCTGATCAGCTTGAGCGGACGTCGATAGAACGGCCGCTCGTTGCGCAACATCAGCTTTTGCGGCGTTTCGAGGATCCACGACGGACGCGGCTGCGAAGGAACGGCGAGATCGGGAAGCTCGAGCGGCTCGCCGGATTCGGCCTGCGCTTCGGCTTCGGCGGGCATGGGTGCTTCGCCTGTTTTTGCTGCTTGTGTCTTCGACCGTTTCTTTCCGCGCTTCGGCTTCGCCTCATGCGCGGGTCGACAGGCCTCGACCGTCATCGCCGCTTCGGGTCGGTGATCGTCCCGCGCGACCAACTGCACGACATTCTCGGCGCCGAGCCGCGCGCTCAGGCGTTCGAGCAATTGCGCCATCGATTCGCTGTCGGAACCCGGCATCGGAAACAAGGTGTCGGCCGGCGGCGCGTGCTCGCTGACCTTGTCGGCCAAAAGCTTCATTTCGATCACCGGAGCGACGAGCGTCGTCTGATTCAGCTTTTCGCGCAGCAGCCAGAGGATGTGATCGGCATCGCGCGTCGGCACGGCCCACGCTATCTTGAATGTCGACGTCTTCGGCGCGTGGCGTGCGGCCAGTTCGTGCTCGAGCAGGAGAGAGAACTCGCTGACCGCCGCGTGATGCGCGCTCAGCCAGCCGGCAAGCTGCAGCACGAGCCGGCGCGCGGCGAACAGCAATGCGTCGGCACTTTCAACGCGCGCCTGCAATTCGAGCCGCGCCTCGAACGACGCCGGCGCGCAGAACGCCTCGCGTGGATCGGGTGCCTGTCCGTACGCCTGCGCGAGCCATTGCAGAATGCCCGGCCCGAACCGTCTCGCGATGCCCTTGCGCGGCAACCGGCGCAAATCGGCGAGCGTCGCGCAGCCGATCTGCTCGAACACGTTGCCCTGCGAATGAGCCGACGGCACGAGCGATACGGGCAGTGCGTCGAGCACGTGCGCGAGCGTCGTCTCCTTCACGATGCGCACGCGACGCGCAATACGCCGCGTGCGCGCGTGCGCCAGCAACCACGCGCCCCAGGCAGTCGGCGCGCAACCCATGCGCGAAGTGAAGCCACATCCTTTGACCGTCGATGTCACCCTAGACAGCAACGCGCGCAGTCCGCCGAAGAGCCGCATGCTCGCGCCGACTTCGAGCAGCACCGTATTCGCATGCGCAAGCACGACTTTGGGCGTGAACGCGAGCAGCGCCAGCGCGACGGCTTCGAGCGCGCGCTGCTCCTCGCGGATGTCGACGGCAAGCAGCGTCAGCCGCGGCGCCAGCGCGAACGCGTGCGAACGCGTGCTGCCCGGTCTCACGCCGAGCCGGAACGCGACGAGATCGGGCATCAGGACGCGCGCGTGATCGGCAAGCGCGAAGCATGGCTGGTCGATATCCTCGATGCGGGCGTCATTCGGCGTCGATGCTGCTCCAGGCGAGATCGAATTCGCCGACGCCGAGGGCATCGATGGTGGCCTGACTGCTTCGAGCGATAAAAGCGGCAATGTCACCGCTATCCACAACATGTTTGACCTCTCGTGCTTTCCTGCTGAGTTGCGCGCGGCGTAGATGTTCGGGCAGCGCGGGCAACTGCAGCGGCAAGCTCAACTGCAACGGCTTTTGCAGCAATGGACCACGCCGCTTGATGATGTCGATTTCCAGCATGACGGCCTGCATCCATTCGCGGCGGTTCATCGTCTGGGCGTTCGCGGGAAGCATCGGCTTGCAGACCATGCGCAACGGAGCGGCGGATGATTGCCGGGCCGCTTTGAGCGATCGGAACAGGAACGCCAGCGACTGCGCTTCCTGAGCCGCCACTTGCAGCCGTCGCAGCGCCTCGGGACGCACCTGGGGCAGCCAGATCAGCACTGCACCGATGCCGTCCTGCTTGAGCGATTGCTCCGCAGCCCAAAGCGTCTGATCTTCGGGCGCTTTGACCCAGACCAGCTTGTTGACCGCGATGTTCATCGCCCGAAAAGCCGCGAGATTGGGCTTCCAGGGCGGCGCGATGAAGATGACGGAGCGGCCTTTGTTCACCGTCAGTTCCCGAAGCGTGCGCGCGAGCAGCCTGATCTCGCCCACGCCGCTCTCTTCGATCAGCAATTCGGTAACGGTGCCGGGCATCCAGCCTGCGCCCGGCAACGCCAGATCGAGCGTTCGATAACCGCTCGAAATGACGTTCGAGTCAGGATCGTTGATCGGACTGCCCTGCCAGAGCTGACGCTGAAGATGTGATGTCAGCCCGATATCGAGCAATGAAAGTGCTGCACCCATGAGTTTTCCCCGTCCAGCGCGAATGCAAGGGCCTGCTCAGGATTCGAGCACTCGGCGGCCTCTGGTTTTACTGTATATTTATACAGTATTTTGGTGCGAGAGGGTAAACATCTGGGCGCGCGGGAGGTGCGCTGGCGGAGTCGCAGAGAGTGGAGAAATGAGACGGGAAGAAACGCATCTGGATTGCGTTAGAGACGATTTGCCGGAGTTTGTGCAAATCCCGCGTTCCAACGCAAAAACCCCACCTTTTGGGGTGGGGTTTTTGCGTGAAGCATGAGGAGCCTGACGATTACCTACTTTCACACGGGAGATCCGCACTATCA
>NZ_FCOB02000085.1 GCF_001545075.1 Caballeronia ptereochthonis
GCCCAAAGCTACGCAACAAGAGCCCACTTCAGGCAAGGATCATTTGCAGGTGGTATTTGAAATGTGCCGCCGGAAGGATGCAGACAAAACGATGACGAGGCTTCTTTCGCTGTTGGACGAATTGGGTTGACGCAACAGGGGTGAGCTTCAGTCTCCCTCAGGGACCGACGCTGGATCATCCCCGTACATCACCTTCCTCAGACCCGGGAAGTACACATCACATCGCTCGTTATGGGCTGAGGCATTCCTACGGGGGCAGCTCGCCAGCTCGGCACCAAGGTCAGTCATGGGGAACTCAGGGCCAAGGGACTCCACCAGCCGCGCCACCTGATACCGGCCCCTACGCTCACACCGCGAACATGCCACCTCGATATGGCTGGCTCGTGCTGCTACATCACCGAGGGCAATGGCTCCGTTCGTCATCTTGGTTCCTTGGTTCCTTCCTTCCTTGGTTCCTTGGTTGCCTCCTTCCCTCCTTCCTTGGTTCCCGGGGAAAGTGCAACCTTGCACCTGGCTGCAACCTGGCGGCGCGTTCCCCAAATGATCAAGCTTGATCATCCCCCCGTGGAAGCCCCAAGATCAACGTTGATCTTCCTTCTAAGACCGTGACCATCTAGGACCCATCTAATAGCCTTGGAAGGGCTGGGAGGCCTCAGGAAGGTACGGGACTCGAAGACCGCGGAACCGCTCAGAAGGGCTGTATGAGGGTCCTACAGGGGGCTTCAGAATTCGAGCTCTTCAGGATTAACCCAGTCCACTCCCAACCACTTGGATATGCGCTCGACCAAGTTAGGGCTGTACATATCAAGCGCCCTCCACGTTACTTCTGGGTTGCGCTCAAGCTCCTTACCGAACGTCTTTCGCAACCGCTCCGCCAGCTTCTGAGCTTCACGCTCAACCCAGTCATCGGACCCAACATCATCATCCTTATGGGCTCCCTTCCAAAGGCTCCACGCTTCTCGCCATCTTAGATCTGCTGCGTACTCCTTACCGTGATTATCGATGATGAAGTCACGCACCTTCCGCATATCGCTGATACGGGATTTGGCTACCGTCGTTGCCTTGTGAACATCGTTGATGGAAACGTCAGGGGTGAGAACAGTCAGCCGCCATGCCGCATGGGTTTTCTCTTCGGGCTTCATCGGCAGCTTGTCACGGCTGTTCGTCATCGCTGCATGAGTAATGGCCTCATCTAATGACCCGTCGAACACCGTTACCGGAATCCTGCCCTTGAAGTCAGCCGCTTCATACGCATCAGCTCGGTGGTGACCATCAATGCAGGTCCATCCGGTACCGGTCCAAAACACGGTCAGCGGCTCAAGGGTATCGCCACCCTTCACCACCCGTTTCAACGTTGCTATGTGCTTATCGCTCTCCCAGCCCTTCTCCAACCGATGCTGGAACAGTTCCGTCATGAACAGAATCTGGGATGGGGGTAGCTTGGTGGGCTTCTTCGGGGTCGGGATGGGGTTGGCCGCAATGCTGGCCTCGACCGCTTGCTTAGTCGCGTAAAAACCGTCAGTCATGAATTAGGGGCAGATTGTAGGCTCATCCTAAAAGGAGAGGCGGGGACAGGGGCCGCAATCGTACTTCGTTTATTGAAGTAAGCATAGGAGACCCTTAGAATCCCCTGAGAATCCCTCACAGGCCCGTCAGATAAGGCTGTGGAGCATCACCGCAAGGTCTCCAAGACCACAGGAAAGACTCAGGGGTGACCTAAGGGAGCCTATGGCATCCCGTAGGGAGACGAACAAGGGGAAACACATCACAGACCATCCAAGGAAACCAAGGGCTCCCAGAGGCTCTACCGGGGCTTCCCTGAGGGAATCCAAGGGGTTGCAAAGAGGCCCCGTGGGAGACTCACCGAAGGTCTCCAAAGCCCACGGATGACCCTCAGGAGACCCCCGGGAAAGCCCCTCTGCCTATCGAAAAGGGACTTCTGCACATCGCTTTTGTAATTCTTGAC
>NZ_FCOB02000048.1 GCF_001545075.1 Caballeronia ptereochthonis
CCCTTGCAAACCCTGCGGCAGCGCGTAGCGCTGTGCCGGAACGCTTTGGGGCTGAACCAGCGCCTTTAAACTTCTAGCTCGGCAGATCGTGCGCGAACCACGGCGCGTTAGACCTTCGAGGGCGACACTTAGAGGCTGGGCCGCTGCGAATCATGACGACGAGTCTGCCTGGGCCCAAAGCTGCTTTCTTTGGTTACTTTCTTTGCAGCAGCAAAGAAAGTGACTGCCGCCCCGCACAGGGGCAACGCTAATAGACCACTAAGAACTCAGGATTCCACGAAAGCGGAAGCGAATAAAAAAACTCACTTCACGCCAGCAGAACCAGAACCCTGCCCAATCCCACAAGCCTTATAAGCAGCTCTTTGCAATTCCCGAAACTTCTTGGTCTGAGCCTTTGCCCGATCAACCCGAAACTCCGCCCCGCCTTCGCCACCAAGCGTGGCGTACTTTGAAAACGTCGACTGCTCGACGAAATCATCATAAGTGAGCACTTGCGAAATCTTGTCGATCGCGCACGAGCATTTGTATACGTTGACGAAATCGTGCCCGTTGTCGTCCATGCATCCGAGCACGTATTCCACGCGTCCTTCGGTCGGGTAATCGTGACTCTTTGCGGGCGCAGCGCCCCCGGCCCCCGTCGCGGCGAACGAAAGCGGCGAAATCAGCGAGAGGCAGGCGAGCACCGTCAACGCGCAGCAACGTGGGGTCATGCGATGAGCCTCGTAGTTTTCATTGATCTCGAACAGCCGGCACGCAACGATACAGAACGCGCCGGCCTGGCGCCGAATCAGCTCGGCGAGAACGGATGCGACATCGTCCCCTTCTTCGATACTACCTCCTTCGACGACGGCTCGCCCGCCACCGCCCGCGCGAGAGCTTCCTTCGTCGCCTGATAGTTGAAGTCGTGGATCTTCTTGTCGTCATCCGCTTCCCAGTGGATGAACACGCCGACGCAAATGAACAGGTCGTCGGCTTCGTCGGCGGGAATGACGCCGCTTTCCACGCTGTCGGCAACCGCCATCGCCACCGCGCGCTGCGCCGGGCCGAACATCTGCACGGCCTGCTTCGCACCCTTGATCGTCACCTTGTTGAAGAGAATCGTGTTCGGCTTGGTCATCAGATTCGGCGCGACCACGGCGAGCAGCGACGTAAAGCCATCCTTGTTGTTCGTGAGCGCGTTGCAGAACGCGGTCTCGGCAGCGGAACCTCGCGGTCCGATGATCAAGTCGATGTGTGCGACCTCGTTCCCATCGCCGACGAGCGACTCTCCTACCAGGACGCGGTTGATCTTGGCCATGCTGTTCCTCCAATGGATTTGGTTCTAGGGACTAGCGACTTGCTCTCGACTCGCGACGGCAAGACTCAGGGCCGCGCAAGGCTCGCGGTTCAATCGGATTCCGATGCGACCGCTCAACCGCGAACTTCCTAACATGTTCCGTGCCAATTTTTTATCCGCGCGCGGCGCGCTTCATGCATTCGAAGGCAATGCCGCGTTCGTCAGGAGCGCGACGAACAGCGTCGCCACCGCAAGGTCCGCGCTCGTGCCCGGATTGATGCCGCGCGCCTTCAATCCGGCATCCCATGCATCGAGGCCGGGCGACTCCAGAGGACGCCCCGCGGCGCGCCAGTTCGCGTGATGCATCGCCGCCGCGCGCGTGACACTTTGCGCCACCGCCGCGCCCTGCTTGCGCACTATGTGCGAATCGGGCCAGTTCGATAGATGGGTCAGGAACGCATCGAGCATCGCGCGATGTTCCGTCGCCGGCGTGACCGCGCCCGCCGCGTCGAGGCCCGCGCCGAACACATCCGCGAAGCCGTTCGCGTACTGGCGCGCAATGCTGTCGCGATCGGCGGCGAGAGCCATCGCCGCGCGCAAGGTGACGGTCGGCGGCGCGCGGACCGATTGCTCGGGTGCATCGCCGAGTCCGCCCGGGTTGGCGAGCGCGATCGCGCGATAGGCGAGGCGCGCGTCGTCGATGTCGAGTTCCGCGAGCACGCGCTCCGTCGCCGCCTGCCAGCGCGATGCGTCGATCGATTCGTCCGGCGCGAAGCGTTCGAGCGCCGCGCACAACGGCGCGGCGAGCAGCACGATGCCGAGATTCGTGTTGCAGCCGACCGCATCGAAAGTGCGGCGCACCGCGTCGAGAATGCGCACGCCCACACGCGCGCGCGCCGTGAAGAGTCCCGCCGCCGCCGTGCCCGCGCTCGCGATGAATTGCGCCGACGTCATGCCGTGCCCCGCGCTCGCGACGCTCACGTTGCCCGGCTTCCTTGTCTCGACGTCGAGCCTGCACGCGCGCAGAAACGCCGTGCGCGCGAGTTCGGCAAGCGGCGCTCTAGCGGTGTCCATCGCCGCTGGCGAGCGCAAGCAGGCCCTTCGACGCAGGCAGCTTGCGATCGAGCAGATCGTCGACGAGGAGCGCCGCGATATCCGGCGAAGTCACCGATTGCAGGCCGCGCCACGCGGCGACGCCATTCACTTCGAGCACGACCGGCCGCTCTCCCTCCGACGGAATCAGATCCACGCCCGCGTAGTCGAGCCCGAGCGCCTGCGTCGCGCGCACGGCGATTTCGGCGAGCGCAGGCGTCAGTTCCGCCGGCTCGCAGCGCGCGCCGCGCGCGAAGTTGTGGATCCAGCCCTCGCCGCCGACGCGCTTCATCGCCGCGACCGCCTGTCCGCCGATCACGAGCACGCGCCAGTCGAAGCCAGGCTTGCCCGCATCGACATAACGCTGAAGATAGGCAACCTGACTGAAGGGCTTGAGCGACGGCAAGGTCACGCCAGGTTTCCTTAAACCCTTTCCCTGCGAGCCGAACAGCGGCTTCATCACGACCTGCCGCCGCGCCGCCGTCTCGCGCATCAGGACGCGCTGAGCGAACGCGGCCGATTCACCCGCCCACGTCGCGGGCGTCGGCACGCCGTAGCGGTTGAGCAGAAAGCTCGTCATCGACTTGTCGACGCTGCGTTCGATCGCGCGCGCATCGTTGTAGACGGGCACGCCGCATTCGCGCAGCGCATGCAGAATCCCGAGCCGCAAGGTGACTTGCTCGAAGGTGCCGCCCGCGATGCCGCGCACGAACACGGCGTCGGGCAGCGCGTGGCCGAAGCCGGGAATCGCGAGACCGTAGGGCGGCCAGGTCGTGTCGATGCGGCAATGCGAGAGATCGACGCAACGCGCCTTCACGCCGCGTGCGCGGAAGGCTTTTTTCAGGCGTCCGGTGTGCCAGCCGGTTTCGTCCGTCATGATCGCGACGCGCAAGCTCATGACCCGTCTCCCGCCGCCAGCCATTGCGCGTCGAGCAGCGCCTTGTCGACCTTGCCGCCGTGATGCGTTGCGCCGCTTTCCAGACTCGACACCCATACCTCGGCGGGCGCGAAGAGCGCCGGGTCGATCTGGTAGAAGTCGTAGTTGAACGACGTGAAGATGTCGGCGAACGGACGCCCGTAGTCGCGCGCATTCGACGACGGCAATTCGGCGGCGAGGCGCTTCGCGGCCGCGTCGCTCTTCACGGTCAGATGCACGCGGCCGCCGTAGAGGATCGCGTCGTTGGTGCGGCCCATCGCCTGGATGCCGTCCGGCGCGGGCGGCGGAAGCGGCGCGCTGCCGCTGCCTTCCACGATCTCGTCCAGATCGACGCCGAGCACGTGCGTCTTGTGCAGCGCAACTTCCACGACGCGCGCGACGACCTGCACCGTGCCCGCGACAGAGTGTGTCGGCGTCACGGCGATCACTAGATTCTCCGGCTTCAGGTTGCAATCGTTCAGCACCTTGTCGATGACGACCTGCGGCGGCAGGCGGTCCACTTCCATCACGAGGGCGCCGCGATCATGACGGTCGCGATAGCCGAGCTCGTCGAAGAGCGGCTCCTTGCATGCGAGCGCGCGCGCCGGGCCCGAGCCGAGCGAGAAGAACTTCTTGCCGCCCGTCTGCTCCTTGGTCGCGGAAAGGCTCCAGCCCGCGTACTGGCTCGCGAGGCAGGCGATCACGGGATTGCTCGTATGCACCTCGATGTAGCTCGGCCAGAGCGGCGCGGCGTCGAAGGCGCTACGCCGCGCGACGTGCCCGAGCCCGCCCATGCAGATGCGCGCGATCAGGATTCCCGCCGCGGCGCTGCCCTTGGCGTTCACGCCCGCATCGACGATGACGGTGCCGCCGTCCGTGCGCGCGACGTCGACGTGAAGGCGCGCGGCATCGTCGATGAGACGCGCGACGAGCCGCTCGCAAGATGCGTTGACGCTCACCGCGGCGGGCGTCGTTGAAGATGAACTCATGGCATGGACAGGGTTGCGATGCGTTGCAGAAGGCGCGCGTGCTCGCGGTCCAGCTCGTCGCGCAAGTCGGAGAATGCGGGGGCGACGGCCGTCATCGTGCAGACCGGAAAGCCCGCTTCGATGCTCGCGCCCGTGAGCGGCACGTCGTGGCAGGCGGGGTCGTCGAAGCATGCGTCGCTGAAGGCGCGCGAAACGGCGAAGCGCCCGGGCGCGAACACGACGCGCTGCCCGGCGAAAAGAGGCGGTGCGTTCGCGAACGTCCGCAGCGTGCGCGGCAGTTCGCCATGCAGGCACGCGTCGAGATGCGCGCCGATCAGGCCGCGTGGCCAGGTATTCGGCCATGCGAGCTCGTAGAGCGCCATCGTCGAGGAGGGGCGCGTGTTGATCTCGAGCACGCTGAACGTGTCGCCATCGAGCAGAAAGTCGATGCTGTTCAGGCCCGTCAGATCCGTCTGCCAGATGATCGTGTCGATGGCGTCGACGATGCGCGAGGCCGTCTCCGGCGGCAATTGCACCGGTCCGAGCGACCCCGCATGCACGAAAGGAAGCCGGCCGGCTGCGACCGTCAATTGCTCGGCGAAGCCGATCACCGCCGCCTCGCGACGCGCGGCGACGAAGAGCGCGGACATCGAGCGCCCTTGCGCAAGCCGCTGAAAATAGGCGTCCGGCGGCGCGCACTCGACATCCTCGGCCCATTCGATATGCGTGCCGCCGCAGCCATCCGAACGCTTGACGAGCCAGTCTTGTCGGGCGGCAGGCGGCGCGAAACGCACTTCCGGATGCGCGATGCCCGCCTCGTCGAGCAGCGCGAAAAAGCGCTTCGGATCGCGCACGGCCGCCGCTTGCGCGCCGTTGCCGATGAAGCGCGGCACGCGCGGCGCGCGGCTCAGTTCGCCGGCGAGCGGCTCGAGCCCGCTCGTCACGATGAGGCCCAGCATGCGCGGCAGGCGCGCGGCGTGTTCGAGCGCGTCGTAGAGGCGCGCGCGATCGATCGAAAGCCCATTGCCGCCGATATCGAACCACATGCCCGCATGCTCTCGCGTATCGCGGTCGCCGAAGATATCGAGCGCGACGACGTCCAGCCCCGCGCGCGCGGCCGATTGCGCGAGCAGCCGCGCGGACAACCCCGCGACGGCGACGCGCGGCGCGCGGGACGCATCGCTCGAATTCATGAACTCTGTCCAGCGACGATTGCGCGGGCTTCGTCGAATGCTTCGGGAAAGCCGAGATAGACGGGCTTGCCGCCCGTGCGCATGCGCAGGAAGAGCCGATGCTCGGTCTGATACTTCACATTGCCGATCGCGAGGGCGCCGATGCCCACCGCGTCCGGACGCGCCGCGCCCGCGAGCGGCTTGCCGTCGTCCATCACGTTGACGCCCGCGATGCCTTCGGGCGGCACGGCGTTCACGTCGGCGGCGATCAGCAGGTTCTTCGCGTGAGCGAGATCGGCGGACGTCATCACCTGTACGCCCGCGACGGCTGTCGCGAACACCACTTCGGCGCGCGCCAGTTCGCGGTGCAACTGATCAGGCGTGCCGGTCGCGACGCCCGATGTCGCGATATCGAAGCGCCGGTTGATCTCGTCGCTCACCTGCGTCGCGCGCGACTGGCTCGAGTGACTCGCGACGGCGACGACCGCGCCGAGCGATGCGGCCATCGCCGCGGCGACGCGGCCGACCGCGCCCGTGCCGCCGAGTATGAGCACCCGCTTGCCGCCGAGATCGACGGCATGCGCGGCTTTCAGATGCTTTTCCGCGAGTGCGACGAGCGCGGCCGCTGTCGTGTACGCGCCGCTCGGATCGGTGAAGACGGAGACTTCGAAGGGCGGGACCATCGCGTTGCGGGCGCGTTCCAGCATGTCGGCGGCGAGCATCACGTCGCGCCCGCCGATGAAGATGCCGGTGCGCGACACGCCCTTCGGCCCGCGCGAGAAGATCGCGTCCTGCGTGAGCTGCACGACACTGTCTTCGTCGACGTTGCAGTAGGGCACGAGGATTTGATAGCCCGCATCGGCGGCCATGTTAACGTCGAACGGGCTCATCTGCGGCGTGCTGGTGAACATGTGCAGGACGTAGGGTCTTTCGGTGGCTTCGGGCATGGCGATGGACTCGTTTGTCGTGTTGATGTCGATTGGATCTGTCGATGCGATGATGCTCGCGCTCAAGCCGCGTCCGCGCCGCGGTGACGCCGATCGGCTGCGCGCCACGTCGCGCCGCGATTGCGTCCCGCAGCGACCGTGAACGCGAGCGGTGCGCCTTGCGAGGCGCGCTGCGCGGCGGCGAGGGCGCGCTCGGCATCTTGCGCGCTCGCGACGAATGCGAAGCCGACGGGCCCCCACGATGTCTGTCCGATGCCTGCCTTCTGCTCGGCCGCGACGGCTTCGAGCGCGCGCGCGACGCCCGGGCTCGCGAACACGCCGCCTTGCGCGGGCGCGAAATATTCGCCGATGGTTTGCTGCAGGTCGCAGATGGCGTCGGCGAAGGTATCGAAGTCGCTTTCCGCGACGGCGGGCAGGATGCGCATCAGCACGAGGTGGCTCAGATGCGCGGCGAGTGTTGCGGGAAAGGGCGCGAGCGATGCGAGGCTGCGCTTTTCTTCGTCGCCGTGCAGTCCTTCGCGCGAGGTGTCGTCGATGAGGAGGATGCGCCATGCGTCGGGAAACGGCTGGCGCGCGATGAGCGGCGGCAGGGTTGTCCTGGACGTGTTGCGTGCGTCGCGGCCGCCGTCGACGATCAGGCCGCCGTGATCGAATCCGTGTATGCCGATGCCGGAGCGCGCGCCGCGCGAGAGGATGCGGGCGATCTCGGCGGTGGTTGCTTCCTGGCCTCGGACGCGGGCGAATGCGGTGCCGAGCGCGAGGGCGAGCTGGGTGCCGGAGCCCAGGCCTGTGTGGGCGCGTGGTGTTTCCTGCACTTCGATGTCGATGACGGGGCCTTTGCCTAGCGCGGCTTGAAGCTGCTTCAGGTGTTGCTCGATGCGTTCGCGTTGGGCGTCGGTCGTCGTGCCTTCGATGATCGGATGGCGTCTTGCTGCCGGCGCTTGCCGGGCGGTGATGCGCGTGCCGTGCGCGTCGATGGCGAGTCCCACGCTGCCGAAGGCGCGGCCCAACGAGCCGTTCGGATCGATGAAGCCGAGATGCAGGCGCGCAGGCGATTCGACTGTGATCGCCGGGGGCGGCGATATGCGTGCGGGGGAGGGCGGCATCGGGGGTTGCTTCCTTTAGGCGGATTTTTTTTGGGGGGCTTTTGGGTTAGGCAAATCCTGTACCAGGAGGTTGTTTGGGTTTGTTATGGTCGTGTGGGTGCGTTCGCTTCGGTGTTTGTGGAATCCTGAATTCTTGGTGGTCTATTAGTGTTGCCCCTGTGCGGGGCGGCAGTCACTTTCTTTGCTGCTGCAAAGAAAGTAACCAAAGAAAGCAGCTTTAGCCCAGAGTGCTGGAGGCGGACGCGTCGTCATGGTTCGGAGTGGCCCAGCCCCTAAGTGTCGCCCTCAAAGGACTAATCGGGCGTGGACCGCGCACGGTCTGACTAGCCAGTCATCCAAGGTGGCTGGTTCAGCACCAAAGCGCTCCGGCACAGCGCTGCGCGCTGCCGCAGGGTCTGCAAGGGAAACCAGCGGGAGGCATATGCGGAGAGATGGAGGCGTAAGCCAAGAAGCACGCGCAGACCCGATTGACCGGACGGCCGCGTAGCGGGCCGGAGCTAGCTGGTGCTGCACCAGCCAGCTAAACGGTGCGATGACACAGTGGGTCCGCGAGCCAAGCCCGGTTAGGCCTATGAGGGCACTCTTTAGGGGCTGGGCCACGCCGAACCATGACGACGCGTCCGCCTCAAGCACTCTGGGCTAAAGCTGCTTTCTTTGGTTACTTTCTTTGCAGCAGCAAAGAAAGTGACTGCCGCCCCGCACAGGGGCAACACTAATAGACCACTAAGAATTCAGGATTCCACGAAGGCCGAAGCAAATGCCGCCCCGCACAGGGGCAACGCTAATAGACCACTAAGAATTCAGGATTCCACGAAGGCCGAAGCAAATGCCGCCCCGCACAGGGGCAACACCGATAGACCACTAAGAATCCAGGATTCCACGAAGGCCGAAGCAAAAGCCGCCCCGCACAGGGGCAACACCAATAGACCACTAAGAATTCAGGATTCCACGAAGGCCGAAGCAAACAACAGCAGCAACAACCCTCAGGCATCGTCATATTTAATATAGCGAAACCGCTGATCGCCGGACGGCGTCCCCTCAAGCGGCCCACCTTCCTTCCCAGGTTGCCACTGAACGACCTCTTCGATCTTGGAAGCCAGAGCAAAGTCTTTATCCGTGATGCCTTTAGCGGAATGCGTCTTGAGCTTAACGACCACAAAAGCATAAGAAACCGTCAAATCAGGATGATGCCAGGCCGCCTCGGCAAGATGCCCAACCGTATTGACAACCATGAGCGTGCCCTTCCAGCCTTCGGTTTTGAACTTGCGCCTGAGCCACCCATCCTCCAGATACCAGTGCTTGAGCAAACCCGCGAGACGTTGCTGCACTTCCTCGTCGGAATAGATCTTTTCGGCTTGAGCCATGACGAAGCCTCCAGAAAAAAGAATCGACAAACGAACCAAGTATGCGCCGCTTGCTTCCACCTCACCATTAAAACCCCAAAACCCAATCCTGAAAAAAACCTTGCTGCATCGCGTCATGTCACGCGGTCCGCTTCAGTGTTCCATCACGCTCGATTTTTCGCGTATTTGACACAGTATGTGTCGCCACCCGACGCGTATCCGTTGGAGCACGACAGCAATCCCCACCAATTTCCCGATTTAACGCAAGCACGCAAGACCGGCATGGAATATGCAATTGGCCTCTCTACGCAAGAGTCCGGCTATGCACCGGACGAAGCGCAGCTCGTTACCTGCATTTGAAGGCGCGCACGATGCAACCTGGTAGCGTGGTCATCCCTGGGTCGGAGGCATCACCATTCTGGAGGAGACATGAACTTACGCACCCTGGTTCTTGGACTGGCGGTGGTCGCGGCGGCTGGCCTCAATTCATATGTGGCGCAGGCAGATTCGCAGCTCGACAGCCTGATCAAGAATCCCTCGAACTGGGCGGCGCAAGCGGGCGATTACTCGAATCACCGCTATAGCACGCTCAAGCAAATCAACGAAAACAACGTCGGCAAGTTACAGGTTGCCTGGACCATGTCCACAGGCGTGCTGCGCGGTCATGAAGGCTCGCCGCTCGTCATCGGCGACACGATGTATATCCACTCGCCGTTCCCCAACAAGGTCATCGCCATCAACCTGAAAGACCAGACCTTCATCTGGCAATACCAGCCGAAGCAGGATCAGCAAGTCATCTCGGTGATGTGCTGCGATACGGTCAACCGTGGTCTCGCATATGGCGACGGCAAGATCTTCCTCCAGCAAGCCGATACCAAGCTCGTCGCGCTCGACGCAAAAACCGGCGACGTCGTCTGGACCGCGCAGAACGGCGATCCGAAGAAGGGCGAAACCAACACCAACGCGCCGCACGTTTTCGGCGACAAGGTGCTGACCGGCATCTCCGGCGGTGAGTTCGGCGTGCGCGGACGTCTCGTCGCATACAACATCAAGGACGGCAAGGAAGTCTGGAAGGCCTATAGCGTCGGCCCCGACGACGAAATGCTGATCGACCCGCAGGCAACGATGACCTGGTCCGACGGCAAGATGGTGCCGGTCGGCGCGGACTCGTCGCTCAAGAGCTGGCAGGGCGATCAATGGAAGTACGGCGGCGGCACGACGTGGGGATGGTACGCATGGGATCCGAAGCTGAACCTTGTGTACTACGGCTCGGGCAACCCGGGCACGTGGAATCCGACGCAGCGTCCCGGCGACAACAAGTGGTCGATGACGATCTTCGCCCGCGATCTGAATACGGGCAAGGCGAAATGGGTCTATCAGATGACGCCTCACGACGAGTGGGACTATGACGGCGTCAACGAGATGATCCTCTCCGACCTGAACATCGGCGGCAAGAAGGTGCCCGCGATCGTTCACTTCGACCGCAACGGCTTCGGCTATACGCTCAACCGTCAGACGGGCGAGCTGCTCGTCGCACAGAAGTACGACCCGGCGGTGAACTGGGCCGACAGCGTGGATCTGAAGAGCGGCCTGCCGATTCGCAACGCGAGCTACTCGACGCAGAAGGCCGGGCCCGATCACAACGTGAAGAACATCTGCCCCGCGGCGCTCGGCTCGAAGGACCAGCAGCCGGCCGCATTCGACCCGAACTCGAGCCTGTTCCTCGTGCCGACGAATCATGTCTGCATGGACTACGAGCCATTCCAGGTCGACTACGTGTCGGGTCAGCCGTTCGTCGGTGCGACGCTCTCGATGTATCCGGGCCCGAACGAGAACGGCGCGATGGGTAACTTCATCGCGTGGGATGCCTCGAAGGGCAAGATCGTATGGTCCAAGCCGGAGAAGTTCTCGGTATGGTCCGGCGCGCTCGCCACAGCCGGCGGCATCGTGTTCTACGGCACGCTCGAAGGCTATATCAAGGCAGTGCGCATCAAGGACGGCAAGGAGCTGTGGAAGTTCAAGACGCCGTCCGGGATCATCGGCAACGTGTTCACTTACCAGTATCAGGGCAAGCAGTACGTCGGCGTGTATTCGGGCATCGGCGGCTGGGCCGGCATCGGCATGGCGGCGGGCCTCGAGAAGTCGACGGAAGGCCTGGGCGCGGTCGGCGGTTACCGCGAACTGGCGAAGTACACGGCGCTTGGCGGCACGCTGTTCGTGTTCGCAATCCCGGGCTGATGCGTTCAGGTTGATCGCAGCAATGCGCGGCGGCTGCAACGGCCGCCGCGCGGAAACACCTTCACACACAAGACATGTTCAAGGAGTCAGACGTATGAAAGGCCGATCACTCTTGCTGCTGTCGATGACGCTCGCTGCGTCGTCCGCTTCGTTTGCCCAGACGGCGCCGAGCCCGGGACAGATGAAGCCGGTCGCGTACAAGGTCGTCGATGGCAACAAGGTCGACAACGATACGCTGCAAGGGTGGCGTACCTGGCGCGCACTTGCGTGCGAACGTTGTCACGGGGCGAAGCAGGAAGGTCTGGTCGGCCCGTCGCTGGTCGATGCTTTCAAGACGCTGGACAAGAACGAATTCCATCGCACCGTGTTCGGCGGGCGCGTGGACAAGGGCATGCCCGACTTCAGCGCCAGCCAGATGATGCAGAAGAACTGGGAAAACCTCTATACGTATCTGAAGGGGCGCTCCGACGGCAAGATCAACCCGGGCGACTTGCAGGCGATCGATGCAAAATAAGGACGTTGCCCGCCCGATGGGGCGGCTGACGTCTGATGATTGCTCTCATACCCGGAGGTGTCGATGTCTGATCGTAATGCAAGCCGCGCCGCTTCGTTCCGATTCGTAGCCGCACTATGCGCGGCATTCGCGACGTTCTCGGCGCAACAGGCATTCGCGCAGGGTGCGGGCGGTCCGCCGCCCAACCTGCCGAACAACGACGGCGCGGACGGCGTGCTGCGCGTGTGCGCCGACCCCAACAACATGCCGCTCTCGAACCAGAAGGGTGAGGGTTACGAGAACAAGATCGCGAGCCAGATGGCGAGCGATTTCGGCTACAAGCTCGAGTACACGTACTGGCCGCAACGCATGGGCTTCGTGCGCAACACGCTGCGCGAGAAGGTGCCGCAGACCGAGCGCTTCAAGTGCGATCTGATCATCGGCGTGCCGAAGGGCTACGAGCTCACCGCGACGACGCGTCCGTATCTGCACTCCACCTATGCGATGGTGTTTCCGAACAAGCCCGAGTACGCGAGCATCAAGACGCCGACGGATCTGATGAACCTGCCGGCCGACCAGTTGAAGAAGATGAAGCTCGGCATCTTCGTGAAGAGCCCGGCGGTGGACTGGCTTCTCAGTCACAATCTGATCAACCAGGCGGTGTCATATCAGGGGCAGAGCGGCGATCCCGAAGCCTTTCCGGGCGAGATGATCGAGCATGATCTGGCGCAAGGCAACGTCGATGCAGCGTTCGTATGGGGGCCGATCGCGGGCTATTTCGTGAATCGCTCCAACAACAAGGTACGGCTCGTGCCATTCCCGGCGGGGCAGCCGATTCGCTTCGACTATGAGATTTCGATGGGTGTGCGCTACGGCGAGAAGGCGTGGCGCGACAAGGTCGATAACTGGATCGCGTCGAATCAGCCGAAGATCGATCAGATCCTGTCGAGCTATCAGGTTCCCTTGCTGCCGTTGCAGCCGGTGGCCGCGCAATGAAGCGAATGAACCGAGGGTTTCTTTGCGCGTGGTCCGTCGCGTGCGCTGCGCTGATGGCATCGATGGGCGCACTTGCCGCTGACGCCCCGGCGGCTTCCGCGCCGGGCGTCCAGATCGCGCCGGCCGAGCGTCTGTTGTTCATGCAGCCGCATTTGAACGGCGTCGAGCCGCAGACCGAACTCGACTACGCGGTGGATTATTCCGGGCCTCCGTCGAAGGTCAACGATACGGTGCGCGTGCTCGTCGTCAGTCCTGGCAACAGCAAGAACGATGCGCGCGTGACGGATCGCACGGGCGACGTCAACGTGCCGGGCGGGCTGCCCTGTAACCCGGTGATCATCTATTTTCTGGAGCATGACATTGCGGAGATGGAGCAGCTGACGGGCGGCCAGCGGCGCTATTTTCAGCAGCGCGTGAGGATGGCGCTTGCGGCCGGGCCTGCCATTACGCCGGTTTCGAGCGAGTCGCTCGGGCTCAGCAAGCATGTGAAGGCTCAGCAGATCGTCATCCAGCCTTATTTGAATGATCCCAATGCGGAACGATTCACCAAGTACCTTGGCAAGCGGTATACGTTTGTCATTTCGGATGACGTGCCGGGACGGTTGCTCATGATTCGTACCGAGGTTCCGGGGGATGGGAATGATTTTGCTCATCCGTTGGTGAAGGAGACCCTTGCTTATCAAGGGGCGCTCAGGAATATGAGCACACCGGGGGGGGCGCCGGTTAAGCCTTCTAATGCGCCTCGGGCTAGTCGGTGAGGGTTTTTTTGCTTTGTTGGTTCGTTCTCTTGCTTGCTTGTTCTTTCGTGGAATCCTGAATTCTTAGTGGTCTATTAGCGTTGCCCCTGTGCGGGGCGGCAGTCACTTTCTTTGCTGCTGCAAAGAAAGTAACCAAAGAAAGCAGCTTTGGGCCCAGGCAGACTCGTCGTCATCGTTCAGAGTGGCCCAGCCTCTAAAGAGTGCCCTCAAAGGACTCACGCGGCTTGGCTCGCGCACGGTCTGCCAAGCTAGAAGTTTAAAGGCGCTGGTTCAGCCCCAAAGCGTTCCGGCACAGCGCTACGCGTTGCCGCAGGGTAGGCAAGGGAAACCAACGTTTAGCGGATGCGGTGAGATGGAGGCGTATCCAGGAAGCACACGCAAACCCGCTTTCCCCTTCGGCCACGCAGCGGGCCGGAGCTAGCGGGTGCTGTACCAGCCAGTTAAACGGTGCGATGACACAGTGGGTCCGCGATCCAAGTCCGGTGGGCCCTATGAGGGCGCTCTTTAGGGGCTGGGCCACTCTGAACGATGACGACGAGTCTGCCTGGGCCCAAAGCTGCTTTCTTTGGTTACTTTCTTTGCAGCAGCAAAGAAAGTGACTGCCGCCCCGCACAGGGGCAACACCAATAGACCACTAAGAATTCAGGGTTCCACGAAAGCACAAGCAACCGAACAAACCCCCCGTGAACTTCATCCGCACCCTAACCCTGCGCCAGCTACAAATCTTCGTGATAGCGAGCCGCTGTCCGAGCTTCGCCCGCGCGGCAGAGGAACTGCACCTGACGCAACCTGCGGTGTCGATGCAAATCCGCCAGCTGGAAGAAGCAATCGGCCTTCCACTATTCGAACGAGTAGCGCGCCGTCTCGCGCTGACCGAAGCCGGCGAGCGACTCTCGCATCATGCAAGCCGAATCCTCGGCGAAATCAAGGACGCCGAAGACGCGATGATGTCGCTCACGCAAGCCGACTGCGGCGCGATTGCCGTCAGCATCGTCAGCTCGGCGACCTACTTCGCGCCCAAGCTGCTCGCGCTCTATTCGCAGCTGTATCCGAAAGTGGACGTGCGCTTTTCGGTCGGCAACCGCGAGACGCTCCTGCGGCTCCTGCAGGACAACGCCACCGACCTCGCCATCATGGGACGTCCGCCGCCGGAACTCGGCACCACAGCGGAGCCGCTCGCCTATCATCCGCATGTGATCGTCGCGCCGCTGTCGCATCCATTGCGTAACGCACGCGGCTTCGATCTGCAAGAACTGGCCAACGATACCTTTCTCTTGCGCGAGCCGGGATCCGGCACCCGCGCGGTCGCCGAACACGTGTTCCGGCAAAACCTCTTCGTGCCCGCGCGCAGCGTCACGCTCGGCAGCAACGAAACCATCAAGCAGGCGGTAATGGCGGGCATGGGCGTGAGCCTCATCTCACTGCATACGCTCGGGCTCGAACTGCGCACCGGCGAAATCGCCGTGCTCGATGTGAACGGCACGCCCGTCGAACGAATCTGGCAGCTCGTGCATTCACGCTCGAAGCAGCTCTCGCCGACCTGTCTCGCGTTTCGCCGCTTCCTGCTCGAAAACGCCGAGCCGTTTCTCGAACGCGAATTCGCGCAGTTCGGTCTGCGGCGTCCGAAGCGGCTTGCCGAAGCCGGCAGTACCCGATGAACGCAGCATCGGCGTGGCAGAAAATCGCGTTCGTCATACTGATTGCATCTGCAACCATCTCGCGCGCGCAAACCGCACTGTCAGTGACGCAGATCGCTCCGGGCAATTATGCGCATCGCGGCCACGACGATGTCGCGACGCCCGCGAATGGCGGCGATATCGCGAATATCGGCTTCATCGTCGGGACGCGTTGCGTGGCCGTGGTCGACACCGGCGGCACGCTAGCGGAAGGCCGCGCGTTGCGCGCCGCAATACGGGCAGTGACTCCGTTGCCGGTTTGCTATGTCATCAACACGCACATGCATCCGGATCACATCTTCGGCAATGCGGCGTTCAGGGACGATCATCCGCAGTTCGTCGGCAGCGCGACGCTCGCGCAAGCCGAAGCAGCGCGCGCGGACAACTATCTGCGCGCACTGCATCGCGAGCTGGGTGCGGCGGCAGCAGGCAGCGAGATCGTCGCGCCGACCCGCGTGATCGACGGCACCGGCACGCTCGATCTGGGCGGCCGCACGCTCACGCTGCGCACGTGGAAAACGGCGCATACCAACAACGATTTAACGGTATACGATGAGAAGAGCGGCACGCTATGGACCGGCGATCTGCTCTTCGTACGCTGCATTCCTGTCGTGGATGGCAGCGTCGTCGGCTGGCTCGACGATATCGCGCGCATTCGACAGATGAATCCGCACCATGTCGTACCCGGACACGGCCCGCTCGATCCGCCCTGGCCGCAATCGCTCGACACAGAGGAGCGCTATCTCGCCGATCTGGCGCGCGATGTGCGTGCGGCCATCAGGAAAGGCGAGACGATTCAGCAGGCCGTGGACAGCATCGGTCTCGATGAACGCGAGAAGTGGCTCCTGTACGACATCTATCACCGTCGCAACGTGACGGCCGCATACGCGGAACTGGAGTGGGAGCAGTAGCGCGGCAGCGCAGCATTGGAGGGACATCATGAAGACAGCATGGTCCGGCGTTCGCATCGTGTCGATCGCGAGCTTAATCGCCGCGGCGATTGCGCCTTATGCCGTGCAGGCGGCGCAGCCCGACGACGATCCCGGCAAGAACGCGCGCTGGCTCGACTTCAAGGAAGGCACGTTCAAGGGCCGCACGATCGATCCGCACGGCGATGCGGTCATCAAGCTCGATGCACCCGCGCGCGCCGCCGACGCCGCCGTCGTGCCGATTGCGATCACCGCGCAGTTTCCACAAACGAACGCGCATTACATCAGGAAGGTCTATCTTTTCATCGACGAGAATCCCGAGCCCTATGCGGGCTCGTTCGAGTTCACGCCGGAGTCTGGACTCGCGACCATCGAGACGCGCGTGCGGGTGGAGGACTACACGTTCATGCGCGCGATCGCGGAGACCAACGACGGACATCTGTACAGCGCGATCCGCTTCGTGAAGGCGTCGGGCGGCTGTTCCGCACCCGCAGACAAGGACGACGACGTGGCCGAGCGCGCCGCCGGGCAAGTGCGCCTTCAGGCCGAAGGTCAGGCGATGACCGGCAAGCCCGAGCTCGCTCAGTTGATGGTGCGCCACCCCAATCGAACGGGCATGGCCATGAACCAGATCACGCGCAACTATGCGACCGCGTACTTCATCCGCAAGGTCGAGGTGACATACGCCGGCAAGCCCGTGATGACCGCAAACGTCAACTTCTCGATCAGCGAGAACCCGAATTTCCGCTTCTACTTCGTGCCGCACGGAAGCGGCGAACTGAAGGCGCATATCGAGGACACGAAGAACAAGCGGTTCGACGGCGTGGTGGCGGTCGATGCGCAGCCCGGCGCGCAGACGTCGGCGATGAAATGACGCGGCGCCGCTTGCTAGCGTTCGTCTGCGTGCTGCTATTCGCGGTCAGCACTTTCGTCCATGCGGCGATGAGCGGCATGCCCGCGCCCGTCGCCATCGCGCCGGGCGTGTACGCGTTCATCGGTAATGGCGAAGCGGTAGCGCCCGCGAATCATGGCATCGTCGCGAATAACGGCTTTATCGTCGGGCCGGAAGGCGTGACGGTGATCGACACGGGGCCTTCGTATCGCTATGGCCGCGCGATGATCGAAGCGATCCGCAAGGTGACGCCATTGCCGGTGAAGCTCGTCATCATCACGCATCAGGCGCCCGAGTTCGTGTTCGGTGCGGCGGCCTTCCGCGACGACGACGTGCCGATCCTCGCGCACGCACGCACCGCGCAACTGATCCGCGAACGGTGCTCGATCTGTCTCGCGAACCTGCGCAAGACGCTCGGCGATGACGAAATGGCCGGCTCGCGCGTGACCGTACCCGACAAGACGGTGAATGGCACGACGGAGATGGAAAGCGGCGGACGCAAGCTGCAACTGCTGCATTTCGGGCCCGCAAGCACGCCGGGCGATCTCGCTGTGCTCGACACGCAAAGCGGCGTGCTCTTCGCGGGCGGCCTCGTCTCGAACGGACGCATCCCCGAGTTGCGCAACGAGCAGATTCCCGGCTGGCTCGCCGCGCTGGAAAACCTGCATGCGCTCGACCTCAAGACTGTGGTGCCCGGGTTCGGCGCGCCTTTGCGCGGCAACGACGACATCATGCAGACGGGCGTGTATCTGCGCGATCTCGATGCGTCGGTGAAGCGCGCCTACAAGAACGGCGTCGGCCTGACCGAGGCGATGCATACGGTGCAGGTGCCGGCGTTTCGCAGCTACAAGCTTTACGCGATCGCGCAGCCGCAGAACGTGCAGCGCATCTACCTTCAACTGGAAAAGCAGTAGCGCATGCCGCATGTTCCCTTCACGCCATACGACCACCAGGAGACACGACGATGGCCCAGCTCGTAGCGCTATACAAGAACCCAACCGACACGAAGGCATTCGACGATTACTACGCCTCCACCCATGCGCCGCTCGCGAAGACGCTGCCCGGGCTGCGGCGCTATGAGATCAGCAAGGGGCCGGTGGTCTCCGCATCGGGCGATTCGCCGTATCACCTCGTCGCGCTCCTGCAATTCGATTCGCTCGAAGCGATCAAGACCGCGCTCGGTTCGCCCGAAGGTCAAAAGACCGCCGCGGATCTCGCCAACTTCGCGCAGGCGGGCGTCGAGCTGCTGATGTTCGATACCAAGGAAGCCTGACCGCCATCCTCGCCTTCGAGGACGCGTGCGCGTCCTCGAAGCGCCTCTTCGTTTCCCTCGCGCGCCAAGACCCGTATCCCGGAATGGGGATGCCGTGCGGTTTTGTATCCATCGATATATAATCCGTTCTGTATCAACCGATATAAAAATCGGTTGAATGATTCGATGGAGCGATAGTCATGGCGCGACCGCGCAATTTCGATGAAGACAGCGTGCTCGATGCCGTTGCCGACGCGTTCTGGACGCACGGCTACGACGGCGTTTCCACGCGCGATCTGGTGCAGTACACGGGCCTCACGCAACCGAGCCTCTACAATGCGTTCGGCGACAAGCGCGCGCTCTTTCTGCGCGCGCTCGACCACTATCTCGAGCACACCTTGCGCGAGCGCATCCAGCGGCTCGAGTCGTCGCTGACGCCATCGCGCGCCATTACCGCGTTCTTCCGTGAGATTGTGGAGCGTTCGCTGTCGGACGAGCATCGGCGCGGCTGCATGCTCGTGAATGCGGCGCTCGGGGCATCGCCCGAGGATGAGGCGTTTCGCGAACTCATCGCCGAGGAAATGTCGTTGATCCGCGCGTTCTTCGAGCGCTGCATGAAAGCGGGTCTGAAAAGCGGCGACATCGACCGTGTGATGTCCGCCGACGCTGCCGCAACCAGTCTGCTTGCCGTGCTGCTGGGCGTGCGCGTGCTGGCGCGCGTCGATCCGAAACCCGCGCTGCTGAACGGCGCCGTTGCGCCGACTCTGGCCATGCTGAAGCTGCCGCCATTGGGTCTGTCTTCAGGCAAGCGCTGAGCCTCACCCCTTTTATGTAACGTTGTCCGGTCGCGTGCAGCGGCACCCGGCCGGCGTGGAGCCGTTGTCATGTCAGACCAAGCCATATCGGCCGTGCGAGCCGACCAGAACCCTTCGCTCGATGCTCGCACGTTGTTCGCCATGCTCGCCGGCTTTTGCGCGAGCCTCGTCGCGATCGGGCTCGCGCGCTTCGCTTACACGCCGCTCATTCCGCCGCTCATCGAAGCACAGTGGTTCACGTCGTCGCAAGCGGTCACACTCGGCGCCGCGAATTTCGCGGGCTATTTCGCGGGCGCGCTCTTCGGCCGCTCGATTGCGAACGCGCTCACGAACCGTCACGCGCTACGCCTGCTGATGGCGATCGCAACGGTGGCGTTCTTCGCCTGCGCCTTCCCGCTGTCGATCTCGTGGTTCTTCGCGTGGCGCTTTCTCTCGGGACTCTCCGGCGGCGCGATCATGGTGCTCGTCGCGACGACGATCCTGCCGCATATTCCGCCCGCGCGGCGCGGCTTTGCGAGCGGGATGATCTTCATCGGCCTGGGCTTTGGAATCGCGGCATCGGGCACGCTGATTCCGAAGCTGTTGCATCACGGTTTGCACGACACGTGGATGGGTCTCGGCGTGTTCTCGCTCGTGCTCACCGCGATTGCCTGGTTCGGCTGGCCTGCATCGAATCCGCCCGCAGTCGCAGCCCAAGGCGAGACGAAGCATGCCGGCCGGCACGGCGGCGCGCCGCTGCGGCTTCTGTAGGCGCAGTACGCGGCAAATGCGCTCGGCCTCGTGCCCGTGATGGTTCTGCTCGTGGACTGCATCGCGCGCGGTTATGGCCGCGGCGCGCAAGTGGGCGCGAGCTATTGGGTGCTGTACGGCGTCGCGGCGATTTTCGGGCCGCTCATCTGCGGCAATGCCGGAGATCGCATCGGCTTCGGCATGGCGTATCGCTTCGCGCTTCTGCTGCAGGCGTGTGCCGTAGCATTGCTGGCCCTGTCGGCGAATCCTTATGCGATCGGCGTGGCGACCATCGCACTCGGTCTCTCGACGACCGGCATCGTGCCGCTTGCACTTGGCCGCGTGCATGAACTCCTCCCTCATGATCACACCGAGCAGCGTGCGGCGTGGAGCCGGGCGACTTCGGCTTTCGCCCTGTGCCAGGTGCTTGCGGGATATGGCTACTCGTTCCTTTTCTCGCACACGCATAACAACTATGCGTTGATCTTCGCATGCGGCGCATTTGCGCTTGCTTTCGCATTCCTTGCGGATCTCGTCGTGAACCGCAAGCGCGCAAGCATAGAGGCCTAATCGATGCGGCCGGAGGACGAATCCCCCGATTCGGCCTTCGGATCCGCGACGCTCAAATCCTCACGCCGGTGGTTGATCGCAATAAACGCGCTCATCAGCACGAGGAAAGCGACAACGAGCATCGCGGCATTGATGAACACGCGCTCATACCCCAGCTCCGCGACGTTGATGAACGGATAGGGATAGAAATCGGAGAGCCTTCCACGCCATAGCGTGACGACGAGATAGGAAAGCGGATAGACGAGCCACAATGCGCACCTTCGCAACGACAAATGAAAGCGCGGCACGAACAAGAACCAGTACAAGGCCGCGAGCGCAGGCACGACCGTATGCAACGACTCGTTGACGAGCGCGCGATACCCCGACGGCGTCCACAGATATCGCAGCAACGCGTTATACGCGATCCCCACGAACACGATATACACGACCACCGCGGTCACCACGGTCGGTTTGCGAAAGAACCGCGCGATCGGCATTTGCGCGCGCGTTGCGACGCACGTGAAGCAAAACGCGGTAAGCAGCACGGTCAGATTCGTCAGATAGCTGCTCATGCGAGCAAGCCCGTCGACGACAGTGAGTCCGCGATCGAGCGAGCGCGCGATGGTGATATCGGTCTGTGCGGCGAATGCGAGCCACCCGATCATCGCGATGGCCGCCGCCACCGCGAGCGACGCAGTGCTGGGTGTGTGTAGCGGCAACTCGGGCTCATGCCGCGGGGCGTGGCGAGGTGGGATGGACATGAAGTCATTTTACGTCGATGTTCCGACGAGTCGTTCGCACCGCATCACAGTCTCGACACGAAAGCGCCCGCAGCGAAGCGGGCGCTTTTACCTCTGATGACTACATCAACGATCCGCGAGCTTGCCCGAAATGGCCCGCACCGCGACCGCGCCGACGATCATGAACGCCGCGACGGCATAGAGCCCGATGCTGTTGTTGTGCGTCGTGACGTTCAGCCAGCCGACCATATAAGGCGACACGAAGCCCGCGAGGTTGCCGACGCAGTTGATTCCCGCGATCCCCGCCGCCGCGGACGTGCCCGCGAGAAACGCCGCGGGAATGCCCCAGAACAGCGACAGCGCGGAGAGAATGCCGGCGGCCGCCACGCTCAACGCCGCCACCGCGAGAACCGGCTGATGACCCACGTAACCGCTCGCCGCAAAGCCGATGGCACCGATCACGAGCGCGACCGAGAAATGCATGCGGCGCGAGCGGAACCTGTCGGCGCTCATGCCGGTCAGGATGATCGCCGGAATCGCGACGAGATAAGGAATCGCCGAGAGCCAGCCGATCAGTTCGACATTGGTGAGGCCGCTGTCCTTGATGATCGACGGCAGCCAGAAGCTGATGCCATACAGGCCGATGATCTGGCAGAAGTACACGCCACACAGCTTCCATATGTTGACATCGGAAAGGAACGCGCGCGCGTTGTGATGCGCGGTCTTATCCGCTTCCTCGCGCTCGACCGCATGCGTGACGAGACGCTTCTCGTCGTCGGTGAGCCACTTCGCCTGACCGGGCTTGTCGACCATGAGCCACAACACCATGAAGCCGACTATGAGCGCCGGAATCGCCTCGATCAGGAAGAGCCATTGCCACGCGGCCATGAAGGTCGAATGCTTGAACGCGGCGAGAATCGATCCCGAGAGCGGACCGCCGACGATACCCGCAAGCGGGATCGCGATGTAATACACGCCGAATGCGAAGCCGCGCTTCCTGGCCGGGAACCAGTACGTGAGATAGAGCATGATCCCGGGCGAGAAGCCGGCTTCGGCAACACCCAAAAGAAAGCGCACGGCATAGAACTGCAACGGCGTCTTCACGACGAGCGTGAGCGCCGAAATGATCGCCCAGGTAATCATGATGCGCGCAATCCAGCGCCTCGCGCCCACGCGATGGAGGATCAGGTTGCTGGGCACCTCGAAGATGAAATAGCCGATGAAGAAGATGCCCGCGCCCAGGCCGTAGATTGCATCGGAAAAGCCGAGGTCCGACAGCATCTGCAACTTGGCGAAGCCGACATTCACGCGATCCAGATAGTTGCAGAGATAGCAGAGCACGATGAATGGCATGATGCGCCACGTGATCTTGCGGTAGACGTCCGTCGTGCCGGACTGTGCGACGCCTAGCGTTTCGCTGATTTGGTTCATGTCTCCTCCGTCGCCCTTTATCGGGCGTTGAGAGTGCGAAGCGCCCGGGCCATCGAATGGGCCGGGGCGCGCGAGAAATGGAAGTCAGTGCATGTTCAACTGGCGAGCTTTTGCGCGGGCAGTTCCAGCTTCATCTCGGCACGAAAGATGTCTTCCATCTCGCGGCGCACGCGCACGGACTCCTTGCTCGCATCGAATGCGACATCGCTCCAGCGCACGGGTTGTCCCGCTGCGACCGGCCTTTGCAGCACGACGTTATGCGCGAGACCGATGGGCAAGGCGCCCTGAATCAGCGAATCGGCGGCGGGCATGAGCTTGCCGTACACGGTGTGGCCGCCTTCGCCGTCGAGTCGCTCGCCCGCGCGCAGATCGCGCTTGGCGGTGGCCGCGACATCGCCATGAAAGCCCGAGGTCGCGCCGGTCGCCTCGCCGCGCACCGCGATGCTCGCGATCGATTGCCCGAGTTCGAGGCCGATCAGGTGATAGGGCTTGTACATCGCGGCGAAGCGTCCCGTGCTGTCGGTCTTGAGACCATACTGGCTGAAGCAGTCGCGCACGTAATCGGTGGGCGCTTCGAAGACGACGTACACACCCCAGCGCAGATCGCGGAACACGGGCCGCCCGTCGCGTTCGAGCGAGGACACCACTTCCACGCTGCCGCGATGCGGCAGGATGCCGCCGTCCGATGCGGGACGCAGCAAGGTCGGCAGATCGTCGACGCCGCATGCGGGAAACGCGAGGCCATCGGCGGGCGGGCGCAGGTCGCATGCGTTGGACACGGCCGCCATTTCGAGCGCGGACTTCGTGCCGTCGAGGAACGAGTTGAACATCTGGGCATTGAAGTCGCCGGAACCGACCTGTTCCTCGGTGAAGCCGTAGTAGCCCCAGACCGTGTCGGGCGTCGACTGATGATAGACGGGCAGATACTTCGTGCCCTTGCCCGCGCAGATCACGTCGAAGCCGATGGTGCGCGCCCAGTCGACGAGTTCGGCGATGAGCGCGGGCTGATCGCCCGAAGCCATCGAATAGACGATGCCGGCTTCCTCCGCGCGTCGCGCGAGCAGGGGGCCGGCGAGCACGTCGGCTTCGACGTTGACCATCACGATGTGCTTGCGATGCTTGCAGCACAGGAGCGCATGATGAATGCCGGCGGCGGGGCTGCCTGTCGCGTCGATGACGATATCGACGTGATCGCTTGCGATCATCGCGTCGGCGTCGTCAGTGATGAAGGTCGAGCCGGTGGCGATCGCCTCGCTCCACGAACGCGCCGAATAGCGCGCTTCTTCCCAGCCCACGCGCTTGAGGGAGGCACGGGCACGGTCAGGCGAGAGATCGGCGACGCCGACGAGATGAATGCCGGGCGTGCGCGGCGCCTGCGAGAGATACATGGAGCCGAATTTCCCTGCGCCGATCAGGCCGACCTTGATCGGCTTGCCTTCCTGTGCACGGGCCTTGAGTTTCGCGATGAGCGACATGCTGTGAGTCTCCTGATTTTCAGCGGTTGTTATGAGGAATGGGGGCGCTGTGTTCTCCGCGTTTGCAGAGTTCAGAAAAAAGATAGCAGCCAGTTTCTTGCAATAGAATGGGCAATTCGGCAAACGCCCTGTGCAAAATTCCCCATGCGCGGCTTCGACTGGGACGACATTCAGGCATTCCTCGCCATCTCTCGCGCGGGCCGGCTGACGGTTGCGGCGCAGCAGATGGGCGTCGATCATTCGACGTTGAGCCGGCGCGTGGCTGCGCTGGAAAAGGCCTTGGGCGTGAGACTTTTCGATCGCAGTTCGCTGGGTTTCGTGCTCACACCGGAAGGCGAGCGCGTGTTGAGCGATGCCGAAGGCATGGAAAGTCTTGCGATGCGCATGCGTCATCGGCTGGAGGATGCGTCGATCGGTCTGACGGGCAGCGTACGCATCGGCACGCCTGAGGGTTTCGGCACGTATTTTCTGGCGCCGCGCATCGCGCAGATCTCGGCGGTGCATCCGCAACTGGAGATCGAACTGATTGCGAACCCGCGCATGTTCAGTCTTTCGAAGCGTGAAGCCGATCTCGCGGTGAGCATGACGCGGCCTTCGCAAGGACGCGTCTATGCGCACAAGCTGACCGATTACGCGCTGGGTGTCTATGCGTCGCGCGATTATCTGGAGCGGCATCGCAGGATCGCATCGCGGCGCGACATGCTCGAGCATCCGTGGGTGGGCTATGTCGAGGATCAGATGTGGTCTGCCGAGCTGGACTATCTGCCGCAGATTTCCACTTCGCTGGCGCCGACGATTCGCATCTCCAACGTGATCAGTCAGGCGGCCGCCGTGTCGGGCGGCGTGGGGCTCGGTGTGTTGCCGTGCTTCATCGCGCGTACTGATCCGAATCTCGTGAGGTTGCTTTCGGAGGAGATCGCATTATCGCGGTCTTATTGGCTCGTTACGCTCGCCGAGACAAGGGATGTTGCGCGGGTTAAGTGGTTGGCGGATTTCATTCGCAATGAGTGTGGGGGGAGGTGGTTTTTGGAAGGTTAATGGGGTGTTTTTTTGTCGCTCGCTTGTGTTGCCGTGGAATCCTGAATTCTTAGTGGTCTATTAGCGTTGCCCCTGTGGGGGGCTGCAGTCACTTTCTTTGCTGCTGCAAAGAAAGCAGCTTTGGCCCGGAGTGCTGGAGGCGGACGCGTCGTCATGGTTCGGATTGGCCCAGCCCCTAAGTGTCGCCCTCAAAGGACTGAGGCGCCGTGGCTCGCGCACGGTCTGCCACCTCGCACTACATGACAGACTGGTTCAGCACCCAAGAGCGCCGGCCCGCTTCGCGGCCGCAGGGGAAAGCGGGTTTGCGCGCGCTTCTTTACTAACGCTTCCATCTCTCCGCTTCTGCCTAACGACGGTTTCCCTTGCAGACCCTGCGGCAGCGCGTAGCGCTGTGCCGGAACTGTTAGGTGCTGAACCAGCACCCTAAACGGACTAGCTCGTCAGACCGTGCGCGGTCCACGCCCGATTAGTCCTTTGAGGGCACTCTTTAGGGGCTGGGCCACGCCGAACCATGATTCCCTGTGCCTTTGCACTTGACCTTCAATACAGTTGCTTTCTTTGCAGCAGCAAAGAAAGTGACTGCCGCCCCGCACAGGGGCAACGCCAATAGACCACAAAGAAATCAGGATTCCATAAAAGCGCAAGCAAGCGAAAAAACCCCCCATCAACCACCCTGCAAATCACTCGGCAGATCAACATCCCGCAACACATTCGGATCATCGACTTCAACGATGAACGGCGCATGCATCGAGAAGAGCCCACGCGCGCCCGCGTCGCCGTCGAGCGCGACGAGCGCCTGGCGGTGCGCCAGACCGAACCCCACCGGATGCCCGCGCTTGCCGCGATAAACAGGCGTCACCAGCGCTTCTCCGCCATCGAGCGAACGGGCGACGGCTTCATACGTGGCGGGTTCGATCCAGGGCATATCCCCGAGCGCGACGAGCCAGCCGTCGGCTTCGGAAGTCGCCCGCACCGCGGCGGCAAGCGTCGCGCCCATGCCGCGTTCGGCATCGGCGCTGAAGATGACATTGCAGCCGGCTTCGTTCAGCACATCGGCGAGCTTCTCCGCGCCGGGCCGCACGACCGCGATCGCTTCGGCCGAAACGGCAAGCAGCCTGCGCGCCGCCTGAAATACGATCGGCGTTCCGCCAGGGAGCGTGGCGAGCAGCTTGTTGTGGCGGCCGGAAGGGTCGAAGCGGGTGCCCAGGCCCGCCGCCAGCAGGATGCCGGTCGCGTTCGACGAATAGGTCATCGCGGCTGCTCGTGTGGGGATCGAATGAGGATTGTGCGGCGCATCGAAGCCCGTCGCAAGCACAAAAAAACGCGCGGCAGTCAGCCAGGACCGCCGCGCGCCACGTTTCACTTCATACCATCGTCGGCGGCAGCACCTTGTCGAGCGTGATCGGCAGATCGCGCACGCGCACGCCCGTCGCGTGATACACCGCGTTGCCGAGCGCGCCCGCCACTCCCGTGATCCCGATCTCGCCGATCCCCCGCGCGCCGAGCGGATTGATCAGCGGATCGGGCTGAGCGACGAACGAGATATCCAGCATGCCGATATCCGCGTTCACGGGAACGTGATACTCCGCGAGATTCGCGTTGGTGTAGCGCCCGTAGCGCGAATCCATCTCGCTCTTCTCGAAAAGCGCCGAGCCCACGCCCCATACGATGCCGCCCATCAACTGGCTATGCGCCGTCTTCTCGTTGAGCAACGTGCCGACGTCGTACACCGCGACGATGCGCGGCACGCGGATCACGCCAAGCTCGGCGTCGACGCGCACCTCCGCGAACACCGCGCCGAACGAGTGAAACGCGTACTGCTTCTTCTCGTCGCCGGGGCGCGCGGTGGCGGCCGCTTCGATTGCCTTGCCGCCGTTGCGGGCGATGATCGCCGCCGCCGGATCGCGTTTGTCCGGATCCGACAGGCTCACGACCCAGCCGTTGGACACCGTCACGTCCTCGCGCGCCAGCCCCGCGACGGGCGAGCCGCGATCCGCGAGCGCCATCGCGATCAGTTGGTCGCGTGCCTGCAGCGACGCCGCCCGCACCGCCGGCGACACGCTCGCCGCCGATTGCGAACCGCCCGACACCGGCGCCTTCGGCAAGGACGAATCGCCGAGCGCGAAGCGCACGTAATCGGGCGGAAAGCCGAGCGCGTCGGCGGCGACCTGCGTCATGATCGTGTAGGTGCCGGTGCCGAGATCCTGCGTGCCGGAGGCGACCATCGCGGTGCCGTCGGGCAGGATGCGCGCGATCGCCGATGCCTCGCTGCGGTTCGCCGGATACGTCGCCGTGCCCACGCCCCAGCCGATCAGCGTATTGCCCTCGCGCATCGAACGCGGCGCCGCGCTGCGCCGCGACCAGCCGAACCTTTCCGCGCCGCGCCTGTAGCACTCCACCAGCGATTTCTCCGACCACGGCTTCTTTTCCTGCGGCTCCATGTCGGCGTGATTCTTCAGACGGAACGCGAGCGGGTCCATCTTCAGCTGATACGACATTTCGTCCATCGCCGATTCGAGCGCGAACGATCCGCTCGTCTCGCCGGGCGCGCGCATGAAGGTCGGCGTGCCGATGTCGAGCTTCACGAGCCGGTGCGAGGTCGACTGGTTGGGCACCGCGTACAGCATGCGCGAGACGATCGCCGAGCTTTCGGTCCAGTCCTCGAAGGTGGACGTGGTGGAGATCACGTCGTGACGCATGCCGGTCATGATGCCGTCGTCACGCGCGCTGATCTGGATGCGCTGCTCGGTGTACGGCCGGTTGCCGATCATGCCGAACATCTGCGGACGCTCCAGCACGAGCTTCACGGGCCGGCCGGTCTGCCTGGCGGCCATCGCCGCGAGCACGACGTGCGACCACACCGAGCCCTTGCAGCCGAAGCCGCCGCCGACGAACGGGCAGATCACGCGCACGTTGTCCTCGGGAATGCCGAAGAACTTCGCCACCGCGCTTCTCGCGCCGGAAACGCCTTGCGTCGCATCGTAGAGCGTCAGGTTCGGGCCGTCCCAGCGCGCGAGCGTCGCGTGCGGCTCCATCGGATTGTGATGCTCGTAGGGCGTCGTGTAGACCGCGTTCAGGCGCGTCGGGCCTTGCCGCAACCCGGCGTCGACGTCGCCGCGCTTCGTCGTGATCGCGCGGCCCATCATCTTTTCCGGCTGATAAGCCTTGCCCTTCGCGCGCTCGAAATCGGCATCGGGCATCGCGGCTTCGTAGCGGACATCGACGTAACGCGCGGCGCCTTGCGCACGCTCGAGCGAATCGGCGACGACCACCGCCACCGGCTCGTTGCTGTAGCGCACCTCGCTTGTCTGCAGGAGCGTGAGCTTGCGCACGGCCGGCGGCTGCGCGTCGGGGATGCCGTTGTTCGGCAGGCGCATCGCGTTCCGATACGTCATCACGAGCAGCACGCCGGGCAGCGCTTGCGCGCGGCTCGTGTCGATCGACGCGATGCGGCCTCTCGCGATCGTGCTCGTCACGAGCACCGCATGGGCAAGCTTCGCGTCGGTGTTGTCGGCCGAATAGCGCGCCTGGCCCGTGACCTTCAGCACGCCGTCGGTGCGATCGAGCGGTTTTCCGATGACAGTCATGCGACACCTCCGGCCTGTTGAACCGCGCGCACGATCGCGCGCTGCGCGAGCGCCACCTTGAACGCATTGTCGCGCTGCGGCTGCGCCCCCTGCACGGCGAGCGCGGCGGCGGCTTGCAGCGTCGGCCGATCGAGCGGTTTGCCGACGAGCGCCTGCTCGGTCGAACTCGCGCGCCACGGCTTGTGGGCGACGCCGCCCAGCGCGATGCGCGCGCGTTTCACGGTGTTGCCGTCCATCTGCAGCGCCGCCGCGACGGACACGAGCGCGAACGCATAGCTCGCGCGGTCGCGCACTTTCAGATACTTCGAATGGTCCGCGAAAAGCGGCGGCGGCAGATCGACCGAAGTAATCAGCTCGCCCGGCTGCAAAGTCGTATCGAGATCCGGCCGCTCGCCCGGCAGCCGATGAAACTCCGCGAACGGAATCGTCCGCTCGCCGTTCGGGCCGGTCACGCGCACGACGGCATCGAGCGCCGCGAGCGCCACGCTCATGTCGGAAGGATTCGTCGCGATGCACTGACGGCTCGCGCCGAGAATCGCGTGCATGCGGTTGTTGCCGTCGATCGCCGCACAGCCGCTGCCCGGCGTGCGCTTGTTGCACTGCGGAAAGCCCGTGTCGTAGAAGTAAGGGCAGCGCGTGCGCTGCATCAGATTGCCGCCGACGGTCGCCATGTTGCGCAGTTGCGCCGATGCGCCCGCCAGCAGCGCCTGCGACAGCAGCGGATAACGCTCGCGCACCCACGCGTGATTGGCGGCGTCGCTGTTGCGCACCAGGGCGCCCAGGCGCAGTCCGCCGTCGGGCAGCGCGGTGATGCCGTTCAGCGCATCGATGTGCGTGATGTCGACGAGCCGCATCGGCCGCATCACGCCGCCCTTCATGAGATCGAGCAGGTTGGTGCCGCCGCCGATGAACATCGCGCCCGGCTGGCTCGCCGCCTGCAGCGCGGCGCCGATGTCGGCGGCGCGCTGGTAGGAGATCGCGTCCATGTGGCTCTCCTTCAGGCGTTGCCCGAGGCGACGGACTTCACCGCCGCGAGGATGTTCGGATACGCGCCGCAGCGGCAGATGTTGCCGCTCATGCGCTCGCGGATTTCGTCGTCGGACAGCTGCGCCGGGCGAAAGCGCACGTCGGCCGTGGCCGCGCTCGCGTCGCCCGCGCGGTATTCGGCGATGAGCGCGGTCGCCGAACACAGCTGCCCGGGCGTGCAGTAGCCGCACTGGAAAGCGTCCTTCTCGATGAACGCGCGTTGGATGGGCGAGAGCGTGTCGCCGTCGGGCGCGAGGCCTTCGACGGTCGTGATGGACTCGCCGTCGTGCATCACCGCGAGCGTCAGGCACGAGTTGATGCGCCGGCCCGACGCGATTACCGTGCACGCGCCGCACTGGCCGCGGTCGCAGCCTTTCTTCGTGCCGGTGAGTCCCGCGTATTCGCGCAGGGCGTCGAGCAGCGTCGTGCGCGCCTCGACTTGCAGCTCGTACGGATGGCCGTTGATGGTCAGCCGAACGGGCATGGGCACCGCGGCGGGCGGCATGGGCGCGTTTGCCGGCGTCGCGGCCACCGGTTGTTGCGCATGCGCGAGCGGCGCGGCGGTGACGGCGGCGGCCGCCGCGGCCGATTGCAGGAAACGTCGGCGCGACGGCTTTTGCGCCTCGTCGCTGGCGTCGTGTGTAGGCGTATTGACTGGGGACATGGCGATCGAATGCTCCTCGCTCGTTCGGAAGGGCGCCGACAGGCTCCAGTCTTCATGGGCATTCGCTCGCGGCCGATTGCGACGTCGGTGCGCGAGCGCCGATTGCTCGAGTCCTGTGCACGGTGCGTATGATGCGCGGGCGCGCGCGTACGGCGATCTGTAAATCGAACGTTCGACCCCGCGGCGGAAAGAGGCGAGCAAGTACGGTGCCATGCGCCGAACCGGATGACCCGGCGACGCGCCTGACTCTATCGCGGCGGGTGATCGTGCGTAAATGCTGCATGCGCAGGTAAATTCGGCGCTTCCACATCAAGGAGAAGATGGCGAAATTGCCAGCTTCGTCGACGCTCGATGTCCTTCGAGGCCGGCATCCGCCAAAGTCATTTGACGAGCGCGAGCGCTTCCCTGAAGCGCGGATGCCGGCAACTGCCGAGCCAGCCGAAGATCGCGGTTTCGACGGTGGTGAGCTTCGCGCCCTCCTGCCGCGCCCGTTCGAGCGCGACGGCGCGATCGGCCGCGCGGCGCGATGCGACCGCGTCCGCCACGCATTCCACGCGATAGCCGAGCTGCAGCAGGCCGAGCACGGTCAGCAGCACGCACACGTGCGCCTCCGCGCCGACGATCCACAAAGTCGCCGGCGCGGGCGGCAGCGCGGCGACGAACGCAGGCTCGAGCGTGGCATCGAAAGTATGCTTCCCGATCACGTTGGCGGTCCGCATCACGGGCAGCAGCGCGTTCACCGTCCCGCCGAGTCCGACCGGATTCTGCTCCGTGACGACCGCCGGCACGTCGAGCAGATTCGCCGCGCGCAGGAGCGTCGCGACGCGCTCGGTCAGACGCTCGCCGCCATCCAGATGCGGAAGCAGCCGCGCCTGCATGTCGATGACGACGAGCATGAGATCAGGCCTCGCTCTCCATGATCCGGTCGATCAGGCGCGCGTTCTCGCCCGCCGAGCCGATGCCCGCGTGCTTGGCCATCGGCACGAAGAAATGCGTCGCGATCGGCAGCTTCGAGCGTTCGAGCCAGTTGGTGAGATGCGCGGCGAGGCGTCTCGCCGGCGCCTTCATCTCCTCGCGCAGCACGCCGGGCAGCTTCTCGAAATGGCGCATGTCCGTCTGATACGGCTCGGGCGCGACGCACAGCGCATTCGGCCGGCCGTCGACATCGACGGGCAGGCGCTCCAGCGCCTGATGCAGCAGCGCGACGCCGAGCCCTTCGCCGCGCCAGGGCTTGCGCACTTCCCACAGGCTGATGTAGATCACGCGATGCGCGCTGAACACTTGGCACAGCTTTTCCGGCCCGAGCGCCTCGGTGGCCGCGAGCGCGAGCGACAGCATCTCGCCCGAGTACGTGTCGAGCGTATAGACGAGATCGGCGCTGCTGTGCAGCGGCGGCACCTTGACGAGCTGCAGCTTGACCGCCGCCGCGACGACGTCGCTGCCCGCTTCGTGAAACACGGCGAACGCGGTGCCCAGGCGCTCGTCGTCGACTTGCGGATATTCGTGGCGATAGATCATCGTGAAGAGAAACGGCCCGATCTTCTCGCGATAGGCGAGCGGCCGGTCGACGTCGTAATCGTCGGCGCCGTCGAGGCCGTAGGGATCGTAATCGCGCCGCTCGTGGAGCGGGCGCCCCTCGCCGTTCTGCACGGCCGCGGCGAGCGCCGCGAGCGGGCGGCGCGATTCGGGCACGAGGTCTTCCGGCAAGCCTTCCCATGTGAGGCGCAGGAACTCGCGCCCGCCGCGATAGTGCGTCTCGAAGAGCGAGAGGATCGATTCGCCCGCCGCCGGATCGAGAATGCGCTGTGCACATTCGTACGCGCGGTCGAGCAGTTGATCGGCCTCGGCGGGATCGGGCGCGAGATGCGGCTCGCTGCCCTGCGGCGCGGCGGGCAAGCCTCTTGCGAGGCGCTCCTTGTGCGCGAGCTCGAGCCACTCGTCGGCGGCGCGCTCGGCGATGAAGCCTGCCGCGATGCGATAGCCGGTCAGCACGATCGACTGGCCGGTTTGCCCGAGCGGGAACACGTACTCGTCGGTCATGACGTCGTCGACGGTGACGCCATGGAAGGTCTCGCGCGGCGCGTGCGCATTCGCCGCGGAGTCGAAGCGGTCGTGCGACAACACGTGGGCGACGAGGTCGGACGCGGCGGGACCGAACTCCGAGCCGGGGCCGGGAAGTAGCTTCAGGAGGGACAAGGTGCTCGTGGTGCCGGCCGTGCTCGATGTGCTCATGAGTGCCATCTCCGATCGTGAAGGGTTATCGTAACAAACCACGAGGCGCGGCAGGCGCGCCCGCGCGGCTTGTTCTTTTGGGAGAGACCGATGAATGTTCAAAAGCGCGATGAATCGACGGCAACGGTTCATGAAGGCGGATGCGCCTGCGGCGCGTTTCGCTTCCGCGCGACGGGCAAGCCGAAACGCGTCGGCATGTGTCATTGCATGACCTGCCGGCAAGTACACGGCTCCGCTTTTGGAGCTTATGCGATTTATGCGCGCGGCGACGTGCTCATGAGCGGCCGCCTCGCGACCTGGCGCAGCTCCGAAGACGGGCGACGGCACTTTTGCCCGGTGTGCGGCTCGGTCGCGTACATGGAATTCGTGTCGCGCGACGAAATCGATCTGCCGATCGGCGCATTCGACGAAACCGGCCTCTTCGAGCCGGACTACGAGCTGTGGTGCAAGCACCGCGAGCCGTGGCTGCCGCGCGGGGTGCGCCCCGAGTTCGACGAAGAGCGGCCGCACTAGGCGCGCGCGATGCCGGGACGCATCCACATCGGCATTTCGGGCTGGCGCTACGCCGGCTGGCGCGGCGTGTTCTATCCGGACAAGCTCGCGCAGGCGCGCGAGCTCGACTTCGCGTCGCGGGCGGTTCAGACCGTCGAAATCAACGGTTCGCACTATTCGCTGCAAAGCGTCGCGAGCTACCGCGCCTGGCATGACGCGACGCCAGCGGACTTCGTCTTCAGCGTGAAGGGGCCGCGCTATCTGACGCACATGCTGCGCTTTCGCGACGAGGCCGCGAAGCCCGCGATGGCCAACTTCTTCGCCTCGGGCGTGCTCGCGCTCGGCAGGAAGCTCGGCCCTTTTCTCTGGCAGTTCCCGCCGAATTTTTCCTTCCGTCCCGATGCCTTCGAGCGTTTCCTCGATCTGCTGCCGCACGACACCACCGCCGCCGCGCGGCTCGCCCAGGGGCACGATTCCCGCGTGAAAGAACCGTGGTTCGAGCCGGGAAGGAAACGCGCCCTGCGGCACGCGGTAGAAATACGCCATCCGAGTTTCTGCACCGACGAATTCGTGCGGCTCCTGCGCAAGCACCGCGCCGCGCTCGTCGTCTCCGATTCGGTCGCCGGCTGGCCGTACGCGGAGGATCTCACTGCCGACTTCGCGTATCTGCGGCTGCACGGCACTGAAACGCTCTACGGCGGCAGCTATCCGGACGATGCGCTCGACGAATGGGTGCGGCGCATCGAACGCTGGGCGGCGGGCGGGCAGATCGACGATGCGCGGCTCATCTCGTCGACCAGACCGCGTCCGCGCGCCGCGCGCGACGTCTTCTGCTACTTCGACAACGACCAGAAAGTGCGGGCGCCTTTCGACGCGCGCCGCCTGATGGAGCGCCTCGGTCTCGCGCCTGCCGGCGACGGCGAGCGAACGCGCACGGGCCCGTGAAGACCGGGACATCTTTTGTCCCGCTGGAACTGCATGCTCTCGTCAACGGTCCGAGCAATTGCATTCGCGCCCGGAAAATAAGACGATAAACGGCGTGCTGCGCGACGCAAGACATCCGCGCCGGGAGCGCGAGAGCGGCAGGATCGAGAACCTTTGAACTTCATGGCCAACGAGGAGTATCGATACCATGGCGAAGCAACCGGTCAGCGGCAGCGACAAGACTCATCCCGAAGGCGCGAAATGCCTTGGCGCCTGTGATCCGGCCGAGCAGATCGAAGTGATCGTGATGCTGCGGCGCAAGGACGAAGCAGGCTTCAAGCAGATGATGGCGCGCATCGACGCGGGTACGGCGCCCGCGCAATCCGTCTCCCGCGAGGAATTCGACAAGCGCTTCGGCGCATCCGAGCAAGACGTCGAGAAGGTGAAGGAATTCGCCAGGCAGTACGGTCTGACTGTCGTGCGCGCCCAGGCCGATATGCGCAGCGTCGTGCTGAAGGGCACGATCGAGCAGTTCCAGAAGGCTTTCGATGTCAAGCTCGAACGCTTTCAACACCACAACATCGGCGAATATCGCGACCGCACCGGTCCGGTCAACGTGCCCGCCGACATGCACGACGCCGTTACCGCCGTGCTCGGCCTCGACAGCAGGCCGCAGGCGCGTCCGCACTTCCGTTTCCGTCCGCCGTTCAAGCCTGCGCGCGGCGTGGCGCCCGCGTCGTTCACGCCGGTGGATCTCGCGCGCCTCTACGACTTTCCCGATGGCGACGGCGCCGGCCAGTGCATCGCGATCATCGAACTGGGCGGCGGCTATCGCGATACCGATCTCTCCGCATACTTCTCGAAGCTCGGCGTGAAGGCGCCGAAGGTGGTGCCCGTCGGCGTGGACAACGCGAAGAACGCGCCGACCGGCAACCCGAACGGCCCCGACGGCGAAGTGACGCTCGACATCGAGATCGCGGGCGCGATCGCGCCGGGCGCGCGCATCGCCGTGTATTTCGCGCCGAACAGCGACGCCGGTTTTGTCGATGCCGTCAATCGCGCGCTGCACGATTCCACCAACAAGCCGTCTGTGATATCGATCAGTTGGGGCGGGCCCGAGTCGATGTGGTCGTCGCAGTCGATCAGCGCGTTCAACGACGTGCTGCAAAGCGCGGCTGCGCTTGGCGTGACGGTCTGCGCGGCGTCGGGCGACAGCGGCTCGTCCGACGGCGTCGGCGACGGCGCGGATCACGTCGACTTCCCGGCCTCGAGCCCGTATGTGCTGGGCTGCGGCGGCACGAGCCTGTCGGCGTCGGGGACGGGTATCACGCAGGAAGTCGTCTGGAACGACGGCGACCAGGGCGGCTCGGGCGGCGGCGGCGTGTCCGGCGTGTTCGCGCTGCCGGTCTGGCAGAAGGGGCTGTCGGTCACGCGCGGCGGCAAGCATACGGCGCTCGCGAAGCGGGGCGTGCCCGATGTGGCGGGCGACGCTTCGCCGCAAACCGGCTACGAAGTGCTGATCGACGGCGAGGATACGGTCATCGGCGGCACGAGCGCGGTCGCGCCGCTGTGGGCCGGGCTGATCGCCCGCATCAACGCGATCGGCAATTCGCCGGCAGGCTTCATCAATCCGAAGCTCTACGAGGCGAAGACGGCGTTCCGCGACATCACGCAAGGCAATAACGGCAGCTTCTCCGCCTCGGCCGGCTGGGACGCGTGCACCGGCATGGGCAGCCCGGACGGCGCGCAGATCGCGGCGCTGCTCAAGCCCGCGAAGCGTTGAAGCGAATTGAGGCAGGAAGCAAGGACAGTGAACAACAACCACGACGACGATTCTGGAGCGACGACGATGAACTCCGATCCACTGGCAGCGAGCGGCAAACCCGCAGGCGCGGAAGATGCAACGATGGCAACCGCCGCGAAAGCGCCGGCAAAGAAGGCGCCGAAGAAGACCGCGACGACGGCGAAGAAGGACCAGCCGTACTTCGATCCGGTCGCGTACGGCAACGGTCCCGACGACGCGGTCCAGCCGACCGAGGCGGACGAGAACGCGGCCATCACGCATCACAGCGTGACGATCGGCGGCGCGAAGATCGCCTATACGGCGACGGTCGGCCATCTCGTGACGGTCGATCCGAGCAGCTCGAAGCCGAGCGCGAAGATGTTCTACGTCGCCTTCACGAAGGACGGCGCGAAGGAGGACACGCGACCGCTCACGTTCTTCTATAACGGCGGGCCGGGGTCGTCGTCGGTGTTCGTGTTGCTCGGGTCGTTTGCGCCCCGGCGCATCAAGACGGCGATGCCGAGCTTCACGCCGCCCGCGCCGTATCAGATGGAGGACAATCCGGACAGCCTGATCGACCGGAGCGATCTGATCTTCATCAATCCGGTGGGCACGGGTTATTCCGCCGCGATCGCGCCGAACAAGAACCGCGATTTCTGGGGTGTCGATCAGGACGCGGGTTCGATCGCGCAGTTCATCAAGCGCTATCTGACGAAGAACAACCGCTGGAATTCGCCGAAGTTCCTGTTCGGCGAGTCGTACGGCACGGCGCGCAGCTGTGTGCTCGCGTACAAGCTGCACGAGGACGGCATCGATCTGAACGGCGTCACGCTGCAATCGTCGATTCTGGATTACCGGCAGGCGGGCAATCCGGTGGGCGCGCTGCCGACCGCGGCCGCGGACGCGTGGTATCACAAGAAGCTCGGCGTGCATCCGACGCCGACCAATCTGCTGAACTTCGCGGAGCAGGTCGCGGAGTTCGCGCGCACGGACTATCTGAACGCGCTGCGCAAGTTTCCGCAGACCGACGACGAAGTGGTGGAAAAGCTTTCCGAGTACACGGGCATCGAGAAGGCGACGCTGCTCGCGTGGAGCCTGGACGTCGCGGCCTACGACAGCCGCGGCAATTCGCTTTTCCTGACGACGCTTTTGAAGTCGAAGGGCGAGTCGCTTGGCGCATACGACGGACGCGTGACGGCGATTTCGACGGGGATTGCGGGCAAGATCGACCCGAACTCGGGCGGCAACGATCCGACGATGACGGCGGTGAGCGGCGTCTACACGACGATGTGGAACAGCTATCTGAACGAGCAGTTGAAGTTCACGTCGACTTCATCGTTCACCGATCTGAACGACCAGGCGTTTCTCAACTGGGACTTCAGGCATACCGATCCGACGGGCGCGCAGAAGGGCATGGATTCGAAGGGCAACATCATTCTTTATACGGCGGGTGACCTTGCCGCGGTGATGGCCCTGAACGTCGATCTGAAGGTGCTGTCGGCGAACGGGATGTATGACTTCGTTACGCCGTTCTATCAGACGATCATCGATTTGCAGCAGATGCCGTTGATCGACAAGACCGTGAGGCAGAATCTGTCGGCGACGTTTTATCCGTCGGGGCATATGGTTTATCTCGACGGCGGGTCGAGGACGCAGCTCAAGGCCGATCTCGGGAAGATGTACGACGAGGCTACGTCGAATCATGCGGCTATGAGTCGGATTATTGCTTTGCAGAAGGTTACTGCGGATAAGGGGGCGGCGTTATCGCCTGTAGGGGGAGCCTGACGGCTTGGGGTTTTGGATTTCGGCCTGGGCGAGGGGGCCTTCGCTTGGGCTTTCGTGAAATCCTGAGTTCTTAGTGGTCTATTAGCGTTGCCCCTGTGCGGGGCGGCAGTCACTTTCTTTGCTGCTGCAAAGAAAGCAACCAAAGAAAGCAGCTTTGGCCCGGAGTGCTGGAGGCGGACGCGTCATCATGGTTCGGCGTGGCCCAGCCCCTAAGTGTCGCCCTCAAAGGACTCACGCGCCGTGGCTCGCGCACGGTCTGCCACCTCGCACTACATGACAGACTGGTTCAGCACCCAAGAGCGCCGGCCCGCTTTGCGGCCGCAGGGGAAAGCGGGTTTGCGCGCGCTTGTTTACTAACGCTTCCATCTCTCCGCTTCTGCCTAACGACGGTTTCCCTTGCCTACCCTGCGGCAGCGCGTAGCGCTGGGCCGGAACTGTTAGGTGCTGAACCAGCACCCTAAACGGACTAGCTCGTCAGACCGTGCGCGGTCCACGCCCGATTAGTCCTTTGAGGGCACTCTTTAGGGGCTGGGCCACGCCGAACCATGATTCCCTGTGCCTTTGCACTTGACCTTCAATACAGTTGCTTTCTTTGCAGCAGCAAAGAAAGTGACTGCCGCCCCGCACAGGGGCAACGCCAATAGACCAC
>NZ_FCOB02000049.1 GCF_001545075.1 Caballeronia ptereochthonis
CCTCCAACGTCCCGTTTCCAGACGTTAGATTACAAAATCGCCGGTCGCCATCCACGGAATTCTGCGAAGAACCTTTTCTTTTGGAGATCCACATGACGGTCGATACCCCCATCATCCGCCTTCCCGAACTGCTCAAGATCGTTTGTCTCTGCAAGGGCTCGGTCTATCGCGGTATCAAAACGGGCGAGTTTCCGGCGCCTATCAAGCTCACACAGCGCGCAGTCGGCTGGCGTCGTGAGGACATCGTCGAGTGGATCGCTTCTCGCCAGGCTGCAATTCAGCAATGAGAAGCGGGATCTGCAGTGCCCCACACAACAAAGGCGCTCTCCGATCATCGCATCGGGCGAGCGAGCAACGGCTTACTGAACGAGGGGAGGCCATCAAATGGCCGGTGATTGGATAAAGATGCGCACGGCTCTCGCGGACGATCCCGCTGTTATCGCGATGGCGATGCTCTGGGCTGTGACGAGTTCTCGATTGTCGGGCGACTCCATCACGTTTGGAGCTGGGCCGATGCTCAGTCACGCGACGGTCACGCTCGAGGCGTGACGTTGAGATGGATAAACCGCTACGTGCGATGTGACGGCTTCGCTGAAGCGATGGTCAATGTAGGTTGGCTCGCCGAATCTGAAGGCGGCATCTGCTTACCTAACTTCGACCGGCACAACGGGGAAACAGCCAAGGCTCGAGGCCTTGCCGCGCACAGAAAGCAGAAGCAGCGCGCCGCCGAGGCCAGTGAGCGGGTATCGTCTTCAGAACCGTCACGCACTGAGCGTGACATCGGCGTGACCAGAGAAGAGAAGAGAAGAATATAAAGAAGACAACGCGCTCGACGACGGGCCATCCGATGTTCCGCCCTCGTCGACTGGCGCACCGGCGGAGAAGCGCGCTTCGCGCGCATCTTCTCTTGAACTTTGGATTGACAGATGCAAAGCGAAGGGCGAACAGGCCATACCTGAAGACGATTCGATCTTTGAATACGCGGGCAAGATCAAGCTGCCCGACGACTTTATCCATTACGCATGGCTCGAGTTCAAGCGCAAGAATTCCGGAAATGCGAGGAAGAGACATGCAGACTGGCGCGGGTACTTCCAAGACGCCGTGAGAGAGAACAAGCTTGGGCTCTGGTGGCAGTCTGCTGACGGCCAGTGGCTGCTGACAACGCGCGGGAAGCAGGTGCAACGAGAACATGCGGATGGTGTGTGACGCTGGCGCCCTCAAGTCCAGTTCGAGAAAAGCGTGCGGCGAACAAAACACACTGCGACCACCAATGCCGAGACCGTCGATGAAACCAACGAGAGGTAGCGCAATGAAATACGTGACTTGCCCATGATGCTGCGCCAGTTTCATGTGTGGGTGTCCGGTCCGGCAACGCTCCACGCACCGACCCGCCGGGCGTGCGGACTCTTACCGACGCCTTTGCCAACCCAGCGATAATTTTTGAACTCAGGCTCAAGTTCTAGAGAGCCGTGCCGAAATCACGAGTACCAATATAAGGAGAATAAGAATGACGGCACCCGTCCAAGGCGCTGCGATCGGACTGGTTATATCCGCCCTGTTCCTCGCGGGTTGCGATGGACAGCCGGCACAGCCGGCCGCATCCCCACCAGTTTCGTCGGCGCGTCCGCTCCAGGCTTCGACTGTCGAAGTTTCAAGAGTCGAACCTCCGAAGCCAGAGCACAACTACGCCATGTCCGAAGACGGCGAATACGGTTACGAACGGGCGCTCAGTGAGGATGATGTGAAGGCCGGGCGGGCGACGTCTGCGCTTCTGATGGTTCGCTACCTAGGTCAGAGCAAGGGTGTCCAGTCCATTAAGATCGTCGACGGTAACCGTGCGGGCGTCATGTCTTGCAGCGCGCCGTGCAGGTTCGTGAAGACGCGCTACTACGTTGCTGGAGAACTGCTGAAGACGGAGACCGTTCCGGTGACGGACGGTTCGTTGATCCAGGCAGTCATGGACGACGCTTTCGGAGGTAAGCTGCAGCCGTATGCAAAGCGAACGAATTAGCGTTGCTTGTCGTGCGCGAGCGGGATTGGCGGCCCTCGCATAGGAGTTTTGAGCTAACTAGAGGTCAGTCGCAGCTTCATGGGACAGGCCGCGTCCATGACGCTTCTAGGCGGCAGGACTCGGCGCCCCCTAGACCGTAAAGCATTTCCAGTCGCTGCCGTTACACAGAGAAGGAAAGGACTCACGGTGATCGGAATGAAAGTTGTGTTGTTCGCTTATGCGGCGGTTGCACTGGCACTGCAAGGGTGCGCCTCGAACTCCGGCGTTGTTGCCATCGGCCAAGACACGTACATGGTGTCGCGCCAAGCAGCGACCGGCTTCAGCGGCTCGGGCACTTTGAAGGCAGATGCCTTTCAAGAAGCAAATCAGTATTGCGTTGCCCAAGGTAGGAAACTTCAGGTGATCAGCACGCACGAGGCGTCGCCGCCGTTCGTCTTCGGAAACTTTCCCAAGGCAGAAGTTGACTTTATGTGTCTTAACCCGAGCGATCCCGAATTAGGGCGGCCGAAGCCATTGGTGAGATAGATTCCATCACGGTACTCAGACTGGGCACGCATCACTCGGCCTCGCAAGATGAGACCGATCATGACGGTCGAGCCATCGATCAAGTTTGCGACGGCGGTTTAAGTGTGGTTGCGTCCGTGGACGGCCCACCGGTAGGTCTCGTGCGTTCGGCAAGTTCCCTCTCTGCATCTTCGACTGCTTCGTCCATGGCCTTTTTGCTCACGGTCCTAACAAGTTGGCGGCGCTCAAGAAAGAAGTTGCTGATTTCAGAGCCAGGCAGCAAGAGAATGTCGGTTTTTTGACCTCTCGGAACGCTTTGCGACGGCGCCTGCTTTAGCCGCCAAATCGCACCCTGCGTAATGGTGCCCGGAAGTTGGCTGACCGTCTTGCGCGACTGGTCATCACATGGCGTGGGGCGTTCCGGGAACGCCATTACTCTGCTCGTGACAGAGGTAAGCGCCATGTAACTGATGGCGCCGTCTGCCTTTATATAGACGTTACTCAGGAGGCCCTCGTAAAGCAGGAGTTGTCCTTCGTGGTCAACCTTCGACATCGCGGACACGACAACCAACCGCCTCCTGCCACGAATTTGGTAGAGCCACGGATGTTTCGCGAGCCACGCGAACGGCCCGATCTGAAATTCGATCGCGAATCCGATCAACAAGCCGATCACTAGAGAAATCACATTTACGGCGAGGAAATAGCCAAGGATGTGGCCAACGTGGGCGCTCAATCCCGCTGCTATCGCGATGACGACCTTGTTTCCGTCCTTGGCAGGATCGACGTCTGCGTGCAACAGAGGAAAGAACTCAGCGAAATCAATCTGACTAATCCAAGCAACGTTATCAGCGAGGACGTAATTTATAGTCAGGTAGCCGACGCCGTGCGCGAGAAATGCAACAAAGACCATACCCGCCAACTGTCCAAGCGGGCTGATCGTTACTGTCTCGACGCTGACCGCCTGCGGGATGTAGAGACCTGCAAAGAACGCCGCCCCCGGCGTGAGCAGTACCGCGATGACAACGGTTGCCCATGCGAGGGACACGGCGAGTTCCTATCGCAATATTAGGGCGCTTTACCGAAATTCTCTGCGACGCGCAGGTCGACGATCTTTCGAAGAGCGTCCTCGAACGAGGGCAGTGTCCCGTCCGGCGCTGGTTCAAGCGCTTTCAGCACCTTTTGCGGATCTTGCCCAGCAAAATCCAAAAGTCGCTTGTAGGCTTCCTCGGTGAAGCCGGTAGAAATTTGCATAGCAGACTCCACTTTTCCACTGATAATGTGGTCGGCCGCACCCAGATTCAAGCACGCGCGAGGCGAGCGCGAAGCCACGCCCGCAGTGCCGCGAGATCCATGCCATCTTTGCTGAACCAGCGCATTTGACGACACGATAGGTAAAACTTTACGCGCCTAACCTGGGTAGTGCTGAAAATTCGGCCGAACAGTATGATCTATCGGCGGGAAACGCAGAAGCTTAATGTGCGTAGTCGAACATTAGCGCACAAAGCTTTCATTTGGCTGTCGTCGAACTTGGTCGGTGCGTTGGGTTGTCACAGGCTCTCAGGAGCAAGCTGTTCACTCGCTGCCGACATCGCTGTTTTAGGCGTCACTAGTAAATGAAGAACGGATCGATCGATGAAAGATCCGACGAGCCTTGTACCGCCTAAAATCGCTGAGTTTCCGTATCTTTTCCGTATGCAAAGAAAAAGGGCTAAGCGGATATTCCGTAAGCCCTTGATCCCGCTAAACTTTCTTGGCGCGCCCGGCTGGGATCGAACCAGCAACCCCTGCCTTCGGAGGGCAGTACTCTATCCATTGAGCTACGGGCGCATCGGAGAAGGATCTTGCGAGAGGAAAGCGCGCCAGAAGGAAAACCGAAAGGCGGCTGCAAGGCCCATGCGAATCCGAGAGGATACCTGTTTTCCGTGACGTCGTCCATCGCGCGGGCCTGCGCCTGGTGCCCCAAACCCGTCAGAAAGCATCACGCGATTCGGGTAAACGCCCGTTCCACCGCCCCGGTCGCCTCGCGCCGACAGTTAAGCGTTCCGTCTATAATCGACCGTGCCTTTTCCCCAAGGCGCGCCTGAACGCAATGCGGTAGCTGTCACGCTGTCACTGAACCGACTCACACCAAAAAACGGGAGACGAGACAAGCATGAGCGAAGCACCCCACGGAGCCCCGATCAAGACACCCGGCCAACTCATCGCCGCGGTCATCGCGGGATTCGGCATCCCGGTCGCCATCATCATCCTGCTCGCGGTGTACGTGAACAACGCGACCCGCACCGGCGCGGGCACCGATCTCGAAGCCTCCGTGAAGGAGCGCATCGCGCCGGCCGCGCAGGTCGATATCCGCGACGCCAACGCGCCGCGCGTCTACAAGACCGGCGAGGAAGTCTTCAAGGCGGTGTGCTCGGCCTGTCACGCCACCGGAACCGCAGGCGCGCCGAAGTTCGGCGACGCCGGCGCGTGGGCCCCGCGCATCGGCGAAGGCTACGACACGCTCCTGCACAATGCGCTCAACGGCAAGGGCGCGATGCCCGCGCGCGGCGGCACCAGTCCCGACGATTACAGCGATTTCGAAATCGCGCGCGCGGTCGTCTACATGGCGAATAACAGCGGCGGAAAACTCGCAGAGCCGGCGCAACCCGCGCCGGGCGCGGCGGCGAGCGCGGGCGCATCGGCCCCGGCAGCAGCCGCGCCGGGCGGCGCGAGCGCGAATGAAAATGCACAGGCAGCGGCGGCCGTGGCGGCGCTGGCATCGGTGCCGCAGGCCGCGCCGGCAGCAGGCGCGCAAAGCGCCGATGCCGCGCAAGCAGGCAAGGCACTCTACGAACAGGTCTGCCAGGCCTGTCATGCGGCGGGCGTGCTCAACGCGCCGAAGTTCGGCGACAAGGCCGCATGGGCACCGCGCCTGAAAGACTCGATGGACACCGTCTATAACTACGCACTGCACGGCAAGGGCGCGATGCCGCCGAAGGGCGGATCGAACGCGCCGGATGCAGACGTGAAGGCCGCCGTCGATTACATGGTGAACGCGGCGAAGTAACGCTTCAGCACGCGATAAAAAACCCTGCGTTGCGGCGCAGGGTTTTTTATTGGAAGCCCCGAAAGCATCAGGTCTTCTGCAGCATCGCCTTGAGCATCGCCATGCGGTCCTTCGGCGTAAGCGGCTTTTCCTCGGCCGTGGGCGGCGGCGCATCGTCGAGCAGCATCTCGGGGATGAAGCGCGACGGCTCGCATACCACCGTCTCCCGCGCGCGCTTGCGCTTCTTGCACCAGTTCAGATGCAGGCTGCGCTGCGCCCGCGTGATCGCGACGTACATCAGCCGGCGCTCTTCCTCGATGCGCGAATCGTCGACGGGCGCGTCATCGTCCGAGCCGCCGCGATGCGGCATGATCCCTTCCTCGACGCCCACCAGAAACACGTGCGGATACTCCAGCCCCTTCGACGCATGCACCGTCGACAGGCGCACCGCGTCCGGATCTTCCTCCTTGCCTTCGAGCATCGACATCAGCGCGACGGTCTGGATCAGGCCGAGCAGGTTCTTGCCTTCGTCGCCGAAGCCGTCGGCGGTGTCGTAGCCCGTCTGCTGGGCTTCGGGCGACGGCTCCGGCTTCGTGCCCTTGCGCTTGAGCCACTCGAGAAACTCGAGCACGTTCTGCCATTTCGATTGCGCCTGCCGCTCGTCGTACGCATCGTAGAGATACGACTCGTAGTGGATCGCTTCCATCATGTCGTCGAGCACTTCAGTCGCGGGATCGCGCGCCGCGCGGTCCGACAGGCGCCGGATCCACTCGCAGAAAGTGCGCAGCGGCTCGACCTGCCGCGCCGACAGACGCGCCTCGATGCCGCCCATGAACACCGCCTCGAACAACGACACCTTCGCCGCGCCCGCGAACGCGCCGAGCGCTTCGAGCGTCGTATTGCCGACGCCGCGCCGCGGCGTGGTGATCGCGCGGATGAACGCGGGATCATCGTCCGGATTCGCGATCAGCCGCAGATACGCGATGATGTCCTTGATCTCGGCACGGTCGAAGAACGACTGGCCGCCCGACAGCACGTATGGAATGCGCTCGCGCCGCAGCACCTGCTCGAAGATGCGCGCCTGGAAGTTGCCGCGATAGAGAATCGCGTAATCGCGAAACTGCGTGCGGCGCTCGAACTTGTGCGCCGACAGCCGGAACACGACCGATTCCGCCTCGTGCTCCTCGTCGTTGCAGCCGGTGACGGTGATTGTGTCGCCCATGCCGTGCTCGGACCAGAGCTTTTTCTCGAAGAGCTTCGGATTGTTGGCGATGACGTTGTTCGCCGCGGTCAGGATGCGCACCGTCGAGCGATAGTTCTGCTCCAGCTTGATGACGTGCAGCTTCGGAAAGTCCTTGCCGAGCTGTGCGAGGTTTTCGAGCGTCGCGCCGCGCCAGCCGTAGATTGCCTGATCGTCGTCGCCGACGGCCGTGAACGCCGCGCGCGGCCCGGCAAGCAGCTTCAGCAATTCGTACTGGCAGGCGTTGGTGTCCTGATACTCGTCGATCAGCAGATACCGCAAGCGGTTCTGCCACTTGTCGCGAACTTGCTCGTTTTCCGCGAAAAGCTGCGCGGGACGCAGGATCAGATCGTCGAAGTCGAGCGCCTGATACGCGTGCAGCGTCGCCGCATAGCTGCGATAGACGATCGCCGCCTGATGCTCGTCCTCGTTGCTCGCCAGAACGGCGGCCTGATCGGGCGAGACCATCGCGTTCTTCCACAGCGAGATGATCGACTGAATCTTGCGGATCAGGCCCTTGTCCGTCGTGCCGAGCTGCTCCTGGACCATGCCGAAGCAATCGTCGGCATCCATGATCGAGAACTGCGGCTTCAGTCCGACGTGCTCCGCCTCCTGACGCATGATCTGCACGCCGAGCGAGTGAAAGGTGCAGATCGTCAACTGATTGACGGGAATCTTGCGGCCTTCCTTGCCGGGCGTCGTGAGCGTCTTGCCTTCGAGCAGCTTGGCGGTGCGCTCGCGCATTTCGAGCGCGGCCTTGTTCGTGAAGGTGAGCGCGGCGATGTGCTTCGGCTCGAAGCCGCGTCCTTCGATCAGATGCGCGATCTTCTGCGTGATCACGCGCGTCTTGCCGCTGCCCGCGCCGGCGAGCACGAGACAGGGACCATCGAGATAGCGCACAGCTTCGCTTTGCGCGGCGTTCAGACCTGCGGACATCGTTCTGGGCTTTGGATTCTGAGGCGCGCGACAAAAGCCGGCGCATGGAGGAGTGCGCGATGTTAACACGATGGAAAGTGCGCGGTTCCGGCCCTCGTTCCCTTCGGCGGCGGAATCGGGCGCGCGCGGCCGTGCCACAATAACGAACCGATTCACGACAGGATGCCCGCATGAGTTCAGCACTGAAAGTCGGCGTAATGGGTTACGGCCTCGCCGGCGCGACGTTTCACGCGCCCGTCATCGAGCACTGCGGCCGGGCGGAAGTGACGGCCATCGCGACGAGCCAGGACGAGCGCGCGCAGGCCGATTATCCGAACGCGCAGATCGTCGCGGATTTCGATGCATTGCTCGCCGTCGATGGGCTCGAATGCGTCGTCGTCGCGACGCCGAACGACACGCACTTCGATCTCGCGCACCGCGCGCTGTCGGCGGGCAAGCACGTGGTCGTCGACAAGCCGGTGACGCTCACGGCGCGCGACGCCCGCACGCTCGCCGATCTCGCCGCCGGACGCGGCTTGCTCTTCGCGCCGTTCCACAACCGCCGCTGGGACGGCGATTTCATGACGGTGCGCGCGCTGCTCGAGAGCGGGCGGCTCGGGCGCATCACGCATTACGAATCGCACTTCGACCGCTTTCGCCCGAAAGTCCCGCAACGCTGGCGCGAGGAAGCGTCGCGCGGCGGCGGCCTGCTGTTCGATCTGGGGCCGCATCTGATCGACCAGGCGCTGACGCTGTTCGGCGCGCCGCAGACGGTGACGGCCTTCGTCAAGGCGCATCGCGATCACGCGCACGCGCCGGATTACGTGCACCTCGTGCTCGGTTACGGCGACAAGGAAGTGATCCTGCACGCGAGCGCGCTCGCGGCGCTCGATCCGCCGCGTTTCGCGATTCACGGCACGCGCGGAAGTTACGTGAAGAGCGGGCTCGATACGCAGGAGGACCAGTTGCGCTCGGGCATGCGGCCGGGAAATCCGGAATTCGGCAAGAATCCGCCGGGCTTGCTGCGCGAAGTCGACGGCGACCTCGATCTGCGTCACGAATACGCCACGAAGGACGGCGCGTATGTCGAGTTCTATCGCGCGCTGGCGGCGTCGATTCAGGACGGCAAGCCGTTCCCCGTTTCGCCGCAGGACGCGGTCGACACAATGACGATCATCGAACTGGCGATTCAGAGCGACGCGCAAGGGCGCAGCGTTCCTTTCCAGCGGATCGGCTGAACACCATTCAGCGGGCGTGTGCGCTGTCCATCGGACACGCCCGAATCCGTTTGACAACCCCAATCCGGTCGCGTAAATTCTGCCGCACGCGTCGGGAGAGCGCGTGGCCGCTGTTGTCTTCAGCGTCGCCGCGCCGCCGAAGGGGCATACCCGCAAACTCTCAGGCAAAAGGACCGGCGGCGTCGAGGAAAGCACTCATTTGGGTCCATTTCCTCGCACTCTGGAGAGCGGCAGCGGCTTCGTCGAACGAGCCAGTTGCCCACCGAAGGGGCGCGCGATGAACCGCAGCACGAACGTGCACGGTTCGCGCAATCTCTCAGGTACCGAGGACAGAGGGGTCACGCATCGCAACCGTCAGGCGGAACGCGCCTTGCGTGTGGAGTCGAAATAATCGATCCCGCGCGCGCGCTTCATCCGCAGGCGAAAAGTGCGCTGCGTGGCCTTTTTTGTTTCGCGAACCGAGGCCCCGATGACCGAACTTCAACACACGCCCCTGCACGCAGCTCACCTCGCGCTCAACGCGCGCATGGTCGATTTCGGCGGCTGGGACATGCCCGTCAACTACGGTTCGCAGATCGACGAACATCGCGCCGTGCGCACCGATGCGGGCATGTTCGACGTGTCGCACATGCGCGTCGTCGATTTCGAGGGCGAGGCCGTCCGCGAATTCTTCAAGTACGCGATCGCCAATAACGTCGACAAGCTCACCACGCCGGGCAAGGCGCTCTATTCGTGCCTGCTCAACGGCGACGGCGGCGTGATCGACGATCTGATCGTCTATTACTTCTCCGAGACGAGCTTTCGCGTGGTGGTGAACGCGAGCACCGCGGAGAAGGACATCGCCTGGTTCGGGCAGTTGAATGCCGAAGGCGAGTTCAATCTTTCCATCACGCCGCGCCGCGATCTCGCGATCATCGCCGTGCAGGGCCCGAACGCCCGTGAAAAGGTCTGGCAAGTGCTGCCGGACACGCGCGCGCAAACCGAATCCATCAAGCCGTTCAACGCGGTGCAGTTTCCGTCGACGCAATTTGGCGAACTGATGCTCGCGCGCACCGGCTACACCGGCGAGGACGGCTTCGAGATCGTCGTGCCGGCGACGCACGTCGAAGCGCTGTGGAACGCCCTGCGCGAGGCGGGCGTCAAGCCGGCCGGCCTCGGCGCGCGCGACACGCTGCGCCTGGAGGCGGGCATGAATCTCTACGGCCAGGACATGGACGAGAACGTCTCGCCGCTCGACGCCGGTCTCGCGTGGACCGTCGATCTGAAAGCGGAACGCGATTTCGTCGGCCGCAGCGCGCTCGAGGCGAACGGCTCGAAGGCGAACTTCGTCGGGCTCGTGCTCATCAAGGAAAACGGCAAGGCGGGCGGCGTGCTGCGCGCGCATCAGAAAGTCGTCACGGAACACGGCGACGGCGAGATCACGAGCGGCACGTTTTCGCCTTCGATGCAGGAATCGATTGCGTTCGCACGCGTCCCGGCGGCTGTTGCCTTCGGCGACACGGTGCAGGTCGTCATCCGCGACAAGCAACTTCCCGCGCGCGTGGTAAAACTTCCGTTCGTGCGCAACGGCCGTGTGCTCGTTGAACTTGCATAAAGGCCGTCGCGCCCGTTCCCTCCGATCAAGAACCTCACGAACGAATCACGCAAGGAGCATCCAATGAGCATCCCGGCCGATCTGAAATACACCGAATCGCACGAATGGGTCCGCACCGAATCCGATGGCACGCTGACCGTCGGCATCACCGATCACGCGCAGGAAGCGCTCGGTGACATCGTCTTCGTCGAGCTGCCCGCGGCGGGCAAGGCCGTTGCGGCGGGCGACGCCATCGCCGTCATCGAATCGGTGAAGGCCGCCTCCGATATCTACGCGCCGGTCTCCGGCGAGATCGTCGAGGCCAATGACGCGCTGAGCTCCGCGCCCGATCAGGTGAACGGCGCGCCTTACGAAAGCTGGCTCTTCAAAATCAAGCCGTCGGGCGACGCCGGCCTCGACAAGCTGCTCGACGCCGAAGGCTACGGCAAGTCGATCGGCGAATAACTCTCTATTGGACGAAGGCGGTTTTTCGCGCGCTCGCGAGAACCGCCGATCGCAGGAATTCACATGAAGCTCGAACACCCGGATCGCCTGATGAACCGCACCTCCCTGTCACTCGCCTCGCTCGAATGTCACGACGCGTTCGCGGAACGGCACATCGGCCCCGACGAGGCGGACCAGCGCGCGATGCTCGACGCGCTCGGCTTCGCATCGCGCGCGGCCTTCATCGACGCGGTGATTCCTGAATCGATCCGCCGCAAGGAAGCGCTGCCGCTCGGCGCGTTCACGCAGCCGAAGAGCGAGGCGGAAGCGCTCGCGTCGCTGCGCCGGCTGGCGGACGAGAATCTGGTGTTTCGGACTTACATCGGCCAAGGTTACTATGGCACGCACACGCCGGCCGTGATCCTCCGCAACGTGCTCGAAAATCCGGCGTGGTACACGGCCTACACGCCGTATCAGCCGGAGATTTCGCAAGGGCGTCTCGAAGCGCTCCTGAACTTCCAGCAGATGGTGATGGACCTGACGGGCCTCGCGATGGCGAACGCGTCGCTGCTCGACGAAGCCACCGCCGCCGCCGAAGCGATGACGCTCCTGCAACGCATCGGCAAGCCGAAGTCGAACGTGTTCTACGTCGCCGCCGACGTGCTGCCGCAGACCATCGAAGTGGTGAAGACGCGCGCGAAGCCGGCGGGCATCGAAGTGAAGGTCGGCCCGGCCGCGGATGCCGCGGGCGCGAACGCGTTCGGCGTGCTGCTGCAGTATCCTGGCGCGAACGGCGATGTGCGCGACTACCGCGCGCTCGCCGAAGCGGTTCATGCCGCAGGCGGCCATGTCGTCGCGGCTGCGGATCTTCTTGCGCTGACGCTCGTCACGCCGCCGGGCGAATGGGGCGCGGATGTCGCGATCGGCAATACGCAGCGCTTCGGCGTGCCGGTCGGCTTCGGCGGTCCGCATGCGGCGTACATGGCCGTGCGCGACGAATTCAAGCGCCAGATGCCGGGGCGTCTCGTCGGCGTGACGGTCGATGCGCAAGGCAATCCCGCGCTGCGTCTCGCGCTGCAGACGCGCGAGCAGCACATCCGCCGCGAGAAGGCAACGTCGAATGTCTGCACGGCGCAGGCGCTGCTCGCGATCATGGCGAGCATGTATGCGGTCTATCACGGTCCCCAAGGGCTCAAAACGATCGCGTTGCGCGTGAACCGCGTCGCATCGATCTTCGCGGCGGGCATCAGGAAGCTGGGCTACTCGATCGCCAACGATACGTTTTTCGATACGGTCACGATCGACAGCGGCGCGAACACGAACGCGCTGCATCAGGCCGCTTACGCCGCGCATGTCAATCTGCGTCATGCGAGCGCAACGCAAGTCGGCGTGTCGCTCGACGAAACCACCACGCGCGACGATCTGCTGAAGCTCTTCGCGCTGTTCGCCGAAGTCGCGGGCAAGACCGAAACGTTCGATATCGACGCGCTCGATCAAGCCGCGCCCGATTCGCTGCCGGCCGAGCTGCACCGCACGAGCGATTACCTCACGCATCCGGTCTTCAACCGTCACCATTCCGAACACGAAATGCTGCGCTATCTGCGCAGCCTCGCCGACAAGGACCTCGCGCTCGACCGCACGATGATCCCGCTCGGCTCCTGCACGATGAAGCTCAACGCGACGTCGGAGATGCTGCCGGTCACGTGGCCCGAATTCGCGCAGATTCACCCGTTCGCGCCCGCCGAGCAGACGGTCGGCTATCGCACGATGATCGATCAGCTCGAGCAGATGCTCGTCGCCTGCACGGGTTACGCGGCAGTGTCGCTGCAGCCGAACGCCGGATCGCAGGGCGAGTACGCGGGCTTGCTCATCATCCACGCGTACCACGAATCGCGCGGCGAAGGGCATCGCAACGTGTGCCTGATTCCGGCGTCCGCGCACGGCACGAATCCGGCGTCGGCGCAGATGGCGGGCATGCAGGTCGTCGTCGTCGCGTGCGATGCGAACGGCAACGTCGATATCGAAGACCTGAAGGCGAAGGCCGGGAAGCATTCGGCGAATCTCGCGGCGATCATGATCACGTATCCGTCGACGCATGGCGTGTTCGAGCGCAACGTCCGCGAGATCTGCGACATCGTCCATTCGCACGGCGGCCAGGTGTATGTCGACGGCGCCAACATGAACGCAATGGTCGGCCTGTGCGCCCCGGGCCAGTTCGGCGGCGACGTCTCGCACCTGAACCTGCACAAGACTTTCTGCATTCCGCACGGCGGCGGCGGACCGGGCGTCGGTCCGGTCGCGGTCGGCGCGCATCTGGCGAAATTCCTGCCGAATCAGGCGTCGACCGGCTACAAGCGCGACGAGGCGGGCATCGGCGCGGTGTCGTCGGCGCCGTATGGCTCGGCCGCGATCCTGCCGATTTCGTGGATGTACATCGCGATGATGGGCGCGCAAGGGCTCACCGCCGCGACCGAAAGCGCAATCCTCGCGGCGAACTATGTCGCGAAACGTCTCGCGCCGCACTATCCGGTGCTCTACAGCGGCCCGGGCGGACTGGTCGCGCACGAATGCATTCTCGACGTGCGGCCGCTCAAGGAAGCGAGCGGCATCTCGGTGGAAGACGTCGCGAAGCGACTGATCGACTACGGCTTCCACGCGCCGACGATGAGCTTCCCCGTGCCCGGCACGCTGATGGTCGAGCCGACGGAATCGGAATCGAAGGAAGAGCTCGATCGCTTCATCGACGCGATGATCGCCATCCGCGAGGAAATCCGCGCGGTGGAGGAAGGCCGCGCCGACCGCGAGGACAACGTGCTGAAGCACGCGCCGCACACGGCGGCCGTCGTCGCGTCGGACAACTGGGAGCACGAGTACACGCGCGAAGCCGCGGCCTATCCGGTCAGGTCGCTGGTGACGCGCAAATACTGGTCGCCAGTGGGCCGCGCGGACAACGCATACGGCGACCGCAACCTGATGTGCTCGTGCGTGCCGATCTCCGACTACGCTGAATGAGCACGAAGTGAAAGCGGCAAACCGCCCGAATCCGTAAAGCATTGTCGGGCGGTTTTGCGGCGCGCGTCAGAAGGGCTAACATCTCACCCCGGACCAAAGCCAATCAAGGAGTTCGCATGGCGCTGAAGGTGCGTGAGGTGAATGAGAGCCGTTTCAGGACGCGCGCGCGGCAGGCCATGCTGTGCGCGCTGATGCTGGCCGCGCCGGTCGCGCATGCGGCGATGAATTTCTGCGCCGCGCCCGCGATGCAGACGAGCGAGCGGACCAATGCAGACCCCGGCGTGAAGGCGCTCGTGAAGACGGTGCAGTCGCACGTCAACGATCAGCCGAGGCCGCGCGCGAAACTGCACACCGAGGGCACGCTTCCGCACGAAGGCATCCATGACGAAAGCGTCGAGGCGGAGAAAGACCTCGACCTGATGCGTGACGCGGCGCTCGCCTGGCGCGTGACCGGCGACGAGCGCTATCTGCGGCTGGTCGACCGGTTTCTTTTCGCCTGGACGACGACTTATCAGCCGAGCTTCAATCCGATCGACGAGACGAACTTCGAATCGCTGATCCTCGCCTACGATCTGACGGCAAGCGCCCTGCCCGTGAAGACGCGCAACGCGGCCAACGCGTTCATCACGAAGATGGTGACCGGCTATGTCGCCGACATGGACAAGCAGCCACGGCCGCTCACGGGCACGTATCGCAACAACTGGCAGAGCCATCGCGTGAAGCTGGTGGCGATGGGCGCGTTCACCATCGACGATCGCAAGCTCATCGACGCGGCGCAGCGGCTGTTCGTCGAGCATATCGGCGACAACATCGCGCCGGACGGATCGACCGTGGATTTCGCCGAGCGCGATGCGCTGCGCTACGTCACCTACGATCTTCAGCCGCTCGTGACGGCGGCGCTCGCTGCGCGGCGGCACAACCGCAACTGGGTCGCGGAGCGCGCGCCGTCGGGCGCGACGCTCGCCGAGGCGCTCAACTGGCTCACGCCGTACGCGCTCGGCACCCGGACGCACGAGGAATTCGTGCATTCGTCCGTGCCTTTCGACGCCAAGCGTCGCGAGGCCGGCTTGCCCGGTTTCTCGGGACCATGGGACCCGAAGAACGCGTCCGAACTCTATTATCTGGCGGCCCGCATGGATGGCCGTTACGCGCCGGTGGCGCTGCGGCTCGCGCCGACGCCGCCCGCCTGGCTCGCGGTGTGTCTGCCGCTGCCGGCGCGTTAATTTCTATAGGCAGGAGCAGTCATGGCAGTCAGCGTATTCGACCTCTTCAAGATCGGCATCGGACCTTCCAGCTCGCACACCGTCGGACCGATGCGCGCCGCGCTGATGTTCGCGCAAGGGCTAGAGCGCGACGGGCTGCTGGACGCGGTGGCGTCGGTGAAATGCGAGCTGTACGGCTCGCTCGGCGCGACAGGAAAGGGCCACGGCACCGATCGCGGCGTGATGCTCGGCCTGATGGGCGATGCGCCCGATACCGTCGATGCGCGCACCATCGTGCCGCGGCTGGAGGCGGTGCGTGCGTCGAAGACGCTGGCGCTGCTGGAGAAGCACGAGATTCCGTTCACCCTGAAGGAAAACATCGCGTTCTACCGGCAGGCGTTGCCGGAGCATCCGAACGGCATGAAGCTGCATGCTTTCGATGCGAACGGCACGTTGCTGCGCGAGGCGACTTATCTGTCGGTCGGCGGCGGGTTCGTCGTGACGGCGGGCGCGCCGAATACGGCGGTACTGACCGCGCACGAACAGTTGCCGTATCCGTTTCAGACCGGCGACGAGTTGATGAAAATGTGCGCGGAATCGGGAAAGTCGATCGCGCAGCTGATGTGGGAAAACGAGCGCGTCTGGCGCAGCGAGGAGGAGATCCGCGCGGGGCTTATGCGCATCTGGGACGTGATGCAGGATTGCGTCGCGCGTGGGTGCGGCATCGGCAATCCGGAAGCGGAAGGGCACTTGCCCGGGCCGTTTCAGGTCAAGCGGCGTGCGCCGCAGCTGTACAAGGCGCTGGCGGGCAAGCCGGAGCAGGCGCTGCGCGATCCCCTGTCGATGATCGACTGGATCAATCTCTACGCGATCGCGGTGAACGAGGAGAACGCGGTGGGCGGACGTGTCGTGACGGCGCCGACCAATGGCGCGGCGGGCATCGTGCCGGCCGTGCTGCATTACTACGATCGTTTCGTGCCCGGATCGAACGCGCAGGGCGTGATCGACTTTCTGCTCACGGCCGCGGCGATCGGCATTCTGTACAAGATGAACGCCTCGATTTCCGGCGCTGAAGTCGGTTGTCAAGGCGAGGTCGGCGTCGCCTGTTCGATGGCTGCGGGCGCGCTTGCGGCGGTGCTCGGCGGATCGCCGGCGCAAGTCGAGAATGCCGCCGAGATCGGCATGGAGCATAACCTCGGGCTGACGTGCGATCCGGTCGGCGGGATGGTGCAGATTCCGTGCATCGAACGCAACGCGATGGGCTCGGTGAAGGCAGTCAACGCGGCGCGCATGGCGATGCGCGGGGATGGGTCGCATTATGTTTCGCTGGATTCGGTCATCAAGACCATGCGCGAGACCGGCGCGGATATGAAGACCAAATATAAAGAGACTTCGCGCGGCGGGTTGGCGGTGAATATCGTGGAGTGTTGAGGGATCGCGGCTTGCGTCGGCCCGGTGTCCGGCGCAAGTCGTCCGTTCGATCGATTCCTTCCTTTGAACCGATTGCTTGGCATGACGATATAAACGTCTTGCGGAGCAGGCAATGGTTGACATCAATGACAGCAACAGCTCAAACAAGCTGTGCATCCTCAGCGTGCGATACGAGGGAAACGACGCCGCATCGTATGAGATTGATCTGAATCAGCTGGGACAATCGCTTCAGGGCTTCGCGCGCGTCTTCGGGCTATGTGCGAACACGCTCGCAACGGGTAGACTAACCCGACACCTCGATGCACTCGATGTTCGCGTCGTTTTACTTCCCGTAGACGAACATCATTGCTTCGAAGTGCTAGCGATGGTGAAGAGCATGGCGACTAGCAAGGAACTGTGGTCTGGTGCGTTCGGGGCTGTGCTTGCTGTCGTGGTTCAGTATGTACTTTCTCGACGCGATCAAGATCAAATGAAATACCTGAACGAAGCGCTGCAGAAATCGTTGCAGCACAATCAGCAGAGTTTCGAAATGTTGAAAGCGATCATCGACTAACTCGCCGACGCTCTGCGCCCCGCCGCGCGCCAGGCGCTCACACCCGTCGGCCGCTCCTGCAAGCGCATCGATCTCTAAAAGCAATTCATGACCTTGTCCACCGATCACAAACAAGCCTTCGCGCACGCCGTCCACACGGTCTCGGAGCACCTCGAGCCCTACGTCGGCGTGATTTCCACGTAATCACGCCCCGATCAGATTCACCACCTTCACATTCCGTGTATCCGGCACTTCCGCATAGGACAGCACCTTCAACTGCGGGAGACTGCGTCGCAGGAACCGCGCGAGCATCGCCCGCAGCGAATGCTGCACGAGCAGCACCGGCGGCAGGCCGAGATTCTGCTGACGCATCATGGCGTTCTGCGTCGACGTCATCAGCGTTTGCGCGAGTCCCGGCTCGAGCCCCGGATTCGCGCCGGTCGAAAGCGCCTGCGACAGCACGCGCTCAAGTGTCGGATCGAGGCCCATCACCTGCAGATCGTCGCTGCCCGGATACCACTGCTGCGTGATCGCGCGACCGAGCGCGAGCCGCACCGCGGCGGTGAGATCGTGCGCATCGGTCGTGCGCGGCGCGTGCTCCTGCAGCGCGTCGAGAATCGTGCGCATGTCGCGGATCGGCACGCTTTCGTCGAGCAGGTTTTGCAGCACCTTCTGGAGCGTCGTGAGCGAGATGACCTTCGGCACCAGGTCTTCCGTGAGCGACGGCGTGTCCTTGCCGATGCGCTCGAGCAGCGCCTGCACTTCCTGACGTCCGAGCAGTTCGGCTGCGTGTGTCACGACCAGATGATTCAGGTGCGTCGCGACGACCGTGCTCGCATCGACCACCGTGTAGCCGTACACCTGAGCCTGCTCGCGCAGGTTCGTGTCGATCCACACCGCCGGCAGGCCGAACGCCGGGTCCTGGGTCTGCGTGCCTGGAAGCGCCGCCGAAACCTGACCCGGGTTGATCGCGAGCCACTGTCCCGGAAACGCCTCGCCCACGCCCACCTCCACGCCCTTCAGCGCGATGCGATATCCGTTCGGTCGCAGTTCCAGGTTGTCGCGAATATGAATGACCGGCGGCAAAAAGCCGATTTCCTGCGCGAACTTCTTGCGGATGCCCTTGATGCGCTTGAGCAGTTCGCCATCGGCGTTTTTGTCGACGAGCGGAATCAGGCGATAGCCCACTTCCAGCCCGAGCGGATCGATGAGCGCGACGTCCTCCCAGCTCGCTTCCGCGTTCTCCGCCGACGCAGCCGCGGCCGACGCGAGCGGCGTGACGTCCGTGACGGAGTTGGCCTTCTTCTTCGCTTCGGCGCGCTTGTTCATGGTGCGCGCGGCGTAGATGAGGCCGCCGCCCAGCAGCATGAACGCGAAGTGCGGCATGCCCGGAATCAGGCCCATGATGCCGATGATCACGCCGGTGATCATCAGCACGCGCGGGTTCTGGAACAACTGGCCGGTCAACTGCGTGCCGATGTCTTCCTCGGTCGCGACGCGCGATACGATCACGCCCGCCGCCGTCGAGATGATGAGCGACGGAATCTGCGCGACGAGACCATCGCCGATCGTGAGCAGCGTGTAGTTCGTCGCCGCGTGCGTGAAGTCCATGTCGTGCTGGAGCATGCCGACGATCAGCCCGCCGACGATGTTGATCACCATGATCAACAGGCCCGCGATCGCGTCGCCGCGCACGAACTTGCTTGCACCGTCCATCGAGCCGTAGAACTCGGCTTCCTGCGCCACGCCCTGACGGCGCTTCTTCGCGGTTTCCTCGTTGATGAGGCCGGCGTTCAGGTCGGCGTCGATGGCCATCTGCTTGCCGGGCATCGCATCGAGGGTGAAGCGTGCGCCCACTTCCGCGATACGTCCCGCGCCCTTCGTGATCACCATGAAGTTGATGATCATCAGAATCACGAACACGACGATACCGACCGCGAAGTTCCCGCCGACGAGGAAGTGCCCGAACGATTCGATCACCTGACCGGCCGCGTCCGGGCCGGTGTGGCCTTCGAGCAGCACGATACGGGTGGAGGCGACGTTCAGCGACAGCCGCAGCAGCGTCGAGAACAGCAGCACGCTCGGAAACGCCGCGAAGTCGAGCGGCTTTTGCGTGTACATGCTGACGAGCAGCACCATCACCGCCAGCGCGATGTTGAAGGTGAACAGCAGATCCAGCAGGAACGACGGCAAGGGCAGGATCATCATGCCCAGGATCATGCAGATCAAGATCGGGCCGGCGAGCGCCCGAAGGTTCTGCGTGCCCAGCGCGTCGGGCCGTTTGGCGAAGAATCCAGCGCGCGCGTTCATGCGGCGGCTCCATTGTCGGTGTTGCCGCCGCTCAGTGCCTCGGCGGCTTCCTGATCGGCGTCGGCGTCGGATACGCCGCCTTTGTCGAGTTCCTTGGGCACGTCGAGATCGGACGGTTCGTCCGGCTCGATGCCGCCGTCTTCCCGGTAGCGCTTGAGCTGGTAGACCCACGCCAGCACCTGCGCGACCGCGCCGTAGAGCGCGCCCGGAATCTCGCGATCGATCTCGACGTTGTGATACAGCGCGCGCGCAAGCGGCGGCGCTTCGAGCAGCGGGACGTTGTGCTCGCGGCCCAGTTCGCGGATGCGCGCCGCGACGAGGTTCACGCCCTTCGCCACCACCTTCGGCGCCCGCATCTGGCCGTCCGTGTACTTCAGCGCGACGGCGAAGTGCGTCGGGTTCGTGACGATCACGTCGGCGGTCGGAATCGCCTGCATCATGCGGCGGCGGGCGGCCGCGCGCTGCTGAGAGCGGATGCGGCCCTTCACGTGCGGATCGCCTTCGTTTTCCTTATGCTCGCGCTTCACTTCTTCCTTGCTCATGCGCAGCTTCTTCGCGTGCGAGTAGAGCTGATACGGCACGTCGACGGCGGCGACGAGAAAGAGTCCGCCGATCGCCATGCCGCAGCACACGAAGATCAGATGCATCGCGTCGGCGAGCGCCAGATTGACCGGCTTCGTCAGCAGGCCGAGCACTTCGGCCTTGCGGCTCCAGATCGCCCAACCCGCCATGCCGCCGACGACCACCGTCTTCAGAATCGACATGCCGAGCTGAATCGGTCCTTGCGCCGAAAAAATCTTGCCGAGGCCGCTGATCGGATTCAGGCGCCCGAAGTTCGGCGCGAACGGCTTCGTCGTGATGAGCCAACCGCCCAGAGCCATCGGTGCGGCGAGCGCGGCGAAACCCGCGAGCAGCAGCACCGGCAGCACGGCGAAGAGGCCTTCCTTGCCCGCGTTCGCAGCGCCGGTCATCATCTGCCGCGTGTCGAGCACCGTCGCGTGATCGAAGGTGAACGCGCCGCGCAGAATCGACTGCAAATGCTCGCTGATCGGGCCCGACAAGCCCCACACGCCGAAAAATCCCGCCGCCAGCAGCGCGAAGGACGCGAGTTCCCGCGAGCGCGCAACCTGGCCTTCCTCCCGCGCCTTTTCCAGGCGCTTGGGAGTGGCTGATTCGGTTTTTTCGAGATCGCTTTCTTCTGCCACCGGGCCTTGCTCCGTTCCTTTCCGTCACACATGCGAGCGGCGTGAAGCCGCTTTTCGATGAAAGGGATTATTGCGGAAGGCGTCGAGCGGCCATCGGCGGATAAGGCTGGGGAAAAGGGGGTTATTCGGTAGATGAAAGCGCCGGAAGCAAAAAGCGGCGCGTGCCCCGCACGAGGTACGCGCCGTACTTTCCGAAAAGCGCCGAGGGCGATCAGACGCCCGGCACGCGGCCATCCGGGCCGTAGAAACCGGCCTTCGACGGCGCGACCTGCAAGGCCGCAAGCGTCTTGCGGTTGTATTCCATGCGCGTGCGGATCAGCACGCCATTGTTGTTGTTGCCCTGTTTCGCGCGGCGGGCGGCGGCGGTGAGCAGCGCCCACTGCTCGGCGATCGCTGCGTCACCGGCGGCGGCGGCTTCCATGCCGACGAAGCCGCTCGGGAAACCGAGCGCGTTCAACTGCGCATCGCGGGTCTTTTCGAGCGCGGCGATGCGCTCGGTCAGTGCGGTCTTGTTCTCGATGATTCCCAGCAGCGCCGGAAGCGGCTGCGCGGCGATCAGCGCTTTTTCCTCTTCGACGAGGAGGGATTCGAAGGCCTGAACGGCGGCGACTTCTTCGGTGACGGTGGCAAGCAGGGCGTCTCTCATTGCATCGCTCAAATAGCGGTTTCAAAAAGCCGCCCGGTGCCGTGAACGCCGCGTGCCACCGCGCGCCTGCTCTGTCGCAAGCGCGGCTGCTTCACTGCGTTCAGCCGCCGGTCGGCGGGGTTCTCGTTTGCAGCAGATCGCGGGCGGTGCTCAGAATGCCGTCGGCGATCTTGCCCGGATCCATCGTCAGGCTGCCGTCGCGGATCGCGGCCTTGATCGACTCGACTTTCGCCGTATCGATGTCCGAGCCGTTCGATGCGCGCAGGTCGCTCGACAACGACGACAAGCTCACCGTCGAATTCTGCGCCGTGCTTGCGCTCGGCTGCTGCACGGTGCTCGCGGCACCCTTCGCGTCGTTTTGCGACGCACGTTGCAGGCCTTCTTGAAGGCCTGCCAGAGTGGTGTTGCTATTCGATTCGATCTTCACGATGTCCATTCCCGAACGTGTTGAGTCCTTTATCGGCGGGGGCGCTTGAAAACTTTACCCTGCCTCCGGACCGTCAACTGCCGTTCGCTGCGCTTATCGCCTTGAAAGCCTTGTCTGGCGGACATCGAGCGCAATTGCAACAAAATGAAACAAGCGTGGGATGGCGAACACTTCGTCCTTCAGAGCGACACTTCCACCGTCTGACTGTCCTTCACGATGCCGGTGATGATCTGGCCCCCGGCAGTTTTTACACGAACCTGCTGGCCGGGCGCGGCGTTGTTCATCGCGCTGCCTTCGGCGGAAATCGAAAAGCCCGAGCCTGCGGCGACCACGCGCACGTTCTGGCCGATCGCCACCGAGCTCGCGGCGCGCAGCATGTCGGTGCGCAGCGGCAGGCCGGCGGGCACGCGCGAGAGCGCGACCGCGCCGACGGCCTGCGCCGGATCGGTAACGATGGCCTGCGGCATCGCGGTGATGTCGCCGTCGCGAGCCACCAGATCGGCGTTGCCGAGCACTTCGCCCGGGGCGATGGCGCGCGCGGCCAGATAGTAAGTGGCGTTGATCGACACGCGCGCCTGCACGTAGAGCGTCCACGGCCGCTCGCCGACGCAGCGCACGCCGACCGTCATGCGTCCCCAAAGACGCGCGCCGGTGGGCATGAACGGATCGAGCGAGGAGCAGGGCGCAAGACCACGCGGAAACACGGGCGTGACGGTGATTTCCGCCTTGCCCGGCAATCCCGCGGCTTGCTGCTGCAGAAAATTGAGCGCGGCGAGGCGGATCGATTCGCCATCCTGCATGGCGGCGGGGGCGCCGGGCGCCTGCGGCAACACCGCCGCGGAGGGCGCGGCGGCAGCCGAATTCGCAGGCGTGAAGCTGACGCGCTTCATCGGCGAGGCCGGGGCGCCGGTAACGGGAGCCGCCGCGCTTGCCGCGACGGGACGCGTGTTCGCGTTGCGGGCGGGAACAGCGTCGTCGCGCGTCACGACGACGGGAATCACGTCGTGCAAGGCGGACGCGGCGGGCGCTTTCGGAAGCGCGGACGCCGCGACGGCCGCACGGGCGGGTTTCGCTTCGCCCGGACCGGGAATCACGATCATGCCGCTCGCGTCGTTCATCGAATCGTCGGCGGCGTCGGCGCGGGCTTCGAGTTCGAGCGCGGCGTTACGCATCGCGGCGTCGGCGGCTTTGGTCGCCGCGCGATAGCCGCTCGGACGCCCGGTGTCGGGCGCGGGCAGCGTGGAAACGGGCGCGGCCACGGATGTCGAGCCGCGCGCAGCCGGCGCATTCAGGCTTTTCGCCATTTCGGCCACGGCGGCGGGATTGGTTTCCGCGTTGCCCGGAATGACGATCGGGCCGTCGCCCTGCTGCGCGTGCGCGCCCGCCGCGACGCCAATGAACAGCGAGACGCCCGCGAGGCCGCGCAGCGTGCGGCGCGCGAACGTCGCCGCGGCGCGAGCCGTAGGGTTCGATGCACGCTTCGCGGACCTGCTCATCACTTCTCTCCCTCACGCCGCGTATTTCACGCGCGGCGTTCCTTGATTCAATCAGGCCGCAAACCTCGCGGCGACTGCCTTAGGCCGAACGGGGAACACGAACGCCCGCCATCGGCCACGAAACGCATTCTAGATATGCCTGAGTGCGGGCAAGCGTCGAATAGAGGCCCCGTTTCCCGGTTATTCGTCGGATTAGTTCTTGTGCGCCGCTCCTAAGATGCGTGTCATGCAAAAAGGCCTCGGCGCTGCCGACAGGAGAACCGGAATGCTAGACACACTCGACAAGGAATTCGCATTTGGCCGTGAGGCGCTCGATGTCCGCGCTTATCGGCAGGAATTGCTGTCGTCGAATATCGCCAACGCCGACACGCCCGGCTACAAGGCGCGCGACGTCGATTTCTCGAGCGCGCTCGCCGGCGCCCTCAAGAAGACCGGCGGCGCCACCACGGCCTCGAACAACGGCACGCTCGCGATGGCGCAGCCCGTCAGCGTGAGCACGGGCGCGTCGATGGCCGTGACGGCGAAGGGCCACATGGCCGGCACGACGACGCTCACCGCATCGGGCGGCCCGAGCGACGACTACGGCAAGCTCGCGTACCGCGTGCCGAGCCAGCCCTCGCTCGACGGCAACACGGTCGATCTCGATGCCGAGCGCGTGCAGTTCGCGGACAACGCGCTGCACTTCGAGGCCGGCATGACGGTGCTCAGCTCGCAGATCAAGTCGATGCTCTCGGCGATCACGTCGAACAGTTAACAAGGCGCGCGCCGGGCTTTGCCCGGCGTGGGGCCGGAGTAAGCGCTGAAGCGCCAACTCCGGCCGACACAGGAGAAACGCCCCATGCCTTCCTTGATGAACATCTTCAACGTCGCCGGCTCGGCGATGTCGGCCCAGGCGCAGCGCCTGAACGTCACCGCGTCGAACCTCGCCAACGCCGACAGCACGACCGGCCCGGATGGCCAGCCGTACAAGGCGAAGCAGGTCGTGTTCGCGGTCGATCCGCTCGGCGGCGCGCGCACCGCGTCGGGCCAGCAGGTCGGCGGCGTGCAGGTGACCGGCGTGATCGATGATCCGAGCCCGATGAAGACCAGCTATGACCCGAGCAATCCCGCGGCGAACGCGGACGGCTACGTGACGCTCCCCAACGTCGATCCCGTGCAGGAGATGGTCAACATGATTTCCGCGTCCCGTTCCTATCAGGCGAACGTCGAAACGCTCAACACCGCCAAGCAATTGATGCTCAAGACCCTGACCATCGGAACCTGACAGCGAATCCAAAGGAACATAACGTGAGCTCCTCCAGCACAACCATCGGCAGCAACGGCACCACCGTGTCGCAGACGCTGCTCGACACCATGAACGGCACGTCGAGCTCGTCCAGTTCATCGAGCAGCAGCGCGAGCGGCACGTCCGCGTCGGACATGCAGAACACCTTTCTCACGCTGCTCGTGACGCAGCTGAAGAACCAGGATCCGACCAACCCCGCCGACAGCTCGCAGATGACCTCGCAGCTCGCGCAGATCAGCACGGTGCAGGGCATCGGTCAGCTGAACACGTCGCTGTCCTCGCTCGCGACGCAGCTCTCCGCCGGCCAGCAGACGCAGGCCGCGCTGCTGATCGGCTCGAACGTGCTCGCGCCGGGAAGCAACGTGACGGTCTCGAGCGGCGCGTCGTCGAGCTTCGGCGTGCAACTGGCGAACGACGTGAGCGACCTGCAGATCGTCGTGAAGAACGCGTCGGGCCAGATCGTCAACACGCTCGATCTCGGCGCGCAAGGCGCGGGCGTCGTGCCGGTGTCGGGCTGGAAGCCGGTCGACTCGAAGGGCAACACCCTCGCCGACGGCAGCTACACGATCACCGCGCAAGGCACGATCAACGGCCAGCAGGCGACGGCCACCACGCTGTCGGCTTCTCAGGTCCAGAGCGTCGTGCAGATGTCGGGCGGCGCGCCGGGCCTCAAGCTCGCGAACGGCTCGACGGTTGCGCTGACGAGCGTCGCGTCGATTCTCTGATTTCACATTCATTTGGGGCGGGCGCGGGCTCGCTTTGGAGAAACACATGAGTTACCAACAAGCACTGAGCGGTCTGGGCGCGGCGTCGAGCGACCTCGATGTGATCGGCAACAACATCGCGAACGCGAACACCGTCGGCTTCAAGCAGGGCGCGGCGCAGTTCGCGGACATGTACGCGAGCTCGATGGCCACCGCCGTCAGCAACCAGATCGGCATCGGCACGCGTCTTGCCGAAGTGCAGCAGCAGTTCTCGCAAGGCACGATCACCACGACCAACCAGGCGCTCGACGTCGCGATCAACGGCAACGGCTTCTATCAGCTGTCGAACAACGGCTCGGCCGTGTATTCGCGCAACGGCGTGTTCCATCTCGACGACAACGGCAACATCGTCAACTCGGCGGGCCTGCAGCTGATGGGCTATGCCGCGGATTCGGGCGGCGTCGTCAACAGCGCGAGCACGGTGCCGCTCACGGTGCCGACGGCGAACATCGCGCCGACCGCGACCAAGACGATCACCGCCGCGTTCAACCTGAACTCGCAGGACGACAACAAGACGGCCGCCGACTTCAATCCGACGGACGGCAACACGTACAACGCGTCCACCTCGGTGGATGTATACGACACGCTCGGCGGCACGCAGAAAGTCTCCGTCTACTTCACGAAGTCGGCCACGGGCACGTGGGAAGCCTTCGCGGGTTACGGCGATCCGGTCACGCAGCAGACCGATCTCGGCGCGGTCACCTTCGATGCGTCGGGCAATCTCAACTCCACCACCGCGAGCACGACGGGCAGCGTGACCTCCCCGAAAACGGGCCAGTTCACCTTCACGATTCCCAATGGCGCGGACAACGGCGCCACCACGCAGACGCTCACGCTGAACCTCGCCGGCACGACGCAGTACGGCGCGAAGAGCGGCCTCACGAACCTGCATCAGGACGGCAACAGCACGGGCGAGCTGACGGGTTTCACGGTCGGCACGGACGGCATGCTGACGGGCAACTACTCGAACGGCGAAACGAAGGCGCTCGGCCAAATCGCGATCGCCAACTTCAACAACCAGAACGGCCTGCAGAACCTGGGCGGCAACGTGTACGCGCAAACCGCCGCTTCCGGCGCGCCGCAGGTGTCCGTGCCGGGCTCGACCAACCACGGCACGCTGCAGGGCGGCGCGGTGGAAAACTCCAACGTCGACCTGACGAGCGAGCTCGTGAACCTGATCACCGCGCAGCGCAACTATCAGGCGAACGCGCAGACGATCAAGACGCAGCAGACCGTCGACCAGACGCTGATCAACCTGTAAGCATCGTCCGCACGCATAGGCAAGAAGGAAGCGATTCATGGACCGTCTGATCTACACCGCGATGACCGGCGCAAGCCAGGCGCTCGAGCAGCAGGCCGTCGTGGCGAACAACCTCGCGAACGCGTCGACCACGGGTTTCAAGGCGCAGCTCGCGGCGTTCCGCCAGGTGCCGATGTCGTTCGAAGACCAGTCCGCCGATGGCACGACGCGCACTTTCGTGCTGTCGTCCACGCCGAACGCGGACTACTCGGCAGGCCCGATCCAGCAGACGGGTAATCCGCTCGATGTCGCGATCCAGGGCCCCGGCTGGCTGTCCGTGCAGGCGGCGGACGGCAGCGAGGCGTACACGCGCGCGGGCAACCTGCACGTGGATCAGAACGGCCAGCTCGTCACGGCGAACAATCTGCCGGTGCTCGGCGGCGGCGGTCCGCTGTCGATCCCGCCGGGCGCGGAAGTGACGGTCGGCAAGGACGGCACGATCTCCGCGCTGATTCCGGGCGACCCGCCGACGGCGATTGCGGTCGTGGATCAGCTGAAGCTCGTGAATCCCGATCCGGCGACGCTTTCGCGCGGCGACGACGGGCTCTTCCGCACCGCGACCGGCGACCCCGCCGATGCGGACCCGAACGTCGTCGTGGCCGGCGGTGCGCTCGAAGGCAGCAACGTGAACCCGGTCTCCGCGATGGTCTCGATGATCACCAACGCCCGGCAATTCCAGATGCAGACAAAGCTGATGGAATCGGCCGACCAGAACGAACAGTCGGCCAACAAGCTGCTGAACTTCAGCTAAGCGGCGAACCCAGGACACAGGAAACATACGGATATGAATCGCTCTCTCTACATCGCCGCGACCGGCATGAATGCGCAGCAGGCGCAAATGGATGTCATCTCGAACAATCTCGCCAACGTGAGCACGAACGGCTTCAAGGGCTCGCGCGCGGTGTTCGAGGATCTCCTGTATCAGACCACGCGCCAGCCGGGCGCCAATTCGACGCAGCAGACCGAGCTCGCCTCGGGCGTCCAGCTCGGCACTGGCGTCCAGCAGGTCGCCACCGAGCGCCTCTATACGCAGGGCAACCTGCAGCAGACCGGCAACTCGAAGGACGTCGCGATCAACGGCCAAGGTTTCTTCCAGGTGACGATGCCCGACGGCACGACCGCCTACACCCGCGACGGCTCGTTCCAGACCAACGCGCAAGGCCAGCTCGTCACGTCGAGCGGCTACCAGTTGAACCCGGCGATCACGATTCCCCAGAACGCGACGTCGATCACGATCGGCTCGGACGGCACGGTGTCGATCACGCAACCGAGCAGCACGGCCAACACGACGGTCGGCGCGATCCAGCTCGCGACCTTCATCAACCCGGCCGGTCTCGAAGCGCGCGGCGAAAACCTGTTCTCCGAGACGGGCAGCTCGGGCGCGCCGAACGTGTCGCAGCCGGGCCTGAACGGCGCGGGCTCGCTTCAGCAAGGCTATGTGGAGGCGTCGAACGTGAACGTCGTGCAGGAGCTGGTCAACATGATCCAGACCCAGCGCGCCTACGAGATCAACAGCAAGGCCGTGACCACGTCCGACCAGATGCTGCAGACGCTCTCGCAGATGCAGGTTTGAAGTCACGCTTAACCAGAGTCACCAAGATGTCGCCCACCAGATTCTTCGCACAGGCTTCGCGCCTTGCCTCGCTGGCCGTGCTCGGCGCGGCGGTCGCCGCGTGCGGCCTCGTGCCGAAAGAGCCGATCGTCCAGCAGCCGATGACCGCGCGTCCGCCGCAGCCGCCCGTCGGCACGCGTTCGCCCGGCGCGATCTACAACGCGGGCTACGCGGGCCGGCCGCTGTTCGAAGACCAGCGGCCGCGCAATGTCGGCGACATCCTGACCATCGTGATCTCGGAAAACGTCAACGCGACGAAGTCGTCCGCGGCGAACACCAACCGCGGCAGCAACGCTTCGTTTGCGGTGCCGACGACGCCGGGCATCTTCGGCGGCCTCTTCAACAACACGAACCTGTCGGCCACCGGCGCCAACAAGTTCACGGCGACGGGCGGCGCGAGCGCGGCCAACACGTTCAGCGGCACGCTGACCGTCACCGTGACGGAAGTCCTGCCCAACGGCAATCTGATGGTGAGCGGCGAGAAGCAGATGCTCATCAACCAGGGCAACGAATTCGTGCGCTTCTCGGGCGTCGTCAACCCGACGACCATTTCGGGCAGCAACACCGTGTTCTCCACCCAAGTCGCCGACGCGAAGATCGAATACTCGGCGAAGGGTTACATCGACGAAGCGCAGAACATGGGCTGGCTGCAGCGCTTCTTCCTCAACGTCGCGCCGTTCTGATCATGAATTCGCTTCTTCGCTTCGTTTCGCTCTCGCTCGCGGCCGTTCTCGTGGCGCTCGGCTCCGCGCCGCCCGCGCACGCCGAGCGCCTGAAAGACCTCGTCTCGTTCCAGGGCGTGCGCGACAATCCGCTGATCGGCTACGGTCTCGTCGTCGGCCTCGACGGCACCGGCGACCAGACGATGCAGACGCCGTTCACGACACAGAGCCTGACCAACATGCTCGGCAACCTGGGCATCACCGTGAACCCTTCGACGACGCAGAACATGCAGCTGAAGAACGTCGCCGCCGTGATGGTGACCGCGACACTGCCGCCGTTCGCGCGGCCGGGCGAAGCGATCGACGTGACGGTCTCCTCGCTCGGCAACGCGAAGAGCCTGCGCGGCGGCACGCTGCTGATGTCGCCGCTGAAGGGCGCGGACGGCCAGGTGTACGCGATGGCGCAGGGCAATCTCGTCGTCGGCGGTGCGGGCGCGAGCGCGAACGGCAGCAAGGTGCAGGTGAACCAGCTTGCGGTGGGCCGCATCTCGGGCGGCGGGATCGTCGAGCGCGCGGTGCCGACGGCGCTGCAGCAGCAGGGCGGCGTCATGCAGATGGAACTGCGCGAGATGGATTTCGACACGACGCAACGGATCGTCGCGGCGATCAACAACCAGTTCGGCATGGGCACGGCGCTCGCGCTCGACGGCCGCACGATTCAACTGCGCGCGCCGCAGGACGCGAGCGAGCAGGTGTCGTTCATGGCGCAGCTGCAGAACATCGACGTGCGTCCGGCTCAGGCCGCCGCGAAGGTGATCCTGAACGCGCGCACCGGCTCGATCGTGATGAACCAGATGGTCACGCTGCAGAACTGCGCGGTCGCGCACGGCAATCTCTCGGTCGTCATCAACACGAAGACGGCGGTGAGCCAGCCGGGCGCGTTCTCGAACGGCCAGACTGTGGCGGCGAAGGAGTCGTCGATTCAGCTGAAGCAGGACAGCGGCGCGCTCAAGATGCTCAGCGCGGGCGCGAATCTCGCCGATGTCGTGAAGGCGCTGAACGCGCTCGGCGCGACGCCGGCGGATCTCATCTCGATTCTCCAGTCGATGAAGGCCGCGGGCGCGCTGCGCGCCGACCTCGAAATCATCTAAGGAACGAAGGCTCATGAACTCGAATACGAGCGGCATCGCCAGCGCTGCGCTGGCATCGACCGATACGACGAGCGGCTTCTCGAATCTGTCGAACCGCTTCGCACTCGACACGCAGGGCTTCGATGCGCTGCGCGCGCAGGCCAACACGAATCCGCAACAGGGACTGAAGGAAGCCGCCAAGCAATTCGACGCGGTCTTTACGCAGATGATGCTGAAGAGCATGCGTGACGCGACGCCTTCGGACAGCCCGTTCGAATCGAACGATACGAAGTCGTTCACGTCGATGCTCGATCAGCAGTTGTCGCAGCAGATGTCGTCGAAGGGCATCGGCGTCGCGGACATGATGTTGAAGCAGCTCATGCGCAACGCGGGCGGCAAGGCCGGCGCGAACGGCACGGGCGGCGCCAACGCGATGAACGCGCTCGGTGGAATGGCAGGCGGCAGCGGCGACATCGAGGCGAACGCCGGCAACCTCGCCGCGATGAACGCGATGGCGAAGGCCTATGCGGCGGCGCAGGCCAACAGGAACAACGCGTCGCTCGCCGGCAAGGGCTATTCGGCGACGGATTCGCTCGAGCCGCCCGTGCGCGGCAACGGTTCGGACAAGGTCAACGCGTTCGTCGACCGGCTCGCCGTGCCGGCGCAGGCCGCGAGCGCCGCGACGGGCATTCCGGCGCGCTTCATCATCGGGCAGGCGGCGCTCGAATCCGGCTGGGGCAAGCGCGAGATCAAGACCGCGAACGGCGCGACGAGCCACAACATCTTCGGCATCAAGGCGACCAAAGACTGGACCGGCAAGACCGTTGATTCCGTCACGACGGAATACGTGAACGGCCGCCCGCAGAAGGTCGTGGAGCGTTTCCGCGCGTACGATTCGTACGAGGAAGCGCTTACCGATTACGCGAGCGTGATCAAGAACAACCCGCGCTACGCGCCGGTGGTTCAGGCCTCGCGCGATGTCGCGGGCTTCGCCCACGGCATGCAGAAGGCGGGCTACGCGACCGATCCGCAGTACGCGAAGAAGCTCATTTCGATCATGCGCCAGATTGTCTGACGACGGCGCCGTCGGATCGTCCTGCAATCAGCCGATGTTTGCGGCCGCCTTTTTGCTGTGGGAAGGCATCGCCCGTGCACTTCCGGCGCGCCGGGGCGCGATTGTCCGGATTCCGGGCGGTTGCAAACGTTTTACGTCGGTAGGGACGGCGCACCACATACTTTTTACGCGGGGCAACCCTAAACTTTTGAAGGGGTATGCCGCTAACCTGAATAATCGAAGTGCCGGACCAATAGGGGTTCGGATCGACGCGCGAGGTTCGGGGGCTTGAGCGGCGCGCGTGCACAATGAATACGGCTAGCACCATGAACACCAATCACAAGCATGACGTTGCCGACGAGGATATCGCACCGATCGTGGATTTCGGCAGGCGCAATTCGCTGGAAATCGGCGTGGCGCTGCGTAATCTCGCCAATCGCGGCGACTTCCTTACGGCGCAGTATGGCGACGGGCAGATCGTCACGCGTCTGCTCGACGTCGACGTGACGGCGCATCGCTTCACGTTCGACTGGGGCGGCGTGGCGGAGCAGAACCGGGGCGTGCTTGCATCGCAGAGGCTCGTTTTTCATGCGGCGCCGGAGGGCGTGCGCGTCGAGTTCACGACGGCCGGACCGCGCGAGACGGTGTTCGACGGACGGCCGGCATTCGAGGCGGAGTTTCCGTCGGTGCTTTATTACATGCAGCGGCGCGAGTATTTCCGCGTCGAGGCGCCGGTGCTCGATCCTTATCTTTGCACGGGCAGTTTGCCGAATGGTGAGCGGTTTCGCTTTGAAGTGCATGACCTTTCGCTCGGCGGTGTCGCGTTGCGTACGACGGACGAGCGCGTGGCGGATCTCGAGATGGGTATCGTGATTCAGGATGCCGAGCTGCATTTCAGCGCGAATGGCAAGGTTACGGTGGATATGAAGCTCGTTTCGCATCGCGAGTCGACCACGGCGAAGGGGGATCGTCGGTATACGATCGGGTTCAAGTTCACTTCGATGCCGGGGTCGGCGGAGAATACCTTGCAGCGGCTCATCACGCAGCTCGAAATGAAGCGGCGGTCGTTGGTGAAATAGTTTTTTTGTTCGTCTTGGCTTGCAAGGTCTTGTTCGCTTGCTTCCGTTTTCGTGGAATCCTGAATTCTTAGTGGTCTACTAGCGTTGCCCCTGTGCGGGGCAATGCTAATAGACCGACGCGAACACAGGCTTTCACAGAAGCCCAGCAAGACAAAACCAAAACCAAAACCAAGACCAAAACCCCCGAAATAACCCCAAAACCCCACGCTCTTCGTGCAATAGCCATTGCACCACTCAATCGATAATGGCCCCATCGCGACAACCGTCCAGCTTCCCCGTCGAAGCCACGACGGACAACCCGCCGCTCAACTTCCCCGGCAATCGGCCGATATATAAGGCAGCCATGCGGCAGCGCCCAATCCCACGCCGCTTCACCAGGATTCACGCATGTCCAACAACATCTTCGGCATTGGTCTCTCCGGTCTGAATGCGGCCCAGTGGGGCCTGACGACGACGGGACAGAACATCAGCAACGCCGCGACGCCGGGCTACACGCTCGAAAAGGTCCAGTATCAGGAGTCGTCAGGGCAGTTCACCGGTTCGGGATATCTCGGCAGCGGCGTTCAGGCAGTCACCGTCACACGTCAATACAGCCAGTACCTGACGACGCAAGTGAACAACACGCAGGCCTCGAGCAGCGCCGCCAGCACGTACTACTCGCTCATCTCGCAGCTGAACAACCTCGTCGGCGATCCTACTCAAGGCATCGCGCAGGGTATCACCAATTACTTTTCCGGCCTGCAGTCGGTGGCGAACTCGGCAAGCAGCACCTCGGCGCGCCAGTCGCTCATGAGCAGCGCGCAGACGCTCGCCGATCAGATCAACTCGGCAGGCGCGCAATACGATCAACTGCGCCAGAGCGTCAACACGCAACTGACGAGCGCCGTCTCGCAGATCAACAGCTACGCGCAGCAGATCGCGGATCTCAACAAGCAGATCAACATCGCCAGCGCGGGAGGTCAGCAGCCGAACCAGTTGCTCGATCAGCGCGATCAACTCGTCACGAACCTCAGTTCGATGATCGGCGTGCAAGTCGTGCCGCAGGACGGCAACTACAACGTGTTCATCGGCAACGGGCAGCCGCTCGTCGTCGGCAATACGCAATACGGCTTGCAGGCTGTGCCTTCGTCGTCCGACCCGAGCGAGCTCACCGTCGCGTTCCAGAGTCGCGACGGCTCGACGCAGACGCCCGCGACGACGCAATACATCGACAACTCGGCGCTCACGGGCGGCGTCGTCGGCGGTCTCATCGACTTCCGCACGCAGACGCTCGATCCGGCGCAAGCGCAACTCGGCGCCGTCGCGACGAGCTTCGCCACGCAACTCAACGACCAGAACAAGCTCGGCCTCGACCTCAACGGCGTCCAGGGCGGCGACCTCTTCGCGACGAGCAATCCGACCATCCTGGCCAACGCGCGCAACAAGAGCACAGGCACGCTGACCGCGTCGATCGCCGATGGCACGCAGCCGCCGGCCAACGATTTCACCGTCAGCTACGACGGCAGCCAGTACACGGTGACGGACCCGGCGAGCGGCCAGAAGCTCGGCACCATCGATCCCGCAGTCGGGAACGCCACGATCAACGGACTGAACATCGACGTGTCGGGCCTGACCGATGTGCAGAAGGGCGACTCGTTCACGATCCAGCCGACGCGCGGCGCGCTCGACGCCTTCAGGCTCACGACGAGCAACGGCGCGGCGATCGCGGCGGCGTCGCCCGCGGTGACCTCGGCCGCGAGCACGAACACCGGCACGGCCTCGATTTCGTCGGCGACGGTGTCGAGCGGCTACTCGATGACGTCCGACATCCAGCTGACGTACAACGCGTCGGCGGGCGGCTTCACGTCGAACGTCCCGGTGACCGTCGGCGGAACGAACTACGCCGTCGGCACGACCATTCCGTACAGTGCGTCGACGGGCATGACGATCGTGTCGAACGGCGTCTCCGCCACGGTTAGCGGCACGCCGAAAGACAGCGACGTGTTCAGCATCGCGCAGAACAAGGGCGGTACGAGCGACGGCAGCAACGCGCTGGCGATGTCCAACCTGGTTTCGTCGAAGTCGCTCAACGGCGGCACCGACACGCTGACGAGTTCTTACGCGAACTACGTGAACACCATCGGCAACCAGACCAATCAGCTCAAGGCGACGAGCTCGGCGCAGACCGCGCTCCTCTCTCAGGCGACCACGGCGCAGCAATCGGTGCAGGGCGTGAATCTGAACGAGGAAGCGGCGAACCTGATTCAGTATCAGCAGCTTTACCAGGCGAACAGCAAGGTGATCCAGACCGCCGCGACGCTGTTCCAGTCGCTGCTCGGCATGTTCAACTGAGGCAAATCGCGATGCGAATTTCCAGTTCCCAATACTTCAACATGAACGTCGCTTCGATGAGCGACCAGCAGAGCTCGCTCGCGTCGATGTATCAGCAGATCTCGTCGGGCAAGCGCATTCTCACGGCGTCGGACGACCCCCTCGGCGCGGCGCAGGCGGTGCAGCTCACGATGAAGAGCGGTGCGCTCGCGCAATACGGCACGAATCAGACGGCGGCGCTTTCGTCGCTGCAGCAGGAGGACTCGACGCTCGGCAGCGTAAGCAACGCGCTGCAGAGCATCCAGACGCAGATCGTGCATGCCGGCGACGGCTCGCTGAACGATGCGGACCGCACGTCGATCGCGAACACGATCCAGGGCCTGCGCGACCAGCTCTTCGGTCTCGCGAACACCACGGACAGCAACGGCAACTACATCTTCTCCGGCTTGAAGGGCGGGGCCGCGCCGTTTTCGAACGATCCGTCCGGCGTCGGCACGACGTACTCGGGCGATCTGGGCCAGCGTACGGTGCAGATCAGCGAGGGACGTTCGATCCCGGTGGGCGACACGGGCGTATCGATTTTCCGCAGCGTGTCGCCGACCGAGAGCAATCCGGTGTCGAGCGCGGGCGGTTCGAACTCGGGCACGGCGACGATCGGCCCGGTGAGCGTGACCGACACGAGCAACGCGGGCAACGCGAGCAAATACACGATCACGTTTTCGATCTCGCAGACGGACGGCACGACGAGCTATTCGGTCACGTCGGACCCGGCGGACAACACGTTGCCGGCCGATGTTCCCTACACGGGCAAGACGGACATCACGCTTGGCGGGCAGAAGGTGACGATCGACGGCACGCCCGGAAACGGCGACACCTTCACGGTGCAGCCGGCGGCGACGGACAACAACGACATTTTCGCGACGCTCGACAACATCGTGAATGCGCTCAAGCAGACGACCGGTTCGCCGGCTGCGCAGGCGGCGCTGACCAACGCGCTGACGACGGCGAGCACGAAGGTCAACAACACGTTCAACAATGTGCTGGCGGCGCAGACGGTGGTCGGCGGGCGCGAGCAGGAAGTGCAGTCGACGCAGACGGCGATGCAGACGAGCCAGACGCAGACGGCGAGCGATATCGCCAATCTGACGAGCATCGATCTGGTTTCGTCGATCAGTCAGTATGAGTTGACGCAGACTTCGCTGCAGGCCGCGCAGATGGCGTTTTCGCAGATTCAGAAGATGTCGTTGTTTGATTACATTGGGAATTGATTTTTTTGTTTGCTTGTTCTTTCGGGGAATCCTGAATTCTTAGTGGTCTGCTAGCGTTGCCCCTGTGCGGGGCGGCAGTCACTTTCTTTGCTGCTGCAAAGAAAGTAACCAAAGAAAGCAGCTTTTGGCCCAGGCGGACTCGTCGTCATGGTTGGGCGTGGCCCAGCCTCTAAGTGTCGCCCTCATAGGACTAACGCGGCTTGGCTCGCGCACGGTCTGACGAGCTAGCTATCCAAGGGCGCTGGTTCAGCACCGAAGCGTTCCGGCACAGCGCTGCGCGCTGCCGAAGGGTATGCAAGGGAAACCAGCGGGAGGCACATGCGGAGAGATGGAGGCGTAAGCCAAGAAGCACGGGCAGACCCGATTGACCGGACGGCCGCGTAGCGCGCCGGAGCTCGCTAGTGCTGCACCAGCCAGCTAAACGGTGCGATGACACAGTGGGTCCGCGATCCAAGTCCGGTTAGGCCTATGTGGGCACTCTTTAGGGGCTGGGCCACGCCGAACGATGACGACGCGTTCGCCTCAAGCACTCTGGGCCAAAGCTGCTTTCTTTGGTTACTTTCTTTGCAGCAGCAAAGAAAGTGACTGCCGCCCCGCACAGGGGCAACACCAATAGACCACTAAGAATTCAGGAT
>NZ_FCOB02000065.1 GCF_001545075.1 Caballeronia ptereochthonis
CTTGCAGACCCTGCGGCAGCGCGTAGCGCTGGGCCGGAACGCTTTGGGGCTGAACCAGCGCCTTTAAACTTCTAGCTCGGCAGACCGTGCGCGAACCACGGCGCGTTAGACCTTCGAGGGCACTCTTTAGAGGCTGGGCCACTGCGAACCATGACGACGAGTCAATTTGAAGCACTCCGGGCCAAAGCTGCTTTCTTTGGTTACTTTCTTTGCAGCTGCAAAGAAAGTGACTGCCGCCCCGCACAGGGGCAACGCTAATAGACCACTAAGAAATCAGGATTCCCCAAAAGCGCAAGCGAACGAACGAACTAACAACCTCAAAGCCCCAAATACTGCCTAACCGCAGGCAGCCCCTCCTTACCATCAAGAGTCTTCACGCCTGCGAGCCAGGCATCCAACACCTGCGGGTGCTGCTTGAGATAGGCCTTGGCCGCCTCCTGAGGCCGCTCCTTGTTCATCACCGGCTGCATCAACCGATTCTCAAGATCGGTCGTAAAGCGAAGATTCGAAACAAACTTCCCCGCATTCGGGCAGCGCGTCAGGAAATCCGGATTCGTCAACGTATAGACCCGCGCCTCGCCGTAGTTCGGCCCGAACACCTCATCCCCGCCAGCCAAATAGTTGATCTTCATCTGGATGTTCATCGGATGCGGCTCCCAGCCCAAAAACACCACCGGCTTCTTCTCGCGGACCGCGCGCTCCACCGTCACCAGCATCCCCGCTTCGCTCGACTCCACCAGCTTGAATCCACCCAGCCCGAACTGGTTCGAATCGATCATCTTCTGAATCTTCGCGTTCGCGCTGCTGCCCGGCTCGATGCCGTAAATCTTGCCGTCCAGCTCGTCGCGATGTTTCGCAATATCGGAAAACGTCTTGATGCCCGCATCGTAGGCATAGCTCGGTACGGCAAGCGTCGCCTTCGCGCCGGAAAGATTCGGCGGTTCGAGCTTCTGGATACTCTTCGACTCGAGGAACGGTTCCACCGCCTTCTGCTGCACCGGCCACCAATAGCCGAGCGACACGTCGATCTGTTTGCTCTTCAGCCCCGCAAGCGAGATCGGCACGGACGCCACCGTCGTCTTCGGCGCATAGCCAAGTCCTTCAAATACGACCGACGCAAGCGCGGTCGTCGAGGTGATGTCGGTCCAGCCGATATCGACGAAGCGCACAGTGCGGCAACTGGCGTCCTCCGCACCCGCCGCGCGCGCGTCCTGCGTCACGGCAAACGCGACACCCGCAGCACAGGTTCCGGCGAACAGCAGTTTCGAAATCAGGCGATGTCTCATGGCGTGCCTTCCAGTCAGGGGTTTATACGATGGGCCGGTTCGTGGCGCCGGCGTGCATACAAAGTAACGTCGCATAAAGGTGCACGAACGCCCGCTAGCGACCGCCACTTGACTGCATGCGACCTGTTCCGCGCCCGCTCGCGGCACGCTAGTGTGCGGGCATTCAGTGGGCCAACCAACTGAAAGTCGCACGCCGTTTCGCTCCAATGGATACCGCGCGGAAGGCAGGGACATGCCTCGAACGCAAGACCAACTCGGGGGCCGGAAACGGTCGCATAAGCAGGGAATAACAATCATGGCGTCGTTCCGGAAAAACTTCGCGATCTTGATGACGATGCAGATCTCCACCTATCTGGTGCCCCTGCTGACGTTGCCCTGGCTCGCGCGCGTGCTGTCCCCCAGCGGCTACGGCCGGCTCGCGTTCGGGCTCGCGTTTCTCAGCTATTTCGTGATTTCCACGAACTACAGCTTCTCGCTCACGGCCACGCCGCAAATCTCCATTAATCGCCACGACCGCGCCGCGCGCTCGCGCATTTTCTGGGAAACCATTTTTGCCCAGACCCTGATTGCCGTCGCCGGTCTTGCCATTCTGCTTGCCCTCACCTTCATCTTTCCCATACTCGAAGAAAACCGCACGCTCCTGTTATTGGGGTTCGGTCTGGTCATCGGCACGATGCTGATTCCCACCTGGTACTTTCAGGGCATGGAGGATCTCGCCGTCATCAGCACACTGGTATTCATCGGCCGCGCGCTCAGCATTCCGGCGATGTTTCTGCTCGTGCGCGAACAGACCGATATTTACTGGGCAATGGGCATCAACGCGATGGTTCCGCTCGTCACCGGCATCGCGGTACTCGTTTATCTGTTCCTGCGAAACGAGATCGATTTCGCATGGGTTCCGTTCGCCTCGATCGTGCGCGAACTTAAGAACGGCTGGAGCGTGTTCATGGCGACGGCCATCGTCGAGATTTACGCTTCGAGCAATATCGTGGTGCTCGCATTGATGGCGGGCAATGTCGCAGCGGGTTATTTCGCAGCCGGCGACAAGCTGATTCGCGCCGCGCTCAACATGCTGAGCCCGCTCAAGACGGCGGCGTATCCGCGCATCAGTTTTCTGATGCATCATTCGCGCGGGGACGCCTTCGCGTTCCTTCGTGTGATGTTCGTGGTGCAAGGCGGCATCGTCCTCACCACTTCGCTCGCGATCTTCTTCGGCACGCCGCTCGCCGTTCATCTGCTGTATGGGTCGCAGTTCGAGCCGACCGTGGGCGTCCTGCGCTGGATGGCCTTCGTGCCTTTGATGGCAGGCCTTTCGGACCTGTTCGGCGTTCAGACCATGCTGCCGCTCGGCATGAAGACGCCGTTCACGCGCATCCTGGTCGGCTCGGCGGTGCTGAACTTCCTGTTGCTCGCGGTGCTCGCGAACCTGTTCGGAGAACAAGGCGCGGCAGCGACGGTGCTGGCCGTGGAAACCGCCATCGCCGCCTCGATGGCCGTGACGCTCTATATGCACGGCGTGCCGTTTCTGCGCAAAGCCGCACTTCAATAGGTCAGTTTCGATTGATAGTTTATGTATTTGCGCCAGGGCGCTAACCTGAATCAATATGCGAGCGGAGATGAAGAGTAGTTATTTCCGCTGTTCATGAATCAGACACATTGAATGACGCTTGAGTAAGAGCAAACCCTGCGCGACACGCCGCAAACTTTGTGGCTGGTCGCACATAGCAAGGATTTCTAACGGGGTACCCTGAATCAGACCCGCAGTCCAAATCAAAGGTGCATAGAAAAATGGACCGTCAAGACACCATCCGGGAGAATGCGCGACTCTATGCGCGCGAGCCCCTTTTCCAGCCGCCGGCCGAACAAATTGCCGCTTCGCACATGACAGCCTTTATCCAGGCCTTCGAAAAAGCGACCGGCGAGCACTTTGTAAATTATTCCGAACTGCATGCTTATACGGCCCGCGAATATCGGCAATTTTGGAAATGCTTTCTCGAATCGGCGCGTGGGCTGGAATGGTCCGGATCGAACACACCGGTTTGTATCGGCGACAGATGTGAAACGGCACGATTTTTCCCCGATGTCGAATTGAATTACGCCGAAAATCTGCTCGGCAAGCGCATCGCGCCCGACGGCGCACCCGCGCTCACCTCTTGCTACGCCGACGGCCGCCACGTCACCTATACGCGCGGCGAGCTGCGCGAGCGCGTCGTGCGCCTCGCGCATTCGTTGTCCGAACTCGGCCTCAAGCCGGGCGACCGCGTCGTCGCGATCATGCGCAACGACGGCGACGCGATCACCGTCGCCCTCGCGGTGACCGCGCTCGGCGCGACGCTCTCCACGGCCGCGCCGGAAAACGGCGTGCAGGCCATCCTCGACCGCTTCGCGCCGCTCGAACCCAGGATGATGTTCGCGCACACGACGCAGCGCCCCTTCGACACGGGCGGCTCGATCTCCGGCCATGTCGCCGCGGTGGCGGCGCAGCTGCCGTCGCTCACGGACATCGTCTGTCTGGACGAAACGGATCTGCCGAGCTCGGTGACGCAGCGCCAGCACGAGCTGCGCTCGCTGATCGTGCGCGGCGACGCCAGGCAGTTCAGCTGGCAGCGCTTTCCGTTCAATCATCCGCTCTTCATCATGTTTTCGTCGGGCACCACGGGCAAGCCGAAGTGCATCGTGCACGGCGCGGGCGGCACGCTCATCGAGCATGTGAAGGAGCACCGGCTGCACAGCGACTTCGGTCCCGGCGACAAGCTCTTCTTCCACACGAGCTGCTCGTGGATGATGTGGAACTGGCAGTTGTCCGTGCTCGCCTCGGGCGTCGAGATCGTCACCTATGACGGCCCGGTGGCCACCGTCGACACGCTCTGGCGCATCGTCGCCAGCGAGCGCGCGACCGTGTTCGGCACGAGCCCCGCCTATCTGAAGATGAGCGAGGACGCCGGGCTCGAACCCGCCGCGCAGTTCGATCTCTCCGCCCTGCGCGCGATGATGTCCACCGGCGCCGTGCTCTACGACTCGCAGTTCGAGTGGGTCCACGAGCATGTGAAGCAGTTGCAGCTGCAGTCGATTTCGGGCGGCACGGACATCATCGGCTGCTTCGTGCTCGGCAACCCGAACCTGCCCGTCTATGCGGGCGAGGCGCAATGCAGGAGCCTCGGTCTCGACGTGCAGGCGTTCGATCAGGGCGCGACCACGATCATGCCGGGCGAGCTCGTCTGCACGAATCCGTTTCCGTCGCGGCCGCTCGGCTTCTTCGGCGACCAGGACGGCTCGCGCTTTCACAAGGCGTATTTCGCCGCGAACGAAGGCGTCTGGACGCACGGCGACGTCATCGAGTTCTCGCCGCAAGGCTCCGCGCGCCTGCACGGCCGCAGCGACGGCGTGCTCAACGTGCGCGGCATCAACGTGAGCCCGGGCGAGATATACCGCATCCTGAGCGAGATCGCCGAGGTCCGTCACGCGATGGTGGTGCCACAGACGGGCTCGAATGCGGGCGATGACGGGCAGCGCATCGTGCTGCTGCTCGTGCTGCGCCCCGGCGCGCAGCTGAATGCGGCGCTCGCCGCGCGCGTGCGCCGCGATCTCAAGCGCCAGGGCTCCGCCGCACTCGTGCCGGACGTGATCGTGCAGGTCGACGGCCTGCCCGTCACGCACAACGGCAAGCCGTCCGAGGCCGCCGCGCGCGATGCGGTCAACGGCCTGCCGGCGCGCAATGCGTCGTCGCTCGCGAATCCCGATTGTCTCGGGCAGATCCGCGAGCATCCGTCGCTCTCGCGCGAGCGGCGCGAACTGCCCCCGCCGGGCGAATCGGTCGGGCAGATCGAAACGTATCTCTGCGCGCTCTGGGAGCAGCACTTCAGCTTCTCGCCGATCGGCCGCGACGACAACTTCTTCGAACTGGGCGGCCATTCGCTGCTCGCCGCGCGCATGCTCGCCGACGTGCAGCGCGCGACCGGCCGCGTCCTGCCGCTCGCCACGATGATCGTCGCGCCGACGATCGCGCGCCTCGCCGCCGTCCTCGCCGCCGATCCCGACACGCGCGTCGCAAACTCGACGCTCGTGCAGATGCGCGCGGGCAGCGGCCGCCCGCTCTTCATGGTGCACAGCATCACGGGCTCGGTGATGGAGTGCCTGACGCTCGCCGGTATGCTTCAAAACGAGCGGCCCGTGTATGGATTGCAGGCGCTCGGCCTCGACGGCGATGAAGCGCCGCAGCACAGCGTGGAGGAGATGGCGAAGGGCTACGTGCTGCGCATGCGGGAGGTGCAACCGAGCGGACCGTACGCGCTCGTCGGCTATTCGTTCGGCGGCTTGATCGCGTTCGAGATCGCGCAGCAGCTCGTGGCGGCGGGCGAGAAGATCGAGATGCTCTGCCTGCTCGATACCTATGTGCACGAGCACTGCCTGCCCTTCCCGCAGTGGACGCGCTTCCAGGCGGGCGTGATCGCCGAACGCCTGCGCGAATTCCGCGCGCTCGACGCACGCGCGCGCTTCGGCTACATGCGCGGCAAGGCATCCGCGATCGCCGACCGCGTGCGCATGCGCATGGGCCAGCAAGCGCACAAGGCCGCACCCGATGCGCAAGGCCTGCCGCCCGTGCTCCTGCGCGTGCGCGAATCGATGCGCGTCGCGATGACGACCTACAGACCGCACCGCTATGTCGGCGGCCCGATCGTCTATGTGCGCGCAACCATCCTCGATCAGGAGCGCGGCGATCCGCTGCCGGTGTGGCAGCGCGTCGCGAAGCACGGCCTGCGCATCATCCGGATCGATGGCAAGCATACGGACCTCGTCGTGGAGCCGCATCTCGCCACCGTCGCGCAGACGCTCACGAAGGCGCTTTCGAGCGCATAACCTGCATTCGCCTCGACGCCCGATCCGGCACGCCCTACGGGGCGTGCCGGATTGCGCGCGCTTTTTGCGCTTGCTAGCGTGGACGGCTCGCTCATCGACGCACTTTCATCGATCGGACCGATGCCCGCTCATCAAGACTTCTACTTTCTGCTGCTGCCCGAGTTCTCATCGATCGGATTCATGTCCGCGATCGAGCCGCTGCGCGTCGCCAACCGCTTCGCGGGCGATCTGTATCGCTGGCATATCCTGTCCACGGACGGCGGCGCGGTGGCCGCGAGCAACGGCATCACGCTCAACGCCGAGTGCGCGTTCGACGAAGTGAGCGACGCGCGCACCGTGTTCGTCGTCTCGGGCTTCGAGCCGCTTTCGAGCTACACGCGCGCGATCGGCGACTGGCTCAAGCGTCTGGACCGCGGCGGCGCGACGCTCGGCGGCATCGATACCGGCAGCTTCATTCTCGCGGAAAGCGGCCTGCTCGCGGGCAAGCGCGCGACGCTGCACTGGGAAGCGGCGGCGGCGTTCACGGAACGGTATCCGAGCATCGAGACGAGCCAGGAGCTCTTCGAGATCGATACGCGCCGCATCACCTGCGCGGGAGGCACGGCATCCATCGACATGATGCTCGACCTGATCGCGCGCGAGCACGGCGCGAGCCTCGCCGCGCAAGTGTCCGAGCAGTTCGTGCTGGGACGCATCAGGCAGCGCTCGGACCATCAGCGCCTGCAGATCGCGGCGCGCTACGGCATCCATAATCGCAAGCTGATTCAGGTGATCGGCATAATGGAGCAGAACATGGAGGAGCCGCTCTCACCCGATGCGCTCGCCGAATCCATCGGCGTGACCAGGCGCCAGCTCGAGCGGCTCTTCTGCTCGGCGTTGAAGGACACGCCCACGCATTTCTATCTCGGCCTGCGGCTCGCGCGTGCGCGCGAGCTGCTTCAGCAGACCGACATGTCGATACTCTCCGTGTGCGTCGCGTGCGGTTTCGAATCGCCGTCGCATTTCTCGCGCACGTATCGTGCGCGCTTCAACACGAGCCCGCGGCAGGACCGCAGCGCATTGCGCGCCGTCACCGCCGCGCGGCTCGCCGCAGCCTAGAACGAGTGGCGCATACCGATGCGCACGTCGGCCTGCGTGTTCGATGAAGACGGCGTGAAGCTATAGCCGATCACCGCATCGATCGGGCCGGATGCACGCAGATAATCGCCGGAGATATAGACGTCCGTGCGCTTGGAAAGCAGATAATGCAGGCCGAGCGAACCCTGATTCCAGTGATTGCCTTCGAAGCGCGTGTGCTGATAGCCGCCGTAGAGACTCAGGTCGGGCATGAAGCTGTAGGACGCGCCGCCTTCATAGACCTGCATGTGCGAGGTCTGCCCGAGGCCCTTGATGGTCGTATAGGTGAAATTGCCCGACAGCATCAGGTTGCCGATCGTCCATGCCGCGCCTACGGCGAACGCACCCTGCTTGTCAACCGGGAACGGGTTCGTGCTGTACAGATCGGTGACCGCGCCCGTCGCCGGATCGACGGATACGGTCGGCTGGCCGAGGAAGGTGCGCGCGCCGATCATCGCGTACGGATCGAACGCATAGATGCCATTGGGGTTGTTCAGCTGCGTATAGGCGGCGCCGATATTGAACGTGTTCGCGGCGTAGTGCGCGCCCACGCTCCACGCGCTGTTGCGATGGAAGTTGCCCGCGACATTGCCGAACGAATACATGCCGCCGAACGTGAAGCCGCCGAAGTCGTTCGACAGGAACTTGATCGAGTTCGGCAGGCGGTCGCCGTTCATGCGGTCGAAGTCGCCCTGATGGATCGCGTAGCCGCTCGCCCACGCCGAAATGTTGTAGAGATAGACGAACTCCTCGGTCATGTCGAGCTGATTGCCGAGCGATAAGGTGCCCCACTGGTTTTTCAGGCCCACATACGCCTGGCGGCCGAATTCCGCGCCGCCGAACGCGTACTGGCCGTTGCCGAGGTGAAAGCCCGACTCCAGCACGAAGACCGCCTGCAGTCCGCCGCCGAGATCCTCCACGCCGCGAAAGCCGATGCGGTTGCCGTACGAGATGCCGTCGTCGAACTTCACGACATGCGAGCCGCCGGTGTTGTTCACCCAGGTGATGCCCGCATCGAGAATGCCGTAGAGCGTCACGCTGCTTTGCGCGTGCGCAAGCGCGGGTGCCAGGGCCGCGCCTGCGGCGACTGCGAGGCTTGCGATTCGGGTTGCGCGTGCCGGGGCGGCGCTCGCGGCAGGTGCTTTTCTCATGTGCTGGTCCTTTGCTCGTCTTGATCGATCTGTCGTTGGAATAAGCGATGCCCTGCCTCGCACGCGTGGCGTGATGGCATGTCGCATGACCTGCTGGGAACTGCGGAAGACTGCCGCTGACTGCTCGTGACCTGCTATGCGGCGCATCGGAACGTATCGCCGACGTTGTAAAAATAAGGCCCCATATATGTCGCGGCTCGACCGATTGCGACGAAAATCTGTCCAGTTGCGACCGACCCGAAAGAAGCGCGCGATGCGCGTGCCGTGCTCATGCATCCCGCGCGAAAGCGGGATGCAGCAACCGGCGCTATCTCATTCGATGCCTTATTTCACGCCGAGCGCGGTTTGCACGGCTGCCAGACCATTGCCGCCGCTCGCCGTGGTCACGCCGTCGAGCCACGACTTGAGCAGCTCCGGATGACGCTTCAGCGCATCGGTTGCGGCGGCATCGACGTTGGTCTTCTTCTCCAGCACATCGGTGATCACGCCGTTTTCCAGATCGACGTCGAATGCCATCTGCCTGAAGAGCCGCCCGACATTCGGGCACTGCTGCTCGTAGCCGCTGCGCGCGACCGTGTTGACCGTCGCGCCGCCGTAGTTCGGGCCGAAGTACTTGTCACCGCCATCGAGATAGGCGAGCTTGAACTTCGTGTTCATCAGATGCGGCTCCCAGGCGAGGAACACGATCCACTTCTTCTCGCGCACCGCGCGCTCCACTTGCGTGAGCATCGCGGTCTCGCTCGATTCGACCACCTTCCAGTCGCCGAGACCGAACGCCTTGTCCTCGACCATGCGCTTGATGTTCTGGTTCGCGGGCGCGCCCGGCTCGATGCCGTAGATGTGGTTGTCGAACTTGTCCGCGTTCTTCGCGAGATCCGCGAACGAGTGCACGCCCGCGGCGGCCACGTAATCCGGCACCGCGAGCGTGAACTTCGCATTGGAGAGATTCGGGCGCACCACGTCGATCGATTTCTCCTCGAAGAACGGCTTCACGAGCGGCGCCTGCGCGGGCATCCAGTTGCCGAGGAACACGTCGATCTGCCCTTTCTTCATGCCTTGGTACGTGATCGGCACCGACAGATTCGCGACGTTCTGCCTGTAGCCAAGCGCCTTCAGCACGATGCCGCTCATCGCATTGGTGGCCTCGATGTCGGTCCAGCCGGGCCCGGCCATGCGCACTTGCGTGCACGATTGCGGCTCGGCGGCGAACGCGTGAGAAGCCGCGCATGCGAGCGCGGCGGCGAAGAGCGCATGGATGAAGCCCTTTTTCATGGTGCGTTCCTGTCGGATGTGGGGAGTGTGTGTGGCTGGATCGTCAATGCTCGACGGCCGGGAAACGCGCCATCGCTTCGAGATCGTCCAGATCGATGTGATTGCGCATGTAACGCTGGCTCGCATCGACGTGCGGCTGCCAGTCCCATGACTGAATCGTGCCGCGCGTCGTCGCCGCGAAGTGGAAGTGGCGGCGGCGCTGGCTCTTCAGCACCTCCTGGTGCAACGCATCGAGATCCCAGCGGCGTGCGATCTCCTCGCGGAATTCGGCAACCTGCGCGGCGTGACGTTCGTCGCTTGCGAGGTTCTCGCGCTCGAAGGGATCGGCCTTCACGTCGTAGAGCTGATCGGGATCGACGCTCGTATGAATGAACTTGAAGCGCCCGCGCCGGATCATCACGATGGGCGCGATCGCGCCTTCCGCGAGATATTCGCCGATCGCTTCGTCATGTCCTCCGCTCTTGCGCAGATGCGGCACGAGGCTTCGACCGTCGACGCTGTCGGGCCAGGATTGCGGCGCTTCGCCACGCGCGAGTTCGACGAGCGTCGGCAGGACATCGAGATGCGATACCGAATCGGCCACGCGATGCGCGCGAAACTGCTTCGGCGCATGCACGATCAAGGGCACGCGGCAGCCGCCTTCGAAGAAGCTCATCTTGTACCAGAGGCCGCGCTCGCCGAGCATCTCGCCGTGGTCCGACGTGACGACGATGAGCGTATTGTCCGCGAGGCCCGCCTGTTCGAGCGCCTCGAGAATCGAGGCGAACTGATCGTCCACGTAGGAGACCGCGCCGTAATACGCGCGCCGGGCGTTGCGGATCTGCCGATCGGTGGGCGGCGTGCGATCCGCCTCGTAGACATGGCGCAGGCGCTTCGAATGCGGATCGCACGCTTCGAGCGCATCGCGATACGAAGGCATGTCGATATCCTCATCGCGATACATGTCCCAATACTTGCGCGGAATCGCATACGGATCGTGCGGATGCGTGAGCGACGCGACCATCATGAACGGACGCGCATCCTTGCCGGCGTTGCGTTGGCGCGCGATATCGAAGAGCTTCTGACGCGTGGTGAAGGTCACTTCGTCGTCGAAGTCGAGTTGATTGGTGCGCACGCACGGGCCCGCGTCGATCACGGAGCTCATGTTGTGATACCACGTCGGACGCGCTTCGAAGTTCTGCCAGTCGGGCGTCCAGCCGAAATCGGCGGGATAGATGTCGGTCGTGAGACGTTCCTCGAAGCCGTGCAACTGGTCCGCGCCGCAGAAATGCATCTTGCCCGAGAGAATCGTGCGATAGCCTTCCGCGCGCAGATAGTGCGCGAAAGTGAGCGTCTCGGAGGGGAACTCGGCGGCGTTATCGTATGCGCCGATCTGTGAAGGAAGCTTGCCTGCGAGAAGCGAAAAGCGCGAAGGCGCGCACAGCGGGCTCGCGCAATACGCGGATTCGAACACGACGCCTTCGCGCGCGAGCGCATCGATACGCGGCGTCTTCGTCACGCGGTTGCCGTATGCGGAGAGCGCGAAGGGCGTGAGCTGATCGGCCATCAGCACAAGAATATTTTGTTTCGTCTCAAGCATGAATGCGTGCCTCGAATAGAATCCAGACGGTAGGCTCGAACGTCGAATCTACGTTCAACCTCACTATTGCCGTTCAAATCGCGGCTGTGAAGACAGCAAAACGTTATGCGCTCATAAGGGGGAGTTATGCCGCGGCCGGACCGTCTGCCGCCGATGCAGGCGCTGTTGATGTTCGAATCGGCCGCGCGTCTCGCGAGCTTCACGGCCGCGGCGCGCGAGCTCGGCTCGACGCAGCCCGCCGTGAGCCAGCGGGTCGTGCAGCTCGAAGAATCGCTCGGCGCGGCGCTATTCGAGCGCGGCCATCGCGGCGTCACGCTCACGGAAGACGGCGTGCGCCTCTTCGACGCCGTTCGCCAGGGGCTCGACGTCATTCGCGCTGCAACGGCCGATATCCGCTCGCGTCGTGCGCAGCGCACGCTCACGCTCTCGACCGACTTCGGCTTCGCCACCTACTGGCTGATGCCGCGCCTGCCGCAATTCAAGGCGCTGATGCCCGATGTCGATGTGAAGATCATCACGTCGCAGAGCATGCCGAGCGCATCGGGCGATCACGCGGATGTCCTCATCGTGTTCGGCGAGACGCAGGCCGACTGGGGTTCGCGCCGCGCCGTGAAGCTCTTTCCCGAATGCGTGGTGCCGGTGTGCAGCCCGGCGCTGCTCGCGGGCGGGACGAAGCCGCGTACCCCTGCGGATCTGCTCGCGCTGCCGCTCCTGCATCTGGAGCCAACCTCTCCGGAGCGCTGGCTCTCGTGGAACGCGTGGTTCGACGCGCACGGTCTCGCCTCGCCGCCGACGCACGGCGGCTTCACGTTCAACAGCTACGCGCTCGTCGCGCACGCGGCGGTGATGGGCCAGGGCGTCGCGCTCGGCTGGGCGCCGCTCATCGACGAGCTGATCGCGACGGGCCAGCTCGTCGAGCTGTGCGATGTGCCGCTCGTCACTGATCGCGGCTACGTGCTCGTGACGCCGCGCGAGCCGTCCTCCGCCGTGCGCGCTTTCAGCGAATGGCTGCTCGACGAGTGCGACGTCGGCGGCTGACGCTTTCGTACTAGGTGCGCGGCGCTTCGCTTCTATCCGCCGGACGCTTGCGTTTGCTCTACTAGCGTGTACGTTCGCCGCATTTCGCGGCGCTGCGATCATTCGAATGTGGAGCACGCATGGCAGCCGATTCCCGCTTTGATCAACTGGTGCTTACCGTTTCGTGCCCGAGCGCGGCGGGGCAGGTGGCCGCCATCGTCGGCTTTCTCGAGCGGCATCACGGTTATATCGACGAGTTCACCGTCTTCGACGACGATTTGAGCGAACGCTTCTTCGTGCGCTGCGTGTTTCACGGCGCGCGGGCGGACGAAGCGCTCGACTTGGCGATGCTCAAGCGCGAATTCGAGCCTATCGCCGAGCGCTTTTCGATGACCTGGGCGATGCACGATCTCGCCGTGCGGCCGAAGGTGCTCATCATGGTGTCGAAACTCGAGCACTGTCTTGCCGATTTGCTGTTCCGCTGGCGCATGGGCGAGTTGAAGATGGACATCGTCGGTATCGGGTCCAATCATCCGGAGCTTGCGCCGCTTGCGGAGCAGCATGGGTTGCGGTTTCATCATCTGCCGATTACTGCCGATTCGAAGCTTCAGCAGGAGGCTCGCTTGCTCGATCTGTTCGAGACTTCCGGGGCCGAATTGATGGTGCTCGCGCGGTATATGCAGATTCTTTCAGGCGAGACGAGCCGCAAGCTGGCGGGGCGAGCGATCAATATTCATCATTCTTTCCTGCCGGGGTTCAAGGGGGCCAAGCCTTATCATCAGGCGCATACGCGCGGGGTCAAGCTCATTGGCGCCACGGCGCATTTTGTCACCGATGATCTTGATGAAGGGCCTATCATCGAGCAGGAAGTCGAGCGCGTCGACCACGCTTATAGTCCGGAACGGTTGCTTGCTACTGGGCGGGATGTGGAATGCATTACGCTTGCGCGGGCTGTTAAGGCGTTTATCGAGCGGCGGGTTTTTATTAATGGGGAGCGGACTGTGGTGTTGCGTTAAGGGTGGTGGGTGGGTGGTTCGCTCGTGCTTTCGCTTTCGTGAAATCCTGAGTTCTTAGTGGTCTATTGGCGTTGCCCCTGTGCGGGGCGGCAGTCACTTTCTTTGCTGCTGCAAAGAAAGTAACCAAAGAAAGCAGCTTGAGCCCGGGCAGACTCGTCGTCATCGTTCGGCGTGGCCCAGCCCCTAAGTGTTGCCCTCAAAGAACCAACGCACCGTGGCTCGCGCACGCTCTGCTCCATCGCACCACAAAACTGACTGGTTCAGCACCAAAAAAGCTCCAGCCCGCTACGCGGCCGAAGGGTTCATCGGGTCTGCCCGTGCTTCTTGGCTAACGCCTCCATCTCGCTGCATTCGCTAAAGATTGGTTCCCCTTGCAAACCCTGCGGCAGCGCGTAGCGCTGTGCCGGAACGCTTTGGGGCTGAACCAGCGCCTTTAAACTTCTAGCTCGGCAGACCGTGCGCGAACCACGGCGCGTTAGACCTTCGAGGGCACTCTTTAGAGGCTGGGCCACTGCGAACCATGACGACGAGTCAATTTGAAGCACTCCGGGCCAAAGCTGCTTTCTTTGGTTACTTTCTTTGCAGCAGCAAAGAAAGTGACTGCCGCCCCGCACAGGGGCAACGCTAATAGACCATTAAGAAT
>NZ_FCOB02000099.1 GCF_001545075.1 Caballeronia ptereochthonis
GGCGGTTTCAAGCCGAAGAAATCCGTCGCGCTGTCGGGCGTGACGGCGGGCAATACCGCGCTGTGCACGGTCGGCCGCACCGGCAACGATTTGCACTATCGCGGCTACGACATTCTCGATGTCGCGACGACCAGCGAGTTCGAGGAAATCGCTTACCTGCTCGTGCACGGCAAGCTGCCCAACGCGGCGGAACTGAAGGCGTACAAGACGAAGCTCAAGGCGCTGCGCGGTCTGCCCGCGAACCTCAAGGCCGCGCTCGAATGGATTCCCGCCTCCGCGCATCCGATGGACGTGATGCGCACCGGCGTCTCCGTGCTCGGCACGATCCTGCCCGAGAAGGACGATCACAACGTGCACGGCGCGAAGGATATCGCCGATCGGCTGATGGCTTCGCTCGGCTCGATGCTGCTCTACTGGTATCACTACTCGCACAACGGCAGGCGCATCGAAGTCGAAACCGATGACGATTCCATCGGCGGTCATTTCCTGCATCTGCTGCATGGTGTCGAGCCGTCGAAGTCGTGGGTCGATGCGATGCATGTGTCGCTCAATCTCTACGCCGAGCACGAGTTCAACGCATCGACGTTCACCGCGCGCGTGATCGCGGGCACGGGCTCGGACATGTATTCGGCGATCACCGGCGCGATCGGCGCGCTGCGCGGCCCGAAGCACGGCGGCGCCAACGAGGTCGCGTTCGAAATCCAGTCGCGCTATCAGACGCCCGATGAAGCGGAAGCCGACATCAAGCGTCGCGTGGAAAACAAGGAAGTCGTGATCGGCTTCGGCCACCCGGTCTACACGATCTCCGATCCGCGCAACAAGGTCATCAAGGAAGTCGCGAAGAAGCTCTCGAAGGAAGCGGGCGACACCAAGCTCTTCGACATCGCCGAGCGGCTCGAATCGGTAATGTGGGACGCCAAGAAGATGTTCCCCAACCTCGACTGGTTCAGCGCGGTGTCGTATCACATGATGGGCGTGCCCACGGCCATGTTCACGCCGCTGTTCGTGATCTCGCGCACCTCGGGGTGGAGCGCGCACATCATCGAGCAGCGCATCGACAACAAGATCATCCGGCCGAGCGCGAATTACACCGGTCCGGAGAA
>NZ_FCOB02000052.1 GCF_001545075.1 Caballeronia ptereochthonis
CACCAGCTTTCTTTCGGGCTGCGAGCCCTTGTAACACAAACGGGCTACCGCTTCGAGCGAGCGAAAGGGATCAGTTTCCGAACGCTGAAGGCAATATACAAGTAACCAAAGAAAGCAGCTTTGGGCCCAGGCAGACTCGTCGTCATCATTCAGAGTGGCCCAGCCCCTAAGTGTCGCCCTCATAGGACTGACCCGGCTTGGCTCGCGCACGGTCTGCCAAGCTAGTCCGTTTAACGCGCTGGTTCAGCACCTAACAGTTCCGGCACAGCGCTGCGCGCTGCCGCAGGGTCTGCAAGGGAAACCGTCGTTAGGCAGAAGCAGTGAGATGGAAGCGTTAGTAGAGAAGCGCGCGCAAACCCGATTTCCCCTTCGGCCGCGAAGCGGGCCGGCGCTCTTTGGTGCTGAACCAGTCTGTCATGCAATGCGAGGTGGCGGACCGTGCGCGAGCCACGGCGCGTTAGTCCTATGAGGGCGACACTTACTGGCTGGGCCACTCCGAACCATGACGACGAGCCCGCACAAGCACTCTGGGCCAAAGCTGCTTTCTTTGGTTACTTTCTTTGCAGCAGCAAAGAAAGTAACTGCCGCCCCGCACAGGGGCAGTGCTAATAGACCACTAAGAATTCAGGATTCCACGAAAGCACAAGCAAGCAATCAATCAATCAATCGAACGAAACCAACAAAAAAGGTCAATGCGCTTCCTCAAGCGCCTCCTCCCGCGGATAAACCCGCACCAAAACAATCCTCGGCCCCTTCATCTTCTTGACGACGATATCGAACCGATCGAACTCGACGCGTTGCCCTTCGGTGGGCAAATCCCCGAGCGCATCGATGACGAGTCCCCCGACCGACTCGGCGCGTCCTTCGTCGATATCGATGCCCAACGCCCGCTCCAGCGACACCACCGGCAAACTGCCCTTGCCCATCAACGTGCCATCGTCCATGCGCGACCAGTCGGCATCGCCCTGACGGAATTCATCGTGGATCTGCCCCACCAGCGCACCAAGCAGGTTATCGAGCGTAATGAAGCCGATCGGCTTCGCCCCCTTGCGACCGACGATCGCGAGATGAGGCGCGCCCTTGCGAAAGCGCCGGAAGAGCTCGAGCGCCGACAGATTGGGCGCCACATATTGCACCGGCCGAACATGACGCGACAACTTGTCGATCCTCTCGGCATCCTTCGAGAAACTGAAGTTGAAGCCGCGTCCGCTGCCATCGCCCGCGAGCAGCAAGTCCTTCAGATGAATCATGCCGATCACGCGCTCGCCCGACGCATCGGCAAAGAGCGGATAGCGCGAAAAACGATGCCGCGCGATCACGGCGAGGTTCTCGCGCATCGACAAGTCGTTGCGCAGGCCGACCAGCTCATGCGCTGGACGCATCAGGTCCGACACCGTCATGCGGCTGAAATCGAGCGAATGCGCGATCGTGTTCCACTCGTCCGCGTTGTACGACGATGCGCCGCCGTGACGCCGACCGCGCAGAATGAGCTTGAGCTCGTCGGTGGAGTAATGCGCGTCGTGGCCATGCTCCCCCGACATGCCGAAGAGCCGCAGCACGAAATTCGCGCTCGTGTTCAGCACCCAGATGAACGGATACATCAGCCAGTAGAAGCCGTACAGCGGCGTCGCGAGCCACAGGCCGACCTGCTCCGCGCGGCGGATGGCCCACGACTTCGGCGCCAGCTCGCCGACCACGATATGCAGAAATGAAATGACCGAGAACGCGAAGAAGAGCGAGATCGACCCGATGAGCTTCTCCGATTCGACGCCCACCAGCGAGAAAAGCGGATGCAGGAGCGTCGCGAACGCCGGCTCGCCGATCCAGCCGAGACCGAGCGAAGCCAGCGTGATGCCGAGCTGGCATGCTGAAAGATAGGCGTCGAGCTGCCCGTGCACCTTCGCGAGCAGACGGCCCGGCAGGCCGTTGGTACGCGCCATCGCCTTGACGCGCGTGGGCCGCAACTTGACGAGCCCGAACTCCGCCGCGACGAAAAAACCATTCAACGCGACGAGCAACAATGCGCCGATCAGCGCGACGACCTGAGCCAAAGCAACTCTCTTCGAAAGTGGAAAGTGTCAGTATATGGGCGACAGGCAATCGAAAGTCAATTTACATCCCCGCGACAGGAACACGCATCGACAGCGTGACCTCCGCGTTGTCCGTTATATCGCCGTGCTCGAACGCGCCGCCGTGCGCCTCCGACACGCGCTTGCACAGCGCGAGGCCCCACGCGATGCGTCCGCCCTCGCGCGGCTCCAGCGCCTGGCGGCGCGCGAACGCTTCCAGCACGTGCGGCGACGCCGCGTCGTTGAGCGTCTGCGCGGACGCCGTGAAGCGCACGTCGGTGCGCCACATGCTGCCCTCGATGTTGCTCGACGCCCGCACCGTCGCGCCGCGCGCGCTCGCTTCGGCAGCGAACGCCAGCATGAGCCAGAGCGCTTGCAGCAGGCGCTCGGCGTCGCCTTCGACCTGCTCTTCCGCAAGCATCGAGTCGAGCTCGATCGTCACGCCTCGCGTCTTCGCGACGCTCGCGCGCGCAAGCGCCGCGCTCTTCTCGAGCAGCGGACGCAAGGCCACCGGCGCGAGCGCGACCGACAGCGCCTTGGTCTCGGCCCGCGTCGTATCGACGGATTGCTCGATCAGCTTCACCTGTTGCTCGACACCCGAGCGGATGCCCGCGAGCGCACGCTGCGCGGCGGGATCGTTTGCATCGACCTTGCGCTCGAGCACATAGCCCCAGCTGTGAATCGCGTTGAGCGGACCGCGCAGGTCGTGCGACACGATCGACAGCACATGATCGCGCATGAACAGCGCGGCCTCCGCCCGCAGGTGCGCGACGCGGTCAGCGGCGTCCCCTTGCTGGTCCGACGCGCCCGCCGACGGCGAGACGATCAGCGTCACGCAGTCCGGCCCCGGCAGCGCGATGATCGCAAAGGCGCGCGTGGTACCGTCATCGCCGATCGACACCTGCGCGCGGCGCGTGCCGTTGCCCGCGAGGGCGGCATCGGCGGCCTCGCCGAGCACGGCGACGAGCGGACGGGGCAATGGCGTATCGGCGAGCGCGCGGCCATTCAGCGCGGCGGGATCGAGTTCGAAAAGATGAGCAAAGACGGCGTCGGCTGAAAGGCAGCGCTGCGCGGCGTCGAGCACCAGCACGCCGTCGTTCCCTGCGACGGCCGCGTCGAAGGTCCTCGTGCCTCCGGGCTCGACCGTACTGGAAAAAGACGTTGTCACGGTTTTGGTCCTTGCGTGTATCGGTGTTGCGGTTGATGTCGCGGAAATGCGAAGCGCTTCACGGCTGCACCGCATGCCGGCACGGAGCAATGCGCCGCGCGGACCGGCTCTCGACTCATTATATGTGAGCACCTATGACGCATGCCGCAACGGTGCTCGCCCCTTCCCGGCGCGCCTGACCAAGCAATCCGCGTGCGCGCCCGCCGGTTCCGGCCAATCCCGAATGCAGCAAGGAAAGCGTTTTAACCCCTTTTTAAATCCGCGAGATTTGTATCCAGCACATACCGCGCCCAAAGAAAATACGACCTTGCTTTTATTTCCGTTTTAAACGCCCGGTACACGGCGGCATTTGGCCGCTGCTTTTTCTTTCGCTGGCTGCATTTGCCATACGGTTCGATCGAACGGGAATCGCGCTTGCTGGAAGCCGGTGTGCGTGCGGGCCCGGCGCGCTTATGCACGCCATGAGCATTCTCAAAGAAAGCCCGGGAACGATTTTATTTTTCTCTTGCCATCGTTTATGCGTTTCCGCTCGCAAAAATCAAGGCGGCGCCATCCGGGATTTTCATTGCGTGCGTAGCCGAACATTCTCGGCTTACAACTGCCTATAACATTCCACCTGAAGATTGACGCATTGCGCAGCCGGCACACATGAACCGTCCTCTGCCACGGCGGCCTTCAATTCAAACTCTAACCGGTGACACGAGCACTATGACACGCGTCCACAACGGCAACCCCAGGACTTTGCTCTCGGTGATCATTCCCGCGTACAACGTGGAGCATTTCATCGCCGCGTCCCTGGAATCCGCGCTCTCGCAACCGCGCTCGGAGGAGATCGAGCTCATCGTCATCGATGACGGCTCGACGGACCACACGCTCGAACGCATCCTCGAAGTGCAACGCACCGAACTCGGCCGCAACATTCGCGTGATCCATCAGGAGAACCGTGGCGTATCGGCCGCGCGCAATCGCGCGATCGCGGAAGCGACGTCGCCGTACATCGGCTTTCTCGATTCGGACGATGTCTGGTCGACCGACTTCACCGCGAAGATCATGCCGCTGCTCGACGCGAAAGTCGCGGACATCATCGAGTTCAACGTCGGCATCATCAACTCGGCGGGCAAGGTGATCGACGAGGTCAAGCTGATCGATCCCGCGACCGTCGGCGCGCGCGCCTGCGACCTCGCCGCGTTGCTCGACTTCGCGCGCGTGTATCAGGTGTTTCCGGCCGCGCGCGTGTACAAGCGCGCACTCTGGGACGGGATCGAGTTTCCGGCAGGCCGCGTCTATGAGGACGCCGCGGCCATTCCGCTCGTCTATGCGCGCGCGCAATCGCTCTTCCGTCTCGCCGACAATCTTTATTTCTATCGCCGCCGCGCAGGTAGCATTACCACCAAGGCGACGCCGTACACGGTCATGTCGCTCGCGACCTGTGCGGAAGAAACCATGGAACGTTGCGATGGAGGCGCGCTGGATCCCTTCTGGCTCGCGATGTTCCACAAGGTCTTCTCGTATGCATGCCACCAGGCGGCGCGCGTGGATGCGCGTGCGTTCGCGGAATCGATCAGGATGGTCGAAGCCACCGCTGCGCACTATCGCGTCTTCGCCGCGAATCGCACCGATACGCCCAAGGAGCTGCGCTTTCACAGGAAGATCGTCGCCGATCGCCGCTGGTTCCAGGCCAAGCGCATGGTCAAGCGCGCGCTCGGCCTCGAGCTGCGTCCGCCCGCAGCGGCGCCGCGTGGCGCTCCTCCGGGAAATCTGCGCGGCCGTCCGTCCGCAGGCAGTCAACGATGATAAAAAAGAATCACGAGGCGCGTTCAGCATGCAGATCTACCCGAAGAGGCCCGGCTTCACCGCCGGCGAGTCGTTCGAGCTCGCGGTACAGCCGGGGTCCCGCTTTTCCATCGCGATCTATCATCAGGGCAATGACGAGACGCTGACGAGCGTGGGCGGCATCGCCGTGCAGCCCGGCGGCGCCGTGCAGGCCGAACTGAAGAACGGCAAGTACGTTTTTCAATCGCCGGGGCGCGTGGGGCCGGTGCGTCACGACGAAGACTGGGGCTGGCCGACCATCACGCTCAAGCCGAATGCCGAAGCGCTCGAAACGGGCGCCTATGTCGCGATCGCGTATGAAGTCGGCGCGAATGGCGAGCCGCTCACGGAACTCGGACGCCGCGCCGCCACGCACAAGCCGATCTTCGCGGGCCCGCCCGATTCCGACAGCATGGCGCTCATCATCGCGCGGCCGCGCAAGCCGTCCGCCGACATCGCGTACATCGTGCCGATCAACACGTATCACGCGTACAACTCGACGGGCGGCGGCTGTTATTACGGCGACCCGATTCATCGCACGCAGCCGCAGACGAAAGTGAGCCTCTTGCGCCCGGGCGGCGGACTTGGCGCGCAACTCGGCGAGCCGACCGATCCCTATGATCCGCGCTCGCCGCGCCAGCAGTTCACGCATTGGGATTCGAAGTTCATTCGCTGGCTGCGCGCCGAAGGCATCGCGTGCGACTTCTATACCGATCACGATCTGCATCGCGGCACGGACCTCAGGCTCGAGAACTATCGCTGCATGCTGAGCGTCGGGCATCACGAGTACTGGTCGACGGAGATGCGCGAGCGCGCCGCGAAGTTCATCGCGCAAGGCGGTAATCTCGCGATCTTCAGCGGCAATACGTGCTTCCGTCCGATCGATTTCGGCGACGCGCCCATCGATGGTGACTACGAGGTCATGAACCGCCTCGGCGAGAAGTGGCCCGGGCATGACGAGTCCGGACTCATCGGTCTGAGCTATGGCTATGGCGGCGGCAAGTATGGCGTGTGGAAACGCTTGCGCGGTGGCTGGATCAAGCGCGAGCGCGAAGCGATCGGCTTCACGGTGCGTCAGGCGGACCATTGGGTCTTCGCGGGCACCGGGCTCGCCAATGGAGAGACCTTCGGCGCGAAGGATCGCCTCGTCGGCTACGAAGTGGATGGCGTGCCGCCCGTGCCGAACGGCTTCGTCAAGCTCGCGGATACGGTTCGGCTCACGGGCTGGGACATCGGCGGCGCGGGCGCGATGGGCGTATTTCAGCCCGATCCCGACGGCGGCCCGCAACAAGGTCTCGTATTCAACGGCGGCACGACGGACTGGCCGCGCGTGCTGATGGATCCCGAAGCCGAGAGCCGCACGGTCGTCGATCAGATCACGCGCAACGTGGTGCGCAGGTTCATCGGCTTGCCGCCGCGCGTGATCGCACGCTCCGATATTGCGTTGAACGACGCGCCGGCGCACTCCGCCGAGCCCGAGAAGGACAACGCCGCGGTCTGAACCGAACGTCAAAAGGCACATGGACTTCCGTGCGTCGTCCATGTGCGTTCGTATTGTCCTACCAGTACTTCGAGACATTTTCAATCGAACGAGCGCTTCGAGAGTGGTGACTTGCGTGTGCAAACCCACTGATGATTGCGTGTTTCCCTTGTTAAATACCTCCTGTACTACGCGTTGCGTCTTCGCCGGTCGCCGTCGATGGCCCGGAACAGGTGCATTCCGTTCAACTTCGCGCATCCGGGCCAGGCCAAGGCACGGGCGCGCAGACCTCTTTGGCCTCGCGCCGCATTGACGGCGAGACGCTCAAGCGAAACTATTCGCATAGGGCGTTGTCACGCAAAGACTTCGTCGAGTCGGTGCGAACCTGCGGGATTCGCACCTTGCGCCATTGTCATCACGATCACGCAGTGCTAAAGCCGGGAAAACCGTTCAATGGCTTCTTTCAAGAAGAACTTCACGATTCTGATGACTTTGCAGGTATCCACGTACCTCGCACCGCTCCTGACGCTGCCGTGGCTCGCGCGCGTTCTGGGACCGAGCGAATATGGACGCCTTTCGTTCGGCCTGGCCTTTACCGCCTATTTCATTTCGCTCACGAACTACAGTTTCTCGCTTACGGCCACGCCCAAGATTTCGATCGATCGAGAGAGCCGCGAGCGGCGCTCTCAGGTATTCTGGGAAACGATCCTTACGCAGGCCGCGCTCGCGGTAGCCGGTCTGATCGTCCTCATCGGGCTGACGTCCGTCATTCCCTATCTCGAGGAGAATCGCGACCTGCTGCTGATCGGCTATGGCCAGGCGATCGGCGCAATGCTGATTCCGACGTGGTACTTCCAGGGGATCGAGGACCTCGGCGTTCTGAGCGTGCTCGTCTTCCTCGGCCGCGCGCTCAGCATTCCGGCGATGTATCTCTTCGTGCGCCATCGCAACGACGTCGATATCGCGATGGCGGTGAACGCGCTGGTGCCGTTTCTGTCGGGGGTCGCAATTTGCACGTATTTGTACTTTCGACATGAGCTCGACTTCGTGCCGGTGTCGATCAAGACCATCATCGCTCGTCTGAAGGAAGGATGGAGCGTGTTCATCGCGACCTCGCTCGTGGACATCTATGCATCGAGCAACATCGTGCTGCTCACGTTCATCGCGGGCAATGTCGCGAGCGGCTACTTCGCTGCGGGAGACAAACTGATCCGCGCGGCATTGAATATGCTTCAGCCGCTCAAGACCGCGGCTTATCCGCGCGTGAGCTTCCTCATGCATCACGCGAAAGACGATGCATTCGCGTTCCTGCGCAAGATGTTCGTCCTGCAAGGCACGATCGTCTCGCTCATTTCGCTGTGCATCTTCTTCGGCGCGCCGCTCGCTGTAAAGCTCTTGTATGGACCGCAGTTCCTGCCTACGGTAGATGTGTTGCGCTGGATGGCCTTCGTGCCGCTGATGGTCGGACTCTCCGATCTCTTCGGCGTTCAGACGATGCTTCCGCTCGGCATGAAGGCGCAGTTCAGCCGCGTGCTGATCGGCTCGGCGGTGTTGAACTTTGCGCTGCTTGCGGTACTGGCGACCCTCTTCGGCGAGCAGGGCGCGGCGGCTACGGTGTTGATCGTCGAGACCTGCGTCGCTGCGGCGATGGCCTATACGCTGCATCTGCAGGGCGTGCCTTTTCTCAAGCGTCCGATCACCGAAGGCGCGGGATCGGGAACGTGACAGGGATATGTGACCTGCCCATCCTAGCGCGCCAAATTCGCATTTGCCCGCACGTGATGACGCAAAAGTCGCGTGATATAAAAGCAGCAAGGGCTCGCTTCAGCTACGCGACGCGGACTCTCGGTCAAACGCATCCCTTGATAAAGTGCTTTGCGCCTGAACGGTGCGGGGCCGCGCTTTCGATTGCGCTCTACTCCAAAAGTTGCGTCCTTGTATGTGGCTCAACGAACGGACCCGAGCGGATAGAGCCGATATCGTAATGGTACGAACAGTGTTTAATTAAGTGAGCTGTGGGAATGGAATCAGAGGAAACGTCGATCGAACGCGTACAGAAGCTGGTCGAGCAGGCCGAGAGTCTGCGTATGCAATCGGTCGCAGTCCCGCTCCGCGATCTGCAGATACTTCTGCAGATTTGCGAGGCGGCGACTGCTCAGCAGAACTCCTCCGCTGCCAAGTAACCGTATGAAACAGCCATATCAGCAGAGTAAAGCTTGGCGTTGACGAAGTCCTGAGCACGGGCGGAGAAAGGTGCTCAAGCGAGGTCCGTAAGGCCTGGCTTTGAGAAGCTTTTAAAAATTGTTTGGCCATCGGGCTTTACGTCCCGCAACAGGCGGTCGTTTTTACACGGCTTACCTGTGTCTCATCGGCGCGACGCAGAATATTCTTCGCAAAGACCGACACCATGGCGCCCGTCCGGCCAAGTTGACTCGTCCGGGTGCTCGCAGCAAAACAAATCCAGGCTTGGTGCTCAAGCTTGACGGGGGTTCCTCGCGGATGCATACGCAAGGAACGAGTAATGCTAGTCGGATCGCGTGCGTATTTATCGAGTATCCAATGATTCGCTCGATTAGTACTCCAACACGCATATCCCGGCTTCTTTATGTGCTCCTTGCAGGTAGTCGCGCGCCCTCCACCTTGCATGTGTCCGCCGTATTTGAAAGTTTGATGTCCGTAACTGATAACCATTAGGCCGCTTCCTTCTCATTGCGTTTGCCGCGGGGCGCTCGGCAATTCGCCAATCGAAGAGTTCAATATGAAAGAGATCGTGCATATAACCGAGGCTTTTGGAGGCGGGGTCCTGTCCATGCTGACCCAGCTTTCTAACCGTGCAGCGGCTGCTGGAGTCGGTGTAACGATCCTTCATTCGATAAGGCAGGAAACACCCAATAATTTCTCGAAGCTCTTTCACCCGGCGGTAAAGCTGGCCTACGTAAGCATGTTTCGTGAAGTGAGCGTGAAAAACGATTGGACCAGTCTCTGGAATCTGGTTCGCAAGCTGAAGGAGTGCGATCCATCCGTGGTGCACCTGCATTCTTCGAAGGCCGGCGTGCTCGGACGCGCCGCCGCACGCATCGCCGCGCCGCACGCGCGAGTGTTCTACTCGCCGCACGGCCTCGCCTTCCTGCGACGCGACGTGTCGCCCGCGAAGCAGTTCGCGTATCTCAGCTTCGAGCGCATCGCCGCGCGCATGGGCGGCACCATCGTGGCGTGCTCGAAGAGCGAGCTGCGCGAAATCGAAACGAAGATGCATACGCGCAAGACGCACATGATCGAGAACGGCGTGAACGTGCCGGAGATTCCGCCTCGCATCGAGAAGCGTGCCGGGCAGATTCTGATCGGCATGAGCGGACGTGCGTCGTATCAGAAGAATCATGAAGCGTTCGTGAAGCTCGCCACGGACTTGCACAGCCCATCCGTTGAATTTCTGTGGATCGGCGGCAATCTCGAGGAGTTGCCTGGCCAGATGCCGAGCGGCGCCGTGTCGTGCAGCGGCTGGGTGACGCGCGAGCGCGCGCTCGAACTCACTTCCGAACTCGACATCTATGTACAGACCTCGCGCTGGGAAGGCATGCCGATCGCGCTGATCGAAGCACAGGTCGCGGGCATTCCCGCCGTCGTCACGGATGTGGTCGGCAATCGCGATGTGGTGCAGCATGGCGTGACCGGCTTCGTCGCGTCGGGTGTGGAAGAGATGGAGAAGTACATTGCCCTTTTGCGGGACGACCCGGCCCTGCGCGCGCGCATGGGCGTCGCGGCGAGAGAGTCGGCGAGCAAGCGCTTCTCGATGGACGCGATCTTCCGCCAATGGCTTTCGGTCTACGAGTTCGGCTCCGACAAGCATGTGCGCGATCCGCTCGGCGCGAACGAGGTCGCATCGTATGAAACCAGCTCCGATTCCCAGTTCTGACGCCCCGAACATGGATACTTCCATCGCCACGAACAAGCTCGTCTATAACGGCCGCTTCACGAGCCAGAAGACAACCGGCGTGCAGCGCGTCGCGCGCGAACTCGTCGCCGCGCTCGTGCAATTGCCGCAAGGCTCGCATGTGACGCTCGCGGTTCCTCCGCAAAGCGGGCTCGATCCCGTGCAAGGCGCCGAGACTGTCAAGCTCGGCTTCGGCAAGGGCGTGTTCTGGGAGCAGATCGTGCTGCCGCTCTTCGCCGGCCGTTCCCGCATCGTGAATCTTTCGAACTCCGGGTCGATCTTTCGCGCGAACCAGATCATCTACATGCACGATGCCGCGGTGTTCGATACACCCTCGCACTTCTCGTGGAAGTTCCGCACGTGGTATCACGTGATGTTCTGGATTCTCGCGCGCACATCGAGCTGCGTGCTCACGAATTCGAAGTTCTCGCGCGACCGGCTCGCGCATCATGTCGGCGTGCCTGCGGAGCGCATCGGCGTGGTGCCGCTCGCGGCGGATCATCTCGATCACATCACGCCGGATACGTCCGTGATCGACGAGCTGAAGCTCACCAAGCGCCGCTACGTACTCGCCGTGAGCAGCATGAATCCGACAAAGAACTTCAAGCGGCTCGTCGAGGCGTTCATGCGCCTGAACGATCCGTCGATCGATCTCGTGATCGTCGGTATGAAGAATGCCGCGATCTTCGGCCGTGCGCATGATCTGTCGAGCGCGCCGAACATCAAGCAGGCAGGCTATGTGAGCGACGAAAAGCTCAAGGCGCTTTATCAGCATGCCGCGTGCTTCCTCTATCCTTCCATCTACGAGGGTTTCGGCATCCCGCCGCTCGAAGCGATGCGCAACGGCTGTCCGACGCTCGTCGGGCGTGCGGCCGCGCTGCCGGAGACCTGCGGCGATGCGTCGATCTATTGCGATCCGTATTCGGTCGACGACATCGCGAGCAAGCTGCGCGAACTGCTCGATTCGCCCGAGCTGAGCGAGGATCTCAAGCGCCGCGGCCTTGCGCATGCCGAGCGTTTCCGCTGGACAGAAAGCGCGCGCCTGCTCCAGCAGTTCATCGACAAGCCGCAATGACGAGCGACGCCGCGCGCTGCAAGGGAGAAAGCCGGTGAAGGTAGGAATCTATTGCGACTCGGGTATCAACGGCGGTCACGAGGAAATGCTCAAGCGTTTCATGCTCGCGCTCGTCGCGAGCGCGCATATCGAAACCCTGCATATTCTCGTGCCGAACGCGAACGAGGCGCTCTTTCGCCATGTGAGCGATCTGTCGGCCGCACATGCGAAGGTCAAGGTAATTGGTCTTTCCTACACGGCCGAATCGATACGCGGTAATGTCTTCGCGCTCCTGCGCATGATCCGCTCGACGGCGGCGACACTACGCACGTTGCGGCTCGACAAGCTCGTGATCGCGCAAGGCACGATTGCATCCGCTCTCGCGGGACTCTTCGCGGCGCGCTACGCGCGCACAGTCGCGGTGAGCTATCTGCCGCTCGTCGACGATCCGCCCGCAGGCGGGGGCCGCTCCGAGAAGATCAAGTGGCTCGTGAAGCGCGTGCTTTATCGCGTTCCGAACGAGTACGTCACGCTGAACGAGCATCTGCGCGGCAAACTCAGGAAGCTCGCACCCGACGCGCGCGCGATGATCCTCGAGAACTACGTCGACGATCGATTCAGCCGCTCGACGCTCACGAAGCAAGCCGCGCGCGCCGCGCTCGGCCTGCCCGACGACGGCACGACGATCATCGCGCATATCGGGCGTCTGAACTTTCAGCAGAAGCGCCAGGACTTCCTGATGGAAGCGATCGAACGTCACGCGGATGCGTTCAAGCGCACGCTCGTGCTGATCGTCGGCGAAGGTCCGGATGACGGGTGCCTGCAGGCCAGCATCGAGGCGAGCCCGGCACTTTCCGCGTGCGTGCGGATGGTCGGCCCGCAAAAGGACGTGCTGCCCTATATCGTCGCGAGCGATGCGCTCGTGCTGCCTTCCGCGTATGAAGGCGTGCCGCTCGTGATGATCGAAGCCGTGCTCGCGGAGCGGCCGATCGTCGTGTCGCGCGTATCGGGGCTTGATTCGTATCTGCCCGACGCGCTGCTCTTTCCCGCGCATGATCGCGACGCTCTCGTCGAGCGCATCTTCGCGGCGCGCGATCTTCCCCTCGCCGCGTTGACCGGCGAGTTCAGGCGGCGCTTCTCCCGCGAAGCGTTCGACGCGCAGGCGCAAAACGTCCTGCTCCCAGCCGGCGCCGCGCGCGACGCAGGCGCTCAAGCGGCGCCCAAACATTCCGACGTGCTGGCAAAGTAACGGCGCGCACCTTTATCGAGGGCCGAACGTCGATGCGAACCTTGGTGGTCGCGGTATCCGTCTTTGGCGCGCTCCTGTGCGCGTCCGTCTTGATCTTCGCCCGCAACGGCACGCCCGATGCCTATCACAGCAGCCGTTCGGCCATCCCGAAGGCGGACGCCACGGCTTTCCCCACGCCGAAAATTCCGTGCGGCAACGGCTCGACCGGCGTGTTCTACGGCATCGCAGGGCATCTCGAACATCGCGGCGCGTATCGCATCAGCAACTACGACTTGCAAATTTCACAGCTTCGCGATCTGGGTGTCACGATGTACGCGCAGGATGTGTCCAGCGAGGAAAGCGCGCACATGGTCGCGGATTTCGCTCGCGCGGCGGCGAAGCAATGCATCGGCGTGCTCGCGCTCGTCACGCCCTTCGAACAGGAGAAGCGCGCGAACGAGAAAGAGACCTACGAGCGCGGCTATGCGCTCGGGAAGACCGCGGGCCGCGTTCTCAAGGGTCTCGTGACGTACTACCAGGTCGGAAACGAATACGACAACTGGACGATCCTCGGCGAGGACCGCAGCGGCGAGCATCCGTCGGATTACGACAACGCGAGGTTCATGAAGGCGCGCGGCTCGATCCTCGGGCTCATCAAGGGCATACGCGAGACGAATCCGGACGCGAAGATCCTGCTTACATCGTTCAGCTGGCTTCACTATGGCTTCACGGACATGCTTTATTCGGGCACGCAGCCCGACGGCACGCGCGGCCATCCGATTCCGCACTGGGACATCACCGCCTGGCACTGGTATTCGAACATGGGGTCGATTACGGCGGCGGGCGGCAACAAGGTCAATGTGCTGGAGCGCCTGCGCGACAGCTATGGCAAACCGATCTGGATCACGGAGTACGGCGTGAGGCCGAACCACGAGGACCCGGGCGCTTATCTCGTCGGCGGGGACGCCTTGAAGGGCTTCGTCTCGCTCGCGAAGACCTACGACATTCAGAACGTGACGCTCTACGAGCTTTACGACGATGAGCGCTATGGCGGCGACGGCAACTACGGCGTGATTCAGGACGATGGAAAAACGCGCAAGGCGCGCTTCGAGACCGTGCGTGATTTCATCAAGGCCCACCCGATGCCTTGAAGACTGAATTGTTTGGTGCGACAAATGAAGCATGCACGAAACCGCCGATTATCGCGCAAAGCGGCCGCTGCGCAAGTGGCGTGCCCGACCCAGCAAGCCACGTAACGTTCGCTACTTAACAGACGCGAGCGGTTCGTAACCGGAAGATGGCTTTGACGCTATTTCTTCTGGACGTTTCGTATCGTTTTACCGGCGATTCGTAGCGGGATTCGCGAATTCATCCGCCGAATCCTCGATACGCGGTTCCGAGGCACGGAGTGTGCTTCATGCAAGCAGAGCGCACTCGGTACGAGCCGACGTGTTCCGTCAATGCGAACCCGAAGCCCACCGCGCTTCGCTTGTTTTTTTAACGAGCCTCTCGCGTCTAAGTCTTGAAGTTCCAACGGCCACGCGCCGGATCAACAATACGAACGTCGCACCGCGGACATGCCGCGCGGGCTACCGTCTTTTCCGTGGCCCGGCAACAAACGCTTAACTTATCGAACTGAGGACGGCGCCTTTGAACACCCTCTATGTCAACTCCGGATCTTCGCGTCATGGCAAGGACGACGGTGAATTCACCGCGAGCGACATGCTCAAGCTCCTGCGCGATCACCTCGGCATCCTCTTCCTGTTCATCGGGGTGGCGGCCGCGCTCGCGGGCACCTATGCGTTCCTTGCCAAGCCCATCTATTCCGCGGACGTGGTCGTACGCGTGGATCCGCCCGATCCGAACGCGCTCGGCATCGCGCAGCAGAGCCAGCAGCAGATGCAGCAGTCCCAGCAGACGGTGACTCAGCTCGCGCCCGCGGAAATCTCGGTGATGCAGAGCCGCTCCGTGCTGGAGCCGGTCGTCAAGCAGTTTCATTTCGACATCAAGTCCAAGCCGAACACGTTCCCGGTGCTCGGCCAGATCGCGGACCTGTTCGCCAAGAAGGGGCATCTCGCACCGGCATGGCTCGGCCTCGATTCGTACGGCTGGGGCGGCGAGGATCTGCAGATCGGCCGGCTCGACGTGCCCCCCGCGCTCGAAGACCAGAAGCTCGATTTCGTCCTGCTCCAGAACAACCAGTACGAACTGCGCGACCCCGACGGCGACGTGATCCTGCGCGGCACGGTTGGCCGCCCCGCGTCGGCGAACGGCGTGTCGATGCTCGTCGACCACGTCGTGGGCCGCCCCGGCGTCCACTTCGACGTGACGCGCCTGAACACGCTCGACGCCATCGCGCTCATGAAGAAGACGATGAAAGTTGCGGAGTCCTCGAAGGACACGGGCGTCGTGCAGATCACCTTCAACGCCGATGATCCGCAACTCACCGCCGATGTCGCCAACTCGCTCGGCCAGGCGTATCTGAACGCCGCCGTTGCGGCCCGTCAGGCCAACGACACGAAGACGCTCGAGTTCATCCGCGGAGAATTGCCGCGCCTCGAACGCGATCTGAAGCAGGCCGAAGGCAACCTGAGCGCGTTCCGCGCGAAGTCGCAATCGGTGCAGCCGATCAACGAAGCGCAGGCTTATCTGCAAGGCAGCATCGTGTCGATGCAGCAACTCGCGACGCTCAAGCTGCAGCGCACGCAGGCGTTGCAACGCTTCCAGCCCGACAGCCCGCAAGTGCGCAACCTCGACGAGCAGATCTCGCAGCTCGATGCATCGAACAAGCAGATTCAATCGCGCTTCGACAGCATGCCCGCGTCCGAGCGCCAGAACGCGGAGCTCACCCGCGATGCGCGCGTCGCCGAGACCATCTACATGGGCATGGTGAACAAGGCCGAGGAGCTCTCCGTGCGCCGTGCGAGCACGAGCGGCGGCGCGCATATCGTCGATAACGCGCTGCGCCCGTATCGTCCGGTGAAGCCGAACAAGCCGCTCGTGATCATCGCGGGAACGGGCCTCGGCTTCTTCATCGGCACGTTCTTCATCTTCCTGCGCCGCCACGCGATGATCGGCGTGACCGATCCGATGTTCGTCGAGCGCCGCCTCTCGGTGCCCGTGCTGGGCGAGATTCTGTACAGCCGGCAACAGGCGATGCTCGATCACGAGATCGCCGTGTCGCCGGTCGAGCACGCGCCGCTCACCTATGCGGGCGCACAGGGGCGCGGAGCGCCGAGGGCGCTGCCGTATGTCGAGGTTCCGCGGCACGATGCATTCGCGATGCCGCACGTGCCCGATTCGAATCGCGAGGCACGCGTGCTCGCCTCGCGCTATCCGCACGATCCGGCTGTCGAGGCGCTGCGGGCGGTGCGCACGGAGCTGTATCGCGATCTCGCCAATGCGCCGAACAACATCGTGATGCTGACCGGCCCGATCCCGTCGGCGGGCAAGAGCTTCGTCGCGGCGAACCTTTCGGTGCTGCTCGCGGAAATCGGCTTGCGCGTGCTGCTGATCGACGCGGACATGCGGCGCGGCCATATCGCTTCGTTCTTCAAGCAGTCGAATCCGGGCGGTCTCTCGGAAGTGCTGAAGGGCGAAATGGACCTGGGCGATGCGATCCGCTATGTCGGCGTGCCCGGCCTGTCGTTCATGTCGTGCGGCGGCTACCCCGAGAATCCCTCCGAACTTTTGATGATGCCGGGCTTCCGCGACGTGCTCGCGCGCATGAGCGATCAGTTCGATCTCGTGCTCGTCGATACGCCGCCGTTCCTCGTCGTGACCGATGCGGCGATCGTCGCGAGCGACGCGGGCTCGACGGTGCTCGTGCTGCGCTCGGGCATCCAGAGCGAGGAAGAGATCGAGGAGACCGTGAAGAAGGTGCAGCGCGCGGGCGGCAGGCTCGTCGGCTCGGTATTCAACGCCATTCCGCGACGCCCGAGCAATCGCCGCAGTTATGGTTACGCGGCCGCTTATACCAGCACGTTCAAGCCGGCCAACTGACGCGAGGCACGCGTAGCGCGCTTCGCACGAAAGCACTGCGCCGCGTGCTGGCCACGCGGCGCTTTACGTTGTACCCGTCTTCCGGGATGCCATCTTCGCGCGCGGTTTGCGCGAATGATCAGAACCTTGGTTCGACCGTATTCGTCTGCCGAGAGGGGATCGACCGCGGTGCGCGAGCGCACATACCGCGCGGCGCCGATATTCGAACATCGAGCCGCAGGCGTATTGCTTGCGTCTCCGATCGACTATAACCAGAGAAAGAGCCCCGCCTGAACGGGCGCACCTATTCCTTCGACGATGAAAGAAAAAGCGGCACTGACCGACCTCTACTACAGGATCTGGGCCTTCGCGATGCCGGTGACGTCGTTTCTCGTCATCCCGTCGATCCAGGGCACGACGATCGGCTATTTGATGTGCTTTCTTTCCGTGCCGCTCGTGCTGCTGTTCGGCGGCCGCGCACGCAAGAGCTGGATACATTTCGTAGGCGCGGCCATCGTCGTGTGGCTGCTCATGTTCTGCACCTCCCAGCTCGCGGACGTCATCGCGCGTTATGAGCCCGACTTCACCAAGGTCGTGCTCGTCGACGAGACCGACCCGTTCACGTTCGTCATGCGCAAGAGCATGTTCACGCAGTCGCTCTACGTGTCGGCGGTCGTGCTCTATGCGGCCTACGTGTACCACTACTACAAGCCGACGTGGGACCAGTGGATCCTCGCGGCCATCACGCTGTTCGCGCTGTACGGCATGTTCGAAGTGGCGTATTACATCGCGACGGGACAGCCGGGCGACTTCATCTCGAACCGCGCATTCGGCGACCAGTTCGGCAAGGGCATCGTGCGCTCCGACGGCACGGTGAACGGCAGCTCGTTCCAGCAGATCGACATCAAGGGCTTTCCGATCCAGCGCCTGAAGGCGCTCACCGGCGAACCGTCGATGTACGCGATGTCCATCTTCCCGTTCTGGGTCTACTTCAATGCGACCTCGCGCGTGCGCTGGCCGGTGTGGGTCATCGGCATCTCGCTCGTGATGAGCACGTCGTCGACGGTGCTGATCGGCTATGCGGTGTACGCGCTGATCCGCGTGCGCAGGCTCGGCCTCAATCCGGTCAAGGCGCTCATCGGCCTCTTCGTGCTGTGCGTGATCGCCTATATCGCGCAGGACTACATCGCCGATCTCTTCAAGCAGATGGTGACCGACAAGCTCGAGCAGAAGACCGAATCGGGCTCCGACCGCTCCCTGCTGTTCCTCGAGTCGATGCGGCTGTGGTTCCACGCGTCGCCGCTCAATCAGATCTTCGGCATCGGCTTCGGCTATATCCGCTCGACCGACCTGTTCTCGACGCTGCTCGTCAATACGGGTGTCGTCGGCACCGTGTTCATCAGCGCGCTGATGCTCTATCCCGCGTTCAGGCTCGACTGGGACGCGCGCGGCATGGCGCTGCGCCAGTGTTGCGCCGCGACCTGGACGATGATGATGGTCTCCGTGCCCGAGTTCGCCTATCTCGCGCCGTGGACGCTGATCGCGATGGCCTATGTGCGCGTGCGGGCACTCAAGCTCGCGAGGCAGAGCGTCGGCGACAACGCCGCGGCCGCCGCGATGGAAGAGTCGCAGACCGGCGCCAACATCGGCACGTCGATCGGCAGGCATGTGACGCCGGAGCTCGGGCCGCGCATCGGCTCGCGCTTCGGTCCGCGCGGCCGTCATCTCTGAGCGCGCATGCCTTCGAGGCGGCGTATGCGCGCCGCCCGCTTCCCTGCGACGTTTTACAATGATGGTTTCGACCACCGGCTCATCCATCGCCGATGACCGGGCAACCAGGGAGCAACCATGTCGACTGTCACGACCGATTCCGGTCTCAAATACGAAGACCTCACCGTGGGCGAAGGCGCCGAAGCCGTCGCGGGCAAGACGGTCAGCGTGCATTACACGGGCTGGCTCACCGATGGCCAGAAGTTCGATTCGAGCAAGGACCGCAACGATCCGTTCGCCTTCGTGCTCGGCGGCGGCATGGTCATCAAGGGCTGGGACGAAGGCGTCCAGGGCATGAAGGTGGGCGGCGTGCGCCGCCTCACGATTCCGCCGCAACTCGGCTATGGCGCGCGCGGCGCGGGTGGCGTGATTCCGCCGAACGCCACGCTCGTGTTCGAAGTGGAACTGCTCGACGTCTGAGCCTTGTCTGCATGAGCGCGCTGCTGCCTCGTCCCGCCGTGTCGCTGCGCCGCTATGACGCAACGCAGGCGTCGGACGTGCACGACTTTCACCAGATCGTGCTGGGCCTTGACGGGTCGATGGAAATGGCCGTCGATGGCAACGGCGCGCGTATCGATCACAGCGGCGCGTGGATCATTCCGGCGGGCGCACGCCACGATTACTGGGCCGACGGCGACAACCGCCAGCTCGTGCTCGATCTGCCCGCCGCTTCGATCGCGGTGCCCGAGCGTTTCTTCGAGCGGGCGCGCCCCATCGCGATCGATCCGCGCGTGACGCGACTCGTCGCCGATGTCGCGCAATGCGCGAATGCTCATGACGCATGTGGTTCCGAGCGCTTCGCCTGGCAAGCCGCCGCGCATCTGTGCGGCGCGCTGATGCACGGCACCGGCGATGCCGCGCTGGACGCGCTGCGCGGTCTCGACTTCGCGCGCATCGACCGATGGTTGCGTCTGCATCTGTCCGAGCCGCTGCGCATCGCCGATCTCGCCGCGCATTGCGGTTTCGGCATGCGGCGTTTTCATCAGCTCTTCAACGAAGCGTTCGGCGAGACGCCGCATCGCTATCTGCATCGCCTGCGTCTCGACACGGCGCTCACGCTGCTCGCCGATCCGCGCACGACGCTCATCGATATCGCGCTCGACGTCGGTTTCGCCGATCAGAGCGCATTCACGCACGCGTTCACGAGACGCTTCGGCATCGCGCCGGGGCAATGGCGCGCGAGCGGCATGAAAGCGCCGCGCGCGCACTAGCACAGGCTAGCGCAGGCCGCGCTCCAGATCGGCGCGGATATCCGCCGGGTCCTCGAGACCGACAGCAAGACGTATCAGCCCTTCCCGTATGCCCGCCGCTTCCCGCACCTCGGTCGTCAGGCGTCCGTGAGTCGTCGTCGACGGATGCGTGATGGTCGTGCGCGTGTCGCCGAGGTTGCCGGTGATCGAGCAGAGCTTCGTCCCATCGATCACGCGCCACGCATTCGCGCGCTGTTGCTCCTGCGCGTCGCCCTTCAACTCGAACGACACGATCGCGCCACCCGCCTTCTGCTGCTTCTTCGCGATCTCGTATTGCGGATGCGATTCCAGCCCCGGATAGAACACGCGATTCACGGCCGGATGCGCTTCGAGCCAGCGGGCGATCTCCAGTGCATTCGCCGATTGCTTCTCGACGCGCAGCGCCAGCGTCTCCATGCCCTTCAGCAAGACCCACGCGTTGAACGCCGACATCGTCGGGCCGGCGCTGCGCACGAAGGGAAACACGGTCTCCATGATGAAGCGCTTCGAGCCCACCAGCGCGCCGCCGAGCACGCGCCCCTGGCCGTCGAGGAACTTGGTGGCCGAATGCATCACGACATCCGCGCCGAGCTTGAGCGGTTGCTGCAAGGCCGGGCTGCAAAAGCAGTTATCGACGACGAAGAGCGCGCCGGCCGCCTTCGCAATCTTGCCAATCGCTTCGATATCGGCGATCTCCGTCAACGGATTCGACGGCGTCTCCAGAAAGAACATCTTCGTCTCGGGCTTGAGGGCCGCCTGCCATTCCTCGGGCTTCGCCGGATCGACGAATGTGGTCGTGATGCCGAACTTCGGGAAAATCTGCGTGAACATGCCGATCGTCGAACCGAACAGGCTCTTCGAACTGACGATGTGATCGCCCTGCTGCATCGACGCCATCACGACCGACAGGATCGCCGACATGCCCGATGCCGTCGCCATGCAGGCCTCACCGCCTTCGAGCGCGGCGAGGCGGTTCTGGAACATCGTGACGGTCGGGTTGGTGAAGCGCGAGTACGTGTAAGCCTCTTCGGCGTTCCTGAAGCGCTCGGCGGCTTCCGCGGCGGTCGAGAAACAGAAGCTCGACGTGAGAAACAGCGCCTCCGCATGCTCGTTGAATTCGCTGCGCAAGGTGCCGGCGCGTACGGCGAGCGTATTGAAGTTCAGGTTGTCGTCCATGTTTTTTCTCTCCGTTTTTCAGGCTCGCGACGCAAAAAAGCCCGCTTGTCTCGGTCGACGAAGCGGGCCCGTTCGGAACTACGACCGAAACGCTATCGACGCATCACTCCACCGATAGTTGCAGATGCAACTGTGAGCGCGCCATGCCGCCCTCCTGCGCTTCGCTCGCCGCGTCGCGGTCCGACTGCGATTGCGGTGCGAGACGCGCAGACTCGATGCGATCCAGATAATCGGTCGTCACGTCGCCGGTGATGTAGTTGCCGTCGAAGCACGAGGCTTCGAATTCCTTGAGCTTCGGGTTGATGTCGCGGATCGCGTTCTTCAGGTCTTCCACGTCCTGATAGACGAGATAATCCGCGCCGATCATGCGCGCGACTTCCTCATCGCTGCGGCCATGCGCGACGAGTTCGCCGCGCGTCGGCATGTCGATGCCGTACACGTTCGGGAACTTCACCGGCGGCGCGGCGGACGCGAAGATCACCTTGTTCGCGCCGGCATCGCGGGCCATCTGCACGATTTCATGGGAGGTCGTGCCGCGCACGATCGAATCGTCGACGATCAGCACGTTCTTGCCCTTGAACTCGATGCCCATGGCGTTGAGCTTCTGGCGCACCGACTTCTTGCGCACCGCCTGGCCCGGCATGATGAAGGTACGGCCCACGTAGCGGTTCTTGAAGAAGCCCTCGCGATATTCGACGCCGAGCTTGGCGGCCACCTGCATCGCCGCGGGGCGCGAGGAATCGGGAATCGGCATCACGACGTCGATCGGCACATCCGGCAGCACGCGCTTGATCTTCTCGGCGAGATAGTCGCCCATGCGCAGGCGCGCGTTATAGACCGGCACGCCGTCGAGGCAGGAGTCCGGGCGCGCGAGATACACGAGCTCGAAGATGCAGGGATTGAGCACCGGCTTTTCGGCGCATTGATGGCTGTGCAGATTGCCGTCGCTGTCGATGAAGATCGCCTCGCCCGGCTCGACATCGCGCACGAATTCGAACCCGATGCCTTCGATCGCCACCGATTCCGACGCGACCATCCACTCGACGCCCGTCGCCGTTTCCAGCTTGCCGAGCACGAGCGGGCGAATGCCGAACGGATCGCGGAAGGCCACGAGACCGTAGCCCGCGATCAGCGAGACGATCGCATACGAACCCTTCACGCGGCGATGCACGCCCGCGACCGCCTTCCACAGCGCGGCGGCGTCGAGCTGCAGGCCCGAGCTCGCGAGCTGCAGTTCGTGCGCGAACACGTTGAGGAGCACTTCGGTGTCGGATGCGGTGTTGATGTGCCGGCGATCGACGCGGAACATCTCGTCCTTCAGTTGCATCCAGTTCGTGAGATTGCCGTTGTGCGCGAGGATGATCCCGAACGGCGCGTTCACGTAAAACGGCTGCGCTTCTTCCTCGCTCGATGCGGAACCGGCGGTCGGATACCGCACCTGGCCGATGCCGACGTTGCCCGGCAGGCTGCGCATGTTGCGCGTGCGGAACACGTCGCGCACCATGCCGTTGGCCTTGTGCATGTGGAAGTTATTGCCGTTCGCCGTGGCGATGCCCGCCGCGTCCTGACCGCGATGCTGCAGCAGGAGCAGGCTGTCATAGATCAGCTGATTGACGGGATTTTGGGAAACTACACCTACGATGCCGCACATGGCATGGTCCTTCAAAGAGTCGAAACGGGTAGACGAGGCGATGCCGGCTCACATCGGCGCTTCTCTCGGAATCGGCCGCACGGAGGTCGCACAGAGGCCGATTCGAAGTGCGTCTTCGAGCCGTCTCGCGGTCCCCATGTAGCCGGCCGTTCGTCTATTGTGCGGCGTCTGGCGCCAGACCGCTCGAAGCGGGGGCGACATGCACATACGCGGCGAGCGTATCGGGGAGCAGCGGTTTCAGTTCGCGCACGCCCTGCTCGGCCATCGGCCTCAGCAACGCATTGCGCCAGAAATCTTTCTGCGGCAGTTCGGTCAAGCCAGCCAGGGCGACCAGAATCACTACCAATATAGCGCCTCTCACGAGGCCGAACAGCAGGCCGAGCGAGCGGTCCACGCCGCGCAGGCCGGTCACTTCCGTCATGCGCGTCAGCAGCGCCGACAGCACGCTCGACAGGAGCAGCACCGCCGCGACCACCAGCAGGAACGCCACGAGCCATTGCGTGAGGGCGCCGCCCGGCCACGTCGCCGGGATATAGGGCACGACGAGCCCGACGAAACGCCCGGCGATCAGAATGGCGGCGACCCAGCCGACCAGCCCGAACGCCTCCGCAAGCAGGCCGCGCCACATTCCGCGCAGGGCGGACAGGCCGATCACGGCCATCACGGCGTAGTCGAACGCGGTAAACATCGAGCGCGCTTAGTTCGATGCCGAACGGCTGCCGCCGCCGAGACCGGCCTGGCGCACCTTCACGAGCGCGGCCGAAGCCGACGCGCGATCCGGAAACGGTCCCGCACGCAACAGCGCGCGCGTCGAGCCATCCGACTGCTTGCGATGTTCGAGATATGCGGGCACGCCCGCGGCTTTCAACTTGTTGACCCAGTTCTGCGCGGCGGTTTCGTCGTCGAACTGGCCGATCTGCAGCACGAAGCGGCTGCCGGCCGGCGAAGACGGCGTGTTCGCGGCGCCGGCGGCGGCGTTCGCCGCGGTGTTCGCGTTGGCTTCCTCGGACGGCTCGGCGGCCTGCGGCTTCGCGCTCTGGCCAGCGCTGGCGGCCGGTCTGGACGTCGACGGCTTCGCTTCCGGCTTCGCCTCGGGCTTGGGTTGTTCCTTGGGCTCGGGCTTGGCCTGTGCGGCCGTAGCCGGCGCGGCGGCCTGCGGCTGGGTTATGCCCGCCGCGACGCCGCCAGATGCGCCTGCCGGACCTTCATGCGCGACCCCGGCTTGCGTATCGGCGTCGGTCGCATCGCGCGACTGCTTGACGGCCGGCGCGGGACGATTGGGAATGTCGATGGAAATATCGTCGGTAACGGGCTTCGGGCGTGAATCGAGCACCATCGGCAGGATGATCACCGCTGCCAGAACCAGCGCGATCGCGCCGACCAGCCGGCGCCGGGCGCGCTGCTTCTCGGGCAGGGTGGGGTCGAGCATCATCGCGTCGGCGTCGGTGCGTTCGCTACGGTCGGTCCTGCGCGTGCGGCGTTCCGTGCGGACGGTCTGACGCGTGCCGCGTGAGGAATCGGAATATGCGTCGCGACCGGAGTCGTCTTTCTTGCCGAACGAGAAGAGTCCCATGTATCGTTTGGTGCTGACGGCCGACCGTCTCAGTGATGCTGCTCAATGATGCTGCGACTTACGGTAGGCCATGACGCCCGCTACCGTGTAGAAACTGCCGAAAACCAAAATTCTATCATTTTCGGACGCCCGGCTTAACGCATCTTGGAAAGCTGCCGCGGGTGTTTCAAAGCGAGAAACGCTGCTATCGGGCCCGTCGTTGACACCGGCGTCGCGCAACGCATGTTCCAGCTGCTCGGCGGACGCGCCGCGCGGTGTCGGCAAGGCGGTGACGTTCCAGTGATCGATCTCGCCCTTCAGATGTTTCACCACCCCTTCGATGTCCTTGTCGCGCATGGCGCCGAACACCGCGTAAGTGTATGGAAAATAGCCCATATTGCCGAGATTTTGCGCCAAAACCGCGGCCGCGTGAGGATTGTGCGCAACGTCGAGGATGATCTGCGGCTTGCCGGGCAACACCTGGAAACGGCCCGGCAGCTCGACGTTGGCGAGCCCGAGGCGAATGTCCTGCGCCGACACCGGCAGGCGTTCGCGCAAGGATTCGAGCGCGGCCAGCGCCGCCGCGGTGTTGATCAGCTGGTTCGCGCCGCGCAAAGCCGGATACGCCAGCGCCGAGCGCCGCTGCTCGCGGCCGATGTAGCTCCACTGCTGGCGCTCGTTGCCGGGCTGCGCCTCATAGCGGAAATCCCGCCCGACGAGCCACAAATCCGCGCCGATCGCCTCGGCATGATCGACGAGGCTCTGTGGCGGAGAAGGATCGCCGCAAATGGCGGGCTTGCCCGGCCGGAAAATGCCCGCCTTCTCGAAACCGATCTTCTCGCGCGTGTCGCCGAGATAGTCCGTATGGTCGATGTCGATGCTCGTGATCACCGCGCAGTCCGTATCGACGATATTCACTGCGTCCAGACGCCCGCCGAGCCCGACTTCCAGGATCACCGCATCCAGCCCGCGCGACGCGAAGAGATGCAGGATCGCGAGCGTCGTGAATTCGAAGTACGTCAGCGAGACGGGCTCCGGCAGGCTCGCGCGCGCCTTTTCCACCGCCTCGAAGTGCTCGAGCAACTCGGCGTCGGTCGCCTCCGCGCCGTCGATGCGCGCGCGCTCGTTGAACGACAGCAGATGCGGCGAGGTATGGCAGCCCACGCGATAGCCCGCGCGCAGCAGAATCGTTTCGATGATCGCGCACGTCGAGCCCTTGCCGTTGGTGCCGCCGACCGTGATGACGGGACACGCGAAGTTCAGTCCGAGCGCTTCCTTCACGCGCCCGATGCGCGCGAGGCCCATGTCGATGCCGACCGGATGCGCCGCTTCCAGATGGGCAAGCCAGGCGTCCAGGGTGGGGAAAGTGTTCATTTTCGAGATCGAGAAAGCAAAAACGCCGCGCGGAACCTCGCGGGGTTCACGCGCGGCGCGGCGCTGCATACTGAAGGATCAGGCGACGGAATCGGCGGGCTGCCGCGTCATCAGCGCCATCAATTGGGCGAGTTCTTCGCGCATCTTGCGGCGATCGACGATCATGTCGATCGCGCCCTTCTGCAACAGGAATTCGGCGCGCTGGAAACCTTCCGGCAGCTTCTCGCGCACGGTCTGCTCGATCACGCGCGGGCCGGCGAAGCCAATCAGCGCCTTCGGCTCGGCGATCACCACGTCGCCCAGGAACGCGAAGCTCGCGGATACGCCGCCCATCGTCGGGTCGGTCAGTACGGAGATGAACGGCAGCTTGGCGTCCGACAGTTTCGTCAGCAACGCAGTGGTTTTGGCCATCTGCATGAGCGAAAGCAGGCTTTCCTGCATGCGCGCGCCGCCCGACGCCGTGAAGCAGATGAACGGCACGTTCTGTTCGAGCGCGTTGCGCGCGCCGCGCACGAAGCGCTCGCCGACCACCGAGCCCATCGAGCCGCCCATGAACGAGAATTCGAAGCACGCGACCACGCAGGGAATCGTATGGATCGCGCCGCCCATGACGACCATCGCGTCGGTTTCGCCGGTGTCGTCCATCGCTTCCTTGATGCGATCCGGGTACTTGCGGCTGTCCTTGAACTTGAGCGCGTCGATCGGCACCACTTCCTGGCCGATCTCGTAGCGGCCTTCCGGATCGAGCAGGCGATCGAGCCGCTCGCGCGCGCCGATGCGCATGTGATGACTGCACTTCGGGCAGACATGCAGGTTCGCCTCGACGTCGTTGCGATACAGCACGGCCTCGCACGACGGACACTTCACCCAGAGGCCTTCGGGAATGCCCTTGCGGCTTTTGGGATCCGTTTGCTTGATCTTCGGCGGCAGCAGTTTGTCGAGCCAGCTCATCGTTTTTCCTTGACTGATCGGTCGCCGCGCGGCGCGCCCGAATCGGGCGGGCCGCGGCGGCGCATGTTTTACTTTGCGGCGTCGAGCGCCTGGCGAATCCCGGCGATGAAGCTCGTCAGCGACGCGGCCGCGGTGTCCGGCTGCGCCTCCTCGAGCAGTTGCACGAGACGGCTGCCGATGACGACGGCGTCCGCGACATCGGCGACGGCGCGCGCGGTTTGCGCGTCGCGAATGCCGAAACCGACGCCGATCGGCAGGGGCACATGCGACTTGATGGCCGGGATTTTACTCGCGATGCTGGAAACGTCCAGATTTGCCGCGCCGGTCACGCCCTTGAGCGATACGTAATAGACATAGCCGCTCGCTATCTTGCCGACCGCCGCGACGCGCTCGTCGGTGGAAGTCGGCGCGAGCAGGAAGATCGGATCGATGCCGGAGGCGCGCATCGCCGCGCCGAAGCTCTCGGCTTCCTCGGGCGGGTAATCGACCACCAGCACGCCGTCGACGCCCGCTTCCTTCGCCGCCTTGGCGAAGGCGTCGGCGCCCATGCGCTCGATCGGATTGGCATAGCCCATCAGCACGACTGGCGTCTTGTCGTCGGTTTCGCGGAAGCGCGCGACATCGGCGAGCACGCTTTTCAGCGTCACGCCGCGCGCGAGCGCCCGCTCGGACGAACGCTGGATGACGGGGCCGTCGGCCATCGGGTCCGAAAACGGCACGCCCAGCTCGATGACATCCGCCCCGCCCTTCGCCAGCGCGTGCATGAGTTCGACGGTCTGCTCGGGATTCGGATCGCCGGCCGTGATGAACGGGATCAGACCTTTCCTGCCCTGCGCGGCCAGCGCCGCAAAAGTGTTCTTGATACGGGACATGAGAATTCTCGAAGTCGTATTCGTTTGCGTCAGAGCCTTTCCGGCATCTGACGCGATCAGCGACGAAAATCGGCGCAACTTTCGCTATTTTGCGGTCTGCGCGGCGGCATCCGTTGCTATGAGCGCCTTGCGGCGCGGACGGGCCGGCGCGCTTGCCCGAAGCCGCGCAGCGCGCGCTTCGGCGATGCGGCCTTCCGCGATCGCGCAGTAATCCGCATTGATCTCATAGCCCGTGAACTCGCGTCCATGACGCGCGCACGCAACCGCCGTCGTGCCGCTGCCCATGAACGGATCGAGCACGCGGCCGCCCGGCGGGCAGCTCGCCAGCACCATGCGCTCGACGATCTCCAGCGGCTTTTGCGTCGGATGATCCACGCGCTCCGCGTGCTGCCTGTGCAGCCGCGACACCGACCAGACATCCTTCGGGTTGTAGCCGAGCTCCAGCCACTTGCTGCCTTCGAAGATCTTGCGCGAGCGCGCCTTTTTCGTCTCTGCGTCGTAGGGAATGCGCACCGGATCGAGATCGAAGTAGTAATCCTTCGATACCGCGAAATAGCCGATGTTGTCGTGCACCGAGGTGAATTTACGCGTCGTTCCGCCCATGCTCGGCACGCGCCGGTCCCAGACGATTTCGTTGATCATCAGGAGACGGCGCTTGAGGAACACGAACAGCTCGGGCGAATACTGCCAGGTGCAGAAGATGTACAACGAGCCACTCGCCTTGAGTTTCGGGATCGCCAGATCGAGCCAGCGATACGTCCACTCCAGAAAGGCGTCGCCGGACAGCATGTCCGAATCGTTCCCGTAATCCTTGCCCAGACCATAGGGCGGATCCGCAACGATCAGATCGATCGACGCGTCGGGAATGGTCGCGGCATCGGCCAGGAAATCGCGGTTGCGGATGTCGGCGCCGGCGCCCGTGAGAGCGCCGACGGACAACGGCTCGTCGATGACGGTGCGCATCTGCTATGGGCTCAGAACTGGATGCCCGATCGCTCGGCGACCGTATGCATGTCCTTGTCGCCCCGGCCCGACAGATTGACGAGCAGCACCTTGTCGCGCGGCAGCGTCTTCGCGAGCTTCGCCCCGTAAGCGAGCGCGTGGCTCGATTCGAGCGCCGGGATGATGCCCTCGATGCGGCAGCAGTCGTGGAAGGCCTTGAGCGCTTCGTCGTCGGTGATGCCGACGTACTCCGCGCGGCCCGTGTCCTTCAGCCACGCGTGCTCGGGACCGACGCCCGGATAGTCGAGGCCCGCCGACACCGAATGCGTCTCGATGATCTGGCCGTTCTCGTCCTGCAACAGGTACGTGCGGTTGCCGTGCAGCACGCCGGGGCTGCCGCCCATCAGCGAGGCGGCATGGCGGCCCGTATCGATGCCGTCGCCCGCGGCTTCGACGCCGATCAGCCTGACGTCCTCATCGTCGATATACGGATAAAAGATGCCCATCGCGTTCGAACCGCCGCCGACGCAGGCAATCACGGCGTCCGGCTGGCGGCCGGTCATTTCGGGCATCTGCACGCGGCATTCGTCGCCGATCACGCGCTGGAAATCGCGCACCATCATCGGATACGGATGCGGACCCGCCACCGTGCCGATGATGTAGAACGTGTTCTCGACGTTCGTCACCCAGTCGCGCATGGCTTCGTTGAGCGCGTCCTTGAGCGTCTTCGAGCCGGATTCGACCGGCACGACCGTCGCGCCGAGGAGCTTCATGCGATAGACGTTCGCGGCCTGGCGGCGCACGTCCTCCGCGCCCATGTAGACGACGCACTCCATGCCGAAGCGCGCCGCGATCGTCGCCGTCGCCACGCCGTGCTGGCCCGCGCCGGTTTCCGCGATCACGCGCGGCTTGCCCATCTTGCGGGCGAGCAGCGCCTGGCCGATCACGTTGTTCACCTTGTGCGCGCCGGTGTGATTCAGGTCCTCGCGCTTCAGGTAAAGCTGCGCGCCGCCGAGCATGTCGCTCCAGCGCTTCGCGTGATAAATCGGCGAAGGACGGCCGACGTAATGCTTGAGCTCATACTCGTATTCGGCGAGAAACTCGGGATCTTGACGTGCCGCTTCATACGCGACGCGCAACTCATCGAGCGCGTGGATGAGCGTTTCGGAGACGAACACGCCTCCATACTGGCCGAAGTGGCCTCTTTCGTCTGGCAAGTTGTACATTGCGTCACTCTCTCGGTTCCGCGAGCCGGCAGTGCGGCTCACGTTCGATTCATCCGGCATCCGCCGCGCGCACCGCGCGCACGAATGCCGCCATTCGGGCGGGATCCTTCACGCCCTTGGCGCCCGGCACTTCGATGCCGCTCGAGACATCGACCGCGTACGGGCGCACGCGCCGAATGGCGTCACTGACGTTTTGCGCGTTCAACCCACCACTCAAAACGGCCCGATGCCCGAGATCTGTTGGGATAAGTGACCAATCGAATACCTTTCCACCGCCGCCGAAGCCCTCGACGAGAGCGTCGAGCAGAAGGCCGCCTGCGGCTTTGAATTCAAGAGACGATTCTATCAAATGGGCCGTCGACGCATCAGGCCCAATACGCAGTGCGCGCCAATAGGATAAACCCGCAATTTCGGCGAGTTCTTCGCATTTTTCCGGCGTTTCGTCGCCGTGAAACTGCAGCAGCGAAAGCGGCACGTTCGACGTGACTTCCCGGATCCACCCGGGTGTCGCGTTCACGAAAAGCCCCACGGCCGACACGAGGGGCGGCACGTACCGCGCCAGTTCGACCGCCTGTGCGACGCTCACCGAGCGCGGGCTCGGCGGATAGAACACGAAGCCCACGGCATCCGCGCCGAGCGCGATGGCGTGCTGCACGTCCTCGACGCGGGACAGTCCACACAGCTTGATGCGGGTGCGATGCAAATCAGTTTCGGTCATTTCGGCTCCGCCCAGATTGCGCTCCAGGGCATGCTGGCGATATGCGGCGGCGGCACCGCGAAGTGTTCAGGATAGCCCACCTCGGCCAGATACAGCCCGTCGGGCATGAAGGTAGGCGCGGCGGCGCGGCGGTCGCGCGCGGCGAGGACTTCGGCCATCCACGAAGCGGGATGACGGCCCCGGCCGATCGCGACGAAGCATCCCATCAGGTTGCGCACCATGTGATGCAGGAACGCGTTGGCGCGGAACCGGAAGTGGATGAAATCGCCCTGCTTGCGCACGTCGATCCGATAGACGTGCTTCACCGGGGTTTTCGACTGGCAATCCGCCGCGCGGAACGACGAGAAATCGTGCTCGCCGATCAGGCACGCGGTGGCCTCGCGCATCGCGGCGACGTCGAGCGGCGTGTGCACCCATCCCGCGCGTTTCGTCAGCATGGGTGAACGCACCGGATTGACGTACAGGACGTAAAAGTACGTGCGCTCGAAGGCCGCGAAACGCGCGTGGAAGTCATCGGGCATCGGCTTCGCCCACTGCACCGCGATCGTATCCGGCAGGAAGGCGTTCGTGCCGCGCACCCACGAGAACTCGGCACGGTCCAGATCGGTATCGAAATGCACCACTTGGCCGAGGCCGTGAACGCCGGTATCCGTGCGGCCGGCCACGACCGTCTGCAGCGGCGTCTGCGCGAACTCCGCGAGCGCGCGCTCCAGTTGGTTCTGCACCGTCTTGCCGTGCGGCTGGGATTGCCAGCCGCAGAACGCCGAACCGTCGTACTGAATGCCTAAAGCAATACGCATCTCAGGAGTGCGGAGCCAGCGTCGAAAGAAGGGTGGCGGCCTGCTGGCGCGTCGCCGGATCGTTCGATTCGATCACTTCCTGCAGCAGGGTCCGCGCGCCCTGAAGGTCGCCCAGTTCGATGTATTCGGCGGCGAGCTCAAGCTTGTTGCGCGCGATAGTAGCCAGTTGCGCGGACGTCAGGGCGGGCAGCGGCTCGGTCGCGCTCGACGACGGGCCGAGATCGAAATCGAGGCTCAGCGGCCCGAACTTCGTCGCGCCCAAGCCCGCGACCGACGCCGCACCCGCGGTGCCCGCCTCGATCTGCGAAGCCACCGACTGCGGCTGCTTCGCGACGGAATCGGCTTGCTGCGCCGGATTCGGCTGGGCCACCGGCTGAGGCACGAACGGCGCCTGCTCGATCGACTGCGCGCCCGCCGCCCCGGAGCTCGGCGATGCTTCGAGGCGTGCTTCGCGCGGAGGCGGTTCGAGCGTCGAAGGCGGCGTGCTCGCGACAGGCGGCGGCGTGGCCGTTGCGGGTTCCGCCGTACCGGGCTGATTGAGCTTCAGCTCCATGCGAGGCGGCAAGCCCATGTCGAGCGAGTCGAGCGCCTGAATCGCCTCTTGCGGGAACTTGGGCATCGGGAAACTGTGCGCGAGCGCGGGTTCCTCGTCGAGCTCAAGGCCCGGGCGTTGCTGCGCTTCGAGCGCCGCCTGTTCGTCGGCGCTCCGCGCCCTCAGTTCGCGAAGCTCGGCTTCGCGCGCAATGATTTCGCGTGCGGCGGCTTCCCGCGCCTGCTCCTCGCGGCCGGTCAACTCGCGCAGTTCGGCCTCCCGCGAGTCGACTTCGCGCGCGGCCAGTTCGCGGGCGAGCGCTTCCCGTGCGGCGGCTTCCCGCGCGCGATTTTCCTGCTCTTCGGCCTCTTGTGCGGCCGCCTGCCGCGCCGCGGCTTCACGCTCCTCCGCTTGCCATTTTTCAGCCTCGTGCTCCGCGGACCGACCGGCTCGCGGTTCGTCCGTTTCCACCGCGCTCCGCGGAGCGTCGGGCAGCGGCGGAACGAAATCGGGATGTCGGGCCGCAGGCGCAACGGGCGCGAACGGCGCGGCTTCTTTCGCCGCGCTGGCAGCGGGCCCGGACGCTGCTGCACGCGCCTCGGTCGGCGGAGGCAGTTCGTCCTCGGAAGGCGTCGGGCTTGCCGCGACCGCATCCGGTTCGGATCGCTCGACCGATTTGCCCGCCGCACCGGCTACCGCGGCGATGCCTGCGGCCGACGCCGCGTCCGCCGTTCCGAGCGCTTCATTGCGCGCGTCCGCATCGGCTTGCGCTTCCTCCAGGGTGCGGAACGAGCGAGGCGCGCGATCGTCGTCTTCGACCTTCGCCTGGCGCCGCTTGCCGCGCCGCATCATGAGCAGCAGGACGGCGATCACCGCGATCACGATGCCGACGATCACCGGCGTCGTGCCGCCGCCTTTTTCGGGCGCGGGCACGGGCGCCGTGCTGGCAGGCGCGCTC
>NZ_FCOB02000053.1 GCF_001545075.1 Caballeronia ptereochthonis
TTCTATATGGACAAGACGATGATGGTGTTCGGGGACGCGAAGAAGGTGGTGGAGGAGATGATGAAGGCGGTGGAGTAGCACTTCGCCCCTCATTCGATCGCCCCCCGCCGGCAATCAACGAACGATATCTTGATGGAGACTCAACTCATGCATGCACTCGTCATTCACGCCCCGCGCGATCTTCGTATCGAAGAGGTTCCGACGCCGGCTCCCGAAGCCGATCAGCTGCTCGTCCGCGTGCGGACCGGCGGCATCTGCGGTTCGGATCTGCATTACTTCAATCACGGCGGCTTCGGCACGGTCCGCATCAAGGAGCCGATGGTGCTCGGGCATGAGGTCGCGGGCGTCGTGACGGCAGCGGGTTCGGCCGTGACCGGCGTGCCGAACGGCACGCGCATCGCGATCAGCCCCAGCCGTCCGTGCGGGCAGTGCGAGTATTGCCAGCAAGGCTTGCAGAACCATTGCCTCGACATGCGCTACTACGGCAGCGCAATGCGCACGCCTCACGTGCAAGGCGCGTTCCGCCAGGAAGTGGTCATCGACAAATCGCAGGCCCACGCCGTCGCCGATACGCTCAGCGACGCCGAAGCGGCGATGGCCGAGCCGTTGTCCGTCGCGTTGCACGCGGTGCGACGCGCGGGCCCGCTGCTCGGCAAGCGCGTACTCGTGACCGGTTGCGGTCCGATCGGCGCGCTGATCGTCGCCGCCGCGCGGCGTGGGGGCGCCGCGCACATCGTCGCGACGGATGTCAGCGCCCTTCCACTCGAAAGCGCCCGCCTCGTCGGCGCCGACGAAGCGTTCAACGTGATGGAAACGCCCGATGCGCTGCAGCCGTTCGCGCAGAACAAAGGCAGCTTCGACGTGCTGTTCGAGGCAAGCGGCAACGCGGCAGCGCTGCGCGCGGCGCTCGACGTGATCCGGCCGCGCGGCGTGATCGTTCAGGTCGGACTCGGCGGCGATGCGCCGCTGCCGATGAACGCGATCGTCGCGAAGGAGCTCGATCTCCGCGGCGCGTTCCGGTTCCACGAGGAGTTCGCCATGGCGGTCGAGTTGCTGAACAAGGGACTCGTCGACGTAAAGCCGCTGATTTCCGAGGTGTTTCCTTATCGCGATTGCCTGCAGGCATTTCAGAAGGCAGGTGACCGGTCGAAGGCGATGAAAGTGCTGATCGATTTCTCGTAGCCGATCAAGCCACTGCTGTCATCGGCTCCGGACCATCGGGGCCGATGACCCGCGATCTGATTCCGGCGATAGCCGGTGTCTCCTCCCGTTCGGCCCCCCTCCTCCGGAATCGACCCGCTCCCTGCCCGCCGAACGACCCGGCTCCGCCGGCCCTCCATACGACCAGCCTGCCGACAGCGATCCCGCAGCGCATCAATCGCCCGGACGTCGGCGCCCTTTCCACGCGGCGCCCTATGCAAAGAATTTTTAATAATTTGCAATTTGCATGCTTCCCGCGTAAGAATGCATTTTCCGAATTCATCGATTCGATCAACCAGGCTCGCGTATCCATGGAAATTCGCCAACTGGAGGCGTTTGCCGCAGTGATATCCGCCGGGAGCGTCACCGCTGCCGGGCGCCTGCTCGGGCGATCGCAGCCGGCCGTGACGCGCTCCATTCAGGAACTGGAAGCCGAAATCGGCTATCCGCTATTCCAGCGCTTCGGGCCGCGCGTCGCGCCTACGCGCGAGGCGTCGCAGCTCTACCAGGACGTCGAACGCACGCTGGCCCATCTGCGTCAGGTCAAGGCGCGCGCCGAACAGATCGCCCGGCAGTCGCCGCCGCCCGTCACGCTCGCCGCGACGTCCGCGCTCGCCGCCGGACTGGTGCCCCGCGCGCTGGCCCTGCTCGATCGGAGTCATCCGCTCGAATCCGTCCATTTGCGCAGCGCAGCGCCCGAACAGGTGGTCGATGCCGTGCTGAACGGCATCGTCGATATCGGCGTGTCGAGCCTGCCGCTCGAACATCGCGGCGTGCTCGTGCACTGGATCGGCGAAACCGCATGCGTCGCCGCCGTGCGCGCCGACGACCCGCTCGCCCAAGCGCCGCGGATCGCCTTGAGCGACTTCGCCAACCGGCGCCTCGTCACGATGCAAAACCCCTACCGGCTGCGGCCGCGCCTCGATGCGGCGTTCGCGCAGGCGGGCGTGCGCACGGCCGGCGTGATCGAAACGAATTCGTCGTTGAACGCGCTCGGCGCGGTGCGCGCGGGTCTCGGGCTCGCCGTGCTGGAACCGGTGACGGCGCTCGGTCTGCCGGTCGAAGGCGTGGTGATCCGTCCGCTCGATATCCGCATCGCGTTCCTGTTCGGCGTCATCACGCCGGAATTCCGTCCGCCGAGCGCGGCGACCGTTGCCGCGGCGCAAGCGCTCGCGCAGGCCGCCGCCGAGATCCTGCCCGACTTCGTTCTGCACGACGCGAGCCAGCACGGCGCGATCCTTCAGGCGCTTTACGACGCGCCCAACGACGTTCTCAATCCGATCGAAGAGCACACCACGTGAGCCCCGACACTATCGCCTCATCGAATCCACCCAGCGGCCTCGCGGCGCTCGAAGCGCTTGAAGCACGATTGGCCGAAGACCTCTCCCTGCTCGAATTGCCCGCGCGGGAATGGGTGATCGGCAAGACCCACGACGGCGGCGAAGTGCTGGACGTCGCGGTGATCGGCGGCGGCATGGCCGGACTGGCGGCCGCCGCGGCCCTCAAGCTGCTGGGCGTGCGGGCGCGCATCTTCGACCGTTCGCCGCAGGGACTGGAAGGTCCCTGGGCCACGACCGCGCGCATGGAAACGCTGCGCTCGCCCAAGCAACTCACCGGACCGGCTCTGGGATTGCCCGCGCTGACGTTCCGCGCGTGGTTCGAGGCTCAGTTCGGCGCGCAGGCGTGGCAGGCGCTCGACAAGATCGACCGCCTGCAATGGATGGAATATCTGATCTGGTATCGCCGCGTGCTCGCGCTCGACGTGCGCAACGACCACACGATCGAAGCGATCACGCCGCGCGCCGACGGTCTCGTCGTGCTGAGCGTGCAGGCGCATCAGAAGCGCTTCGATGTCTACGCGCGCCGCGTCGTGGTGGCGACCGGCCGCGACGGCCTGGGCGGACCCGCGCTGCCCGGTTTCATCGACGGCTTGCCGCGCGGCCGCTGGGCGCATTCGTCCGATGCGTACGATTACCGCACGCTCGCCGGCAAGCGCGTGGCAGTGGTCGGCGGTGGCGCATCGGCGATGGACAGCGCCGCCACGGCGCTCGAAGCCGGGGCCGCGAGCGTCGATTTGCTGATCAGGCGCGCGGATTTTCCGCGGGTGAACAAGGGCAAGGGCGCCGGCAATCCCGGCCTCACGCACGGTCATCATGCGCTGCCCGACGAATGGAAATGGAAGATCCGCCATTACATCAACGCGGTGCAGGTTCCGCCGCCGCGCGGCAGCACGCTGCGTGTGTCGCGTCATGCGAACGCGCGGTTCAATCTCGGATGCCCGGTTTCGTCGGTCGACAGCACGCCGGACGGCCTCGCCATCCACACGCCCAAGGGCACCTTCGCGGCCGACTTCCTCGTGGTCTCGACGGGCTTCAAGATCGACTGGACCGCGCGCCCCGAGTTCGCCGCGTTCGCGCCGCACGTGCGGACCTGGGCGAGCCGCTACACGCCGCGAAGCGCGGACGATCAGGATGCCGAGCTGTCCGACTCGCCCGATCTCGGGCCGGCCTTCGAATTCCTCGAACAAGTCCCGGGCGCCTGCCCCGGCCTGTCGAACATCCACTGCTTCTGCTATCCGGCGACGCTCTCGCACGGCGCCGTCTCGGGCGACATCCCCGCCATCAGCACCGGTGCGAAGCGGCTCGCCCGGGGCATCGCCACCCTGCTGTACCGGGAAGACGTGGAGCAGCACTATGCTGCGCTCGAAGCCTACACGGAACCGGAGCTCTACGGCGACGAATGGCAGCCCGCCGAAGCGCCGGCCCTGTATGCGGAGGACAAATGAGCGGCTGGCTCATTCGCCGCGTCGCGCAGGCGGCGTTCGTCGTGCTGCTGATGACGCTGATCGTGTTCATCGGTCTGCACGCGATCGGCAATCCCATCGACATCCTGATCGGGCAGGACGTCGATCAGGTCGACCGGGCGCGCATCGTCGCGCAGCTGGGTCTGGACCAGCCGCTCTGGAAGCAGTACCTCGCGTTCCTGGCGGGCGCGGCGCACGGCAATCTCGGCAACAGCTTCGTCTATAACGAACCCGCCATCGGGCTGATCCTGCAGCGCCTGCCCGCCACGTTCGAGCTTGCCGTCGCGGCGCTCCTGCTCGCGCTCGTGATCGGCATCCCGCTCGGGCTGTTCGCGGGCCTGCGTCCGGACAACCCGCTGTCGAAAATCCTCATGACGGGCAGCATCGTCGGCTTCTCGCTGCCGACGTTCTGGGTCGGTCTGATGCTCATCATGCTGTTCAGCGTGCAGCTCGGCTGGCTGCCCGCCAGCGGCCGCGGCGCAACCGCGAGCCTGTTCGGCGTCCAGTGGTCATGGCTCACGCTCGACGGCCTGCGCCACCTGATCCTGCCCGCGCTGAATCTGTCGCTCTTCAAGGTGTCCCTCGTGCTGCGCCTGACGAGCGCCGGCGTGCGCGAGGTCTTGCCGATGGAGCACGTGCGTTTCGCACGCGCCAAGGGTCTGTCGACGCGGCGCATCGTGCTCGTCCACATCCTGCGCAACACGTTGATTCCGCTCATCACGGTGATCGGCCTGGAGTTCGGCTCGACCATCGCATTCGCGGTCGTGACCGAAACCGTGTTCGCGTGGCCGGGCGCGGGCAAGCTGATCCTCGACAGCATCAACGCGCTCGACCGCCCGGTGATCCTGTCGTACCTGATCGTGGTGGTGTGCATGTTCGTTTCGCTGAACCTGCTCGTCGATATCCTCTACAAGTTCCTCGATCCGCGCGTGCGGCTGGAGGGCGCCCGATGAGCACGACACCGCTGATGCCGGAGACGCCCGCGCGGATGGCCACGCGCCGCCGTCAGTCGCCGTGGCGCCGGCTGGTCGCGGATTTCGCCCGCTCGCCTGCGGCGCTGGCCGCGTTGGGCGTTGCGATGCTGCTCGTGCTGGCGGCCATTTTTGCGCCACTCATCACGCCGCAGAACCCCTACGACCTGCTGCAACTCGACGTGCTCGACGCACGCCTGCCGCCCGGCTCGATGAACGGCGCCGGCACGCATGCGTACTGGCTCGGCACCGACGGCCAGGGCCGCGACCTCTATTCGGCGATGCTTTACGGCCTGCGCCTGAGCCTTTCGGTCGGTCTGGGCTCGGCGTTCATCGCCGGCGTCATCGGGACGGTGTTCGGCCTGGTCGCGGCGTACGCGGGCGGCAAGACCGACAGCCTCATCATGCGGCTCGTGGACCTGCTGCTCGCCTTTCCCTCCATTCTCGTCGCGATGATGCTGCTCGCCTTCCTCGGCAAGAGCGTGACGAATGTCGTGCTCACGCTGGTGCTGATCGAATGGGCTTACTACGCGCGGACCGCCCGCGCACAGGCGCTGGTCGAAGCACGGCGCGAATACGTCGAAGCCGCGCGCAGTCTCGCGATTCCGAACTGGCGCGTCGTGCTCGTTCACATCCTGCCGAACTGCCTGCCTCCGCTGATCGTGGTGGGCACACTGCAGGTCGCGCGCGCGATCACGCTCGAAGCGACGCTGTCGTTCCTCGGACTCGGCGTGCCCATTACCGAGCCGTCGCTGGGACTGCTGATCGCCAACGGCTACCAGACCATGCTCTCGGGCGAATACTGGATCAGCGTCTATCCGGGTCTGGCGCTGCTGGCGATCCTGGTATCGATCAACATGGTCGGCGACCGGCTGCGCACGCTGCTCAATCCGAGGTTCGCGAAATGAGCGGCACTCCATTTTCCGCTGTCGAGAACACGCTCGAAGTCCGGCATCTGCAGACGCGCTTTTTCACGCGCGAAGGCGTCCTGCCCGCCGTCGAAGACGTCTCGCTGACACTCGCGCGGGGCCGCGTGCTGGGTCTCGTCGGCGAATCGGGTTCGGGCAAGTCGGTCACCGGCTTCTCGATCATGGGACTCGTCGATGCCCCCGGCCGCGTGGTCGGCGGCGAGATCGTGTTCAGGGGGAAGAACCTGGTCGGCCTGCCGGAAGCGGAGATGCGGCGTCTGCGCGGCAGCCGTATCGCCATGGTGTTCCAGGATCCCATGTCCACGCTCAACCCCGTGCAGCGCGTCGATGCGCAGATGATCGAAGCCGTGCGCGCGCATCGTCACGTCAGCCGGCGCGCCGCGCGGGAGCAGGCGGCCGAAGCGCTGGCGGCCATGGGCATAGCCAGTCCCGAGGAACGGCTGCGGGCGTATCCGCATCAGCTGTCGGGCGGCATGCGTCAACGCATTGCGATCGCGATCGCGATGCTGCACAAGCCTGATCTCATCATCGCCGATGAACCGACCACTGCCCTCGACGTCACCATCCAGGCGCAGATTCTGTCCGAAGTGCAGACGCTCGTGCGCACGCAGGGTACGTCGCTGATCTGGATCACGCATGATCTTTCCGTGGTGGCGGGTCTCGCCGACGACATCGCCGTCATGTATGCGGGGCGAATCGTCGAACAAGGCACTGTGGACGCCGTGCTCGACCATCCGCAGCACCCGTATACCGCCGGGCTGATCGACAGCCTCCCGGGCCTCGACACGCGCGGCAGACGGCTCTCGCAGATTGCGGGCATGACGCCCGATCTGCGCTCGCTGCCGCCGGGCTGCGCGTTCGCCGCGCGCTGCACGCGGGCCACCGCGGCCTGCGCCAGTACGCCGGCGCTCGCGCCGTCGCCGGCCGCGCAAGCCACCGAGCGGGGCACGCATCTGGTGCGCTGCTTTCATCCTGGACGGCGTGCCGATGTATGCCGGGAGGCAACGGCATGAGTTACATTGCATCCCCGGCCGATACCCGCGCCCTGGTCGAACTCCGCGGCGTCAGCCAGCGCTTCGGCGAACGCCGCGAGAACGCCGTGACGCACTGGCTGCGCCGGCGCAATCTGCTCGCGGCGCAGCCGGTCACGCGCGCCGTCGAGCGTGTCGATCTCGAGATCATGCCGGGTGAGGTGGTCGGGCTGGTCGGCGAATCGGGCTGCGGAAAATCGACGCTCGGCCGCATCGTGTCCGGCCTGATCGCGCCGACCGAAGGCGACGCGCTGGTCGGCGGACAACGCCGCGCGGCCATGCCGGCAGCCGAATTGCGCGCCTCCCGGCTGGCGATCCAGATGATCTTTCAGGATCCGCATTCGAGCCTGAATCCGAGGAGGCGGATCCGCGATATCGTCGGCGAAGCGCCGCTCGTGCATCGTCTGGTCGAACGCGCCGATCTCGACAGCTACGTCGCCGCGCAGCTGCGGCGCGCGGGTCTCGATCCGTCGCTCGCCGATCGCTATCCGCATGAGTTCAGCGGCGGCCAGCGCCAGCGCATCGGCATTGCGAGAGCGCTCGCGGTCAATCCGTCGATGCTCGTGTGCGACGAAGCCGTTGCGGCACTGGATGTCTCGATCCAGGCGCAGATCCTGAACCTCTTCATGGACCTGCGCGAGCAGCTCAATCTCACTTACCTGTTCATCAGCCACGATCTGGGCGTGGTCGAACAGGTGTCGGACCGCGTGGTGATCATGTATCTCGGGCGAGTGGTGGAAAGCGCGCCGGTCGAGGAGATCTTCCGCCATCCGAATCATCCTTACACGCAGACCCTGCTGGCCGAGATCCCCCGCCTCGACTCGCGCAGAAAGCACTTCGCCGCCATTCAGGGCGAGATGCCGAGCCCGCTCGCACCACCGTCGGGCTGTCATTTTCACCCGCGTTGTCCGCACGCCATGCCGCGCTGCAAGACCGAAACGCCGGCCTTGCGCGGCATAGCCATCCGGCACGTCAGCGCATGCCACCTGAACGACGTCCACTAAGCACCGTCCAGAAAACTTTCAAACAACAGGAATTGCACCGTGAAACGCCCGCTCCTCTCCACGCTGACCGTCGCGCTCGCGAGCGCGACCATGTTCGGTTCCGGCGCCACATCGGCGCAGACGCTCAACCTCGCGTTCGCCGACCCGCTGTCGTCGCTCGATCCGCAACTGAACAACTACGCGGGTGACCGCTCCGTCGACCTGCACTTTTGGGATCTGCTGGTCGAGAACCACGACAACGTCCTCGCGCCGGGTCTCGCCACCAGCTGGAAAGCCATCGGCAACGACACGTGGGAATTCAAGCTGCGCCGCGACGTCAAGTGGCAGGACGGCACGCCGTTCACCGCGAACGACGTGATCTATTCGTATCAGCGCGCGCGCAGCGTGCCGGGGACCGTCGCCACCTTCGCCGGCTATCTGCGCACCATCTCGTCCGTGACCGCGCCCGATCCCGACACGCTGATCATCAAGACGAACATCCCGACGCCGGACCTGCCGCTCAATCTGACCTCCGTGCACATCGTGAGCAAGCACGTGGGCGAGAAGTCATCGTCGGAAGACTATAACGCCGGCCGCGCCATGGTCGGATCGGGGCCCTACAAGTTCGTTTCGTACACGCCGGGCGACCGCGTGGTGATGACGCGCAACGACGCGTACTGGGGCCCCAAGCCGATCTGGGACAAGGTGAACTATCGCTATGTGAGCAACGCGGCGGCACGCACGGCGGCCTTGCTGTCCGGTGACGTCGATGCGATCGACAAGGTCTCGGTCTCCGACCTGCCGCGTCTCAGGCAGTCGCCGAAGGTGTCGGTATTCGCGTATCCCGGCTTGCGCGTGATGCTCCTTCAGCCAAGCTTCCATCCGGGTCCCAACCCCTATATCACCGACAACGCCGGCAAGCCGTTGCCGAACAATCCGCTTCTCGACGTGCGCGTGCGCCGTGCATTGTCGCTGGCGATCAATCGTCCCGCCATCACCGACCGCATCCTGCAGGGCGCGGCGACCGTCGCCAATCAGTGGATGCCGGCGAAGACCTTCGGCTATAACCCCGACGTCAAGGACATTCCGGACGACCCGGCCCAGGCGAAGAAGCTGCTGGCCGAAGCGGGCTTTCCGGACGGCTTCCAGCTGACGCTCAGCGTGCCGAACGACCGCTACCCGCAGGCGCCCGAAACGGCCCAGGCGGTCGCGCAATTCTGGACCCGCATCGGCGTGAAGACGAAGGTCGAGGTGATGCCCTGGGCCACCTATGCGAGCCGGGCGAACAAGAACGAGTTCGCGGTCAGCATGATCGCGTGGGGCAACGGCACCGGCGAAGCGAGCTATGCGCTCGTCAACGTGCTCTGCACGGTCGACGCGAAGAAAGGCATCGGTGCGTCGAACTGGGGGCGCTACAGCAACCCGGCCGTCGATCACGCGCTCGACGCGGCGACCGCCGAGTTCGACCCCGCCAAGCGCGAGGCGATCCTGCGGCAGGCCGTGAAGGTGGTAAGCGACGACGTGGGCGTGATCCCGCTCTATCACTACGAGAACGTGTGGGCCGCGAAGAAAGGCCTGAAAGTGACACCGGCGGTCAGCGACCGGACCACCGCCATGATGGTCACGCGCAGCGGCAGCTGAGGCACGCATGATCGACATCACGGCTACACCCGGCGACGCACTGATCGACGTTGCGCGCCGCATCACGGTGACCGGCGCGCGGGCGGGTGCGTCGCTGACCCTTCGGACCCGGACCGTGCGCGGCGCGGGTACGGTCTGGACCAGTCATGCGGTATTTCGCGCCGACGCTCGCGGCGTCGTCCATCTCGACCGCGACGCACCGCTTGCAGGCGACTACGAGGGCGTGGCGCCGATGGGGCTCATCTGGTCACAAGCGCCCACGGAAGCCGGAAAACGCGAAGTGTTTCCGGCAGACGTCGCGCAACCGCTGACGACCCGCATCGAGGTCATCGACGACGCGGGACAAGTGCTGGCCGCGACCGAGCTGACCCAGCGCCTGATGGCGCCCGGCGTGCAGCGGCGCGAGATGCGCGCGGACGGTTCGGTGGGCACGCTGTTCCTGCCTGCCGCGCCGGGACCGCATCCGGTGGTGCTCGTGCTCAACGGATCGGGCGGCGGCATCAACGAACCGCGCGGGGCGCTCTATGCATCGCGCGGATATGCGGCGCTCGCGCTCGGTTATTTCAAGACTCCGGGACTCTCCGACTACATCTCCAACACGCCGCTCGAGTACTTCCGCCGTGCGCTCGACTGGATCGCACGCGAGTTGCAGCCGGCGTACGGGTTCATTGCGGTGAGCGGGCAATCGCGCGGCGGCGAGCTGGCGCTGCTCCTCGGGGCGACCTATCCGGACCGGATCAAGGCGGTGATCGGCTATGTGCCCGGCGCGGTCGTTCACAGCGCCCAGAATGCCGCCGATCCCGCGATCGGCCGCGAAGGCCCGGCCTGGCTGCTCGATGGAAAGCCGCTGCCGCATCTGTGGGAAAACAACCGCACGGCGAGCTGGAAGCCCTTTGACGACGGCCCGCCGCCGCATCGTCATGAACGCGCGATCCGGACCGCATTGCTCGACGAGGAGGCCGTGGAACGGGCGCGGATTCGCGTCGAAAACATAGACGGCCCGGTGCTGCTCCTGTCCGCCACCGACGACGGCTCCTGGCCTTCGTCCGAGTATTCGCGCATGGTCGTCGAACGGCTCGAACGGCAGAAGCATGCTTATCCGGTCGCGCACCTCGACTTCGAGCGCGCCGGACATGCGATCGTGTTTCCCTACGTGCCGACCACCCAGCTCGTATACGCCCACCCCGTTTCGGGACGCATCAGCACGGGCGGCGGCGAACCCGCGGCGAACGCCCGCGCGGACGAGGCATCGTGGCGCAAGGTGCTGGCCTTTCTCGACGCCGCACGCCACTCCCGCGCGTCGGCCGACGCAAACGACTCTTCCCGGCAGGAGCAACCATGACAGATACCTACGATGCCAGCACCGACGTCATCGACCGGATTGCGGATCTCGCGCCCGGCTCGGCGACATACGCCACACGACACAAGCGCGAGAAGGTCGCCGCGGCAACGCAGCGCAGCTATGACGCATTGTTCGATCCCGCGCTGCCGGACCTGACGCTGGCCGACCGTCTGTGCGTCGCGCTGTATGCATGCACGTTGTCGAACGCGTCAGGGCTGGCTGCACACTACGCGCAGCGGCTTGCTTCGATCGGTGTCGACCGTACGGTGATCGACCCGATCGCGCAAAATTCGCCCGACGCGCTCGAAGGCCAGCCGTCACGCCTGCGCGCAATGCTGAACTTCACCCGCACGCTGATCGAGGCACCCATCGAAGGGGATAAAGCCGCGCTCGAACGTCTGCGCGATGCCGGCATTCCGACGCCGGCCGTGGTCGCGCTCGCGCAACTGATCGCGTTTCTTTCCTATCAGATCCGCCTGACTGCCGGCTTGCGCGCGCTGCAGGCTCTGAACGAAGCGGAGGCCGCATGAGTCGCCTGATCGAAGCCCATGGTTTCACGAATCGCGTGCTGGAATGGGACGCATGGCTGGATATCGTGCCGCTCGCCGACGCCTCCGCCGAGCAGATTGCGGTGCTCGAAGAGAGCCATCCGAAGGCAAAGGAATCGGACTACTACCTGTTCCTCGCGCATCAGCCGGAAATCCTGCGGCAACGCTCGGCGGCGTTCAACGCGATCATGTATGCGCCGGGCGGCTTGCCGCGCGCGGAACGGGAACTGGCATCGACGGTCGTTTCGCGAGTCAATGGCTGCGTGTATTGTGCGTCCGTGCACGCCCAGCGCTTCGAGCAGCTCGCGAAACGCGACGACGTGATCGAGCAGGTCTTCAACGATCCCGCTACGGCTGGCACGTCGCCGCGCGAAAAAGCGATCGTGCTGGCTTCGATCGATCTGACGCTCACGCCCGGTCGGGTCGACCCGGCGCAACTGCGCGCGCTGCGTGAAGTCGGATTGAGCGACGATGAGATTCTCGATCTGGTTCATTCCATCGCGATCTTCGCCTGGGCCAATCGGCTGATGCTCAATCTCGGCGAACCGGTTGGGTGAGGAATGCGTCTCCCGAAAAGCATCGGGCGGTGTAACGTGAAGATCAAGATTTGACGACCCGGTCGCGTGTGCGGTCGGGTCGTTTTGCATTGAGTAGACGCTTTGGCCGTTCACGAAGTCGTTGTGGGCACGCGGGCAATTTTCGTAGCCGGTGTGACGGCGCCCACATCATCTCCTGCAGGATCAAACAAAGGCGCGCACGAAACTGATAACGGTGAGTGCGAGCTTTGCTTCAGCGGCGGCGCTGACGATTTCACGGCGCCACTTCAACCGTGCGGTTAGGCAAGGTCAGCTGTCAGGAGGATACGGCCCATCCTCCGATTCAATTTAGGATTCCGACTTTTATTGCGATTCCTCAGGCGTTTTGGCTTAAGGGAATTGTGAGGGTTCGTACTGAAATGGCGCGGTTACATCTTTCATCCGTCGAGCACACGCTCAGGTTCCACCTTCGCAGCAGCGCGCGGATGCGCCTATCCCGATCGGCCTCAGCGCCGAATTCCCGAATGGACACAGCACGTGCGCGTACAGCCCGCGCAGGCTGCGGCCGCTCCGGTCGACGCGGCCGACGCGGCTGCCGCACCGCCCGCCGCGCGCGCGCCGGAGCCGCCGACACCCGAAGCGCTGCTGCATGCGTTCTTCGAAGGCGCGGGGCTCGATACCGCGGCCGAGCCACATCAGTGGTCAGCCGAGCAGCTGTATGTTGCCGGCCAGCTGCTCGCGTTGTTCGCAAACGGTACGATCGAGCTGCTGTCGTCGCGCAGCATTCTCAAGCGCGAAGTGAAGGCGCACATGACGATGCTGCTCGATCGGGAGAACAATCCGCTGAAGCTGCTGTCGGACGGCAGCTCGGTATTGCGCCAGATGTTCGGCCTGCCGCTGCCGGGCTTCATGTCGCCGCAGAGCGCGGTTAGCGATGCGTTCCAGGATCTGCACGCGCACCAGATCGGCATGGTGGCCGGCATGCGCGCCGCGCTGATGGATCTGCTCACGCGCTTCTCGCCGCAACGCCTGCGCGAGCGCGACGACGTATCGCCGTGGTACGAGAGGCACTTGCCGACGCTGTACAAGGCGCGGATGTGGGACCGCTATGCGGCGACCCATCGCGACACGGTGTTCGCGATCGAAGACGATTTCGCCTCGGTGTTCGGCAAGGCGTTTCTCGCAGCGTACGACGCGGAAGTGGAGAGTTATCGCGGCATTGGCCGGCACTGACGTCATGACATGTCATGCGGCAGCCCGCGCAACTCATGCTCGCCGCTCGCCGGCTCAGACCGGTGCCTGGTCCGTTGATTTACCTTTCGGCGCCGGAGCAAATCGCTGCAATACATGCCCCGCCATGCCCCTGGCCAGTTCTTCCTCGCCAAAGAAGACCGTGCCGATGCCCTCCTTGCGCAGCATCCGCGACTCGTCCTCGCTGTGGGTGCGCAGGACGATCTCGATGGCGGGATTCAACTTTCGCGCGGTGTCGGCCATTTGCCGGACGTTGAGCGTGTCGGGGGTCGCGACGACCAGCATGGCGGCTTCTGCAATGTGAGCCTGGATCAACACGGCCGGATCAGCCGCGTTGCCCGACACCGCCGCGATGCCTTCCTTGCGAAGATCCTCGACGAGTACCCGGTTTTGCTCGGCGACCACGTGGGGAATGCCGCGCAGCCCCAGCGCATGTGAAATCCGCTTGCCCACGCGCCCGTAGCCAACCAGCACGACCTGGCCTTGCAGGTATCTGCGTTCGGTGTCCATCGGCAATTCGGCATAGGGGTCGCCGCGCCGCTCCAGACCACGCGCCAGTTCCGAACGCTGGATGATCCAGCGCCGCATCGGCTCCACCAAGGCAAACAGCACCGGATTCAACGCGATGGAGATCAGCGCGCCGGCAAGCACGAGGCTCATGCCGTCGGCCGGAAGCAATCCGAGCGAGAGCCCCAGTCCCGCCAGAATGAACGAAAACTCGCCGATCTGGGCAAGGCTGGCGGAAACCGTCAGGGCCGTATTGAGCGGGTAGCGGAAAGCCAATACCAGGGCCAGCGCCGCGACGGACTTTCCGAAGATGATGATCGCGAGGACGCCCGCCACGTGCAGCGGCTGCTTCATCAGAATCGCGGGATCGAACAGCATGCCCACGGACACGAAGAAGAGCACGGAAAACGCATCGCGCAGCGGCAGCGACTCCTGCGCCGCCCGATGGCTGAACTCCGACTCGCGCATGACCATGCCCGCGAAGAATGCACCGAGCGCAAACGACACGCTGAACAGCTGCGCCGCACCGTAGGCAATTCCGATGGCGACGGCGATCACCGACAAGGTGAACAATTCGCGCGAACCCGTGCGGGATACCTGCCACAGCATCCAGGGCAACACACGGCGGCCCACGATGAGCATCACGGCCATGAACGACGCCACCTGCAGGATCGTCTGCCCGATCGTGACCCAGAGCGGCTTGGTAGCCGCCGCCGGCGCGGCGGCCGATCCACCCAGCACACCGGCTAGAGGTGGCAGGAGCACCAGAACCAGCACGGTGGCCAGGTCCTCGACGATCAGCCAGCCCACCGCAATGCGGCCATTCATGCTTTCCAGCACACCACGGCTTTCCAGAGCCCTGAGCAACACAACCGTGCTCGCGCATGACAGCGACAGTCCGAAGATCAGCCCGCTGCCCCAGCTCCATCCCCACCATGACGCCATACCCATGCCCAGCAGCGTGGCGAGTCCCATTTGTGCCACCGCGCCCGGCACCGCGATGCGCTTTACCGCCAACAGGTCATCGAGCGAGAAATGCAGGCCGACGCCGAACATCAGCAACATGACGCCGATCTCGGAGAGCTGAGACGCCAGATGGACATCCGCAACGAAGCCGGGTGTCGCCGGGCCGATGATGATGCCGGTCAGCAGATAGCCCACCAAGGCCGGCGCCTTCATCCGCTCGGCCAGAAAGCCCAGGATCAGGGCGATGCCGAAGCCCGCGGCGAGCGTGGTGATAAGAGGTATGCCATGCACGATGTATCGTTCTCTGAGAGAGCAATCTGCCTACCGTATCGAGCCCGCGCGTGAACAAGGGACCTGTGTGTCATCGCCTCCCGCGCAATCTGCGACGGGATCGAACGACCGAGCGATACAGACGGCCGCAAGCCCGATCCGAACGGCGCAGCCTGCATTTACAAAGGCCGGATGTAACGAACTTCGCCGGCTCACGCCCCGTCTCCCGGCCATCGATAATTCGAACATGCCTTCGGGAAGAGACCGATAGACCAAAACCCAGGAGCCACATGAGCGATAGCAGCACCAGGAAAAGCGACAAGAGATCGAAGATGTCGTTCATATCGGTCTCACATAACTCTACGCGACGACCTGTTTGCTTACAAATCCGATTTGCCCGGCTTATTTGCCGAAATGTCTGCTCTCGGGCTGAAACAGAATCCGGCGAATGAGATACTGAATCGTCACGTCGTTCGGCGCGCGGATGGTCACCGTCTGGCCGCATCGTGCGCCGAGCAGGCCCATCCCGGTCGCCGACAGCACGGAGATGCGTCCTTCACGGTAATCGGCCTCGTCCGGATACGCCAACGTCCACTCATGGACCTCGACGCCATCGCCGCTCACACACTCGAAGGTCGTGTTCATCGTGACCACGTCGGGCGGTATCTCGGCTGGATCGACAAACGTGGCTTTCGCTTCCAGCTCCTCCAGAAGCTCGCGCTGCGAGGCGGATGAGGCGGGCATGCACGTGCATCGCTTCAATCGAACGATGTCGGACTCCGACAGGATCCGCGGGTCGTCCGCGCGCCCTCTCTCAGTCGTGGATTGAACAGCTTGAATTTTGGACATGTACCCCTCCAGATTATTTGCGGACCACAAAAGGCTGCACGACCGGGAATGCAGATGCCATCCACAGTTGCTTTCCGCGCTTTCATTGTCCGGATGAAATCCTCCCATCGCCGTTGCGATGTCAGAACACGGAGTCTGGACGACGACCACGTGTCGCGACCTCATGTTCATTGTTCTCTACCCAGAGCCGCCCCCACTCGATCGAATAAGCCAGTGCCTCGGCAGGGTCATAGAAAAAATCGAGCGCACGAAAGCTCCAGTGCGTGTGGTTCGGCCCTTCGATCAAGAGATCGGCCGAATACAAATGTGCATGCGCGCGCGGGGCATCGGCAGTCAAACGATAGCCGGCAAATTCCGCGCAGCAAGTCAACGTAGCAGTCCGCACTTCGCATACTCGCATTGCCCGCGCATCGGATAGCGGATGAGGACGCGTCGCAAGTGACACCCGGCTCGCCTCGAATATCTTGCGATGACGTCGCGCTTGCCATTCATTGCTGACGAGAGATGTCGAGCACTCACGAAGCCACCCCAAGTGACGAAGCGCGTTCGGGATATATCGCACTGCTCGACAGGACCGCTCGGCAAACGCGCGAACGCATACGCCAGGTCACGCCTGGTCGGAAGACTTCGGCCCGTCAGAGTCGGAAGTTGCTCGGAGGTTTGGGCCCGGCCTGCGGCTGACGTTGAGCGGTCAGGCGCAGAACCGGGCGTACGGAAGTGCTGGCTTGTCCGCCGGACAAGCGCGGCTCCGGATACGTCCTGCCTGCTTCGATGCTTCGCGCGCGGAACCGCACGTTCCGGCATGCGCCGAAACGTAAAGCGGTGCTAGGAAGCAATTCAAGGCAAAACGCACGGCGAGGTCCCCTCGGATGAGAGTTTCGATATGAAGTCGGATACGTGTGCTGCCATTAAAGCGCGTTCGCAAGCATATTGCAAGCTTTGGCGCGCCTCATATCGCGGGGTCTAACGGTTTGTCCAATGGTTTGTCTTTCGGCCGGGCGCGCCTCGCATCGGTCAGTATCGCCATCAGGCCACACCTGCGCCGCGCAGTGAAGCCTCGGAGTTTGCCGCGTCCATTGCAATGAGTACGCTGCATGAAACCCGGTCGAGCAGTCGACCATCGACCTGACCGCTCCACCATCGTGCAAGAAGGCCGTTCCGATGGTGCCAACCACGATGAGGTCGATCTTCAGCGATGATTCGGTAGCGATTGCCGTGCCGCTTTCCGCTGCATCGGGACGCGTGTATGCAGCGCTCGCACTGCATGGCCCTTCTTCGCGACTCGACATTGCGGCCTGCATGAAGTTGTTGCCCGAACTGCGCGCGGCGGCCAGCGCCATTGCCGATGCCATGACGCCGGTTCAGCGCGGAACGGAACGCACGAGCGAGGCAGACGGACCCCGCAGGAGCACGTGACAGACGTGCGCCCCCCATTTGAGCGCATGCCGGACCGCTCATCCACCGCTTCAATGGCTGTTCGCAGCGGCCGGACTCTCGACGCTGGAACCTTGCGATTCCTCTTCCGCCAGAATGGCCTTCGCCTGCTCCCAAAATTCTTCCGCGCGTCCATCGGGGCTTCCCTGCCGCTCCCATAGCTCGTAGGCGCGTCGACGAATACGGTCCTGCTCTTTCTGATCTTCCATGATTTCGCTCCTTGCATCGCCGCGCGATGGACTCCTGAAACGCCTGTGATTTCCCGACAGCCCCCGTTACATCGAAGGCGACCCTGCATGGCTGGCGCTACCTCGCGCACACGGATCAGACCTCGCGCGGCGTGCCGTTCACCTCGACGATATGCACCGGTATCGATTTCGCGCCGGGCACCTTGCTTTCCTTGGCGCAATGCCACAGCGGCAACAGCGGATTGCACTCCGGGTAATAACCCGCGATGCAGCCCGCGGGTATGTCATACGGCTGGATGCGCAAACCCGCGACGCGCCGCTGGAAGCCATCGTCCGCGATCGTCTGCAAGGTCACACGGTCGTCCTTTTTCAGGCCGTGTTGCGCCATGTCCGCTTCGCACATGAGAATCACCATGCGTTCGCCCCTGATGCCGCGAAAACGGTCTTCGAGGCTATAGATCGTCGTGTTGAACTGGCTATCGCTGCGCAGCGTCATGAGACGCAACGACCGGGAATCGCGCTCGGGCATGTCGGGATCTTCGCCGATCGACTCGGGCGCCTTGAACTCCGCCTTGCCGCTCTTCGTCTGCCATTTGCGTTCGCGCGCGGGCAAATCTCGCGGAAAGCCGCCAGGCGTCCACATCCTCTCGTTCAAACCGTGAAAGGTCTCGGGATACGTCTTCGCGATCTCTTCGCGAACGAGCGCATAGTCGTTGCACCAGCGGTCCCAGTCGACGGTCGAACCCTCGCCGAGCGTGTGCTTCGCCAGTTGCGCGACGATATACGGCTCCGAGCGCACGTCAGGCGAAGCAGGCTCGGCGACGCCGCGCGAGCCGTGGATGCATCCCGTGCTGTCTTCCATCGATACCGCCTGCTCGCCGCTTTCCCGCATATCGATTTCGATGCGGCTCAGGCATGGCAGGATGTACGACTTCTCGCCGTGCACGAGATGACTGCGATTGAGCTTCGTCGCGACATTGACCGTGAGCTTCAGGTTGCGCCAGGCCGGCTCGATACGCAGGCGGTCCGGCACGGAACGCACCAGATTGCCGCCGAGGTTGACGACCGCGCTCACCTTGCCGTCGATCATTGCCTCGAACGCCTCGACGACGTTCATGCCTTTTTCGCGCGGCGGCTCGAAGTCGAACTGGCTCGCGAGCTTGTCGAGCGGCGCGAGCTCCGGCTTTTCGGTGATGCCTACCGTGCGCTGCCCTTGCACGTTCGAATGCCCGCGCACGGGCGAGGGGCCCGCGCCCGGCTTGCCGACGTTGCCGCGCAGAAAGAGCAGGTTACACAGCATGCGGACGTTCTGCACGCCTTGCCTGTGCTGCGTGATGCCCATTCCGTAATGAGCGATCACTGCGTTGGCGCGCATGTATTCTTCGGCCGCTGCTTCGAGGTCCGCGCGCGAAACTCCCGCCACGCGCTCGATATCGTCCCATGAGGCGGCGCGGACGTAATCGGCGAATGCCTCGAAGCCTGTCGTGTGCTCTTGGATGAATGCGACATCGAGGATGCGCGGTTCGCCGCGCTCGACTGCGCGATCGTCGGCGTGAATGACGGCCTTGCAGATGCCGAGTATCGCGGCCGTATCGCCGCCCGTCTTCAGCTGGTGGTATTGCGTGCTGATCACCGTATGCGCGGGCGTCATCATCTCGACCGGCGATTGCGGGTTGGCGAATTGCAGAAGGCCCGGCTCGCGCAGCGGGTTGAACGTGATGATCGGCACGCCGCGCTTCCTCGCTTCCTGCAACTGATGCAGCATGCGCGGGCTGTTGGTCCCCACGTTCTGCCCGAAGAAGAACATGAGGTCGGTCTTCTCGAAGTCGTCGAGCGTGATGGTGCCGACGCCCGCGCCGATCGCTTCCTTCAGGCCGACGCTCGTGCTCTCGTGGCACATGTTCGAGCTGTCGGGAAGGTTGTTCGTGCCGTACATGCGCGCGAACAACTGATACATGTACGACGTTTCCAGCGACGCGCGGCCGGAGGCATAGAACACGACGCGCCCGGGGTCGAGCGCGCGCAGCTCGCGGCCGATGTCTTCGAACGCCTCTTCCCAGCTGACGCCGACGTACTTGTCGGACGCGGGATCGTAGCGCAAGGGTGCGGTGAGACGCCCCGCTTCTTCGAGATCGTGATCGTGCCACGCGCAGAGCTGCGTCACCGTATGAAGGTCGAAGAACTGCGGCGTCATGCGCTTGGCCGTCAGGTCCCATGCGGTAGCCTTCGCTCCGCTCTCGCAGAACTCGAACATGTGCGGATCGGCGGGCTTCGCCCACGAGCAGCTCACACAGGCAAATCCATCGGGCTTGTTCTGCTTGAGCAGCACCGTGATTTCCTTCAGCGGCACCTTCTCCTGTGCGAGCGCGCCCGCGACAGCCTTGAGCGAACCCCAGCCGCCGGATGAATACGGATAGGCAGTGCTCTTGCGAACGCCGTTGTCTGATTCAGCCATGTCTTGCCTCGTGCGTTTTTTGTGTCCCTCGCTTCACGCAGGAGCAATCGCCATTCCTCCCTCGCGGGCTCGTTCTCACCCACCTGGCGACACGGCAGGACGCATCAGCATCAGTCGCGCGGCAACTCGACCGGAAGCGACCGCTTGTGCCGGGTCGCGGTGTAGAACCGGCGTATCGTCGTGAGCACTTCTTCACCAACTTCCTTTCCCTCCAGGAAGTCGTCGATGTCCTCGTAGGTGACGCCATAGCTGTCCTCGTCGGGACGCTGAGGCGTGAGCGTCTCCAGGTCGGCGGTGGGCACTTTCATGACGAGCCGTTCATCAGCGCCCATCGAACGCGCAAGCGCGCGCACGCGCCGCTTCGACAGGCCGGAGAGAGGCAGGATGTCCGCGCCGCCGTCGCCGAACTTCGTGAAGAAGCCCATCAGCGATTCGGCGGCATGGTCGGTGCCGACGACCACACCACGCCGTGCGCCGGCAATCGCGTATTGCGCGATCATCCGCTCGCGCGCCTTGATGTTGCCGAGCACGAAGTCTTCCTGGAAATCGTCGGTGTACTGCGCGCCGCCCCGCTTGAGCGACGACAGCATCTCGTCCGATGGCCCCTTCACATTGACGGTCAGCGTCTCGTCCGGACGCACGAATCGCAGTGCGAGCTGCGCGTCTTCCTCGTCGCGCTGAGCGCCGTATGGCAGCCTGACCGCGACGAAATGAGCCTCATAGCCGCGTGCACGAAGGCGCTCGACGCTCAGTTGCGCGAGACGCCCGGCGGTCGACGAATCCACGCCGCCGCTGATGCCGAGCACGTATGTCCGCAGGCCCTGGGAAGACAGGTAGTCGGACAAGAAGGAAATGCGCCGCTCGCGCTCCGCATCGGCGTCGAAGTCCTTGCGCACGCCCAACTCGCCGATGACCTCCTGCTGCCACTGCCGCCATTCGTTCTTGCTCTCCTGCATGCTCGCCTCCCTTCTCGCTCACTCAGTGTCCCGGCAATCGGTTGAAGTAATGCTCGATGCGCGACAACGCATGAAGCGCCGCGGCGCGTCGAACATCGTTGCGCTCGCCCTCGAAGACCTTCGTCTCGCTGAAGGTCTCGACCCGGCCGTCGCGCAGCTTGTAGGACCATGCAAAGCATTGCGTGCCTGGCGGCGGGCCGTCGCCGGGCACCGTGTCGGCGACGCCCGTGTTCGACACGGCGACGTCCGCGCAGCACGCTTCCTGAGCGAGCGCGCCCTCCGACATCTCACGCGCGACTTCCTCGCTCGTCAGGCCGTATTGCTTCATCGTTTCTTCGCGTACCCCGAGGAAGCCTGCCTTGCCGGTCGGCGAATAAGTAACGAAGCCGACGTCGAGACAGCTTCCGCTGCCCGGCACCGATGAGATCAGCGACGCGATATAGCCCGCGGTACACGACTCGGCAGTTGCAAGCATCAAGCCACGCGAACTCAGAAACGAAACGACTTGTCCCGGGATATCCAATCTTTCCCCCTTCTCGTTGCTGACGGCCGCCTTGCGGCGAGACTGCCGAAGCAATCCCTGCACCCAGATCGGGAGGCGCGTCGACGGCCGTGTCGCTCCTGGCCGACAGCCATGCGTTGAGTGTGCCTGATTTAAATGGCGAACGATCGGATCGATCGCGCCATGCGGCTTCTTCCTGCCATTTCGGTAATTGCTTCCGGCATGGTTCCGTCGCATTGAGATTTCCGGAGCGGCACCCCGCAAGATTCTCATTGCGCCTGACGTTAACGGAGATATGTTGAATCAGGGCGATTCGCCAATCGAACCGCCGCATCATCGCTAGAAATGGGCTCACGAATGAGCAATGCTTCACGCCCGGTGTCGGAACAACGCGGCGGCAGTGCCGCCGGCATACGCGGGGCGCAAAGCAATGCGTCCTCGCAAAACCAGCAGTTCCTGTCCTTCGTGCTCGCACGCCACGCGCGCGGCGTGCCACTCCGACTTTCCGGTCTTGCGCTCGTCGCGGCGGCGGCTTTCGGCGTCGCTTCGCTGATTCTTCATGTGCTCGGCGACCTCGCGCCTCCCGTGCGGCTGTGCCTGGCCGTCGGTGCGAGCGCCGCCGTCTTTGCGTTCGCCTTGCGGCACCTGCTCGGTGCGCAGTCGCGTGCAATCGCGGCGCAGTCGCTTGCCAGCGCGTTGCTCGACGCCAATCGCGAATGCATCAAGCTGCTCGACGTGAACGGCCGCATGCTGCGCATTTCGGAGTTCGGCGCCGAGCTGATGCAGGCCACTTCGCCCGAGGCGCTCGCGGGGGCGAACTGGCTCGGCTTCTGGTCCGGCGACGATGCGGCCGCCGCCAGTGCGGCATTCGACGGCGCATTGCGCGGCGCCCGGACATCGTTCACCGGCGCTTGCGCGACCACGAAGGGTGGGGAGAAATGGTGGCATTCGCGCCTCATTCCGATCATGGACGCCCGCAACCAGCGCGTGCTCGCGCTCCTCTGCGCCTCCTCGGATGTGACGCGCGAAAAGAAGCTCAGCACCGATCTGCGGGCCAAGGAGCAGTTGATGTCGGAGATGGAAACGCACGTCAGGATGGCGTTCTACTCCTATAGCGCGGATTTCTCATACTTTCATCACGTGAGCGCGGGCTCCTGCGCCGTGTTCGGCATCGACCCTGCCGTGCTCCACGAGCATCCGACGGCGTGGCTCGAACTCGTTCTGCCCGACGATCTGCCCCCGTTGCAGGCGGAAATGAGCCGGATCGTCGCGGAATCGACGGAGGGACGAATCCAGTACCGCATTCGCCGCGCGGACGGAGCGGTCCGCTGGATCCGAAGCACGGGCTTTCCCGTACGCGACGAAGCCGGCACCGTGACGCATATCGTCGGCATCAGCGAGGACGTGACAGCCGAGCACGAGTATCTCGCGGAGCTCGACCGGCTTGCTTACTCCGATGCGCTCACGGGCCTCGCGAACCGTAGCGCGCTGGTGCGCCGCATCGAGGAGCGTTGCGCCGCCGGCTTGCCGTTCGGGCTGATGTTCATCGACCTCGACCGCTTCAAGGTGCTCAACGACACGCTCGGGCACACCGCCGCGGACCGGTTGCTGCGCGAAATCGGCGACATCATCAAGGCTGCGCTGCCGCAGGATGCCTATGTCGCCCGTCTGGGAGGCGACGAGTTCGCTGCGCTCTTGAGCGCGCCGACCGAGAGAACTCGTCTGTCGCGCGCGGCGGAGTCGGTGCTCGCGGCGCTGGCCGAAAGCGGCCGGCTGGGGCGCGCGGAGGCTTTCGTGACGGCGTCGATCGGCATCTCCATGTACCCGCAGGACGGCGCCGATCAGGAAGCGCTGCTGACGAATGCCGATATCGCCATGTACGCCGCGAAAAAAGCGGGACGCAACGGCTTTCGCTTCACGGGGAAGCACGCGACGGAGCGCATCATCGATTTCGAACTCGAACGGGATCTCCCCGCCGCGCTTGCGGGCGATCAGTTCGTCCTGCACTACCAGTCGATTCACGAGCCGCGCTCGCTTGACGTTCACAGCGTGGAGGCGCTCATTCGCTGGCGGCATCCGACGCGCGGTCTGATCTCGCCAAGCGTGTTCATCCCGATTCTCGAGGAAAGCGGCTTCATCGTTCAGGTCGGCGGCTGGGTCATCGATCGCGCGCTGGGTCAACTGGCTCGATGGCGGCAGGCCGGCGCCACCGCGCTCGGCGTCTCCATCAACGTTTCGGCGCGACAGCTCGTCTCCTGCGACATCGTCGAAGTAGTCAACGAGGCGCTGCGTCGTCATGGCGTGCCGCACTCGAGCCTGCAGATCGAAATTACCGAAAGCGCGCTGATGGAAAATCCGACGCTCGCCCAGGAGACGCTCAGCGCGCTCAGGCAACTCGGCGTGCGCGTGGCGATAGACGATTTCGGCACGGGCCATTCGAGCCTGCGTTATCTCGCGGATTTCGCGCCTCACGCGCTGAAACTCGACCGATCGTTCATCGCGCGCATGCCAAGCGACGATTCGATCAGGATGATCGTGCGCGGCATGATCGACATATCGCATGGACTGGGCGTGCGAGTCATTGCCGAAGGCGTCGAGCACGCCGCGCAACTCGATATGCTGATCGACGCGCATTGCGACCTGATCCAGGGCTATCACCTGAGCCGCCCGCTGCCTGCCGAGCAGATCATGGGACTGACCGCACGCGGCGCCACCATGTTCGAAGCGAGCTGAGCGACGTGGAGTCGCCCGCGACTCTCTCGATGCACGAATCACGACAGGAGCCAGGCGCTTCGTTCAGGCATGCGCCATAATGCTCAGCATGCCTTCGAAGGCGTATCGCGGGAGACTTACGTCAGACAAGAGCGCCATGCAGATTCCCGAAGTCATCGATAAGGCTTCGGGCTCGATCTGACGAGGTCGATCATCGCGACACACCGGCGCCGGAGTCGTGCAAGCTCCGCGCCGGAAGGCGGTACCGGTGCCGGCGGCTCGAGCATGCCTGTCCGCGGGTTCCGGGTTCGACTTAACAACCATCGTTCCGACAGATATCCCGACCAGTCCTCATGGCGCAAGCCTCATCCCGGCGCGGCCATCCACGCGGAACCGTATCTGTCCGGTAAGGGAGACAAGCTTGACGACGATCTACCCTGAAACACTGGATCAACTGGCAGACCGCTGGACCGTTCTGATCAATCAGTCCAATTTCTGTCAGTCGCACGCCTATCCCGCAGCGCTGTGCACGGACGTCATCGCGTTGATCCGGCAGACCGAGCGCATGATCGCGCCCGATCCGTTCGAACAAGAGCAGATCGGCACTGCCCGCACGCTCGCCGAAAGCGGTGATCCGAAACTGGCGCTGTTCAAACTTCACGAGGTCATAGAAGACCGACTGAACGGCCGGCGTAGTTGAGTCCGAGTAGCGAAACCGGCACGCAGCCGGCTTCGCCCTCATCATTGCCCGCGTCGCGAGAATGTTCCGCGACTACTAGAACAGAAGGTCAAAGGCGAGGCAGAGCCCGGCGAGCCGACGAACGAGCGATTCGTCTCGAGCGCCGCTTGCAACGTGTCGATCGTCAACGCGCACTGCACAAATGCGCGTTGACCTTGACGGGCGGTGCGTCATCGCTGAATGGCGGTTGCGGTACGAAGCGCTCGATCACGCCGGCCCGGAAAATGAGGCAGCAGGTTGAGCCGCCGTACTGAAAATAGCCGAGTTCGTCACCCTTGCGCACGCGCTGGCCCGGCAGCGCTTCTATCACGCAGGACGACACCTCCGCCATGCCGACGAACACGCACGCCACTTCGCCGATGGCCGCATCGTCGCAATCGATCACGATGACCGCACGCGCAGCGACCGCGGTGATATATCCCTGCGAGTCGTTGAGTCCGCCAGGGTCTTCGCCTTCCGATTCCGCGTCCGAATAGTAAGTGCCATCCACCAGATAAGCCTTCGTGATGATTCCGCTCACCGGTGCATGCCACCGATGGTAGAAAAACGCACTGAGAAACGCTTGATACACAGTGCCCCCGACAAAGCGGCTCGCCAGTTCCGACTCTCTCGCCGTAAGCATCTCGAGCAGCGAATAGGGCTGCGACTTGATCCAGAACGAATCCTGAAGCCGCACGTTGTCCTGGACGTTGTATGGCGAGGCCTCGCAAGCGCTGACGATGACCTTGTCGTTTTCGGGCTGCGCGACGGGCCGCGCATCGGGCCTGAACTCGCGCGTAAAGAAGCGATTCCACGAAGCGAAGCCCCAATGCGGCTTGTCCGGATCGCACAGAAACTGCGACAGGCCGATCTTTCGATCCGCTTCGGGGCTGAACCAGCCATCTGGCGAAGCCGTGGTCAGATGCGTGCGCGAGTGCGGTCCGCTCAGAAAGCCGCACCACACGTTCAGGACGCGCTTCAGATGTGCGTTGAACGCAGGATCGCGAAAGAGCGCATAGCCCGAGGGCATGACCATCGGCCAGTCGAGCAAGGCATTGATCGGGCAGTGAATGAGGCTCGACTCGCTAAAGGGCGGCGCGTAGGTCAGCATCGCATCGAGCAACACGATGAATTCATCGATGTCCGCATAGCCCAGGTTCCGCCCTGCTTCCCGGGCCTGCCGGATCGCCCGCGTGAAATCCATGCGCACTACCGGATCGTCATGGATGAACGCCGTGAGTTCTTCGACGACGCCGTTCCTCTTCGCCGTGCGGGAGCGTTCGCGCGCGTACTCGGCGAAATTCTCGCGAAAGCGCGCGATCACGCGCTCCTCTTTCGGTAGCCACTCGCCGAGCCGGCGTCGCGTGTCCGTCGCCATCCGGGTTCTCTCCTTATGGTTCTTCGCCGCTTCGTTCCGTTCGATGTCCCGCGCCTGCTTGACTCTCGGGGCTCGAGATGCGCACGCGGCTTCGGACTTCGTAGCATCGCTTATGCCTGCATCGCGCGCGGTCATGGGCGCGCGGCCCTCATCGCGATCCCACACGGGCTTGGAACGACAAATGCTGACCACTACGCCAGGGCTCTTGCACGACGCTCCTGTCCATCGACTCAGACCGGAGAACCAGCATGCCACTGAAGAGAGGGACATCGAAAGAGAGGTTTCGAAGAATGTGAAGACGGAAATGAAGCATGGCAAATCGCAAAAGCAGTCTGTCGCCATCGCATTGAACCAGGCGCGCAAGTCGGGAAAGAAGATTGCCAAGAAGGACAAGTAGCCGGACTATCGTATCCTCCGAGTTCAATTCACAGGCCGGTCGGCCGCTGAAGCGTTGCGGCCGGGCGGCTCTTCACCCGCCGCTGGTCGTCACGCTGCTTTCATATTTAACCTCTCGCCCGCCGATCGGGGTTTGGAGTTCCCCGAAGATCTGGCGATAGAGATCTTCGCCATAGCTCGTTTCGAGCGGCTCGAGCCCGAAGATCGCGCCGGCGAGCGGTGTGCCGAACACCGACGAGAATCCCGCCGCGATGCCGCCCATGAGAAGGATGCGGCGGTCCTGCCTGTCGAGTCTGAACAGATGCGCGACGACGGTCGCCGCGAGCACGAGCGGCGCCATGCGCTTGGGTACGATCCGCTGAGAATCGTGCACTTCGTCGATCAGCAGATTATTCCGCCCCCTTCCACCGGCCTGCCGATGCGAGCGTAGATCCAGCCCGTGACGAGACCGGCACAGGAAGGAAACCGAGTAGCCACGGATGGCCGATTCGGGCATCCGTTGCGAGATCCAGGGAATAAAGAAACCATGCCGACGCAGACCCTGCAAGGGCGCCAAGCACTGAAGAGAACAAAAGCCAGCGCACCAGATATGGCACCATGGCACACTGCTCGATGGATTGAAGACGCTTCATGATTCCCAGATTTGATTGAATATCAAACTTGGGTGGCACGACGCCAATTAGGGAAGGCCTAAGACCTCCTGCACCCAGGAATTCGTAGGCATTATCAGCCGCTCGAAGTCAGCGGCGGTTATGGAGGCATGCCATCTCCATCGAACACGGTTTCGAGTACAGGTGACGCGTCACCGTCTGCACAGCGCCTGGCTCAATGCGTGCGCTTGCGGAACACCGAAAATTTCTTTGGATGATGTTGCGGATCGTCCTCGCCCAACAGGCCGAACTCGATCGGCGAGCGTGTGTAGAAGACATGCACACGCTCTGCTCTGACGATATCCAACAAGCGCTGTGCCTCTTCCTCCGTCACGGCGAGGATGATCTGCAAGGGCTGGTCGTTAAGTCTGAGCATATGCGCAGCGTGGTGCGCGCCGGCATGGCCGACGCCTTCGCTGCCGCTGATCACGGTGGCCCCACCGATGCCGAGCTCCTTCACCTCGTGCAGCAGCCATTCGCAGATCGTTCGATGGCCGTGCCGCTTGTTCTGTTCGGTGTAGAACGTCAACTGGAATCCGTTCATGGAATCCTCCGTCCGCGATTCGGCCACAAAGGCTTCCGCATCTAGTTACCGTGGGAATGACGCGCGGACGTCAGGCACGCGAATACCGAGAGCGGCACTACAACGCTTGGCGCGCGGGGCATTTCGATTCGGTGCCGTCGAATGCGATCAGCGCTTCGTCGATATGGCGCTGGTCGAGCGCGCCCTCGCCCACCAACGTTGCGGGTATGTCCAGGTTGACGTGACTCACGGCCTTCAGTACGCCTTTGCCACGATAACGCGATGGATCGCCGTCACGCAGTTCGACCGCTTCGAACTCGCCTGTAGAGGCGCCCGACGGCACGGTGGTTTCGCCGATGGCGCCATCCTCGAGCACCACGACGACCTTCACGATAGGATTGCCGCGCGAATCGAGAACCTCATGCGCGAAGATCGATGAGATGAGTGTCGGGCTAGTCATGATCCGGTTCACCGAGTAATTCGAATTCAACCGGGCAGCGCGTAAAAAAGAGCCTCACGCCACCCGCACCGAGATTCTCGAGCAACGCCTCGATCTGCGGATCCTGAGCGACCACGGTGACCGCGACAGGTTGATCGATAAGCTCGAAAAAGTAAGCGGCGTGATATCTGCCGTGCGCATCGATGCCTTCGCTGACTTCGGTGACCGTCGCTCCGTGAATGTCGACCTTTCGGATTTCGTCGAGCACCCATTCGACCACGGTCTTGTGCAGCTTGCGATGACGCTGGTTGGCCGCGTAGAGCGTGAGTTGACTGCCCTTGATCACGAAAGCCTCCTGTTTTTCGCGCAGGCAAGCGGCTTCTCTCGCGCGGGCAAGTCAACTGGCGCACGCACAGGCGCACAGCGCTCTATGTCTGCGCGTAATCCATGTCGAAGAGAGCTGAGCGGAAGGAGCATCGAGCCAGACCTGAAACAACAAGGTTCAAATCTGAAGGAGGAAGCCGGAAGACACGCCTACGGCCCCTGATCCAGGACCCGTCGGCATCATCAGCCGGCACGCCGGCGGTTATGAGGAGGAATGCCATCTCTGATTCTTCAGTCTAGCACGCCCGTCGAGCGACGCGAGCTGGTGCTAAGTGCGAATCGGCGCGCTTGAGGTAGAGCTCTGCCGTCTCCTGATGCCACGGCAATCAGCCTGTTCGGCTTTGTCTCGGGCCCCGCTCTCGCAACGGTGAACGGCGTGTTGAATGAGGTGCCGGTGATGCTGTTGTCGCGCGCCCGGCACCCGGAAAAGACGACCCATGAAGTGGGCTCCATGCGGCACCCGTCTTGAAGGCGCCGAAGTCACGCCTACGCGTTTAAATCGAGTGCCGCCGGCGCCATTACCTCACGGGAGTTACAGGACATCCCGATGAGTGGCGGCCGTCGTCACGTCGCCGACATCGGTGTTCTCCCAGTAAGGCGTTCGGCCGTAATATTGATGAACGTTTCGTGCCCACGTCATATCAGCCATCGCTGGCCACGAGTCCTTGTCGAAACCCGGGGCGTTCCTGATCTGGTCCGACGTTGCGGCCAATCTGAAGCACTTGTTGTCGGTATCGAGCGTCAAGGCGCCCCATGGAATGGCGAGAAGCTTGTCCCCAATGCCGAGAAAGCCGCCGCTCGATAACACGGCATAGGCGACTCGTCCCGAAGTGACATCCAGCATGATTTGCTTGATGGTTCCTACATCATCGCCGTCCGTGCTCAGAACACTGTTTCCATCGAGCGTGCTCGCCGCCATTACATCTGGTCCTGGGCCGTCGGCGGTCTGCGCACCCTTACCGGTAATGCTCATCCTGCTGTCTTGCGTGGACATGATCGATCTCCTGTCTGGATAGGGATGCGTTTGAATCCAGCAACGACCGTTCCTCAGTGCTTCTACCGAGCCGGCGAGGAGAAGAATGGCATCCACCGACGCCGGAAGTCCTGACCCGCGCCGCGAAAGCCTCCCGGATCGCCTTTGAATGGGTCATAACTCGGGATTGAGCAGATCGGCCTTGATGATCTCGCTGCCACGGGCGATCGCCGCTTCCTTCGCAGCGTCCCTGGACGGGTGAGGGCCGATTTCGTCCGCACCTTCGAAGGGATAGAGCAGGCGCGCATCAGTCAGGCGAACGACTTTTAGCGTACCGACGAAACCGCCGCTGACGTGCGGTCGATATGAAGCATAAAGCGCGTAGTCATCCTCTGTTTGGCCAGCCTTCGCGCCAATGTTCTTTTGAAATGGAAACAGGACGAGCTTGGCCCGTCGGGAAACAGACTTTGTCATGGTGCTGGAGAGGGAAGAAGTAATCGGAGTACTTCCAGGCGTCCGCTACTTAGCATTCGACATGCCAGGGCAACCTGCTTGTTTCCTGATACGAAAGGAAGCAATTCGCGAAGGCGTCCCTCTTCCAACATGCGTTATAAGCGAACCCCAGCCGGCGGTGCTCAGTCTGACCGGCAACCCCTTTTTCGCTTCTTGTCCGCCCGGCGTCGCGTCGGTGAGTCCGGATTGCGGCCGAGCGCCGGCAAAAAAATGGCGCAGCCCCTCAAGGCTGCGCCATCACATCGCCCATCTCAGACAGCGCGGCGCACCATCAATTCCTTGATCTTGCCGATCGCCTTGGTCGGATTGAG
>NZ_FCOB02000117.1 GCF_001545075.1 Caballeronia ptereochthonis
CGCTAGTGTGGTGAGTTATAAGTTCGTTACATTAATTGTTCGTGCGGTCCCGGATAACGAAATGCTGTCTGAATAGGCGCTCGGACTCATATAACCCTTGCTCGGTAAAGACCACCGACTTCGTCTTATTGACGGGGTCGCAGATGAAGCCCTTTCGTAAAGGCGATTCAGCACGTCCCAGTCGAGGCCTTTCCACGCGCGGTACTGATCGTGCAGGGTCAGGTAGAGAAGTGCCAGGGCGGCTTCGTCGATCGCGTCGGTATTGATATTCATGACATTCATTCCGCGGTCTTCTGAACACGCACACAAAACCGTTCGAGACTAGCCAGGATGTCGTCGGCTGACTTGCTCCAGATGAACGGCTGCGGGTGGTCGTTGTAGACGTCAAGGTAATGCCGGATTGCCTCTTCGAGTTGGCGCGTCGAACGATGCGTGCCGCGACGAAGGTATCTTTCGGTAAGCGTGGCGAACCAGCGTTCGACCTGATTGAGCCATGACGCCGAAGTGGGTGTGAAGTGAACCTGGAAGCGGGGATGA
>NZ_FCOB02000054.1 GCF_001545075.1 Caballeronia ptereochthonis
GGCGCGCCCGCCGCTTACCATGCCGTGAAGATCGCGCGCGAATCGCCGGACTTGCGCGTCGGGCTGCATATCGTGCTCGCGGACGGTCAGGCGACGTCCCCCGCCTCCCGCATTCCCGCGCTCGTCGGCCGCGACGGACGCTTCGGCGATCGCATGGTGCGCGACGGCTTTCGCTTCTTCTTTCTGCGGCACGTGCGTCGCCAGCTCGCGACGGAAATCCGCGCGCAGTTCGAGGCGTTCGCCGCGACCGGCCTCGCGCTCGATCATGTGAACACGCACAAGCATTTCCATCTGCATCCGACGGTGCTGTCGCTGATTCTGGATATCGGGCGCGAATTCGGCCTGCGCGCGATGCGCCTGCCGCTCGAAACCGGCGCGCCGCTCCCGCTGCGTCCGTGGATGTCGCTCGTGCGCGCCCGCCTCGACCGCGCGGACATCGCGCACAACGATCACGTGTGCGGCATGGCAAGAAGCGGCGCAATGGACACCTCCGCCATGCTCGATGCACTGGCGCGGCTGCCCGCAGGCGTCACCGAAATCTACTGCCATCCCGCAATACCCGCCGATACGCCGCTCACGCCATCCATGCGTGGCTATCGTCACGCCGACGAGCTCGACGCGCTGCTGTCCGCCCGCGTCGCGGCGGCTATCGCATCGGCCGGTCTCGCGTGCGGCGGCTTCGCGGACCTTTGCACGCCGCGCGCGCGGGTCCGATGAGCCGCGTGCTGCGAGCGCTGCGCTGGGCGGCGCTGCCCGCGGGCATCGTCGGGTTGATCGCCTTCGTGCTGCATCAGGGCGTGCGCGACGTCGCCGCCGCCCTCGACCGCGCCGGGTGGACGCTGCTGTGGCTCGTGCCGTTTCACGCGCTGCCCCTGTTGCTCGATGCGCAAGGCTGGCGCGTGCTTCTCGCGGGCCGCGCGCCGCTCGGCTTTCTGTGGTGGATCGCGGCGGTGCGCGAGGCGGTGAGCCGGCTGCTGCCCGTGGCGAGCATCGGCGGCGAAGTGGTCGGCGTGCGGCTCGCGCGCTGGCGCGTTGCCGACGCGGCAGCCGTGAGCGCTTCGGTAATCGTCGAAGTGCTCGTGACGATCGCCGTGCAGTACATGTTTTCAGCACTCGGCATCGTCCTCGCGCTGGCCTCGCGCGGCGGCGGTGCGATCGCATCGATCGGGCTCGGCTTGCTGTTGTCGATGCCGCTGCCGGTGCTCGCGTTCGTACTCGTGAGAAAAGGCGGCTGGTTTCAGGCGATCGAGCGCTTCGCGGGCCGGCTCCTCGGAGAATCGCATACGATCACGCGCGGCATCGACGGAACCCGGCTCGACGCGGCCATCGACGCGCTCATGCGCGAGCCCCTCACGCTGTTTCGCGCGTTCGCGTGGCAGCTCGCCGGCTACGTGCTCGGCGCGTTGGAAGTGTATTGGGCGCTGGCGCTGCTGGGCCAACCGGTGTCGATCGGGCCCGCGCTCGCCATCGAGGCGCTGACGCAAGCAGTGCGTCACGCGGCGTTCATGGTGCCAGCGGGACTGGTCGTTCAGGAAGCGGCGATGCTGATGTTCGCGACGCTCTTCGGCGTCGGCACGGACGCGGCGGTCGCACTGCCGCTCATCAAGCGCGTGCGCGAAACGGTGTTCGGGTGCATCGCGCTCGCGAGCTGGCAGATCGCCGAAATGATGAGGCGCCGGTGAGGGCGCGGTGGCAACGGGAAGGCGCGCCCTTGTCCCGCTGATTCGCTACCCGGCTAAATCAGGCAAATGCCGTCTGCGTATCGAATCCGAATCCGCGCGGCGCCTTCTGCGTGTCCTCGAACGTGACGATCTCGTAGGCGTCTTCGTGCGCGAGCAGTTCGCGCAGCAGCATGTTGTTCATTGCGTGACCGCCCTTGTACGCCTTGTACGACGCCAGCAACGGATGGCCGACCACATACAGGTCGCCGATCGCGTCGAGCATCTTGTGCTTCACGAACTCGTCGTCGTAGCGCAGGCCGTCATTGTTCAGGATGCGGTACTCGTCCAGCACGATTGCGTTGTCCATGCTGCCGCCGCGCGCCAGACCCAGCTCGCGCATCGTCTCGACTTCGTGCGCGAAGCCGAACGTGCGGGCGCGGGCGATTTCGCGCACGTAGGAAGTGGTCGCGAAATCCACTTCGAGCGCCTGGCCGGTCTTGTCGACGGCAGGATGACGGAAATCGATGGTGAAGCTCAGCCTGAAGCCGAAATACGGTTCGAGACGGGCGAATTTGTCGCCGTCGCGCACCTCGACCGGCTTCGTCACCTTGATGAACTTCTTCAGCGCGTTCTGCTCCTCGATGCCCGCCGACTGGATCAGAAACACGAAGGAAGCCGCGCTGCCGTCCATGATCGGGATTTCCTCGGCGGTCACGTCGACATAGAGGTTGTCGATGCCCAGGCCCGCGCACGCCGACATCAAGTGCTCGACGGTGGACACGCGCGCGCCGTCCTTCTGCAGCACGGACGCCAGCCGGGTATCGCCGATCGCCATCGCGGACGCGGGAATATCGACCGGCTCCGCCAGATCGACACGCGAAAACACGATGCCCGTGTCAGCCGGCGCGGGGCGCAGCGTCAGATCGACCTTGCGGCCGGAATGAAGCCCGATTCCCACGGTTTTGACGACGGTCTTGATTGTTCGCTGCTTCAACATGATGTTCTCTTCCGATTCATGTTCCCTATAAAGAGAATCAATCGTGCATTAAATTCTAATAGGGCGAATTATACTCCATTCGCCGCTCGCCGTCCTGATCCAGCAGGTATCAACTGTTTCCCTGTGTTACGCCGGGACGGCAAAAACGTGAAGTAGAACGGGCCGATGCCCGGAATGGAGGCATTTCCGGTCATCGGCCCCAAGTTGCGTCTCAATGCGAGGGTGCTTGAAGCGTTGCGCGTGGGCAACGCCGCACCGCTGCACTCAGCGCAACGTCGCCAAGATGCTTTGAGCGTCGCTGACTTCGAACTTGCCGGGCGCTTCGACTGCCAGCGTCTTGACCACGCCGTCGTCGACCACCATCGCGTAACGCTGGGAACGGATTCCCATGCCACGCTCGGACAAATCCTGATCCAGTCCGAGTGCCTGAGTGAAACGCGCGCTGCCGTCCGCAATCATCTTCACCTTGCCCGCGGTTTGAAGATCGCGTCCCCACGCGCTCATCACGAACGCGTCGTTGACGGAAACGCACCAGACCTCGTCGACACCCGCGGAGGACAGCGCCTCTGCCGCATCGACGTAGCCGGGCACGTGCCTGGCGGAGCACGTCGGCGTGAACGCGCCGGGCAATCCGAAGATCACCACGCGCTTGCCTGCGCACCGCTCGCGCACCGGGAACGCATTCGGTCCCACGGCGCAGCCCTCGCTCGCCTCCTCGATGAACTCGAAGAGACGCGCATCGGGCAGCGTGTCACCCACTTTGATCATGCTCGGTCCTTCCCTTGTCAGTGCTCGCGGACATCCTCGCGATTGCATCGTCCCGCGGCCTTGCCAAACGTCTTTGCGGCGATTCCGGCATCAATCTGTCTCCCTCGACATCAGGGACAGATTCGTGGGGGTCGGCTGGCCACGGCCAGGCGTCCATTCGAAATCAGGACGCGGCCTTGGACAGTCGCCCCACTTGATGCCTGCATCATCCGCGCCAGGCGTTGAGCGCGCGCACGCGGTGGGCTGCATCGTCGGCTACGAACTTAGCAGCAAATCTGCGCCACGCTCAGTCCGCCTGCTTGCGCAGGAACGCCGGGATGTCATACGTATCAACGCCCTTTTCCTGCAGCGCCTGCACGTGCGATGCTGCGGTTTCACGCGTCGAGCGCCACACAGCCGGCGTGTCGAGCTGGCCGTAATCCGTCGCCTGGCCATGCTGCGGCGTGTAGGTGTTGTGATGCGTGGCGTGCGCGACCGGCTGGTTGTCCGTGCCCGTGCGCAGGAGCGTCATCGGCGCTTGCTGCTGTTTCTTCGCCGCGCGGCCCAGGCCCGTCGCCACCACCGTCACGCGCAGCGCGTCGCCCATCGCGTCGTCGTAGACCGCGCCGAAGATCACGGTTGCATCGTCGGCAGCGTAGCTCTTGATGGTGTTCATCACTTCACGCGTTTCCGACAGACGCAGCGAGCGGCTCGACGTGATGTTCACCAGCACGCCACGCGCCCCCGACAGATCGACGCCTTCGAGCAGCGGGCTTGCAACCGCCTGTTCCGCGGCCAGACGCGCGCGATCGACGCCGGCGACCGTCGCCGTGCCCATCATCGCCTTGCCCTGCTCGCCCATCACGGTCTTCACGTCTTCGAAGTCGACGTTCACCAGACCATCGACGTTGATGATTTCCGCGATACCCGCGACAGCGTTGTTCAGCACGTCGTCCGCGCACTGGAAGCACTTGTCCATCTCGGCGTCATCGCCCATCACCTCGAACAGCTTGTCGTTGAGCACGACGATCAGCGAGTCGACGTGATCCTCCAGTTGCTGCGAGCCTGCTTCCGCCACGCGCATGCGGCGGCCGCCTTCGAACTCGAACGGCTTGCTCACCACGCCGACGGTCAGAATGCCCATTTCCTTCGCGATCTGCGCGACCACCGGCGCCGCGCCCGTGCCCGTGCCGCCGCCCATGCCCGCGGTGATGAACACCATGTGCGCACCGCGCAGCGCATCGGCGACGCGCTCGCGCGCATCTTCCGCCGCTTCCTTGCCCTTCTCCGGCTTGGCGCCCGCGCCGAGACCGGTCATGCCCAGTTGCAGAACCGTCGGGGCGCGCGAACGAGCGAGCGCTTGCGCGTCGGTGTTCATCACGATGAAGTCGACGCCCTGCACGCCGCGGTTGATCATGTGCTGAACCGCGTTGCCGCCAGCACCACCAACGCCGACGACCTTGATGATCGTTCCGTTGGTTTCCGTTTCCAGCATTTCGAAATCCATGTTGCCTCCGTCAAGAATGAAGATCGGCGTTATTCGACGAGAGATCGGGCAACCTTTCGTCGCGCACCGGCCGCCGGTACCAGCGCGTAATTCTTTTCAATGCATCCTGCCTAGAAGTTCCCGAGGAACCAGTCCTTCATCCTCGTGAACACTTGTCCCATCGAACCGTTCTGCACGGCGACCTTGCGGCCGCGCATGCGTTGCGAGCGTCCTTCGGCGAGCAGGCCCATCGCGGTCGAGTAGCGCGGATTGCGCACCACGTCCGCGAGACCGCCCGCGTATTCCGGCACGCCGATGCGCACCGGTTTCAGAAAAATGTCTTCGCCCAGCTCGACCATGCCGGGCATCATCGCCGCGCCGCCGGTCAGCACGACGCCGCTCGACAGCAGCTCTTCGTAGCCCGACTCGCGCACCACTTGCTGAACCAGCGAGAACAGCTCCTCGACGCGCGGCTCCACCACCGCCGCCAGCGCCTGGCGCGACAGCGTGCGCGGACCGCGCTCGCCGAGACCCGGCACTTCGATCATCTCGTCCGGATCGGCGAGCGCCTGCTTCGCGATGCCGTAGCTCACCTTGATGTCTTCCGCATCGGGCGTCGGCGTGCGCAGGGCCATCGCGACGTCGCTCGTGATCTGGTCGCCCGCGATCGGAATCACGGCCGTATGGCGGATCGCGCCTTCGCTGAAGATGGCGATGTCGGTCGTGCCGCCGCCGATATCGACGAGCACCACGCCCAGTTCCTTCTCGTCCTCGGTCAGCACCGCGAGCGACGACGCGAGCGGCTGCAGGATGAGGTCGTTCACTTCGAGCCCGCAGCGGCGCACGCACTTCACGATGTTCTGCGCCGCGCTCACCGCGCCCGTCACGATGTGCACCTTCACTTCGAGGCGGATGCCGCTCATGCCGATCGGCTCGCGCACGTCTTCCTGGCCGTCGATGATGAATTCCTGCGTCAGGATGTGCAGCACCTGCTGATCGGTCGGGATGTTGATCGCCTTGGCCGTCTCGATCACGCGTGCGACGTCCGCCTGCGTGACCTCCTTGTCCTTGATCGCGACCATGCCGCTCGAATTGAAGCTGCGGATATGGCTGCCCGCGATGCCGGTGAAGACGTTCGTGATCTTGCAATCCGCCATCAGCTCGGCTTCTTCCAGCGCGCGCTGGATGGATTGCACCGTGGCCTCGATATTGACCACGACGCCCTTCTTCAACCCCTTTGAGTCGGCCTGACCGAGTCCGATCACCTCGTAGTGGCCTTCGCCCTTCAGTTCGGCGACGATCGCGACCACCTTCGACGTTCCGATGTCGAGGGAAACCAGCAGGTCTTTGTAGTCTTTGCTCATAGCGTGCTCATGCCTGTGATGTCTGCTTACTTCTTGGCCTTGTCGGTGTCGTTGATGAAGCGCATGCCGGCGGCGCGTACCGCGAAGCCGTTCGGGTAACGCAAATCCGCATATTCGATCTCCTTGCCCCACCGTCCCGTCACGGACGACCACGACGCGACGAAACGCTTGCAACGCTCATACAGCGTGTCCTGATTGCGCTCGCGGCCGAGTTCGATCTGCGTGCCGTTCGAGAGCTTCACCGTCCACGCGAAGCGCGGCGAGAGCGTCACCTCCTCGGGCTGCGCGTCGAGCGGCGCGAACCACTTCTGAAAATCGCGATAGCGCGCGACGACTTCCTTCGCCGTGCCTTCGGGTCCGTCGAACGCGGGCAGGTCGTCGTCGAGTTCGCCCTGGTTCGCCGTGAAAAGGTCGCCGTCGACGCTCACCAGCTGATCCGAGCCCCACGTGCCGAGCGGCTTGTATTCCTCGAGCGTCACCGCGAGCGCGTTCGGCCAGACGCGGCGCACGCTCGCATGGCGCACCCAGGGCATCTGCTCGAACGCGGCGCGCGCCGTATCCAGATCGACGGTGAAGAAATTGCCCTTCAAGTGCCCGACCACGCTCGCCCGCACGACCGGCGAACTGATGTGCGTCGTGTCCCCGTCGATCTGAATCTCGCGCAGGCGAAACTCGGGACGCTGGATCGCCCAGTAACCCGCGGCGGCCAGCAGCAGCAGCACGAGCAAGACGTGCAGCGCATGGGCGGCGAGGTTGAGTTGGCGAACGTTGTTCCACATGGTTTCGCTTGTTCGTGTCCTGTGTGTGATTGCCTAGTTTTTCAGCGTGAGCGACAGCACCTTCACGACCAGATCCTTGTAGCTGATGCCCACCGCGCGCGCGGCCTTCGGCGGTAGCGAGTGATCCGTCATGCCGGGCGCCGTGTTCACTTCGAGGAAGTGCGGATTGCCGTCGGCGTCGAGCATGAAGTCCGCGCGGCCCCAGTCGGTGCAGCCGAGGATCTCGAAGGCGCGCTTGGTCAGCTGCTTCATGCGCGTTTCCTCGGCGTCCGTCAGGCCGCACGGAATCAGGTACTGCGTGTCGTCGGCGACATACTTCGCGTGATAGTCGTAGAACTCGCCCGCCGGCACGATCTTGATGACCGGCAGGTCGAGATCGCCCGCGATGCAGCACGTGAACTCGCCGCCGCCCTCGATGCTCTTCTCGACGATCACGATCCTGTCGAACTTCGCGGCTTCTTCGAGCGCGGGAACGAGCGTTTCCGCACTCTTCACCTTGATGACCGCGACGCTCGATCCTTCGCTCGCCGGCTTCACGAAGAGCGGAAGCCCGAGCTTCGCCACGATGTCCTGCGCGCGCGCCGCGTAATCCTCGTCGCGGAAGACCGTTTCGAACGGCGGCGTCGGGATGCCGGTCTGCTGCCACACGAGCTTGGTGCGCAGCTTGTCCATGCCGAGCGCCGAGCCGAGCACGCCGCTGCCCGTATAGCGAATGCCGTAGAAATCCAGCGCGCCCTGCAGCTGGCCGTTCTCGCCATAGCCGCCGTGCAGCGCGATGAAGGCGCGCACGAAACCGTCTGCCTTCAGATCCGAAAGCGGGCGCTCGGCCGGATCGAACGGATGCGCGTCGATGCCCGCTTCACGCAGGCCTTCCAGCACGAGGCGCCCGGAATTGAGCGAGACCTCGCGCTCCGCGGAATGCCCGCCGAGCAGCACCGCCACTTTGCCGAAGACTTTCGGATCGATTTGTTTCACTTGATTGCTCATTGCCGTAGTACCGCCGTTCCTAAGACTGGTTGTTCGCCAGCTTTCCGCACACGCCGCCGATGGAGCCTGCGCCCATCGTGATCACCACGTCTCCGTTGCGCGCGATCGTCGTGACCGCGTCGGGCACTTCGTCCACCGTCTCGACGAACACCGGCTCGACCTTGCCCGCGACGCGAATCGCACGCGCGAGCGCACGGCCGTCGGCGGCGACGATGGGCGCCTCGCCTGCTGCGTAGACATCGGTGAGCACGAGCGCATCGACCGTCGACAGCACCTTCACGAAATCCTCGAAGCAGTCCCGCGTGCGCGTGTACCGATGCGGCTGGAACGCGAGCACCAGCCGGCGATCGGGAAACGCGCCGCGCGCCGCCGCGATCGTCGCGGCCATTTCCACCGGGTGGTGACCGTAGTCGTCGATCAGCGTGTACGCGCCGTCGCCGTTGCTCGCGTTCACTTCGCCGTAGCGCTGGAAGCGCCGGCCCACGCCGTTGAATTCGGCGAGCGCACGCTGGATATCGGCATCCGCGACTTCAAGTTCAGTCGCAATCGCGATCGCCGCGAGCGCGTTCTGCACGTTGTGCGTGCCCGGCAGGTTCAGCACGATGTCGAGCGACGGCGCATCCGCGCGCAGCGTCGTGAAATGCATGCGGCCATTGCGCGCCTCGACGTTCACGGCGCGCACTTCCGCTTCGGCACCGAGGCCGTAGCGGATGATCGGCTTGGACACGAACGGCAGGATCTCGCGCACGTTCGGATCGTCGACGCACAGCACTGCGATGCCATAGAAGGGCAGCCGATGCGTGAACTCGATGAACGCCTGCTTGAGCCGCGCGAAGTCGTGGCCGTACGTGTCCATGTGATCGGCGTCGATGTTCGTGATGACTTCGATCACCGGGAACAGATTCAGGAACGAGGCGTCGGACTCGTCCGCTTCCGCGACGATGAAATCGCCCGTGCCGAGCCGCGCATTCGCGCCCGCGCTGTTGAGGCGCCCGCCGATCACGAAGGTCGGATCGAGACCGCCCGCGGCGAGCACGCTCGCGACCAGCGACGTGGTCGTGGTCTTGCCGTGCGTGCCGGCGATCGCGATGCCCTGCTTGAGGCGCATCAGTTCCGCGAGCATCACCGCGCGCGGCACGATCGGCACGCGGCGATGGCGCGCGGCCAGCACTTCGGGATTGTCCGAGCGCACGGCCGTCGACACGACGACCGCATTCGCGCCTTCGATGTTCTGCTCGTGATGACCGATCGCGACGCGCGCGCCGAGCGCCCGCAGCCGCTCGGTGACGGCGTTGTTCGCGAGATCCGAGCCGCTCACGTGATAACCGAGATTGAGCAGCACCTCGGCGATGCCGCTCATGCCCACGCCGCCGATCCCGACGAAATGAATATGCTTGACGATATGTTTCATGACTAATGTGCCTCCCGAGCTTGCGCGTTCACACGCGCGCCGGCCACGTCGGCGCAAACGCTCGCGACCCTTTCGGTCGCGTCCGGTTTCGCCAGTGCACGCGAGCGCTCGGCCATTTCTCCAAGCGTGTCGCGCGTCTGTGCGCGTAACCAGTCGGCGAGCCTTTGCGCCGACAAATCGCGTTGTTGTATCAGTTCAGCCGCGCCGTTCTTCGCGAGAAACGCGCCGTTGGTCGTCTGGTGATCGTCGACGGCGAACGGGAACGGCACGAAGAGCGCCGCCACGCCGACCGCCGCGATCTCCGAGACCGTCATCGCGCCCGAGCGGCAGATGACGAGATCCGCCGCTGCGTACGCGCTCGCCATGTCCTCGATGAACGGCACGAGCTGCAGGTCTTCGCCGCGCGCGAGACCCGCCGCCGCGTAGTTCGCTTCCAGCGCTTCGATATGCTTCGCGCCCGCCTGATGCACGATGCGCGGACGCTCGTCCGGTGCGAGCATCGCGAGCGCCTTCGGCACGGTTTCGTTCAGCGCCGCGGCGCCGAGACTGCCGCCGACGACGAGCACGTTCAGGCGTCCCGAACGCGCGGCGTAGCGTTCTTTGGGTGGCAATGCGCTCGTTAGTTCCGCACGGATCGGATTGCCGGTCCATTCCGCATTCGGCAGGGCATTGGGGAACGCGACCAGCACGCGCTTCGCGAGATGCGCGAGCACCTTGTTCGCTAGTCCGGCGATCGAATTCTGTTCGTGCAGCACGAGCGGGCAGCCCGCGAGCTTCGTCATGATGCCCGCCGGAAACGTGATGTAGCCGCCCATGCCGAGCACCACATCCGGCTTCACGCGGCGCAGCGCCGCAAGGCTCTGCGAGCACGCGCGCAGCAGGTTCACGGGCAGCATCAGCTTCGTCTTGATGCCCTTGCCGCGCACACCGCCGAAGCGCACGTATTCCATCGGAATGCCGTGTTTCGGCACGAGCGTCGCTTCCATGCCGTTCGCGTTGCCGAGCCACACCACGCGCCAGCCGTGCGCCTGCATCCAGTGCGCGACCGCGAGCCCCGGGAACACGTGGCCCCCGGTGCCGCCTGCCATCACCATCAAGGTGCGGTCGCGTTGCGCGGTCATACTTTTCCTCCGCGCATCAACACACGATTTTCGTAATCGACGCGCAGCAGCACCGCCAGCGCGACGCAGTTCAGCAGAATGCCCGAGCCGCCGTAGCTGACGAGCGGCAGCGTGAGACCCTTGGTCGGCAGAAGGCCGAGGTTCACGCCCATGTTGATGAAGGTCTGCGCGCCGAACCAGATGCCGACGCCCTTCGCCATCAGGCCGGCGAACGTGCGGTCGAGCGCGAGCGCCTGACGGCCGATCTCGAACGCGCGGCGCACGATCCAGTAGAACAGCAGGATCACGCAGATCACGCCGACGAAACCGAGCTCCTCGCCGATCACCGCGAGAATGAAGTCGGTATGCGCTTCCGGCAGATAGTTGAGCTTTTCGACGCTGCCGCCGAGGCCGACGCCGAACCACTCGCCGCGCCCGAATGCGATCAGCGAGTGGGTCAGCTGATACGCCTTGCCCTGCGCGTAGCGGTCGTCCCACGGATCGAGGTACGCGAAGATCCGCTCACGACGCCACGGCGATGCCCACACGAGCAGCGTGAAGGTGCCGACCGCCGTCGCCACCAGGCCGCCGAACAGCTTGCCGTTCACGCCGCCCAGGAACAGCACGCCCATCGCGATCGCGGCGATCACCATGAACGCGCCCATGTCGGGCTCGAGCAGCAGGAGCGCGCCGACCGCGCCCACCGCCACGGCCATCGGCAGGAAGCCCTTGCCGAAGCTGTGCATGAACTCCTGCTTGCGCACCGTGTAGTTCGCGGCGTAGATCGTCACCGCGAGCTTCATGATTTCCGACGGCTGCATGTTCGTGATGCCGAGCGGAATCCAGCGGCGCGCGCCGTTCACCCCTTTGCCGACGTGCGGAATCAGCACGATGATCAGCATCAGCAGCGCGACGAGAAAGAGCTTCGGCGCGTACTTGTCCCACGTGTTCACCGGAATCTTGAACGCGATGATCGCGCCGACGAGCGCCGTCGCGATCGAGATCAGGTGACGCACGAGGAAGTGATAGTCGCGGTAGCTCGCGTACTTCGGCGAATCGGGCATCGCGATCGACGCCGAGTACACCATCACGACGCCCAGGCCGAGCAGCGCGATCGTCACCCACAGCAGCGAGTAGTCGTAATCGAGCATGCGCGAGCGCGCGGGGCGCACGCCGTTGACCGCGCTCGAAATGCCGCCGCGCACCCCGCCGTTGCCGCGGCCCGCGAGCGAGTCGTTCGGGACGGCGTTGCGCTGGCCGGTCAGTTTCGATCCAAAGCGTTCGGACCAGCTCATAGCATCACTCCCCGCGCGGCGGCGATATCTTCGACCGCGCTGCGAAACACGTCAGCGCGATGTGCGTAGTTCCTGAACATGTCGAGGCTCGCGCACGCGGGCGAGAGCAGCACGGCGTCGCCCGGCTCGGCGATGCGCGCCGCCGCGTTGGTCGCGGCTTCGAGCGTGGCGTGATCCTCGAGCGCGACGCCCGTCGATGCGAGCGTCTCGCGGATGCGCGGCGCGTCGCGGCCGATCAGCATCACCGCGCGCGCCCAGCGTCCGACGGGCGCTTCGAGCGGCGAGAAATCCTGGCCCTTGCCGTCGCCGCCCGCGATCAGCACGACGCGTTGCGCGAGGCCGTCGAGCGCGGCGACCGTCGCGCCGACGTTGGTGCCCTTGCTGTCATCGACGTAATCGACGCCGTCGATCTGCGCGATCACTTCCACGCGATGCGGCTCGCCGCGATATTCACGCAGGCCGTGCAGGAGCGCCGCGAGCGGCAGGTCGATCGCGCGCGTCAAGGCAAGCGCGGCCAGCGCGTTCGCCGCGTTGTGCAGACCGCGGATGCGCAGCGCGTCGGCGGGCATCAGGCGCTTCGACACGACGTTCGGCTCGGCGGCTTCCTGCTTGCGACGCCGCGACGGCGCGGGTTCGTCGGATGCGTCCTGATCGACGCCTGCGACGAGCCACAGCATGCCGTTATCTCGCAGCAAACCGTAATCGCCGACATTCAACGGCTCGTTCAGCCCGAACGTCACGACGCGGTTCTGCGCGACGTTCGCGGCGAGCTTCATCGTGCGGCTGTCGTCGCGGTTCAGCACGCGCGTCGTGCGCGGCCCGAAGATGCGGCCCTTAGCGGCGGCGTAGGCGTCGAGACCGCCGTGCCAGTCGAGATGATCCTGCGTGATATTGAGCACCGCGGCCGCATCGGGTGCGAACGTGTGCGCGGTTTCCAGCTGGAAACTCGACAGTTCGAGCACCCACACGTCGGGCAGCGCGGTCTGATCGATCGCTTCGGTCAGCTTGTCGAGCATCGCCGGGCTGATGTTGCCCGCCACCGCGACGGTCTTTCCGGCGCGCTCGCACAGGAGGCCGGCGAGCGCGGTCGTCGTGGTCTTGCCGTTCGTGCCGGTGATGGCGATCACCTTCGGCGCGTAGCCGTTCGCGCCGAGCCCGGCGAGCGCCTGCGCGAAGAGTTCGAGTTCGCCCCAGACGGGAATGCCGCGTTCGTTCGCGGCGGCGATCAACGGTGCGAGATCCGGGGCGAGCGGCGACAGCCCCGGGCTGATCGCGACGAGTTCGATGCCGCCGTCGAGCAGGTCGGGCGTGAACGCCCCGCCGACGAAGTCCGCATCGATCTTGTGGATCGCAAGCTCGGAAAGATTCGGCGGCGTTTCGCGCGTGTCGGCGATCCGCAGGCGGCAACCGTACCTGGCGCACCAGCGCGCCATCGCCAGGCCGGATTCACCCAGCCCCAGCACGAGCACCATCGGACTTTGCCGACCGACAAACTTCTCGCCAAACATCGCTTTACCTTTCCCGGAGACCTGCAAAAAACGAAACCTGCTATTAGTCGGTTCTGACTGTTGAAAAGCTCAACGCAACTTGAGCGTCGACAAGCCGAAGAGACACAGCATCAACGTGATGATCCAGAAGCGCACCACCACTTGCGTTTCAGTCCAGCCGGACAACTCGTAGTGGTGATGCAGCGGCGCCATCTTGAAGAAGCGGCGGCCTTCGCCATAACGGCGCTTCGTGAACTTGAACCAGAAGACCTGCAGCATCACCGAGAGCGTTTCCGCGACGAAGATGCCGCCCATGATGAACAGCACGATCTCCTGACGGACGATCACCGCGATCGTGCCGAGCGCGCCGCCGAGCGCGAGCGCGCCGACATCGCCCATGAAGACCTGCGCGGGGTGCGTGTTGTACCAGAGAAACGCGAGGCCCGCGCCGCCCATCGCGGAGCAGAAGATCAACAACTCGCCCGCGCCGGGAATGTGCGGGAACAGCAGATACTTCGAATAGACCGAACTGCCCATCACGTACGCGAACGCGCCGAGCGACGCGCCCACCAGCACGACGGGCATGATGACGAGACCGTCGAGGCCATCGGTGAGATTCACCGCGTTGCTCGCGCCGACGATCACGAAGTACGTCAGCGCGATGAAGCCCCACACGCCGAGCGGATAGCTGATCGCCTTGACGAACGGCAGCATCAGGTCGGCGCGCGCGGGCAGACCCATCGAGAGGCCGCTGCGCACCCACGCCATGAACAAATCGAACACGCGCGTGTTGCTGGCTTCGGACACGCTGAACGCCAGATAAACGGCGGCGAACAAGCCGATCACCGATTGCCAGAAATACTTCTCGCGCGAGGACATGCCGCGCGGATCCTTGTGCACGACCTTGCGATAGTCGTCCACCCAGCCGATCACGCCGTAGCCGAAGGTAACGAGCATCACGATCCAGACGAAGCGGTTCGTGAGATCGGCCCACAGCAACGTCGACACCGCGATGCCGATGAGAATCAGCACGCCGCCCATCGTCGGCGTGCCGGATTTGACGAGGTGCGTCTGCGGGCCGTCCTTGCGCACCGCTTGGCCGACTTTCATCGCGGTCAGCTTGCGGATGACCCAGGGGCCGCACACGAGACCGATCAAAAGCGCCGTCGCCGTGGCTCCCACGGCGCGGAACGTGATGTAGGTGAACACGCGCAGGAAACTGGCGTCATTCTGAAGCCATTGCGCGAGTGCAAGTAGCATGCTGGTCCTTCTCTTTCAGTAATTCAGTGTGCGGCGGGCGCATTGCCCGCCGCGGGTTGTTGTGGACTCGTCAAGGCGTCCACCACGCGCTCCATCTTCATGAAGCGCGAGCCTTTTGCGAGATACGTTGCTTGAGCGCCGTAACCGGCTGCCTCGAGTGCCGCGACGATTTCGGTGACGTCACCGAAATGCTTCGCGGCCTGCTTCGATGCCTTCGCGTTGAAGGCGTTCACGGAATCGCGGCTGGCGGCGCCGAGCGCGAAAAGCGCATCGATGCCGCGCTCGGCCGCATACGCGCCGACTTCGCGATGGAACGCCGGGCCTTCCTCGCCGACTTCGCCCATGTCGCCCATCACGAGCACGCGCGGCGATGCCTGTGCCGCGAGCACGTCGATCGCCGCGCGCATCGAGTCGGGATTCGAGTTGTATGTGTCGTCGATGACTGTCGCGCCCGCGAGCGCGCCGAGAATCGCGCGCTTCACTTGCAGGCGCCCCTTCACCGGCTGAAATGCTTCGAGCCCGCGCTTGATCGCATCGGGCGAAATGCCGGCGGCGAGCGCCGCCGCCGCGGCCGCCAGCGCGTTGCGCGCGTTGTGCTCGCCGAGCACGGACAGCGCGATCTCGATCTCGCCTTGTGGCGTGCGCATGTGCACCGTCGTGCCCTTCAGCGTGCCGGTGACGGCGGCCTTCGCGGGATCGTCGGCGAGCGCGAAGTCCATGATCGGATTGCCGGTCGCGGCGACGCGCCAGATGCTCGCGTAACGATCGTCGGCGGGGAACACGGCGGTGCCCGTTTCGCCGAGCGCATGAATGACCGACGCGTGCTCGAGCGCCACCGCTTCGACCGACGCCATGAATTCCTGATGCTCGCGCTGCGCGTTGTTCACCACGGCGACATCGGGCGCGGCAATCTTGCCGAGCGCTTCCGTTTCGCCCGGATGATTCATGCCGAGCTCGACGACCGCTAGCTTGTGCGACGCGTTCAGCCGGAACAGCGTGAGCGGCAAGCCGATGTCGTTATTGAAGTTACCCGCGGTCGCGAGCCGCGCCTCTTCGCCGACCGCCGCCGCGAAGATCGACGCGATCATCTCCTTGACCGTCGTCTTGCCGTTGCTGCCCGTCACCGCGACGAGCGGCATCGTGAAGCGGCTGCGCCAGCCGTGTGCCAGCGCACCGAGCCCGGCGCGCGTGTCCTTTACCTTGATGACAGGCAGCGGCCACGCATTCGCGTTGTCGGGTTCACGCGATACGAGCGCCGCGGCCGCGCCGCTCTTCGCAACCTGATCGAGGAAATCATGCGCATCGAAGCGATCGCCTTTCACCGCCACGAACAGGTCACCGGCCTGAACGCCACGGCTGTCGGTGACGATGCGCGTAATCGCGATGTTCTCGTCGCCTTTGAGCGTGGCGCCCGGAATCATCCCGGCCGCTTCGCGCAGGGTGAACATCGTCATTCGCCACCTCCGCGCTGTTGCGTGGCGCGTGCGGCAAGCGCGAGGCGCGCGTGATCCTGATCGGAGAATGCGCGCTTCTTGCCCATGATTTCCTGCGTGGCTTCGTGTCCCTTCCCCGCGAGCACGACGACATCTTCACGCGCCGCCGAGCGGATCGCCTGGAGGATGGCGCTCGCGCGGTCTTCGATACGGCGTGCTTTCGATGCGTCGTTCATGCCGGCCGCGATCTGATCGATGATCGACTGCGGCTCCTCGCTGCGCGGATTGTCGCTCGTGATGACGACCTGGTCCGCGAGACGCTCGGCGATCGCGCCCATCAGCGGACGCTTGGTCGCATCGCGATCGCCGCCGCAGCCGAACATGCAGACGAGCTCGCCGCCGCGCGCATCCGCGATCGGGCGCAGTGCGGCGAGGGTTTTATCGAGCGCATCGGGCGTGTGCGCGTAGTCGATCACGACGAGCGGCTCGTCGTTCTGGATGCGCCCGCCCAGGCGCTCCATGCGGCCGTTGACCGATTCGAGCTTTTCGATGCGCGCGATGGCGGCATCGAAAGGCACGCCGACTTCGAGCAGCGCGCCGAGCACCGCAAGCAGATTGCTCACGTTGAACGTGCCGAGCGTGCCGACTTCGACATCGGCTTCGCCCCAGTCGGACGAAAGATGAAACGCGGTGCCCGTCGCGGTCGCGCGGACTTGTGTCGCGAGCAACATCGCGTCGGCGCCCGGCGCCGCGTTCGCGGGCATTTCGACGCCGTAGGCAATCGTGCGGACCTTGCCGCGCAGCGATTCGATCAGGCGCTGGCCCGCCGCATCGTCGCGATTGACGACGGCCGTCTTGAGCGTCGGCCATGCGAAAAGACGCGACTTCGCGGCTTCGTAGGCGTCGAAGGTGCCGTGGTAATCGAGATGATCCTGCGTGAGATTCGTGAAGATGGCGATGTCGAAATCGACGCCGTTCACCCGGCCCTGATGCAGCGCATGCGAGGACACTTCCATCGCGATGCCTTCCGCGCCCTGGCGCCTCAACTGCGCGAGATTGCGCTGCAGCTGCGGCGCGTCGGGGGTCGTGAAGCCGCTGTGCACGAGCTTGCCCGGCATGCCGATGCCGAGCGTGCCGACGATCGCGCACGGACGGCCGAGCGCCGTCAGCGCGGTGGCGACCCACTGGCTGCACGAGGTCTTGCCGTTCGTGCCCGTCACGCCGACGGTGAGCATCGACGCTGTCGGCTCGCCGTACCATGCAGCCGCGATCGGGCCGGCGAGCTCGTTGAGCCCCTTCACGGCGAGCGTCTTCGATGGATCCGGCTTGCCCGCGAAATGCTCAGGCTGATAGAGCGCGGCAGCCGCGCCCGCGGCGAGTGCGGCGTCGAGATACGGACGGTTGTCCGCGCCGTCGACGGCGTACGCGAGAAACACGTCGCCGCTCTTGAGCGAGCGCGTGTCGGCATGCAATTGCGCCTCGGGCTGCGCGTGCGCGCGCAGCCATCGAACGGCGTGTGAAACGTCCTTCTGCATCTTGCTCTGGCGGGCTTGCGCGCTCATCGCACGACTCCCGGGTGCGTCTTCGTATTGCTCGACACCGCGACTTTCTTCGCGGTGTTTGCGTTGTTCGTGTTCGGCGGCTGCTGAGCCGCCGGCTGCGTGGCGGAATTCGAATCGTCGGTCACGACCATCTGCTTGACCGGCATGTCGGGCGGCACGTTGAGCGCGCGCAGCGTATCACCGACGATGCTCGAGAACACCGGACCCGACACCTGGCCGCCGAAGTGGCTGCCCGCCGTCGGCTCGTCGACCGACACGGCTACGACGATGCGCGGATTCGGCATCGGCGCCATGCCGACGAACGATGCGCGGTACTTCGAATGGTCGTAGCCATGGCCGCCGTGCTTGTACGCCGTACCCGACTTGCCGCCCACGCGATAGCCCGGCACCGCCGCATCCGGCGACGTGCCGCCCTTCGACACGACGGTTTCGAGCATCGCGCGCACTTCACGCGCGGTGGTCGGAGAAAAGACTTGCTGGCCCACGGCCGGCTGATTGCCCGGCGTGCGGAAAATCGACACCGGCAGGATCTGGCCGTCGTGCGCGATCGCCGTGTACGCGCGCGCGAGTTGGAACAGGGATGCCGACAAGCCGTAGCCGTAGGACATCGTCGCCTGCTCGATGCGCCGCCAGCTTTTCCACGGCCGCAGGCGCCCGGTCACCGCGCCCGGAAAACCGACTTTCGGCGCCTGGCCGAGCCCGAGGCTCGTGTACATGTTCCACATTTCTTCCGGACGCAATTGCATCGCAATTTTGGTCGCGCCGATATTGCTCGACTTCTGAATCACACCGCCGACCGTGAGCGTGCCGAAGGCGGAATCGTCGGTGATGCGCGCGCCGTCGAGCACGAATACGCCGCCGCCCGTCTCGACGAGCGTGTTCGGGCTCACCCGATGCAGATCGAGTGCGAGCGAAACGGTGAAAGGCTTCATGATCGAGCCCGGCTCGAACGTGTCCGTGAGAATGCGGTTGCGCAACTGCTCGCCGGTCATGCGCGAGCGGTCATTCGGGTTGTAGGTGGGATAGTTGACGAGCGCGAGCACCTCGCCCGTCTTCGTGTCGATCACGATTGCCGCGCCTGCCTTCGCCTTCGACTTCTCGACGGCCGCCTTCAGGTTCGTGTACGCGATGTACTGAATCTTGCTGTCGATCGAGAGTTCGACATCCGTACCATTGTGCGGCACGACCTGCTCGTCGACGTCCTCGACGATGTGGCCCATGCGGTCCTTGATGACGCGGCGCATGCCCGGCGTGCCGGCGAGGACGTTCTGGTCGCCGAGTTCGACGCCTTCCTGCCCCTTGTCTTCAATATTAGTAAAGCCGATCAGATGCGCGGTGATTTCGCCTTCCGGATAGAAGCGCTTGTATTCGCCGCGCGAATAAATGCCGGGAATGTCGAGCGCGGCGACTTTCTGCGCGACCTCGAGCGGCACCTGACGCTTCACATAGACGAAGGTCTTGTCCATCGAGAGCTTCGCGCGCAGGTCCTTCTGCGTCATGTCGAGCAGCTTCGCCAGTTCGGCGAGCTTGTCAGCGCCGAGATCGTTCGGCACGGCTTCCGGAATTGCCCAGATGGCCTTCACCGGCAGGCTGGTCGCGAGCACGAGGCCGTTGCGGTCGCGAATCTGGCCGCGCGTGGCGGGCAGTTCGAGCGTGCGCTGATAACGGCTTTCGCCCTGCTTCTTGAAGAACGCGTTGCCCGGGCCCTGAATCCAGAACGCGCGCCCCGCGAGCGCGACGAATGCCATGAACAGCAAAAACACGACGAATTTCGAGCGCCACATCGGCAGGCGCACGGCGAGAAGCGGGTTCGGCGTGTGGGCGACATCTTTCTGCTTCGCGGATTTTTTCATCGCTTGGCTCCGCGTGCAGGCGGCGCCGACGCCGGCAGCGGCGGCGGCATGGGTGCGTCGGCGGCCTTGTTGGCAGCCGCGTCGTAGGTGAGATATTGCGTGCGGCCGGTCGTCACGGGCTGCATTTTCAAGGAATTGGTGGCCAACTGCTCGATGCGCGATGTCTTCGACAGCGCGCTCTGCTGGTACTGCAACTGCGCGTAATCCTGTTGAAGCTGGCGCTCCTGCGATTGCGCCCGCTGCAGCTCGATGAAGATCTGCCGCTGCTGGTTGGTGGCGCTGACGACCGAAAGCGCGCACCCGAGCACGACGATCAACAGGAAGATATTGAGACGGTTCATGGGGCGATCCGCTCCGCGATACGCATCACCGCGGACCGCGCACGGGGGTTGCCGGTCACTTCAGCTTCACTCGGAAACACGCGGCCGACCACGCGCAGCGGCGGGCTGGGAAGATCGACCGCACGGATCGGCAAGCGCCGGTCCACCGCGGGCGCGCTTGCGTGCGCCTGCATGAACCGCTTGACGATCCGGTCTTCGAGCGAATGAAAGCTGATCACGACCAGCCGCCCCCCTTGCTCCAACAATGCCAATGCCGATTCGAGAACTACCTGCAGCTCCGCAAGCTCTTGATTGACGTGAATCCGTATAGCCTGAAAGGTGCGGGTTGCCGGATCCTTGCCCTTTTCACGGGTTTTGACGACGTTACCCACGATTTCGGCAAGCTCGCGCGTGCTGTCGAGAGGCCCAAGACGGTCGGACTCTGCCCTGCGAGCAACAAGCGCCTTTGCAATCTGAAAAGCAAACCGTTCTTCCCCATAATCTCTGATCACCTCCGTCAGTTCCTGCACCGTGGCCCGAGCGAGCCACTCAGCCGCCGACTCGCCCCGAGTCGGATCCATCCTCATGTCGAGCGGACCTTCTGCGCGGAAGCTGAAGCCGCGCTCCGGGTCGTCCACTTGCGGCGACGACACGCCAAGGTCCAGCAACACGCCCGACACTTTCTGCACTCCGCGTTCGGCCGCCGCATCGCGCAACGCCGCGAAGCTGTCGTGCACGATCGAAAAGCGCGAGTCCTGAATCTTCTGCGCCGTGGCAATTGCCAGCGGGTCCTTGTCGAAGGCGATGAGCCGCCCCGCTTCCCCCAACCGCTGCAAGATCGCCCGGCTGTGACCGCCGCGCCCGAAAGTGCCATCTATGTAGATGCCGTCCGTGCGCGTGATCAGTCCGTCTACCGCTTCTTTCAGCAGCACCGTGCGATGCTGCAGTTCATTTCCCATCGCTGGTGCCATGTTCTCGAGCGCCGCGTCAGAAAGTGAAGTTCTTCAGCGCGTCGGGCATGCCCTGCGCCATCGCCGCGGCTTCCTTCGCGGCGTAAGTCTGCGAATCCCACAACTCGAAGTGCGCGCCCATGCCGAGCAGCGTCACGTCCTTTTCGAGCGACGCGGCAGAGCGCAGCTCGGGCGAGACCAGCACGCGCCCGTTGCCATCGAGTTCAACGTCCATTGCATTGCCGAGAAAGATGCGCCGCCACCACATGGCTTCCATCGGAAGCGCGGCGACCTTGGCGCGAAAGACTTCCCACTCAGGGCGAGGAAACAGCAACAAGCATCCATCCGGGCTCTTCGTGAGCGTCACCCGGCCTTCTGCCTGCCCTTGCAGCGCTTCCCGATAGCGCGACGGAACCGACATCCGCCCTTTCGCATCGAGCGTCAGCGCCGACGCCCCTTGGAACACTCGCCCTTCTCCCCGTTGCGGCCGGAGTCGGCGGTTTTAGCGCTTTCTCTGGCCCCATGCCTGGCTACGGACGCCCACGATGGCATCCTTCCCGCCGCGATTTCGCTCGAAAATGGCTTCTGAATCACACAAAAGACCACTTTCTCACACTGTCTCCCACTTTAGAGGAACGCATTTCCTCGGTCAAGACGCGTACCTTTTTTTCGAGTGCTTTTTATTCGCTAGAACAAGGACTTAGCGCAGGAGCTTGAAGTGGCGAGAAAAGAGAAAACCGTTATGAATTAGAGAGCTAGTGCGGGATGTGAAGGTACTACGTGAAATCAGCCGGAGAAATGAGGGAAATGTAACCGTTGTCCGGGCCGATTTTCAGGGGCGCGGGTGGATTCGGCCGCGAGGAGCGCTCGACCGACGACACGGGCATCGGTCGAGGCGTTCGACGCACTATATATAGTACGCGGTGGTGGTCATGACCCTCGATGCCGCGCGCATCAACGCACGTACCGGGAACGGAATCTCACCTCCGCCGGCGCCGATTGCGGCGGCTGCATGGGCGCTTTCGTCGACACGCATTTGCTCGACGATCGCGCGCGATGCGTGATCGTTGGCGGGCAACGTTTTCATATGGCCATCGAGGTGCTGCTCGACCTGACGCTCGGTCTCCGCCATGAAACCAAGACTCGCGCGATCGCCGAAGCGGCCCGCGACGAAACCGATCGCGAGCGCACCGGCGTACCAGAGCGGGTTCAACAAACTGGGACGTGATTCGAGGTCTTTTAGGCGCTTCGAGGTCCAGGCGAGGTGATCTTCTTCTTCACGAGCCGCGTGCTCGAAGCCCGCCTTGAGCTCGGGCGAATTGGTGGCGAGCTTTTGCGCCTGATAGAGCGCCTGTGCGCAAACCTCGCCGACATGATTCACGCGCATCAGCCCGGCCGAGTGCGCGCGCTCCTTCTCGGTGAGCTGCGCTTCCAGTTGCGATTCCTCGGGGAACAGATCGCTTTCGGCGCCCTGGCCCGACATCGTTGATTCGGGAACCGGCCGTGACATGCGACTCACGCCGGTCATGGAGCGCAGCCCGCGATCGAACTCGCTGATGACTTCATCGAGTGTCATGTTCTCACCTCTCTTCGTGTCTCCGCCGTCAACGAATACCTTGCTGGCCTCAGCAATCTATATTCTTTGACCACATTTGCGCCGAGTTGGTCGCTCGACCCATCTCTCGAATCGGCCTTGGCGGGAAAACCCGGATCTTAGCGCACATCGGCCGGCGCTGAAGCCGTGCCGGCTTGTCGCACGTGGCTCGCAGCGGTCTCGACAGCAGAGTGCTTCTGCAACGAACAAATGCCCCGGTTAGCCCTTTCCCGAGCACCATTTTTTGGAATTAGGGCAAACACGGGTCGCAAAAATCCTGCAAAACCAACATTTTAGCGCCTGTTGCGTAAACGTCACATGCGTCCGGCGGACTACCCCCTTTTCCTTTGTCCGCCAAAGGCTCTTTGTTACATTACGTGTCAACTTCTTTAAGAAGCCCGGCAGGGACCGTCAACACACTGGCGCTAGAACAGTGACCTTGCCAAAAAGTCGCAAACACTCCCTGGAGATCTAATCAATGAAAAAGTCGCTTCTCGCTCTCGCAGCATTGGGCGTTTTCGCTGGCGCCGCACATGCGCAGAGCAGCGTGACGCTGTACGGCATCATCGACGCAGGCTTCGTCTACACGAACAACAGTGGCGGTCAGAAGCAATACGCCATGAACAGCGGCAACCTGCAGGGTAGCCGTTGGGGCCTGCGCGGCACGGAAGATCTCGGTGGCGGTCTGAAGGCCATCTTCGTGTTGGAAAACGGCTTCAACGTGTTCAACGGCCAGCTCGGCCAGGGCGGCGACGAGTTCGGCCGCCAGGCATACGTCGGTCTGTCGACGGCTCAGTTCGGCACGGTCACCCTGGGTCGCCAGTACGACTCCGTGGTTGACTACACCGGCGCATTCGAAGTCGGTAGCCAGTGGGCGTCGTACTTCGGCGCGCACCCGGGCGACCTGGACAACATGAACAACTCGAATCGCGTGAACAACGCGATCAAGTTCACCAGCGCGAACTACGCCGGCTTCACCTTCGGCGGCCTGTATAGCCTCGGCGGCAACGCTGGCCAGTTCAACCGCAACCAGATCTGGTCGGTCGGCCTGGGCTACTCGCAAGGTCCCCTGCAGTTGGGCGCGGGCTACTTGAACGTCAAGGACCCGAACTACTCGTTCTTCGGCAACAACGCGAACTCGAAGACGGCGACGACGGCCGGCTCGACGTCGAACTTCCCGAACAGCCGCGTGATCGGTGGCTACGCTTCAGCGAAGACGCAGCAAGTGATCGCGGCTGGCGGTGCTTACACGTTCGGCGCAGCAACGGTCGGCGCGACGTATAGCAACACGCAGTTCAAGGATCTGGGTTCGGAGCCGGGCACGGGTCTGACGCCGGTCGGCGGCTTCACGGGCGGCACGGGCAAGTTCCACAACGCCGAAATCAACTTCAAGTATCAGTTGACCCCGGCTCTGCTGCTGGGCGTGGCCTACGACTACACGAAGGGCTACGGTCTGGGCGATGCCAAGTACCATCAGGCGATGCTCGGCGCGGACTACTTCCTGTCCAAGCGTACCGACGTGTACATCGATGGCGTGTATCAGCACGCGAGCGGCACGGACTCGACGAACCGCGCAGCGGTCGCGAGCATCAACGGCCTGTCGCCGTCGTCGACGTCGAACCAGGTTGCGGCTCTCGTCGGCATCCGTCACAAGTTCTAATAAGGTCGTAACAAAGCGGTATCTCCTGAAAGGCGCCTCCGGGCGCCTTTTTTTCTTGCCCGCCCGGACTGGCGCCTGTTTCTCATGTCGCACGCGGACAACAAAAAAGCCCTCGTGTCTCGCGACGCGAAGGCTGATTCAGTTCAGCAGATTTCAGCGGCTAGGCGCGCCCGTCGCGCAACTCCCGCCGCAAGATCTTGCCGACATTGCTCTTCGGCAGATCGTTGCGAAACTCGATCATGCGCGGACGCTTATAGCCCGTGAGCCGCTCCTTGCAGTAGGCCATGACATCGGCTTCGGTCAGGCTCGGATCCTTGCGCACGATGAAGAGCTTCACCGCTTCGCCCGAGTTCTGATCCTTCACGCCGACGGCCGCGACTTCGAACACGCCGGGCAGCATCGCGACGACATCCTCGATTTCGTTCGGATACACGTTGAATCCCGACACCAGGATCATGTCCTTCTTGCGATCGACGATCTTCACGTAACCGCGTTCATCCAGCACGCCGACATCGCCCGAGCGGAGGAAGCCGTCGGGCGTCATCACCTTCGCCGTTTCGTCGGGCCGGTTCCAGTAACCGGCCATCACCTGCGGTCCGCGAATGCAGATCTCGCCGGGCTGGCCGAGCGGCACTTCGTTGTTGTCGTCGTCGCGGATGGATACTTCCGTCGACGGAAGCGGCAAGCCGATCGTGCCCGTGTATTCGGTCGCGGTCACCGGATTGCAGGTGACGCAAGGCGAAGTCTCCGACAATCCGTAGCCTTCGATGATCGGCACCCCCGTCACCGCGAACCAGCGTTTCGCCACGGCCTCCTGAACTGCCATGCCGCCGCCGTTCGCCGCGATGAGCTTGGAGAAATCGAGCTTGCCGAAGTCCGGGTGATTCAGCAGCGCGTTATAGAGCGTGTTGACCGCCGGGAACGTGTTGATCGATATGCCCTTCAGCTCCTTGATGGTGCCCGCGATGTCGCGCGGATTCGGAATCAGCACGCCGACACCGCCGGTGCGGATCGTGAGCAGTCCGCACACCGTCAGCGCGAAGATGTGATACAGCGGCAGCGCGACCACGCACACGAACTGATCGATGTCGGGACGGCGCTGGCGAGCCGGGTTCAACCACACTTCGGACTGCAGCACGTTTGCGATCAGGTTGCGGTGCGTGAGCGTCGCGCCCTTCGCGACGCCGGTCGTGCCGCCCGTGTACTGCAGGAATGCGGCATCGTCGGGCTTCTGATCAACGGGCTCGAGCGTGCCGCGGGCGCCTTCGTCGAGCGCATCGTTGAAGCGGATGCTGCCGGGCAGATTCCACTCGGGCACCATCTTCTTCACGCGCCGGACGACGAAGTTGACGAGCAGTCCCTTCACGCCCATGAGATCGCCCATCGCAGCGACGACCACGTGCTTGATCCCGGTGTTGCCGATCACGGCCTGAAGCGTGACCGCGAAGTTCTCGAGGATAACGATCGCTTCCGCCCCGCTGTCCTTCAACTGATGCTCGAGCTCGCGCGGTGTATAGAGCGGATTGACGTTGACGACGATATAACCGGCGCGCAGCACGGCCGCGATCGCTACCGGATATTGCAGGATGTTGGGCATCATCAGCGCGATGCGCGCGCCGGGCTTGAGCCCCTTTTTCTGGAACCATGCGGCCAGGTTTCTCGACATCGTGTCGAGCTCGCCGTAGGTGATCGCCTGGCCCATGCAGATGAACGCGCGACGGTCGCGATTCGCGCGAAAACTGTCTTCGAGCAGTTCGGAAACGGACCGATACACCGACGCGTCGATTTCCGCAGGCACGCCGGCCGGGTACGACTTCAGCCAGGGTTTCTCCATACGGCGTCTCCTTTATATGATTTTAGAATGGTCGTGCGGAAACTGAATCCTAGCTTCTCGTTCGGTCTCCGACAACTGGGTTAGACGCCATATACCAGACTCGTTCGAGTCCGCTCTGCCAGGTGCCATCAATGCATCTGCTCCACTTCCACGAGGCAATCGTAGAACGTTGCGGATCCTCCCAGATCGGTGAGTGCCTGGCTCGTCACCTGGTTGGCGTTGCAGCCATCGGGGGACAACTTTTTCCACCAGATCGACAGGCCGACGACGACGCCCTCGCGCGCACGCTCCGTCACGCGCGCGCGGGCCTGCATCGAGCCGCGATCGTTGAAGATGCGCACCAGTGCGCCGTCGGCGATGCCGCGCGCTTGCGCGTCGGCGGGATGGATATCGAGATGCGGCTCGCGCTCCGCCGCGCGCAGGCTCTCGATATTCACGAAACTGCTGTTCAGGAAATTGCGCGCGGGCGGCGAAATCATCGCGAGCGGATAGCGGGCAGCCAGTTCCGGCGATCCGTCCGCGGACTCGTATGGCGGCAGATAGTCCGGCAGCGGATCGAGGCCCTCGCGCTTCAGACGTTCGCTGTAGAACTCGCATTTTCCGGACGGCGTGCGGAAACCGCCGTCTGCCAGCGGAGCCTCGGCGATCTTGAGCTTCAGCCAACCGGACGTCTTCAACGTCTCCCAGCTCTCGCCTTCGAGCGTGGCGTCGTTCCAGCGGAAAGCCATCGATGCAATCTGCTCGTCGGTTTCGAAAAGTGCCGGCTCGACGAGACCCATCGCGCGCGCCATGCCACGGAAGATCTCGGTGTTCGGCCGCGCGTCGCCGACGGGCTGAATCGCCGGCAGATTCGCCATCACGTGCGTATGCCCGTATGACTTGTGTACGTCGAGATGCTCGAGTTGAGTCGTCGCGGGGAAGATGAGGTCGGCGTAGTCGGCCGTATCGGTCTGGAAATGTTCGAGCACGATCGTGAAAAGATCCTCGCGCGCGAATCCCGCCGCGACCTTCGCCGAGTCGGGCGCGACCGCGACAGGGTTCGAGTTGTAGACGATCAGCGCTTCGATCTTCGGCCCGAAGGCTTCGTCGCCTGGATGCAGCAGCGCGTCGCCGATCGCGTTCATGTTGATTGCACGAGGCAGTTTCGACGGCCAGCCGGGCAGCAGGTCGGGGCGCTCGAGCGCGCTGCCGTCGATCGGTGTCCAGCCCGACGAGGACAGCAGCAAGCCGCCCGCACGCTCGCGCCAGGCTCCGGTGAGCGACGGCAGGCAGGCGATCGCACGCACCGCGTTGCCGCCGCCGCGCACACGCTGCATGCCGTAGTTGAGGCGAATTGCGGCCTTCTTCGTCGATCCGAACGCACGCGCCAGCTCGACAATCACACTTTCTTCGATGCCGCAGATCTGCGCCACGCGCGACGGCGGATACTGCGCGGCGCGCTTCGCGAGTTCGTCGAAGCCGAGCGTGTGCGCATTCACGTATTCGCGATCGATGCGATTCTCGCGGATCAGCACGTCGATCATGCCGAGCGCGAGCGCCGCATCGGTTCCCGGCCGAAGCGCGATGTGCTCATGACACTTCTCGGCGGTCAACGATTTGTAGGGATCGATCGCAATCAGCTTCGCGCCGCGACGCTTCGCCTCCTGAGCGCGCGTCCAGAAATGCAGACTCGAGGCGATGGGGTTGGCGCCCCAGATCAAAATCAATTCGCTCTCTTCGTAATACTCCGCATGCATGCCGAGGCTCGCGCCGTACGTGTAGCGCAGGCCGGCCGCACCCGCCGCGGCGCAAATGGTGCGCTCCAGCCGCGACGCGCCGAGCACGTTGAAGAATCGGGCCGCGATGCTTTCGCCCTGCACCAGTCCCATCGTCCCGGCGTAGCTGTACGGAACGATCGCTTCGGGCGCGCGCCGGGCAATCGAACTCAGGCGATCGGCGGCAATTTGCAACGCCTCATCCCAACCGATCGGCTCGAACCGGCCCTCCCCCTTTTTGCCGACGCGCCGCAGCGGAGTCAGAAGGCGATCCTTGTGGTGCGTGCGCTCGGCATACCGCGCGACTTTCGTACAGAGCACGCCCTGCGTCGGCGGATGATCTGGATCGCCAGTGACCTTCACTGCCTTGCCGTCGCGGACAGTGACGCGCAGAGCGCAAGTGTCGGGGCAATCGTGCGGGCATACGGCTCGGGTGAACTCGGCTGGAGCGTTCATCGGAAAGTCCGGTAAATCAGAATAAAAGGCGGTAGATGACCGAATTCTATTACGGCCGCTATGCGATCGACCGTCCGGTGCAGCAAATAGTGGCGGCGTAGAATGAGGGAACTAGATGCGCAGTCAATACGCGCATTCCGAATTCAAACGTGAGAGCGATTCAAATGAATCTGATCCCAGAAATCGAAGCATCACACGACGAAATAAAAACGCTCCGACGAACGATCCATGCCCATCCCGAACTGCGCTATGAGGAGTTGGGCACGGCGAAACTTGTGGCCGACAGTCTCGAACGGTGGGGAATCGAGGTGCATCGGGGGTTGGGCAAGACGGGCGTCGTCGGCGTGCTGAAGCGTGGGAACGGCGGCGCATCGATCGGACTTCGCGCCGATATGGACGCGCTGCCCATTCAGGAGCTGAACACGTTTGAGCATCGATCGACAAAAGAGGGGCGCATGCACGCCTGTGGCCACGATGGCCACACCGCGATGCTGCTCGGAGCCGCGAAGCATCTGGCCGAGCACGGCAAGTTCGATGGAACCGTCGTGTTCATCTTCCAGCCCGCCGAGGAAGGCGGCGCGGGCGCCAAGGCGATGATCGAGGACGGGCTCTTCAAGCGTTTTCCCGTGGATGCCGTGTTTGGCATTCACAACTGGCCAGGCATGCCGGCAGGTCACTTCGGCGTGACGGAAGGGCCGATCATGGCATCGAGCAACGAATTTCGCATCACGATCCGCGGGACCGGTTCCCACGCGGCTTTGCCGCATAACGGGCGCGATCCGGTCTTTACCGCGGTGCAGATCGCGAGCGGACTGCAGAGCATCATCACGCGCAACAAGAAACCCATCGATACCGCGGTTCTTTCCATCACGCAGATTCACGCGGGCGATGCCGTCAATGTCGTGCCGGATCAGGCCTGGCTCGGCGGTACCGTGAGGACGTTCACAGTCGAGACGCTCGATCTGATCGAAGAGCGTATGCGCAAAATTGTCGAAGCGACTGCGGGGGCCTATGACTGCGAGGCTGAACTCCACTTCCATAGGAATTACCCGCCGACCATCAATTCGCCGAAGGAGGCGCGATTCGCCGCCGAGGTCATGGCGGAGATCGTTGGGAAAGACAAGGTGGACGGCGCCGTCGAACCGACGATGGGTGCGGAGGACTTTTCGTTCATGCTTCTCGAAAAGCCCGGGTGCTACGCGTTTCTGGGTAACGGCGACGGAGGACATCGCGAGGAAGGCCACGGCGCGGGACCGTGCATGCTGCACAACGCCAGCTATGACTTCAACGATGATTTGCTGTCTGTTGGATCATCGTACTGGGTGCGCTTGGCCGAGCGATTCCTGGCGCGCTGAGGCTCAATGCGGCGATTCGTTTCGGATGGTTGAATCGCCGTAACCGGATTCAGTTTCGAACGAGGCGCATTTTCGCGCGCGCCAACGCAAAAACCCCACCTTTTGGGGTGGGGTTTTTGCGTGAAGCATGAGGAGCCTGACGATTACCTACTTTCACACGGGAGATCCGCACTATCA
>NZ_FCOB02000056.1 GCF_001545075.1 Caballeronia ptereochthonis
TCCGTCTTTCGACAGATAAACCTTCCTCTGATACTTCGTGTGAGACTCTTGATTACTTTTGCCATTGCCTCAGCCCCGAAAGACTGAAACCGCACTCGCCATCAAGCGCCCACACTTATCGGCTGTTAGTTTTTAAAGAGCATTGCGCAAGTGATTTGCTTAGCTATTTGCTTGCTTTCTTGCGCGCCGTCATTCAACGGGAGGCGAATTATGACTGGCCGATGACGCCCGGGTCAACCCCCTTTCGTAAATTATTTTTCTGCGCCCGTGCCGTGCGTTCGGAACCCGATATCCCGCTTGGAAGTCCCGAACGCGATTCTCCGGCCGATCTCCCCTTCTTCGATATTGGCCTGACGATTCAGCTCCCGAAGAACGGCGTGCAGAACCCCGCAGGCCCGACGCACTCCGACGTCGCAGGCGCCGCCCCATGCTTCATCGACATCGGCGTGCGCGTCGAACCGGAACCCGAGGCCGTGCCACCGGCGTGGGTGCCGCCGTACGCTTCGTTGGCTTCGTTCGCGTTCTGCTGCGCGGCGACTTTCGCTTCCGCGGCCTGGATATCGGCGGGATAGTTGGCTTGCTCACCCGTGGCAGGCGAATAACCGGCTCGTTCGAGTTGAACGAGCTCGGCCTTCACCTGGGCGCGAGTGAGCGCACCGTTTTGGCTTTGCGCGAAAACGAACGTGGGTGCAGCAACCACGGCAAGAGATACCAGGACTTTGGCGATGGCGTTCATGATGTTCACACTCCGACGGAAAAGGTTGACCGGATCGCATGCGATCCACGAACCTCATCGAACGCACAGGGCCCTTGCGCGGCTTCGACTCACTCGACCTAGGTTTCAAGCGTAGAGGCTTCGATTGGTTAACCCGGGCACGTAGCGATCTATTCCCGCAGCCGGGCACAATTTCCGTCGGCGTAGCACGCAGCGTCGAAATCATGCATTGGCATCGACTTCGAACAGGGACGTCAGGAGGAGAAAAAGAAGGAAGCGCGGCGGACGAGCCGGATGAGGAGTCCGGCAAGGCGCCAGCCAGCGCCGGTCCACCGCGGTGCAATTGTGGCGCAAGGCGGCCGAAAGATCATTGCCGCCCGCGTTGAAGATGCCTTGCCGATCCCGCAACAATGACTTCGGTGAAGCAGATGCTCAATGCGCATCCGGCACGAGATGCACGCGCTTCTCGGTCGCTGCTTCGACTGCCCGACGCGAGTACAACAACGGGAAGTACTGACCGTCGAGCCACATCTGTGCGAGATCGCGATAGTGCGGACTATCCGGATCGCCCGACTCGCCCGGCAGATTCACCGCGCGCGAGTCGTCCCAGTTGCCGACATCGACGACCACACGGAACGACGGCCCGTTCGTCTCGCGGAAATCGCTCGCGCGATAGGTCGATTGATTCGGCGTATAGGCGCTGCCGCCCTTGCCGATCGGCCCGACGTTGAGTTTCGCGCGCATGTCCGCATCGACGACGTCGGCAAGAGGATGCGCATTCAGGTTCGTCTGCAGCTTGCCCCATTTCCACTGGCTCGCATCGGCGCCTTGCAGATGCCGCATCTCGCCATACGCATCGTGCAGGCTCGCTAGCAGCACGGCATCACGCTTCGCTTGCGCATTGTCGCCAAAGCGCGCTTCGGGATGTTCGAGCGTATCGAGCATGACGGCCGTATCCGGCGCACCGAATGACGCCGCCGCGTTCTTCGGCAACACCGCATCCTTGAACGCACGCCCGAGATGCCGCGACAGCCATACCTCCTCGAGCGCCGCTTCCGGCGAATCCGCACCCATGTATGCGTCCCAGCCCTTGAGCATCGCGAGGGCTGCGCGCGTGTCCTCGTCGTCGCTCGAGAGCGGCGCAAGCAATGCAACCAGCCTGCGCGCCGGAATCGACACGTTATCGTTTTGCAGACGCTCCGAGTCTTCGATCGACACCTTGGGCAGCGACTTCAACACTTCGTCGATACGCTGATGCCGGGAACCATTGGTCCACTCGAAGCCGAGCTTGCGCTCCGTGTACGGATAACCCGCCGGCAGATTCATTTCGTTGGACGTGGTGAAATACCCTTGCGCCGGGTTGTAGACCGAAGGCATGGCGTCGCGCGGCCAGAAGCCCGCCCATTCATAGCGGCCATCGCCGGGCACAGGCATGAGGCCGTCCCAGTTCGGGCGAACCGGCGCGAGACCGCTCGGCACCCAGCCGATGTTGCCGTCCTTGTCCGCATACACCTGATTGACGGTCGGCGCACCCCACGTCGCGAGCGCGGCCTTGAATTGCGCGTAGTTCTTCGCGCGCATGTAGCGCATCGAATCGAAGTACGGCGACATGCCTGGCGAAAGCCATGCCGTGCGCACCGCAAATGCGCGATGCTTGCCTTCCTCCGTAAAGATCACAGGGCCGTGACGTGTGAAAAGCAGATCGGCGGTGACGGGCGGCCCGTTGCGCACGGCAATCCGCTCACGCACGACGCGCATCGGCTCCCACTTACCCTTGTAGCGATATTGCCGCGGATTCTCAGGATTCAGCTCGTACACATAGAGGTCTTCCTGGTCGATGTTGAAGATCGTGAGACCGTAAGCGATCGAACCGTTGTGCCCGATCGATATGCCCGGCGCGGAAGGCTCGCCCGCACCGATGATATCGAGCGTCGGCGTGCTGATCTGCTGGATGTAGCGCAGGCTCGGCGCAGCGTACGCCCGATGCGGATCGTTCGCCATGATCGCGCGGCCCGTGGCCGATTTAGACGGCGCGATCACCCAGTTGTTGCTCCCTTCGGTCACTTCCTCGGGGTTCTCCGCGGCGGCGATGACGGTCGTCGATGCATCCGCGCTCTTCATCGACTCCTTCGTCACGCGCACGCCTTGCGTTGCAAGCGTAAAGACCTTGAGGACGTCGTCGGGAAGGCAGGGATCGAGGCCCGCGGGCATCTGCGGTTTCCATGGCGGCTGGAGGCCGAAGCGCACGGAATCGGCATCGAGCGAGCTCTTGCACGCCACGCGTGCCCGTGCGACTTCGCTCGTCAGGTTTCGCGTAAGACCGTGGCTGCGAATACGCACGATGTCGTCGGCGCTCCATTTCGCGGGCCAATAGCCGATCTTGCGGAACTCATAGGGCATGCGGTCGGGATGCGCCGCGAGCCACTCGACATATGCATTGACGCCGGCCGCGAAGCGCGTCGCCGCGGGCTTCGCGGCCGGTCCGTAACGCTGCCACTCGTTGGCCATGTCGCCGCGATAAAGAAAGAGCCGCGTCGCCTTGTCCTGCTCCACATACGCCGGGCCGAATACTTCAGCGAGCTCGCCCAGCCCGCGCCGCCGCCAGAGATCGATCTGGAACAGGCGATCGCGCGCTGCATTGAAACCCTGCACGAAAAACGCATCGCTGTCGTTGGCCGCGAAGATGTGCGGCACGCCCCAACGGTCGATCAGGATGTCCGAGGGCTGCGAAAGACCTCGGACGGCGATCGTTTCGTCGCTCGCGGCATCGGCGAATGCGACTCGCGCCGCCAGTGGCGCGAACATCAGCGAGCTGATGATCAGCGCGAGCATGCGTCGTCCTTTCTTTCCCTTCATGTGAATGTCTCCTTCTTCTTATGAGTATCGATTCGGGTCACACAAATATCGCAATGTAATGCGAACGCAACCTGCGCGCAAAGTCAGGCCGATGCGCAGTTACATTTGGATACATCAAATGGCCGCCCGCGTCGATCAAGCCGGTCGATCAGGCATGACCTCGCTCGTCGTGATACTGAACCACCAGGATGAACATTCGCCCTTCGCAAAGGAGATACATGATGAACGGCGCCGCTCAAAACGTGACGCAATCGCACGATCCCGTCGCGATCGCAAAGCGTGTCTACGAAGCGTACGTCACCAGGGACCGTGCCGCGATCGAGGCGCTCATCGCCGATGATTTCCACTTCACGAGTCCGCGTGACAACCGCCTCGATCGCGTCACCTATTTCGCGCGATGCTGGCCAAACTCGTTCACAACGGAGCGCTTCACGTTCGTCCATCTCGTGCGTGACGGCGAGCGAGTATTCGTGACCTACGATCTGCGCACGAACGATGGCAGCGCGTTTCGCAACACTGAGATTCTCACCATTCGGGATGGCAAGCTCGTCGAAGCGGAGGTCTTTTTCGGCTGGATGATTCCGCACGAAGCACCACTAGGCGGATCGCTCTGATTTTCATTAGGATTCCGACTAACGGCAATTTACTTTTGTTTTACATACGATCAACTTTCATTTGCATTAGTTACACGCGACGATCGAATTGGAACTGACAGAAAGCACCCCATAATCGCATTTCACGCAAACGTTTCACAAAACTTTCGCACAGCATCAGCAAACTTGCGTCCGCCTTCTTCATCGTCTGCGAACGCAAGAGGAATCCGCTCATGTTGTGCCGTTCCATCCTGATCGTCACGCTGCTGCTGTCGCTAGCCGCCTGTGGTCCGGGCGACAGCTCATCTTCCACGTCTTCATCGAACGCAAGTGCCGCGAACCGCAACGCGGCCGACGACGCGTCTTCGAATCCCTCTTTCACCAGCGAGACGGCAACATCGCCGATCCCCGTAAGCGATCCGGTCGCAAGCGCGCAAGCAAGCCTCGACGCGGACAGTCGCCAGATCACGCCTGTCCTGAGCTATGCCCCGAATGCGGATGACAGCGCGCATCGCTGATACAGTTTCCCCCAAGCAGAAGGAAAATAACCGATGACATCGAATAGCCGTCGCCGTTTCTTGCAAACCGTCGCCCATTCGGCAGGTGCCGCCGCAGCCCTCACTGCTTTTCCCGAATCGATCCGTCGCGCGCTGGCCGTTCCGGCCGCTTCGCGCACCGGAACCATTCAGGATATCGAACATATCGTCGTGTTCATGCAGGAGAACCGCTCCTTCGACCACTACTTCGGCCACTTGCGTGGCGTACGCGGCTATAACGACCGCTTCCCGATCCCGCTTCCGAACGGCAAGCCGGTATGGTTCCAGCCTTCGAAAGAAGACCCAACGAAGCCCATCTTGCCGTTTCATCTCGACACGGCGACGACGAGCGCGCAGTGCGTCGGCGATCTCGACCACTCCTGGTACAAGACGCATGCCGCGATCGATGCGGGCCGCTACGACCAGTGGTGCGCGAACAAGACCGACATGACGATGGGCTACCATCTGCGCAGCGACATTCCTTTCCACTACGCGCTCGCCGATGCGTTCACCGTCTGCGACGCGTACTTCTGCTCGCTGCCCGGGCCCACGCACCCGAACCGCTCGTATCTGATGACGGGCATGGTCGATCCGACCGGCACGAAAGGCGGACCGCTCCTCGACAACAACGACTTCGTGGATGGCGACGGTCCGCCTAACTATCAGTTGCTCTCGTGGACCACTTATCCGGAGCGCCTGCAGGAAGCCGGCATTTCATGGCAGATCTATCAGCAAGGGCTCACGGGCGACGATCCGCTCAACGGGAACTACGGCACCAACATCCTGCAGAACTTCGCGAACTTCATCAATGCGACGCCGGGCACGCCGCTCTATGAGCGCGCACAAACCGTGCGCACGATCGATGACCTGAAAGCCGACGTGCTCGCGAACCGCTTGCCGCAAGTCTCGTGGCTGTGTCCGCCGGCGGCGTTCTCCGAGCATCCGAAGTACACGCCTGCGTATGGAGCCGAATACACGTCGCAGATTCTCGACGCCCTGACCGCGAATCCCGAGGTGTGGAGCAAGACCGTGCTCTTCATCATGTACGACGAGAACGACGGCTTCTTCGATCACGTCGTGCCGCCGCAACCGCCGACGTCCCGCGCGCAGGGCCTCTCCACCGTGACGACCGACGGCGAGATTCACAACATCGTGAATCCCGCGCGCGGCGGCAGCTATACGGTCGACAACCTGCCTTACGGCCTCGGGCCGCGCGTGCCGATGACCATCGTCTCGCCGTGGACGAAAGGCGGCTTCGTGTGCTCGCAGGTCTTCGATCACACGTCGGTGATCCGCTTCATCGAAGCGCGCTTCAACGTGATGGAGCCGAACATCACTGCCTGGCGTCGCGCGGTCTGCGGCGACCTGACCTCCGCGTTTGACTTCAAGACGACGGATTCACGCATGCCGCCGCTGCCCGACACGAGCAATTACCGCACGATCGCGGACAACCAGTGTTCGACACAGCCGCCGCCGACGGTGCCCACGACGCCGGGTCCCATCGATGCACAGGAGTCCGGTCCGCGCTTCGCCCGCGCGCTGCCCTACGAGTTGCACGTGAACGGCAAAGTGAAGGACACGCAGAACCAGTTCGTCATCGATTTCGCCAACACGGGTCGGCAGGGCGCGCACTTTTACGTCTATTCGGGCAATCGCACCGACGGCCCGTGGCGCTATACGGTCGAGGCAGGAAAGTCCGCGCGCGAGACGTTCGACCTCACCAGCACGAACGGCATCTATGCCTTTACCGTGTATGGACCGAACGGCTTCGTACGCAAGTTCGCGGGCAGCGTGACGCGCCCGACGGACAAGCAGCATGCGCACGCGGCGCAACCCGAAGTAAAGGCGCATTACGACATCGCAAACGGCAATCTCGTGCTTCGCTTCGTCAACGATGGCAATACGCACGCAAAGCTGTCGATCATCGATAACGCGTATGGTGCGCGTGCGCGTCAGGTGAACGTGCCGCCGGACGCGAACGTCGAGGAGACGTGGATTCTCGCGGCGAGTCATCACTGGTACGACCTGACCGTGAGCGATCGCGACGACACCAGCTTCTCGCGCCGAATCGCAGGTCACATCGAAACCGGACGGCCAAGCGTAACCGACCCGGCCGCGATCGCACCAACGACGACGGCGGGCTGAATCGTTCTCGTTTGATTGACGCTCCGTCGCGAATTCCCCAGCCTGCGGCAAAGCGGGCTGGGGAATTCCCATATGGGCGAAGCGCTATTTATCGTTGCGTGGCTGGCCCTGCAGCGCCGTCTCGCGAATGATTTCCGCGAACTTCTCCAACGCCTGCACTGGGCCGCTGACGCTGTTGTACTCCTGTGTGCCGATCCGTCCTTCCAATACCACCGAAAAACCGCAGTCCTGCGCAATTTTCAAGAGATTGTGTTCCATGTCGCATTCGCCTCGTGTCGCCAACGATGTAGCACATGCGATGCCAGCCCGCCGTTTTTTCCACCTCTTTGGCGCCGAAACCGAAACTTTTATGCCACCCTCTCGACCGTTATGCGGGGAGACGCACGAACAATTGCATTTGCGCGCTCGTACGCTTTTAATGAAACGGTCATACTCGGAAGGGAGCGCGGTACGTGAATGCTTTTGATACATCAATCCAGACTTGGCTCGTTCATTTCGCCGCGTCATCCGTCATTTTTACGCATGCGGTTCACACGATTGCCGATCTTTACCTGGCCAAGGGGTTGCTCCCGTTAGGAATTCTTTGGGCCATCTGGTTCAAGCCCGGCGATTCTCTGAAATGGCGCCGCGAAATGGTCGTCGCCACCCTGTTCTCCGGCATCGTCGCGTTCATACTTGGCCGCTTTCTGGCGCTCTATCTGCCCTTTCGCTTGCGGCCGGTTTACGATCCCAACATTCACCTGACGTTTCCGATGACGCACGAAACGAGCAAATTCCTGCGCACGTGGAGCTCGTTTCCGAGCGACCATGCCGCGCTATGGATGGCGATCGCGGTAGGCATCTTTTTCGTCTGGCGCTGGATCGGCATACTCGCGATCCTGCAGTGCGTGCTCCTGGTCTGCCTGCCTCGCGTGTATCTGGGGCTGCACTATCCGACCGACGTCATCGCCGGCGCCATCATTGGCGCCTTTTCCGCGTGGCTCGTCACGCGCGCGCCGTTGCGCACGCGGCTCGCGCCGCCCTTCTTGCGATTCATGGACTCCTGGCCCGCCGTGGGCTACATGCTCGCGTTCCTGTTCTTCTTCGAGCTCGCGACGATGTTCGATGAGCCGCGCTTCATCGCGATCTCGGTCATCAAAGCGCTCTGAGTGATTTAAGCGCCCGCCTCGGCAGGTTCCCGGGCGACCTGCCGAGGGCGCACTCGTCTATCCTTTCCTCGACACGCCACGGTGCGGCAAAGGGCGCGCCGCACTTGACACCGGCGCCTTCATTCCCGTATTGTTTGGTACACCAACCAAATACGTGACACCAATTTCACGGAGCGCGTCATGAGCCGCGTTTACGGCCTGTCGATCTTCATGCTTCTCGCCGCGGCGCTCGCGGCGTGCTCCCATCGGGACCGCGATATTTACCAAGGCTATGTCGAGGGAGAGTTCGTCTATCTGGGCTCGTCGCAGTCGGGCAAGCTTACGGAGTTGTCCGTGGCACGCGGTCAGACGGTCAAGGCGGGCGCGAGCACGTTCACACTCGAATCGGCCGATGAAACCGCCGCACTCGATCAGGCCAGACGCCAGCTCGCCGCTGCGCAGTCGCAACTCGAAGACATTCTCACAGGCAAGCGCGCGCCCGAAGTCGCTTCGGTGCGCGCGCAACTGACGCAGGCACGCGCGAACGCCCGCAAGGCCGCGTTGCAACTGAGCCGCGACGAGGCGCAGTTCGGTGCGGGCGGCATTGCCAAAGGCCAGCTCGACGATTCCCGCGCCAATGCGGATGCCGCCAACGCGCAAGTCCGCGACCTGACCGAGCAAGTCGAGATCGCACGCTTGCCGGGCCGCCCTCAGCAGATCGCCGCGCAGCGCGAGCAGGTGGCAGCCGCGCAGGCCTTCGTCGCGCAGGCGCAATGGAAGCTCGATCAGAAGCGCGTCGCGGCGCCCGCCAACGGGCTGGTGTATGACACGCTCTATCGCGTCGGCGAATGGGTTCAGGCAGGCAGTCCTGTCGTCCAGATGCTGCCGCCGCAGAACGTGAAGGTGCGCTTCTTCGTGCCGGAAAGCGTCGTGGGCAGCCTCGCGATGGGGCGAGCGATCTCCATCCATTGCGACGGCTGCGCGGAAGATGTGCCTGCGAAGATCACTTACGTCTCGAATCAGGCGGAATACACGCCGCCCGTCATCTACAGCAACGAAAGCCGCTCGAAGCTCGTTTTCATGATCGAAGCGCATCCGGTCGAGAGCGACGCGATGAAGCTTCATCCGGGCCAACCCGTCGCAGTGAGCCTGCAATGAACGAGCGCGCTTCGAACGAAAGGGAAACGCAGTACGCCATCGACGTGCGCAATCTGAACAAGCATTTCGGCGGCAAGCACGTCGTCAACGACGTATCGCTGCAAGTCGCGCGCGGCGAGATCTTCGGCTTTCTCGGCCCGAACGGCAGCGGCAAGACGACCTCCATTCGCCTCATGTGCGGCCTGCTCACGCCCGATTCGGGCAGCGGCACGTGCCTCGGCTACGACATCGTGGGCGAGAGCGAAGAGATCAAGCGCAATGTCGGCTATATGACGCAGCGCTTTTCGTACTGGGAGGACCTGACGATTCGCGAGAATCTCGACTTCGTCGCGCGCATCTATCAGATGACGAATCGCCGCGAAGTCGTGGATCGCTCGCTCGAAGCCCTTGGCCTGCAAAGCCGCGCGAATCAACTGACCGGTTCGCTGTCGGGCGGATGGAAGCAGCGGCTTGCGCTTGCCGCGTGCATGCTGCACGAGCCGAAGCTGCTTCTGCTCGATGAACCCACCGCGGGGGTCGATCCCACCGCGCGCCGCGACTTCTGGGAAGAGCTGCATCGCCTCGCGGCGAAAGGCATCTCCGTGCTCGTCAGCACGCACTACATGGACGAAGCCGAGCGCTGCCACAAACTCGCGTACATCGCCTACGGCAAGCTGCTTGCGCAGGGCACCGCAAGCGAAGTGATCGCTGCGCAGAACCTTGCGACGTGGCGCATTCACGGCGAACACCTGAGCGCGCTGTCGGAACGCTTGCGCAACACGCCGGGCGTCGATCAGACGGTGGTATTCGGCTCGGCGCTGCATGTGAGCGGCAGCGACCATGCAGCGCTCGAACACGCCGTGCGCGACGCGACGCAAGGCGACGCGACACGCGCCGAGCGAATCGATACCGGGCTCGAGGACGTCTTCATCTACCTGATGAGCCGCTCGACCGACAACTTCAAGGCGACGTCATGAGCTCGCGCGCACGTCCCGCGATGTTCACGCGCTTCTCCGTCACGCGCTGGTGGAGCATCGTGCTCAAGGAGTTCCTGCAATTGCGGCGCGACCGCATCACGTTCGGCATGATCGTCGGCCTGCCGATCGTGCAGCTCGCGCTCTTCGGCTATGCGATCAACACGGACCCGAAGCATTTGCCGACCGCCGTGATCGTCGGCGACCAGAGCCCGTTTTCGCGCAGCTTCATCGCGGCGATGGAGCACTCCGGGTACTTCGACATCAAGGAGACGCTGCCCGACGACGAAGCCGGACGCCGAGCGCTCGCGCAAGGCCGCGTGCTTTTCGTGCTCAACATTCCTGCCGACTTCTCGCGCAAGCTCCTGCGCGGCGAGCGGCCAGCGCTGCTCGTCGAAGCGGACGCCACCGACCCCAACGCGGTCAGCAAGGCGACCACGGCGCTGTCGGGCCTCGTGCAGCCCGTGGCGAACAAGGACATCACCGGCCCGCTCGCTTATCTGAACGGCAAGCCCGCCGCGTTCGACGTCCAGGTCCACAACCTCTTCAACCCGGAAGGCATCACGCAGTACAACGTCGTACCGGGCCTGATGGGCGTGATTCTCACGATGACACTCGTCATGATGACAGGCCTCGCCATCACGCGCGAACGCGAGCGCGGCACGATGGAAAATCTGCTCGCGACGCCGGTGCGCCCCATCGAGGTGATGACGGGCAAGATCGTGCCTTACGTGTTCATCGGACTCATTCAGGCGTCGATCATTCTCGCGGCCACGCGTTTCGTGTTTCACGTGCCGCTGGTCGGCAATCCGGTCGCGATCTATCTGGCCGCGCTGCTCTTCATCGCCGCGAACCTGACGGTGGGCATCACGCTGTCCTCGCTCGCGCAGAATCAGCTTCAGGCAATGCAGCTCACGGTGTTCTACTTCCTGCCGAACATCCTGCTCTCGGGCTTCATGTTTCCTTTCTCGGGCATGCCCGCGTGGGCGCAATTCATCGGCAATCTTCTGCCGCTCACCTACTTCAACCGCCTGATTCGCGGCATCCTGCTCAAGGGAAACGGCTGGACGGACCTGTGGCCTTCCGTCTGGCCGATGGCGCTCTTCACGCTCATCGTGATGGGCATCGCGTTGCGCTTCTACCGGCGTACGCTCGACTAGGAGAGACGTCGATGAAACCCGTCGTTTCACTCTGTACGCTCGTGTTGTGCGGCTGCACCGTCGGGCCGGATTTTCATGCGCCCGCCGCGCCCGAATCCCAACGCTATGTCCGAACGTCGCCGCCGCAAGCGAACCTCGACACGGTGAAGCCGCAAAGCTTCCCCACGTCCGATCGCGCACTGCCGCTCTGGTGGAAGCAGTTCGGCTCAGATGCACTGAATCAGCTCGTCGAGCGTGCGCTGAGCGACAGTCCGACACTCGCGCAAGCCCGTGCAAAGCTTACGCAAGCGCACGAAGACTACCGCGCGCAAGCAGGCGCGACGTATTTCCCCGCGGTCGACGCCACGCTCTCCGGCGCGCGTCAGAAGGTCGATCCGGCGGCGTTCGGCATTCCCGTTCCGAGCGCCGGACCGTTCACGCTCTACGATGCATCGGTCAGTGTGTCCTACACGCTCGACATATTCGGCGGCGAGCGGCGCGCGCTCGAATCGTTGCGGGCGCAAGTGGACTACCAGTCCTTCGAACTGGACGCGGCGCGCCTTTCGATCGCGGGCAATGTCGTTTTGGCGGCGATCCGGCGCGCCTCGTTGCAGCAGCAGATCGCGCTCACGGAGCGTCTCGTCGATGCGCAGGCTCGACAACTGACGATCATGGAAGGCCGCATGAAGGCAGGCGGCATCGCGCAGTTCGACGTGCGCAGCCAGCGCGCGCTCCTCGAACAGACGCGCGCGAGCCTGCCTTCGCTCCTCGCGCAGCGCGACCAGGCGGATCATCGGCTCGCGGTGCTGATCGGCGCCGAACCGTCCGGGGGCGACTTCGATGCGATCACGCTCGATTCGCTGCATCTGCCCGACAGCGTGCCGCTCACCTTGCCATCGACGCTGGCGCGCGAGCGGCCCGACATTCGCGCGTCCGAGGCGTTGCTGCATCAGGCGAGCGCGAACGTCGGCGTGGCGACGGCGGATCTCTATCCGAAGTTTTCGCTGTCGGCGGGGGTGGGAAGCGAACGCACGAATATCCACGACATGCTGAACAGCCTGAACGTGTGGAACGTCGGGCTCAATCTCACACAGCCGATCTTTCGCGGCGGCGAGCTGCGCGCGAAGAAGCGCTCCGCGGAAGCAGCCTACGATGCGGCGTTGCAAGCGTACCGGCAGACCGTGCTCGAAGCGCTGCAGCAAGTCGCCGACAGCCTGACGGCGCTGCAGAACGACGCCAACGCGCTGCAGGCGCGCGAAGTCGCGGCGAACGAGGCGCAGGCGAATCTCGATACGGTCGGCGCGCGCTATGCGGCCGGCGGCGTAAGCCGCTTCGACGTGCTCGACACGCAACGCCAGGCGCTACAGACGCAACTCGACTACGCGCTCGCACAGGCAAGTCGCCTGAGCGATACAGCCGCGCTGTTCCAGTCGCTAGGCGGCGCCGGGGAGGATTTGAAAGCCGCCTATGCGCCGAGATAAACCGGTTGCATCCGCAACTATCCGGCGAGCTTGCCGAGCTGATGCTTGAGCACCTTGCCGCTTGCGGAAACCGGCAGCGCATCGAGAATGCGTATCGAGGAAGGACGCTTGTACGGCGCGAGACGCTCGCTCACCCAGTCCGCGAGTTCTCGCTCGTTCGCCGTCGACCCCGGCCGCAGTTCGACGAACGCCAGCACTTCCTCATTGCCTTGCACGCTCCGTCCGATCACGGCCGAATGCAGCACGGCGGGATGGCTATTGAACGCCTGCTCCACTTCGGCGGGATACACATTGAAACCCGAGCGGATGATGAGCTCCTTGCAGCGCCCGACGATATACAGGTTGCCGTTCTCGAAACGCGCGAGATCGCCCGTCCTGAGCCAGCCGTCCGGCGTGACCGTAGCCGCCGTCTGCACGGGATCGCGGTAGTAGCCGAGCATCACGTTCGGGCCGCGCACCCATAGTTCGCCGGTGTCGTCGACGCAGCCGCCAGCCTCATGCGCGAGCGGCACGATGCGCGCCTCGACGCCCGGAATCAGCGGACCGACCGATGAATCGCGCGCCGGCGCATCGAGCAGCGTGTTCGACACCGTCGGGCTGCTCTCGGTCATGCCGTAGCCGTTGTGCAAGGGCACGCCGTAGAACGCCTCGGCGGCCGCCTTGAGGCTCGCGTCGAGCGGCGAGCCGCCGCAATAGACGAAGCGGAGCGTCCGCGCGTCGAGGCCTCCGCGAGGCGTGAAGTGATCGATCAGCTTCGCATGCATCGCGGGCACGCCCTGAAAGATCGTCATGTGTTCATCGCGCAGCACGGCGCCCGCGCGTTCGACGTCGAAACGCGCCGCCAGCCGCAGCGTCGCACCCGCGTACAGCGAGCCCAGACAGACGGAAGCCAGGCCGAACACATGCGAGATCGGCAGCACGGCATAGACGCGATCGCTGGAGCCGACGCGGCGCAGCGTGCTCGATATCGCGGCGACGAACAGCAGATTGCGATGCGACAGCATCACGCCCTTCGGCGCGCCCGTCGTGCCTGTCGTATAGATGAGCGCCGCGCATTGCCTGTCCGAAGGCAGGCCGTGCGGCTCCTGCGTGGAATGCGGATCGACGGCGCCGAGCGCGAATGCGCCGATCGGCGTCGCGTCGAGCGATTCGGTGAGCGCGTTCTCGCGCTTCGCATGATGTGCGGCATCGTCGGATGCTTCGACCGTATAGAGCGCGATGCGCGGCTTCGCATGCGCGCGAATCGCATCGAGCTCGACGGCGGAGAGGCGCGCGTTCGCGACGAGCGCCCACGCATCAAGACGGCTCGCGGCGAATAGCGCTGCGACGAGCGCGACGCTGTTCTCGCCGGTCAGCATCACGCGGTCGCCGGCTCTCACGCCCGCGGCTGCGAGTCGCGCGGCGAGCGCATCGACCGCGCATTCGAGCTGCGCATACGTCAGCGAGCGCGCATCCTCGCGCAAGGCGACGTGCTCGGGATTCGCCTGCGCACCGCGCGTGACGATCGCGTCGATGCGCTCGGGCAGCGACGCGATGAGCTTGTCCGTATCGATGCCGTGTGCAGGAGTGGTCATGTCGGGCGTTGCCATTCGTTGAACCTGAGGCCCGAATGATAACGCTCGTGCGTCACCCCGCGAAGCGCGGCTCCGGCAGGCCTCGCACGCCGAGTCCCGTCACCGCGAAAAGACCGCCCTTGTCGCGTTCCTTCTGCGGTATGCCCCACATCGGGCGGCCCATCGTCGACACGTAGAGGACGTCGAGATTCGGGCCGCCGAACATCACGCTCGTCAGATTGCGCACCGGAAACGGCACGATGCGATCGAGCGTTCCATCCGGCGCGAAGCGCAGGATGCGCCCGCCGAACACGAGCGCGGACCAGATGTAGCCTTCCTCGTCGACGGTCGCTCCGTCGAAGGTGCCCGCCATGTCGCGTGCCGACGCGAACAGCCGCCGGTTCGTCGCCGCGCCCGTTTCGATGTCGTAGTCGTACGCGTACATCTCCTTGCTGTAGGTGTCGGTGAAATAGAAGGTCTTGTTGTCGGGGCTCCAGCAAGGACCGTTCGAACAGCTGATGCCACTGTCGAGCCGCGTGAGCGTGCCGTCCGTATCGAGCCGGTAGAGGCCTCCGCTGCGCGTCGAGCGCTGGCCGCGATCGGCGTCGTAGCGGTCGAAGTCATAGGACATGGTGCCCGCGATGAAGCGACCTTTGCGGTCCACCTTGCCATCGTTGAAGCGCGTTTCGGGATCGTCGCTCTCGGGATCGGCGATGAACTGCACGGTCTGCGCGTCGAAGTCGTAGAAATGCAGGCCGTTGGCGAGCGCGACCACCGCGCCGCCCTGTTCTCGCAGCGCCATCGAACCGATGTGGCGCGGCACGAAATAGCGCTTCACGTCGCTGCCGTCGGCGCGGCAGCTGTAGATTTCCGCAGCCGTGCTGTCGATCCAGTACAGCCGCTCCTCCTTCACGTCCCAGAGCGGTCCTTCGCCGAGGTGATTGTTCGCATCGACCAGCAAACGTATTTCGGCCATCGTCGTCTCCTTTGGTTAGCCTTCACCGTCCTTGACTTCACGCCGATGCGCGAGCAACGCCATCAACCGACGATCACGCCAGCGGCTGCGCTCCTCGATCTTGTCGCGCGGCAACACGGCGCGGCGTTCCGCATCGAGCTTGTCGAGCGTTTCAGCGGGCCAGTCGAACGGCTTGCGCCCCGCCGCGATGCTTCGATACGTGCCGCCGTAGCGCGCCGCGTAATCGGCCACGCCGCCTGGCGCGTTCAGGTCGATCGTCTCGAACGGTCCCATGAACGACCAGCGCATCGCGAGTCCGTCGCGCATCACCGTGTCGAGATCGGCGGCGCTCGCATAGCCTTGCTCATAGAGACTCAGCGCTTCGTCGAGCACGGCGCCCTGCAGGCGGTTGAGCAGAAAGCCCGAGATCTCGCGATTGACGGTCACCGGCTTTTGTCCCGCTTCCTCATAGATGGCGCGGGCGCGTTCCATCGTTTTCGGTGAAGTCCACGGCGCGCCGCAGAGCTCGACGAGCGGCACGAGCGACGGCGGATTCACCGGATGCGCGACCAGACAGCGCGCGCGCCCCTGCAAGCCTTCCGTGAAGGTCGACGCGGGCAGTCCCGAAGTGGAGCTGGCGAGCAATGCATCGGGCTTCGTCAGGCGGTCCAGCTCGGTGAACAGCGCACGCTTGACCTCCACGACTTCGGCGATGTTCTCCTGCACGAGGTCCGCATCCCCGAGCGCTTCGGCAAGGTTTTCGCATGCGGTGATGCGCGAGACGATCGTATCGACGGGTTCATCGATCAGATCGAAGGACGCGAGATCCCGCACGCTCTCGCGGATCGCGGGAATCGCGCCCGCAAGCATTTCCCGCGATGCGTCGTGAACCTTCACGTTGAACCCGCTTTTTGCAAAGACGATCGACCACGCGCGGCCGATGCGGCCCGAACCGATCACCGCAATGTTTTTCGCTTGCATCTGTGTCTGGTCCTCGTTCGAGTTGGTTTAGCTCTTCTTGTCCCGCAGGGTGATGACGGCCGCGAGCACGACGAGCCCGTTGATGATGTCCCGCACCGCGGGCGGCACGGTCGTACCCGCGAGCAGCGTTCCGAGCGCGGTGAGCAGCAGCGCGCCGCCGAACACGCCGAGATAGTGCCCCCGTCCGCCGGTGATCAATGCGCCGCCGACCACGACCACTGCGATGGAAGGCAGCAGGTAGGGATCGCCCATGCCAAGAAACGCCTGCGAGCTGAACCCGGCGAGCAACAGGCCAACGAGCGCCGAGCAGAGACCGGAGAGGCAATACACGGCGATCAGCGTCGTGCCGACTCGCACGCCAGAGAGCTTGGCCGCGGCCGGCGAATTGCCCACCGCATACACGCGCCGCCCGAACGGCGTGCGATGCAGCAGCAACAACGCGACGACGAGGAACACCGGCACGCTCCAGGCCGCGAGCGACAGCGGCCCGAAGCGTCCGTTGGTGAACTCGCTGATCGTCGAAGGCGACCACCCTTGCGGCGAGCCGTTGCAATAGATCAGCGTCAAGCCCTGCAGCAAGCCGTTCGCGGCGAGCGTCACGACGATCGGGGGCAAGCCGAGCATCACCACGCCCACGCCGTTGAAAACCCCGACGAGCAGTCCGACGGCCAGCACCACCGGCACCGCCCACGCCGCCGCGCCGTTCATGCCGTGCGTCAGCCCCGTCAGCAGCACGCCCGACAGCGTGATGAGCCAGGGCATCGACAAGTCGAGTCCGCCCGTCAGGATGACCGCGCCCTGCCCAAGCCCAAGGATCGCGAGAAAGAGCGTCAGCGTGAGCAGGCTGCTGTAGAAGTTCGCGCTCGCGAGCACGCCGGGCCCGTAGACGACCGCGGTGATGATCACCACCGCGAAGAACAGCAGATAGGCCGGCACGACATACTTGACCCATTCGCGATTGCGCTCGATCCAGTCGGCGATCGGGCGGCCCTTCAATTCCGTGTTCTCGATCGGACGGAAGTCGTCCACTTCGAACGCGACGCGGCGCGAATGCCTGTCGTCACGCGCACGCGTGCCCGTTCGCACCGCCTTCAGCCACTGCGCCGCGTGCCGCGCGCATTCGTGCGCGGCCGACTGCTTGCCGATCGAAGAACCGAGCACCGCGAGAATCAGGATCACGGCTTCGGCGATCGTTGTGAAGAACGCGGACACGTTCAGCACGAGCAGGATGTTCACGGTGATCATCAGCGTCATCGCGGCGAACACGGTGCCGACACATCCGCCGCGCCCGCCGCCGAGCAGCGTGCCGCCGAGCACGACCGCCGTGAACATCGAGAGCAGCAGCGGACGGCCGACGAGCGGATCGGCCGAGCCGGTCTGCGCCGACACATACAAGCCCGCCGCCGCGTAGAACATGCCCGCGAGCGCGTAGGTCGCGACGCGATAGCGCGTGACCGGCATGCCGTTCGCGTATGCGCCGTCCGGATCGCTGCCGAGCGCATAGAGGCCGACGCCGAAACGCGTACGCTTGATGAACGACCAGATCAGGAGCGCGAGTATCAGCAGCCCGGCCGCCATCGGCATCTTGTCGGGGATGAGATCGGATGTGAGAAAACCGCCGAACTGCTCGCCGACGCTGCCGCCCGGCTTGTTCTGAATGAGCAGCGTGACACCCTGGACCATGAACATCGTCGCAAGCGTGACGACGATCGATTGCAGGCGAAACCATGCTATCAACGCGCCGTTCACGAGCCCAATGCCGCCGCCGATCGCGAGAATCAGCGCGACGCCCGCCCATTGCTCGACGGGCGTGCCCTGCACGAAGCGCACCGCGAGCACGTTCGCGAGCGACACGACCGCCGATGCCGACAGATCGAAGCCGCCGGACAGCACGACGATCGTCTGCCCGATCGCCGCGAGCGCGAGCGTGGTCGCGCTCGAGATCACCGAGCCGATGTCATAGAGGCCCACCGGGGTCGCGGAAAGCGCAACCCATGCGGCGAGCATCGCGAGCATCGCGCAGATGGCGATGAGGAGCCCGCGATGATGATCGATGCGCGCGCCCCACCCCACGCGCGCGCCAGGCCGCACGATCTCGCTGTCGGGCGACGCAACCGCTATCTTCATGAAACACCTCTCAAGTGGAAAGCATCTTGCGCATCACGTTCTCTTCGGTGAGCGCATCGCCCGACAACTCGCCGACATTGCGTCCGCGATACATCACCGACACGCGATCGCACACGTTGACGAGCTCGGGCACATCCGTCGAATAGAACAGCACGGAGCCGCCCGCCGCAGCGAAGGCGCGCATCAGTACGAAGATCTGATGCTTGGTGCCGACGTCGATGCCGCGCGTCGGATCGAACATCAGCCAGACGCGGCTTTGCGTGAGCAGCCACTTCGCCATCGCGATCTTCTGCTGGTTGCCGCCCGAGAACGACAGGCACGGCTTGTAGAGCGCGCGCGGATTCACTTCCATCTGCGCGAGCGAGCGGCGGATCGCTGCCTGCTCGCGCTTGCGGTCGATGAGGCCGAAGCGCGAGTAGCGCCCGATCACCGGCAGCGAAACGTTCTCGCCTCCGGGCAGGCGCAGGAACAGGCCTTCGGTCTTGCGGTCCTCGGGCAGGAAGCTCGTCGATACGCCGGCCTTCAGCGAATCCGCGGTGGAGGTAAGTGTGACCGGCTTGCCGTCGATGCGTATCTCGCCGTCGTCGATATAGGTCGCGCCGAACAGCGCCTCGAACAATTCGCGCTGCCCCATGCCCTGCAGCGCCGCGATGCCGTGCACTTCGCCCGCCTTGAGCGTGAGATCGAAGTCGCTCACGACGCCGTCCACGCGAATGCCGCGGGCTTGGATGGCGGGCGTCGCCTGCGCCGTCGCCTGCGCGGGCGGCGCGACCTTGGGCGGATACTTCGCCTCCATCGAGCGGCCGATGACGAGGCGGATCACTTCATCGTCGGAAATGTCGCCGGCATCGAAAGCGCCCACGTCGCGGCCGTTGCGATAGACCGTGAGGCTGTCGCAGAACTCGCGCACTTCCTGCATGCGATGCGAGATGAACACGAACGTCACGCCGCTCGCCTTCAATTCGTCGATGCGCCGCGAAAGCCACGCGACGTCGCGGCCGGAGAGCGCGGATGTCGGCTCGTCGAGCAGCAGCACTCGCGGGTTGCGCACGATCGCCTTCGCGATCTCGATCTTCTGCCGCACCGGCAGCGAAAGATCGCGGACATACGCGCCTGGACGCACGTCGGGCAGTTCGAGCCTGTCGAGCCATTCCGCCGCTTGCCTCTGCGCCTCGCGCTTCCTGATGCGACCGAGAAAGCCCGTCGGCTCGTACGACATCAGGAGATTCTGCGCGACCGTGAGATCGCGCACGAGCGTCATCTCCTGAAACGCCGTCTGCACGCCCGCGCGATGCGCATCCTTCGGGCTCTTCATCGTCACGTCGTTGCCCATGACGCGAATGCTGCCGGCGTCGGGCTCCATGAGTCCCGACAACAGCTTGACCGTCGTGGACTTGCCCGCGCCGTTCTCGCCGAGCAGCGCATGCACGGCGCCGCGCTTCACGCGGAACGATGCGCCGTCGAGCGCGACGGTCGCGCCGAAGCGCTTCGTCACGTTCGACAGGTCGATCGCCAGTGCTGCATCGTTCATGATCGCCTCAGTCCTGATTGCCCGTAAGCGCTGCGTTGAAGCCCACTTCCTTCGTGTCCTCGGAATAGATGTCCGCAAACCAGCCCGGCGGCACCTTGTCGGGCGGGAATGCCGTGCAGCCGGCCTTCAGCTCGTCGATGCTGCCGGTCTTGCAGAGCTTCGACTCCGACGTCAGCACGAGCGGCAGCTTGAGCGTCACGCGCTGCGGAAAGTCTCCGCCGTCGAGCTTCTTCACGGCCATCTTGAGCGCCATCGCGCCGGAGTACGGCGGCGCGCCGTAGGAGATCGAGCGATAGCCGATCGAGCGATAGCCGCCCTGTCCCTTCACTTCGCCCGGCGGCAGCATCTGCACGCGATGCCCGTTCGACGATTCACCCGCGCACGGCTTGATCTTGTCGTCGGCGATGCCCGCTTCGAGCTGCATCGACGCCGCCGTGAAGCAGCCCACCTGCATCCACAGGCCATCGATCTTGTCCCAGCTGTTGGTCGCGAGAATCTTCGAGAGCTCGGTCTTCGCGGTGGCCTGGCTCCACATGCCCGTGCCTTCCGCGACGATCTTGATGCCCGGATACTTCGCGAATACCGCCTTCGCCGCCTCGGTGCGCGCGCGGTCCACGGACGTGCCCGGCACGCCGTTGATCAGTACGATGTTGCCCTTGCCGTTGAGCGTCTTCGCGAGCCATTCGGCGGTGACGGTGCCGGCCTGATGCTGATCGATGGTCACGTTGTGCGCGCACGGCTCGGTCACTTCGCCGTCGTACGCCGCGACCACGACGCCCTTCGAGCACGCGTTCTTGATTGCGCGATTCAGGGCCGTCGGCGAGATCGGATAGATCACGATGGCCTTCGCGCCCGCCTGCACCATCGAGTTGATCTGCTGGATCTGCTTCTGCGCGTCGGTGCCCGCGACCTGCACTTCGAGATCGACCTTGTCCTTCAGCGCGGGCGTATTGGCCATCGCCTTGACCATGTTCGCGGCCTCGGTCTGCCAGTCGTTGCCGACATAGCTCATCGATAAAAAGATCTTGTACTTGCCTGCCGCCTCCGCGTGCCCAGATACGGCGAGCGCCGCGGCGAATGCGAGGCCGAGCGCCGCCCGGCCCGCATGACGAATCGATTGCGTCCATCCTTTCATGTCATCCTCCGGTCCTTCGTTCTTGGTCTTGAACTACGCTTCAACTTGACGCCGAGATATGCGGCAGACGCGCGCTCGCGGGCAGCGCGATGCCCGCGCTTCCCGGCACGACGTTGGGATCGTGTCCGGGTATGACGAAATCCGCGATCTGGCGAATGCGCGCGAGCGAGCCCATCTCGGCAAGGGTTTCATGCACGATGCCCACCGGCACGAGATCGACGATGTTCTCCATGCAGTTCGCGCAATCGCCCGCGATCAGCACGACACCTTCTTCCGTATCGACCGCGACTGACTGATGCCCGGGTGTATGACCCGGCGTCGGCACGACACGCACGCCCGGCACGATATCGGTCACGCCATGCACGAACTGCCAGCGGAAATATGCGAGCGGCTCGCGGCCGATCAGGAACTCCTGGTAATACGTAGCCTGCGTGGGTAGCGGATGCCCCGCGTATTCCCACTCGGCCGCCTGCACGATGAAGCGCGCGTTCCTGAACAGCGTGTTGCCGCCCGAATGGTCATAGTGCAGGTGCGTGTTGATGACGATATCGACATCGTCCGCGGACCAGCCCACATATTCCTTCAGCGCACGCTCGAGCTTCTCTTCCGGCGCCTGATCGCACGGGCACACGAAGTTCGAGACCCAGCCCGGATCGTGGATGCCCGTATCGACGACGATCTTCTTCTCGGCGCCCACGATCGCCGTGGACCAGACCGGCACCTTCATCTGCTGGCCGAAGTAGCGGCCATATACCTGCGACGAGCGATCGACGGTGAGCCAGCCCGTCGGCATCGCGACTACTTTCAGCTTCGCCCTTGCCCTGCCGTTCACGATGCCCTCCGCTGTCAGAAATTGGTGTCGGCTGCGCCCTTGAGATCGAGCATCTCGCGCGCTTCGGCGGGCGTCGCGATATCGAGCGAGAGCCCTTCGATCACCTGGCGAATCTTGCGCACTTGCGCCGCGCTCGATTCGGCGAGCTTGCCCGGCTCGATCCACAACGAATCTTCCAGACCGACGCGCACGTTCGAGCCCTGTGCGACGCCGATCGATCCGAGCGGAATCTGGTTGCGGCCCGCGCCGAGAATCGACCAGACATAGTCCTTGCCGAACAGGCGATCGGCGGTGCGGCGCATGTGCGCGAGATCCTCGGGATGCGGCCCGATGCCGCCGAGCAGACCGAACACGCTCTGCACGAAGAAGGGCGGTTTCGCGAGCCCGCGATCGACGAAATGCGCGAGGTTGTAGAGATGCGAGATGTCGTAGCACTCGTACTCGAAGCGCGTGCCGTTCGCGCTGCACGAGGTCAGGATGTACTCGATGTCCGCGAAGGTGTTCTTGAACACGAGATCGCGGCTGTTTTCCAGATGCTTGCGCTCCCAGTCGTACTTGAGTTCCTTGAAGCGCTCCAGCATCGGATAGAGACCGAAATTCATCGAGCCCATGTTGAGCGACGCCACTTCCGGCTTGAAGTGATGCGCGGGCTTCAGGCGTTCGGCCACCGTCATGTGCGGACTGCCGCCCGTCGTGATGTTGATCACGGCATCGGTTTCCGCCTTGATGCGCGGCAGAAACTCCTGGAACACGGCGGGATCCTGCGTCGGATGGCCATCTTCGGGATCACGTGCATGCAGGTGCAGAACCGCGGCGCCTTCCTTTGCAGCCGCGAGAGCCGCATCGCCGATCTGCTGCGGCGTCACCGGCAGATACGGCGACATGGAAGGCGTATGAATCGCGCCGGTCGGCGCGCACGTGATGATGACCTTGCGTTTGGTTGCCATGGTGTCCTCGTTCGCTTAGAGCACTTCGACGTTGCCACAGACCGAGATCGCCTGCCCCGAGATGCCGCTGCCCGCGGGCGAGCACAGGAAGAGCGCGGTGGCCGCGACTTCTTCCGGTGTCGTCATGCGGCGCAGCGAAACCTTCGCGAGATACTGCTTCTCCATCTCCTCATAGGAGAGGTTCAGCTGCTGTGCGCGCGCGGAGATTACGCGCTCGATGCGCGGCCCCTTCACGATGCCCGGCTGAATCGCATTGACGCGGATGTTCGACGGTCCCAGCTCGATCGCGAGGCTCTTGGTCATGCCGACGACCGCCCATTTCGTCGCGGCATACGGCGTGCGAAACGCATAGCCGAGCCGCCCCGCCACCGACGACAGCGCGATGATCGTCCCGCCGCCTTGCGCCTCGCGCAGCAGCGGCACGGCACGGCGCGCGAAGTAGAACTGCGCGTTCAGATTGACGTCGATGGTTTGCTCCCACTCCTTCACGTCGATCTCTTCGATGCCGCCCGTCGGGCCCGCGATGCCCGCGTTGTTCACGAGCACGTCGAGCCCGCCGAGCTCGCTCTGCACATCGGCGAAGACGCGCTCGACGGCATCCTTGTCGGATACGTCCGCGAGCGTGGAGGTGATCGGATTGCACTCCGTGTTCTCTTCGGCTTTCGCGAGCGCATCGATCGCTTCGGGGCTCGCATCGCAGACATGCACGCGCGCCCCTGCATCGATGAACGCGCGCGCGATCACGAGCCCGATGCCCGATGCGCCGCCCGTCACGAGCACGCGCAAGCCCGCGTGCGGTTTCAGCATCTGAAGAACCGTCATGCCTTGTCTCCTTTGTTTTTGTAAAGCTCAGGCGCTTGCCTGCTCGCCGTTCCTGCCGCCTGCTTCGCTATTCGGTTCAGCGCTTTGCAAACGCTCCTGCAGATCGGCTGCCGCATCGCCGATGTCTTCCTCGATGCCCGCGCGCGCGCCTTCGCCATCGCCGCGCCAGAGCGCTTCGACGATGTGGCGGTGCGCCGCCATCGAGCGGCGCATATGAGGAATGTCGGGTGCGACGAGATTCAGGAACGGGCCGATGCGCATCCAGAGGTTCTGGATCGTCGCAAGCGTGAGATCGCTCGCGCCGTGCGTATAGATGGCGATGTGGAATTCGAAATTGCTGCGCAGATACGCGGGCACGTCGCCGGCTTCGACATGCGCGTCCATCGTGTCGAAGACTTCCTGCAATGCCGTGAGATGCTCGCGCGTCATGCGCGATGCCGCGCGCTTCGCGACCGCGCCCTCGAGCGCGATGCGCACGTCGCGCAGCTCCTCGAGCAACTCGAGCGTCATCGGCGGAACCATCAGCGCCCGGCCAGGACCGTCGATCAACGCGCCTTCCGCTTGCAGGCGCGTGAGCGCGGCGCGCACCGGCATCGTCGAGGAGCCGACCGCTTCCGCGACGCTGCGCAGGCTCAGCAACTGTCCGGGCGCGAAACGGCCCGTCATGATCGACTGCCTCAACTGCGCATAGACGCGACCGGCCATCGTTTCGCGTGCAACCAATTCGAGCGCGGGTAAATCCGTCGTCGAGCGTGTCGCCACCATCGCCTCCGTTCTTTTCGTTCGGCTGCATCGATGCTTTCGGATTAGTGTGACCTGTGATCACACTTTGATGGCTAAAGTTTCGGATGCATGGGGGCGCACGTCAACCTTCAATTGCTAGGTGAAAACGCGGAGAGGAAGATTTGCCTTTCGCGAAGGCGCCGGTTACTCGAACATACGATCGACCGTTCGCTGTCGTTTTGACGAAGGCAGGACGAATGCCGGACAAACAGAGAGCCTGCGTTCTTTTAGCGCGAAAGCAGGAAGAGTTCGAGCGCCTGCAAGCTGATCGGTTTGAGGAGAAAGCCGTCGAAGTCAGTATCCCCTATGCCGTCCACGAAATCGGCGTGTCCGGTCATCGCGATGATGCGCGCGTCGCTGCTCGGGCCGGCAGCGCGGATGGCGGTACAGATCGCGCGGCCGTCCGCATCGGGCAGGGAGATGTCGAGGAAGATGCGGTCGAAATGCTCGCTCGAAGCGAGCGCGAGGCCGTGGGCGCCATCGTGCGCGACGGCGGCGGTATGCCCCAGGCCGCTTGCGATGTCGACCAGGGTCTCGATGCAAGCGCGGTTGTCGTCGACGAATAGCAGGTTCATCGTGACTGGCTCCGTTTCTGCGGATGAAACGAACGCGCCGCAAGTGGCGCGCTAAAAAGTTTAGTGCATCGCCGGCCGCGCTCGCAGTTTCGTTCCGTCAGCGGCGAGGCTTTGTCCGCCTCGCCCTAGATCTGGGCAAGCGCATCTTTCGACGCGTTGCATGCCATGCCGTGTATAGCGGCACGAATATTTTTCCGGGTATCGGGCGATGCAATACTCGGGCGACTGACTCAATCGACCTGCCGGAGCGCACATGGCCCAAACGATCCATCCCGTCGACGAAGTGCTGCCCATCGGGCAGATGCTTGCCGTCGGTATCCAGCACGTGCTCGTGATGTATGCGGGCGCGATCGCGGTGCCGCTCATCATCGGCGCGGCGCTCAAGCTGCCTAAGGATCAGGTGGCGTTCCTCATCAGCTCGGACCTGTTCGCCTGCGGGCTCGTGACCTTGGTGCAGTGCATCGGCGTGTGGAAGTTCGGCATACGGCTGCCGGTCATCATGGGCGTGAGCTTCGCGCCGGTCGGACCGATGGTCGCGATGGCCGCATCCGGCGCGGGCATCACGACGATCTTCGGCGCGACGATTGCGGCGGGCGTGTTCGCCGTTCTGATCGCGCCGTTCTTCGGGCGGCTGATGCGTTTCTTTCCACCGATCGTGACGGGCACGATCATTCTGACGATCGGCATGACGCTCTTTCCGGTGGCGATCAACTGGGCGGGCGGCGGCCGTGGCGCGGCGAGCTTCGGCGATCCGAAGAATCTGATGATCGCGGCTATCGTGCTGCTTGCGATTCTGCTCATCAACAAGTACCTGAAGGGCTTCATCGCGAACATTTCGGTGCTGCTCGGCATGGCGATCGGCTTCGTGATCGCGCTGGCGCTGGGGTTCGTCGATTTCTCGGGAGTCGGTCAGGCTGCGTGGTTCGCACCGGTGCGGCCGTTCGCGTTCGGTGCGCCGACGTTCGATATCGCGGCGATTGCTTCGCTGTGCCTCGTGATGGTGGTCATCATGGTCGAATCGCTCGGCATGTTTCTCGCGCTGGGTGATCTGGCGCTGCGGCCCGTATCGCGCGTGGATGCCACGCGCGGGTTGCGCACGGATGGTTTGGGCACGGTGATTGGCGGCATCTTCAATACGTTCCCGCATTCGTCGTTTTCGCAGAACATCGGGCTCGTGGGGATCACGGGGGTGAAGAGCCGCTGGGTCGTCGCGGTTTCCGGCGTGATTCTGATCCTGCTCGGGCTGTTGCCGAAGCTTTCCAACCTGATCGCTTCGATACCGGTCGTCGTGCTTGGAGGCGCGGGCATCGCGATGTTCGGGATGGTTGCCGCGACCGGCGTGAAGATCCTCAGCAAGGTGGATTTCGATAGCAAGAACAACTTGCTGGTTATCGCGATCAGCCTGGGCGTGGGGGTGATTCCGCTGGCGGCGCCGACGTTCTTTGCGCATATGCCGGCTTGGGCCGGGCCGCTCACTCATAGCGGGATCACGCTGGCGGCGGTGTTCGCGATCCTGCTCAATGCGCTTTTTAATCGCGGGCGCGATTCGGGGGCGGTTGAAAAGGAAATTGCTGCGGAGATGTCGTTGAGTTTGCGGCAAGGGGATGTGGATTCTGCTACTCGCGAGTGAGTTGGGTTTGTTTGTTCGCTCGCTCGCTTGCTTGTTCTTTCGTGTCGTGGAATCCTGAGTTCTTAGTGGTCTATTGGCGTTGCCCCTGTGCGGGGCGGCAGTCACTTTCTTTGCTGCTGCAAAGAAAGTAACAAAGAAAGCAGCTTTGGCCCAGGCAGACTCGTCGTCATCGTTCGG
>NZ_FCOB02000057.1 GCF_001545075.1 Caballeronia ptereochthonis
GTTGCGTCATCGTGATGCCTCCAGGTCGTTCGTTTTCTAATAGTACCGCTTACCGTCACTATAAGCAGGTGTTTTGCGGAGGTTCCTTAACGTGTTCATTGTTTCGACGACGAAAGGGCCATGGCAAAACCTATACTCGACGACGAACTCTGGGCACTCATCGAACCGTTGCTGCCCCCTCCGAAACTTCGGCGCCACCGTTACCCAGGGCGCAAGCCGCTCGACAATCGTGCAGTGCTGACAGGCATCCTCTTCATCTTGCAGACGGGCCTGCGTTGGGACCTGCTTCCTCGCGAGATGGGCTGTGGCAGCGGCATGAGTTGTTGGCGCCGCTTGCGTGACTGGCAGGAGGCCGGCGTCTGGGACCAGCTGCACCAGGTGCTCCTTGCGCGGTTACGCGCTGCCGACCAAATCGACTGGTCTCGCGTCATTGTCGATTCCTCTTCAATCCGTGCTGTGGGCGCGGGTCAAAAACAGGACCGAATCCCACGGACCGCGCGCGACCCGGTTCAAAGCACCACCTCATCACCGAAGCGCAGGGTATCCCGCTCGCGGTGATACTCACTGGCGCCAATCGTCACGACGTCACCCAACTCCATCCTCTGGTCGAGGCTATCCCGCCCATCAGCGGCAAGCGTGGCAGACCACTATCGAAGCCTTGGGTCGTTCAAGGCGACAGGGGCTACGACCACGACAAATATCGACGTCCGTTGCATGCAGCAGGCATTGCCACAGAAATTGCCCGGCGCGCTCAGCCGCACGGCAGCGGATTGGGTAAAACACGCTGGGTCGTGGAGCGAACCATTTCGTGGCTTCACAACTTTCGCCGGCTACGCATCCGCTTCGAACGGCTCGCTTTCATCCACGAAGCCTTCATGAAAATCGCCCGCTGCATCATCTGTTGGCGAAGATTGAAGAACTCATTGTGTTAAGGCCTGTAAGGGCAGCAAGCACCGATGGTGCGACAAGCTCGTCCTCGGTTTCATACCAGAGCCAAAATCGATCCGCTGGTTTACCCTTCTCGCGAAGGATGCGCGTCACCTTCGTCACATAGAGAGTGTTTCCCTTCTTGCGCAGTACGTGAGCAAGCAATTTCGATGCGTCTAGCTCGCGACAAAGGCTAAGGAGGCTGCCAGTATCGCTAGCGAACCAGCCGACAGGTACCACATGTTCGTCGCAGTTGTCAGGTTGAGGAAATACAAGAAAACAAGTGCCATCGTGAATCCAACCGACGAGACTCAGTGCGTGGTACGGCTTCGCAAAAGCTTTGATTACCGGGTTGCGCTGCTGCGGGCGCCTTTGCCGGCGACAGGGAACGTCGTCGCTTCGTGCTCAACGCCGACGGCGCGAACCCAAGGGCGCGCGCAAGTTGTGACTCAAAAGCTACGGACGGGAAAGGTGTGAATTCGGAATATCTTGGGGATGCGGCATCTCCACTCTCAGCGTCCCCATATTTCTGCTCGAACAATCTTGGCCGAGAACCTTCGGAAGCTTCGTGCCGCGCGCGGCTGGTCGCAAGAGATGCTCGCTGCAGAAAGTCAGCTGGACCGATCGTTTGTCGCGCACGTCGAACGCGAAGGCAGAAACGTGTCGATCGATAACATCGACAGGCTTGCAAGGGCATTCGACATCAGTGTGGCTCAATTATTTACCTGCTCCGAAAAGCAGTTTGGTCACGGGACGAGGGACCGCTCAGCGCCGCAGGAAGGGTAGCGCCCTGTCTCTGCCGCCCCCGCGTTAGGCGGTCGCACACCGTAGAGTGAGCATCACCAAGAGCCTTGTCCGTGGAGTCCTCGGATTGGCTGGTTTTCGAATTCACTCGTGGCGCCTGCCCAACGGGCGGAGTCGATGAAAAGGCAAGAAATAATGTTGTACGACGAGATTTAATGGACCACTGAGCTGCGAATCTACGGGCGAGTTGTAGGATCGCCCAGGTTTGTTACGAAAAAAACACTCTTCAAATCATGTACCTAGCTCGCGATAACGTTACTGCGTATAGATAATTGTTGTTGAACGCCTTCACGACCGGCCGGCCGATCTGCTGCTCGACCCAGCGGCTCTCGGGCGTGCCCTTCTCGATGCCCTCGATGCGCCCGTCGCGCTGCTGCGGATAGTAGTTGCCGGTATCGATCACGACGACGCTCGCCGGCACGCCCGCGAACAGGTCCTTCGGCAGATTCGGCACTTTTGCCTCGGGAATCGTGACGACGACAACATCCGCGTCCTTTACCGCTTCGCGCGCCTCGACGGCCGTCGCGCCCGTCTCCCGCGCGACGTCGGCAAGCGACGCCGGTCCGCGCGAATTGGCGATGCGCACCTCGTGCCCGTTTTCGCCGAACCGCAATGCCAGCACGGAACCGATATTCCCGGCTCCGATTATTCCGATTTTCATACTGCCTCCTGTTGAAATGAAGGTGTAAGCCGCCACCTCCCGCGAAGGAAACCGACGGCACGCATGCAAGCACGATGCCTCACGCGGGAAAACGCGAAGTATCAGGTCAATAGCCCTGACCTATCTCCACAATAAAATCAATCCAATTCGCAATTACGATAGTTTTCCTGTATAGTTCACTTACTTCTTCAACACCACTCCAAAAGGAACCTGGTAATGCCCATCATCAACAGCCAAGTCAAGCCGTTCAAAGCAACCGCCTACCACAACGGCGATTTCACGACCGTCACCGATGAAAGCCTGAAGGGCAAGTGGTCGGTGTTCGTGTTCTACCCGGCCGACTTCACTTTCGTGTGCCCGACCGAACTGGGCGACCTGGCTGACCGCTACGAAGAGTTCAAGAAGCTCGGCGTGGAAATCTATTCGGTCTCGACCGACACGCACTTCACGCACAAGGCATGGCACGACACGTCGGACACGATCAAGAAGATCAAGTATCCGATGCTCGCCGACCCGACGCTCGCGATCTCGCGCAACTTCGACGTGCTGATCGAGGAAGAAGGCCTGGCGCTGCGCGGCACGTTCGTGATCAACCCGGAAGGCGAGATCAAGCTGTGCGAAATCCACGACAACGGCATCGGCCGTGACGCGGGCGAACTGCTCCGCAAGGTTCAGGCTGCGCAGTACATCGCCAAGAACCCGGGTCAGGTGTGCCCCGCCAAGTGGACGCCGGGCGCTGAAACGCTGACCCCGTCGCTCGACCTGATCGGCAAGATCTAAGTCGCTGCTGTCTGCGCTCTCTACGAGTCGCATCGGACCTGCCGCAGTTCAGCGGCAGGTTCACCCCAGAAAAAAACGCGTTCGTCCGGCGCTGCGATTTCCGCAGCGTCGCGGCGCAACGCGTCCGTATACCCCAGTCAAGGAACGGACATCGCCATGCTCGACGCCAATCTCAAGAATCAGTTGAAAGCGTATCTGGAAAAGCTCACCCGGCCGATCGAACTCGTCGCCTTCCTCGACGACGGCGACAAGTCGCGCGAGCTGAAAGGCCTGCTCGACGACATCGCCTCGCTGTCCACGCGGATCAGCGTCGTCGAGAAAGAGGACGCGGGCGCGCGCCGTCCGTCGTTCACCATCGGCGAGCCGGGCAAGCCCGCGGGCATTCAGTTCGCCGGCATTCCGATGGGCCACGAATTCACGTCGCTCGTGCTGGCGCTGCTGCAAACCGGCGGCCACCCGATGAAGCTCGACGACGCCACCATCGAGCAGATCCGCAATCTCGAAGGCGATTACGCATTCGAGACGTACTTCTCGCTGTCGTGCCAGAACTGCCCGGAAGTCGTGCAGGCGCTGAACATGATGGCGCTCATCAATCCGCGCATCAAGCACGTCGCGATCGACGGCGCGCTGTTTCAGCAGGAAGTCGAGGCGCGCCAGGTGATGGCCGTGCCGACGATGTTCCTCAACGGCGAAAGCTTCGGCTCGGGCCGCAGCGGCGTGAAGGAGATCCTCGCGAAGCTCGACACGGGCTCGGCCGAACGCGCGGCGAAGGAATTGGAAAGAAAGCCGGTGTTCGACGTGCTGATCGTCGGCGGCGGCCCGGCCGGCGCGGCGGCGGCGATCTACGCGGCGCGCAAGGGCATTGCGACGGGCGTGGTCGCGGAGCGCTTCGGCGGCCAGGTGCTCGACACGATGGCGATCGAGAACTTCATCTCCGTGCAGGAAACCGAAGGACCGAAGTTCGCGACCGCGCTGGAGCAGCACGTCAAGAGCCATGAAGTCGACGTGATGGATGTGCAGCGCGCCGAGAAGCTCGTGCCGGGCCGCGTGAACGAGATTCATCTCGCGAGCGGCGCGATGCTGAAAGCCAAAACCGTGATTCTCTCGACCGGCGCGCGCTGGCGCGAAATCAACGTGCCGGGCGAGCGCGAGTATCGCGGCCGCGGCGTGGCGTACTGCCCGCACTGCGACGGCCCGCTCTTCAAGGGCAAGCGCGTCGCGGTGATCGGCGGCGGCAATTCGGGCGTGGAAGCGGCCATCGACCTGGCGGGCATCGTCTCGGCGGTGACGCTCATCGAGTTCGGCAACGAGCTGCGCGCCGACGCGGTGCTGCAGAAGAAGCTGAAGAGCCTGCCGAACGTGACCGTCGTCACGCAGGCGCAGACAACCGAAATCTCCGGCGACGGCAAGAAGGTCAACGGTCTCGCCTACACGGACCGCGCGACGGGCGAAAGCCACCGCCTCGAGCTGGAAGGCGTGTTCGTGCAGATCGGTCTCGTGCCGAACACCGAGTGGCTCAAGGGTACGGTCGAGTTGTCGAAGCACGGCGAGATCGTCGTCGATGCAAAGGGCGCGACCTCGGTACCCGGCGTATTCGCCGCCGGCGACGTGACCACGGTGCCGTACAAGCAGATCGTGATCGCGGTCGGCGAAGGGGCGAAGGCATCGCTCTCCGCGTTCGATCATCTGATCCGCGCGTCGGTGGAAGACGATGTAGTGGCCGAAGAAGAAGAAGTGGCGGCGTGAGCGGCTAGCCTGAGGTCATGATGGCCGGAGGCGAACGGGGCGACCCGTTCGCCTTTTTTGTTGCCCTCACTCCGTCGCGTCGCCCGCCGTCTTCGGCTCCAGCACGAGCGGAAACGTCACCTCGAACATGCTGCCGCGCCCTTTCGTCGACTCGAAGCGCAACTCGCCCTTCAGCGTGCGCGACAGTTCCTTGACGATCGCGAGCCCGAGCCCCGCGCCGGGGATGTCGGCGGAGGCGGCGCGCTCGAACTCCTCGAACACGCGCTCCTGGTCCGCCGTGCCGATGCCCACGCCCGTGTCGGCGACGAGCAGCTTCCAACGTTCGCCGGGCGCCGCGGCGATCGAAAACAGGATCTCCCCCGACGACGTGTACTTGATCGCGTTCGACAGCAGATTCAGCGCGACCTGCTTCACCTTCAGCCGGTTCGACGTCACCGGACCGAGCGAAGGATCCAGATGACCGACGAGCTTCAGCCCCTTCGCCTCGGTCGAAACGCGGCACGCCTGCATCAGTTCGTCGAAGAGGCCGACGGGATCGAATGGCTCGACGGTCAGCAACGAATCGTCGCCGAGCACTTTCGAGTATTCGACCATTTCGTCGACGAGCGTCGCCATGTCGGCGACCTGCCGGTTGGCGAGCCCGAGCGCCGTATCGCGCTTGGTGGGCGAGCGCGAGGCGAGCTGCAGCGCCGTCGAGAAGACGTTGAGGAAATTGCGCAGGTCGTGTGCGACGCGCCGCGTGATCTGCATGCGCGTCTCGTAGAGATCGCTGATGAGCTTCTGCCGCAGCGTCAACTCGTAGTTCGCGCGCTCCAGCATGCCGGTGTATTCGTCGATCTTGCGATCGCGCTCGCCGACCGCCTCGCGGATCGACGCGAGCGTGACGAAGCTCACCACCTCGTCGGTCATGAGGCGCGCGCGCTCTTCGTCCGCGCGGGAAAAACCGGGGTGAGCGCCCGCGTATTCGCCGATCGCCAGAAGCAGCACCTGGCGAAACAGATCGAGCTCGCGCACCAGTTCGTCGATGCGATAACCCTGCTTCCAGCGCCACTGCCCATGCTGGCGCGCATTGCGCTCGATCGCGCCTTCCTGGTTGCGCACGTTGTGCGACTCCAGCACGATGCAGATTTCGTCGAAGATGGCCGGCAGATGATCCGCGAGCTGCCGATAGGTGAGTTGATCGGAGTGCTCGACTTCCTGGTCGCCGAACACGAGCTTCATCCATCGCTCGGTGAGCGCCTGCTGTTGCTCGCGCAGCGCGGCCACCAGACCGTCCGAGCCGCCGACTGACGTGTCGCTCATCTCCGAATTCCCGACTGAGGGCGCCGGACGACGGCGCGTATGGTGATCGTGGCATGCAATCGAACGCAACGCTCGATGACGCCCCGGCCCGCCCGCGAATGCACCGCCAGTATAGGCCGATGCTTGCGCGCAAGTCGCAAATCCGAGTTTTCTCTTGCACTTTCCGGCACTTTTTCAGACGCGGTGGGCACACGCCGGATTCGGTATTCGCTGCCCCGGCTTCATCGCGAGCGCGGCTGCTCGGCCCGATCGCCGGCGGCCTGTCCGAGCAGCATGTCGTAGAGCGCCTGTGCGGCCGGCGACAGCGATGCCGTCTTGCGCGTCACGAGCACCAGCGCCCGCTTGACCGTTGGCTCGACCAGTTCGATCGCGCGCACGGACGGATACGCGTCCTTCTGAATCGCGAGCCCCGGCACCACCGCCGCTCCGACGCCCTGCGCCACCAGCCCGAGCGCCGTGGAACTCCGCTGCACTTCGTAGAAAGAGTGCAGTTCGATGCCGCTGCCTTCCAGCGCGGCGTCGATCAGCGACCGGTTGCCGCTCACGTCGCCCGCAAGGATGAGCGGATAGTCCGAAAGCGCGCGCCACGCGATGCGCCTGCGCCCCGCGAGCGGATGATCGCGGCGGCAGACGAGCACGTAGCTGTCCTCTATGAGCGGCGCCGCATGCAGTTCCGGATGATGCTCCCCGGCGATCTTGATGCCGAATTCCACTTCACGATGGAGCACCGCCTGCGCCACCGCGGAAGACGCGTGATCGAGAATCCGGATGCGGTTGTGGGGATGACGCGCGGAATAGGCCTGCAGGACGCGCGGCAGATACTGCACGCCGACGGTCGGCACACAGGCGATCGACACGTCACCGCGCTGCGCCATGCCCGTCTCGCGAATCTCCACCAGCGCGGCGGACAGTTCGGCGAGCAGACGCCTTGCTTGCGGCAGAAAAGTGCGGCCCGTTTCGGTGAGATTCATCGACCGGGTGGTGCGCTCGATCAGCGGCACGCCGAGAAAATCCTCGAGCTTCTGCAGGCGCTGGGTGATCGCCGTCTGCGTGACGTGGAGGCGCTCGGCCGCGCCCCTGAAGCTTCCCTGATCGGCGATGGCGACGAAGGCCTGCACACCGAGCGTGTCGATTTTCATAAGAAAAATCAAATAATCCGCAGCATAAATTCATTTTACGCCACGCTCGCCCGAGTCCAGAATCGCGCCTGTCCAACCACACGACATCGATGGGAGCCCGACATGACGACATCATCGGCCGACTGGCAAGCCCGGCAATACACGCTGTTCGAAGAGGAGCGCACGCGCCCCGTGCGCGATCTGCTGAACGCGGCGCAGGCCGCGACCGCGCGCACGGCGGTGGATCTCGGCTGCGGCCCGGGCAACTCGACCGAAACGCTGCTCGCCTATGCGCCGGATGCCAGTGTCCTGGGCGTGGACAATTCCGGCGACATGATCGCCGCGGCCAGAAAGCGCCTGCCGCGGATCGAATTCGAACTGGCCGATATCTCCGCGTGGAAGGCGGAAGGCCCGTACGACCTGATTCTCGCCAACGCTTCGCTGCAGTGGGTGCCCGATCACGAGACGCTGTTTCCGGGTCTCGTCGCGAAGCTCGCGGAAGGCGGCCGGCTCGCGGTGCAGATGCCCGACAACCTCGACGAGCCCGCGCATCGCCTGATGCGCGAGGCCGCCGCCGACGGTCCGTGGCGCGACAAGCTGAAGGGCGCCGAGCGCACCGCGCGATATCGCGCGGAGTGGTATTACTCGCTGCTCAAGCCGCAATGCGCGCGCGTCGACGTGTGGCGGACCACCTACCATCACCCGCTCGAAGGCGGCATCGACGCGATCATCGAATGGTTCAAGGGCACGGGGCTCAGGCCGTTCCTCGCGAGGCTCGACGCACAGGAAACGCCCGCGTTCCTCGAGCGCTATCGCGCCGGCCTGAAAAGCGCGTACACGGTGCTCGGAGACGGCACGGTGCTTCTGCCCTTTCCGCGCATTTTCATCGTCGCGACGCGCTGAGCCGCTTCGCGTCAGTGCGGGCGGCTCCGTTCGCGCAGCATCTGCGCGAACTGCCGCGCGGCGGGTGACAGCGCGCCGCCCTTGCGCGTGACGATGCCGAAGGTCTGCGACTTCGACTTCATCCGCACCGGCAGGATGCGCAGCATGCCGTGGCGCTCGAACACCTGCGCGACGCTCGCCGGCAGGATCGACACGAGTTCGGCGCTCTGCTGAAGAAGCGTCACCGTCATGAGCGGCGAGGCGGTCGAGATCGGGTTGGCCGGCATCGGCAGGCCGGCGAGATCGAGTTCGCGCTCGAGCAGCGCGCTCATCGGCAGATAGCTCGGATACGTGACCCAGCGGTAACGCGCGAGATCCGCGAAACCAACCTCGCGCGCGCCCGTGCGCTCGTGACCATGACCGACGACGATGCACAGCGGCTCGTCCGTCAGCGGCTGATAGTGATATTTCGACGGCTGATCCGACACGCTCGACCGCCCGATCACGAGATCGACGCGGCCGTCGTCGAGCATCGGCAGCATGCGCGCGCTCGTATCCTCGACGATCTCGATCGCGAGATCAGGATGCTTCGCGTGCATCTCGTTGACGATCGGCGCGACGACGCCCGGCACCGCGCCCATGATCGTGCCGACCGTCAGCCGCCCGCCCGTGCCCGCGCGGATCTGCGCGACTTCCTGGCACAGCGAGCTCAGGTCGGCGGCGAGCACGCGCGCGTAGCGCACTACGCAGCGGCCGAACGGGTTCGGGATCAGCCCGCTCTTCGCGCGCTCGAAAAGCGGCGCCTCCAGCATCGATTCCAGCTCGGCGAGCGCCTTGCTGGCGGCGGATTGCGTCATCGCCATCGCGCTCGACGCCTTGTGCAGGGATTTGTGATCGTCGAGCGCGATCAGCAACTGCAGCTGCTTCATGCGCAGCCGCGACATCAGGACATCGAGCGTGTTCTTCATGCGGGCACTGCTGGGGAACATGCGACAGGGGGTGATTCCAAAAAGCGATCAAGCGATGGAAAGGTTTCACTATACAGCGGCACGCGCGAGGCCGTATAGTCGGCGCAAGGCGACGGTCATCGTACAACTGACCGCTACGAATCACTCCAAGCAAGGACGAGACATCATGCAACTCACAGGCAATCTGCTCATCGGCCAGGAATCGGTCTTCGGCTCGAACGGCTCGATCAAGGCCGTCAATGCGTCGACCGGCGCGGCCATCGAACCGGCTTTCGGCGGCGCGACGCTCGCCGATCTCGACCGCGCGTGCGCGCTCGCATGGGCCGCGTTCGACATCTATCGCGAGACCGCGCCCGAGGCGCGCGCGACGTTCCTCGAAACGATCGCGCAGAACATCCTCGATGTGGGCGACGACCTGATCGAGCGTTGCATGATCGAAAGCGGCCTGCCGCGCGCGCGGCTAGAAGGCGAGCGCGGCCGCACGGTCGGCCAGTTGCGCATGTTCGCGGACGTGGTCCGCAACGGCGACTTCCTCGGCGTGCGCATCGATCCCGCGCAGCCCGAGCGCAAGCCGCTGCCGCGCGTCGATCTGCGCCTGCGCCACATCGGCGTGGGGCCGGTGGCCGTTTTCGGCGCGAGCAACTTCCCGCTCGCGTTCTCGGTTGCGGGCGGCGACACGGCTTCGGCGCTCGCCGCCGGCTGCCCGGTGATCGTCAAGGCGCACTCGGCGCATCCGGGCACGGCGGAGCTCGTCGGCCGCGCGGTGCAGAAGGCCGTGAAGGACTGCGGCATGCCCGAAGGCACGTTCTCGCTGCTGTTCGACAGCGGCCGCGACGTCGGCCAGGGTCTCGTGAAGGACAACCGCATCAAGGCGGCGGGCTTCACGGGCTCGCGCGGCGGCGGCACGGCGCTGATGAAGCTCGCCGCCGCGCGCCCCGAACCGATCCCCGTCTACGCGGAAATGAGCAGCATCAACCCGGTTCTGCTGTTCCCGAGCGCGTTGAAGAACCGCGCCGAAGGCATCGCGAAGGCGTTCGTGCAGTCGCTCGTCCTGGGCGCGGGCCAGTTCTGCACGAACCCCGGCCTCGTGCTCGCCGTCGACGGTCCCGACCTCGACAAGTTCATCGAGGCGGCATCGGCGGCGCTCGCCGAGACCGCCGCGCAGACGATGCTCACGCCGGGCATCTGCAAGACCTATCAGAGCGCCGTGGCGCGCGCCGCCGGGCAAGCCGACGTGGCGACCGCCGCGCGCGGCGTCGAAGCGAAGGGTGAGAACCAGGGGCAGTCGGCGCTGTTCGTCACCACCGCCGAGGCGTTCCGCAAGAGCCACGAGCTGCAGGAAGAGATCTTCGGCGCGTCGTCGCTCGTCGTGCGCTGCCCGGACCTCGCGACCATGCGCGAGCTGATCGAATCGCTGGAAGGCCAGCTGACCTCGGCGCTGCACATCGACGAAGCCGATCACGCCGACGCGCGCAGCTTCCTGCCCGCGCTCGAGCGCCGTACCGGCCGCATCCTGGTGAACGGCTTCGGCACGGGCGTGGAAGTCGGTCACGCGATGGTTCACGGCGGCCCGTACCCGTCGACGGCGGATGGCCGCTCGACCTCGGTCGGCAGCCTCGCGATCAACCGCTTCCTGCGCCCCGTGAGCTATCAGGATCTGCCCGACGCGCTCCTGCCCGACGCGCTCAAGACCGACAATCCGCTCGGCCTGAACCGCCGCATCGACGGCAAGCTGCAGCTGGCGAAGTAAAGACTCGCCTGACCGACACGGGCCGCGGCGCGAATCTCGCGTCGTGGCCCGTGTCGTTTTTGCGGGTCATTCGAACGCGGAAGGTGCGCTTTCCGGGCGATGCTTCGGGATCCCGATCAAATTTCCGCGCGGCGCAAGCGGTCCGACCAATCCGTGTTTACACGACTGGCGCGTCCACGCAACAACAGGCAGCAGCGTCGCGCCATCCATCACACGCGCGAATCGTTTTGGCATCAGTGGTTTATCCGCCAGCCACGCCCCCTTGTCGTTTAACGGCTAAGGATTGGCGGTTCAACACCGCCGGCGGCATCCCAAAATGTCAGAAACACACAGTGAGCGAGAGAGAGCGAGGCACTCCGCGCGAAGCCTGATCCGGCGCCGCACACGCACCGATCCGACGCTTTCACACCATATCAGGGCCACGCGCCGGACGTTTCGATCAGGCGCGATACGAGGCAGGCGAGTTGCAATGATGTAGTCGCTTAACTTTCGGCGGCCCGCGATTGGTGCGAAAGGCAATTGACGTCTGAAGGTGGTTGAACCATATTCGGATTGTCGTTTCCCACCGGCGTGCATTTCACGCCGGGAAACAATACGAAGGATTGTTGCCGCGGGCTTTTGTCCCGATGTTCGAGGCGCGACGAGTCAGCGCGCATTGGCGGCCACGTTTTCGCACATGTCCTTCGAGGGCTCCAGCATGACCACGCGTCTGACGTTTCCCGCATCCATGTTCTCCGTCGTCTGCCAGCGGTGCGGCAGCACGATGCGCAAAAACGCCGACAGTTGCCCTAATTGCGGCGCCGATCGAAACGCCGCGTTCGGCACGAAGCGCGAGTCCGGAGAAGCGAAGCCGCGCGCCCCCATGTTCGAGCAGACGGCTTCGGCCTCCGCCGCCGCATCGATGGGTGACGGCGAGCGCGCCGAGCCGACCATGCGCCCCAGTTGGCCGGGCTGGGACGCGAAGCGCGCGAGCGAGCGCATCGCGGAAAAGGCCGCGGAGTATCGCGCGAGGCGCGCGGAGGCGCACGCCCGCAACGCCTACGCCGATTCCGGCGATGACGCCGACGCCCTGCCCGGCTCCGACCGCTGGAACAGGAAGAAAACCATCATCGCGAGCGCGTGCGGGCTGGTGCTGCTCGCCGGCGCCGCGTTCTATCTTCAGCTCGGCGATTCCGACAGCGAGAGCACGCCGTCCGCCGATCACAGCGTTTCCGGTGTGATCGATTCGAAGATCGGTCCGCTCGTGCGCGGAGGGACCGAAGCGCCCGCCGCGCCGGCCATCGCGGAGCGGCGCAAGCAGGCCGATGTGCGCACGCTCGCTCCGGGCGATGCCCTGCAAGGCGTGCGCGCCGCGCTCGATCAGCACGATCTCGGCGGCGCCCGGGCGCGGCTCAAGGCGCTTTCCGCGCAACAGCAGGCGCGCGTGGAGTACGAATCCCTGAAGGACGAGCTCGTGAAGCGTGAGCTGCAGCGCGACGCCGCACTGCAACTGGCGCGCGCCTGCGAACGGACTTCCGCGTGGGCATGCGTGCAGCAGAACGCGGGCGAAGCACTCGCGCTGGACGGCAGCAACGTCGAATCGCAGGCGATGCTGGAGCGCGTGATCTCGCACGCGGGCTGGCTCGCGCCTTCGGCATCGGCGGCGCTGGCGAAGAAGGTTCCGTCGCCCGCGCCCGCAACCGCCGCGGCGACGCCCAACACTCCCGCCGCGAGGAGCACGACAACCGCTCCCGCTCAGGCGAACGTCGCGCCGGCCGCCAGACCGAACGTCATCACCCAGAGGCCCGCCGACAGGCGCACGGCCCAACGCAGTGCCGCCGCGCACCAGTCTGCGGAAGAAGCACGCGCCGAAGCCGCCCAGGACTCGCGCGCGGAGAAGATCGCACGCGGCCAGGCGGCGACCAACGCGATCACCGCCACGACGATCCTGCCGCCCATCGTCGCCACGACGAGGACGCCGCCGCAATCCGCCACGCAATCCGCCACGCCGCCTGCGCCGCCCCAATCCGTGGCCAAGGCCAATCCGGCGCCCACCACGCAGGCCCCGGCGGCACGCGCGCCGCAGCCGCACTATATCGGCGAGGAAGAGTCGCAGCCTGCCGCCGCGGCCAATCCACACGCGCCCTACTACATCGGCGAAGAACCCGCGCAGCCGGCCGCTCCCGCTGCCCGAACGGGCGCTCCGCGCGCCCCGTACTATCTTGGCGAGGATCCGCCGCAGCCCGCCGCGCCCGCTCCCGCCCCGCGCTCCACCGTGCCGCGTCCGCCGCAACCGACGAGTCAGGGCGGTTCGCTCCAGCCGTCGGCCGCGACCATGCACGCCGTGCCCCGTCCGCCCGCGGCCAGCGCGCAGCCCGTCGCGACTGTCGTCACGCCGCGCGTTCCCCCGCTCCTGGGCGAGCCGTCCACACAATCGAACGCATCGACTCGCGCCGCGCAGCCGGTCACGAGCACGGCCGCTTCGCCGCAGTTCGCCAACACGCCGGCCGGTTCGCATATCGACTCCGACAAGTCGGAAGAACTCGAACGCGCCATCAAGCAGTACGGCTGGAGCAGCGGCGACGCGCCACAGAAGCCGTCGCGATAAAGCGGCACGGCGCGCATGCAAGAACGAATACAAAAGCGAATACAAGAACCACGAAGAGAGACAACAACGACGCACGGCAAGCACACGTCACGCGAACCGCGTTGAGCCGCATGTGAGTGACCGGGCATGACCGGATTGCGCGCGATACGTACCCCCGCGTACGCAGCGCGCGAGTTTCAGAGCACCCGTCCAACTCCGATAAAGGGTCAATCATGTTCATCACGAAATGCATGCGCAATGCCGCACGGGGCACGCTGGCGCTCCTCGCCGTCGCCGGGCTCGCCGGCGCGGGATCGAGCTTCGCCGCCGATCCGATCCCCTACAAGATCACCACGGGCCAGGAACGCGGCACGTATATCCAGATCGGCCAGGATCTGTCGAAGTATGTGGCCGAGCCGGCGGGCATCGACCTGGAAGTGCTGCCGTCGAAGGGATCGGCGGAAAACGTGCAGCGCATGCGCTACGAGCCCGGCGTGAAGTTCGCGCTGGTGCAGTCGGACGTGTATCAGGCCTACATGGACATGGCGACCTCGGGCAACGCGGATGCCGGCAAGATCATCAAGCCGCTGCGGCTCATCATGCCGCTGTATGACGAGGAGATCTATTTCGTCGCGCGCTCGGACTCGCCGATGAAATACATCCACGAGATCAAGGGCAAGAACATCAGCGTGGGGCCGATCGGCAGCGGCACGGCGCAGTCGGCGGAGACGCTTTATCGGCTGATGTTCGGCGAGCCGATCGCCGATGCGAACGAGCAGCATCTCAACAACGAGGATTCGCTCGCGCGGCTGATCGTCGGCAAGATCGACGTGGCGGTGATCGTCGCGGGGCAGCCGGCGAAGCTCTTCCAGGACATGAATCCGGAACTGCTGAAACAGATCAAGCTCCTGCGTCTCGATTCGAGCGCGCCCGAAACCGCGCGCGCGAAGCAGACCTACTTCCCGGCGACGATCCGTACCTCGAGCTATCCGAACTGGATTCAGGAAGACACGCCGACGCTCACCGTGAAGGCGTTCCTCGTGACCTACGACTACGGCCTGCGCGGCACGGTCGGCGCGCTGTCGAAGTTCGCCGATTCGCTGTGCGCGAATTTCGACACGCTGCAGGCCAACGGCCATCCGAAGTGGAAGCAGGTGCATCTCGAACTGCCGCCGCTCACGCGCGGCTGGAAGTACTACCCGCCGATGGAGAAGCACTTGCGCGCGTGCATCGCGCAGCGCACGGCGGCCGCGGAGCAGTCGCAAAATCCGGCGCGGCACGTGTCGGCGCGTCAACAGGAAGCGTCCGAGCAGAAGGTGAAGAAGGCGAGCTGCACGGCGCAGGAGAAGCTGCTGCTGTTGTGCGATCAGTGAGGCGGCGCGCTCACTTGAAGAAAAAGCCGGCGGCAAACCCTTTCGTTCGACAGGGCAGCCGCCGATCCAGCGCTAGGCGCGCAGCTTCGGCATGAGCGCCGCGAGCCGCGTCATGCCGCGCTCGATCGCCGCGACGTTCGTGCCGCCATAGCCGAGCAGCACGCCTTGCTGCATCGGCTGGCCTGCATAGAACCCGCGAATGCCGTAGATCCCGACCGACACCGCGCGCCGCCGCGACTACGTCATCCTCCCGCCAAGGCGCGGCGAGCCGCGCGACCAGATGGATGCCGGCCGTTGCGGGCAGCGGCTCGAACCACGGCGCCAGATCGCCCGTCAAGCGCGCGATCAATACCGCGCGGCGCTCGGCGTACCACTTGTGCATGCGACGCAGATGCTTCGCGTATTCGCCGTTGAGCATGAACGCGCCGAGCGCCGTCTGCGTGAGCATGCAACTGTGCCAGTCGCAGACCTGCTTCGCATTCCGGAGCGGTTCCGACAGCGTCGCGGGCGGCACCACGTAGCCCAGGCGCAGGTCGGGAAAGAGCGTCTTCGAGAACGTGCCGACATACGCGACGAGTCCCGCGCGGTCGAGACTCTTCAGCGATTCCACCGGCCGTCCCTCGAAGCGGAATTCGCCGTCGTAGTCGTCCTCGACGATCACCGCGCCGCGCTTCGCGGCCCATTCGAGCAACCCGACGCGCCGGTCGAGACTCATCGGCATGCCGAGCGGGAACTGGTGCGACGGCGTCACGTAGACGAGCCGCGTGTTCCGCGGCAGCTTCTTCACGATGATGCCCTCGCCGTCCACCGGGACCTGCGCGATGCGCGCGCCGAGCGCCGCGAAAAGCGCGCGCGCGGGCGGATAGCCCGGCTCCTCGACCGCGACGACATCGCCGGGCTGAATCACGACGCGCGCGAGCAGATCGAGCGCCTGCTGCGCGCCCTGCGTGACCAGCACATCCTGCCAGTTGCACACGACCGCGCGGCTGAAGGCGAGATAGCGCGCGATGCCGAGCCGCAACTCCTGCTCGCCGCCCGGATCGCGATAGCTCGCCATGCCGCCGCCCGTGCGCGCCTGCATGCGCAGCGCCTGATTGAGGCAGCGACGCCAGGCGTCGTAGGGAAAGAGCGTCTTGTCGGTCGCGCCGCCTTTGAAGTCGCAGTCGAGCGTTTCGTGAGCGGGGGGCATCGGCATGGTCATGCGCTCGGGCATCCTGCGCCATATGCCGGTCGCGCGGGCGCGCGCCGAAACCGGTTCGGGACGCACGGAGGGCAGCCGCGCGAGCCCGTCGGCGACGAAGGTGCCGTCGCCCGCGCGCGTGCGCAAGAAGCCTTCCGCGATGAGGCGCTCGAAGACATCGAGCGCGGTCTTGCGTGAGACGCCGAGCTGCACGGCGAGATCGCGCGTGGACGGCAGGCGCGCGTTGGCGGCCAGGCGCCCTTCGATGATGCCCGCGCGCAGTTGCGCATAGATCTGGCCGGTCAGGTCGCGGCGGCCGTGCAGGGTGATGTGGATGTCCAAGGTGTCACACGCGGATATGGGCCTCGAGTGGTTACCTTAGCATGGGCGCTCCGGTTCATTCCGCATGGCCAGTTGAGCCTTGTCCGAACACCGCCTGACAAAGCGTCACCCCCTCCGACGTCAACCACGCGCTCCCCGTCCCCTCCTCGCTCATCCGCATCTCGACGAGGCCGCCTTCCACAAGCCCCGTCAACTGCCGCCTGAGCGCGCTCATCGGCAAGCCGGACTGCTTCGCCAGCCTGGCGAGCGACCAGGCGCGCCCCGGCGTCTCCTCGCGCGCGCGCCAGAGCTGCGCCAGCACGGCGACGAGCGCCGGATCGATGTCATCGCTCATGTGCGTTCTCCCCTGTTCCTGCCCTGCCCGCTCGCGCGCCGATCTCGCCGACGAGCTCGCCCAGCCGCTGCAACGCAGCCTCGCTCGCCGCCGTCCACGGATAGCTGTAATTGAGCCGGATGTAGTGGCTGAAGACGTTGCGCGTCGAGAACATGTAGCCCGGCCCGACCGTGATGCCGCATTCCAGTGCGGCGCGATAGAGCCGCATCGAATCGACCCGCTCCGGCAGCTCGACCCACAGCACGTAGCCGCCTTGCGGCGCGGACGTCCGCGTGCCCGCCGGAAAGAAGCGCTCGACCATTGCGCTCATGATGCGCGCCTGCTGCCGATACAGCTTGCGCACGCGCCGCAGATGCCGGTCGTAGCCGTCCTGCCGCAGATAATCGGCAATGGCGACTTGCGGCACGGAGGGCGTCGTCAGCGTGTTGAGGAACTTGAGCTTCTCGACCTGCGCGCGAAAGCGCCCCGGCATGGCCCAGCCGATGCGGTACGACGCCGTCAGGCTCTTCGAGAACGACGCACAATGCAGCACGAGCCCCTTCGTGTCGAAGTTCTTGAGCGTCGAGGGGCGCGCATCGCCGTAGTAGAGCTCGTGATAGACGTCGTTCTCGATGACCGGTATGTCGTGTGCGGAGAGGAGCGCGACGAGCTGGCGCTTGCGCTCGTCCGGCATCTGAAAGCCGAGCGGATTCTGGAAGTTCGGCATCACCATGCATGCGGCGATCTTCCGCCTCGCTATGATCTGCGCCAGCGCCCCGATGTCGATGCCGTCGGCCGGATGCGTCGGCACCTCGATCGCGCGCATGCCGAGACGCTCGATCGCGTGCAGCATCGCATAGTAAGTCGGCGATTCGACCGCAACCGTGTCGCCGGGCCTCGCGACCGCCTGCAGGCTCAGGTTGATCGCCTCGGTCGCGCCGACGGTGATCACGATCTCCTCCGGGTCGACCGGCACGCCGTTCTCCGCATAGCGCCGCGCGATCTGGCGGATCAGCTCCGGATTGCCCGGCGGCAGGTCGTCGATGAGATTCCAGCTCGAGTGCCGCCGCGCGATCGCGTTGGCGTACTGGTTGATGCGCCGCCACGGGAACGGCCCGGGATCGGGATAGGGCGAGCCGAACGGCACGGCGTCGTGCGCGCGGATGCTGCGCAAGGTCGAGAGCACGAGCCGGCTCACGTCGACTTCCGACGCGGTTGCGATCACGCGCTTCGGCTGACTGCGCGTCGCGCCGGCCTGCGGCTTCGCGCGCACGAAATAGCCGGATTGCGGGCGCGTCTCCAGAATGCCGCGGCTTTCCAGGATCGCGTACGCGTGCAGCACCGTCTTGATGCTCAAGTCGTAGCGCTGGCTTGCCTGCCGCACGGACGCGATCTTCTCGCCCGGTGCGAACACGCCGCGGCGCACGGCTTCTTCGATTTCATCGGCGAGCTTCTCGTACAGCTTCAAGGGGCGCTTTCCTTTTCCTCGGGACGTCGGTTGCAGTCTATGTCAAAACGTCGCAACTGTATCCCTCCGATTTCGCTTTTTCTGTGCGCCGCGTCCGTTTCGGAACACAGTACGCTGCGTGTCATTGCACGCTCCATCGAAATCGAACGCCATGAAGAAGCCGGAACCTCGCATCGAACCTTATACGCATCCCGCCGCGGGCTGGGGCGCGCTGAAGCAGGTCGCGATCAATCTCGTCAAGGAGAAGGTGGCGGGCGGGAACTACCGGACGCTCTTCAAGCAAAACCAACCCGACGGCTTCGACTGCCCGGGCTGCGCGTGGCCGGACCGCGAGCACGCCTCGACGTTCGAGTTCTGCGAGAACGGCGTGAAGGCCGTCGCCGCCGAGGCGACGAGCAAGCGCGTCACGCCCGCCTTCTTCGAGGAGCACACGGTGTCCTCGCTGATGGAGCAGTCGGATTACGAACTGGAGCAGCACGGGCGGCTCACCGATCCGCTCGTCTACGACGCGAAGCGCGACCGCTACGTGCCGATCGAATGGGACGCGGCGTTCGAGCTGATCGCCTCGCATCTGAAGAAGCTCGACGATCCGAACCGCGCGGCGTTCTACACGTCCGGCCGCGCGAGCAACGAAGCCGCGTTTCTGTATCAGCTGTTCGTGCGCATGGTCGGCACCAACAACTTCCCCGACTGCTCGAACATGTGCCACGAAGCGACGAGCCGCGGCTTGCCGCATACCGTCGGCATCGGCAAGGGCACCGTCACGCTCGACGATTTCGAGCACGCCGACACGCTCCTGCTGTTCGGCCAGAATCCGGCGACGAACCATCCGCGCATGCTCGGCGAGCTGCGCGACTGCGCGAAGCGCGGCGCGACCATCGTATCGATCAATCCGCTGAAGGAGCGCGGACTCGAACGCTTCGCGAGCCCGCAGCACACGTTCGACATGCTGTCGCCGAAAGGCGTGAAGATCAGCTCGGTGTTCATCCGCCCGAAAGTCGGGGGCGACTTCGCGCTCATCAAGGGCGTGGCGAAGCGCGTGATCGAACTCGACGATGAAGCGCGCGCGAACGGCGGCGAACGCGTGCTCGATGTCGACTTCATCGCGGAGCATACGGTCGGCTTCGACGCCTTCGCCGACGACCTGCGCGCCGAAAGCTGGGATGCGATCGTCGCGGAATCGGGCGTGGAAATGGACGACTTGCTCAAGCTCGCCGACATTTACGCGAACGGCCGCGCCGTCATCGCGACGTGGGGCATGGGCCTCACGCAGCACAAGAACTCCGTGCCGACGATCCAGCTTCTATCGAACCTGATGATGATGCGCGGCAATATCGGCCGGCGCGGCGCGGGGCTATGCCCGGTGCGCGGCCATTCGAACGTGCAGGGCGACCGCACGGTGGGCATCGAGGAAAAGCCGACGCAGGCGTTTCTCGACAGGCTCGGCGCGGCGTACGATTTCGAGCCGCCGCGGGAGCACGGCTACGACGTCGTCGAGACCATCCATGCGATGCTGGAAGGCCGCGTGAAGGTGTTCATCGGCCTGGGCGGGAACTTCTCGATTGCGACGCCCGACACGCCGCGCACCTGGGAAGCGATGCGCGCGTGCGACCTGACCGTGCACATCACGACCAAGCTCAACCGCAGCCATCTCGTGCACGGCCGCGACGCGCTCATTCTGCCGACGCTCGGCCGCACCGAGATCGACCTGCAGAACGGCGTGCCGCAAGGCGTGAGCGTCGAGGATTCGATGAGCATGGTGCACATCTCGTACGGCATGAACAAGCCGGCGTCGCCGAATCTGCTTTCCGAGGTGGCGATCGTCGCGCGCATGGCGCAGGCGACGCTCGGCTCATCGAAAGTCGACTGGCTCGCGCACGCGAACGATTATTCGCTGATCCGCGACGGCATCGAGAAGGTGATCGACGGCTTCGAGCGCTACAACGAGCGCCTGAAGCATCCGGGCGGCTTCCATCTTGGCGTGGCCGCGCGCGACCGTGTGTGGAAAACGCCGAGCGGCAAGGCGCAGTTCATCGTGCACGAAATCGCGCGCGATACGCCGATCCATCGCGCCCGCGCGCGTCACGGAGAGCGCCTGATGACGCTCATGACGACGCGTTCGCACGATCAGTACAACACGACCATCTACGGTCTCGACGACCGCTATCGCGGCGTGTACGGCCAGCGCCACGTGCTGTTCGCGAATCGCGAGGACATCGACATGCTCGGCTTCGAGCCGGGCGAGTTCGTGGATATCACGAGCGTGTGGGACGACGGAGTCGAGCGCCGCGTGAACGGTTTCAAGCTCGTCGAGTACGACATTCCGCGCGGCTGTCTCGGTGCGTACTATCCGGAGACGAACCCGCTCGTGCCGTTGTCTTCGGTAGCGGATGGCGCGGGCACGCCGACGTCGAAATCCATCCCCGTGCTGCTGACGTCTGCCGATCGGACCACGGCCTGACCGCCGTGCCGGACCACGCGCGGCCGAGCACGGCCTGACGCGCCTTCTGCCGCCGGCGAATACGGCGCTCGAGCGCGTCCGCGCCGCTGAAACGGCGATCGACGAACGCGCCCAGCAGCGCGAGAATCGCCACCCAGGCGATCCCGCCGGCGGCGATGCTGTCGAACCGGTCGCTAAACCAGGCGCCGCCCAGCATGGCGGCGGCGAACACCAGCAAGACCCACGCGAACGGCGGGCAATGCTCGTGCTCGATGCGAACCCGGCTCCAGGCTCCCATGCGCTGCTGATAGCCACTCAGGGAATAAGCGCCGATGGCGTGATTCATTCTGTTCTCCCGACTTTCCATGCGTTTGCCTTTGCGCAAACTTACGCAGTGGGAGAACCCTTCGATATCAGACTATTCCGAACAACAGGTTCGGCATCGAGTCATTGATTTTTCTGCAAAAGGCTGACCACAAGCCGCGAACGCGGCCTGCGCCGCTACTTGGCCCCGGCGAACTCCTGAATCTCCGCGTCGGCTTCGCCCGCGAGCGGAACCACGCCGGACGGCCCCGTCGCATGCGGCTGCAGCAGCAGTGCGACGAGCCCGCTCCAGCCCGTCTGATGCGATGCGCCGACGCCGCGCCCGTTGTCGCCGTGGAAGTACTCGTGATAGAGAATCAGGTCGCGCGAGCGGGGATCGGCCTGCAGCAGCGGATACGCGGCCATCACGGGCCGCTCGCCGCTCCTGTCGAGCAGAAAGAGCGTCGTCACGCGGCGCGCGAGCTCGTCGGCGATCTGCGCGAGCGAGAAAGTCTGCCCGGAACCGGTCGGATATTCGACGCGGAAATCGTCGCCGTAATAGCGATGGAATTCGCGGATCGATTCGATCAGCAGAAAGTTGACAGGCATCCACACCGGCCCGCGCCAGTTCGAATTGCCGCCGAACACGCGCGAGTTCGACTCGCCCGGCAGATACTGGATGCTGAAGCTCTCGCTGTTGTGATAGAAGACGAACGGATTGTCGAGATGCACGCGCGAGAGCGCGCGCACGCCGTGATCGGAGAGGAACTCGGTTTCGTCGAGCATGCGCCTGAGCAGCGCCTTCATGCGATGCCCGCGCAAGAGCGAGAGCAGCACGCTGTTGCCCTGCCCCGCGATGTTCCAGCGCGACACGAGCCGCGACAGGTCCGGGCGATGCTCGAGGAACCAGTGCAGCCGGTCGCGCAGGCCCGGCAAGGAGCGATGCACGCGCGGCTCCAGCACCTGCACGGCGAAGAGCGGAATCAGCCCGACGATCGAGCGGATGCGCATCGGCACGCTCGATCCGTCCGGCAGGCGCAGCTTGTCGTAGAAGAATTCGTCCTCGCTGTCCCACAGGCCAGTCTCGCAGTTGTCCTCGCAGCTCACCGCTTCCGCGATATACAGGAAGTGCTCGAAGAATTTCACCGCGATGTCGATGAATACCTTGTTCGCATACGCGAGCTCCAGCGCGATGCGCATCAGGTCGAGCGCGTACGCGGCCATCCACGCGGTGCCGTCGGCCTGATCGATGTGCCCGCCCGTGGGCAGCGGCGACGAACGATCGAAGATGCCGACGTTGTCCAGCCCGAGAAAGCCGCCCTGGAAGATGTTGCGGTCATCCGCGTCCTTGCGGTTGACCCACCACGAGAAGTTGAGCAGCAGCTTGTGGAACACGAGCTCCAGGAAATCGCGGTCGCCGCGGCCGGTGATCGCGCGATCGATCTCGTAGACGCGCCACGTCGCCCACGCGTGCACGGGCGGGTTGGCGTCGCCGAACGCCCATTCGTAGGCGGGCAGTTGCCCGTTCGGATGCTGATAGCGGTCCTTCACGAGCAGCAGCAACTGGCGCTTGGCGAACTCCGGGTCGATCAGCGCGAAGGCCGCGGCATGGAACGCGAGATCCCATGATGCGTACCACGGATATTCCCACTTGTCCGGCATCGACACGATGTCCGCATTGCACAGATGCCGCCAGTCGGCGTTGCGTCCGAAGCGCCGCTGCTTCGGCGGCTTGGGCTGGAGCGGATCGCCGTCGAGCCAGCGCGTGACGTCGAACTGGTAGTACTGCTTCGACCACAGCATGCCCGCGAGCGCCTGACGCTGGACGAGCCGCTGATCGGCGTCGGCGATGCCGTGCTGCAGCGCGCCGTAGTATTCGTCCGCTTCCGCGAGGCGGCGCGCGAAGAGCGCATCGGCATCGAGCGGCACGGCGTCCGGCGCGGATTCCGGCCGCCAGCGCATGTACACGACGGCCTTGCCGTGCGCCTCGAGCTCCAGATGCGCATGCGCCGCGGCGCGCGTGCCGGCGTCCCGGCGGATCGCGTCTTCGTCGCCATACAGGATGTAATCGTTGAAGCCGTCCTTGAACGGCCCCTCGCCCTCCATGCGAAAGAGCCGTTTGACGTTGGTCTCGTTCTCGCAGAAGATCCAATCGACGCCATCGGCGTCCGGCGTCCACGCGGTGACGACCATCGGCTCGTGGCCGCCCTGTTGCGCGAGCACGTAAGTGCCTTGGCCCTCGACCGTCGCCACTTTCAGCGACGGCTTGACGGGCGTCGGCTTCCACGACCACGTGTTGCGCGCCCAGATCTGCGGCAGCACGTCGAGCGCGGCGGCCACCTGGCCGCGATTCTCGATCGTGACGCGCATCAGGATATCGTCGGGCGTGTGCTTCGCGTATTCCACCAGCACGTCGAAGTAGCGCTCGTCGTCGAACACGCCGGTGTCGAGCACTTCGTACTCGGGCACGTCGGCGCCGCGCCGCGCGTTTTCGTCGACGAGATCGGAGTATGGAAATGCCGCATGCGGATACTTGTACAGCATGCGCATGTAGGAATGCGTCGGCGTGCCGTCGAGGTAGAAGTACAACTCCTTCACGTCCTCGCCGTGATTGCCCTCCTCGTTCGTCAGACCGAAGAGGCGCTCCTTGAGGATCGGGTCGGCGCCGTTCCAGAGCGCGAGCGAGATGCACCAGTTGAGCTTGTCGTCGCCGAAGCCCGCGAGGCCGTCCTCGCCCCATCGATACGCGCGGCTGCGCGCATGATCGTGCGGGAAGTATTCCCACGCGGTGCCGAATTCGCTGTAATCCTCGCGCACCGTGCCCCATTGGCGCTCGCTCAGATAGGGCCCCCAGCGCTGCCAGATCGGGCAATCGGTCGAATGGAGCCGTGAGCCCTCGACGGTATCGATCTGATTGACGGGGCGCGATTTCGGCATGGACGTCTCCTCGTTTGCGGCGCGCAAATCAGCGGGCAAGAGTCGTAATTTAGCGCGTTTGGCGTCTTCACGCGCGCACCGTGCCCGGTGGCGCTCAGGCCGCGCCGAGCAGTTTCTCGATGCGCAGCAGCTCCGCGAGCGACCACGCCTGGAACGGCGTGCCGCCGGGCGTGTGGGGCGCGTCGCCGTCGGCGACTTCGCTGATGTGATCGAGGCCGTATCGATCGAGATGCGCATGCAACGGCGCAAGAAAGCGCTCGCGCGCGCCTGCCGTGCCGTGCACGCGCACCCATGCCTCGACGAAGGGACCGATCAGCCACGGCCACACGGTGCCCTGGTGATACGCGCCGTCGCGCTCCAGCACGCCGCCCGCGTAGCGCGGACGGTACGCCGGATCGGATGGCGCGAGCGTGCGCAGGCCGAGCGGCGTCAGAAGCTGCGCTTCGACCTGATCGACGACCGCCCGCGCGATCTCGCCATCGACGAGCGAAAACGGCAGGCCGCCGACCGCGAAGATCTGATTCGGGCGCATGGCGCGATCGAGCTTGCCGGGCTCGTGATCCGCATCGACGACATCGTGGAGCGTGCGCGTATCCGGATCGACGAAGCGCTCGGCGAACGCTTGCCGCGCCCGATCGCGCAAGGCCTGCCAGCGCGGACTCCACGCGCAGGCGATGGACAGCGCGTTGATCCACAGCGCCTGCACCTCGACCGGCTTGCCGATGCGCGGCGTCACGACCCAGTCGCCCGCTTTCGCGTCCATCCAAGTAAGTTGCACGCCGGGGACGCCCGCGCGCAGCAGGCCGTCCGCGTCGGCGGCGATGTCGAAGCGCGTGCCGCGCGCATAGCCGTCGAGGATCGCATCGGCGGCGTGTTGCAGGCGGGTCGTCGTCGCGGCGTGCGCGTGGCCCGTCGCCAGATAGTCGTGCACCGCGACGATGAACCACAGCGAGGCGTCGACGGCGTTGTACTCCGGCAGGCCGCCGCTGTCCGGAAAACGGTTCGGCACCATGCCTTCGGAAATCGTGTCGGCCCATTCGAGCAGAATCGACTCCGCTTCCTGATGCCGCCCCGACGCGAGCAGGAGGCCGCGCATCGAGATGAACGTGTCGCGTCCCCAGTCCGTGAACCACGGAAAGCCCGCAATGATGGTGCGCCCCACGTTGCGATTCACGACATAGGCATCGGCCGAGCGCGCGAGCCGCGAGCCGAATGCCGCGCGCCGCTCGGCTTCCCGCGAGGCCACATGAGACGCGTGCGCGAACGCGCTTTCCCCGAGCGGCTTTTCGTGGCCCGCGTGGGCGTGCAGGATCAACACGGCTTCCGCGCGCGCGAGGTCGAAGGTGAACACGCCGGGCGTCGCGAGATCCTCGACGAAATCGAGACCGCGTTCACGTTCGCGCACGTAGCAGAAGTTGCGATACCAGTCGGGTGCGTGCTCATACGCGCCGTTGGAAGTCGCGCAGATGACGGGCAGATCGCCGTAGGGCTGCCATTGCACGCGTTCGCCGTCGAGCGTGGCGTTGAAGGAAAACGCCGGGTTCTCGTGATGCAGCGCGTGATAGTCGCGTCCGGACACGAGCGGGCGCACTTCCAGACGCGCCGCTTCGAACGCGGGCGTGGCCGCGTCTTCGAGACGCCAGCGCAGGACGGTTTCGCGGCTTTCCTTGGCGACGAATACTTCGGCCAAGACGACCGCCTCCTCGCCGATGCGAAAGCGCCAGGTCGGCCAGGGCTCGGTATCGAAGGACAGCAGGCTCGCGGATGCATCGGGATAGCGCACGTCGGGCGCGTAGTGCTGCATCGTCAGGGGGATGCGCCGGCCGTTCATGTCGAGCCACGCTTCGACGCCGTTCACGAGCACGACGCGTCCGGCGGGCGGTTGTGTCGCGGCGAGCAGCAGCGCCTGATAGCGCCGTGTGCGCATCGTGCCGACCGTGCCGGACGCGAAGCCGCCGAAGGCGTCGGCTTCGAGCCATTCGTCTTCGAGGCGAGCGTCGTCGATCGGCGACTGATCGGAGCGTTCGATACGCGTCATGGTCTGGCCTTCTGACGGTATTCCTTGAGCGCCTTGCGTGCTTTCGTCTGAATTGCGCGCTGCATCTGCGGGGTCCAGCCGAACAGCCAGCCTTTCATGCCGAATGCCTGACGGCTCCAGCGCCAGAGATCGAAGACGTCGGTGTGTTCGGCGATGAGGCCGTCGCGGATGGCGAAGCGCGCATTGATCTCGTTGACGACGGTGTTGCCGGTTGCCGAATACGTATAGCGCGCGACGGCTTTCGCGCTTGCGACCTGGCCGATGGATTTGATGCTGTCGTAGGTGAGCGTGAAGTCGGTCGCGCGGCCGAGCAGCATGCGCCACATGTCGCCGGCTTCCTTGCCGTGCAGTACGCCGAAGACGGGGTCCTGGAACAGGATGTCGGGGGCGTAGCAGGCGGCCATCGATTCCGCATCGAGGTTCTGGAAGGCGGTGTAGAAGCGTTCTATCAGGGCGGTGTTGGGGTTGGGCATTGGGGGCGCGGTTTGCTCGTTGTTGTCGTTCGTTCGTTTGCTTGCTTGTTTGTTTGCTTGCGCTTTCGTGAAATCCCGATTTCTTCGTGGTTTATTAGCACTGCCCCTCCCCGGGGCGGGGGTCACTTTCTTTGCTGCTGCAAAGAAAGCAACTGTATTGAAGGTCAAGTGCAAAGGCACAAGGAATCATGGTTTGGGTGGGTTCCAGGGCGTGGCATCGCGCATCATGGCGTTGAGCTGGGTGAGGAGCTTGCGCATGCCGGCGACGAAGGCGACCTTGGTCTTCTTGCCTTTGGCACGCAGCCGATCGCAAAACGCCTTG
>NZ_FCOB02000077.1 GCF_001545075.1 Caballeronia ptereochthonis
TGCGTGGCGCTCAGCGCTCGTCGAAACTCACGACCACCCGCTCGCTCACCGGATGACACTGGCAAGTCAGCACGAAGCCGTCATCGATCTCGTGTTGTTCGAGCGTGTAGTTCTTCTCCATCTTCACTTCGCCTTCGAGCACCTTCGCGCGGCACGTGCAGCACACGCCGCCCTTGCACGCGTAGGGCAGCGCGAGCCCGGCCTTCAGGCCCACGTCGAGCACGCTCACGCCCTCATACGGCAGCCGCAGCTTGCGCTTCTTGCCGTCGATGATCAGCTCCAGATCCGCCGCCGGCGTGTTCTCCGTGATCTCGACCGGCGGCACGCCCGCTTGCGGCAGCGGCGTGCCGAAGCGCTCCACGTGAATCTGCCTGGGCGACACGCCCGCGTCCTTCAACGCGGCCTCGGCCGCATCCATCATCGGACCGGGGCCGCAGATGAACGCCTCGTCGATTTCCTCCGGCGCAAGCAAGCTCTCCAGAAACGCCCGGCACTTCGCCTGATCCAGCACGCCGTTGAACAACTCCACATCCTGCAGATCGTCCGACAGCACGTGATACAGCGAGAACCGGTCCATGTAGCGGTTCTTCAGGTCCTCGAGCTCCTCGGCGAACATGATCGCTTCGACGCTGCGATTGCCGTACACCAGCGTGAAGCGGCTCGTGGGCTCCATATCCAGCGTCGTCTTGATGATCGCCAGCACCGGCGTGATGCCCGAGCCGCCCGAGAAGGCCACATAGTGCTTCGCGTGGTCCGCGTTCAGGTGCGTGAAGAAGCGCCCGTCCGGCGTCATCACTTCGATCTCATGCCCCGGCTTGAGCGTCTCGAAGGCGAAGTTCGAGAAGCGCCCGCCGCGCACGCGCTTGATGCCGATGCGCAGTTCGCCATCGCGGTCGTAGTCGGTCACCCCCACGCAGATCGAATACGAGCGGCGCGTCTCCTCGCCGTCGATGTGCGTCTTGAGCGTCACGAACTGGCCCTGCGTGAAGCGAAACGCCTCGCGCAAATCGGGCGGCACCTCGAACGAAACGGTGAGCGCATCGGCGGTTTCCGGACGAACGTCGCGGATGCGCAGCGGGTGGAATTGCGGAGTCGCCATGGCTATCGGCTCGCTTTCAGTGAAATCGGTTCAAAAACGCCGGTTCAGTACGGCTTGAAGTAATCGAACGGCTCGCGACAATCCACGCAGCGATACAGCGCCTTGCACGCGGTCGAGCCGAATTGCGCCAGCTTCTCCGTGTGCGTCGAGCCGCAGCGCGGGCAGGGGATCGCTTCCTTTTTGTAGGGCACGAAGCGGATCGGCTTCGCGGTCGTCGCCGGCGTGCTGCCGCACGTGCCGCTCGGCGGCGCGATGCCGTAGCGGCGCAGCTTCTCGCGCGCGTCGTCGGTGATCCAGTCGGTGGTCCACGCGGGCGCGAGCACCGTCTCGATGCGATGCGCGCCAAGCTCGGCCTGCTCGATCGCCCGCGCGATGTCCTCCGCGATCTGCGACATCGCCGGACATCCCGAGTACGTCGGCGTGATCACCACTTCGAGCACGCCATCGTCGCCGTGGCGCACCTCGCGCAGGATGCCCAGCTCGCGGATCGACACCACCGGAATCTCCGGATCGGGCACCGCTTCGAGCACCGACCAGGCGCGTTCGATCGTGGCGTTTGCGTGAACGGAGTTCATCACCAGCTCGCGCCCGGATGCTGACGCGCCAAGCTCTGCATTTCCGCCAGCAGATAGCCCATATGTTCCGAATGCTCGCCGAGCTTGCCCGTGCTCACATGCTTCACCTCGGCCGGCGCCTCGAGCGTCGCTTCTTCCAGTGCCGCTTGCACCTGTTCGCGCCACGCCGCTTCGAGCGCGCTCGCGAGCGGCGCGAGGCCCGCCTCGGCGACCGCCTGCTCGATCGCATCGGTGGCGAAGAACTCGCGCGTGTACGGCATCAGATAATCGAGCGCGGCCTGTGTGCGCCGATGCGACTCCGCCGTGCCATCGCCCAGACGCACCAGCCAGTCGCGCGCGTGATGCAGGTGATAGCTCGTCTCCTTGATCGACTTCGCCGCGATCGCCGCGAGCTGCGCATCGCTCGACGCTTGCAGCGCGGTCCACACCTCGGCCATCAACGCCGAGTACAGGAAGTTGCGCACGATCGTCACCGCGTAATCGCGTCCGGCGCGCGCCGTGCCCGCGAGCGGGCCGAAATGCGGCAGCTCGGTGATCGTGTAGTTGGCGAACTCGCGCTCGGTGCGAAAGTACGCGTAGTCGTCTTCGGTCTTCCGCACGCCATCGAGCGCCGCCTCCAGCGTGGCCGCATGCGTGTACAGCAACCGCGCCTGACCGATCAGATCCAGACTGATGTTCGCGAGCGCGATGTCTTCCTCCAGCGCCGGGCCGTGGCTGCACCATTCGGCGTTGCGCTGGCCGAGGATCAGCGCGTTATCGGCCAGGCGCAGCACATAGGCGAGATGTTCGTGGCTCATATCCCTCGCCCTTACATGTGGTTGATTTCGTCGGGCAGCACGAAGAACGTCGGATGCCGATAGATCTTGTCGCCCGCCGGCTCGAACAGCTCACCCTTGTCCGCCGGGTCCGAGGCCGTGATCGCCGCCGAGGGCACCACCCAGATGCTCACGCCTTCCTGACGGCGCGTGTACACGTCGCGCGCCATCCTCAGGGCCGCGCTCGCGTCGGGCGCATGCAGACTGCCGCAGTGCTTGTGATCCAGCCCTTGCTTGCTGCGCACGAACACTTCCCAGATCGGCCATTCCTTGCTCATCGTCGATATCTCCTGTGTTCCGTATCAAGCCGCTTGCCTGTGCGCGCGCGCCTGCTGTTTCTCCGCATAGGCGAGCGCCGCTTCGCGCACCCATGCGCCCTCCTCGTGCGCCTTCACGCGCGTGGCGAGCCGTTCCTTGTTGCACGGGCCGTCGCCGTTGACCACGCGCCAGAATGCCTCCCAGTCGATCTCGCCGTAGTCGTGCGCCTGGCGTTGCGCATTCCACTTCAGGTCCGGATCGGGCAGCGTGACGCCCAGGATCTTCGCCTGCTCGACGGTGGCGTCGACGAACTTCTGACGCAGATCGTCGTTCGAGATGCGCTTGATGCCCCAGGCGAACGACTGGCCACTGTGGATCGAGTCCTTGTCGCTCGGGCCGAACATCATCAGCACCGGCCACCACCAGCGGTTCACCGCCTGCTGCACGAGCTCCTTTTGCGCCGGCGTGCCCTTCATCATCGCGAGCAGCGCGTCGAAGCCCTGACGCTGGTGGAACGACTCCTCCTTGCAGATGCGGATCATCGCGCGCGCATACGGGCCGTACGTGCAGCGGCACAGCGGAATCTGGTTCATGATCGCGGCGCCGTCGACGAGCCAGCCGATCACCCCGACATCGGCCCAGGTGGGCGTCGGGTAGTTGAAGATGCTCGAGTACTTGGCCTTGCCCGCGTGCAGGGCCTCGACCAGCTGGTCGCGCGAGACGCCGAGCGTTTCGGCGGCGCTGTAGAGGTACAGGCCGTGGCCGCCTTCGTCCTGCACCTTGGCCAGCAGGATCGCCTTGCGCTTCAGACTCGGCGCGCGGCTGATCCAGTTGCCCTCCGGCTGCATGCCGATGATCTCCGAATGCGCATGCTGCGAGATCTGGCGCACCAGCGTCTTGCGATACGCCTCGGGCATCCAGTCCTGCGGCTCGATCTTGCCGTCGGCCTGCATCACCGCGTCGAAGCGCGCTTGCCCGGGCGAGGCCGCGAGCGGGTCCGCGTGGGCGTCGGTGGCCG
>NZ_FCOB02000058.1 GCF_001545075.1 Caballeronia ptereochthonis
GCCACGTCGCCCTTGTTGGTCGACACCGCACCCGAGCCGATCGCCACCGAATCCACCCCCGTGGCCGTCGAATCTACACCCGTGCTGTTCGCATGGAAGTACTTCGTGCCCGTGTTGTACACGTTGTTGATCTGGTTGCCGATGTTGGTAACGCTGCCCGCCACGTTCGAGATATCCGACGTGTTCTGGTTGATCGCCTGATCCGCTGCATACAGCTGTGAGCCGTTCACCGCATCGGTTGAAGTCGCCGAGAGACGGCCTGCCCCAACGTTGGTGATCGTGCGCTCCTTGCCTGCCGAACCCACCGACACCGTGCTCGTCGCGCTGCTGCCTGCGAACGTGTACGTCTTGCCCCCGATCGTCGCGCTCGTGGTGTTCACCACTCCCGCCGTCATCGAACCCGCACCCAGCGCCACGTCGTTTGCGTTGATCGCCGTCGCGCCCGGACCAACGGCAACGGAATTTTGGGCCGCAGCGGTAGTATTCGCACCGATCGCCGTTGTGTTGTTGCCGCTCGCGGTTGCGTTCTCACCCAATGCCGTGGTGTTTGTGCCGTTCGAAAGAGAGCCGCCACCGATTGCCATGGAACCAGACGTGCCGCTGGCGGTCGCCCTGTTACCCAGTGCGATTGCGTCAGTGCCACTCGAAAACACGCTGTAACCGATACCGATGGCTTGGGCACCGGTCACAGTCGCGTAGCTACCGATCCCGATAGCACTGGTACCGTCCACTGTACTAAACGTACCAAGGCCAATGGCATATGCGCCAATCGTTGTAACGCCGTTACCAATGGCGTAGCCATTTACCGCGTTGGTACCCTGGCCGATTGCGATTCCGTTGAGATTGTTAGAACCCACCACACCGCCGTCCAGTGTCGTGGAGGCTTGTGCGGTCACAGACGAAAGCGCGGCCATCGCGGCGACACCAGCCGACACCGTCGCCGAAATGATGGCACGCGACTTGTTCGACGACTTCGAGCGTCCCTTCGCATTTTCTTGCGCGGCGACCCAAGTCCCCGTCGCTTCGTTCCAAACAGAACGATATGTCTTATTCATATAAATCAAAATCCTTAGATAACAATGAAAACCAATTCGATCGATTTAATCGTTCGGCGCTGCCAGCGGTGTTCGGGTTCGTTTTGAGTGATTCGACGATACCGGCTTCGCTTTCCGTCTCATCTTTAGCGATCAATCACCTTAACCGGGAAGCGCTTAAGCATTTCAAATCAAAAGACTCATTGCGCGTTTATTCAGAAAAGCAGCAAACGTCCACTCTCGATACCGACGTCTTAATTTAGTGAACTAATGTCTATGAACCTATAAGCGGCCTCCGAAAGACAAGAAGCCAACAGACTTTAAAAACTAGGACTATTCTTACCCTCGCAAGTAAATTCCGGGCGTGAGCTAGCAATGCTCATGTTTTTATCGAGCAAGGCCGATCGAAATTTATCTTGCGAAGGTAAATTGAGAAGAAGTGAAAGACTGTTGCGAAGAGGATTTATCCGCGTCTGATAACAGAATCCGCGGGTTCGGGCGAGTTTTATCCTTTTTTCTCAAGAATCCGACATTCATCGTGCCAGATTTTCCGGAACGCTTGCTCCATGCTTCGAGCGAATCGCTTTCCATTCATGAGTGGCGAATTAACCATTCGATTCCGCAATCCAGCACGCAACTCGCCTAGATGCGGGAGATCCGTGGCGAGCGAAACCGCCGTATCCACGAAGCGGGCGCCCGAACTCGCCGCCAGTTCACCAAGGCCCAGATTCGACAGCAGTGAGTATCCAGCGCGGCTTTGAGGTGAATTCCCGACGATCGTCACCACAGGCACCCCCATCCAAAGCGCATCCAGACTCGTGGTGTGACCGTTGTATGGGAATGTGTCGAGAACGATATCGATATGGTGATAAGCGCGCAGGTATTGATCACGTGGACGATAATCCGTGTACTCCAACCGGGAAGGACATATGCCAAGCGAATCGAACTTGGCACTCACCGTTTCCCGCGCTTTGCCTTGCGCCAGCAGCAGGACCAAACGTGAACCTTCTACGCTTCGAAGCACCTGCGCCCAAAGCTCGAAGGTCCGGTCCGTCAGCTTGCTGGGGTTGTTCAGGCAACCGAACGTGACGCATCTGGCGGCGTACGCCGGCAAGGGGTTGACTTCGACTTCCGTTGTCATGGGGTCATAACACCAGAAGGTGTCCCGCAGACGAATGGATTTCTCGCTATACCGTGCGTCCGCCTCCGGCGACCCCGCGGGATCGAGCCAAGGATCGGTGAGCCGGTATCCGATGGCGGTGCTGCCAGTGGTACCGGGATAAGCCAGCCAAGACACTTGCACGGGCGCGGGTCGGCGCGCGTGAAGCAGCGGACGCCCTCTGGACATATGCATGGTCAAATCAACGAGAACGTCGATTCGGTCCTCTTTGATCTGGTGAGCCAGTTGTTCGTCGGTCAGCTCGTGAACGTCGCGCCATACGTCTGCCAACTGAGCGATTTCCTGCGTCACGTGGTCCGGCTTATCGACGCTCGAATAGCAATAGACTTCGACGGCCTCATGATCATGGTTGCGCAACAGCGGCAACATGAACATGGCTTGGCAGTGGTATCGGAAATCCGGCGAAACATAACCGATTCGCAAGCGCCGTGAAGCCGTAAGGTCATTGCGGTACTCAATCGAGCGCGAGACATACGGCGCCTCGAAATGAGAGGCGAAACGCCTTCCTTCATCGAGCACCTCGAATCCGTCATCGCTCGCGAACGTGAGCATATATACGAGATTCGAATGTGCGATTTGGCAATCCGGATCAAGTTCGATGGCAACGCGGAAGCAGTCCAACGCTTCACTAACGTCCCCTGAGGCTTTCGCGAGCAAGACGTTAGCGAGACCGACATGAGCCGCTGCGGTGCGTGGCTTCAACTCGACCACCCTGCGGTGGAAGACTTCGGCTTCGTCAAGCCGGCGCGTGTCCTTCAGCAGCAGGCCCAAGTTGAAGGCAGCGTGCCAGTGATTGGGGTCAGCTTCGAGCACGCTGCGGAAAACAGCTTCAGATTCCGAGCTCTGGCCCGATTCCCAGAGCAGGGCCCCAAGATTCACGAGCGCTGCGATGGAACCGGGGCTCAACTCGACTGCGCGACGCAGTATTGGTTCGGCTTCGGCGAAGCGCCTTTCCTCTGCCAGCAGCGCCCCCAGCGCATTGAGGCTGCCCGCGTCGTTCGGCGACTGGGCGACGGCGTGGCGGAAAAGCTCGATTGCATCTTGACGTCGCCCTTGGTCGGAAAGCAGTTTGGCGAGCATCTCGCTCGCCCCGGCAAACTGCGGATTGCTCGCGAGTGCGGCGCGCAGAGCGCTCTCCGCTTCCGGGAAGCGTTTCAGTTCAACCAGCAGCGTCCCCAGATTGCACAATGCTTCCGCGAAATCCGGCTTGATTTCCAGCGCGCGGCAAAAGGCGGGCTCGGCTTCGGCGAGCATGCCGAGTTCGGCGAGCACTGTCCCCAGACTGTTCTGCGCCTCCGCCGAGGCCGGCCTCAACTCCACGGCACGGCGCAGCTCTACCAGAGCCTCGTTCGGCCGCCCCATTCGCGCCAGCAGCTTGCCGAAATTGAAGCGAAAATCCGCAGCGTCGGGATCGAGTTCAATCGCGCGGCGATACGCCGTTTCAGCTTCTGCAACATTGCCTTGCTCATCGAACAGCCGCGCGAGATTGTGTTGCGCGGAGGAGAGCTTCGGATTCAGCGAGAGCGCACGTCCCAGCGCGGACTCCGCTTCCGCATAACGCTTCTGTGCCTTCAGCGCCAGTCCCAGATCGGCTTCACCCTCGGCACTCGTCGATTCCGAAAGCGAGGTCCGGATCAGCGATTCCGCAGTTGCCGGATCGCCGCCAAGCAAATGAATCGCGCCCAGAAGATGGTTCGCTCCCGGATGTGCCGGCGCCGCGCTCAGAATCTCGGTACAGCGTGCCGCAGCCTGCGCCCTGTTGCCAGCGCGAAAGCTCGCCAGCGTAGATTCGAATGACTCGATGGATGCCTGTCCGGTAGCTTGCACTTCCTGCTTCCTTTATCGATGCGTTTGCGGAGGCCGAACGGAGGATCGTCTCCGCTGGTTTCATGCGCCGACGCAGAGTGAGCACCGGCAGACGCAATGGTAGGAAGCGAGGTAAATCGCTGCTATCGAACAATTCCTAATTTGAGATGCAGCCTCTGAAAAACCCTGGACATCCGCCTCTTGGGACGAGACGGCGACGACGAGTGAAATAAAGCAGACTGAACGGCCCAACAGCATCAATGTGGCTGTTCGAGCACAATTGCGAAACTGGCGTGCAGCACAAATAAAAAAACGCGACGGAAACCGTCGCGTTTTTGCTCAGAAGTTCGAAACTTTCAAGCGGGCATCATCACCGCGCCGCCGACGCATCCGCCACCAGCAACGCCGTCATATTGACGATCCGCCGCACCGTCGCGGATGCGGTCAGCACATGCACCGGCTGCGCCGCGCCGAGCAGGATCGGCCCGATGGCGATGTTATTACCCGCCGCCGTCTTCAGCAGGTTGTACGAAATATTCGCCGCATCGATGTTCGGCAAAATCAGAAGATTCGCATCGCCTTCAAGCGTCGATTCGGGCAGCACACCCTTGCGCAACCGCGCATCGAGCGCCACGTCGCCGTGCATTTCGCCGTCGACGTCGAGATCCGGCGCGCGCTCCTTCAGGATCGCGAGCACGTCGCGCATCTTCTGCGCGGACGGTGCGTTGCTCGTACCGAAATTCGAATGCGACAGGAGCGCGATCTTCGGCATGATGCCGAAACGCTTCACCTCTTCCGCCGCCATGATCGTGATCTCGGCGAGCTGCTCGGGCGTGGGATCCACGTTCACGTGCGTATCGACCAGGAAAATCTGCCGGCCCGGCAGCACGAGCGCGTTCATCGCCGCGTACACCTTCGCGCCTTCCTTCTTGCCGATCACCTGATCGATGAAATGCAGATGACGATGCGTCGTGCTCACCGTGCCGCAGATCATGCCGTCCGCTTCGCCCTTCTTGACGAGCATGGAGCCGATCAGCGTCGTGCGGCGGCGCATTTCGAGCTTCGCCATCTGCTCGCTGATGCCCTTGCGCGCCATCATCTTGTAATAGGTCTGCCAGAAGTCGCGGTAGCGCTCGTCGTGATCCGTATCGACGACCGTGAAGTCGACGCCCGGCGTGAGACGCAGGCCGAACTTGTGGATGCGCTGCTCGATGACCGCCGGCCGGCCGATGAGAATCGGCTTGGCGATCTTCTCGTCGACCGCGATCTGCACCGCGCGCAGCACGCGCTCTTCCTCGCCCTCCGCGAACACGATGCGCTTCTTCTCCGGCTCCACGCTGCGCGCGAGCTGGAACACGGGCTTCATCGTCGTGCCGCTGTGGTAGACGAACTGCTGCAAATGCTGTTCATAGGCGTCCATGTCCTCGATCGGACGCGTCGCCACGCCGCAATCCATCGCGGCCTTGGCCACCGCCGGCGCGATCTTCACGATGAGACGCGGATCGAACGGCTTCGGAATCAGATACTCCGGACCGAACGACAGATCCTGAATGCCATATGCCGTCGCGACGATATCGCTCTGCTCCTGACGCGCCAGTTCCGCGATCGCGTTGACCGCCGCGATTTCCATCTCCTTCGTGATGACGGTCGCGCCCACGTCGAGCGCGCCGCGGAAGATGAACGGGAAACAGAGGACGTTGTTGACCTGGTTCGGATAATCCGTGCGGCCCGTGGCCAGCACCGCGTCCGGGCGCACTTCGAGCGCCAGTTCCGGCAGGATTTCCGGCGTCGGGTTCGCGAGCGCGAGAATCAGCGGCTTCGCGGCCATCTGCTTGACCATGTCCTGCTTGAGCACGCCGCCCGCGGAAAGCCCGAGGAACACGTCGGCGCCTTCGATCACCTCGGCAAGCGTGCGCGCGCTGGTTTCGCGGGCGAACAACTCCTTGTCCGGGTCCATGAGTTCGGTGCGGCCCTTGTAGACCACGCCGGCCAGATCCGTCACGTAGATGTTCTCGCGCTTCATGCCGAGATCGACCAGCAGGTTCAGGCACGCGAGCGCCGCCGCGCCCGCGCCGGAAGCAACGAGCTTCACTTCGCCGATGTCCTTGCCGACCACCTTCAGGCCATTGGTGACCGCCGCCGCGACCACGATGGCCGTGCCGTGCTGATCGTCGTGGAAGACGGGAATCTTCATGCGCTTGCGCGCTTCACGCTCGACGATGAAGCAGTCCGGCGCCTTGATGTCTTCCAGATTGATGCCGCCGAAAGTCGGCTCGAGCGCGGCGATCACGTCGACGAGCTTGTGCGGATCGGTTTCGTTCAGTTCGATGTCGAACACGTCGATGCCGGCGAACTTCTTGAAGAGCACGGCCTTGCCTTCCATCACCGGCTTGGACGCGAGCGGCCCGATGTTGCCGAGGCCGAGCACCGCCGTGCCGTTCGACACGACGCCCACGAGATTGCTGCGCGCGGTGAAACGCGCGGCGTTCAGCGGGTCTTCAACGATCGCTTCACACGCGAACGCGACGCCCGGCGAGTAAGCCAGTGCGAGATCGCGCTGGTTGATCATCTGCTTGGTCGGCGCGATCGCGATCTTCCCCGGCGTGGGAAATTCGTGATAGTCGAGCGCGGCTTCGCGCAACTTGGTATTGGCGTCAGTCGTCATAAGGCGGGCTAGCAGTGCGGGATTTAGAATGGATGTTCGAACGCATTGTAGCGCCATTCAGAGGCAGTTTCGGACCGCGCTCCATGCATTTCGGCTACAAGTGCCGTGACTGGAAAACGTCTGATCGCCACGTGCGGCAAGGCTCGTGGCGCATCGCCGGATTTTTTCGAGACACGATGCGGGCGCTTTCGCAGCCTCGCGGACCGGTTCGCTTTCATCTTGCAGCGCACAAAAACATATCCATTGCCGACGATGCTCTCCGAGTTTTCACTGATCGACCGTTACTTTGCCCGCCGCGCGACAGCGCCCGCGCCGCGTCATGACGACGAAGCCGCGACGCCGCTCGGCATCGGCGACGACTGCGCGCTCATCGCGCCGCCCGTGGGGCATCAGCTCGCCATTTCGACGGACATGCTCGTCGAAGGCCGCCATTTCTTTCCTGATGTCGATCCACACGCACTCGGCCATAAGGCGCTCGCGGTGAATCTCTCCGATCTCGCCGCGATGGGCGCGAAGCCGCACGCGTTCACGCTCGCGCTCGCGTTGCCGCGCGCGGACGAAGCGTGGCTCGAGGCATTCAGCAACGGGCTCTTCGCGCTCGCCGAACGCTGCGACTGCGCGCTCGTCGGGGGCGACACGACGAGCGGGCCACTCAACATCTGCATCACCGTATTCGGCGACGTGCCGCACGGCGCGGCACTGCGGCGCGACGCCGCGAAGCCCGGCGACGACATCTGGGTATCAGGCATGTTGGGCGATGCGCGCGCGGGCCTCGGCGCGGTTCGCGGCGAATGGCGCGCGCCCGATGAAACCGTCGCCGCCGACTGGAAGCGCGCGCTGGAGCGGCCCGAACCGCGCATCGCGCTGGGTCTCGTGCTGCGGGGTGTCGCGCACGCGGCGCTCGATCTCTCCGACGGCCTCGCCGGCGATCTCATGCACATCCTGAAGCGTTCGGGCGTGCGGGCCGTCGTCGATGCCGACGCCGTGCCCTGCACCGACGCCGTCCGCGCGCTTCCCGAGCCCGCGCGCCGCCAATGCACGCTCGCGGGCGGCGACGATTACGAACTGTGCTTCACTGCGCCGCCATCGGCGCGCGACGCGCTCGCGGATATTGCGATGCGCGTGAAAGTGCCGCTCGCGCGCATCGGTACAATCGAATCCACGGGTACGCCCGCCATCGCCTGGCGCAATGCCGCAGGCGCCCCGCTCTCCCTGACGTTGCAAGGCTTCGATCATTTTCATGCAGACTGACCCGACCCTCGCGGGCGAACCGAACGAGCCGCGCGCCGCGCCGCGCAAGGCCAGCGCGCGCTTCATGCTCACGCATCCGCTCCATATTCTTTCCCTCGGCTTCGGCAGCGGGCTCTCGCCCTTCGCGCCGGGCACGGTCGGCACCCTGTTCGCGTGGGCGTCGTTCGTCGTGTTCAACCGGCATCTGACGGTCGCTGAATGGGGCGCGCTGATCGTCGTCGGCTTCATCGCCGGATGCTGGTTCACCGGCTTCACCGCGAAGAAGATGGGCATCGCGGACCCCTCGCCGGTCGTGTGGGACGAGATCGTCGCGTTCTGGCTCGTGCTGCTGCTCGTCACGCCTGCGACCTTCACCGGCCAGCTGTGGGCGTTCATCGTGTTCCGCTTCTTCGACATGGTGAAGCCGCCGCCCATCCGCTATTTCGACCGCCGTTTGAAAGGCGGCTTCGGCATCATGTTCGATGATCTCGTCGCGGCGTTCTTCACGCTGCTCGTGATCGCGCTGTGGCGCATGACCGTCTGACGGCGCTTTCCTTCTTCTCTCACCCCTTCGAGACACCGCCATGCCAACCGACACCGTCGTTCACCAACTCGCGATTCGCGTCGGCAACAAACTGCGCGACGAACGGCTGATGCTCGCCACCGCCGAATCGTGCACGGGCGGCATGGTTGCGAGCGCGATCACGGATATTTCGGGCAGCAGCGCGTGGTTCGAGCGTGGCTTCGTCACCTATTCGAATCTCGCGAAGACGGAGATGATCGGCGTGCCCGCCGCGCTGATCGAGCAGCATGGCGCCGTGAGCGAACCCGTCGCGAAGGCGATGGCCGAAGGCGCGCTGCGCAACAGCCGCGCGCAGGTGTCGGTGTCGATCACGGGCGTCGCGGGTCCCGCCGGAGGAAGCGAGGCGAAGCCGGTGGGCACGGTGTGCTTCGGATGGAGCAACCGGCTGCATACTGGCGTCGAGACGCAGTTGTTCAAGGGCGATCGCGAGCAGGTGCGCACGCAGGCGGCGACGCATGCGTTGCGCAAGCTGCTGGAATTTCTGGATCAGCGCGAGCGGTAAGACCCGGCCTCATTGCATGAACAAGCGACGCGAAGATCCGGCAGTTTCCGTCACGTACACCCGGGATCAGGCGGCCCGATGAATGGGCCCCCGGACGTTCGGCAAGGCGCTCGGCTACGTATGCGCCGTGCGCGCCGATTCCCGACGCCTGAACCGAGCGCTTACCGATACTGATTGATCGAATCGCGCGTCTTCTTCGCGGCGACGGCTGCGGCCTGCGCGTAATCGTCGCCCTTGCCCGCATAGATGATCGCGCGCGACGAGTTGATCAGCATGCCCGTGCCGTTCGCGGTGCGGCCGGCGCGCACGGTCGCTTCGACATCGCCGCCCTGCGCGCCGATGCCCGGAATCAGCAGCGGCATGTCGCCGACGATCCCGCGCACCGTTTCGATCTCCTTCGGGAACGTCGCGCCGACCACGAGCCCGAGCTGCCCGCTGGCGTTCCATTTCTCCGCCGCGAGCGTCGCGACGACCTGATACAGCGGCTTGCCGCCCGTCTCCAGGAATTGCAGGTCAGAGCCGCCGGCGTTCGACGTGCGGCACAGCACGATCACGCCACGGCCTTCATGCGCGAGATACGGCTCGATCGAATCGAAGCCCATGTACGGATTGACCGTCACCGCATCCGCCCGATAGCGCTCGAACGCCTCTTTCGCGTACTGCTCGGCCGTGCTGCCGATATCGCCGCGCTTCGCATCGAGAATCACGGGAAAGCCGGGATGCCGCTCGTGGATATGCGCGATCAGCGCTTCGAGCTGATCTTCCGCGCGATGCGCCGCGAAATACGCGATCTGCGGCTTGAACGACGACGCATACGGCGCGGTCGCATCGACGATGGTCTTGCAGAACTCGAAGATCGCATCCGCACGGCCGTTGAGCGCGCCGGGAAATTTCGACGGCTCGGGATCGAGGCCGACGCACAGGAGCGATTGAGTCCGCGACCACGCGGCGTTGAGAGTCTGGATGAAGGACATGGAGGGAAGGTCTGAAAACGTCGATGCCACGCATTTTAACGCGCGTGGCATCGCATCCCGGACCGGATCAGCGCGCCGATGCGCTGCGCGCCCGCGCCTTCGCTCCGGCGCGCGTGCGCGGCCTCTCGCGCCGCACGGATTCGCCGGTGCGCTCGACCGTGAAGCGGAACTCGCGCGACAGCCGCTCGCCGGGCTCGAGCACGGTCATGCCGTGCGCCTCGCCGCCGCCGGGCAGATTCACCGCGTTGATCGGATGATCGACCGGCTCGAAGCAAAAGAAATTCTCGCCGGGCGGGGCGTAGAGCACGTAGTAATCGATGTCGGCGGCGATGGTGAGCGACAGGCGCCGCTTGGGCCACAGCACGCTCGTGCGGCCGCTCCAGCCGGTGAACGCGTTGTTCACCATCTCGGCGGGCATCGGATACGCGACGCCGAACTGCCACGCGGGCGGCGCCGGCACGTGCCGCACCGGAAGCCAGTCGTCGCCGCAGAGCCACACGCCGCCCGCCGCCGCCGACAGCTCCGTGTCCGCCTCGCGCATCAGGAACGGATGCAGCCCGAGGCCGAAGGGCAGCGCTTCGTCGCCGGTGTTCTGCACGTCGAGCGTCACGACGAGGGTTGCTTCCTCGAGCGCGTAGGTCTGCGCGGCGCGGAAGGAATAAGGCTTGCCGTCGCTGCGATCGAGCGTCAGACGCACGCGCGCCGCGTCTTCCTCCTCCACTTCCCATGCGCCGAGCCAGCCGTCGCCGTGCAGCGGCAGCGGCTCGTCGATGCGATTGCGCGGCACGTCGATCGCGCGTCCGGAGAACTGAAAATGCCCGTTGCCGATGCGGTTCGAATACGGCAGCAGCGGATAGCACGCGAGCTGATTCGGATCGGTGCCGGGACCGGGTTCGACACAAGGCCGGAAGATCGGCACGAGCGCGCCCTTGTGACGCCAGTCGAAGCGCGTGATGCCGCCGCCGAGCGAGGGCGCGAGCTCCAGCCGCAGCTGTGCGTTGGCGAGCGTGATGCAGCCTTCGGCGTTGGCGCCGCCCATCGCGACCACCGCCGTGCCGGGGCCGGGGCGTATCGGCGGCTCGGCTGCGGCGGCCAGCCTCGAGCGGCGGGCGTTCGCCTGTGCCTGGGATGTCGATGCAGGATTCGGTCTTTGCTCTGTGCGTGCAGCAGTCATGACTCGTGCTCCATCGAGAGGCGAAAAACCCGGCGCGGCCGGGACGTGTCGGGCGGTGCGTCGTTGCGCGCCGCCTCGAAATTTCTCTTCTTAGGCCTTGCCCGCGAAAACCGGTTCCGCGACGCCACGGATGCCGGGTGTCGCGACGAACACGCCGCCGGCGTGCGCATCGTTTTGCAGGGCGTGATCGTCGAGGCCGATGCGCGCGCTCGTCACATACAGCGTGCCGAATTCCGGCCCGCCGAACGCGACGCAGCTCGGCTGCGCGGTCGGCACCTCGATGCGCGCCGTCTCGCGGCCATCGGGCGCATAGCGCACCACGCGCGCGCCGCCCCACTGCGCGTTCCACAGCCCGCCTTCGGCATCGACGATGGAGCCGTCGGGCACGCCGGTCGCGTCGGTCAGTTCGACGAACACGCGGTCGCCGGAAAACGTCGGATAGTCGCAGGCGCGGATCTGCCGCGTCGGCGAATCGCAGTAGTACATCGTCGCGCCGTCGGGGCTGAAGCCGATGCTGTTCGAAATCGCGCAATGCCCGAGCGGCAGCCGTTCGAGCGACAGGTCGCGGTTCAGCCGATAGAACCCGCCGAAGGCTTGCGCATCCTCCACATCATGCTTCGTGCCGAACACGAAGCGGCCATCGCGGTCGCAGCGGCCGTCGTTCAGGCGCGTCGGCAGGTCGGCTTCGACTTCCGTGATGGTGTCGATCTTGCCCGTCGCGATCTCGTAGAACGCGAGCCGCGACGCGAGTCCGAGTAGCAGGAATCGCGCATCGGCGCAGGGCGAGAAGCAGGCGAGCCGCTCGGGCATCGCGAACGACTCGCTCGCACCGTTGCGCGGATCGTAGCGCCACAGTTTCTTGCCTTCGATGTCGGTCCACCAGAAGCGGCCGCTCGCGGCGCACCACGTCGCGCCTTCGCCGAGCGAGCATTGGCTGTCGATCAGAAGCTGCGCGCGAGTCGAGTTCATCAGGCCCATCCTCCGTCCACGATCATGTCCTGCGCCGTGATCATGCTGCTGTCGTCCGATGCGAGAAAGAGCGCCGCGCGCGCGAGATGCGCGGGGAGCAATTCCGCGTCGATGCACTGGCCCTGCTTGATTGCCTCTTTGCCGGCTTCGTCGAGCCACAGGCGCTTTTGCTTTTCGGTCATGACCCAGCCGGGCACTAGCGTGTTCACGCGGATGCCGAACTTGCCGAGATCGCGCGCGAGGCCGCGCGTCATGCCTTGCACGGCGGACTTCGCCGTCACGTAGACGGGAAAGTTGCCTTGCTTGAGCATCCAGCTGATCGAACCGAGGTTGATGATCGAGCCGCCGCCGAGCTGCTTCATGTCGGCGATCACGGCCTGCGCCGCGAAGAACTGATGGCGGATGTTGACCGCGATGCCTGCGTCGTACGACTCGGGCGTGACGTCCTCGATGGCATGGCGCTTGTCGTTGGCGGCGTTGTTCACGAGCACGCCGATGGGGCCGAGGGCGCTTCGTACGTCCTCGATGCCCTTGCGCAGGGCGTCGATGTCGGTCAGGTCGACGCGCAGGAACATGGGGCGGTATTTTCCCTGCGGGAGATCAGCGCCCAGGCGGTCGGCGAGCGCTTCGCCGGCGTCGGTGTCGATGTCGAAGAAGGCGACTTTTGCGTTCTGGTCGAAGAAATGCTCGACGAAGGCCTCGCCGATGCCGGTTGCGCCGCCGGTGATCAGGACTGTTTTGCCTGACAGGCTGGGGTAGTGGGCTAGCTTGCTTTCGATGGATGCCATGCTGGTTGTCTCGGGGTTCTTTGTTGCTTTCGCTTTGCTTGGGCTTCTATGGAACTTGTGTTCGTGTCGGTCTATTGGCGTTGCCCCTGTGCGGGGCAACGCCAATAGACCACTAAGAACACAGGATTCCACGAAGACCCAAGCGCACCGCCACCCACACCCCCACAAAACTAATCCCGCGCCCCACGATTCTTCAACTGATCGAGCAACACGGCTGCAAGCAAAATCGCCCCCCGCACGAGGTACTGATAAAACGCATCGATATTGAGCAAGTTCATGACGTTCTCGACGGTACCCATGATCAGCACCCCGATCACGACACCGGAGATCGTCGCCCGCCCCCCCAACAACGACACCCCACCCAGCACACAAGCCGAAATCACGTTCAGCTCAAAACCCTGAGCCGCATTCGGCTGCCCCGACGTGATCCGCGAAGCGAGTATGACCCCCGCCAACGCGGTCACCGCGCCCTGAATCAAAAAGATCCACACCCGCGTGCGCTCGACATTGATACCCGCAAGCCGCGAAGCCTCCGGATTCCCACCGATCGCCAGCGTGTTGCGCCCATAAACAGTCTGGTTGAGCAATACGCCAAAAACGATGAAACACGCAAGCGTGACCCAGATAGGCAGGGAAATCCCGAACATCGACACGCCGCCCAGCGCGATGAACGTATCCGACGATACCCCCACCGCCTGCCCGTGCGACACGATGAAGCCCAGGCCGCGCACGATCTCCATCGTCGCAAGCGTCGTAATCAGCGCGTTGATGCGCAGATAGGCGATCACCGCGCCGTTCACGAAGCCGATCACCGCGCCCGCCGCCACCGCCGCGACGATCGCGATCGCCGTGTTGTCCGTCGCGTTCAGCACCATCGCGCAGAGCACGCCCGCAAACGCAATGGTCGAGCCGACCGAGAGATCGAAGTCGCGGGAGGCCAGGCAGAACATCATCGTGCACGCCACCATGCCGATCTGCGAGATCGACAGCGCGAGGCCCAGCATGTTCTCGATCGAGAAGAAGTGATCGACGGTCAGCGACATCGTCAGGAACATCACGATAAAGATCACGATCAGGCTGTACTCCGTGATCTGCTGCCACCATTTCTGCTTGTCGCCCTTTTGCGGGATCAGCGTGTTCGCGACCTTTTCAGTCGCCTGCCCCACGATGTTTTCTCTTGCTTGCATGATTCGCTCCAATGTCTCCTGACTTTATGCCGCCTGTGCAACGCTCTCCGCCTGCGGCAGCGCAAGACTCAGCACCGACTGCTCGCTCGCCTTCCCGCGCGGCAATTCGCCCGCGATGCGCCCCTGCCGCATCACGACGATCCGGTCGGACACGCCCAGCACTTCCGGCAGCTCCGACGAGATCATCACGATCGCGCAGCCGCGCTCGGCCAGCTGATAGATCACGTTGTAGATTTCATGCTTCGCGCCGACGTCGATGCCGCGCGTCGGCTCATCGAGAATCACGACCTTCAGGTCCGGCTCCGCGAGCCAGCGCGACAGAATCGCCTTCTGCTGATTGCCGCCCGACAGAAAGCGGATGCGCTGCTTGCGGCTCGGCGTCTTGATCTTCAGAAGCTGGATGAAGCGCTCCGCCGTCTGCGCCTCCTTCTTGCGATCGAGAAAGAGCCCGCCGCGCAGGTAGTGCCGGCGGCACGAAATGTTGATGTTCTCCGCGACCGTCGCCATCGCGACGATGCCTTCTTCCTTGCGATCCTCCGGACACAGCACGATGCCGTGGCGAATCGCCTCGCCGGTGCTGCGTACCTTGATCGGCTGGCCGTCGAGCGTGATCGTGCCGTCCTTCTTCTTGTCCGCGCCGTACACGAGATGCATCAGCTCGCTGCGGCCCGCGCCCACGAGCCCGAAGAAACCGACGATCTCGCCGCGCCTCACGTCGAAGCTCACCGGCGCGCTCAATGCGTCGCCCTGCACGTTCTTCACGGAGAAGCGCACATCGCCCAGCGGACGCGCGCGGTAGTCATAGATGTCGCTGATCTCGCGCCCGACCATCTCCTGCACGAGCGTGTCGCGCGGAACCTCGGCCAGCGCCAGATGCGACGCGATCTTGCGCCCGTCGCGGAAGATCGTGCACGCATCGCACAGCTCGTAGATCTCGTCCATGCGATGCGAGATATAGATGAGCGCCCGGTTGTCCGCCTTCAGATCGCGCACGAGCTTGAACAGCACTTCCGTCTCGCGGTGCGAGAGCGAACTCGTCGGCTCGTCCAGGGCGATCACGCGCGCATTGCGCAAGAGCGCCTTGCAGATCTCGACCATCTGCCGCTGCGCGATCGAAAGCTTGCGCAGCTTGGCGTTCGGATCGAGATCGACGCCCATCGCCGCGAGCCGTTCGCGCACGTGCTTCTTCGCCGCGCGCTTGTCGACCCAGCCGAGCCGGTTCGGCAGCGCGCCGAGCAGCAGGTTCTCGGACACGGTCAGGTCCGGCACGTACTGCAGTTCCTGGTGAATCACCGCGATGCCCGACGCGATCGAAGCCGCCGCGCTCGCGAAATGCACTTCCTTGTCGTCGATGAGCACGCGCCCCGAATCGGGCTGATACTCGCCGCCGAGAATCTTGAGCAAGGTCGATTTGCCCGCGCCGTTCTCGCCCATCAGACCGTGAACTTCGCCGGCATTGACGTCGAACGACACGCCGTCGAGCGCGCGCACGCCTGGAAACACCTTGCCGATATTGTCAAAACGCAGCGTCGCTGACACATCGCCTCCTGTTTTCTGCGCGGGCCGCGCGAACACGGCCCGCCTGCTTCACGCAAACGAAGACTTACTTCGATGCGAGACCCATCTGCTCGCGCACCTGGGTCACGTTGTCACGCGTGGCCAGCATGCCCGTCGTGAGCGTCAGCGGCGGCGGCGCCTTGCCGTCCTTGATCCACGTGTACATCAGCTCGGACGTCTCTTCGCCGTGACGCTTCGGGCTGATGATCACGGTGCCGAAGAAGCCCGTCGGGTTCGGCTTCTTGAACTCGTTCAGCGCCGAGTCCGAGCCGCCGATGCCGATGCCGATCATGTTGTCCGCCTTGATGCCGCGCCCTTCCGCCGCCCGCACCGCGCCGAGCACGCCTTCGTCGTTTAGCGCGTAGGCCACCCAGTGCTTGAACTGCGGGTTCTTCGTGAGCGCGATGTTCGCGGCGTTGAACGCGTTCTCGGTGTCGGTCTTCGCCTGAGGCGCCGCGATCACGTTCGCCTTCGGGAAGCCGGCGGCGACGAGCGCATCGGTCGCGCCGGTCGTGCGGTCATGCGCGGTCGGCAACTGTTCGTAGGTCACGTCGATCGCGCCGACATCCTTCATGTCCCAGCCGCGCTTCTTGATCTCGGCGGCAATGCCGTCGCCGACCTGCTTGCCGATGTTGTACGCGGAAATGCCCATGTGCGGCACGGACTCGATCGGCTTGCCGGAGCCGTCGACGAGCCGGTCATCGACGGTCATCATCTTCAGCTTGTCGGCCTTCGCCTTCGCGACGATGCCCGGTCCGAGCTTCACGTCGGGCGTGCAGATGATGAAACCCTGCGCCTTCTGCGCGGCGAGGTTGTCGATCGCGCTCATCACCTTTTCACCGGACGGCGCGCCGATCTTCACGAGCGTGAAGCCCTTCTCCTTCGCGGCGATCTCGGCGAACTTCCACTCGTCCTGGAACCACGGTTCTTCCGGCTGCTTCACGAGGAAGCCGATCTTGACCTCGTCGGCGGCCTGCGCGACGGGCGCCGCGATCATGGACGCGCTCGTTGCCGTGGCGGCGGCGATCAGCGTGAGGAACAGTCTGCGTTTCATCTCTTGTCTCCCGACTTTTTCCGTTATTTCAAGAAGCCCGCGCACGGGCGCTATGAAAGTGTGTGGCCGTGTCGAAGCGGCGCGTTAGCGCCTTGCTCTAGTTGTGATGCCGCACCGCGGCCAGTGCGTCATTCTTTCGATTCTTCGTCGCCGCTCAATCGTGGTAGAGCGCCGAACGCCCGCCATCCACGGTGATGCAGCTCGCGTTGATGAACGGCGCCTCGTCCGATGCGAGAAATACCGCCGTCATCGCGACTTCCTGCGGCTGGCCGATCCGCTTCATCGGTTGCAGATCGAGCGTCGCCTGGCGCGCGGCCTGCGGGTCCGCCTGCGCGTTCCACCAGTCCAGCGTCAGTTGCGTTTCGATGTAGCCCGGCGCAATCGCATTCACGCGCACGTTGTTCGGCGCGTATTCGATGCCGAGCGCGCGCGTGAGTCCGATCACGCCGTGCTTCGCCACCGGATACGGAAAGCAGCCGGGGATGATCCTGAACGCGTGCGTCGACGCAATGTTCACGATGCTGCCCTTCTCGCGCTCGACCATGCCCGGCAGCACCGCGCGGCAGCCGTTCCACACGCCGTCGAGATCGACGGCGAAGCAGCGGCGCCAGTCGTCGTCGGTCATGGTGAGCGGATCGCAGAACACGTTGATGCCCGCGTTGTTCACGAGCACGTCGAGCGGGCCGAATCGCGCTTCGGTTTGCTGCACGGCTTCCTTCACCGACGCGCTTTGCGTGACGTCGGTCTGAACCGCGAATACACGGTCATGGCCCGTTTCCGACGCGATGCGCCCGGCCGTCGCGCGCGCCGTGTCGATATCCAGTTCCGCCAGCGCCACCGATGCCCCTTCGCGCGCGAACGCCAGCGCGATCGCGGCGCCGATGCCGCGTCCCGCGCCGGTGACCATCGCCACCTTGCCGGCGAGGCGGGTCATCGCTTCTCGCCCCGCGCGATGGCGAGCCCGTCGATGAACGCCTTCGCGTGCGACGCCGTCACGTGCGCGCTCTGGCCCGGCTTGTACAGCGCGGAGCCGAGGCCGAAGCCGTTCGCGCCCGCGGTGAGAAACGGCCCCATGTTGTCCGGCGCGATGCCCCCGACCGGCACGAGCGGCACTTCCTTCGCGATCACCGCGCGCCAGGCCTTCGTCACCGCCGGTCCGAGCTGCTCGGCGGGGAACATCTTCAGCACGTCCGCGCCTGCCTTCAGCGCGAGAAACGCTTCGTTCGGCGTCGCGACGCCCGGCGCGCATGCGAGGCCTTGCGTCTTCGCGGCGCGGATCACGTCGGCGTCGCTGTGCGGCATCACGATCAGCTCGCCGCCCGCGGCCTTCACGGTGTCGACGTAACTCGGGTGCAGCACCGTTCCCGCGCCGACGATCGCATCGGCGGGCAGCGCCTGACGGATCGCCGCGATGCTGTCGAACGGCTGCGGCGAATTGAGCGGCACCTCGACGATGCGAAAGCCCGCTTCATACAGCGCGCGGCCGTGATCCACCGCTTCGGCGGGCGTCACGCCGCGCAGGATCGCGATCAGCGGACACGCGGCGAACGCCTTCGCGAGACCGCCGTGCATGCCGTATGGCGCGGGCAGATTGATGGAAGGTTGCATCCTGGTCACTCCATCTCAGGCCGCGCGCACGGGCGCGGCGACGAGCCCGGCAAGCGCGGCGATTCGGTAAAGGCCGCGCTCGGTGGCGTGCGCGACGGTTCGTGCGTCGTGACAGCCGAAACGGGCGAGCGCGGCGCGATAGCGGTCGCAGAGCGCGTCGTTGCCGATCAGCCGCAGCGTTTTGCCGGCGAGCGCGGATCGTTCGCGCGAAAGCACTTCGTTCAGGCCGCGCAGCTCGTGGCCGATCAACAGCCCCGACAGATAATCCGGCTGCTGCTCCGCCGTGAGCTGGCCGGTGAGACCGAGCGTGCGCGTGCTGAAGATCGTCGCGAGCAGGCCGGCATGGCCGGCGTCGCGCGCGGTATCGACGCCGCGCAGGAACGCCGCCTCGTCGTGCGTCGCGCTCGGATGCATCGTGCGGCCGAGAATCGTGTGATCGCGCAGCGCGCCGAAGGTCTCGCCCGTCATGAAGGTGTAAAAGCGCTCGATGCGGCCATTGCCGACGAACGCCCATTTCGCATGTGTGCCCGGCAAGCCGATCAGCGCGCCGCCCGCTGCGCCCAGCGAAGGCTCGCTCGCCAGCGCGCCGAAGATCTGCGTTTCCTCGCCGCGCATCACGTTGGGCAGCGCGCCGCGCTCGAGCACGCCCGGCACGACATGCACCGTGACGCCGCGCGCCGTCTTCACGCTGACGATGCCCGCGACGAGCGCATCCGCACCCGCCGGCGTTTCGACATAGGGCGCTTCCACCCAGCCCTGCGCACTGCCGACCATGCCCGCCGCGACGACCGGCAACTGCGGATGCGCATCGAGCCACGCGCCGCAGGTTTCCTCGAATGTCTGATCGAAGCCGCCCGCGGGCAGCTTCATGACGCCCGCCGACGACGCGCGCGTGTCGAGGCCGACACCGTCGCCGCCGAGCAGATACGCGCGCAGGGACGTCGTGCCCCAGTCGAGCGCGATGAGTGCGGGTGAGCTCATCGCTTTATCCTGCGGGCGGCCTGCGGCGCGCGCCAGCCGAGTTCCTCGGAGATCGCGCGCGCCTCGCGCTGCACGATGGGAATCAGTTCTTCCATGCGCTCGTGCGGCATATAGGGGATCGTGCTCGCCACCGAGAGCGCCGCGACGATCGCGCCCGACGCGTCGCGCACCGGTGCGGCGACGCAGCGGATCGACGCCTCGTTCTCTTCGAGATCGAACGTGAAGCCGCCTTGCGAGTAGCGCGTCATGCGTTGCAGGAAGGTGTCGAAGTCGGGGCGGTTGTCGGGCCTGAAGCTCATCTTCGCGAGCGCGCGGTGGGACGCCTCCAGCAGCTTCTTCCATGCGCTCGCTTCGAGGTCGAGCATCATCGCCTTGCCGATGCCCGTGGACGCGAGCGGCATGCGGTGGCCGACGCGCGAGCGCATCTCGAGGCCGCGCGTGCCGGGAATCTTGTCGATATAGAGGACGTCGTCGCCATCGCGCACGCCGAGGTGAATCGTGTCGTGCGTGTAATCGGCGAGCGCCTGCAGATGCTGCCGCGCGACCGCCGTCAGCGGCATCTGCTCCAGCGCGATCGTGCCCAGTTCGATGAGCTTCGGCCCGAGCAGGTAGCCGCCCTGCACCTGCCGCAGATAGCGCGCCTGCACGAGCGAGCTGACGAGGCGGTGCGTCGTGCTGCGCGTCGTGCCGAGCGCGGCGCCGAACGAACGCAGATCGCGCGCGCCGTTCGCGGCGGCTTCGAGGATCGCGAGGCCGCGCAGGAGCGTCTGCGTGCCGGCCTGCTGCGGCGTGATGTCGACGAGCGTGCTCGGCAGCGCGATGGCGTCGGGATCGGGCGCGTGGTTCCCGCCGTTGCCCTTCACGCGCGGACCGCTCGTGCGCGCGGATTGCGCTTCTGTGGCGTCGGTTTCGGGAGTCTCGAATTTGGTCATGGCTCGGGTCTCGTCGATCACGATGCGCTTCGAGCGGCGGATGCAGGCGTGAGCGCGTTTGCCGTCGAACCGGCGTGCGAATCGTGCGAATCGTGCAGTGCGGCCCGCGAGCGCGGGCGAGCGATCGAATGCATGACGTGTCTCCGTTTGTTTTTTTTCGCGCGCCGGGAGTCTTGTTCGGCTCTTTTTGTATTTGCACGCGCATGCCGTTCCAGGCGTTGGTCGGATTGTAGTTCTGGCGGTCCGGTTTATTCAATATGTGATCGAGACGTTCACATAATGGGAATAAGATCGATGATCGAAAGCAATATGTAAGTCGGAATAGGGACCGTCAATGAACTGGACCGGAGCTTTTCCTATATCCGGTATGCGGGTCCGCACCGGGCGGTAGAGTCGTCGAAGTGCACGAAAGCATGAGCTTAAGCCGCGCAATACTGGCTTTGTCGTGTGCGTCAATGCCGGGATCGAAAACAAAAAAGCCCCGGCGAATCAGGGCTTTATATCGTTTAGCGAGGTTGGCTAAATTTCATTGTGGCAGTTCGGCGGCGCCCATCCGGCGCGCGATCACGCCCGCCCGCTGCGACAGATATGGCGAATTGCGATGGTCGTCGAAATACTTGGGGCGCGGCAGCATGACGGCGAGCCGCGCGCTCTGCCAGGCGGTCAGTTTCGTGGCCGATGTCTTGTAGTAATAGCGCGCCGCCGCTTCCGCGCCATATACGCCGTTGCCCCACTCGACCGAGTTCAGATAGATCTCGAAGATGCGTTCCTTGTCCATCCAGAACTCGAGCATCCACGTGATGACCAGTTCCTGCGCCTTGCGCACATAGCTCTTCTCCCGCGACAGAAAGAGATTGCGCGCCAGCTGCTGCGAGATGGTCGAACCGCCCGCGACGATCTTCCCGCGCGCCTTGTTTTTCTCCCACGCCTGCAGGATCGCGTCGGTTTCGTAGCCGTTATTGTTGACGAAGTTCGCGTCCTCGGACGCGATGATCGCGCGCTTCAGGTTGCGCGAAATCTGGTCGTACGGCACCCAGGTCCGCTGCAGCGTGACGCCGGGATGCGTCTTCGCGAGCGTCCACGCATCTGAGCGCATGAACGCCGTCGCCCCCGGATTCAGGACCGTCCAGACGCCGATCTGCGCGAAGAAATAGAGCTGCGTGGCGATCATCGCAATCCCCAGCACCGACACGCCATAGGCGATCCACCGCGCCGGCCCGAGCCGCACCGCGCGGCGCGCGCGCGGCGGCGTCGTGCGGCTCGGCGCGGGCGCGGTCGTCATCAGGCTTTCGCGGCCAGCGTCTGGCGCAACTCGCGCAGCACCGCGCCGCCGTCCGGACGCACGCCGCGCCAGATGAAGAACGACTCGGCGGCCTGCTCGACCAGCATGCCGAGCCCGTCCGCCGCGTGCGCGCCGAGCTTCGCGGCATGCTGCATGAAGACGGTCGGTTGCGCGCCGTACATCATGTCGTAGGCGAGCGTGCCTGCGCCGAACACGCTGTCGTCGCAGTCGGGCAAGGCGGCGTCGAGGCTGCCGGCGGTCGCGTTGACGATCACGTCGTAGCGTCCGGCTTCCGCGCTGTCGGCGCCGCCGCCCGAGAAGCGCACGCCGCATTCGGCCGCGTTCCGCGCGAACTGATCGACGAGCTGATGCGCCTTCGCCGCCGTGCGGTTGACGATGGTGAGCGCCGCCGGCGCGCGATCGAAGATCGGCAGCACGACGCCGCGCGCCGCGCCGCCCGCGCCGAGCAGAAGAATGCGCGCGCCCTTGAGGCTCACGCCGAGATTCACTTCGATGTCGCGCACGAGCCCGACGCCGTCGGTGTTGTCGCCGCGCACGCCGTCGGACCCGAAGGCCAGCGTGTTCACCGCGCCCGCCGCCGCCGCGCGCGGCGAGAGAGAATCCGCGAGCGCGTGGGCTTCGAGCTTGAACGGCACGGTGACATTCATGCCGCGTCCGCCCGACGCGATGAAGCTCCTCACTTCACGCTCGAAGCCATCGAGCGGCCCGAGAATGCGCCCGTATTCGACGGGCTCGCCGGTCTGCTCGGCGAATTTCGCGTGGATCCACGGCGATTTGCTGTGCTCGATCGGATTGCCGATCACCGCGTAACGGTCCTTCTGGCTCATGATCGGTTCGGCTCCGTGGATGACTGCGTGTCGCCGGTCGATTCCGGCTGCTGTTCGGCCGCACCTTCGGCCGGTGCTTCAGCTTGCGCTTCCGCCTCGCTTTCCGCGGAAAGATCGTCGGTTTCGATGATTTCCTCGTCGGCTTCGTCTTCCTCGATCGGCGCCGCCGCGGACGGCGCGTCGATCACATGCAGCAGACGGCACGAGGCTTCGACCGTCAACTCGTCGATCGACACCACTTCCAGCATGACGCGCGTGCCGCGTGCATGCACGCCGAGCCCGGGCACGTGAAGGATCAGCGGGATTTCCTCGAGACGCACGAGATCGTCCTTGATGACCGCGGCCGGAACCTGCTTTTTGTTCTCCTGCTTCAGCCAGCGCAGGCACCAGAAATACTCCATGCGGCGCTGGTGATCGGCATACGCGGTGTAGGTATCGTCGAAACCCTGCACGACGGCGAAGAGATCCGCGTCCTTCGGCTTGAACGGCGCGGCGAGCTTGGCCGTCACGCCGTGCTGCACGCACGCGAGCAACTGCCATTGATTGACGAGATCGACATAGCGGCGCAGCGGCGACGTGCTCCACGCATATTGCGCGACGCCGAGGCCCTCGTGCGGCGCGGGCGTCGTCTGCATGCGCGTGCGCTTCGGGCCCGGGGCGCCGAAGCCGCGCTGCGAGCGATAGATGCCCGGCACGCCGTGATCGTTGAGGAACGCGCCCCACGATGAGTTCGCGAGAATCGCGAGCTCGGCGACGATCAGATCGAGCGGCGAACCGCGACGGCGCGGCGTAATGGTGATGTGCTCGCCTTCGACGTAGAAATTGAAGTCGTTGTTGCGCTGCACTTCGCGCTTGAGGCCGTAGGTCGCGCGCGCCTGCTGGCGTTTCTCGAAGAGCGCCTGCGCGAGCGGCCACAGCACGGCGATGTCTTCCTTGTGCGGATAATCGCCCGTGCCGGCGGCGAGGCTTTCCTCGGTCACGTGCTCGTCGAGATGGTTATGGCGCAGGTTGCTCTTCACGAACACGCGCTCGGCGCGCGTCTCCGTCGCGACGATGTCCTGCGTCTCGCGATTCACGATGATGTACAGCGACAGCGCCGGGCGCAGCCCGCCTTCGCCGAGCGTGAACACGTCCACGACCTCATCGGGCAGCATCGTGATCTTGTCGCCGGGCATGTAGACGGTGGACAGACGCCCGCGCGCGATCGCGTCGATCGCATCGCCGCGCGTGATGCCGAGCGCCGGCGCCGCGATGTGGATGCCCACGCGCACGCGGCCATCGGCGAGATGCTGGACGGAGAAGGCGTCGTCGATTTCGGTCGTGGTGACGTCGTCGATGGAAAACGCTTCGACATTCGCCTCCGGCAGATCCTCGGGCAGCGGCCCCGGCCGCACCGACGGAAAGCCGATGCCGTGCGGAAAGTACTCCGACAGGAAGCGCGCTTCGTGCAGCGCGCGCGGCGACGCGATGCCGCCGCATTCGAGCATGAGGCGCGCCTGCGAGATGCCGCGCGCGGCCGCCGCCGCCTCGAGCGCCTTGTATTCGATCGAATTCTTGTCGGGCCTGGTAAGCAGGCCGATCGCCTTGCCCTTCAAGGCCTCGGGCAGCTTGCCCGCCTTCAGTTCCTCTTCGTAGCCCGCCTGCACGAGCGCCTGCTGACGCTTGCGCTCGAGCGACGCAAGCGCCATCTGCAACTGCTCCTGCGGCGCGCGCTGATACTGGCCGCGCCCCTTGCGCCGGAAGTAGACCGGCGCGCCGTGCATGCGCAAGACGAGCGCAGCGCGTTCGGCCGGGCCGAACTTGTCGCCGAAGTAATCCGCGCCGAGCGCGGCGAACGGAAATTCATCGTCGGGTGCGCATTCCCACAGAAAATCGAGGTCGATCTCCTGCGCGATGGCGTCGGCCTCCTGCATCAGATCGCCGGCCGCCGGCTTGTCGAACTCGATCAGCACGTCTTTCGCGCGCACCTTCGCGCGGCGCCCGCCCGGCAACTCGACCTGGAACGCGTCGCCCTGCTTGGACAGCACCGCCCCGGCCTTGAAACTACCCGATTCCTCGAAGAAAACGTTCACTCAATACTCTCGTAAAACGGTGGACCGAATCGCGTCGTGCGCGCCGGTGGTTGAATTGGCCTGACGCCGGGCTCAGGCGGCCGCCGGCGCGACCAGCGGAGGCGACGCCTGATCGCAGAACGCGAGCACATCGGCGAGATGCGCCGGGAAGTCGCTGATCGCGTGATCGCCGCCCTGGATCAGCGTGGTCCGCACGCCGGGATAGTGGTCGAGCATCGTGCGGTAATCGAGCACTTCGTCGCCCGTCGCCGCGATCAGATAGTAGCGTTCGGGCCGCGTGATCGACTCGACCGCGAGCGCGCGCAACTCGTCGAGATGGCGCGGCAGCACGGTGATGCTGCCGTCGCCGTGCCACAACGGCTGCTCGCCGAGATAGCGGCTCAGATCGCGCTGCGGCACCACCGCGGGATTGAGCAGCACGGCGCGCCAGCCGTGCTGCTCCGCGAGATACGTCGCGT
>NZ_FCOB02000068.1 GCF_001545075.1 Caballeronia ptereochthonis
CAAGGCGTTTTGCGATCGGCTGCGTGCCAAAGGCAAGAAGACCAAGGTCGCCTTCGTCGCCGGCATGCGCAAGCTCCTCACCCAGCTCAACGCCATGATGCGCGATGCCACGCCCTGGAACCCACCCAAACCATGATTCCTTGTGCCTTTGCACTTGACCTTCAATACAGTTGCTTTCTTCGCAGCAGCAAAGAAAGTGACTGCCGCCCCGCACAGGGGAAACGCTAATAGACCACTAAGAATTCAGGATTCCACGGAAACCGCAGCAAACGAACGAAACAACCCCCTAAACCTTCGGCACTCCCTCTTCAACCAACAAACCCACCGGCATAACCCCCAACGCATCCCGCACGAAAAGCCGCTCGCCTTCGGCCTTAGGCGCATTCGGGCTCAACCAATCAAACAACGCGCGCGAATGCAGCGCCTGCGGCAACACGATCGCCGTATCCCCCCAACGCTCTGGCTCGACGAGCGGCACATCGCGATCCGTGCCCAACAGCGCCCCCGCAAGCCGCGTCGCGATGACGATCGCAAACGCGCTTCCCGCATGCCGCGCATAGGCAATCACATGTCCCGCATGCTCGCCTTGCACTTCCAGCGGCACATACTCGCCCTGCGCGAACAACGATTCGCAATGCTTGCGCAAGGCCAGCGCCCGCCGCACGAGCGCGAGCTTCACGCGGCCATCGCGCCAGTTCTCCATCTGCTCCGAAGGCGGCCCCTTCTCTTCGATTTCCGCAAGCCACTTGCGCCGCAATTCATAATCGACGGGACGCCGGTTGTCCGGATCGACCAGACTGAAGTCCCATAACTCCGTGCCCTGATAAAGATCCGGCACGCCCGGCGACGTCAGCCGCAAGAGCGTCTGCTGAAAGCTGTTGATCGCGCCAAGCGGCCCGATGCGCTCGACGAACTTCGACAGCTCCTGCAGAAAGCCATTGCGCCGCTGCGGCGCGACGATATCGAACAGGAAGTCCTTGCACGCCTTCTCGTAGGCCTCGTCGGGCGCAAACCAGCTCGTGCGCAACTTCGCCTCGCGCAACGCCTTCAACTGCCATTGCGCCACGCGCTCCGCAAGCGCGTGAACGCCCACTTCGTCGTCAGGGGCAAGCGTGAGCGGCCAGCATCCGACCAGCGTCTGGTAAAGCATCGATTCCGCCGCCGGCCCCGGCGCCCAGTCGCTGCTGTCGCTCGTCTCGGCCGGCCCGCCACTCGGCCCGCGTCGCAACGGCGTGTTCAGCGTGGACCATTGCTTGAGCGTCGTGGCCCATTCGTCAGGAATCTCGCTCAATGCCGCGAGCCGCGCACGCACGTCCTCGCCGCGCTTGTGATCGTGCGTTGCGGTGCAAAGCATCGCGTGCGGGAACGAGCGGAAACGCTCGCGGTTGCCCGCATGAAATTCATCGACCGACAAAGAGAACTCGCCCGGATCCGCGCCGACCTCGTTGCGCGAGATGAGCCGCCCATAGCGATAGCACGCCGTATCCTCGACCGCTTTGGCCGCCACCGGCGATGTCAGCTGCGAGAACAGCGTCTGCGCCGCCCGCCGCTGCGAACCGCTCGACGGCTGCGGACTCTGGCTTGCCTGCGCCTGGCTGCGTTCGCGATCGCGATTGCGCTCCGCGGCGCGATCCCGGCCGCGCTCGCTTCGATCGCTGCGCTGCTCCGGCTGCGGCGCCTCATCCGGCAGTTTGCTGCCGAGCCATTGCGCGACCTGATCCAGCACGACATGATCCGCGCGCGCAAGCACCGCACGCGCGGCCTCGAGCGCTTGCGAGAAGAAGCGTTCGTCCTCGGCACTGCGCACGCCGCCCACCGGATAGATGCGATACACCGGAAACTGCACGACCAGCTCCGCAACCACGCGCCGGATCGAAGTGAAGGTGAAATCGCGCGTGGTCTGCGCGTCGCGGGCGATGCGATGCAGCGCCCGCGTGACGCGATCCAGCTCCGCAGAGAGATTCTCCGCGAGAATCTTGCGACGCGCCGCGAGCGCTTCGTCGGCAAAGCGCTCGCTCTTGCCGGTGATCTCCGCCCACAGCACGGCAAGCGGCTCCGCGCCCGCCGGATCGTGCAGCAGCGCGCCCACGTCGTTCATGAAGTCGTAGCCCGTCGTGCCGTCGACCTGCCAGTCGCCGCGCAGCGGCTCGCCGCGCGCAAGGATCTTTTCGACGACGAAGTACGTGCGGCCATTGCCATGCCGCAACACCTCGGGCCGCTCCGCCGAAAGCTCCTCCAGTCGCGCGCGCAGACGCTGGCAATACTCGCGCGGCTCGGCGAGCCCGTCGACGTGATCGACACGCACACCGTCGATCAAGCCCTCGGTGAAGAGCCTGAAGATGAGCGCATGCGATGCCTCGAACACCTCGGGCCGCTCGACGCGCACGCCGCCGAGCGTGCTCACGTCGAAGAAGCGCCGCCAGTTCACTTCGTCCGTGGCGGTGCGCCACCACGCGAGCCGGTAATGCTGCCGCTCGAGGAGACGATGCAGGCGATCGCGGCTCGACGGCGTATCCGGCGAATGCGCGGCCAGGATCGCCTCGATCGCCGCCTGCCCGCCCTCTGTCTGCGCGATGGTCACGAGCGCCGTGCGCGCATCGGCGGCGCGTGGCTGATCGTCGGGCTGCGTCGACAGGCCCGTGAAGCGCTGGGCCAGTTCGGGCGCTTCCTGAAACACGGAGGGGTAGTCGACCGGACAGACCGGAAACACATGCCCGTAATACTCGATGACGAAGCGCCCCTCGTCCGCGCGATACGCGAGCCTGATCTTCCCGCCCTGCAACTCGTCGCCATAGGGCGCGCCGAGAAACGGCGCGAGCACCTTGCCGCGCAATGCGGGATCGGGCGAATGCCAGTCGACGTCGAAGTAGCGTGCATGCGCGGCGTGGCGTCCCCATTCGAGGATGTCCTGCCACCATGCGTTCTCCGATCCGCCCACGCCCATGTGATTCGGCACGATGTCGACGATGAGGCCCATCTCGTGCGCGCGCAGCTTCTCGACGAAGCGGCGCAGGCCGTCCTCGCCGCCCAGCTCGGGATTGACCTTCGTGTAGTCCACGACGTCATAGCCGTGCGTGGAGCCGGCGGTCGCGGCGGTGATCGGCGACACGTATGCATGACTTGCGCCGAGCGACGCGAAGTAGTCCACGAGCGCGGCGGCATCGTCGAAGGTGAAGCCCTTGTGAAGCTGGAGCCTGAGCGTGGAGCGCGGTACGGTCATGGCGATTCTGTCGGTTTCGATGTGGGTTCGTTCGATTGCGCGGATCGCTTGCGCGCGCCATCGACAGCGAGCAGGCGGTCGGAGAACGCATCGTCGAGGAACAGTTCCTCGATGGGCTTGGCCATGCGCCGCCGCCAGTTCGGATGCTCGTCGATCGAGCCGGGCAGGTTCGGCTGCTCGGCGAGCGCGAGCAGATCCTCGAGCGGATACGTGACGAGCGGCGCGGGCGTCGCGGCGACGAACGCCAGGGCTTCGTCGACGGGCGCGTTGTCGAGGTCGGGCGCCTCCACGTCGGCAGGCGCGAGGTCCGCGTCCTGGAAGGCCCGCCACAAATACGCGCGGTCCTCTCCACGCTCCTCGAGCGCCACCTCGACGGCGTCGCGGCCATCGGCGCGCGCCATCGTCTGGCCGATCTTCGAGCGCCACACGATGTCTTCGCCGCGCCACCATCCGGTGACGGTCGGCAGATCGTGCGTCGTCGTCGTCGCGGTGACGCCGCTGTCCCATTCGCGCGGCGGCTTGAAGCCCGGGCCGTCCACCTCGCGCTCGAACCACAGCACGCGGATGCCGAGCAAGCCATGCTCCTGCAAGCGCTCCGTGAAGCCGGGCGGCACGGTGCCGAGATCCTCGCCGATCACGATCGCGCGATGCCGCCACGATTCGAGCGCGATCAGCCGCAGCATGTCGTCGAGCGGGTAGCGCAGATACGCGCCGTCCTTCGCGCTTTCGCCTTCGGGCACGAGCCAGAGGCGGCGCAGGCCGAGAATGTGATCGATACGGATACCCCCCGCCCGCGCGAACGCGCAACGCAGCATGTCGATGAACGCCGAGAAGCCCTGTGTGCGCATCGCGCGCGGCGAGAACGTCGTCAGGCCCCACGATTGCCCGGCCTGGTTGAAGAGATCGGGCGGCGCGCCGACCGAGACGCCCGTCAGCATCTCGTCGCGATACGACCATGCATGACTGCCCGCGCTGTCGCAACCGACCGCCAGATCCGCGACGAGGCCGACCGCCATGCCCGCGTCGCGCGCGGCGTGCTGCGCGTGCATGAGTCCCTTCGCGGCGAGCCATTGCGTGAAGAGATGGAAGTCGACTTCGCGCCGGTTGGCGTCGGCGAATTCGATCACCGCGTCGCTGCGCGGATCGCGCAACGCATCGGGCCAGCTGCGCCAGTGGCCTTCGCCGTTCTGCGCGATCTGCGCAGCCTGCAGCGCTTCGAAGCGCGCGTGATCTTCAAGCGAGCGTCCCCCTTGCTCGACGAACGCGGCGAAGTCCTTGGCGAAGGGGGAATCGCGGTCTTGCGAGAACGCGTCGAAGAGCGCCCGCAAGACCGCGAGGCGCGCTTTCATCGCGCGCGGCCAGTCGATCAGCGTGAGACGTTCGAGCGCCGTGAGCTCGTCGGCGACGCCGGCTTTCTCGATCGCCGCACGCGCGGCGGGCGCGCCGAGCACGGCGGCGGGATCGACATGCGCGATGTTGAGAAAGAGCCGCGACGATGGCGAGTACGGGCTGAACTTGCCTGGCTCGGCGCTGAACATCGCGTGCATCGGGCTGATGGCGACCGCGTGGCCGCCGCGCTTCGCCGTCTGCGTGGCGAGCGATGCGAGCGCGGTGAAATCGCCGACGCCGCCGTCGCCGTTGCGCCTCAAGCCATACACTTGCGCCGCGACGCCCCAGAGCGGCGGCGCGTGGGTCGCATCGTCGTGCAGCGTGCGCCAGGCATCGTCGATCGTGTGGCAGCGCGCGGGCGCGACTGCCAGCGTCGTGCGATGGTCGTTGACGACGAGGGTGTGATAGCCCGGCTCCGCGATCGGCGAGAGCAGCGCGATCTCGCCCTTGGGCGAGGTGAAGCGTCCGTCGATCACCGCGCCGCTTTCCAGTTCGATGCGATAGCGCGCGCCCGACTTCGCCGCCGACACCGGCAGCGCGATGCCGCGATCCACCTCGGCCGTAATGAGGGGCGGCAGCTTGCGTCCGCTCATTTCCGCATCGACGGCGGCCATGCTCTGCTTGATCTGCGCGGCATTGCCGCACGGCAGGCCGAGCTTTTCGAGCAGGATGCGCAGCGTGGTTTCGGGCACACGCTGCATCTTCTTGTGCGCGTCCTTCCATTCAATCTCGAAGCCGGCGCGCTCCGCGAGCGCTTCGATGCTGCTCACAGGCCGCGCGGCGCGGGCGTCGCCCGTTTTGGTGGCGGCGCTCACGAGCTCTTTCCTTCGGCGGATGCCGGTTCGAAGCGGCGCGCATCATGGGCGATCGCGTATTCGTTCACCTCGCCGGTGAGCCATGCGAGGAACGTGCGGCCGCTGAGCTCGCCGTCACGCGCGCGATCCTGCGCGCGCGCCGGCGTCTCGAAGATGATCTTGCCCGGCGGCTTCTCCTTCAGCGCGATACCCGTCCCGCCGAGATTCAGCGCGACGGTAAGCGTCTCGCCGTCGCCGAGCCTCCAGCGCGCGACGAGCGCCTTTTCGCCAAGGACCTCGGCGCCGAGCGATTTCGCGCCTTTCAGACGGGGCGTGATGAGCTTCGCGCGCACGGTCAGCGCCGAGCGATAGAAGTGCAGCCAGTCGAGACGATCCTGCGTGTCCTGCTTGTCGCCGGCTGCGGGCGAGGACATCTCGAAGGTCTTCCTGTCGTTCGGATCGGGAATCTGCGTGCGGCGCTTTTCGTCGCTGAACGCGGAGAACTTCGCGAACTCGCGGCGGCGGCCTTCGCGCACCGCATCGGCAAGCTGATCGTGATAGTCGGTGAAGAAGAGGAACGGCTGCTTCGACCCGTATTGCTCTTCCATGAAAAGCAGCGGAATCTGCGGCGAAAGCAGCAGGAGACCCGTCGCGGCGAAGAGCGATTCGTCGTCGGTCAAGGAGCGCAGGCGATCGCCCATCGCGCGGTTGCCGATCTGATCGTGGTTCTGCAGGAACATCACGAAGCGCGTCGGCGGCAGATGCGCGCTCCTTTCGCCGCGCGGCGCGCCGTCGTGAATCGGCGACGGATCACCCTGATACGCGAAGCCTTCGCCGAGAACGCGCGCGAGCTTCTCGACGGGCTTGTCGCAATACGCGCCGTAGTAGCTCTCGTTTTCGCCGGTGAGGAGCACGTGCAGCGTATTGTGCGCGTCGTCGTTCCATTGCGCGTCGAAATGCGCTTCCAGCAGATTCGCCGTGTTGTGCTCGTTTTCCAGCACGAGATGCACGTGACGGCTCGCCTCGACGGAACCGCGCACGCGTTGCGAGAATTCACGCAGCCATTCGTCGTCGTCGATCGCGTGCACCGCGTCGAGGCGCAGGCCATCGAAACGATATTCGTTGAGCCAATACAGGGCATTGTCGAAGAAGAAGTCGCGCACTTGCGGACGCTCGAAATCGATCGCCGGACCCCACGGCGTGTTCACGCCCTCGCGAAAGAAAGCTTTCGCGTACGCGTGCAGATAGTTGCCGTCCGGGCCGAAGTGGTTGTAGACCACGTCGAGAAACACCATCAGGCCGAGGCCGTGCGCGGTATCGATGAGCTTCTTCAGGTCGTCGGGGCGCCCGTACGACGACTCCGGCGCGTAGGGCAGGACGCCGTCGTAGCCCCAGTTGCGCGTGCCGGAGAAATCGTTGAGCGGCATCAGCTCGATGGCGGTCACGCCCAGTTGCGCGAGCTCGGGCAGGCGCGCGGTGACGCCCGCATAGCCGCCCATCGCGCCGACGTGCAGTTCGTAAAGCACGGTTTCTTCCCACGGCCTGCCGTGCCAGTTCGTGTGCGTCCAGCGATAGGCGCGCGGATCGATCACTTCGCTTGGGCCGTGCACGTCCTGCGGCTGAAAGCGCGAGGCCGGATCGGGCACCGCGAGATCGGGGTCGAGCCGATAGCGATACAGCGTGCCTGCGCCGCCGTCGGCTTCGGCTTCGAACCAGCCGTCGCCCGTCGCCTGCATGTCGATCAGCTCGGGCGCGCTGCCCGCGCGCTCAATCTCCACCTGCACGGACTTGCGCGACGGCGCCCAGAAACGAAAGCGCGTGCGCGGATTCTCGCGCACGGCGCCCGTGAGATGCGCGCCGAAAGGAAGGCAATACGCATGATGATGCTTGTGCGGATCGATCGGACGTTCGGACATGATTTCCTGCCTGTTTTGCTGCTGTTTCGGCGAATTTTCGCGGACGGGTGTCGGTTGCGTTGCTTGCGGCGTTGCGTGCGCGCGTCAGTGCGGCAAGTCGATTTCCGGCGGCCGATGCGAGGGTATCGTGCCGGGGTCGGGCGGCAGCGCCGTCAGAAGACGCGGCCCCTGATGCGCCCCCGCCATCCACACCGCCTGCCAGTCGGCGTCGCCGGCGGGCTCGGCCAGCAGCACGACGACGCTGTGCGCGGCCACCTCCAACTCGCTGCCGACGAGCGGCCGCGTGACCGAATCGGGTTCCGCGCTATCGAGGAGCACATTCCATTCCAAGTGCGGCGCGGGCGGCACGAACGAGAGCGGTTGCGACGATCCGTTGAACATGAGAAGCAGCACGTCGATTTCGCCGTCGATGCCGGGGCCGGCGCGCCGCAGCGTGAGCGCGCGGCCCTCGGGGTCCTGCCAGGATTCGATCGCGAGCGCGTTGCCGCGTTCGTCGAACCAGCTCACATCGTAGAGGCCGGGCAGCACTTCGCGGTCGCCGTAAAGAAAGCGCGTTTCGCGCAGGACCGGGTAGTTTTTTCGCAATGCAATAACTCTCGCGACGAAGTCCGTCATCAAGACGCCTTGCGGGCTTTGCGCGGCTTCCCAGTCGATCCAGGAAGTCTCGTTATCCTGGCAATAGGCGTTGTTGTTGCCGCGCTGCGTGCGGCCGAATTCGTCGCCGCTGAGCAGCATCGGCGTGCCGAGCGAGAGCAGCGTCGTCGCGATCATCGAGCGGGCGAGACGCGCGCGGACTTCGAGAATCGCAGGATCGTCGGTCGGGCCTTCGACGCCCCAGTTCGCGCTGCAGTTCTCGTTATGGCCGTCGTTGTTGCCTTCCTGATTCTCCTCGTTGTGCTTGTGTTCGTACGCGGTGACGTCGGCGAGTGTGAAGCCGTCATGTGACGCGACGAAGTTCACCGATGCCCACGGCTTCCTGAAGCGCCGGTTGAAAAGCTCGGCGGAACCGGTGAGACGCGCGGCGAGGTCGGGGCGCATGCCCGAATCCCCGCGCCAGAAGCGCCGCACGCCATCGCGGAACTTGTCGTTCCATTCGGCGAAACCCGGCGGATGATTGCCGACCTGATAGCCGTCCGGGCCGATGTCCCACGGCTCGGAGATGAGCTTGCGCGTCGAGAGGATCGGGTCTTGGCGGATTGCGTCGAAGAATCCCGAGCCGGGGTCGAAGCCATGACCTTCGCGGCCGAGCGTCACGCCGAGATCGAAGCGGAAGCCGTCGATGTTGAATGCGGTGCTCCAGTAGCGCAGCGAATCCATCACCATTTGCAGCACGCGCGGATGCGACAGGTTGACGGTGTTGCCGCAGCCGGTCTCGTTGATGTAGTGGCGCTCGTCGCCGGGAATCAGGCGATAGTAGCTCGCATTGTCGAGTCCGCGCCACGAGACGGTCGGCCCGAGTTCGTTGCCTTCGCAGGTGTGGTTGTAGACGACGTCGAGGAACACTTCGATGCCGGCCGCGTGCAGCTGGCGGACCGCGATGCGCATCTCGTTCAGCCGATGCGTCGACAGATACGACGGTTCCGGCGCGAAGAACGCAGCGGTGTTATAGCCCCAGTAATTCTTCAGGCCGCGCCCGACGAGGAAGCGGTCGTTGAGCAACGCGTGCACGGGAAGAAATTCGACGGCGGTGATACCGAGCTTTTGCAGATGCTCGATGAACCACGGCGACGAGAGCGCCGCGAACGAGCCGCGCTCATGCTGGCGAATGTCGTCGCGCATCATCGAGGTGCCGCGCACGTGGGTTTCGTAGATGATTGTCTCGCCCCAGGGCGTGTCGGGACGCACGTCGCGGGACCAGTCGAAGGCGTCGTCGGTGACGATGCACTTGGGCATTGCGGGCGCGGAGTCGCGGCGGTCCATCGACATGTCGAGCCGGTTCGAATGCACCCGATAGCCGAAGAGCGCATCGGACCAGCGCCACGGGCCGACGAGCTTCTTCGCGTAGGGATCGAGCAGCAGCTTGTGCGGATTGAAGCGATGTCCCTGCTGCGGCTGATACGGGCCATGCGCGCGAAATCCGTAGACGGTGCCCGGATGCGCGCCGGGCAGATAGCCGTGCCAAATCTCGTCGGTGCACTCGGGCAGGTCGTAGCGCATCAGTTCCTTGCGGCCGGTGCTGTCGAAGAGACAGAGTTCGATGCGGTGCGCGTTCGATGAAAACACCGCGAAGTTGACGCCAAGACCGTCCCAGTTGGCTCCGAGCGGGTAGGAGGCGCCCGGGAGCAACTTGTCGGGAAGTGCATTTGCCATGTGCCGCGTCCTCTTTTTTTGCCTTTTGCCGTTCGGCGGTGGGGTAAGTTTATGCCTTTGTTTCGTTGTGGTTTTGGGTTATGTGGTTTGGTTTTTGTCGGCTTTGTTTTGGTTCGTTTGGTTTGTCTGTTCGGTAGCGCGCTTTGTTGTTTGGTTCGTTTGGGTTGGGCTTTCGTGGAATCCTGTTTTCTTAGTGGTCTATTAGCACTGCCCCTGTGCGGGGCGGCAGTCACTTTCTTTGCTGCTGCAAAGAAAGTAACCAAAGAAAGCAGCTTTGGCCCAGAGTGCTTGTGCGGGCTCGTCGTCATGGTTCGGAGTGGCCCAGCCA